>NZ_JBITMA010000008.1:464048-529123 GCF_044465765.1 Nocardia sp. NPDC049526 | reverse complement strand
CCTTCGGAGCCTCAACAGAGACAAAACCCCATCAGCTACACCCCACCGCCCTGGGCATCCAGGGCACCAACCCCAGACACCTACAAACTTAGGGAACCCCCATGGCCACCAGAGTCGATTCCCCCGCCCCCGTCCTCCCGCCGTCCGCCAGCCAGGACAATGCCGACCTGGCCGGCTTCGGCTATCAGCCGGTGCTACACCGCAAACTCGGCCGCTATGCCTCATTCGCGGCCGGATTCTCCTTCGTCTCGATCCTCACCACGATCTTCCAGTTCTTCGGCTTCGGCTATTCGTTCGGCGGTGCCGCATTCTTCTGGACCTGGCCGATCGTGTTCGTCGGACAGTTCCTGGTCGCGCTGAACTTCGCCGAACTGGCAGCGCGCTACCCGATTTCGGGCTGTATCTACCAGTGGTCGCGACGGCTCGGCGGCGAGGTCGTCGGCTGGTTCGCCGGATGGATGATGATCATCGCGCAGATCGTCACGGCCGCCGCTGCGGCAATCGCACTACAGGTGGTGCTGCCATCGATCTGGAGCGGCTTCCAGATCGTCGGCGACGACACCGCACTTACCTCGACCTCCGGCGCCACCAATGCGGTACTGCTCGGCAGCATCCTGCTGGTGCTCACCACGGTGATCAATGTGATCGGCATCGACCTGATGGCGCGGATCAATTCGATCGGCGTCACCGTGGAGATCATCGGCGTGCTGGCGATCATCGCGCTGTTCTTCACCCACACCGAGCGTGGGCCGGGCGTGGTGCTGCAGACCGATCAGGCCGCACCCGGGCCATATTGGGCAGCGTTCCTCGTCTCCGGTCTGATGGCCGCCTATGTCATGGTCGGATTCGATTCCGCCGGAGAGCTTTCCGAGGAAACCAAGAACCCGCGGCAAGTCGCGCCGCGCACGATTCTGACCGCGCTCTCGGTCTCCGCTCTCGGCGGTGGACTGCTACTGCTCGGTGCGCTCATGGCGGCGCCGAGTCTGGATGACGGTTCGTTGGGCACCGAGGGCCTGGCCTATGTGCTCACCTCGAAGCTGGACAGCCCAGCGGGCAAGGTGCTGCTCGGATGCGTCGCGGTGGCGATCACGGTGTGCACCTTGGCAATTCAGACCGCAGGCTCGCGACTGATGTTCTCGATGGCACGAGATGGCAAGCTTCCCTTCGCCCGTCGCCTGGCCGTGGTGCATCCGCGCTTCGGCACACCGGTGCTGCCCGCGGTGATCATCGGTGTGCTCGGTATCGGCCTGCTGGTCCTCAATCTCGGCAATGCGGCGATCTTCGCCACCCTGGCCAGCGTCTGCATCGTGACGCTCTATCTGGCGTATTTGCTGGTCACGGTGCCGCTGCTGATACGGCGGATCAAGGGTTGGGACAGCGGTGCTGCCGGGTTGTTCAGCCTGGGTCGCTTCGGAATTCCGATCAACGCACTCGCCGTCGTCTGGGGCGTCGCGATGGCGGTGAATCTTGCCTGGCCACGCGCCGAGGTCTACACGCCGAACGGCGGTGGCTGGTGGATGCTCTGGGCCGCACCGCTTTTCGTGGTGATCGTGGTGGCCGTCGGCGTTGTTGTGCATCGAATCGTCAACGCGGGGCCGAGCACAGGAGGTCTCGAACCCGCCCCCCAACTCGCCTGACCCTACGCGCGGCGGTGGGTGCTTGCGCCCACCGCCGCCGCACCAGCCGCCCACGTGGCGCACCGCGGGACAGTCATTCCCTTCGAGCCACAACAACTGCAACCAACGATCACCTACACCCCACCGCCCTGGGCGTCCAGGGCACCGACCCCAGACGACTACGACCTTAGGGACAACGATGACCAGCACAGCCTCCACTACCGGAGCGCGCGCACATGCGAGGTCGCAAGCCGCCGCCACAACCATTGCCGGACCTGAACTACCGGATGACGTCGCGGCGGCGAAGATCACCTTCGCACAACGCATTCCGGCCGGTGGATACGCGAATGTCGTACTCGGTCGCGGGACCAGGCTGCGCTTGCGCGATCCCGCCGGTGCCGCATGCGCGCATGTGTTGTTGCTGCGGGCCGACGCACCGTGGGAGCGGCTCAATGTCGCCGATACCGTCAAGGTGCCGTGGCAGGCGTATCTGGGTACCGGACATCCACTGCTCTCGGATCAGGGTCGGGTGCTGGCCACCGTTGTCGCCGACACCTCCGGTCGACACGACACCCTGTGCGGCCCGACGCCCGAAAGCCGTGCGCTACTGCGGCTCGCGGGGGCCAAGCAGGGACTCGAGTCACGCGATATCGGGCCGACCCTGTCCTTCTTCCGCGGCGTCCGCGTCGAATCCGATGGCGCGCTGACCGCCACCGGTAGTGCGGGCGCGGGTTCCTCGGTCGACCTGCTCATCCATCTGCCAGTGGTGCTGCTCGTCGCCGACACCGCACACCCGCTCGACGACCGGCCCGCCACGGATCTCGACATCGTCGCCTGGTCGGCACCGGAAGGGCTTGCCGTGCAGCACAATTCCGATCCGGAGTATCTGCGGGCCGTGGAAAACACCGAACAGGCCTGGACGGCCGCGACTCTGGAGGTAGGGGCATGATCTCGGCACCGACCCGCATTATCGTGCTCGACGAAACCGTGCCCGCCTGCGCGCCATGGTCGACCGTGGTCCGCGCGGGCGACCAACTCGAAATCATCGACCTGCACGGCAATCAGGCGGTGGACTGCCTGTTGTACTCGGCGGCCGACCACACCGACCGCTACAGCGCGCAGGCCACCATTACCGCACAGCGCAATATCTTCCTCGGCACGGGCAGCGTGCTGCTTACCGATGCGGGCACCGCACTCATGACCGTGCTCGCCGATGAGGTCGGCAACCACGACACCATCGCCGGCGCTTGTTCCCAGGAGTCGAATACGCTGCGCTACGGCCATCACACCCGCCACCAGCACGCCTGTGTGGAGAACTTCCTCACCGAGGCGCTGAAATGGGGCCTTGGCAAACGCGATCTGGTGTCGAATATCAACTGGTTCATGAATGTCCCGGTCGAGGCCGACGGCACCCTCGGCATTGTCGACGGATTGTCGGCTCCGGGAAAGAAGGTCACGCTGCGCGCCGAGATCGACACATTGGTGTTGGTGTCGAATTGCCCGCAGATCAATAACCCCTGCAACGGCTTCGATCCCACGCCGGTGCGGATGGTGGTGACCCGATGAGCGTGGCCGATCTAGCGGCGGCCACGCCGACCGCTGCGACCGAGCAGTCCGAAGCGGCGACGAGCCGGCTCTCCCAAGGCATCGCACGGACCGCCGGATTCGGTTCCGCCGACGATATCGGACGAGCCGAAGGTGTAATGCCGACCGGAGCGATGGACAGCACGCACGCCCTCGATTCGCAGGTGGCGGCGCACGCCGAAGTGGTGCGGCCGGGAATGCTGACCACGGTGCAGGATTGGCCGGGGCGGGTCGGGTATTGGCATATCGGAGTCCCACCGTCGGGTCCCATGGATGATCTGTCCTTCCGACTCGGGAACCGAGTACTCGGCAACGACGAGGGCGCGGCAGGGCTCGAATGCACCCTCGGCGGACCGTCTTTGAAGTTCTCGGCGGCGACCTGGGTGTGCGTCACGGGTGCGCCGACCGATGTCCGGGTGGACGGAACTGCGGTACAGCAATGGCGCACGGTCGAGGTCCCGGCGGGCGGGGTGCTCGATATCGGTGCTGTGCGTGGTCCGGGGATGCGCTGTTATGTGCTGATCGCAGGCGGCATCGAATTGCCCGAATATTTGGGCAGCACAGCCACATTCACGCTCGGAAAGTTCGGCGGCAGCGATGGCAATTCGTTGCGCTCAGGCGCGGTGCTACGACTCGGCGCGCACCATGGCCGGGTCGCGACCGCGGTTCCGATGGAGGAGCAGCCGGTCCTGTCCCGGCGGTGGGAATTGGCCGTCACCGAAGGACCGCACGGCGCACCGGAGTTCTTCACCCGCAACGACTTCGACACAATTATCGGCACCGACTACGAGGTGCATTTCAATTCCGATCGCACCGGAGTCCGATTGATCGGCCCCAAACCCGAATGGGCCAGAACCGATGGCGGCGAAGCCGGACTGCACCCGTCCAATATCCACGACACCCCGTATTCGGTCGGGGCGCTGGACTTCACCGGCGATACGCCGATCCTGCTCGGCCCCGATGGACCCAGCCTCGGCGGCTTCGTCTGCCCGGTGACGGTGGTCGCCGCCGACCGATGGAAACTCGGCCAGCTCGCACCCGGCGATGCCGTGCGCTTCGTCCCGATCCGCAGCGCTCGCGCCGCCTCGGTTCGCGAACTCGGTCCGGCCCGGCGCGCCGCCTGGCCCACGGTGCTCTCCCCCGGCGGCGACGGCGATGACGGTGTGCTGCGCCGCACCGATGTCGACGACGAGACCGGGGTGACCTACCGCCGTCAGGGCGATGACGGCGTACTCGTCGAATACGGCGCCATGACACTGGATCTCGGGCTACGCGCCCGCGTGCACGCCTTGCACCAGCACCTGCTCGAGGTCGGTGTGCACGGTGTGACGGAGCTGACGCCCGGTGTCCGTTCGCTGCAGATCCGAGTCGATCCGGCGGTCATGCCGGTCTCCGCGCTGCTCGATCTGCTGACCGAGGCCGAACAGCACATCCCCGCCTCCGACCGGCTCGTGGTGCCGAGCCGCACCGTGCACCTACCGCTGTCCTGGGACGATCCAGCCACGCGGGAGGCGATCACCCGCTATATGCACGGTGTGCGCGCGGACGCGCCTTGGTGCCCGTGGAATATCGAATTCATCCGGCGCATGAACGGATTGGCTTCGGTACAGGAGGTCTACGACACCGTCTTCGGGGCCGAATATCTGGTCCTCGGTCTCGGCGACGTCTATCTCGGCGCACCGGTCGCCACCCCGACCGACCCACGCCACCGGCTGGTCACCACGAAGTACAACCCGGCCCGCACCTGGACCCCTGAGAATGCCGTCGGCATCGGCGGCGCGTACCTGTGCATCTACGGGATGGAAGGACCCGGCGGCTACCAATTCGTGGGCCGCACCACCCAAGTCTGGAACCACCGTCACCCCGGTATCGTGAGCGATGAATCCCCCTGGTTGCTGCGCTATTTCGATCGGATCCACTGGTATCCGGTCGAGGCCGATGAACTCCTCGACCTGCGCGCCGATTTCGCGGCGGGCAAGATCCAGGTGCGGGCCGAGGACGGTGAGTTCGCGCTCGCCGACTATCGGAAGTTCCTGGCCGACAATGCCGAACCCATCGACGAATTCCGCGCGGTCCAGGCCGAAGCCTTTGCCGCCGAACGCGACTCCTGGCGGCAGGCAGGTGAACTCACCGCCTGATCACGCATTACCAGCCGAAGAGCTCCGCCATATCGATGGACTCGTCATCCCAGAGTTCCTCGATATGGCGTCGTTCGGCCTCCGGCAGACCAGGTGACCAGCCGCAGCTCTGCCAGAACGCTTCCCGCTGTTCCTGAGTAGTCCGTCTCGGCTCACTCATGGCGCTCACCTCTGTATTGCCACCGTCCCGCTGCCATTGATTGTGAGCCTGCTCCGGCCGCGACATGCCGGAACCGGCCCGATCGACCAGGCGGTCACGGCGACGGCCTCGGATACGGCGAGTCCAGCGACCTTCGCGACGGTCATGGATTCGGCCGCCGACCCCACACCAGGCCGAAGGCCGCGAATCCGTCCTCGACCGGCTGACCGTCGGGTGTTCTAGTCGGCTTCGCGCGCAGTGGCATCCGGGCTCACCTGATCGCGAATGGTGCGCAGACCGGCGACGAAGGCGTCGAGTTGGTCGGGGGGCAGCAGGCCGGTGAACCAGCGCTCGATGACCTCGAGGTAGTCGGGGAGTACGCGGGCCAAGCGGGTCGCACCGGCGGCGGTGAGGACGGCGTAGGAGCTGCGGCGGTCGACCGAGTCGAGTTCGCGGCGCACGAAGCCGTTGCGCTGCAGGCGGTCGACCAGTCGGGTGACGCCGCTGGTGGACAGGTTGGTCTGGGCGGCGAGATCGGTCATGCGCAGGCGGCGCTCCGGTGACCGGCTCAGACGCATGAGTGCGTTGACGTCCAGGCCGGACAGACCGTGTTTCTTCCAGGTCGGTTCCAACTTCCGGGTCAGGCCGTCGTACGCCTCGTAGAGCAGGCCCATGGTGGTGAGCCTGGGATCGTCGAAGAGTTCTGCGTCCACGGGAGCGAGCTTAGCCGAGATAGTTGCGACGGGGATAGTTGACATGCGGAACATATGCGCTAGATTGTTGTCATCGCAATATTCCTCACCGCAACTAAATGGAGATTACGATGACTACCTCTTCGCGCTGGGTCGCGGGCTTCCGTTCCACGCTGGTCGACCCCACCGAGCGGATCCGTTTGGCCGAGCCGCGCAGCTTCGCCGATGAGACGGTGCGTCAGGTGCTGCACCTGGTCGGGGGCGGCGAGCAGCTGCGGGTGCGGCTGACGAACCGCTATGGCGCGACGCCGGTGACCATCGGCGCGGCACGGATCGCGGTGCGCAAGTCCGGGGCCGATATCGTCGCGGAGACCGATACCGAGCTGCGATTCGACGGCAACGCGCAAGCGATCATTCCGGCGGGGGCCGATATCGTCAGCGACCCAGTCGATTTCGCGGCGACGGCGGGCACCGATCTTGTGCTGAGCATCTACCTGCCGAAAGAGACTGGCCTGGCGCCCTTTTCACACCTGCCGATGGAATCCAGTTTTGTGGCCGCCGGTGATCAGGTCGCCGCACTCGCGCTAACCGAAGCCGAGGAGACTACTTCGCGCTTCTATGTGACCGGCGTCGACGTGCTCACCTCGACGAATGGCCCGATCGTTGTCGCGTTCGGCGACTCCTGGTTCGAAGGCGTCGGGTCCACACCCGGCGCGAACCATCGTTCCGTCGACGTCCTCAACGAACGTCTCACCAGTGGTTGGGTTCTCAATCAGGGCATCGGCGGGACCCGCTTGCTGACCGACCAGATCGGCGAACACGGGCTGGCCCGTTTCGACCGAGATGTGCTCGACGTTCCCGGCGTGACCCATGTCGTCCTGAACTTCGGTATCAACGATCTGATCCTCGACAACAGCACGTCATCGGCCGAGGCGCTCATTGCCGGTTTCATAGAATTGGCCGGACGTGCGCGTGCGGCGGGACTTGCGGTGTACGCCAACACCATTGGCCCCTTCGCCGGTGTCATCTATCCGGACCTCAATGTCGCCGAGGGCCGGGCGGTTCGCCGTGATGTCAACGAATGGCTGCGCACCGCAACCGTTTTCGATGCCGTGTTCGACGTGGCTGCTGCCGTCGAGGATCCGAATGATCCCGACTTCATCCGACCCGATCTGGACAGCGGCGACGGTCTGCATTTGAACGATGCGGGTCACCGCATCATGGGTGAGACCATGGCGATCCCAGGGCTTACCGGCTAGTCAGGGGGCCAGGCCGCGCAGGACGATTTCGATGCCGAGGCGGAATTCCGTCTCGGCATCGACATTTCGGGCGTCGGTGGCGGTTTCGACGAGTACCGGATAGTCGGCCGGGGCGAGTCGGGTCATCGCGGCGGTGCCCGCGCCGGCGAGTGGGCCGTAGTGCTCGTTCTGGAGATGGCCGAGCAGGAAGGCCATCAGGGTGCGTTGAGCCAGGACTCGGCCGATTCCGGCGAAGCCCGCATCGGTGAGGACGGTCAGCATCGCCTCGATCCAGCGCAGGCTGTTGGGGGCGGACTGGCGGTGGCGCACTACCAGCGGGACCGTGGCCGGGTGGGCGGATACCGTCGTGCGCATGCGGTCCAGCAGGGCGGCGATGCGGTCGCGCCAGTCCGGGTCGGTCGGTGGCGTGAGGTCGATATCGGCCAGGAGATGGTCGACGACCAGCACCTCGAGTTCGTCGCGGTCGGCGACGTAGCGGTAGAGCCCCATGGTGGCGATGCGGAGTTCCTTCGCGACCGCGCGCATGGTGAGGCCGGACAGACCGTCGCGGTCGAGCACCGCGACGGCGGCGGCCGCGATGGCGGGGCTGGTCAGCGAGCGAGGGCGGGGCACGGGTTGACAGCGTACAAGGTACGCGCATACTTGACGTAGGCGTACGTCGTACACCTACGAAGGGAGTTTCCATGCCATTGCCGACCACGGTGCCCGCCCGGGAGCTGGTCACCATCGCCGAAAGCACAATTCGGATTCCGGACCAGGATTGCCTGATCCACCTGCAATTCCGCCGCTTCGCCGGCTGCCCGATCTGCAACCTGCACCTGCGCTCGTTCGCGGTCCGGCACGCCGACATCCTCGCCGCCGATATCCGCGAGGTCGTCGTATTCCATTCCAGCGCAGCCGAATTGCGCAAATATGAAGGCGACCTCCCATTCGACCTGATCGCCGACCCGACCCGAACCCTCTACCGCGAATTCGGCATCGAAACCAAACGCCGCGCCCTCCTCGACCCCCGTGCCTGGCCCACCATAATCCGCGGCGTCACCACCGCGACCATGGCCGTCCTCCGCAAGGAAAAGCCCGCTCCCCCAGCGGAACCCGAAGGCGGCCGCCTCGGCCTACCCGGCGACTTCCTGATCGCGCCCGACGGTCGCGTACTCGCGAGCAAACTCGGTGCACATGCCGACGACCAATGGACCGTCGACGAGCTCCTAGCGTTCGTGCCCGCCCGCGATAAGTCCGGCTCAGGGCATCAGTGAGGCCGGATCCACGGTGAATTCGAAGGGACTGCGCAGGGTGGCGGTATCCCCGGCCGCCACCCGGTATGTCCGCTCGTAGGTATCATCCGCACCGAGGGCGTGTGCGAAAAGGACCGGCAACTTTTCGTCGGGAAGCTGGCCTTTGAACGGGTTGATCTCGACGCGCCAGTAGTTTGGGATTCCGGCTGCGGCATAGAGCACGGGCTTGACCATGCGGTCCTGCAGCGTCGTCGATTTGGAGACGACTTCGACGACCAGTTTCACCTGTTCGACAGGGACGCCGCGGTCGTCCCAGTCGATCGGGCCAATCGCCACCATCACGTCGGGAATGGGCTCGTCGTCGCCGATCAGTACGCCGACGCCTTCCAACACCACGTATCCAGGCGGCAATACGTCGTCGAGAGCGCGCATAAGCCATTTGATCAGCCACTGATGCCGTGGCTTGGGCGCAGCGTTCACGACGAGCTGGCCATTCAGCACCTCGTACCGTAATCCGTCTTCGGGAATGTGATCGAGGTCCGCGGCCGTCCAATGGTCGGACCGAGGAGCGGGCACTGCCATTGGAACCACCTCCAACCTCGTCGAAATGGGAGCGCACGATGTCCGCTCAGTCCGTCCGAGTCTAGCCCGAGCAGTCCATGTCAGCGGCGTGTCAGCGGGGGTGGGCATGGTTCTGACAGGCCGCACGGGGATCTCCCCGGAGTGGCGGACAGGACGGAAAGGGTTGGACGATGTCTGAGGTTGTACTGGGAGAATTCGTGGCGGAGATGGCGGCGAAGTTCGGGGTGCCAGGGGCTGCGGTGGGGGTTCGGGTCGATGGGCGGGAGGTATTTGCGGCGCATGGGGTGACGAGTATCGAGAATCCGGTGCCGGTGGATCGGGACACGATGTTCGTATTGGGGTCGGTGAGTAAGACATTTACCGCGACGGCGGTGATGCGGCTGGTCGCGGAGGGCAAGGTCGAGCTGGATGCGCCGGTGCGGCGGTATGTGCCGGAGCTGGTGCTCGGCGATGCGGCGACCGCGGCGGAGATGACGGTGCTCAATCTGCTCAATCACACTGCGGGGCTGGGGATTCGGCTGATTGTCGAGACCGGGGACGGGGACGACGCGCTGGCCGGGTATGTGGCGCGACTGGACGAGTTGGATCAGATCGGGCCGGTCGGCGCTCGCGCGTCCTATTCGCAGGCGGGGTACAACCTGCTCGGGCGGGTCATCGAAAAGGTGACCGGGCTGACCTTCGAGAAGGCGGTCGCGCAGTTGCTGCTCGACCCGATCGGGCTGTCGCGCAGTCGTTATCTGTTGAGCGAGATCATGACTCGGCGCTTCGCCGTCGGACACAATCGCGGTCCGGACGGCGCGCTGACAGTCGCACGCGAGTGGAAGGACACGCGGGCCAACAATCCGGGCGGCGGCATCGTATCTTCGGTGGCCGACCAATTGCTCTGGGCGCGCTTCCAACTCGGCGACGGCCGGGCCGAAAGCGGTGAACGGGTAATGCCCGCCGAGATGCTGGCGCGGATGAAGGAGCAGACCGTCGAGTTGCAGGGCAGCTCGCTCGGCGACGCCTTCGGCATCTGCTGGTTCCTGCGCGATGTGAACGGTGTGCGAATCGTCGGCCACGGCGGCTCCTCCAACGGCCAATTCGCCGAACTCGTCATCGTGCCGGAGCGGAATTTCGCCATCACCGTCATGTCCAACGCGGGCCCGGACGACGGCATCCAGTTCAACCAGGCCGTGGTGCGGTGGGCGCTGGAGCACTACCTCGGGCTGATCGATCAGGATCCCGAACCGCTCCCCTTCGATCCGGCACGGGCCGAGGAGATCATCGGCGACTATGAAATCGACGCCATGACACTCACCATCGGCACCGATGAGACGGGCCTGACGGTCGCTTGCGGGATCAAACCTGAGGTCCGCGCAGCATCGGAAATCGAACTGCCCCCGGACCTTCCAGCAGCCGGTCTCGGCCTGCTGCCCGGCTACCGCGACGAATACATCGTCACCGGTGGCGGCCTACAAGGCCAGCGCGGTTTCTTCACCCGCGACGAAACCGGCCGTATCGTGGGCGCGGATATGGCCGGACGCATGTTCAACCGGGTCTCGACCACGGCCTGATCCGCAAACGAGTGATAGCCGTTGCCCAGCCAGGCAACGGCTATCGCATTGTGGTTTGTCGGCCTTTGTTGTCTATGGCATCCGCAGCGGTATTCAAGAGCCGGACAACCTAGCGAAATCTAGGGCTTGCTACGCCAGCGGCTGAGCGCGGTCCCGACCAACGCCCGAGCATCCTTGCCGGTCACAGCCTGCCCTGAAGTGTTTCGAACGCGCGGGCGTACAACGCAATCTCTCGGGGCTGAGTGACCGTCAGCTCTGCTGTGATCGCTTCAACCATCACCATGCGTTCATCGAACATGACGAAGTTGGTTGCAGGAGTGAGCCATTCGGCATCCGAGGGCACCACGCCGAACAGCATCGAGACGGGGCCGGTCGGTAGTAGGACCGGAAAGATAAGAGCCCCGCACCTTCATCTTTCGAGGTGCGGGGCTCTTACCTTCGTATACCGCCTGGGCGGTCTCTGTTACTCGACGATCACGATTCGCACGTCCTCGTCCGCCGCATCGGTCGGCTCGCCGACGGTGACGAACCAGTGGGTGACCTCGCCGTCGGCCAGGTCATCCGCGATGTCGTCCGCACCGGGCAGCACGGACAACGCACCGGCAACGGCTGCTGCCATGGACTCCAGGACAGCGGCTCGACCCGAGACGGCGGTGGTGAAGGTCGTCGACTCGTAATCGATGTCGTACTCCGAGCGGACCTGCTCGGCCTGTTCGAGCGCCTCGGTCTGGCTGAAGGCGCGTACGGTGCCGTCGGCCGTGAGGACCACGAAGGCCGGGTGTTCCTCGGCGAGCGGGCGGACCCGATCGGCGTAGGAGACCGGGTGCGATGGGGCGGCGGCCAGTTCGGCCTGGACCGTCGGGTCGCTCGGGACCAGCCAGTTGATCGGGCCGTCGGTCGGTTCCAGCGTGATACCGAAACCGGCTCCGGCGGTGGCCATTTCGGCGGCGGACAGATCGCCGGCGAACAGGCAGGCGGCACCGGCCTTCTGGATGGCCCAGACCGCGACCACCGCATCCACCGAACGTGGCAGCGCAAGGGCCACCACATCGCCGGGTCCGGCACCGTGCGCGATGAGCACCCGGGCCAGCTGCGAGGAACGGCGATCCAGGACGTGGTAGGCGATTTCGTCGCCGTCCACCAGCAGCGCGGGCGCCTCGGGATCGGCCTCGACCACCTCGGCGAGCACCCTCGACACCGTACGCGCACCGACCCGGCCCACCGGTTCCGGTGCGGGAGCCGTTGCCGCGATACCGGATTCGACGAGCAGGCGGGCCCGCTCACCGGCATCGAGGATATCGATATCGCCGACCAGTCCGGCCGGATCACCGAGCAGAGCGTCCAGCACCCGGAGCAGCCTGGTGGACAAGGTTTCCACCTCTTCGGCGGTGAACCGGCTGAGCAGGTACTCGAAGGTGAATTCGAGGGTGGACTCCGCGGTCACCTGCAGGGTGAGCGGATAGTGCGTCGCACTTTCCATGCCGACACCGGTCACCGACATGCCGTCGATCGAACTCGCCGCGGCGATCGCCTCCCGATCGATCGGGTAGGACTCGAACACCAGCAGGGTGTCGAAGTGCGAGGCGATTCCGGCGGCCCGCTGGATATCGGACAGGCCGACGTAGTGATGGTCGAGCAGCTCGGTCTGGTCGCGCTGCAACCGCTCGAGCTGATCGTCGATGGTCGCGCGGTCATCGATGCGCACCCGGACCGGGAGCGTATTGATGAACAGACCGACCATCGACTCCACGCCGGTCAGCTCGGCGGGCCGACCCGACACCGTGGCCCCGAAGACCACATCGGCGCGGCCGGTGAGCCTGCCGAGCAGGATGCCCCAGGCCGCCTGCACCAGGGTGTTGACCGTGATGCCGAGTTCGGCGCAGTGCTTGGTCAGCTGACGGGTGCGGTCGGCGTCGATCTCGGTGATCAGTTTGGCGGTCTCGTAGGTCTCGGCCCTCCGCGCAGGCGGCGCCAATTCGGTCGGTTCGGTCGCACCGTCGAAGGCATCGGCCCAGACCCGCAACGACGCGTCCTGATCGCGAGTGGCGAGCCAGTCCAGGAAGTCGCGGTAGGAGGAGACCTGCGGCAGTGCCGACTGATCGCCACGCGTCGCGTAGAGCACCAGCAGATCCCGCATCAGCAGCGGCATCGACCAGCCGTCGATCAGCACGTGGTGCGTGGTGATCGCCAGCGTCCATTCCTCGGCCGCGGTGCGCAACAGCGTGTAGCGCACCAGCGGTGGGGCGGACATATCGAAGCGGTCCGCATGGTCGGCATCGATCCGGCGACGCAGTTCGTCGGCCCGCTCCGCCTCCGGCACATCGGTGAGATCCTCGATGCGCCAAGGCACTTCGATCCGATCGAGCACGACCTGGCGGACCTGACCGGTGGAGTCGGTGACGAATGCGGTGCGCAGGTTCGGGTATCGATCCAGGATCGCCTGCGCGGCCGCGTGCAACCGCTCCACATCGACCGCTCCGGCCAGCTGCACCACAGCCTGCATGGTGTAGACGTCCACGGTGGCCGTGGTCATCAGCGCGTGGAAGAGCAGACCGGACTGCAGCGGCGAGACCGGCCAGACATCGTCGAGGCCAGGGTAGGTCTGTTCCCACAGATCGATATCGGCCTGGCCGACCTGCACCAGCGGCAGATCCGACGGCGTATGACCGCCGGCATCCGGCCGCTGCGCGTGCTTCGCCAGCGCGGTCAGCGCGGCAACCCACAGCTCCGCCAACTCCTGCACCCGCTCCGGGGACAGCAGCCCGACCGGGAACTCGAAGGTGGCCAGCAGCCGCGGACCATCGTCCTCGTCGCCGACGGTGACGGCGATATCGAGCGCACCGTTCGCGGGCATGGTGGCATCGCGCTCGGTCTTGATCGCCGCTTCCTGGTACCGGAAGCCGACCTGACCCGCGAGTGGCAGATTCAGCAGCCCGTGGCCGACGCCCTGATCCGGCACCGCGAGCAACTGTTCCTTCACCGACTTGATGATCGAGCCCGCGGCGGCGCCGCCGTCGAACGCCTCGGCCAGATCGATCCCGCTCAGCGCGAGCCGGGCCGGATAGACGGCGGTGAAAGCACCCACCGTGCGCGACAATTCGGCACCGTCGACCGCCACCCGACCGTCCCCGTCGAGCCGGATCAGCACATCCGAACCGTGCTCTGCACCGCGCCAGCGCACCAGCGCCATGGCCAATGCCGACAGCAGCCCGTCCGGCACGCCGCCGTGGAACCGCGCGGGAACCGTGGTGAGCAGGAACTCGGAGATCTCCGTCGGCACCTCGATGCGGACCCGTCGCGTCGTGGCGACGGTATCCAGCGCCGGATCGAAGGCCCGCGCGCCGAGCAGCGGATCGGGTGTGGCCGAAACCTCCTGCCAGAACGGCAGTTCGGCGGCGCGGCCGCTCGCCTGCTCGGTCAGGCCGTAGGCCCAACGCCGCACCGAGGTACCGACCTCCGGCAGGGCGACCTGGTCGTCGGCGATCAGATCGAGCAGATCGCCGGTCAGGATGTCGAGAGACTTCGGATCGGCCGCGAAGCCGTGCACCACGACGAGCATGAAGTTGCCGCCGTCGAGCCGGTCGGCGGTGCAGCGCACGAACTGCGCCATCACACCGTTGGCCGGATCGAGGCGATCCGCGGCGGCCCCGCGTTCGTTGTCGGCGAGCCGCATGAGCTCGTCATAGCCGTAGTCGTCGTCGAGGGCGGTATCGAAGGCGACCTCGTGCACCAGTGCATCGATATCGATGGCACCGCGCTCGAGCGCTTCGAATTCCCAGACCTCGTCGACCCGGCGCAGGCGAGTGCGCAGCGCATCGTGCCGGTCGACCAGGGCGGCGATCGCCGCACGCAGCCGATCCCCGTCGAGGTCGCTCGGCAGTGCCACCGCCGCCTCATAGGAGAAGCGCTGGTACGCCGTGCCGTTCGCGAGCACCGCCGCGATGCCGGGCGGCAACGGGATCTCGCCGATCCCACCGCCGGGCAGCTCGGCCATGGTCGCCTGCCGCAGATCCGCGGCCGAGGTCGCGATCGCGGCGAGTCCGGCGACGCTGCGCTGGTCGAAGACATCGCGCACGGAGAACACCACGCCCTGTGCCTTCGCCCGCGATACCAGCTGGATCGACAGGATGCTGTTGCCGCCGAGTGCGAAGAAGTCGTCGTCGGCGCCGATCCGTTCGATACCGAGCACATCGGCGAACACACCGGCCACGATCTGCTCGACCGGGGAGACCGGCGCGCGGAAGGCGGCATGTTCGAAGGTGGGCTGCGGCAAGGCGTTTCGATCTAGTTTGCCGTTCGCATTGAGCGGCAGGGCGTCCAGCGCCAGGAACGCGCTCGGCACCATGTACGACGGCAGCTCCGCGGCCAACGCCGACTGCACCGCGCTCTTGTCGAGTTCGCCGGTGGTCGGGACCACATAGGCGACCAGGCGGTCACCCAGTGCCGGATCGGTATGCGCGAGCACCGCGGCCGAGCTGATCGAGGTCTGCCGCAGCAGCGCCGCCTCGATCTCGCCGAGTTCGATGCGGAAACCGCGGATCTTCACCTGGAAGTCGGTGCGACCGCGATACTCCAGCTCACCGGCCGCATTCCAGGCCACCAGGTCACCGGTGCGGTACATCCGAGCGCCGGATTCGAACGGATCGGCCACGAACCGCTCCGCGGTCAGATCGACCCGTCCGAAGTAGCCGCGCGCCAATTGCGCGCCGGCCAGGTACAACTCACCCGAAACACCCACCGGCACCGGACGCAACCGCGAATCCAGCACGTAGACACGGCTGTTCCACTCCGGGGCACCGATCGACACCGAGACGGTGTCGGCATCGGTCACCTCGTGGTTGGTGATCGAGACCGCGGCCTCGGTCGGACCGTAGAGGTTGAACAGGCCGGCCGCGTTCGACTCGCGGAACCGCTGTGCCGTCGCGGCGGGCAGCGCCTCACCGATGGCGAGCACCCGGCGCAACGACTCGGGCAGCTGTCCGTCCGATTCGATCAGCAGGGCGTCCAACATCGACGGCACCACATGCAGGGTGGTGACGGCGGTATCGCGCATCAGCGTGTTCAGGTAGGCCGGATCGCGATGTCCGTCGGCGGACGCGATGACCATCCGGCCACCGGAAACCGCCGCCGACCAGAACTCCCACACCGAGAGGTCGAAGGTCGCGGCCGTCTTCAGCAGCACCGCATCCTCGGTGCCGAGACCGAATTCGGCTGTCTTCCACAGCAACTGGTTGACGATCGCCGCATGCGGCACCGCGACACCCTTGGGGCGTCCGGTCGAACCCGACGTGAAGATCACGTACGCCGTATTCGCCGGGCGCAGTGGCGCGATCCGCTCCGCGTCGGCGATCGGCGCGTCCGTGAGGTCCGCGTGTGCGTCCATCCGAACGACGTCGGTCACCGAGGTCTGGAAATCGGTGTCGGCGTTGGTCACCACACACAGCGGCCGAGCGGTCTCGAGAATGTAGTCGGTCCGCTCACCCGCCTGATCCGGATCCAGCGGCACGTACGCGCCACCGGCCTGGGTCACCGCGTACATCGCGACCACCAGGTCCACCGAGCGGCGCAGCGCGAGCGCCACCCTTGCCTCCGGTCCGACACCCAGCGAAATCAGGTGCCGCGCAAGACGATTCACCCGGGAGCCGAGCTCGCCGTAGGTAACGGCGGTGCCGTCGTCGCCGACCAGCGCCACCGTGTCCGGTGTGGCCGCCACGGTCCGATCCAGCAGCGAGGCCAGCGTCGCGGAGGCATCCACCTGGTGCGCTGTCGCATTCCAGCCGGAGACCAGTTCGCGGCGTTCGTCCGCGGCCATGATCTCGAGATCGCCGACAGCCGAGCGCGGCGCCGCGATGATCTCCGCGAGCACACGTGCGAAGCGATCGGCGAAGCCACGGACGGTATCGGGATCGAACAGATCGGTGGCGTAGGTGAAGTACCCGCCGATACCCGACGGAGTTCCGTCCTCGTCGTAGCTGTCCGCCACGATCAGATGCAGATCGAACTGCGACAGCTGGGTGTCGATATCGAATCCGGCCACCGTGAGCCCGGGCAGTTCCAGCGTGGTCCGCGCCAGGTTCTGGAACGACAGACCCACCTGGAACAGCGGATGGCGCGCCTGCGACCGCACCGGGTTCAGCACCTCGACCAACCGCTCGAACGGCACATCCGCATGCGCGAACGCCTGGATATCCGTTTCGCGCTGGCGCCCGAGCAGATCCGTGAACGCTTCGCCGCGCTCCAGTTGGGTACGGAACACCAGGGTGTTGACGAACATGCCGATCAGGTCGTCGAGCACGGCCTCACCGCGGCCTGCCATCGGTGTGCCGATCGCGATGTCATCGGTTCCGGAGAGCCGCGAGAGCATTACCGCGAACGCGGTGTGCACCACCATGAACAGCGTCGCGCCCTCGGCCCTGGCCAGACCGACCAGCGCACGGTGCGTTTCGGCGTCGATGCTCAGCTCGACCTTGCCGCCCGTAAAGGACTGCACGGCGGGACGCGGGCGATCCGACGGCAGATCCAGCTGATCCGGCACATCCGCCAATGCCGACTGCCAGTAGGCGATCTGCTTGGCCGCCAACGACTCCGGGTCGTCCTCGCTGCCGAGCAGCTCGCGCTGCCAGATCGAGTAGTCCGCGTACTGCACCGGCAGCGGCGCCCACGTGGGCGACTCGCCGACCGAGCGGGCCGCGTACGCCGTCATCAGATCCCGGGTCAGCGGGCCCATCGACGAACCGTCACCGGCGATGTGGTGCACCACGAGCACCAGCACGAACTCGTTGGCCTCGGCGGGGGCGTCGGTCACCTGGAACAGCTCGATGCGGACCGGTACCTCGGCGGTGACGTCGAACGGCGCCGCCATCACCGCGATCACCGTGGATTCCAGCTCCGCGGCCGCGATCGGCCGCAGCTCCAGTGCCGGAACAGCCCGCGCCACCGGCAGAATCACCTGCGCCGGGGCGCCCGCGGTCTCCGGGTACACCGTCCGCAGAATCTCGTGCCTGCCGACCAGATCCGCCATGGCCGCCCGCAGCGCGTCGACATCCAGCGCACCGGTCAACCGGACCGCGATGGGCAGGTTGTAGGCCGCCGACTCGGTGTCGAAGCGGTTCAGGAACCACATCCGCTGCTGCGCCAGCGACAACGGCACCGGATCCGGTCGCGGACCGGCGACCAGCGGCCGCCGCTCGCCCACACCGGACAGCTGCTCCAGCTTCACCGCCAGGGCCGCCACAGTCGGCGCCTCGAACAGCGCGCGCACCGGCACCCGCCCACCGATCGCGGCGCTCAGGCGCCCGACCACCTGGGTGGCGACCAGCGAGTTACCGCCGAGTGCGAAGAAGTCGTCGTCGGCGCCGACGCGCTCGATACCGAGCACATCACTGAAGACGCCGGCCACGATCTCCTCCACCGGCGTTGCCGGAGCGCGGAATTCGCGCGTGGTGAAGGTCGGTTCGGGCAGCGCCTTGCGGTCGAGCTTGCCGCTCGAATTCAGCGGGAAGGCGTCGAGCACCACGATGGCCGCCGGAACCATGTAGGCCGGAAGCACATCCGAGACCTCCGCCAGCAGTGCCCGCTGGTCGATCGACTGACCCGGTGCGGGAACCACATAGGCGACCAACTGATCGCCCAGTGCCGATGCGGCCACCAGCGCCACCGCCTGGCTCACCGCGGCGTGGGCGAGCAGCGCCGTTTCGATCTCGCCGAGCTCGATCCGCTGACCGCGGAACTTCACCTGGAAGTCGGTGCGCCCCAGGTATTCGAGGCGATGATCCGCACCCGCCGGTTCGCGCCAGACCACCAGGTCGCCGGTGCGGTACATCCGCGCACCGGGTGCGAACGGGTTGGCCACGAAGCGATCCGAGGTCAGATCCGGCCGCGCGACGTAACCGCGGGCCAGCTGATCACCGGCCAGGTACAGCTCACCGGCCACCCCGGCGGGCACCGGCCGCAGCCGCGAATCCAGCACGAACACCTGGGTGTTCCACTGCGGCAAGCCGATCGGCACGGTGCGTATATCCGTCTCGCGGGCGGGCCAGTAGGTCACCGACACCGCGGCCTCGGTCGGACCGTACAGGTTGTGCAGCAACGCATCCGAAACAGACCGCCACGCCGTCACGGTTTCCGGCGGCAGCGCCTCACCGATCACGAACACGTCCCGCAGCGTCGGCAGCGAGCCCGCTGCCAGCTGTGCGGCGAACACCGTCAGCATGGACGGCACGAAGTCGGTGACGGTAACCCCGTGCGCGGCAATCGCATCCGCCACGTAGGCCGGGTCGCGATGGCCGTCGTGGGTGGCCACCACCAGCTTCGCACCCGCGCGCAGTGGCATGAAATAGCCCCACAGCGACACGTCGAACGTGGTCGCGGTCTTCTGCAGGTACACATCGGCCGAGCCGAGCGGGTACTCCGCGAGCATCCACTCGATCTGATTGTTGATCGCCTCGTGCGACACCGCGACGCCCTTCGGGCGACCGGTCGAACCCGAGGTGAAGATGACATAAGCCGGGTTGTCCCGGGTGACCGGACGCAGCAACTCACCGGGTTCGAGCGGAGCGGAGGAGAACCCGGCCAGCTCCAGCGAATCCAGTTCGAGCACCGGGATGTCGGCGGGGACCGGCACCGCGTCGGCCGCGGTGGTGACCACGCACGCGGGCTGGGCGGTGTCCAGAATGTGCGCGATCCGCTCGGCCGGATGATCCGGATCCAGCGGCACATACGCGCCACCGGCCGTCACGATCGCGTACATGCCGACAACCAGATCCAGCGACCGCCGAACGGCGAGGCCGACCAGCGACTCTGCGCCGACACCCTGCGAAATCAACAGGCGGGCAAGCTTGTTCACCCGCTCGTCGAATTCCCGGTAGGTGAGTTCGGCACCCTCGAACACCACCGCGACGGCATCCGGGTGCGCCGCTGCGGCGCGCCGGTATCCGTCGAGCAGCAGCTCGGGCCGCACCGGATGCGTGGTGGCGTTCCAGCCATCGAGCATCCGTTCCCGCTCCACCGAAGTCAGCAGCTCGAGATCGCCCACCGCGGCGCGCGGGGCGTTGATGATCTCGCCGAGCAGCCTGGTGAACCGGTCCGCGAACCCTTCGACCGTGCTCCGGTCGAAGAGATCGGTGGCGTAGGTGAATACGCCTGCGATGCCCGCGGGAGCCCCGGACTCGTCGTACAGGTCGCTGAGAATCAGGTGCAGATCGAACTGGGAGATGCGGGTATCGAAGTCCACGCCGGAGACCGTGAGATCCGGCAATTCCAGGGTGGTCTGGGCCAGGTTCTGGAACGACAGGCCCACCTGGAACAGCGGGTGCCGTGCCTGCGATCGCGCCGGGTTCAGCACCTCGACCAACCGCTCGAACGGCACATCGGCATTGGCGAACGCCTGGATGTCGGTTTCCCGCTGCCGCCCGAGCAGATCCGCGAACGGCTCGGCCGAATCCAGCCGGGTACGGAACACCAAGGTGTTGATGAACGTGCCGATCAGATCGTTCAGCGCCGCCTCACCCCGGCCCGCCATCGGCGTACCGATCGCGATGTCGTCCGTGCCGGACAGCCGGGACAGCAGGACGGCCAGCGCCGTGTGCACGATCATGAACAGCGTCGCGCCCTCGGCCTGCGCCACGCCGCTGAGACCACGGTGGGTGTCGGCGTCGATGCGCACCTCGACGGTGCCGCCCGCGAAGGACTGCACCGCGGGCCGCGGGCGATCCGCGGGCAGGTCCAGCTGCTCCGGCAGATCGGCCAGCGCGGTCCGCCAGTAGGCGACCTGCTTGGACATCAGCGATTCTGGATCGTCCTCGCTGCCGAGCAGTTCGCGCTGCCAGATGCTGTAATCCGCGTACTGGACCTCCAGCGGCGCCCAGTTGGGTGCGACACCCGCCGAGCGCGCGGCGTAGGCGGTCATCAGATCACGCGTCAGCGGTCCCATCGAGGAACCGTCACCGGCGATATGGTGCACGACCATCGCGATCACGTACTCGGGCGCCGAACTTTCGGTGTCGATCTCGAACAACCGCACCCGCACCGGCACCTCGGCGGTGACGTCGAACGGCGCCGAAATCAACTCGACCACAGCGGTTTCGACCTGATCCGGCGTGACCGTCCGGACGTCCAGCTCCGGAATCGCCTGTCCCACCGGCAGAATCAGCTGCACCGCACCCGACTCGGTCTCCGGGTAGATGGTGCGCAAGACCTCATGCCTGCGCACCAGATCCGCGATCGCGGCGCGCAGTGCGTCCACATCGAGCGCGCCGGTCAGCCGCACCGCGATCGGGACGTTGTAGGCGGCGGACTGGGTGTCGAAGCGGTTGAGGAACCACATCCGCTGCTGCGCCAGCGACAGCGGAATATGTTCCGGCCGCGGACCGGCGACCAGGGCGTGCCGTCCGCGCCCGTCGGCATGCTGTTCGACCCGGATGGCCAGTGCGCCGACGGTCGGCGCCTCGAACAGCAGCCGCACCGGGACGCGGGTGTTCAGCGCCGCGCCGAGGCGCGCCGCGACCTGCGTCGCGAGCAGCGAGTTGCCGCCCCAAGCGAAGAAGTCGTCATCCAGGCCGAGCCGCTGCGCCTGCGCTCCGGAACCGAGATGCAGCACCTCGGCGAAGGTATTCGCGACGATCTCCTCGATCGGGGTGACCGGCGCGCGGAAGACCGCCTTCTCGAAGGTGGGCTCCGGCAACGCCTTTCGATCCAGCTTGCCGTTCGCGTTCAACGGCAGCGCATCGAGGGTGAGGAAGACCGAGGGCACCATGTAGGACGGCAGCTCGGCGGCCAACGCCGATTGCAGTCGCACATTGTCGAGCTCATCGACTTCGGGTACCACGTAAGCGACCAGCCGGTCGCCCAGATTCGGGTCGGTGTGCGCGAGCACCGCGGTGGCCGCAACCTCGGGCTGGCGCAGCAGGGCCGCCTCGATCTCACCGAGCTCGATCCGGAAACCGCGGATCTTCACCTGGAAGTCGGTGCGTCCGCGATACTCCAGTCCGCCCTCGCTGTTCCAGGCCACCAGGTCACCGGTGCGGTACATGCGCCCGCCGGCGCCGAACGGGTTGGCCACGAAGCGATCCGCGGTCAGGTCGACGCGCCCGAAGTAACCGCGCGCCAACTGCGCACCGGCCAGATACAGCTCGCCGGAGACACCGATCGGCACCGGACGAAGCCGCGAATCCAGCACGTACACCTGGCTGTTCCACTCCGGGGCACCGATCGGCACCGACACGTTGTCGGCATCGGTGACGGTGTGCGCGGTGATCGACACCGCGGCCTCGGTGGGGCCGTACAGGTTGAACAGCTCGGCCGCGTTGTCACGCCGGAACCGCTGCGCGGTCGTCGCGGGCAGCGCCTCACCGATCGCCAGCACCCGCCGCAGCGACTGCGGCAGGCGGCGACCGGATTCGGTGAGCAGCGCGTCCAGCATCGACGGCACCACGTGCAGCGTCGTAACGCCGGTGGAGCGCATCAACTCGTTGAGGTACGCGGGATCGCGGTGACCGTCGGCATCGGCGATGACCAACCGGCCGCCGCAGACGGCGGCCGACCAGAACTCCCAGACCGACAGGTCGAAGGTCGCCGCGGTCTTGAGCAGCACCGCGTCATCAGCGCCGAGGCCGAATTCGGCTGTCTTCCACAGCAACTGGTTGACGATCGCCGCATGCGGCACCGCCACGCCCTTCGGCTGGCCGGTGGAGCCCGACGTGAAGATCACATACGCGGTATTCGCCGCCGCCAGCGGCCGCAGCCGGTCACCGTCGGCGATCGGACCGTCCGCGACGCCGGATAGATCCAGCTCGTCGATCGACACCACATCGGTCACGACGCTGTCGAAACCATCGCGGCCGGTGGTCAGCACGCAGAGCGGTGCCGCGGTGCTCAGGATGTAGTCGGTGCGATCGGCGGGCTGATCAGGATCGATCGGTACATAGGCCGCACCCGACTTCGCGACCGCGTACATCGCGACCACGAGATCCACCGAGCGCCGAATGGCCAGTGCCACCCGGTCCTCCGCGCCGACACCGCGCGTGATGAGGTGACGCGCCAGGCGGTTGGCCCGGCCGTCCAACTCGGCATAGGTGAGCGTCGTGTCCTCGGCCACCAGCGCCACCGCATCCGGGCTCGCCGCAACGGTGGCGTCCAGCAGCGACACCAGTGTGGTCGAGGTGTCGCTGTCGAGCGGGTGCGCGGTGTCGTTCCAGGCGTGCAGAATTCGCGTGTTCTCGGCGGGCGAGAGCAGATCGATCTCGCCCACCCGCACGTCGGCATCAGCCAATACGGCATCGAGCACCAGTACGAAGCGGTCGGCGAAGCCCTGCACCGTCGACTCGTCGAACAGGTCGGTGGCGTAACCGAATTCGGCGACGATCTGGGCGGGCGTACCGTCCTCGGCGTAGCGGTCGTACAGCGTGACGTGCAGATCGGTCTTGGCCAGCTGCGAATCGAAGTTCACCGCGCTGACCGAAAGGCCGGGCAGCGTGAAGGTGGTCTCGGCCAAGTTCTGGAACGAAAGTCCGACCTGGAACAACGGATTGCGCGCCGTCGAACGCTCCGGGTTGAGCACCTCGACCAGCCGCTCGAACGGCACATCGGCATTCGCGAATGCCTCGAGGTCCCGCTCGCGCACATCGGCGAGCAGGTCGGCGAAGGTGTCGCCGGGCTCGATGATGGTCCGGAACACCAGGGTGTTGACGAACATACCGATCAGATCGTCGAGTTCGCGTTCACCACGACCCGCGATCGGGGTGCCGACCGCGATGTCGTCGGTACCCGACAGTCGCGAGAGCAGTACGGCCAGCGCCGCATGCGTGACCATGAACAGCGAGGCGTTATTGGCCCGCGCCAGCTCGTGCAGCTTGACGTGCTTGTCCGGTGCGATCTCGAAGCGAATCGCCTTGCCCTGGAACGACTGCGCGCGCGGGCGCGGCCGGTCCGCGGGCAACTCCAGCTGATCGGGCATGCCCGCGAGCGCGGACTGCCAGTAGGCGACCTGCTGTGCCGCGAGCGATTCCGGATCCTCCTCGGAGCCGAGCACGGCACGCTGCCACAGCGCGTAGTCGGCGTACTGCACCGGCAGCGGCTGCCACTGCGGGATCTCACCCTGGGCCCGTGCCACATACGCCGCCATGACGTCGCGGGCCAGCGGACCCATCGACGAACCGTCGGCCGCGACATGGTGCACCGTGAACGCCAGCACGTGCTCCTGTTCGGCGAGCCGGAACAGCCCCACCTTCAGCGGCACCTGCACGGTGACATCGAAGGTGGTGAGCGCGAATTCGATCACCGCGCCGACCAGGTCCGATTCCGAGATATCGGTGACGGTCAGCTCCGGCACGGCCTGGTCGGCGGGCAGGATCACCTGGTGCGGGCCGCCGGCCGAACTCGGGTAGGTGGTGCGCAGCACCTCGTGCCGGGCGAACACATCGCCGAGCGCCTTTTCCAGCGCCGCCACATCGAGTTCACCGGACAACCGCACCGCGAGCGGGATGTTGTCCACGGCCGAGGTGGTGGTATCGAACTGGTTGAGGAACCAGTACCGCTGCTGCGCGGGCGAGAGCGGCACCCGGGCCGGGCGCTCCCCCGCGACCAGCCGCGGCCGGGTCCGGCCGGATCCGGCATTGTGTTCGGCCTTGGCCGCCAGCGCGGCGACCGTCGATGCCTCGAACAGATCGCGGACCGCGAGCTGGGTATCCAGCGCCGCGCCGATGCGTGCGGTCACCTGGGTGGCCAGCAGCGAGTTGCCGCCGAGTTCGAAGAAGTCGTCGTCCAGGCCGACGCGCGCGACGCCGAGCACATCGCTGAATACGCCCGCCACGATCTCCTCGATCGGGGTGGACGGTGCGCGGAACACCTTCGCCTCGAATACCGGCGCGGGCAGCGCCTTGCGATCCAGCTTGCCGGAGGCATTGAGCGGGAACGCGTCCAGCACCACGAAGGCGGTCGGCACCATGTAGGCGGGCAGATCGCCCGCGAGTTCGGCGCGCACCTGGTCGATATCGATCGAACGATCCGCCGCCGCGATCACATACGCGACCAGCTGATCACCGAGGCGATCATCGGAGCGGACCACCACGGCCGCCTGCGCGATCGTCCCCAGCGCGGTGAGCGCCGATTCGATCTCACCGAGCTCGATGCGCAGACCGCGCAGCTTCACCTGGAAGTCGGTGCGGCCCAAGTACTCCAGCTCACCGTTGGCGGTCCAGGTGACGAGGTCGCCGGTGCGGTACATGCGCGCGCCGGTGCCGAACGGGTTGGCCACGAAGCGATCCGCGGTCAGATCCGGACGCGCCACATAGCCGCGCGCCAGCTGTTCGCCCGCGAGGTACAGCTCACCGGCGACACCGACCGGAACCGGGTGCAGCCGCGAATCCAGCACGTACACCTGGGTGTTGAAGACCGGCGCACCGATCGGCACCGACACCGTATCGGCGTCGGTGACCTCGTGATAGGTGACGTCGACCGCGGCCTCGGTCGGGCCGTACAGGTTGTGCAGCCAGACACCGGTCAGCTCGCGCAACCGCTGTGCGGTCACCGCGGGCAGCGCCTCACCCGAGGCGAAGACATTGCGCAGGTCGAAGCATTCGCCCGCGCGGTCGTCGGCCACGAAGACCGACAGCATGGACGGCACGAAGTGCACCGTGGTGACCTGCTCGTCGGCAATGGTGCGCACCAGGTAGGCCGGGTCGCGATGGCCGTCCGGCTTCGCGATGACCAGGCGCGCGCCGACCTGCAGCGGCCACCAGAATTCCCATACCGACACGTCGAAGGTGGCGGGCGTCTTCTGCAGGACCACATCGCCGCGGTCCAGCCCGTATTCGGCCTGCATCCAGACCAGGCGGTTGACGATCGCGGCATGGCTGACGGCCACACCCTTCGGGCGACCGGTCGAACCCGAGGTGAAGATCACGTACGCGGTATTCGAAGGCCGCAGCGGCGCAAGGCGTTCCGCATCGATCAGCGGTTCGTCGGAGTATGCCGAGAGATCCAGTGCCTCGATCTCGAGCGTCGGCGTCGAGCCCGCGTCGAACTCGTCGGCGGCGGTGGTCAGCACGCAGACCGGCTGCGCGGTGTCGAGCACATACCGGGTGCGGTCGGCCGGATGATCCGGATCCAGCGGCACATACGCGCCACCGGCCACGCTCACCGCGTACATGCCGATCACCAGCTCGAAGGATCGGCGCATTCCGAGCGCGACCATCGAATCGGGTCCGACACCCAGCGAAACCAGGTACCGGGCAAGGCGATTCACCCGGGCGGTGAATTCGCCATAGGACATAGTCGTGCCCTCGAAGGACAGCGCGATCGACTTCGGGCTCCGGGCCGCCTGTTCCTCGAACATCGAGACCAGGGTGGCCTGGGCATCGACGACATGCGCCGTCTCGTTCCACTTTTCGAGCACCAAGGTGTGCTCGGCGGCATCGAGCAGATCGACATCACCGACCGCGACGGCCGGATCCGCGACCACCGCATGCAGCAGGCGGACCAGACGCTGGGCGACACCGGCGATCGTCTTCGCGTCGAACATATCCGTCGCGTAGGCGAATTCGGCGGTCATGCCGTCCGTGTTGCCGCCCGCGTCGAGCCGGTCGGCGAGGTTCAGGTGCAGATCGAACTTCGCGGTCACCACATCGAGCGGCACACCGGCCACCTCGAGACCGGGCAGCTCGAACGATGCCTCACCGGTGTTCTGGAACGACAGCATCACCTGGAACAGCGGATGCCGCGCCTGCGAACGAGCCGGGTTGAGGATGTCGACCAGCCGCTCGAACGGCAGGTCGGCATGGCCGAAGGCGGCCAGATCGGTTTCCCGTGCCCGCGCGACCAAGTCGGCGAAGGACGCACCGGAATCGACCGGCGTGCGCAGCACGAGCGTATTGACGAACATGCCGATCGCGTCGTCGAGCACGGCCTCGCCACGACCCGCGACCGCGGTGCCGATGGCGATATCGTCGCTGCCCGACAGGCGTGCCAGCAGTGCAGCGAACGCCGCGTGCACCACCATGAACAGGCTCGCGCCGTTCGCGCGGGCCAGTGCGGTGAGCTCGGTCAGCAACTGCGCGTCGATGCCGAATTCGTAGACGTCACCGCGGTTGGACGCGACGGCCGGACGCGACCGATCCGACGGCAGATCCAGTTGGTCGGGCAGACCGGCCAGATTCCGCGACCAGTACGCGACCTGCTGGGCGATCAGCGATTCCGGATCGTCCTCGGAGCCGAGGGTGTCGCGCTGCCAGAGCGCGAAGTCGGCGTACTGCACCGCCAGCGGCGCCCAGGCGGGCGATTCGCCGCGGGTGCGGGCCGCGTAGGCGACCATCACATCGCGGGCCAGCGGACGCACCGACCAGCCGTCACCGGAGATGTGGTGCACCACGAAGACCAGCACGTGGGTATCGGGCAGCGAGCCGTCCATCGGCGACTCGAGCCGGAACAGTTTGGCGCGCACCGGAACTTCGGCGGTCACGTCGAAGCCGGTCAGCACCAGTTCGCTGATGCGATCGCGAATATCGGTCTCGGACACCACGAGCGGGGTCAGGTCGAGGTGGACCTGACCGGTGGGCAGCACGACCTGCACACCCTGACCGTCGGCGGTCTCCGGGTAGACGGTGCGCAGCACCTCGTGCCGGTCCATCACATCGGCGACGGCCATGCGCAGCGCATCGGTGTCGAGTGCGCCGGTGAGCCGGACCGCCAGCGGGATGTTGTTGACGGCGGTCTGGTTGTCGAAGCGGTTGAGGAACCACATTCGCTGCTGGGCGAGCGAGAGCGGAATCTGGTCCGGCCGTGGTCCGGCCGTCAGTTCCCGGCGTCCGCCGGTGCCCTGCTGCCCCTCCATGCGCGCCGCGAGCGCGGCGACATTCGGGGCCTCGAACAGCAGCCGCACCGGAATGCGGGTGTCGAGTGCCGCGCCCAGGCGAGCGACCACCTGGGTGGCGATCAGCGAGTTGCCGCCGAGGTCGAAGAAGTCGTCGTCAAGACCAACTGCGCGCCCGGCCTCGAGAGTCGACAGACCGAGCACCTCGGCGAAGGTGTCGGCCACGATCTCTTCGATCGGGGTCGACGGTGCGCGGAATTCCTTGGCCTCGAAGGCGGGTTCGGGCAGGGCGCGGCGATCGAGCTTGCCGTTCGGGTTCAACGGCATGGCATCGAGCACCATGAGCGCGGCCGGGACCATGTACGACGGCAGTTGCGCGGTCAGGTGGGTGCGCAGCTCGTCGATGTCGACGGTGGCGCCGTTCGCGGGTACCACGTAGCCGACCAGCTGATCGCCGGTCCTGGCGTCCGAACGCACCAGCGCCACGGCCTGTGCCACCGAATCGTGCGCGGTGAGGGCGGTTTCGATCTCACCGAGCTCGATGCGCAGACCGCGCAGCTTGACCTGGAAGTCGGTGCGGCCGAGGTAGACGATCGAACCGTCGGCGGCCCGGGTCACCAGGTCACCGGTGCGGTACATGCGAGCGCCCGGTGCGCCGAACGGGTTGGCCACGAAGCGATCCGCGGTCAGATCCGTGCGGCCGAAGTAGCCGCGCGCCAACTGCGCACCCGCCAGATACAATTCACCGGCGACACCCGGTGCGACCGGGTGCAGGCGCGAATCCAGTACGTACGCCTGCGAATTCCACACCGGCAGGCCGATCGGCACCGCGCCCTCGACCTTGTCGGCCACCGGGCCGTGGGTCGCGTGAACGGTGAATTCGGTCGGACCGTACAGGTTGTAGAGCTCGGCCGTGCTGACCCGGCGGATGGCGGTGGCGGCATCGGCGGTGAATGCCTCACCGGCGATGAGGAGTGCGCGCAGCGATGCCAGCGATTCGCTGCCGACAGCCGCGTCGACGCTGCTCGCGAAGACGCTCAGCATCGATGGCACGAACGAGGTCATGGTGACCCGCTCGGCCGCGATCACGTCGGCCAGGTACTGCGGGTCGCGATGACCGTCCGGGCCGGCCACCACGATCCGGCCACCGGTGCTCAACGGGCCGAAGAGTTCCCACACGGACACGTCGAACGTGGCGGGGGTCTTGAACAGCACCACGTCATCGGCACCGATGCCGTATTCAGCGGTGATCCAACGGATCTGGTTGACGACCGCCGCGTGCGGCACGGCCACACCCTTCGGCCGCCCCGTCGAACCGGAGGTGAAGATGACGTAGGCGGGGTTGCTCGGCCGCAGCGGCGCGATCCGCTCCGCATCGGTGACCGGCTCGTCCGAGTACTCGGACAGATCCAGGTCATCGATGACGATTGTGGGCAGACCGGTGCCGTCGAAGTCGTCACGCGAGGTGGTCAGAACGCATACCGGCGCTGCCGACTCGAGCACATATCCGATCCGCTCCGCCGGCTGATCGAGGTCGAGCGGCACGTACCCGCCACCGGCCTCCTGCACGGCGTACGCCGCGACCACGAGGTCGACAGAGCGCCGAAGACCGAGGGCCACCAGGCTCTCCGGGCCGACCCCAGCCGCGATGAGGCGACGTGCCAACCGGTGCACGCGGGCACCGAATTCGGCGTAGGTCAGCGAGGCACCCGTCGCCGGATCCACGATCGCGACCGCATCCGGTGTCGCCGCCGCCTGCGCGGCGAATTCGTCGACCAGCGTGCCGACCGCACCGAGATCGCGCTCGGTGTCGTTCCAGCCGCGCAGCGCCAGTTCGGCTTCGGACGCATCGAGCAGGTCGATATCGCCGATGGCCCGATCCGGTTCGGCCGCAACGGCTTGCAGCAGCCGGTTGAACCGCTGTCCGAACGCCGCCATGGTGTCGGCGTCGAAAAGGTCGGTGGCGTAGATCAATTCGGCCGCGATACCCGAAGGTGCGACCGTGGTGGCACCGGCGCCGTTCGAGGTGCTGATGGGAGTCGCGGTCTGCTCCGAAAGCACCAGCTGCATATCGAATTTGGCCACATCGATCGGCAGTTCGACACCGCTGACCGTGAGTCCGGGCAGTTCCAGGCTGTTCTGGCCGGTGTTCTGGAACGACAGCATCACCTGGAACAGCGGATGGCGCGCCTGCGAACGGGCCGGGTTCAGGATCTCCACCAGCCGCTCGAACGGCAGGTCGGCATGTCCGAACGCGCCGATATCGATGGCGCGCACGGTGCGCAGCAGCTCGGTGAAGGTGCTCTCGCCGTCGATCGGGGTCCGCAGCACCAGGGTGTTGACGAACATGCCGATCAGGTCATCGAGCGCGCGCTCACCACGTCCCGCGATCGGCGTACCGATCGCGATGTCTTCCTCGCCGGACAGCCGCGACAGCAGCACGGCCAGCGCGGTGTGCGCGACCATGAACAGCGTCGTCCCCCTGGTGCGCGCGAGTTCGGTGAGCTTGCCGTGGGTTGCGGCATCGATCTCGAAGACGTGTGTCGCACCGCGACCCGATGCCACCGCCGGACGCGGCCGGTCGGCGGGCAGGTCGAGCTGTTCGGGCAGGCCGCGCAGCGTCTTGGACCAGAACTCGATCTGCGCCGAGATCACCGATTCCGGATCGGATTCGGCGCCGAGGACCGCGCGCTGCCACAGCGCGAAGTCGGCGTACTGCACCTCGAGCGGCTGCCAGGAGGGCTCGCCGCCCTCGACGCGCGCGGCGTAGGCCGTCATCACGTCGCGGGTGAGCGGACCCATCGAGAAGCCGTCGGCCGAAATGTGGTGCACCACCAGGGCGAGCACATGTTCGGTCGGGCTGATCTCGAACAGCTTGGCCCGGAACGGAACTTCGGCGGTGACGTCGAAGCCGGTCAGGATGACCTCCGCAACGCGCTGCGGCAGTTCGGCTTCGGTGACATCGATGGGCGTCAGATCCGGGATCACCCGGGCGGTGGAGACGGTCTGCTGGTAGGCGGTGCCGTCGTACTCCGGGTAGAAGGTACGCAGCGACTCGTGGCGGGCCAGCACATCGGCGACCGCGATCTGCAGTGCCTGCCGGTCGAGCAGACCCGACAGCCGCACCGCGGCCGGGATATTGTCCACGGCCGATTCCGGATCGAAGCGGTTGAGGAACCACATGCGCTGCTGGGCCAGCGACAACGGCACCCGCTCGGGACGCGGCTGCGGCACCAGGGCCATGCGCGCACCGGCACCGGCGCGAGACTCCGCGCGGGCCGCGAGCGCGGCCACCGAGGACGCCTCGAACAGTTCACGAACACCGAGGTCGGTATCCAGTGCGGCCGAGAGCCGGGCGGCGACCTGGGTGGCGCTCAGCGAGTTGCCGCCGAGTGCGAAGAAGTCGTCGTCGAGACCGACGCGTTCCAGGCCGAGCACATCGGCGTAGGTGGCCGCGATGATCTCCTCGACCGGCGTGGTCGGCGCGCGGAATACCGCGGCCTCGAACACCGGTGCGGGCAGCGCCTTCCGATCCAGCTTGCCGGAGGCGTTGAGCGGGAAGGCGTCGAGCACGATGACCACCGACGGGACCATGTACGCGGGCAACTGCCGCGCCAGATCCTCGCGCACCGTCTCGATATCCAGCCGCAGGTTCGGCGTCGCGATGACATACGCGACGAGCTGGTCGCCGGTGTGCTGATCACCGCGCACCACGACGACGGCCTGGGCGATCTCGTCCAGCGCGGTGAGCGCCTGCTCGATCTCGCCGAGCTCGATGCGCAGACCGCGCAGCTTCACCTGGAAGTCGGTGCGGCCCAGGTAATCCAGCTCACCGTCGGCCGTCCAGGCCACCAGGTCGCCGGTGCGGTACATGCGCGCGCCGGCGGCGGCGAACGGGTTCGCGACGAATCGATCGCTGGTCAGATCCGGACGCGCAACATAGCCGCGCGCCAGCTGCGTGCCCGCGAGGTACAGCTCACCCGCGACACCCACCGGCACCGGGCGCAGCCGCGAATCCAGCACGTAGACCTGGGTATTGAAGACCGGCGCACCGATCGGCACGGTGTCGGTATCGGTCGCGACCACCTCGTGGAAGGTGACGTCGACCGCGGCCTCGGTCGGGCCGTACAGGTTGTGCAGCGCCGCACCGGTCAGCTCGCGCAGGCGATGCGCGGGCTTGGGCGGCAGCGCCTCACCGGAGGCGAATACCAGTCGCAGCGAATCACACCGCGCCGCGGCGGCATCGGCCACGAAGACCGACAGCATGGACGGCACGAAGTGGGTGACGGTGACCCGCTCCGCGGTAATGATCTCGGCGAGGTAGGCCGGATCGCGGTGTCCGTCCGGCTTCGCGATGACCAGCCGCGCACCGATCTGCAACGGCCAGAAGAACTCCCACACCGAAACGTCGAAGGTGGCGGGCGTCTTCTGCAGTACGGCGTCGGCGCCGGTCAGCCCGTAGGCCGACTGCATCCACACCAGACGGTTCACGATCGCGGCATGGCTGACCGCCACACCCTTCGGACGACCGGTCGAACCCGAGGTGAAGATCACGTACGCGGTATTCGACGGGCGCAGCGGCGCACGCCGTTCCGCCTCGGTCACCGGCTCGTCCGACAACCCGAACAGGTCGAGCAGATCGATGCGCACCTGGGCGGTATCGATCTTCAGATCGTCACCGGAGGTCAGCACACAGACCGGATCGGCGGTGGCGAGAATGTATTCCGTGCGCTCGGCCGGATGATCCGGATCCAGCGGCACATACGCGCCACCGGCCACGGCCACCGCGTACATGCCGACCACCAGATCGATGGAACGCCGCATGCCGAGGGCCACATACGATTCCGGGCCGACACCGCGTTCGATGAGCCAGCGCGCCAGGCTGTAGACCCGGGCGCCGAACTCGGCGTAGGTCAGACTCGTCCCCTCGAACGTCAGCGCGGTCGCATCCGGAGTCACGGCGAGCTGGGCCTCGAACATCGAGACCAGCGTGAACCCGTGAGCGGAGCCTGCGGAGCGAGCCGACAACACAGCGTCCAGGTCGTGTGCGGTGTTGTTCCAATCGGACACCACGAGCTCACGCTCGGTGGTATCGAGCAGTTCGATATCGCCGACCGCGGCGGCGGGTTCGGTGGTGATCGCGGTGAGCACCCGCACCAGGCGGTCGGCGATGCGGGTCACCGTCTGCTCGTCGAACAGGTCGCGCAGGTAGCCCGCGCGAACCCGCAGCTGGGAGTCCAGCTGCGCGATCAGGGTCAGTGGATAGTGCGTGGCATCGGCGGCCTGCATATCGACCACGGCCATGCCATCGATATCGGCGGCCTGCGCCCGGATGCCCTCGGCATCGACCGGGTAGGACTCGAAGACCACCAGCGTGTCGAACAGAGCGCCGATTCCGGCGGCGGACTGGATATCGGCCAGGCCGACGTAGTGGTGATCGAGCAGATCCGCCTGCTCGCCCTGGGTCCGGGTGAGCAACTGCTCCACCGACTCCGACGGATCGAAGCGCACCCGCACCGGAACGGTGTTGATGAACAGACCGACCATCGACTCGACGCCGGACAGCTGTGCCGGACGGCCGGACACCGTGGTACCGAACAGCACATCGTCACGGCTGGTCATCCGGCCGATCAGAATGCCCCAGGCGACCTGCAGCACGGTATTCGGCGTGACGCCGAGCGAGGCGGCCAGCGCGGTGAGTCGCGCGGTCGCCTGCTCGTCCAGCTCGAAGAAGTATTCGCCGGACAGCGAGGTGATCTCGCGGCTCGCATCCGGGCGCGACAGCAGCGTCGGTTCGCTGACACCGCGCAGTGCGGCGGTCCACGCGGTCACCGAGGCCGCGTGATCCTGCTGCCTGGTCCATTCCAGGAAGTGCCGGTAGGAGCGCACCGCGGGCAGCACATTGGTATCGGCGTGCGCCGCGTAGAGCACCAGCAGATCGCGCATGAGCAGCGGCATGGACCAGCCGTCGAGCAGGATGTGGTGGTTGGAGACCACGAACTGCCAACGGTTGGCAGCGATTTGGATCAGCGTGAAGCGGATCAGCGGCGGCTCGGTCAGATCGAAGCGCTGCATGCGATCGGCGGCGATGAGATCGGCGGCCTCGCCGGATTCGATCCGGTCGTGCTCGGCCCAGGCGACGCGGGCGCTGTCGAGGACGACCTGCACCGGGTTGCCGTCGTTATCGGTGACGAAGGCGGTGCGCAGGTTCTCGTAGCGATCCACGAGGGCCTGTGCGGCCGAACGCAATCGGGTCGGATCCACCCGGCCGGTGAGCGTCAGCACGGCCTGCGCGGTGTAGACGTCCACCGAGGTGGCGGCCAGGCGCGCGTGGAAGAGCAGACCAGCCTGCAGCGCGGACAGCGGCCAGATATCGGCCAGTGCCGGGAAGCGCTGCTCCCAGTTGTCGATATCGCGCTGTGTTAGTTCCCGCCCCGAGCCGCCCCGCGCCGAGCGCACCAGGGCGAAGTCGGACGGCGTGTGCCCGCCCGCGCCGTTCGAATTGGCATGACGGGCAACCGCTTCCAGTGCGGTAGTCCACAGTTCGCCGAATTCGCGGACCTGTGCGGCATCGAGCAGGGTGCTCGGGTAGCCGATATTGGCGGTCAGCTTGTCGCCGACCACGATGGCATTGATATCCAGCGGCGCCATCGCGGGCATATCCGCGTCATAGGCGCCGCCGAGCGCACCGAGTTCGGCGGCCGGGATCCAGCCGAAGCCGCGTAGCGCCTCGGGCACATCGCCCTCGGAGACGCGGCCCAGGTAGTTGAAGCTCACCTGGCCCGGCTGTTCGACGGGCAGTTCCGATGCGGTTGCTTCGTTCAGGTAGCGCAGCAGGCCGTAGCCGATGCCCTTGTCCGGCACCGCGAGCAGCTGCTCCTTGACCGCCTTGACAGCCTTGCCGAGCGCGGGGCCGCCGGTCAGCGCGGCATCGATATCGATGCCGGACAGGTCGAAGCGGACCGGGAAGATCGCGGTGAACCAGCCGACGGTGCGTGAGAGATCCGCGCCGGGCACGATGCCCTCTTCGCGGCCGTGGCCCTCCAGACGGATCAGCAGCGCATCGTCGGCGCGGGCGGTGGTGCGGCCCGCGCGCCACTTCGCGGTCGCCAGGGCAAGCGCGGTGAGCAGACCGTCGTTGACGCCGCCGTGGAACAGCGCGGGCACGGTAGTCAACAGCGCCTTGGTGACCTCGGCCGACACCTCGACCTGCAACTTCTCGATGGCGCCCGAGGTATCCACGGTCGGATCCAGCGCACGCTCGGTCAGCAGCGGATCCGCCGTGCCGACCACCGAACGCCAGTAGTCGAGTTCGGCGACCCGCGCGGCGCTTTCGGCCTCGCGCCGCAGCGCGTCCGCCCAGGCCCGCATCGAGGTCGCGGGCGCGACGAGCTGCGGTTCCTGGCCCGCGGTGAGCTGACCCCAGGCGGCGACGAAGTCCGGCACCAGGATGCGCCAGGAAACACCGTCCACCACGAGGTGATGCGCGGCCACGATGAGGCGGCCACCGCGGCTGCCGTCCGAGGGTTCCAGCCAGACGAACCGAACCACCACGCCCGCGGCCGGATCGAGTCGATCCAGCGCGGCATCCAGTGCGGCGGAAGCGATTTCGAAAAGTCCGGCGTCGTCGATATTGGCATCGAATTCGGTGCGATCGATCAGCGCGTCCACGTCGACAGTGCCCGGTTCGACGGTTTCGAGGGTCCAGTCCGCACCCTCGCGGTACAGCCGTGCCCGCAGCATGTCGTGGCGATCGACCACCGCGGCAACGGTTTTCGCGATGCCCGCGCGGTCGATGCCGACCGGCAATTCGAGCGCCATGGTCTGGTTGAACCGGCCGAACGAACCCTGCCGCTGCGCCATGAACCGGACCACCGGGGTCAGCGGCATCGCGCCGATGCCGCCACCGGGCAGCTCGGCCAGCGCCTCGACGGCGGTATCGGTGCTGTCGGCGGTCTCGGCGACCGCGGCGAGTCCGGCCACAGTGCGCTGCTCGAAGACATTGCGCGGGGTGAAGACCACACCGCGCGCCTTGGCCCGCGAAACCAGCTGGATGGACACGATGCTGTCGCCGCCGAGAGCGAAGAACGAATCATCGACACCGACGCGCTCGACGCCGAGCACCTCGGCGAAGACCTCGGCGATGGTGTGCTCGATCGGCGTGCGCGGTGCGCGGAAGACCACCTCGGTCGCGAAGACCGGCTCCGGCAGGGCCTTGCGGTCCAGCTTGCCGACCGGGGTCAGCGGGATGTGGTCGATCACCATCACCGACGAGGGCACCATGTATGCGGGCAGGCGTTCCTCGACGTGCGCGGTCAGCTCGGCGACATCGATCGAATGCCCCTGCACCGCAACCACATACGACACCAGCGAGGTGGCGCCCGCCGCGCCCTTGTGGCCGACGGTGACCGCGAAGTCGACGGTCTCGTGCGATGCCAGCGCCGCGTCGATCTCACCGAGTTCGATGCGGAAGCCGCGCACCTTCACCTGGAAGTCGGAGCGGCCCACATATTCGACCTCGCCGGTACGGGTCCAGCGCACCACGTCACCGGTGCGGTACATGCGCGCACCCGCGACATACGGGTTGGCCACGAAGCGTTCGGCGCTCAGTCCGGCGCGGGCGTGATAGCCGCGCGCCAGCTGGATGCCCGACAGATACAGCTCACCCGCGACACCCACCGGCACCGGCCGGAGCTGGGCGTCCAGGATCAGCGACTGCATACCGCGGATCGGCGCACCGATCACCACCGTGTCACCGGCCACCAGCGGATCGCTGATATTGGTCATGATGGTGGTCTCGGTCGGACCGTAGCCATTGTGGAAGTTGCGGACGGACCCGTTCTCCAGCGGCACCGCCCACTTCGCGACCAGATCCGCGGGAACCGCCTCACCACCGGCGACCAGTACGCGCAGCGAGTCGAGGCCGGTCGGATCGAAGGTGGCCAGCGCGGCGGGTGTGATGAACGCGTGCGTGACCCGCTCGGTGCGGATCAGCTCGGACAGTTCCTCACCGCCGTACACGCCGGGCGGCGTCACCACGAGCGCACCACCCGCGCCGACCGCGAGCAGCAGTTCCAGGATCGAGGCATCGAAGCTGGGCGAGGCGAAATGCAGTGCGCGCGAACCGGAATCGAGGTCGTAGCGCACGATCTGCTCGACGCTGAAGTTCGCCAGACCGGCATGGGTGACCACAACACCCTTGGGCACACCGGTGGAGCCCGAGGTGTAGATGACGTAGGCCGGATGCGCCGGGCGCAGCGGGCGGACCCGGTCGGCGTCGGTGATCGGACCACCGTCGAATCCGTCCAGGTCGAGCTCGTCGAGCACCAGCCAGCGCACCGAATCCGGCAGGCCGTCGCGAACCGCGGCGACCGTGAGGCCGACGGGGGAACCGGAATCGGTGACCATATGCGCGATGCGCTCGGCCGGGTAGTTCGGGTCGACGGGCACGAATGCCGCACCCGTCTTCGAGACGGCCCAGGCCGCGAATACCGAATCCGCGGAGCGCGGCACGCCGACAGCGACCAGATTCTCGGTACCGATGCCCTCGGCAATGAGCAAGCGTGCCAACCGGTTCGACCGCTCGTCGAGGTCGCCGTAGGACACACGTGTCCCCTGGAACACCACGGCGGTCGCCTTCGGATCCATCGCGGCGGCCTCGGCCAGCAGCTCGGGCAGGGTGCGCGCGGGCACCGCGGCCGCACCGGTGCGGGCGATCAGATCGGCCCGCTCCTGTGCGTCGAGCACATCGATGGCACCCACAGCGACCGTCGGGTCGGCGGCAATGGCCTCCAGCACCCGCCGCCAACGCTGCGTGATCAGTTCGGCGGTCGACTCGTCGAACAGCTCGGTGGCGTAGGTGAGCGCCAAAGCCATTCCGGCGGAACCGGTTTCGGAGAGCGTGAACTGCAGGTCGAAGCGGGCGACATTCTCGTCGAGATCCAGCGCGGACACCGAGAGACCCGGCAATTCGAGTGCGGTGCGCTCCAGGTTCTGGAATGCGAGCATCACCTGGAACAGCGGGTTGCGCGCCTGCGAGCGTTCCGGCGCGAGCAGTTCCACCAGCCGTTCGAACGGCACGTCGGCATTGCCGAAGGCGTCCAGGTCGGTCGAGCGCACCCGGTCCAACAGCGCCGTGAACGATTCCGACTGATCGATACCGGTGCGCAGCACGAGGGTGTTGACGAACATGCCGACCAGATCGTCGAGCGCCTGCTCACCGCGTCCCGCGATCGGCGAGCCGACGGCGATGTCGTCGGTGCCCGACAAACGGGCCAGCAGCACAGTGAGCGCACTGTGCATCACCATGAACAGCGACGCACCGCGTTGGCGCGCAATACCTTCCAGCGCCGCGATCAGTTCGGCGGACAGCTCGGTCTGCAGGGTCGCGCCGCGATGCGAGGCGATCGCGGGACGCGCCCGATCGCTGGGCAGCGGCAGTTCGTCCGGGACGCCGTCGAGTGCGCGCCGCCAATGCGCGACCTGACGCGCCATCAGCGAAGTCGGATCGTCCTCGGCGCCGAGGACTTCGCGCTGCCAGATGGCGAAGTCCGCGTACTGCACCGGCAGTGGCGCCCAGCCGGGTGCGGCGTCCTGGGCGCGCGCGGTGTAGGCGAGCATCACGTCGCGGGTCAGCGGGCCGATGGAGAAGCCGTCGGCCGCGATGTGGTGCACCACGACGACGAACACATGCTCATCGGCACCGGCGGAGAAGAGCCTGGTCCGTAGCGGAGCCTGTTCGGACACATCGAATCCGGTGGTCACGAATTCGGTCACCACCGCGGTCAGCTCGGCCGGATCGACCGAAACCGGCTGCAGGTCGAGCGCGATCGCGTCGGCGGGCACGATCACCTGGACCGGGGTGCCGCCGTGCTCCGGGTAGCGGGTGCGCAGCGATTCGTGCCTGCGCACCACATCCGCCACCGCCAGCCGCAGCGCCTCGATATCGAGCGCACCGGTCAACCGGATGGCGACCGGGAGGTTGTAGGCCGCGGATGCGGTGTCGTACTTGTTCAGGAACCACATGCGCTGCTGTGCGAACGACAGCGGCACGAGTTCGTCGGCCTTGCGCGGGCGGGCGACCAGCCGGGCGCGCGCGGCGCCATCGGCATGCGATTCCACCCGGGCCGCGAGCGCTTCCACGGTGGAGGCCTCGAACAGCGCGCGCACCGGGACGGTGGTGCCGAGCGCCGCGCCGATCCGGGCGACCACCCTGGTCGCGATGAGTGAGTTGCCGCCGAGGTCGAAGAAGTCGTCGTCGACACCGACCCGAGCCACGTCGAGCACATCGGCGAAGACCGCGGCGACGGTCTCCTGGACCGGTGTCACCGGGGCGCGGAAGGCCCTGGCCTGCACGGCGGGCGCGGGCAGCGCGCGACGGTCCAGCTTTCCGTTGACGGTCAACGGAATCCACTCCAGCCGCACCAGCGCCGCGGGCACCATATAGGACGGAAGTCGTTGCGCCGCACCGCTGCGCACCACATCGAGGTCCGGGATCACATCGGGTTCGGCGACCACATAGGCCACGATCCGCTGATCGCCCGGCTGGTCCTCGCGCACGATGACCGCGGCCTGGGCGATGCCCGGCTGGGCCAGGATCGCGGATTCGATCTCACCGAGTTCGATGCGGAAGCCGCGCACCTTGACCTGATCGTCGGCGCGGCCGAGGTATTCGAGTTCACCGAAGCGGTTCCAGCGCGCGAGGTCACCCGAGCGGTACAGACGCGTGCCCGCGGCCTCCGCGTCGGCGAGGGGGTTCGCGACGAAGCGGGTGGTGGTCAGGTCCGAGCGACCGAGGTAGCCACGGGCCAACTGCGGTCCCGCGACATACATTTCGCCCGCGACGCCGACCGGCACCGGCCGCAGCCGGTTGTCGAGGACGTACACGCGCAGACCCGCGATGGCGCGACCGACCACGCTGCCGGAAGCGGCGGCGATGGTCGCGGCGTCCAGCGCGCGGTAGGAGACGTGCACCGTGGTCTCGGTGATGCCGTACATATTGACCAGCAGCGGAGCGGCATGCGCCGAGCGCCTGTCGGTGCCGTCGCCGTGTCGGGCAACCCAATCCGAGAGCCTGCGCAGTTCGAGGGCTTCACCGCCGAACACCACATAGCGCAGTGCCAGCGGTTCGGCATCCGGTGCGGCATTGCGATCCGCCTCGGCCAGTTGGTAGAACGCGGACGGCGTCTGGTTGAGCACCGTGACCTGCTCCACCCGCAGCAGTTCCAGGAACTGTTCGGGCGAGCGCGAGGTGTAGTAGTCGACGACCACCAAGGTGCCGCCGAACAGCAGCGGACCCCACAGCTCCCACACCGAGAAGTCGAAGGCGTAGGAGTGGAACAGCGTCCACACATCGCGGGGGCCGAAGCCGAAGTCGCGATCGGTATTGGCGAACAGCCGCACCACATTCCGGTGCGCGACCGCCACACCCTTCGGGCGGCCGGTCGAGCCGGAGGTGTAGATCACGTACGCGACATTGTCCGGGGTGAGCGCCGCGAGGCGGTCGGCGTCGGTGATCGGCGCATCGTCGGCGTCCTCGACATTGCCGGTCTCCACCGCGAATCCGTCGAGCACCACGGTCGGCAGTTCGTCGGGCACGGTCACCTGGACCGTGGAATCGAGGATCACGCTGGTCGGACGCGAGTCCGCGAGCACGTAGGCGATGCGGTCGGCCGGGTAGGTCGGATCGACGGGCACATAGCCCGCACCGGTCTTCACCACGGCGAGCAGCGCGACCACGAGATCGAGCGAGCGCGGCAGGATCACCGCGACCAGCGATTCGGGACCCGCGCCGTCGGCGATCAGCCTGCGCGCCAATACATTCGCGCGCCGATCCAGCTCCGCGTAGGTCAGCGATTCGATGCCGAATTTGGCCGCCGTATTGTCCGGATGCGCGGCCACCGCCTGCTCGAACAGGTCGACCAGCGTGGTATCCGGTGCACTGAATCGCGCTGTGCTGTGTCGGATTGCGGCGCTCCCGGTGCCCTGCGTGGTTACCCGGGCTGCCGCCTCCGGCCCCTTCGCTCGCGCCAGGCTGTCGAATCCGGACGACACCCAGCGCTGTGACACATTGAGCCGCTCGGCCTCACCGAGCAGATCGATATCGCCGATGACGATCTCGGGATCCTCGACCACACTGTGCAGAATCCGCACCAGGCGATCGGCGAACGATGCCACCGTCTCCGGATCGAACAGCTCGGTGGCGTAGTTCCACGACATGCCCAGCGCACCGTCGGCGGTCTCGCCGACGGTCAGCTGCACATCGAATTTGGCTGTGCCGGGATCGAATTCGACCACCGACAGCTCGACGCCCGGCAGCGCGACGGTGCCCATATCCGCGGCCGAGGCGGCCTCGAAGGTCAACGCGACCTGGAACAGCGGGTGGTGTGCCTGCGAACGGGCAGGGCTGATCACGTCGACCAGTCGCTCGAACGGCACATCGGCATTGGCGAAGGCCGCGAGATCGGTGCGGCGCACCTGCGCGAGCAGATCGCTGAACTTGGCGCTCGGCTCGACCTCGTTGCGCAGCACGAGCGTATTGACGAACATGCCGACCAGGTCGTCGAGCGCGCGTTCACCGCGGCCGGCGATCGGGGTGCCGATGGCGATATCGGTGCTGTTGGACAGTCGGGCCGCCCAGGCCGCAAGTGCCGCGTGCATGACCATGAACAGCGTGACCCCGCGGGCGCGGGCGAGTTCGGCCAGTGCGGCGTGCAATTCGGCGTCGATCGAGAAGCCGTGGTTGCCACCGGCATTGGACGCGACCTCGGGCCGCGAGCGGTCGGCGGGCAGTTCGATCTGATCGGGCAGATCGGCCAGCTGCTCGGTCCAGTACGCGAGCTGCTGTGCCGCGACCGATTCCGGATCGTCCTCGCTGCCGAGCACGTCGCGCTGCCACAGCGCGTAGTCGGCGTACTGGACATCCAGCGGCGCCCAGGCGGGCGCCTCACCGCGACTGCGCTCGGTGTAAGCCAGCACCACGTCACGCAGCAGCGGGCGCAGCGAGAAGCCGTCACCACTGATGTGGTGCATGACGAGCACCGCGACATGGTTCTGCGCATCGATGCTGAGCAGGTTGGCCCGGAACGGCACCTCGCTGGTCACATCGAAGTGCACGCTCGCCAGCTCGACGATGCGCGCGGGCACCGCGCCGGGGGCGATCGCCTCGGTCGCCAGCTCGAAGCGCAGCTCGTCGGTGTGCAGCACGTGCTGGTAACCGGTGCCTTCGACCTCCGGGTAGATGGTGCGCAGCGCCTCGTGCCTGGCCAGCACATCGCCGACGGCGGCGTTCAGTGCGGCGATATCGACGTCGCCGGTGAGCCGGACGGCGACCGGAATGTTGTTGACCGCGGTGCGGTTGTCGAAGCGGTTCAGGAACCACATCCGCTGCTGGGCCGGCGACAGCGGGACCAGCTCGGGGCGCGGCTGCGGGGTCAGCGGTGCGCGACCGCCCTCGCCTGCCGCCGATTCCACAAGAGCGGCGAGTGCGGCGACATTCGACGCCTCGAACAGCGCGCGTACCGGGATCTGGGTATCCAGCGCGGCGCCGAGTCGCGCGGCGACCTGGGTGGCGATCAGCGAGTTGCCGCCGAGTTCGAAGAAATCGTCGTCCAGGCCGACGCCGTGGCCGACCCCTTGCAGACCGAGTACCTCCGCGAAGGTACCCGCCACGATCTCCTCCACCGGGGTGGTCGGCGCGCGGAATACCTTGGCCGCGAACGTCGGTGCGGGCAGCGCCTTGCGATCCAGCTTGCCGGAGGCATTGAGCGGGAACTCGTCGAGCACCATGTAGGCCGCGGGCACCATGTACGCGGGCAACTGCTCGCCGAGCGTGTTCTTGACGGTCTCGATTTCGATGGCCCGGTCCGGATTCGCGACCAGGTAGGCGACCAGCTGATCGCCGGTCCGGTCATCCGAATGCACGAGCACGACCGCCTGCGCGACCGCGGCCTGGGCGGTGAGCGCCGACTCGATCTCACCGAGTTCGATGCGCAGACCGCGCAGCTTCACCTGGAAGTCGGTGCGGCCCAGGTACTCCAGCTCACCGCGCGGCGTCCACATGACGAGGTCACCGGTGCGGTACATGCGCTCGGCGGCACCGAACGGGTTGGCGACGAAGCGATCAGTGGTCAGGTCCGGGCGGCCGACATAGCCGTGCGCCAACTGCGCACCCGCCAGATACAGCTCACCCGGGACGCCCGCGGGCACCGGACGCAACCGCGAATCCAGTACGTACACCTGGGTGTTGAACACCGGGGCACCGATCGGCACCGAGCTGATATCGGCGTCGGTCACCTCGTGGAAGGTGACGTCGACCGCGGCCTCGGTGGGGCCGTACAGGTTGTGCAGCCGCGCGCCGGTCAGCTGGCGCAGGCGCTGCGCGGCCACAGCGGGCAGCGCCTCACCGGAGGCGAAAACATTACGCAGACTGGTGCATTCGGCCGCGCGGTCCTCGGCGACGAATACCGAGAGCATGGACGGCACGAAGTGCACCGTGGTGACCTGCTCGTCGACGATCAGGCGCGCCATATAGGCCGGATCGCGGTGGCCGTCCGGCTTGGCGACGACCAGGCGGGCGCCGACCTGCAACGGCCAGAAGAACTCCCACACCGACACGTCGAAGGTCGCCGGCGTCTTCTGCAGCACAACGTCTTCGGCCGACAGACCGTATTCGGCGTGCATCCACACCAGGCGGTTGACGATCGCGGCGTGCGAGACCGCAACACCCTTGGGACGACCGGTCGAACCCGAGGTGAAGATCACGTACGCGGTATTGCCCGGACGCAGTGGGCGATGCCGATCCGCGTCGGTCAGCGGTTCATCCGAGAACTCGGAAAGGTCGAGTTCATCGATGCGGACCTGGCGCGACACCGTGGTCTCCAGATCGGTGCCGGAGGTCAGCACGCAGACCGGTCGCGCGGTCTCCAGGATGTAGTCGATGCGCTCGGCCGGATGATCCGGATCCAGCGGCACGTACGCACCGCCGGCGGCATTGATCGCGTACATGCCGACGACCAGATCGATCGAGCGCCGCATGCCGAGGGCCACATACGATTCCGGGCCGACGCCGTTCTGCTTCAGCCAACGCGCCAAACGGTGCACCCGGCCGGCGAACTCGGCATAAGAGAGACTTGTCCCCTCGTAGCTGACCGCGTAGGCGTCCGGTGTGCGCAGCACCTGCGCCTCGAACAACGAGACCAGCGTCGCGGCCGCATCGCCGACCGGCGAGGTCAGTGCCGCGTCCACCGGGAATTCGGTGTCGTTCCACCGGTCGAGCACCTGGGTCCGCTCGGTGTCGTCGAGCAGGTCGATATCGCCCACCACGATCGCCGGTGCGGCGGTGACACCGCGCAGCACCCGGACGAAGCGCTCGGCGAAGGCGTCCGCGAACCGATCGTCGAAAAGGTCGGTGGCATAGACGAGTTCGGCGGCCATCTCCGATTCCGCACCCTCGCTCAGCGTGAGCTGCAGGTCGACCTTGGCGGTCGGCGGATCGATGCCGAGTTCGGAAACCGCGAGTCCGGGCAGCTCGAGGGAGGTGCGGCCGAGGTTCTGGAACGACAGCATCACCTGGAACAGCGGATGCCGCGCCTGCGAGCGGGCCGGGTTGAGCACCTCGACCAAACGCTCGAACGGCACGTCGGCGTGCGCGAAGGCCTGCAGATCGCGCTCGCGCACCTGGGCGAGCAGATCGGTGAACGCTTCGGTCGGATCGACCTGGGTGCGCAGCACCAGGGTGTTGACGAACATGCCGACCAGGTCGTCGAGGACCTGCTCGCCACGACCGGCCACCGGGATGCCGATGGCGATGTCATCCGAACCGCTCAGCCGCGCGAGCAGGGTCGCGAAGGCGCTGTGCACCACCATGAACAGCGTGGTGTTGTGCTCGTGCGCGACGCGGTTGAGCGCCTCCACGAGTACGCCGGGCAGCTGGAATCGGTGCGTGCGTGCCTCATACGACGCGACGACCGGCCGCGGCTTGGGCGAGAGACGCAATTCCTCCGGCAGTCCGGCCAGGGTTTCGCGCCAGTAGCCGAGCTGTTCGGAGATCAGCGAGGTCGGATCGTCCTCGGAGCCGAGCGTTTCGCGTTGCCACAGTGCGTAATCCACGTACTGCACCGCGAGCGGCGGCCAGACCGGCGCGGATTCCGAACTGCGCGCGATGTAGGCCGACATCAGATCGCGGACCAGCGGACGCATCGAGAAACCGTCCGCCGCAATGTGGTGCACGACGACCGAGAGCACGTGGTTCTGGGTGTTGTCGCGCCACTTCTTGCTGCTCAGCGGCGCACGCTCGACCTGGTAGAGCCGAATCCGCACCGGCGATTCGGTCGTGATATCGAAACCGCGACCGATGAATTCATAGAGGGCACTGCCCAATTCGCTTTCGGCGACCGGGACGATCTCCAGTTCCGGAATCGCCCGCGCGGCCGGGAGCACCTGCTGGTAGGCCACACCCTCATGGGACGGGTAGATCGTGCGCAGCGATTCGTGCCGGGTGATCACATCGGCGATCGCGCCGCGCAGCGCGGGCAGATCGAGATGCCCGTGCAGCCGCACCGCCGCCGGAATATTGTCGGCGGCCGAATCGGCGTCGAAGCGGTTGAGGAACCACATCCGCTGCTGTGCGAGCGACAGCGGCGGGTACTCCGGCCGCGGGCGCACGGTCAGTGCCTGGCGGGCACCGGCACCGGCGCTGGCCTCCATCCGCGCGGCGAGCGCTGCGACGGTCGGCGCCTCGAACAGCAGTCGCACCGGAACCTGGGTATCCAGTGCCGCACCGAGCCGCGCCACCACCTGGGTGGCGACCAGCGAGTTGCCGCCGAGATCGAAGAAGTTGTCATCGATGCCGATGCGCTCGTGGCTCAGCACATCGCTGAAAATGTCGACGACGATCTCTTCGATCGGGGTCGACGGTGCACGGAATTCCTTGGCCTCGAAGACGGGTTCGGGCAGCGCGCGCCGATCCAGCTTGCCGTTCGGGTTCAACGGCATGGCGTCGAGCACCACGATCGCGGCGGGGACCATGTACGACGGCAGCTGCTCGGTCAGGTGCGCACGCAGCTCGTCGAGGTCGACCGTGCCGCCATTGGCCGGCACCACATAGGCGACCAGCTGATCGCCGGTCCGCGCATCCGCACGCACCAGCGCGACCGCCTGGGCCACCGAATCGTGTGTGGTGAGCGCGGTTTCGATCTCACCGAGCTCGATGCGCAGACCACGCAGCTTCACCTGGAAGTCGGTGCGGCCGAGGTAGACGATCGCACCGTCGGCATTGCGGGTCACGAGGTCGCCGGTGCGGTACATCCGGGATCCGGAGGCGCCGAACGGGTTGGCCACGAAGCGATCCGCGGTCAGATCGGTACGCCCGAAGTAGCCGCGCGCCAACTGCGCACCCGCCAGATACAACTCACCCGCGACACCCGGCGCGACCGGGTGCAGGCGGGCATCGAGCACATACGCCTGGGCATTCCAGACCGGCAGACCGATCGGCACCGCGCCGACCAGACCCTGCGCCACCGGACCGTGCGTCGCGTGCACCGCGAATTCGGTCGGGCCGTACAGGTTGTAGAGCTCGGCGGAGCTGACCTTGCGAATGGCGGCGACGGTGTCACCGGTGAAGGCCTCACCGGCGACCAGCAGTGCGCGCAACGACTCCAGCGCCGCACCACCGGCGGCATCCACACTGCCCGCGAAGACGGTCAGCATGGACGGCACGAACGAGGTCATGGTGACCCGCGCGGCCGCGATGACTTCCGCCAGATACTGCGGATCCCGATGCCCGTCCGGGCTCGCGACGACAATCCGGCCACCGGTGGACAACGGGCCGAACAGCTCCCACACCGACACGTCGAACGTGGCAGGGGTCTTGAACAACACGACGTCATCGGCACCGATGCCGTATTCACCGGTGATCCAACGGATCTGGTTCACCACGGCCGCATGGGGCAGCGCCACACCCTTCGGCCGACCGGTCGAGCCGGACGTGAAGATCACATACGCGGTGTTCTCCTGCCGCAGCGGTGCGATCCGCTCCGCATCGGTGACCGGCGCATCCGAGTACTCGGACAGCTCGAGCTCATCGATGGAAAGCGTTGGCAGCCCGCCGCTTTCGAAGTTGTCCCGCGAGGTCGTCAGCACACAGGCCGGTGCCGCCGACTCGAGCACATAGCTGATCCGCTCGGTCGGCTGATCCAGGTCCAGCGGCACATAGCCGCCGCCGGCTTCCTGCACCGCGTACGCCGCGACCACGAAATCGACCGAACGCCGCAGACCGAGGGCGACCAGCTTTTCCGGACCGACGCCCGCCTCGATCAACCGACGCGCCAAGCGGTGCACACGCGCACCGAATTCGGCATAGGTGAGCGACGTGCCGGTCGCGGGATCCACGATCGCGACCGCATCCGGCGTGGCCGCGGCCTGTGCGGCGAACTCGCCGACCAAGGTGAGTCCGCCACCCTTGCGAATACCGGAACGACGCGGTGTGCGGCCGGGCTGACGACGCGGCAGCAAATCGTGCTCGGTGTCGTTCCAGCCGACCACCGCGAGTGCGGTTTCCTGATCGTCGAGCAGCTGGATATCGCCGATCGGCACGGTCGGATCGGCGATGATGGCCGCCAGGATCCGATCGAGGCGCCGCGCGAAGGCCGCCACCGTGTCCTCGTCGAAAAGATCGAGGGCATAGGAGATTTCGGCCGACATACCGGCGGCCTCGCCCGATTCCTGGGTCTCCTGCAGCGTCAGCTGCAGATCGAATTTGGCCAGTCGCGCGTCGTAATCGATGCCGTTGACCGACAGTCCGGGCAGTTCGAGGTTGGCCTGCTTGACGTTCTGGAACGCCAGCATCACCTGGAACAGCGGATTGCGGGCCTGCGAGCGGGCCGGGTTGAGAATTTCGACCAGGCGCTCGAACGGCAGATCCGCATGCGCGAACGCCTGCAGGTCGGTTTCCCTTGCCAGGGCGAGCAGATCCGCGAAGCTCGCCGAGCCCGCGACATCGGTGCGCAATACGAGCGTATTGACGAACATGCCGATCAGGTCGTCCAGCGCGGCCTCACCACGACCGGCGGCCGGGGTACCGATGGCGATATCGCTGGTACCGCTGGCCCGCGCCAGCAGCACGGCGAGCGCGCTGTGCATGACCATGAACAGCGACGAATTGTGCTTGCGACCCAGATCTATCAGCGCGCGCTGGGTCTCGGCGGAGATCACGAACGCGTAGGTGCCGCCACGGTAGGAGGCGATCGCCGGACGCGGGCGGTCCGAAGGCAGCACCAATTCGTCGGGCAGATCGGCGAGTTGTTCGGTCCAGTACCGGATCTGGCTGGAGATCAGCGAAGTCGGATCGCCCTCGGAGCCGAGCACCTCACGCTGCCACAGCGCGTAGTCCGCGTACTGCACCGGCAGCGCGGACCAGGCGGGTGACTCCCACGAGGTGCGTGCCGCGTAGGCCACCATGACGTCACGCGCCAGCGGCCCCATCGACCAACCGTCGGCCGAGATGTGGTGCACCACCATACCGAGTACGAACTCGGACTCGCTGATCTCGAAAAGCCTTGCATGCAAAGGCACTTCGTCGGTGACGTCGAAAGCCATGGAGGCCAGGTCGATCAGATGCTCGACCAGCGTCTCCTCGGTGACCCGGTACGGAGTCAGGTCGGGCACGATCTGCGCCGCGTCGAGCACGACCTGAACCGGACCGCTCTTGGTCTCCGGGAAGACGGTGCGCAGCGATTCGTGCCGGTCGATCACGTCGATGACCGCGACCTGCAGTGCGGCGACATCGAGATCACCGGACAGTCGGATCGCGACCGGAATGTTGTTGACCGCGGAGGCGGTATCGAAGCGGTTGAGGAACCACATGCGCTGCTGCGCGAGCGACAGCGGCACCTCCTCCGGGCGCTCCCGGGCGACCAGCGCACTGCGGGCGCCGGCGCCGGCATGCGATTCCACCCGGGCCGCCAGCGCGGCCACGGTGGACGCCTCGAACACCATCCGCACCGGCACCCGGGTATCGAGTGCGGTGCCGATGCGCGAGGCCACCTGGGTGGCGATCAGCGAGTTGCCGCCGAGGTCGAAGAAGTCGTCGTCCACGCCGACGCGAGGCAGGTCGAGCACCTCACCGAAGATCTGGGCGACGATCTCCTCGATGGGCGTGCTCGGCGCACGGAAGGTGTGCACCTCGAAGACCGGCTTGGGCAGGGCGCGCCGATCGAGCTTGCCGTTCGCATTGAGCGGCATGGCCTCCAACGTCACGAACGCCGCGGGCACCATGTAGGTGGGCACCATGGCGGACAGATGCGTGCGCAGCGCGACGTCGAATCCCGCCGCCGGCTCGGCCTCGGTCGGCACCACATAGGCGACCAACTGATCGCCGAGCCGGCTGTCGGAACGGACCAGCGCGACCGCCTGCGCCACCGCAGGATGGGCGCGCAAAGCGGATTCGATCTCGCCGAGCTCGATCCGGACACCGCGCAGTTTCACCTGGAAGTCGGTGCGACCGCTGTAGACGATCTGTCCCGCGGCATCGCGGGTCACCAGGTCACCGGTGCGGTACATACGAGAACCGCTGGGGCCGAACGGATTCGCGACGAAGCGGTCGGCCGTCATATCCGGCCGGGTGAGATAGCCGCGCGCCAGCTGGTCGCCCGACAGATACAGCTCACCCGCGACACCCGGCGGCACCGGATGCAGTCGCGCGTCGAGCACATAGGCCTGGGTGTTCCAGACCGGCGCACCGATCGGCACCGCGCCGCGCACCACCTCGCCGACGACGGCATGGGTGGCGTTTACGGTGAATTCGGTCGGGCCGTAAAGGTTTATCAGCGTGATATCGGGGCGGCCGAGCTTGCGGAACGCCTCCACCGCCTCACCGGTGAACGCCTCACCACCGACCAGCAGCATGCGCACCGAGCTCAGTGCCGCCGGATCGACGGTGCCGGCGAATACGGTCAGCAGCGACGGCACGAACGAGGTCACGGTGACCTGTTCGGCGGCGATGACCTCGGTCAGATATTGGGTGTCGCGGTAGCCGTCGTGGGTGGCGATCACAGTTCGACCGCCGGTCAGCAAGGGCGCCAACGGCTCCCACACCGACGCGTCGAAGGTGGCCGGGGTCTTGTACAGCGCGACATCGTCGGCGCCGATCCCGAATTCGCTGATGAGCCAGCGCATCTGGTGCACCAGCGCGGCATGCGATACCCCGACACCCTTGGGGCGACCGGTGGAGCCCGAGGTGAAGATCGCGTACGCCAGATGCTCCGGGCGCAACGGCGAGATGCGGTCGGCATCGGTCACCGGGGCATCCGAGATCCCGGACAGATCGAGCTCGTCGACAACGAGCGACTCCAGGCCCTCCGGCGCGAACCGGTCCCGCGACGTGGTCAGCACATAGGCCGGCGCCGCGGTATCGAGCACATGGGCGATACGCTCGGCAGGCTGATCGAGATCGAGCGGCACATAGGTGCCACCGGCCTCGAGCACCGCGTGGATCGCGATCATCAGGTCGAGCGAGCGCCGCATACCGAGCGCGACCGGAACATCCGGGCCGACGCCCGCCTGGATCAGCCAGCGCGCGAGTGTGTGCACCCGAGACCCGAAATCCGCGTACGTCAGCGCCGCGGAGCGACTCGATGCGGGGTGGTCGGTTGACGGGTTGGCCGAGGACGCACCGACGGCCGGGGTGAAGCCGTCGATGGAACGGTCGACCACGGCGATGGCGTCCGGTGTCGCGGCCGCCTGGCGGGTGAACAGATCGCTCACCGTCCCGGCCGCCTCGAGCTCGCGCGGCGCGCCGTGCCAGCCGTCGCGTGCCAGCTCGACCTCGCGTTCGTCGAGCAGCTCGATATCGCCGACGATCGCCGCCGGATCCGCGGTGACGCCACGCAGAATCCGCACCAGTCGATCGGCGAACGACGACACCGTCGCCTCGTCGAACAGGTCGGTGGCGTAGGAGACGACCACCGAAACGCCCGCGGGCTCACCCTGGTTGCCGCGCTGTTCGGTCAGCGTCCAGAGCAGATCGAATTTGGCGATGTGGACTTCGAGTTCGGCGGCCGACACCGACAGTCCGGGCAGTTCCAGTGTGCCGTGCGACATTTCCTGGAACGACAGCATCACCTGGAACAGCGGATGCCGCGCCTGCGAGCGGGTCGGGTTGACCACCTCGACGAGACGTTCGAACGGAACGTCGCTGTATGCGAACGCCGCGAGATCGACTTCCCTGGTGCGCGTGAGGAATTCGGTGAAGGAGTGTCCCGGATCGACCTCCGAGCGCAGCACGAGCGTGTTGACGAACATGCCGATCAGGTCGTCGAGGGCCTGTTCGCCACGTCCGGCGACCGGGGTGCCGATGGCGATATCGGTGGTGCCCGACAGCCGAGCCAGCAGCAATGCGAGCGCGGCGTGCAGCACCATGAACGGGGTCGCGCCCTCGGCGCGGGCCAGTGCGCTCAGCCGGGTGTGCAGTTCGGCATCGATATCGAAAGCGAACTGCGCACCGCGGAAGCTCGGCACCGGTGGACGCTGCCGATCGGTGGGCAGATCCAGCTGATCCGGCAGTCCGGCCAGCGCGTCCCGCCAGTAGGCGATCTCGCGGGCGGCCATGGACTCGGAATCGCTTTCGGCGCCGAGCAATTCGCGCTGCCACAGGCTGTAGTCGCGGTACTGCACCGGCAGGGGCGCCCAAGCGGGCGCTTCCCCGGCCGCGCGGGCCAGATACGCGGTCGTGACGTCGCGCGCGAGCGGCCCGAACGAGAAGCCGTCCGCCGCGATGTGGTGCACCACGAACGCGAGCGCGTACTCGGGCGTGTCATCCGAGGAGGCACCGATGATCTGATACAGGCGCACCCGAATGGGCAGCTCGGTCGAGACATCGAAGCCGGTGGAGGCGAATTCGGTGAGCACGTCGAGCAGTTCGGACGCCTCGAGCGGCTGGACGTCGACACCGAGGTCGACCTCCTCGATCGGCAGCACCTGCTGATAGGCGCCGTCGCCCGAGTTGGGGAAGATGGTGCGCAGCGATTCCTGGCGAGTCAGCACATCGGTGAGCGCGGCCCGCATCGCGTCGAAATCGACGCGACCGCCCAACCGCACCACGAACGGCAGGTTGTACGTCGGCACCGTGGAGTCGAACTGGTTGATGAACCACATCCGCTGCTGTGCCAGCGACAGCGGCACCCGCTCGGGCAGTTCCTGGGCCACCAGGGCCGGTCGTGGCCGCTCGGTGGGCGGCGCCGATTCGGCGCGGGCGGCCAGCCCGGCCACGGTCGGGGTCTCGAACAGCGCACGCACGCCGATCCGGGTGCCGAATGCCGCGCCGATCCGCGCCACCACCTGGGTGGCGACCAGCGAGTTGCCGCCCAGATCGAAGAAGTTGTCATCGATGCCGACGCGTTCCTGGCTGAGCACATCGGCGAAGATCGCCGCCACGATCTGCTCGGCCGGGGTACGCGGCGCGCGGAATGCGGCCGCGTCCACGCTGAACACCGGCTCCGGCAGGGCCTTTCGATCCAGCTTGCCGGAGGTATTGAGCGGGAACGCGTCCAGCACCATGATCGCCGCGGGCACCATGTAGCTCGGCAGCTTTTCCGCGACGAACCGGGTGAGTTCGATCACGTCCACGGAGCTTGCGGAGTGGCCATCGGGTGGAGCGATCGACTGGCCAGGCGCGGGCACGACATAGGCGACCAACTGCTGACCGGTCGCGGTATCGACCACCAGCACCGCGGCCTGGCTGACCGCCGGATGGGCGAGCAGATCGGTTTCGATCTCACCGAGTTCGATGCGCTGACCGCGGAATTTGACCTGGAAGTCGGTGCGGCCGATGTATTCCAGGGTCCCCGCGACATTCCAGCGCACCAGGTCACCGGTGCGGTACATGCGCTCGCCGTTGCTGCCGAACGGGTTGGCGACGAACCGATCCGAGGTCAGATCGGGGCGGCCGCGGTAACCGCGCGCAAGCTGACGTCCACCCAGATACAACTCACCCGGTGCGCCGACCGCCGCCGGGCGCAGCCGCGAATCCAGCACGTAGACCTGGACATTCCACTCCGGAATACCGATCGGCACCGTGACGGTGTCGGCGGCGGTTGCCTCCCAGTAGGTCACCGAGACCGCGGCCTCGGTGGGGCCGTACAGGTTGTGCAGACCGGCCGAGGTGATCGCGCGGAAACCAGCGGCGGTCTCCGGCGGCAGCGCCTCACCGATGACGAAAACCGCACGCAGCGTGGCACATTGGGCGGCGGTGGCATGGGCGACGAAGACCGTCAGCATGGACGGCACGAAGTCGGTGACGGTGACGCCGTGCCGCTCGATCATCTCGGCGACATACAGCGGATCGCGGTGCCCGTCCGGGGTCGCGACAACAAGTTTCGCGCCGACCATCAGCGGCAGGAAGTAACCCCACAGCGATACGTCGAAGGTGGTCGCGGTCTTCTGCAGGTACACATCGTCGGCAGTCAGGCGGTACTCGTCGAGCATCCACAGCTGCTGGTTGACGATCGCATGATGGGTTACCGCAACACCCTTCGGGCGTCCGGTCGAACCCGAGGTGTAGATCACGTAGGCGGTGTTGTCCGGACGCAGCGGCGCGCGCCGCTGCGAATCCGCCACCGGCGCATCGTCGTAGGCAGATACGTCGAGGGTGTCGATTTCCACTCGGCGCACCGATTCCGGCAGCTCGAGTTCGTCACCGGAGACCGTCAGCACACAGACCGGTGCCGCGGACTCGAGGATGTAGGCGGTGCGATCGGCCGGATGATCCGGATCGATCGGCACATACGCGCCACCGGCCTTGAGCACCGCGTGCATACCGACGACGAGATCCAGCGAACGTCGCATACCAAGTGCGACAAGCGATTCCGGGCCGACACCATCGGCGATCAGGAACCGGGCCAGGCGATTGACCCGCGCGGCGAACTCCGCATAGGTCAGCTGCGCGCCCTCGAAATCCAGCGCGACGTTGTCCGGGGTCAGCTGAATCTGCGCATCCAGCAGGGCCGCCAGCGTGGTTTCCGGGACGTCCTGCTCGGAGTCGTTCCACTCCGCGACGGTCAGCTCCCGCTCCGCCGCGGTGGTCAGCTCGAGGCCCCAGACCGGCGCATCGGCCTCGGCCCGCAGGAAGCGCTCGAAGAATTCGAGGAAGCGTTCGTGCTGACGCCGCGTCTCCGCCTCGGAGTACAGGTTCGGGTTCGTCTCGAAGTCGATGCGCGCGCGCGAACCGCCCTCGGACTGATAGAAGTTGACGCCGAGATCCTCGATGCTGCCGGTGGACAGCACCACCATGGTGCCGACCATCGAGCCCATGCTGATCTTGTCCTGGAACAGCATGATGTTGATCCAGGGGCCGAAGAACTCCCTGGTCACCACGCCGGCACCGGCCGAGTCGCGACGGATGTCCTCGTGCCGGTAGCGCTGGTGTCGCAGCGCGCCGGTCACCTCGACCTGGACCTGCTTGAGCACATCGGCGACGGTGGTCTCGTGCCCGATCCGCAGCCGCAACGGCACGATATTCGACGAGACGCCGCCGGAGCGGCGCATCACGGCAGTGGTCCGCGCAGTCACCGGCAGGCTCAGGATCACGTCCTCGGAGCTGGTCCACTGCGCCAGATATCCGGCGAACGCGGCGAGCAGCAACCCGGCCGGCGACGAATCATGGCGCGCCACAGCCGCTTCCAGCACCACGTTCTGCTCGTCCGAGAGCAGCACACTGCTGAGGGTGTTGATCGGCGCCGGTCCCGCGGACCGGCCCGTCAGGCTGGTGCCGTCCTCCACGCCGGCGACCCGCTCGGCCCAGTACTTCTTGTCCGACTGGAACCGGGAGCTGTCCCGGTAGGCCATCTCCTGCTCGAGGAGCGTGCGCAAGTGCGCGGCATTGGCCGGTGCAGGCTCGGTGCCGTTCAACAGGGCGGTGTACCACTCGGCGACCCTGGAAAGGTTGGTCACCGCGCCGAAGCCGTCGAGCACGATGTGGTGCGCGCGCAGGTACAGGTACCAGTGGTGATCGCCCACCTGCAGGCCCGCGAAGCGCAGCAGCCGATCCTCGAGCAGGTTCAGCGGGGCGCTGTACTCGGCGCGCATCCACGCCATGGCTGCGGCCTCGGGATCTGCCTCGCCGCGGAAGTCGACGTAGTAGACCTTGTCCCGGTCCGGAATCGTGTAGTCGATCCACTGATACGGCTGGCCGTCGATCTCGGTGATGCAGAGCATGCCGGAGCCGCGCTCCTGCCCGGAGCTGATCAGCGCCTCGCGCAGGACCTTCAGGTCGAGGTCGCCGTGCAGGTCGACGTACTGCGCGATGTTGATCGGCACCTGCGGGTCGACGTGCTGGGCGTACCAGATACCCAGCTGCGCCGGGGACAACGGGAACGGCTCGCTCGACTCCCTCGAATCAGCGTGCGCCCGTTCGCCACCAGTTTCGCCGTTTCCGCCGAAATCCAGCCGGTCCAACCGTAACCTCGCTTCCGGAACACCACACGAGCGCTCCCCGATGAACACCGGGACGCCGACGCGCACCTATACCAGCGTGGCGCCTGTGTTCCCGCGTTCAGTTCTCATCAATCAAGCAAAAATGTTCATTGGCACTATCTGCCCGTCAGGCCGAGCTTGTTACATAGGCGCGACCATGCCCGCCACCCACCGACCGGCTCCGCCGGGAAGTTCAATGCAGATCACCGAAACAATCTACCGTCGCCCTCGCCAGCCGACCAATCAGCTCTCATAGCCGGGAAACATCAGCCCAGGCAGGGGGATCATCGCAAGTTTGCTGGGTGGCTGTCACCGATCTCACACTGCTTGCGAAGGTCGGTTTCGGTCGCGGGCCGGGTCGTAGAGATGGGACTGGGTACAGGACAGATTCGGCGTGAGGGCGCGGCCGACGAGAATCACGGCGGCTTGGCGCAGACCCGCGGATTCGACCTGGTCGGCGATATCGGTGAGGGTGCCGCGCAGCACCAGTTGGCCGGGTTGGCTGGCTCGGTAGACCACGGCGGTCGGGCAGTCGGCGCCATAGGCCGCGATCAGCTCGGATGCCAGTGGGCGGATTCGGGTGATGGCCAGGTGCAGCACCAGCGTGGCCTGCGTCCGGGCAAAGTTCGCGAGGGCCTCGGATTCGGGCATGGCGGTGGAGCGGGCCTGGGTGCGGGTGAGGACCACGGACTGGACCACTTCGGGCACGGTCAGCTCGGTGCCGAGCAGGGCGGCCGCGGCGGCGTAGGCGGGGACGCCGGGGGTGATGTCCCACGGTACGTCCGCGGCGTCGAGGCGGCGGGTTTGTTCGGTGAGGGCCGAATATATGGAGGGGTCGCCCGAGCAGAGGCGCGCGACATCCTTACCGGAGCGGTGCGCGCGCACCAGGTGCTCGGTGATCTGGTCGATGTCCAGGTGCTGGGTGTCGATCAGTTCGGTATCGGGAGCGCAGTGCGCGAGCACCTCGGGGTCGAGGTAGGTGCCCGCGTAGAGGCAGACCGGGGCGGCGCGCAGCAGCTCGACCGCGCGGACGGTCAGCAGGTCCGCGGCGCCCGGCCCGGCCCCGATGAAGTGCACGGTCATGCGGGTGAGTCTAGGGCTAGGCCGTCGCGTCGAAGTGGGCGATCACTTTGGACGGGTGCACCCGGACCACCAGTTCGCCCGGGACGCCGTTGCGCTTGCCGAATTCCTCGGCCCGGTCCGCGCCCATATAGCGGCCGGCGATCTCGGTGGCGGTGCGCAGGAGTTCGTCGGGATCCTCGGACAGGGTCACGGTGCCCTGGATCTGAATGGACGAATACGGCGCTTCCTCGAGGTCGACCACCACCGCGATGCGCGGATCGCGGGCGAAGGCCTTCCCCTTTGCCGTGGCCTTGCCGGTATTGAAGACCAGTTCGTCCCCCTCGAGGACAAACCACACCGGACTGACCACCGGTCGACCGTCGGCAGCCACGAACGCCACCTTCCCGGTCCGCTTGCCATAGGTCAGAAACTCGCGCACCTTGGGATCCGAAAGTGAGTCCATCCCCCAACCCTAAAACCCCCACACCCGGCTGGACAGATGATCACGTGGAAACCATGGCGGCAAAACGCGAGAAGCCCCCGCCACCAGGTCCACTTGATCTTGATCGCTCAGAGGGTGCCTTGTTCGCGGGCGCGGGCGACGGCGGAGGTGCGGGAGCGGACGCCGAGCTTGGCGTAGATGTGCACGAGGTGGGATTTGACGGTGGTTTCGCTGAGGAAGAGTTCCTTGGCGATCTCCCGGTTCGAACTGCCGTCGGCCACCAGGCGCAGCACCTCGATTTCGCGCGGGCTCAGCGTGGTGTCGGCGCGGCGCACGCGGATCATCAGTTTGGAGGCCACCGCGGGCGACAGCACGCTCTCCCCCGCGGACGCCGAGCGCACCGCCGCGAGCAGTTCCATCGGTGGGGTGTCCTTGAGGATGTAGCCGCAGGCTCCGGCCTCGATGGCGCTGAGAATGTCAGCGTCGGTGTCATAGTTGGTGACCACCAGGACATTGGGCGGCTGAGCGAGCGCACGCAATTCGGCCGTCGCGTCGACACCGGATCGGCCCGGGCCGAAGCTGAGATCCATCAGCACCAGGTCGACCGGGGTGGTGGTACAGAAGGCGACGGCGGCCTCGGCGGTCGGTGCGTCGCCGACGACGGTGATGTCGTCATTGCTTTCCAGTAGTGCGCGCAGGCCCGCGCGCACGATGGCGTGATCGTCGACCAGGAGTAGGCGAATCATTGACCGCCCTCCTGGTTCGTTGCCTTCGGTATGCCCTGGGCGGATTCGGCTGGCCGCGAACTGGCATGTGCTGCGGCCGTCCCGGGATCGTTCGGCTTCGTCGAGCTCGGCGCCACCGCAGGCAGGTCGGGGTCGTCCGGCACAGGCTCGGAATCCGCCGCACGCTGCGCCAACGAGGGCAGGTCGGGAGCATTCGGCATGGGCTCGGAATCCGCCGCGTTCGTTTCCGTCGCGGACAGGACCGAATCGGCCGCGGGCGGGTTCGAATCAGCCGCAGACAAGCCGGATTCCGCTGCGCGCAGGCCGGAATCGACTGCGCCGGAACCGGGCTCCAGCGGAAACGCGACGGTGACCGCGGTGTGGCCCGGCTCGGACTCGACCGCCATTGTGCCGCCCTGCTGTTCGACGCGACTGCGCATGGCGGCCAGACCGAAGGTGCCCGTCGGCGCGCGGTCGAGCACCGACGGATCGATGCCCATGCCGTCGTCGACCACGTCGAGGTACACATCGGTATCGGCATAGGTCAGGGTCAACCGCATCCGGCTCGCGCCCGCGTGGCGCACCACGTTCGAGACCGCCCCCTGCGCGATCCGAACCAGTGCCGCCTCGACGGGCATCGGCAGGCGCTCCGGGGTGCCCTCGACGACCATCTGGGTGCGCAGTCCCGGAGCCTCGGCACGTTGACAGATGCGCTCGAGCGCCTGCGCGAGGCTCTGCCCCTCCAGGGCGGCTGGTGTCAATTCCGCTATCAGCCTGCGGGTTTCGGCCAGATTCTCCGCCGCCGTCTCGCGGGCCAGCCGAATCTGTTGCAGTGCGGGATGATCCGGCGCCGACTGTTCGGCGGCGTGCAACAGCAACTGGATGCTGCTCGAGCCTTGCGCGACGGTGTCGTGGATCTCCTGAGCCAGCCGTTCGCGCTCGGCCAATTTGCCCGCGGTGCGCTCCTGTTCCGCGAGAGTTGCTCGGGTACTGAGCAACTCGTTGATCAGGCGCTGGCGTTCGGCGGATTCGCGGAACAGCGCCTGGTAGCCGAGTCCGATCCCCACCGCGACGGCCGCGCCGATAATCGGGCCGATCGCACCCGCCACCGACCAACCACGATGCACCCCGAAACCGATCACCGCAACCACCGTGGCCGCACCGACCGCGAGCAGACTCCACGGTCGTGGCAGCAGGTGCAGGTAGAGGAAGAACACGCCGAATGCGAGATATCCGGCATCCGGTGCGAGCACCACCAGGCCGAGCCACAGCACCGTGAGCGCCGCCAACCAGATGCGGATGCCCGCCGGGCGGCGACCGACCAGCGCACCGGCGAAGTACACCACCAGGAATGCCACGGTCAGCGTGACGACGCCGAGCGGATGTCCGGCGCCCGGCAGCAGTGCACGCACCGCGACCACCACCGCCAGCGTCGTCACCAGCACATGCAGCCCCAACCGCAGCGCGGTGAAGACAGGTGTGAGCGGCGACGAATGCACGTTGCCAGCTTATGTGCGGCTATCCGGGCGGCATCCATCGAAAGGCGTAAAACACCGACCAACCTTCGATCGGGGCGCATTCCTCCGCGTGCGCGATGGCATGGGAGCCGGCGCGCGGCAGGGTGATGGCATGTTCGTCGCACTCCGGGATCTGCGGGCCGCACGCGGCCGTTTTCTGCTCATCACGCTGGTCGTCACCCTGGTGGCGCTGCTGGTGAGTTTCCTCAGCGGTCTCACCGCCGGACTCGCGCACCAGAACATCTCGGCCATCGAGGCGATCCACGCCGATGCCATCGTCTTCGCCGATAGCGGCGCGGATCCCTCCTTCGACGCCTCCGCGCTGACCGAGCAGCAGGTCGAGGCCTGGCAGGCGGCCGCGGGCTCCGTCGACCCGATCGGCATCAGCCGGGCGGAGGGTGCGGTATCGGGTCAGGGTGCGACCAAACCCGCCCAGGTCGCGCTGTTCGGTACTACCGGAACCACATTCGGCAACCGCGTCGCAACCGATTCCGGCACCGTCGTGCTGAGCACCGGTGCGGCCGCGGCTCTCGATGCCATCGCCGGTGACACCGTCACGCTCGGTGCGGGCACCTTCCGGGTGGCCGCGGTCCAGGGCGACGACTGGTACAGCCACACTCCCGTCGTCTGGATGACGCCCGCCGACTGGCAATCGGTGAGTCCGCGCGGCGGCGCCGCCACGGTGCTCGCAGTATCGGGCATACCGAATATGGCCTCCGTCAACGCATCTGCGCGTACGACCTCGACCAGCGTCTCCGGATCGCTGTCGGCATTGAGTTCCTACAAAGCCGAAAATGGTTCGCTGACACTGATGACCGTACTGCTGTTCGTCATCTCCGCCTTGGTGATCGGCGCGTTCTTCACCGTGTGGACGGTGCAGCGCACGCCCGATATCGCGACCTTGAAGGCGCTCGGCGCGACGTCCGGCGCACTGGTCCGCGACGCCCTCGCCCAAGCGGCAATCGTGCTGACCGCGGGTGTCGCGATAGGACTCGGAAGCACGGTCACCGCAGCAACATTCATGGGCGACGCGCTGCCATTCGTACTCAGCCTTTCGACAACCCTGTTCCCCGCGGCGGCCCTGATTTTCCTCGGCCTGCTCGGCGCGGCCTTCGCCCTGCGCTTCCTGTTCACCACCGACCCACTGACCGCACTCGGTGCGGCCCGCTGACCCTCGGAGACCCGCATGACCGCCGCAACCATGACGAAAACCGCTCTCATCGTGAGCGAAACAACCCTCACCTACCCCGACGGTGCGGGCCGCCTCACCGCACTGAACCGGGTGAACCTGCACGTCACCGGCGGCACCATCGCCGCGATCACCGGCCCGTCCGGCTCTGGAAAATCCAGCCTGCTCGCCGTTGTCTCCACCCTGATCCGCCCCGACTCCGGCCGCATAATGCTCGAAACCACCAACGGCACAGTCGATCTCGCCACCCTGAACCGCCGCGAAGCCACCGCCCTGCGCCGCTCGTCCATCGGCATCGTCTTCCAGCAGCCGAACCTGATCCCGGCCTTGACCGCCGTCGAACAACTAGAGGCCATGTCCCACCTCGGCCGGAACCTGTTCGCCTCCCCCACCCGGCGCCGCGAAACCCGCACCAAGGCAATGGAATTACTCGACGCCGTCGGCCTCGCCGACCAGCACGCCAAACGCCCGGCCCAACTCTCCGGCGGCCAGCGCCAACGCGTCAACATAGCCCGCGCCCTGATGAACGACCCGTCCCTCCTCGTCATCGACGAACCAACCAGCGCCCTCGACACCGAACGCGGCACCGCCATAATCGAACTGATCCTCACCGTGGCCCGCACCCACGACGCCGCCACCCTCCTGGTAACCCACGACCGCACCCACCTCCACCAAATGAACGCCGTCTACCGCATGACCGACGGCACTCTCACCCCCGCGACCTGAAACCTGCTACTCGCATGGACAGGTGCACAGATCTGAGCCGACTCGACATCTGGCTCGATGGCGCCCCGACCGCAGCCACCATCGACGACGTATTCACCGGCCGGCGGTACCTCACACATGTCAGCGGCCCAGCGCGAGATTGCGCTGGGCCGCTGATGTATTCGTGCTGATCGGTCCGATCAGGGCTGGCCGCTGAAGTAGGCGATGCCCCGCGTCGATCAGGGGCTGCCCGCCTACGGCGAGGAAGCCGATGCCCGCGCCGATGGCGGTGGTGGCCATGGGGATCGGGAAGAGGATGATGCCGCCGAGGGGGAGGCCGATGATCAGGCCGATGCCCGCGCCGATCAGGGCGCCGAACGAGGCTCGCTGCACTTCCTGGTTCCAGCGCTCCGCCGATGTGGTCGGCTGGGGATCCACCGCCGGGTCATCGATCGGGCGCAGGGTCAGTGCCTTGCCGTCGTGATCGATGGTGGGCTGCAAGGCGATATCGCGGTTCCGCGCCGGAAAAACCAAGGGACCTTTCTTTGTTGCCGCGCCGATCGCAGCCGACGCGGGCCCGCCCCGGCCGGACCGCACGGATGCCCGACCCTTCACGACAGCGCGAATCCCATTGACAGACACGGGTTATACACGAAGTCGCACCGAGTACATCGAGCCTTTCCGCGACGTGTCAAACTTTCCGGAAGACCTGCGATGCGCATCACATTTCGATTACATCGGCTATCAAACGACTACGCCGATAAACCGAGCAGAACATTCCGCTGCTCCCGCACCCGAACCTGAATCGCGTCGACCACCGCCGCTACCTCTGGCCTGCGTAATGTCTCGGTCCGCGTGACGAGCCAATAGGGGAGCCGAACGGAGACTTCCTTCCGAAGCACTCGGATCAGGTCGTCGTGACGATCCGCCATAAAGCATGGCAGCAAGCCGAGGCCCGCCGCCGCCCGGGTCGCTTCGACGTGCACGAAAACATTTGTGGAAGTGACGGATTCGCGCATCGCCGGCGTGAAGCTGGAGGACAGGTCCAAGTCATCCACTTGCAGCATCGAATCGATGAAGTACACCAGCGAGTGGCGCGCGAGATCCGCAATGGCCGTGGGTGTTCCATGTTCGCGGAGATAGTCACGCGAACCATAGAGCCCGAGACAGTAATCGGCCAGCCGAATTGCCCTGGCGCGGTGCACTTGTGGCTCACCCACCACCACTTCGATATCCAGACCCGAACGCTGCTGGGACGCGCGCCGGGTCGCCGCGACGATCTCGACGGCGATCTTCGGATGCCGCCGCTGCACCTCGGCGGCGGCCGGTGCGGCCATATAGGCACTGAATCCGTCGGTCGCCGAAATCCGAACCACACCCTCCAATACGCGCATGCCATCGGCATCGGTAGCCAGCGACTTGACCGCGGACTCCACCGCCTCGGCCGCCGCCAACGCCTCCCGCCCGAGATCGGTCAGCTCCCATCCACCGGTGACCCGGGTGAGCACCCGCCCGCCCAGCGTCTGCTCCAGTGCGGCAATACGGCGCGAGATGGTGGTGTGGTTGATCCCGAGCTCCTCGGCGGCCGACACGAAGCGCCCGGAGCGCCCGACGGCGAGCAGAACCAGCAGATCATCCGCGCTGGGACGGCTGGGACCCGAGGCAGGGGGACTCATTTCTGCATTCTTGCAGATACGCACTGCACAACTGGTCATTGCGGCCGAAGATATGTGCACGAATACTCGTTCTGACCACGAAATGTGGGGGCCGTCACATCTTATTGCCAGATGTGGCCCCGGTCATGAAGGAGATTGTTCGATGAGCGTGCGCGATGCAATGCGGCCGACGGGAAACGATCCCGGCGGGATACCGGCCGGGCTGAGGCGGGTGGTGGCCGCGTCCATGGCCGGCACCGTCGTCGAGTGGTACGAGTTCTTCCTCTACGGCACGGCCGCGACGCTCGTTTTCAGCAAAGTGTTCTTCGCCAAAGGCACCAGCGATCTCGACGCGATCCTCGCCGCCTTCATCACCTACGCCGTCGGCTTCGCCGCACGTCCGTTGGGCGGCGTCGTCTTCGGACATTTCGGTGACAAATACGGCCGCAAGAAGCTGCTGCAGTTCAGTCTGGTGCTGGTCGGTGCCGCGACCTTCCTCATGGGCTGTCTGCCGACCTTCGCCCAAATCGGTTATTGGGCACCGACATTGCTGGTCGTCCTGCGATTCATCCAAGGCTTCGCGGTCGGCGGCGAATGGGGTGGCGCGGTTCTGCTCGTGGCCGAACACAGTCCGAACAAGAGCCGCGGATTCTGGGCGAGCTGGCCACAGGCCGGGGTGCCGGTGGGCAATATGTTGGCGACGGTCGCTTTGCTGGCATTGACCTCGACACTGTCCGACGCCGCCTTCCTGAGCTGGGGTTGGCGCGTGGCATTCTGGTTGTCCGCGGTGGTCGTGCTGGTCGGGTACTACATCCGCACCAAGGTCACCGACGCGCCCATTTTCGTTGCGGCACAGCAGGAAATCGAACAGATCAAAGCCGATTCGCTCAGTGTCGTCGAGGTGCTGCGGCGCTACCCGCGCGGCGTGTTCACCGCCATGGGGCTGCGATTCGGCGAGAATATCCTCTACTACCTGGTGGTCACCTTCACCATCACCTATCTCAAGGTGCATGTGCACGTCGACACCAAGGTCATCCTCTGGTGGCTGCTGGCCGCACATGCCGTGCACTTCTTCATGATTCCGTTGGCGGGCAATCTCTCCGATCGCTTCGGCAGGCGGCCGGTGTATCTGGTCGGCGCGCTCACCGCGGGCACCTGGGGCTTCTTCGCCTTCCCGATGATGGACAGCGGCCACAACGCGATCATCATGTCCGCGATCATTATCGGCCTGGTATTCCACGCCTTCATGTATGCCGGACAGCCGGCGATCATGGCCGAGATGTTCCCGACCCGGATGCGGTATTCCGGTGTTTCCCTCGGTTATCAGGTCACCTCGATCGTGGCCGGATCGCTCGCCCCGATCATCGCCGTGCGCTTGCTCAATACCTACGGGTCCGCGGTGCCGATCGCCCTGTATTTGGCTGCGGCCGCGGCGATTACCGCGATCGCCGTCCTGTTCGCCCGCGAAACGAAGGGCATAACCCTGGAAAGCATCGACAGTGCCGACGCAGAAACCCTTGCCGCACAGACCCCGGCGGCGCGGGTCGAACCCCTACGAGCGGAGCTCGGATGAGTGAGCGCAGCGAGCGAACGACCAACACGGCGACAAGGTCGGTCATGCCGGAGCCGAGCACCGGCGAGGCACAGGCATGACCGACCTGAACGGACGTTCCGCCCTGATCACCGGCGGCGCCAGCGGCATCGGCGCCGCCTGCGCCAGAGAACTCGCGGCACGCGGCGCAACCGTCACCATCGCCGATATCGATGACGTGAGCGCGAAGGCACTCGCCGCTGAGGTCGACGGAAAAGCCTGGGCCATCGACCTTCTCGACGTCACAGCACTGGAAGAACTGACCCTGGACGTGGACATCCTGGTGAACAACGCCGGTGTCCAGAGCATCAACCCGATCGAAGATTTCGCACCGGAGCGATTCCGGAACCTGATGACCCTCATGGTCGAAGCGCCGTTCCTGCTCATCCGCGCGGCACTGCCGCAGATGTATCGGCGGGGCTTCGGCCGGATCATCAATCTGTCCTCGGTGCACGGGCTGCGCGCGTCCGAATACAAGGTTGCGTATGTGACGGCCAAACACGCACTCGAGGGCCTGTCCAAGGTAACCGCGCTCGAGGGCGGTCGCCACGGTGTCACCAGCAATTGCGTCAATCCCGGCTATGTTCGAACGCCGTTGGTGGACAAGCAGATTGCCGATCAGGCCAAGGCGCACGGCATCGACGAGCAGGAGGTCCTGGAGCGGGTGCTGCTCACCGAGAGCGCGATCAAGCGCCTCGTGGAGCCGGAAGAGGTTGCGTCACTGGTGGGTTGGCTCGCCTCATCGAATGCGGGCATGGTCACCGGCGCGTCCTACACCATGGACGGCGGGTGGACCGCAAGGTGATGCTGTATCTTTGGCCGCGCCTTCGGCGCGGCGGGTTCGCGGCCCCCTGGTGTCTCGCGTCCGAGTCGTCGAGACTCGCGACTTCGGCGCATGCGCTTCGACGACTCGGACGCGAGACGGGCCGCGAACTCCTCGCTCGTAAGACTCGCTCCGTTGGGGTCACCGATGGCGGATCGTTCGGCCACCGATGCACACACGACGGATGGTCGAGACTCGCGACTTCGGCGCATGCGCTTCGACGACTCGGACGCGAGACGGGCCGCGAACGGGTTGCTCGTAAGACTCGCTCCGTTGGGGTCACCGATGGCGGATGT
>NZ_JBITMA010000008.1:54805-463955 GCF_044465765.1 Nocardia sp. NPDC049526 | reverse complement strand
CGGATCGTTCGGCCACCGATGCACACACGACGGATGGTCGAGACTCGCGCCTTCGGCGCATGCGCTTCGACGACTCGGACGCGAGACGGGCCGCGAACTCCTCGCTCGTAAGACTCGCTCCGTTGGGGTCACCGATAGCGGATCGTTCGGCCACCGATGCACACACGACGGATGGTCGAGACTCGCGCCTTCGGCGCATGCGCTTCGACGACTCGGACGCGAGACGGGCCGCGAACGGTCGCTCGTAAGACTCGCTCCGTCGGGGCTGGCAGAGGCTTGAAAAGCGGCGGGCGATCAACCCGGCGCCGCCTGCCCCAATGCGGACAGCGCCATGCGACGCAGTATCGGCCGGGTCCGGGTGGCGGTGGCACTGGTGGCGCTGTGCGGCGTGGAGTTCATCAAGCCGAAGCCCGCGTGGGCCTGCACCCGCGCGGTCTCCTCCGGCAGTTCCGGATGCAACTCCCGCAGCACCGCCACCCAGATCTCGACGTACTGACGCTGGGTGCGCCGCAGTTCGCGCCTGGGGCCGGTAGGCACGTTCTCGAGGTCGCGGTCCTGGATCCGAATGAGTTCGGGCTCGCCGAGCGCGAAGTCCAGATGGAAATCGACCAGCCCGTCCAGCGCCTCCCGCGCCGACCCGGTCCGACCAACCACCGCCTTCCCACCGGCGAGCAGCCGCTGACTGACCCCGACCAGCAGTTCGACCAGCAGCGCCTCCTTATTCGGGAAGTGCCGATAGACCGCCGGACCGCTGATCCCGACGGCCGCGCCGAGGTCGTCCAGGCGCATGCCGAAGAACCCGCGATCGGCGATGAGCCGGGCACCCGCATCCAGCAGCTGCGCTCTTCGCTGCAGCTTCAGTTGTTCCCTGCGGGTGGGCGCGACGGGATCGGCGCTGGTCACACCTGCTCCTTTCAGCACACCTGGACAACTCGGTTAATCAATATTAACCTGAATTCCAGTTATCGGCGACTAACTGGATGGCAGGACGGCGTGATGACGGTGACCGAACAGGTCGGAGTCGACAACCGCGCGGCACACGGGGCGCTACTGGAGGATCTGCGCGCCCGGCTGGCCGCCGCGGCACTCGGCGGGCCCGCGAAGGCGCGCGAGCGGCATGTGGCCCGCGGCAAGCTGCTGCCCCGGCAGCGGGTGGATCAGCTGCTCGATCCGGGCAGCCCGTTCCTCGAGCTCTCGCCGCTGGCCGCGACCGGCATGTACGACGACGAATGTCCCGGCGCCGGGATCATCACCGGCATCGGCCGGATCTCCGGGCGGGAATGCGTGATCGTGGCCAATGACGCCACGGTCAAGGGCGGCACCTACTACCCGATGACGGTGAAGAAGCATCTGCGCGCCCAAGAGGTCGCATTGCAGAATCAGTTGCCCTGCGTGTATCTCGTCGACTCCGGCGGTGCGTTCCTGCCGCGCCAGGACGAGGTCTTCCCGGATCGGGAGCATTTCGGGCGCATCTTCTTCAACCAGGCGACCATGAGCGCCAAGGGAATACCGCAGATCGCCGCGGTGCTCGGTTCGTGCACCGCCGGTGGCGCGTACGTACCCGCGATGAGCGACGAGGCGGTGATCGTGCGCAATCAGGGCACCATCTTCCTCGGCGGGCCACCGTTGGTGAAGGCCGCGACCGGTGAGGTCGTTACCGCCGAGGAGCTGGGCGGCGGCGAATTGCATTCGCGCACTTCGGGAGTCACCGATCACCTGGCCGAGGACGATCAGGACGCGCTGCGCATCGTGCGCCGCATCGTGGCCACGCTCGGCCCGCGACCGGCGAGCCCGTGGGAGGTGACGCCGACGGTCGCGACCGCGAAGCCGGAGTCCGAACTGTACGACGTGGTCCCGGTCGATCTGCGCACGCCGTACGACGTCCGCGAGGTCATCCACCGGCTGGTCGACGGAGACGACGGATTCCACGAGTTCAAGGCCGAATACGGCAAGACGCTCGTCACCGGATTCGCCCGCATCCACGGCCATCCGGTCGGCATCATCGCCAATAACGGCGTGCTGTTCAGCGAATCCGCCATGAAGGGCGCGCATTTCATCGAACTGTGCGATAAGCGCAAGATTCCCCTGCTGTTCCTGCAGAACATCACCGGTTTCATGGTCGGGCGCGATTACGAGGCGGGCGGCATCGCCAAGCACGGCGCGAAGATGGTCACCGCGGTGGCGTGTGCGCGGGTGCCGAAACTCACCGTGGTGATCGGCGGATCTTATGGCGCGGGGAACTATTCGATGTGCGGGCGCGCGTATTCGCCACGGTTCCTGTGGATGTGGCCCAATGCGCGGATTTCGGTAATGGGTGGCGAGCAGGCCGCCTCGGTGCTGTCGACGGTGCGCGGGGATCAACTCGACAGCAGCGGACAGCCGTGGTCGGCCGCGGACGAGGAGGCATTCAAGGCGCCGATTCGGGAACAGTACGAACATCAGGGCAATCCGTACTACTCGACCGCGCGGCTCTGGGACGACGGCATCATCGACCCCGCCGATACCAGAACCGTGCTCGGACTTGCCCTTTCGGTGTGTGCGCAAGCACCGCTCGAACCCGTTTCCTACGGCGTCTTCCGGATGTGATCGCGATGATGATGAACAAATCCCATCCCATCGATTTCGACACCGTGCTGGTCGCCAATCGCGGCGAGATCGCGGTGCGGGTCATCCGCACCTTGCGCGCCATGGGAATTCGCTCGGTCGCGGTCTACAGCGATGCGGACGCGCAGGCCAGGCACGTGCGCGAGGCCGATACCGCGGTGCGCCTGGGTCCGGCTCCGGCCCGGGAAAGCTATCTCGATATCGAGAAGGTGGTCGCCGCGGCGGTGCGCACCGACGCCAAGGCCGTGCATCCGGGTTACGGATTCCTATCCGAGAATGCCGCTTTCGCGGCCGCGCTCGCCGAAGCGGGCATTGTCTTCCTCGGGCCGCCCGCCAAAGCGATCGAGATCATGGGCGACAAAATCGCGGCGAAGAACACTGTCGCGGCCTTCGATGTGCCCGTCGTCCCGGGGATCGCCCGTCCGGGGCTCACCGATGCCGAATTGATCGACGCCGCAACCGATATCGGCTATCCGGTACTGGTGAAGCCCTCCGCCGGTGGCGGTGGTAAGGGTATGCGACTGGTGGAGGAACCGTCGGCATTGCCCGCTGCGCTGGCCAGTGCCCGGCGTGAGGCGGCCTCGGCATTCGGTGACGACACCCTGTTCCTGGAGCGATTCGTCACCCGGCCACGCCATATCGAGGTGCAGATCCTGGCCGACCAATTCGGCCACGTGATCCACCTCGGTGAACGCGAATGCAGCCTGCAGCGGCGGCATCAGAAAGTGATCGAGGAAGCCCCTTCGCCGCTGCTCGATGCCGCGACCAGGGCGCGTATCGGCGCGGCCGCGTGCAATACCGCACGCAGCGTCGACTATGTCGGTGCGGGCACGGTCGAATTCATCGTCTCCGCCGATCGGCCGGACGAATTCTTCTTCATGGAGATGAATACCCGCCTACAGGTGGAACATCCGGTCACCGAGCTGGTCACCGGGATCGACCTGGTGGAGTGCCAGGTGCGCGTCGCGGCCGGGCAGAAGCTGGCGGTGGAGCAGGACGAGCTGCGGCTCGTCGGGCATGCGATCGAGGCCCGCGTTTATGCCGAGGATCCCGGTCGCGGCTTCCTGCCCACCGGCGGCACGGTGCTCGACCTGTCCGAGCCCGAAGGCGCCGGCGTGCGGGTGGATTCGGGACTGCGCATCGGCACCGTCGTCGGCAGCGATTACGACCCGATGCTGTCGAAGGTCATCGTGCACGCCGCCGATCGCCATACCGCACTCACGAAACTCGATCGGGCACTGAGCGATACCGTCCTGCTCGGCGTCACCAGCAATATCGAGTTCCTGCGCTTCCTGCTCGCCGACCAGGACGTGGCCGCGGGGAAGCTCGATACCGGACTGCTGGATCGCCGCGTCGGCGACTTCCAGCCCGCCGCGGTCGGGGACGAGGAATTCTTGGCTGCCGCTGCCTATCACTGGCTGCGACGCTGGCCTGCCGCGCCGAACGATCCGTGGGATATCCCGTCCGGATGGCGCATCGGCACACCCGCGCCGACCACCATCAGGCTCGCCGGCGGTGCCCGCATCGAGCACGTCTACCTGACCGGCGCTCCCGATGCCGCCGAAGTGCACCTCAACAGCAGCGAATCAGTCTCGCTCACTGCAGATTTCACCGACGGAAGGCTGGTCCTGACACTGGACGGTCTGCGCCGGGAGTTCCGCGTGGCCGAGCACGACGGACAGCTCTGGGTGGCCGGGCCGTCCGGTGTCGCCGTGCTGCGTGAAGTGGCCGAGCTGAATGTCCGCGGCGGCGCCGAACACGTCGGTGACGCCGAAATCCGCAGTCCCATGCCGGGTTCGGTGATCGCGGTACCGGTCGCCAATGGTGCCACTGTCGCCGTGGGGGCCCCGGTCGTCGTGGTCGAGGCCATGAAGATGGAGCACACGCTCACCGCTCCGGTCGCGGGCACCGTCGAAGTCCTGGTCGAGCCGGGTGCCCAGGTCCGCCTCGACCAGCCGCTGGTGCGCATCGCCGCGGCTCCCACCGAACCCGAAACCGCTGAGCGAGAAGGAATTTCCGCATGACCGACTTTCTGTCCACCGGCACGCTGCCCGAGGACTATCGCGACCTGGCACTGACAGTGCGCGATTTCGCCAAGTCGGTGGTCGCCCCCGTAGCCGCCGAACACGATGCGAACCATACGTTTCCTTACGAGGTCGTCGCGGGCATGGCGGATATGGGTCTGTTCGGCCTGCCGTTCCCGGAGGAGTACGGCGGTATGGGCGGCGACTACTTCGCGCTGTGCCTGGCGCTGGAGGAACTCGGCAAGGTCGATCAAAGTGTGGCGATCACGCTGGAGGCCGGTGTCTCGCTCGGCGCCATGCCTATCTACCGCTTCGGCAACGATAAGCAGAAGCAGGAATGGCTCCCGCAGTTGACAAGTGGCCGCAATCTCGCCGCCTTCGGCCTCACCGAGCCCGGTGCGGGCAGCGATGCGGGCGGCACCAGAACCACCGCGGTCGCCGATAGCGGCGAATGGGTCATCAATGGCAGCAAGCAGTTCATCACCAACTCCGGCACCGATATCACCAAACTGGTGACGGTGACCGCGGTGACCGGACAGTCGGGTGGCAAGAAGGAGATCTCGACCATTCTCGTGCCCACCGACACCCCCGGTTTCGTGGCCGAACCCGCCTACAACAAGGTCGGCTGGAATGCCTCGGATACGCATCCGCTGAGCTTCACCGACGTCCGGGTACCGGAGGAGAATCTGCTCGGCGAGCGGGGTCGCGGCTACGCCAACTTCCTGCGCATTCTCGACGAGGGCCGCATCGCCATCGCGGCGCTGTCGGTGGGAGCGGCTCAGGGCTGTGTCGAGGAGAGTGTGCGCTACGCCAAGGAGCGCGAGGCCTTCGGCCAGGCCATCGGCCGCAACCAGGCCATCGCCTTCAAGATCGCCCGTATGGAGGCGCGCGCCCACGCCGCGCGCACCGCGTACTACGACGCCGCGGCACTCATGCTGGCGGGTAAGCCATTCAAGAAGGAAGCCTCCATCGCGAAGCTGGTGGCCAGCGAGGCGGCCATGGACAACTCGCGCGACGCCACCCAGATCTTCGGCGGCTACGGCTTCATGAACGAATACGCTGTGGCCAGGCACTATCGCGACAGCAAGATCCTGGAGATCGGCGAGGGCACAACGGAGGTGCAGTTGATGCTGATCGGACGGGAGCTGGGCCTGTGACGGAGACGGAAGCCCCACGCCGGGTGGTGCAGCGCGGCCTGTGGTTCGAGGAGTTCGAGATCGGTGTGGTGTACGAGCACCGGCCGGGACGGACCATTACCGAGGCCGATAATGTCCTGTTCACCACGCTGACCATGAACACCCAGGCGCTGCACCTGGACGCCGCGTTCAGCGAGCAGCTGCCGCCGTTCCACCAGCGCCTGGTGAATTCGATGTTCACCCTCTCCACGCTGATCGGCCTCTCGGTCGCACAGCTGACCCAGGGCACGATCGTCGCCAACCTGGGCTTCTCCGAGGTCGCCTTCCCGAAGCCGCTGTTCCACGGCGACACCATGTATGCCGAGACGGTGGTCACCGATAAGCGCGAATCCAAGAGCCGTCCGGGCGAGGGCATCCTCACCTTCGCGCACACCGCGCGCAACCAGCATGGCGATATCGTGGCGACGGCGGTACGAAAGACATTGGTACGCAAGGAGCCCGCATGAGTTGGCAAATGCCCGGACCGGCCTGGCTGTTCTGCCCCGCCGACCGCCCCGAACGCTTCGAAAAGGCCGCAGCGGCAGCCGATGTGGTGATCATCGATCTCGAGGACGGGGTCGCGGCCGGCGATAAGGCGGCCGCGCGCAAGGCGCTCATCGAGACTCCGCTGGATCCCGAGACCACCGTGGTGCGGATCAATGCCGTCGGCACCGACGAGCACGAGCCCGATCTCGCCGCGCTGGTGCAGACCGAATATCGACGGATCATGCTGCCGAAGGCCGAATCCGCCGAACAGCTCGGCTCCCTTGCCGACTACGAGGTGATCGCGCTGATCGAATCGCCGCTCGGCGCCATGGCGGTCGGGCGAGCGGTATCGGCGCGCAATGCGATCGGGGTCATGTGGGGTGCGGAGGATCTGGTCGCCGGGCTCGGCGGCAACTCCAGTCGGCATGCCGATGGCAGCTATCGCGATGTGGCACGCCATGTTCGGTCGACCACACTGCTGGCGGCCAAGGCGTACGGCAAGTTCGCGCTCGACTCGGTGTATCTGAACATCCGCGATCTCGACGGGCTGCGCGTCGAAGCCGTGGATGCGGCCGCGACCGGGTTCGACGCGAAGGTGGCGATCCATCCGAGCCAGGTGCCGGTCATCCGGGCGGCCTACGCGCCGTCGAATGATGAAATCGATTGGGCTCGAAGGGTGCTCGCCGAAGTCCCGAACCATCGGGGCGTCTTCGCCTTCGAGGGCCGCATGGTCGATGCCCCGGTGCTGCGGCACGCCGAGCAGATCGTGCGGCGCGCGAACCACACCTGATTTCCGAAGACTCTCCCCAGGAGGTAATGCGGTGCAACCACAATGGGTGCCGACCGAATCAGATATCGCGGCGGCGCGCATCACCGACTTCGCCGGTTTCGTGGCCGCACGTACCGGGCAGTCCGCGCCGGATTACCGGTCGCTGTGGCAGTGGTCGGTCGATGATCTGCCCGGCTTCTGGGGTGCGCTGTGGGATTACTTCGAACTCGGACCGATCGCGGGCGAGGTGCTGGCAAGCGCCGAAATGCCGGGCGCGCAGTGGTTTCCGGGTACCCGGCTGAATTATGTCGATCAGGTCGTGCGGCAGTTCCGCACCGATCGGCCCGCCATCATCGCGGTGACCGAGGACGCTCCGGTGCGCGAGGTGTCCTGGAGTGAATTGATCGATAGCACAGCGGCATTCGCGCGCACACTGCGCACGCTCGGCGTGCAGCCCGGTGATCGGGTGGCCGGATACCTGCCGAATATTCCGGAAGCGGTGATCGCCTTTCTGGCCACCGCGAGCATCGGTGCGGTGTGGAGCGCCTGCGGTCAGGACTATTCGCCCAAGGCGGCGCTGGACCGGCTGGGCCAGCTCGAACCCACCGTGCTGATCACCGCGGACGGCTACCGTTTCGGCGGTAAGACGCACGACAAGCGCGACGATATCGCGGCATTGCGGGCCGGACTGGACACCGTGAAGACGACGGTCGCGGTATCCCAGCTCGGGCTGCCGGTACCGGACGCACTGGCCTGGACCGAGGCGGCCACCAATACCGAGGCCGTCGTCATCGAAACCGAGACGGTCGATTTCGACCATCCGCTGTGGATCGTCTTCTCCTCCGGCACCACCGGACTGCCCAAGGGCATCGTGCACGGGCACGGTGGCGTCGTGCTGGAACATCTCAAAGCCGTTGCGCTGCAAGCCGATATCGGCCCAGAGGACACATTCTTCTGGTATACCAGCCCGAGCTGGATGATGTGGAACTTCCAGGTCGCCGGACTGCTGGTCGGTGCGACCATCGTCTGCTACGACGGCAGCCCCACCTATCCGACGCCGGATGCACTGTGGCACATCGCGTCTCAGGTCGGCGCGACTGTCCTCGGCACCAGTCCGGGCTATGTGCTCGCCTGTATCAAGGCGGGTGCGGTGCCGCGCACCGACCACGACCTCACCGCACTGCGGCAGGTCGGCATCACCGGTTCGGCATTGCCGCCCGCATCTGCGGTGTGGTTGGGCGAGAATGTCGGTGACCACGTACAGGTCGCCTCGATCAGCGGCGGAACGGATGTGGTCTCCGCCTTCATCGGCGGTGCGCGAACGGTACCGACCTGGCCGGGCGAGCTTTCCGCGCCCTACCTGGGTGTCGCGCTGGAGGCCTTCGACGCCGTCGGCAAGCCCGTCCGCGACGAGGTCGGCGAACTCGTCATCACCAAGCCGATGCCGTCCATGCCGGTGCGTTTCTGGAACGATCCCGACGGAATCCGTTACCACGACGCATATTTCGACATGTTCCCCGGCATCTGGCGGCACGGCGACTGGATCACCGTCACCGAACGCAACAGCATCGTGGTGCACGGCCGCTCCGACTCCACCCTCAACCGCCACGGCATCCGCATGGGCAGCGCCGATATCTACCAATCCGTCGAGCGCCTCCCCGAGATCACCGAGGCCCTCGTCATCGGCGCCGAACAACCCGACGGCGGCTACTGGATGCCACTGTTCGTCACCCTCACCCCCGGCACCGACCTCACCGACGACCTGAAAACCCGCATCAACACCACCATCCGCACCGAGGTCTCCCCTCGCCACGTCCCCGATGAAATCATCGTCGCCCCAGGCATTCCGCATACCCGCACCGGCAAGAAACTCGAGGTCCCGATCAAAAAGCTCTTCCAAGGCGCCGACCCGGCGCGCGTCGTCGAACGCAGCGCCGTAGATAATCCCGAACTCCTCGACTGGTACGCCGCCGTCCGCCCAGCCCAGAACTGAACCCGGCGGGCACGCCGCCTGTGCGCTCGAAGGCACACCGAGAATTCTTGCCGCACCTACCCCAGGTACGGCTGTGAGCGCTGTTCGGCATGAGATGCCGCAGCTGAACCGGCATTTGCTAGTTCACCGAACAGCGAAGCCGTTGAGCAGCAATTCGGCGACCTGAACACCGAGTTCGGCGGGGTCGGCGCGGCGGCTGCGGGCGAATCGGGTGACTATGTGCAGGGTGCGACTCACATTTGTCGAGGCCGGCTTGTGATATCACCCGGACCTGCGATTGCCCCTCCAGCCTTCGGCCGCGTGGCGAGCTCCCCCACCTGGGCAAATCAGACCGACCTAGACAGCTGGGGGTGTCGAGGTTGTCGATACCATGGCGGCATGAGTGTCGACAATCGCCGTACGGCGCGCAAGGCGGTCAGCGGCGACTCGGCACCGCGGGAGATTCGGCGCAGGCCGAAGAATCGGCGGGCCCAGATCGCGGCGGCGTCGGCGGCCGCATTCGGCGCGCTGGGCTATCACGGTGTGAGCATGGAAGACATCGCGTCCGGGCTCGGTATCAGCTCGGCGGCGCTGTATCGGCACTATCCGAGCAAGTACGCGCTGTTCCGCGAGGAATTGCTGCGGGTCGGCCGAGCCATGACCGAATCGGTCGAGCTGCCGGAGGCGGCGCAGGACTGGACACCGGAGCGGCGGCTGCGGCAGGTACTCGATGCGCTGATCGGCGTCACGATCGAGAATCGGCCGACTGTCACCCTGGTGCGCTGGGAGGGCCGCTATCTCGAACCCGAGGACCTGACGGTTCTCACCGACCAGCAGCTCGCCGTCGTCGGGGCGATCGGTGTGCAATTGGCCGCGTTGCGACCGGAACTCGCCGAGGACGAGTTGCGGGTGCTGCGCGCCGCCCTGCTCAGCGCGATCACCAGCATCGCCGATCACCATGCCAGTTTGCCCGCGAAATCCCTTGCTCGACTGTTGAGTTCGGCCTGCTGGTCGATAGTGCCCGCCGAGCTGCCGGCGCTGGACGCGGATGCCGAACTGCCGGTGGCGGCCGAGATTCCGGATTCGTTCAAACATGAGCTGTTGCTGCGCAAGGCCGTCGAACTTTTCCATGATCGCGGCTACCCGAATGTCAGCGTCGAGGAAATCGCCACTGCCGCCGGTCTTTCCGCCGCGTCGGCGGTGTACCGGTTCTATCGCGGCAAAAGTGATCTGCTCGCGGCCGCGTTCCGACGGGCCGCCGACCGGGTTTCCGGTGCGATCGGCCCGGCGGTGGCGGCGGCGGCCGACGCCGAAGAGGCGCTGACCACACTGATCGAACAGTACGTCGAGGGTTCGTTCTCCGAGCGCGCGCTGACCTTCGTGTATTACACGGAGTTCCAGCACGTTCCGAGCGATGAGCGCACCGTGCTACGGAATATCCAGCGGCTCAGCGTCGAAGAGTGGGCGCGGCTGCTGCGTGAGGTGCGACCGGAGCTTTCACCCGCCGAGGCCCGCTTCGTGATCCATGCGGCCTTCGCGTTGGTGGTCGATCTGGGACGCAACTTCAGCGCCGAACCGATCGCCGCCCCGGCCCGGGTTCGATTGCTCATGCAGCTGGTCCTGTTCGGACGCCCGGCGCGCTCGTAGTCCGCACCCCACCACTTCGACATGCTACCGCCGCTGCGGCCGAGTATGTTAGTTAGTATTCTGTACAGATTTAGAATAGGTGCTCCACGTAAGAGCATATTTTCGTGATCTTCCATTCAGTAGGATTTCAGCACTGGGAAGAGACGTCGAGCAAGCGTCCGGTTGGGCTAACATCGCGGGATGGATGCCGAGGATCGTCGCGCAGCGGAGGACGCGACCGCAGGCCGCATCGCACCATCGCGTGAGGTGCGCCGCCGCCCGCGCAACCGACGGGCGCAGATCGCCGCCGCCTCCGCGGAGGCCTTCGGCGCATTCGGCTACCACGGCGTGAGCATGGAGGACATCGCCTCGCGCCTCGATATCAGTTCGACCGCACTGTATCGGCACTATCCGAGCAAATACGCCCTGTTCCGCGAGGAAGCGCTGCGGCTGGCCGGACTGAGCACCGCGGCCGTGCGCCTGCCCGAACAACTGCGTGACCGGCCCGCCGCCGAACGCCTCGACCACATCCTCGATGCCCTGATCGCGGCCTCCATCGCGAATCGCCGCAGCGCCGCACTGCTGCGCTGGCAGAACCGCTATCTGGAGGACCCAGATCGCCAGATCCTGATCGATCACCTGATCACCACCGATTCAGTGGCACGAAAACTGCTGGCCGAGACCCGACCGGAGCTGCCCAACGGGGATCGGGCGGTGCTCTCGGCCGCCGCGATGAGCGTGATCGGCAGCATCTCCGATCACCATGTCGCAGTGCCGGTGCGCGCGCTGACGGCACTGCTGCGCTCGGCCTGTCATGCGGTGACCGCATGTGATCTGCCCGCACCCGGCGATGACACCGAATCCCTTGGCGCGAAGGAGGTTCCGCTCACCTTCAAACACGAGCTGTTGCTGGCGCGGGCCATCGAGCTTTTTCATGAGCACGGGTATCCCAATGTGAGCGTGGAGGATATCGCCAATGCCGCGGGCCTGCCCGCCTCGTCAGCGGTGTACCGCTTCTACCGCAGCAAGGGCGACCTGCTCGCGGCCGCGTTTCGCCGTGCGGCGGACCGGGTTTCGGCTGCCATCGGACCCGCCATCGCCGCATCGGACACCCCGGAACAGGCACTGAGCACCCTGATCGAGCTGTATGTGCAGGGCTCGTTCGCCGAGCGCGAGCTGACCTTCGTGTACTACGCGGAGATCAGCAATGTGCCGCCGGAGGATCGCACCGTACTGCGAAATATCCAGCGGCTCAACGTAGAAGAGTGGGCCAAGCTGCTGATCGGAGTCCGGCCCGAGCTCTCCGCAGCCGAATCACGGGTGTTGGTGCATGCCGCGCTGGCACTGGTGGTCGACCTCGGTCAATGGCTCGGCCCCGATAACCCCCTCTGCTCACAGCAGCGCATCACACACCTCATGCGAGTCATCCTCTTCGGACGCTGATCGCGGTTCAGTTGCCGAGGTCCATCTCAACAGGCCACAGGCGCGGGCTCGCCGCGCATCCGGCCCTCGAGCCACCGCAGTACCTCGGGGGCGCCCTCTACCGCCGCGGACAAATGCTCGGGCGCGGACACCTGCATTGTCCGCAACTGCACCCCGGCACCGCACCAGCGGCGGTCGGTGTTGCCGATGGAGTCGACCGGAACCAGCGGGTCGGCCGGCGAATGCCATTCGAACATCGGTATTTGCGGCACCCCGGGATAGAGTTCCAGACTGTTCTCCTCCACCACCGACCGCGCGTCACGACTATCGATGAACGACGTGCTGGTGACGAACTCACGAGCGCTGCCGTTGACGCCCCTGGCGAGGATTTCGTTGGTGCAGCTGTTGGCCATGGCGCCACGGAGCGCGAGGCCACGCGGGTTGAGATATGAGCTGGTATGTATTCGGTCCGGGTACTCCCGCTCCAGACCGATCGCCGCCGCCATGGCCAGTCCGAAGGCCGGGTGCGGCTCGAGGCCCAGCTCCTGCGCCATCGTCACCAGGTTCTCCGGGACGCCACCGATGGCCGCGCCCTGGAGCTGCAGCTCGGATGCGTACGACGGCTGCAGCACCGCCGCCCATGCGGTGGCCAATCCGCCACCGGAGTAGCCGGCCAGCGCTACCGGGCTGTGCTGGACGGCGAGTTCGGGCAGCCGTTTCACCGCCCGGACGCTGTCCAATACGATCTGGCCACCCAAACGCGCCGCTCCGAGGGCGAACTGCGGTCCGAGATGATCCGGCAACGAGATACTCCAACCCCGCTGCAGCACCGCATTCAACATCGACGCCGTCGTCCCCAGATTCAGATCGCCGCTGTACAGCGTGTGCGATACCGCGCACTGCGTACCGAGCGAATTGACGAAATGCTGATACGACAGCAACGGCGCGTCGGCCTGATGCAGGAGTGGGGTAATAACCGTGGTGGTCGCCGCGATCGGCCCACCATGCGAGTCGGTGGACCGGAACTTCACCAGTGTGGCGGTGGCGCCGGCGAAGAGGGGCACCGGCGGCAATGGCCGCACGTCGAGCACGTCACCGGGACTGTGCGCGCCCAGATCCGCCGGTGCGGCGTAGAACGGATCCGGATCGGGCACCGGATACATCGGTTCCGCGGTTGCCGGCGTCGCCAGTAGCAGCGCGAGTGCCACACCGCCGAATGCACCGAGGGCATGGGACCAACCGCGGTGGCCGCGGCGGAGGAAAGGAAGAAACAGACGAGTCAAGATCTCTACCTCCACGAGTTGTGCGGGGCATCCATCGACTAGCCGGGCTGTATTCGAGCGCAACCGATGGCAAACTTACAGCGATATACCGCCGCAGGACCGCAATACGTCGAAAATGGCACTGCACTCCGAATAGCATCGATCGACTCGGGCCACACAGCGACACCCGGGCAATGGTGTGGGTATCGCTTCTGCTCGGCGCAACGGAACAGATCGACGTCATCACTAGGGCCGGGGTGGGGTGGCGAGGGGGGAGTTCACCTTGTTGACGAGCCAGCGGTCGTTTACCTTTTCCAGCCGCATCACCATGGATAGTTGGCCGGGGGAGGGTTTGCCCTGGGTGCCCATGCTGGTGATGGTTTGGCCGATTACCACGATTGCTTCGGCGGAGGTGGTGTCGCCGGATTTGATCGCGCACTGGACGTCGTCGACCTTGGAGACCACCTCGCCCTGGGTCAGGACGTCACGCAATTCCTTACTGGTGCTGTCGAATTGCTTTTTCCAGTCGCCGGTGGCGCCGTCGAGTACTGCGGCGAAGTATTTGTCGAGATTCTTGGCGTCGTAGTCGGCGAGTACGGGTGCGTATCGGCAGGCGGCGAGGCGGGCGTCCTCATGGGCGGTGACGATGGCCTTGTCGGCCTTGTGCTCGAGGTAGAAGAACACCGTGGAGGCGACTGCGGCGGCGAGTAGTAGTGCGGCGGCGGCGCGGTAGGCGATCGCGGTGCGGTTGCCGGGCGTGCGGAGGAATGCAAACCGTTTGGCTGCAGGCACTTTCGAACCGAGCCCCGGCGTGGTGTCAACACCCGATGCCGCATCCGCGTCGACATCCTCGCCGAGCGAGACGGCCACCTCCGACCCATCGGTGTTGTCGATCTCGTTGTCGCTCATAGCTTCTCGTTCCTATCTGCCGGGTGCGGGCCGGGAGAGTTCATTGCCGGTGACGCCGGGCGGCGGGCCGGAACCGTTGTCCGGCACATTCGGACGTGGCGCATTCGCCGAACCACGAATCTGCAGTGCGGGATCGGTGGTGATGCAGTAGTTGTAGAGCCGCACCCGGGTATCGACGGTCTTGTCGGTCGGCACCACGGGGATCGTGTCGTAGTCACAGGTCGGACGCGGCCACGGATCGACCATTGTGTTGAAGGCGTTGTCGTGTGCCGGAATTCCGATGGCTTCCGAACCCGCGCGCAGCGCCGGGAACAGCGCTTCGATCGCCGGTTGACGCAGTTTGGCCGCCTTGGTGATGGCGACGAAGTTGGTGATCAGATTGGTCATCGGGTCCTGCGTGTCGTGCATGATGCCGCCGAGGGTGGCCAATTGGCCGGGCCCGAGTTCGAGGAATTTACGCACTTCCTGATCGGCCGCGGTCAGCTGCTGGAACAGCGCGCTCGAGCCGGTGGTCAGCGTGGTCAGATCGGGTTGGGCGTGCATGGTGGTTTCGGCGATCACCTGCAGGTTCTCGAGCAACCGCTGGGTTTGCGGGAGCAGATCGGTCAGTCCGGACATGGCCCGGCTGATTCCGGCGACCATATTCCGCAACCGATCCGGACCACCGGCCAGCGCCTTGTCGAGTTCATCGATGATCACATTGAGCCGCGCCGGATTCATCCCGCCGATCAGCCCGCTCATATTCGTGAGCACCGACTGCACGGTCACGGGTGTGCTCGTCGCCGACCGATCGACGATCGAGCCATCGGACAGATACGGTCCGCTGTCGGAGTCGGGGCGGAAGTCCAGGTACTGCTCCCCCGCCGCCGAGAGCCTGCCCACGGCGACCGTGCCGCCCACCGGAATCCTTGCGGTGTCGTTGATTTCGGCGATGGCGGCGACGCCGTCACCGGATACCCGAACGTCGGCCACCTTGCCGACCCGGCTGCCACGGAAGGTGACGTCATTGTTCGGTGCCAGACCACCGGAACTCATCAGCTCGACCCGGACCTGGTAGGTGCTCGGCAGCGGATTGATCCGCAACACGGCCGCACCGAGATAGGACATGCCGAGAATCAGCACGACTATCAGCCCGATATTTGCCACTGCGATCCGATGCCGAACCAGCCAGTGCCACAGTGGAATATTCATCGTCCACCGCCCTGCAGCCGTCCGATGACCTTCTGGATCACCTCGGCCAGACTGCCGATGAATGCTGGTACATCACCGATTTCCGGCCAGCGGCTGCCCTTCGGATCGGTGAGCGCACCGATATCGAGATAAGAAACCGTGGCGGCGACCGCAAGCACCGGCCCGTCATAGCTGGCCATGACATTGGGATAGATGGCGTGCAGCCCCTCCAGCGTCCCCGCCAGGTTATCGCCCATCTGGGTGAATCCGGACATCAGCCGCTGGATACTGTCGAACAGGCTCAGGAACTCCTGGCCCGTGGTGTCGGTGAAATCACCGAGCGCGGACATGGTGACCGAGACCTTGGCGACGAGTTCGGCGATACTCCTGTTGTTTTCGGCGACCAGTCCGATCAACGGAGGGAATGTATCCGCAGCGGCACCCAATTCTGCCTTGCGCCTGGCCAATTCGCCGGTGAGCACGTTCAGTCCGGAGAGCACGCTGTCGACGTCGGCGGTGCGTGCGTCGAGTGCCGCGAGCACATCGGTCATTTCGGTGATCAGATGTGCGAGCTGTGGTGCGCGCCCGGCGAACATCGAATTCATCTCGGTGGTTGTCCGAGCCACCTGATTGAGCCCGCCGCCGTTGAGCAGCATGGAGATCGACATCATCAACTGTTCGACCGACGCACCGGTGCCGGTGTGGTCGGGCGCGATGGTGTCGCCGGGACGCAGCAACTCGGCGCTCTCCTGCTCGGCGGGCAGGGTCATCGCGACGAACATGTCACCGAGCGGAGTGGCCTGGCGCAGTTCGGCGGTGGTGCCGCGGGGCAGCTGAATATCCTGCCGGATCTGCATTTCCACATCGGCGAGAAAGTTCGTGGTGCTGATCTTGGAGACCATGCCGATTTCGGTGCCGCCGATCTTCACGTGTGCATTCGCGGGCAGGTTCAGCGCGTCCGTGAATACGGCGTGCAACTCATAACCCGGCCCGCCGATGCCCGGCTTGGGCAGCGGCACATTGTCGACCGTCACGGCGCACCCCGCCGAGGCGACAACAACCATCGCCGCGGCAAAGGCCGAACGCGCCACGCTCATTTGGTGATCCCGAGCAGTGCGGCGGTCAACCCGAAGTCGGGGCCGAAGTCCTGGATCTTCCCGGTGCGGCAGCCGTCGAGGCGAAGCTGGATGCGCTCACAGAACAGCGAAAGCGCCGCACCGTCCAGCACCGCTTTGTCCAGCAGACCGTGTAGGCGCAGCGCCCGGCTGTCACGGCTCACGGCATTCGAGAAGTTCTCGAAGAACAGCGGCGTCACATCGGTGATTTCGGTGAGCCCGCGCGCATTGGCCCGCATCTGCGCGGTCAATGTCGTGAATCGGGTGAGCGCACCGAGCAGTTGTTCCCGATTCTGACCGACCACGGTCGCGGTATTGGTGACGAAGTCGTTGAGCTGGGTGATCACCGCCTGCAAACCCGGCGCCTGCTGCCCCATCAGTTGCACCAGTTCGGTGAGCCGACCGCTGAAATCCCTTACCGTCTGGTCGTTCTGGGCGATGATCTCGGTGATCTCATTGAGCTTGACGATGGTATTGGAGATCTGGTCACCATTGGCGAGGGTGACCTCGAATGCCGACGACAGATCGTCCAACGTTTCGCGCAGCTTGTCGCCATTGCCGTTCAATAGCGGAAACAGCACCCGGCTCGCCATCGGTCCGGTTTCGTTGTCGCCCTTCAAGGCCGCACCGAGTTGATCGAAGGTTTCGAGAATACGGTCGAGTTCGACCGGGGCACGGGTCCGGGCGAGCGGGATGTGCTCGCCGTCGGTCAGCACCGGACCATTGCCTTCGTATGCCGGGGCGAGTTCCACATGCCGGTTGGTGATCAGCTGTGGTGAAACCAGCGCCGCCATGGCGTCGGCCGGAATGCGCACGCCCTTATCGATGGACATGGTGACTTCGACGTAACTGCCCTTGGGTGTCACGGTATCCACCCGGCCGACCGGAACACCGAGCACCGCAACGTCATTGCCCGCATATAGCCCGGCGACATTCTCGAAATCGGCACTGATCTGCAGATGCTCGCCGAGATACTGATCGGGAAGTGCGGTGAGGCTGTCCGGTAGCAGCGAACAACCGGTCGCCACCGTTGCGGCGAGGCCGAGCACTGTCGATTTCAGCAAGGGACCCATCTTCATCAATTGCACCCCTGTACGGCTTGGGCGAAGCACAGCCAGTTGTCCGGAAATACCCATGGCGCCCACACATCGCCGTACGGGCCATTGCCGAGGGCATTGTTGAACTGCCGCAATGCGACCGGCATGATCTCGTAGAGCGAATCGAGGTTGTCCCGGTTCTTCTGCAGGCCCTCGGACATGGTGTTCAGATTCTGGATGAGCGGACCGAGCTGATCCTGGTTCTCCAGGCCCATGTCCTGCAGCAGCCGCGACAGGCTCGCGACATTGTCGAGCAGTTGTTCGAGCAGGTTCTGCCGCAGTGCGACGGCATTGCCGATGGCCTCGCCGCGGGTCAGTAGCAGCAGCACGCTATTGCGGTTGTCGGAGGCCAGCTCGGCCACCTGATCCATGCTCTTCAGCAGTGTGTCCACCTCGTCGCGGCGATCATTGATCACCTTGGCCAGCGCGCCGATACTGTTCAGCGCCGCAACGGTGAGCTGCGGGGAGTCACCCATCTGCTGGCTGAGCACATCCAGTGACTGCCGCAATTTCGCCGGATCCAGGCGTTCGATGCGCTCGAAGGACGATTTGTAGTTCGGATCCCGGATGACCTTGCCGAGGTTGTATGGCACCGAGGTCTGTTTCAGCGGAATTCGGTTGTCCGGCAGTCCTTTTCCATTACCGGGCACCAACTCGACGTGCAGCTTGCCGAGGATGGTCGTCATCTTGATGGCGGCCGAGGCGTCCGGCCCGAGTCGAAGATCCTTGCGCACCTTCAGATCCACGACGACCTTCGCACCGTCGAGTCGCACGGCACTCACCGAGCCGACCTCGATGCCGGAGACATCCACCGATGCCCCCGATCGCAGACCTGCCGCTTGCGCGAATTCCGCACGAATCGTCTTATCACCGAGATGCGCCTGCGATAACGCACTCGAACCCACCAGCAGCACGACGACCGAACCGGCCGCGAGCAGTCCCAGCCACAACAAGCGATTGCGTATCCGACCCAGTAATGCCGTCATCGGCAGACCTCCGAATGGGAATTGCCGCCCACCTGCGAGAACAGCCCCGGCGGCAGCAGCACGCCCCACAGCGAGACGTCCAGCGAGCAGATGTAGGCGTTGGCGTATGCGCCGTAGCTCGTGAAGCGGGCGAGACCATTGAGAACGGTCGGTAGTTCGATCGCCGCCTGATCCAAGGACGCGCCGTTGAGAATCAGCAGCGCTACACCGCTGGTCGCATCGTTCTGTGCCCGAGCCAGATTCGGCTTCACCTGACCGATCAGCGCCGCCAGCGAATCGGTGGATTTCGCCACCGTATCGACCGACGACTTCAGCGATTCACCCTGTGCGTAAAGCGATTCCACCAGCGAACGCGCCTGCGTGATAAGGGTTTCCAATTCGCCGCTGCGATTGGCCAGGCCCGCGATCACACTGCTGAGATTGCCGATGACATCGCCGAGAATCTTGTCGCGCTGACCGAAGGTGTCCGCGAGTTGGGCAGCCTGGGTAATCAGCGCACTGAGCGAGACCTTGTTGCCTTGCAGGGCCTGAATCAAGGTCTCCGACAGCGAATTGACCTGATCCGGTTGCAGCACACTGAACAGCGGTTCGAAACCCGACAGCAGCGATGACACATCGAACGACGGTTCGGTGCGCTCGACGGGAATCGCGGATCCGGCAGTCAGCACCGCGCCCTCGTCCTTGCCCGGAACCAACGCGATATAGCGTTGGCCGATCAGATTCTGGTAGCGCACCAGGGCTTTCGTCGTCGTGGTCAGCCGCTGGTTGTTCTGGATACGGAAGTCCACGCGCGCCTTGTAGTCGCCGGCGAAATCGATGGCGTCGACCCGCCCGACCCGCACCCCAGCCATCCGGATGTCATCGCCGACGCGCAGTCCGAGCACATCGGTGAAAGTGGCCGAGTACGAATCGGTATCGCCGGTTACCGACCGTTGCAGGGTCGACCAGATCGTGTACGTCAACAGCACCGCGACCACGGCGAACAGACTGAATCCGGCCAGCGCTTTCCCTGATTTCATGTACTCACCGCCCTTCGTTCGGTGCGGTGTCGTACACGGTCACCGAGCCGCCGGCCAGTACCGGAGCCAAGAGCAGGTACTGCGCGGTGGTCGGTCGCCCGCCGATGATCGCGGCGGCGGCATCGAGTCCGCGCAGATCCGAATTCGGCTGGACGGGTTGATCCGTCACAGCAGCCGGCGCGGTAATGCCCGGAATCGTCGGCAGCCCCGGAATACTCGGCAGTCCGGGAAAGCTCGGTAGCCCCTGTGCCGGAGCAATGGGCGCAGGCCCCGCGGCTGCCAACCGCTGCGGCATCAGCTGCCGCGGAAACTCCTGCTGCGGTGCGACATCCGGCACCGTACTGCCCCCACACCGCGGACCGGCCATGGTGCCGTAGTGCGGACAGTCCTTGGCCGTGTACTGCTGGAACGGCGTGAAGCTGACATCCATCTTCCACACCATCTGTCGGCTCGGTCCGAATCCGAAGGTCGTGCGCACGCGCTGCAGCGCGGCATTGAAGTTGGCGGCGGTATCCGGGATGGCCTGCGGGTCCCTGGCCAGACCGCCGAACAGGCCGTCGAGTCCGACGACCAAGTCTTTCCCGGCGTCCGGATTGCGCGCGAACAACGAATTGACCGAGTCGACCGCGCCGCTGGCATTGGTCAGCAACGCGACGAGGTTGTCGCGCCGCTCGGTGAGCGTGCGTGCGCTGGTCACCGAATCCGACAGCACACCGACCAACTCCGGCGCCGAAACGCTCAACGCCGTCACGGCCCGGCCGAGGTTGCCGAGCAGATCGCCGATGCCGGGAGTCGCGTGCACCTGGGTGAGCCAGGTATCGAGGCGTTCGATGGTGGAACCCGGCACCCGCGCGGCGGGATCGAGTGCGTCGGCGAGGGTTGCGAGCACCCGGCCGAGCTTCTCCGGCTGGATATGGTCGAGCACATCGCGCAGCACACTGAGCGTGGTCTGCAACTGCACGGTGCCTGCGCTGGTGTCCTCGGGAATTCGGGCCCCCGCGCGCAAGGTTTCGGTCGCGTGCCCGTTGTCGACGAGTTCGATGGCGGTCACGCCGAAGATATTGTTGGGGATCACCCGCGCCGTGACATTCGCCGGAATCAGGTCCGCCACCGCCGGCGCGAGCTCCAGGGCCGCATCCTGACGTGCACCCTTGGCGACGACATCGACACCGGCCACGGTGCCGACGACCATGCCGCGGAACTTCACATCGGCATGGGTCGGCAACCCGTCACCGGTACTCGTGAGTACCGCGACAACCGGGACCTTGTCCTGGAAATAGCCGGTGTAGCGCAGGCCGAGCAGGTACAGCAGCAATGCGGCCGCCGTGGTCATGGCTATTCCAGCGAGGGTGAGCTGACGCGGGGTGGGTCCGCGCCCACTTGGATCGAGCAGCATCGCCACCTACCCCGAAATCCGGAATCCGGGGTCGATACCCCAGATCGCAAGGGTCAGAAACAGATTCACGAACACCATGACGACGATCACCATCTTGATCGCGCGACCGGCCGCGTGGCCGACGCCTTCCGGACCACCGGTGGCTATGTAGCCGTAGTAGCACTGGATGAATGTCGAAATGAGCACGAACACCACGACTTTGACGACCGAGAAGAAGACATCGATGCCGTTGAGGAACTGGAAGAAGTAGTGGTCGTAGGTCCCGGCGGAGGTGCCGCCGAGGAACAGCACGGACAGCTTCGTCATCAGATACGCAACGGCGAGGCCGACGCTGTAGAGCGGGACGATGGTCAGGGTCGCGGCGATCATCCGCGTGGTCACCAGATACGGAAGTGGCCGGATGGCAATGGATTCCAGCGCATCGATCTCCTCGGAGATCCGCATTGCACCCAACTGCGCGGTGAATCGGCAGCCCGCCTGGATGGCGAAGGCCAAAGTCGCGAGGATCGGGCCGATTTCGCGCGTCGTCGCGAAACCGGAGATCGCGCCGGTCAGCGGATTCATGGTGAGCAGATTCAGCGCGGTGTAGGACTCCATGCCGACGGTGATCCCGCCGAATCCGCACAGGATGATGACCACACCGACCGTGCCGCCGCCGACAATGAGCGAACCATTGCCCCAGCCGACATCGGCGGTCAGCCGCAGCACTTCCTTGCGATAGTGCCTGAGCACGAAAGGAATTGCGGCCACCGCTTGGCAGAAGGTTATCGCCTGGTGGCCGAGCCGTCGGTTGGCCTGGACCGGCACGCCGGCGACCGCGCCGACCGCCCGAAACGGCTTCAGCACCGGCGGGGTGTATCGGGTGCCCATCTCAGATCACCTTCGCCGGGAAGAGTGTGTTGTAGATCTGGGTGATGATGATGTTCGTCGCGAACAGCATCAGCGCCGAATTGACCACCGCCGCGTTCACCGAGTTGGCGACCCCACCTGGACCGCCCTTGGTATGCAGTCCGATATCGCAGGCGATGATTGCGGTCAGCGCGCCGAAGATGGCCGCCTTGACCAGTGCGATCACCAGATCGTTCGCCACCGCGAAGGAGGCGAAGGTGCTGATGAACGAGCCGGCCGTGCCGCCCTGGGCGTACACGTTGAACATATAGCCGGTGGCGAAGCCGACGAACACCACGAATCCGCAGAGCAGGATGCTGACCAGGATCGCGGCCAGCAGTCGCGGCGCGACCAGTCGGCGCACCGGATCGACGCCCATCACCATCATCGCGTCGATCTCCTCGCGAATGGTGCGGGAGCCGAGATCGGCGCAGATGGCCGAACCGACCGCGCCCGCGATCATCAGCGAAGTGACCAGCGGCGCACCCTGCCGAATGATGCCGAGACCGCTGACCGCGCCGATAAAGGTCGTCGCACCAACCTGATTCACCAGCGCACCGACCTGGATGGACACGACAACGGCCACCGGGATCGCGACGAATACGGTCGGTGCGGCGGAAACACTCGCCATGAACGCGCACTGCTTGATGAACTCGTGGAATGGGAAGCGGCGCACGAACATCGCGCGCAGCATCTCGATGAAGGCATCGCGCATGAGCCGAACCTGGCGCCCCAAGGTCTCCAGCGACCGCTGCGGATGCCGTTGCCACAGGCCCTTCAAATCCTCGACGGCCCGCTCTAGATCCGTTGGCTCAGTCGGCCTTTCGGTGAGTCGAGTGCTCATGCCGACTCGCCGAGTTGATGCTGCAGCAGGACGAGGAGATAGCCGACCACGGCGATACCGGCGACGGCGGTGCTGAGCACGGCGAGCCAGAGCCCGAACCGCAGCACCGGGTTGACTTTCATACGCCCCCCGAGGATCTTGACGCCGATCACCAAGATGTCGATGAGCCAAACCAAGATCATCATCAGGTCATGCACACATTCGAGAAGGTGAGCACCGGCCAGCACACGATCGAGCCGAGGAAAGATATGGCCACGTCGATGCCGTGCATGCGGTGCAGATGGCTGGTGTGGGTCAGCGTCCAGATGAGGCCGACGAGCCCGTATGGAATGGCGAGAATGATGATGGTGCCGAGGAATTCGGAGACCTTCATCTCGTAGCTGAATATTCGATCCAGCTTCTCGAGCATGCGTCTGTGTCCTTTCCCCCGCCACCCGAACGGCACGGCGGGATACGCGCCGGGGCGAGGGGTCGCTGCGGCGCGAGTGCGGCCGATCACGCTGCGATCGGTCGGGTATGGGTGCGTATGTTACGCATGATTCCTTGGATTGCGGAAGAACTTGAGACCACTTAGTTCAGCGAATCTCGTTATAGAACCCAGCACAGCCAGCTAGACTCGATTCGCAGACAGGAGAATCCTCGGTAACATAATCGACCGCTGGCCTACCTCGGGCCGATTCGACGCAGGAGCGTTCGATGGCAAGTGACGCGGATTTCCGCGGCAATCCAGCCACCACGGCGAAGGCGGCGGACCGATGGCCGATCTGCACTGCCGCGTCCGCAAGTAGAAGAACCCGGATCCGAGTGCTAGCCAGAGCAGGCGTGCCACATCTGGTCGACGATCGCTTCGATGTCGGAATACTTTGGCACCCAAGATAATTGGCCGACAGCCTTGGCCGGATCAGCGACCAGCGAACTCGGTTCCGGCACCGCTGGGCGATGGATGAGCGCCACGCGTCGTCCCGATACCTTTTCCACAGCGGCAACCACCTGACGGACACTCGTGCCCCGGCCGCCACCGATGACGTACCGCTCGGTCACGCCTTGCGATGGCAGGTATTCGAGCCCAGCCACGAACGCATTCGCGGCATCGGCCACGTGCACATAGTCACGGACCGTCGTACCGTCGCCGTTGACCTCGAACGACTCATTCCGCGCCGCAGCGCTGAGCACCCTCGGAATGAGCCGAGTGGGATCCGGATCGCGCCCGCCCGCCACATTCGACAGCCGAAGAACGACGGCGGCGGCATCGTGGGCGTCGATGGCCTTTTCAGCCGCCAGTTTGCTGCTCGCGTAGGGGTGCGGCGGGTTATCGGGCAGATCCTCGGTGATCGGCCGACCGCCCACGTCGCCGTAGATCGCACCGGTCGAGGCGAATACGAGCCGGGGCACCTCGGCGGTCGCCATGGCATCGAGCAGGGCGATGGTCCCGACGGTGTTGACCCCGAAGTACCGGAGGGGGTCGGTCATCGACTCCCGCACCCGGGTCAGCCCGGCCAGATGACACACCGCATCTACGCCGTCGACCGCACGTCGAAGTGCGACAGGGTCGAGTAAGTCAGCAATTCGAATCTCGCTGGCATGCGCAATGTTCGGTCGCTGCGCATGCACCATGGCGACAGCATCGTGCCCGGCCTCCGTCAAGGCCGAAACGACAGCTGTGCCGAGGTAACCCGCCGCTCCCGTGACAAGTACGCGCATGGCGCGACTCTATGGAAGGCCCTGGTCGGCTACCGGATCGGGTGGGGATGTCCTGCGCATTGAGGTCGCGCACATCGAATGCATACCTCGCATACGTTGCAGCTTCTGCGCGGTGGTCACTGGCTGTGCGACAGCCTTGGACTTGTGTTGGAGCGTGCTCCAACTTTTAGAGTTCGGGGCATGACCAACACACAGGCCTCTACCAGCAATGATCGTTTCGAGCGCGGACTGGAACTGCTTCGGCAGGTCGGCGGGCAGGAGCGGCCCGCGGTGCTGGACAGTCTCGCGGATATCGCACCGGACCTGGGGCGGCTGACCGTCGAATTCGGGTATGGCGACATTCTCTCGCGGCCGGGGTTGACGTTGCGGCAGCGGCAGTTGGCGACGGTGTCGGCGCTGGCCGCGATGGGAAATGCCGCGCCGCAGTTGCGATTCCACATCGATGGGGCGCTGAATGTGGGATGCACGCGGGAGGAAATCGTAGAGACGCTGATCCATGTCAGCGTGTATGCGGGGTTCCCCGCCGCGTTGAACGGACTGGGTGCGGCGCGCGAAGTGTTCGACGCCCGTATCGATCTCCCCGCACCGGCCGAACCAGCACCGGCACCGACCGGTGACCGGTTCGAGCGTGGGAGCGCCAAGCTCGCCGAGATCGACGGGCACGCAGGCGAACAGGTCATCGCGTCGCTGCGCGATATCGCACCGGATCTCGGGCGCTACATCATCGAGTACGGCTTCGGCGATATCTACTCGCGGCCCGGCCTGGACCTGAAGACCCGGGAGATGGTCACCGTCGCCATGTGCACCGCGCTGGGCACGGCGGCGCCGCAACTGGGCGTGCACATCCACGGCCTGCTGAATGTCGGCGGCAGCGAGACCGAGGTCGTCGAAATCATCACGCAGATGGCGGGTTACGCCGGATTCCCGGCCGCACTCAACGGAATCACCGTGGCACGTGCGGTTTTCGCGGAGCGCGCGGGCGACTGACGCGCATCAGTCGGAAGGTTCCGGCAGCAACCCATCGACGCCGATATCGTTTGTCCCCAAGGCCTTTCGGCCCATCCCGGTGCGGCACTTCTGCGGATGAGCGCCGCACCGGGACCCCCATCAGGGCAGCGGGTTACTTCTCGGCAGTGCGCCGGAAGCAGTGCGCGGAGGCGGCCAGATATTGGCGGCAGCGGGCGCCGTGTCCAGCATGGACGGAGAGGATGAAACGGGCCCGGTCATCACTGAGACCCACCGGCTCTTGATTGCAATCGCGGCTCTGTACGAGCCACAATTCCCGGATATCCGAATGCAAAACGTCCATTGTTCACCTCCACCGAAGAGATTGAGTGCACCCGGCACCGGCAGCGCCACCGGAACCCGCCGTCGACGCTGCGGATCGGAACAGCGTCGGGACCGTGCGTCGGGTTCCGGAGAGCTGGCACCCCCGAAAGGGTTTGGGGTACAAACCCGGTGCCGGGTACCACTTCAGCGTGCACGTTGCGATTCGGTGGATAACAGAGCCGAATGCGGTAAATGCGAGTAATTTCCGATTGAATCAGCCTGGTACGAGGGAGCGGGACCTATGGTTGAGGTCGACTGGACCGGCGAAGACGTACTCGCTCTTCGCGTGGCGATGAAACGAAGTCGCTATGAGTTCGCACGCCTGGTGGGCGTCACCCCGCGCACCGTGATCTTGTGGGAGAACGGCCGGACAACCCGGATGCATGCCGCAAGCAGGCGTTTGCTCGATCGAGTGCTATCGGAGGCCGATTCGGTCGTCGTCGGGCGATTCGAGCGCGCGATCGCGAGCCCGACGACGGCCCGCGATACCGAAGAGACGAGCCCGGCGCTCGATCGGAGAAAGCTCGGTAGGGACATCGGGCTCGACAAGGAAGTCGAGGATGACGACGTGAGAAGGCGATTGCTATTGGCCTGCATCGGCGCGGGCCTGGCCGGTCAGGCGGCGGATATGGTCGCGAGCGAACCGGAGAAGATGCTCGCCACCCTGGACGCGGGCTCGATGAGCGAACGGCGACTCGGCCTGCTCGAGCAATCCGTCGAGGCGCTGGGCGCCCGCGTCGTGCAGGTGCCGCCGCACGAGTTGCTGCAGGCCACGCTCGACCAATTCCGTGCGGTCCGCGGCTGTCTCGCGGAGCGGCAGGCGACCCATCATCAAATCCGACTGGTCCGTACGGCTGGGCGCCTGGCGAATGTCGTCGGCGAAATTCTGTTCAATGAGGGACATTTTGGTCAGGCTCGATTGTGGTACACCACCGCAATTCATGCCGCCCAGGACATCGGCGATCGGTATTCCGAGGACATCGCACTGGCTGGATTGTCGTATTTACCAACCTATAGCGATAATCCGAAGGAAGTTTTGAACCTGCTCAGCCCGCGCCTCGAAGAAAATCCGGGCAACGGTCCGGCGGCGGCGTGGTTGTGGGGAATGGCGTCCCGCGCGCACGCGAGCCTCGGTAATTTCGACGGCTTCGCCCGCTGCATCTCGAGGTCGGAGCAGGCGCTGGAAAATGTTCCCGCGGAACAACTCTCGATCGGCATCTTTTCCTTCCGCCCGGAGAAGCTCGCCTTCTATCAGGCCATCGGCTACTCCCGATTGGGCCGCACCGAGCAGACCGCCCTGGCATCCGAGCGAGCTATCGGGCTCTACGACCCGAGCGAGACCATGGAACCCGCACTGGTGCGGTTCGAACACGCGACCGCGTTACTGGCCTCGGGTGAGGTGGACGAGGCCTGCGCGGTGGCGACCCGCGCGATCACCAATGGCCACACCTACGTCGGCCTCACCGTCACCAAGCGTGCGAAACAATTCGATACCGCGCTGTCGGGTTTCCGGGGTCGCGCGGTCGCCGATTGGCGCGAGCAGGCGCAGATGATCGTCAACACTCCACGCACGCGGGCATGAGGGGTAGGGCGCACCGGCCGGCAGGGGGGATGTACGGACCGGCGCGCCCTACCTATTCAGTTGGCCTCGGGCTGCATCGCGGTAATGAGTGAATTGGGACGCATATCCAGCCAGTGGGATTCGACGTACTTCAGGCAGGAGCGACGCGCGGCCGCACCGTAGGCGATGGTCCAGCCGCCGGGGACGGCGGCGAAGATCGGCCACAGGGAGTGCTGGCCCTCGGCATTGGTCAGGACGTAGAACTGGGCGTCATCGTCGTCGAACGGGTTGGTCATCTGGTCGGCCTTCCTAGTGGGAGAGTTCAAGTCCGGTCGGCGTGCGCCAAGACATTGGTCAGGACGTGGCCGATGCGGGCGAGGGCGGATTCGGAGGTCATGCGCCAGTGCGTGGCCTGGACGGCGTGGTTGTGCACGGTGCCGTCGACGGCGTCGGACCAGCCGGCCGCGCCGGTGGCCCCGGTGGGGTCGTCGAGTGCGGCGGTGAAGTAGACGAGATTGCCCTTATAGGGCCGTGGGCGGTAGCGGGTTATGAGTTCCAGTGCGTGCGTGCCCGCGTCGAGGAGCCGGCCGAGCCGGTCGATTCCGAAGGATGCGAACGGTTCCGGAAGTTCGGCGATGCGCCGGGCGAGTCGGGTGCGATCGAGTTCGGTATCGGTGTCGTCGGCCTGTTCGCCGAGTAGCCCGCCGAGCAGATCGGCCACCGGCACCGTCGCCGTCTCGTCCACTGTGATGTGCAGGGGGCTGTCCATCATGGCCAGCAGCGCGACATGTTGGCCCTGGTCCTGTAATTGGTTCGCGACGGCGTGTGCGAGTACACCGCCGAGTGACCAGCCGAGCAGATGGTAGGGACCCTCGGGCTGTACGGCCCGGATTTCGCGGACATAGTGTCCGGCCCAGTTCTCGATGGAATCCGGTGGCGGGGCCGCCGAATTCAGCGCCGGGGACTGGATGCCGTAGATGCCGCGCTCCGGATCGATATGCACGGCCAGACCCGCGAACGACCAGGCGACGCCGCCGACCGGGTGGATGCAGAACAGCGGTTCGCGAGAACCTCCGGGGCGCAATGGCAGTAGAACATCGAAGGCGGATTGCGCGTCTACGCGGCCGCGGCCGCAGCGGTGCAGTTCCAGTTGCGTGAGCAGACCCGCGGGTGTGGGTGCGGCGAACAGCCATACCACCGGGATCTGTTCGGCGAGTGCGGTGCCCAGCTGAGTTGCCAGTCGCGTGGCGAGTAGCGAATTGCCGCCGCGTTCGAAGAAGTTGTCGTCCATGCCGATTCGCTCGACCTCCAGCGACTCGGCGAAGACGGTGCAGACCAGCAGCTCCAACTCCGTTTCCGGGGCGCGGAATTCTCGGGTGCCCAATTCGGGTTCGGGGAGTGCGGTCCGGTCGACTTTGCCGTTGGCGTTGAGCGGTAGGGCATTGAGTTGGGTCAGCACGGTCGGAACCATGTAGCTCGGCAGGGTTTCGGTCAGTGCGGATCGCAGCGCGTTCGGATCGAGCGGCTCGGTGGCGGTGAAATACCCGACCAGCAGGTCACCGCGATGGGCAACGACGACGGCCTCGGCGACGGCCGGACGCGAGCGCAGCGCGTGCTCGATTTCGGCGAGTTCGATGCGGTAGCCGCGCACCTTCACCTGGAAGTCGCGGCGCTCCACATATTCGAGATTGCCGTCCGCACCCCAGCGGACCATATCGCCGGTTCGATACATCCGGGTGCCGGGTGCGCCGAATGGGTTGGCCACGAACCGTTCCGCGCTCAGGCCGGGCTTGCCGTGATAGCCGCGGGCCAGCTGTGCGCCGCCCAGATGCAGCTCACCGGTCACGCCCGTCGGCACCGGGTGCAGCCGGTCGTCGAGTACGTAGACCTGGTTTCCGGATTCCGGTGTGCCGATGGGGACGACCGTCTGGCGGGTACCGGCGCCGGTGCGGAACCGGGTCACCGAGACCGCTGCCTCGGTGGGGCCGTACAGGTTATCGATCCTGGCGGCGGTGAGTGCGCCGATCCGGTCGACGGTCGCGGCGGGCAGTGCCTCGCCGATGACGAGCAGACGCCGCAGCGATCTCGGCAGTCGCTGATCGCCGCGGACCTCGGCCAGCATGACCAGCAGCGACGGCACCAGCGTCACCGTGGTGACCGAGGCGCGCCGGATCAGATCCAGCACGCTCGCCGGATCACGTTGTGCGCCGTGCGGTGCCAGTACGACTCGGGCCCCGGTGCGCAAGGCCCACCAGAACTCCCAGACCGAGAGATCGAAGGCCGCCGAGGTCATCAGTAGCGTGGCATCGTCGGCTGCTAGCGCGTATTCCGTTTGCAGCCAATCCAATTGGTGTGTGACCGCAGCGTGCGCGACGGCGACACCCTTCGGGGTTCCGGTCGATCCCGAGGTGAAGATGACATAGGCGATGTGTGCGGGAGTCAGCGTGGACAGCCGCTCCTCAGCACGAATCGGACTGCTGTCGAGAACACCGGCGGCCACCGAGATATCCAGCACCACATCGTGATCCGCCACCGGTTCCGGCAGCATCGACCGCTCGGCCGAAATCAGCACGAGGGCCGGGTCGGCGGCGGCGAGTACGCTCGCGGTCCGGTCGAGCGGGTGGGCCGGATCGAGCGGGACATACGCGCCGCCGGCAGTCACCACCGCGTACATCGCGACCAGCAGGTCGACACTGCGCGGAATGGCCAGGGCCACCCGCGATTCCGGGCCGATGCCGCGAGCGATGAGCGCACGGGCGAGTCTGTTCACCCGCGCGGCGAACTGGCCGTAGGTGACCGTTACGCCGTCATCGACGATTGCCACCGCTTCGGGTGTCTCGGCAACCTGGGCCTCGAAGGCGGCGATGAGGTCGGCAGGGGTGAATTCGTGTTCGGTCCGATTCCAGGACACCAGCATCCGGTCGCGCTCGGCGGTGTCCAGCAGCGCCAGGTCTCCGACCGCCAGCTGCGGTTCGGCGCAGATGGCGGCCAGCAGGCGTTGCAGTCGTCCGGCGAAACCGGCGACCGTGGCTTCGTCGAACAGTGCGGTGGCATAGGTGATCGATGCGGCCATGCCTGCCGCATTTCCATCCGGGCCGTAGCGGTCGGTGACAACCAGATGCAGGTCGAATTGCGATACCTCGGAGTCGAAATCGACTGCGGTGGCGGTCGATCCGTCCAGTGCGAATTGCGCGTCGGCCTGGTTGTGGAAGGAGAAGCCGACCTGGAACAGCGGATGCCGCGCGGTCGAGCGCTCCGGATTCAGCACCTCGACCAGCCGCTCGAACGGTACCTCGGCATTGGAGAAGGCGGCGACATCCGCGGCGCGCACCCGAGCCAGGAGTTCGGTGAAGCCGGTAGCCGCGTCCACCTGGGTGCGGAGCACGAGCGTATTGACGAACATGCCGACCACATCGTCGAGTTCGGCCGCACCACGGCCCGCGACGGGAGTACCGACTGCGATATCGGCGCTGCCGGACAGGCGGGCCAGCAATACCGCGAAGGCCGCGTGCAGGACCATGAACAGTGTCGCTCCGGTGTTCCGGCCCAAATCCGCCAATCTCGCCTGCATGTCGGCATCGATGGTGAAATCGACATGTCGGCCGCGGGTGGAGACGATCGCGGGTCGGGGGCGGTCAGTGGGGAGCGTGAGCTGTGCGGGCAGTCCGGTGAGGGTTCGGGTCCAGAACCCGAGTTGCCGGGAGATCAGCGAATCCGGATCGTCCTCGCTGCCGAGCAGGTCCCGTTGCCAGCGGCTGAAATCCGCGTATTGCACCGCCAGCGGGGTCCACTCCGGCGCAATGCCGTGCTTACGTGCGGCGTAGGCGGTCATCACGTCACGTGCTAGCGGCACCAATGACGAACCGTCGGCGGCGATGTGGTGCACGACGACTACCAGCACATGCTCGCCGAAATCGGTCGGACCAGCGACCGGACGGAACAGCCTGGCGCGCAATGGAACCGAGCCGGTGACATCGAATCCGCCGCCGACGAAGTCCGCCACGGCGGAGGTCAGATCGTCGACGGGCACCGGAATCGGGGCCAGCACCGGCGCTCCCGCATCGGCCATCGGCAAAACTATCTGTATCGGGCCGCTTTCATGCTGCGGGTATACGGTGCGCAGCACTTCGTGGCGTTCGACCACGTCGGTGATGGCCGCGTTGAGTGCCGCGATATCGAGATCGCCGGTCAGCCGCACTGCCAGTGGGATGTTGTAGGCGGTGGACTGGCGGTCGAGGCGGTTGAGGAACCACATGCGCTGCTGTGCCAGCGAAAGCGGTATCGGATCGGTGTCGGTGCGCCGGGTCAGTGCCGGATGTGCCTGCGTCGCGGTGGTGTCCAGAGCGGCGGCCAGGGCCGATACAGTCGAGTTCTCGAAGACGAGTCGCACGCTGACCGAGGTGTCCGATCGAGCGCCCAGCCGTGCGGCCAATTGTGTTGCGGTCAGGGAGTTTCCACCCACGGCGAAGAAGTCGTCATCGAGACCGACCGCTGCCAGGCCGAGCACCTCGGCGAAGACCTCGGCCACGATCCGTTCGGCGGCCGTCTCCGGTGCGCGGAAGTTCGCGGTACGGAACTCGGGTGCGGGCAGTGCCTTGCGGTCCAGCTTGCCGACCGGCGTCAGCGGGATCTCGTCGAGGACCATGATGGCGGCGGGCACCATATATGCGGCCAGCGAGCGCGCGGCGAAGGCGGTCAGCTCCGCGGTGTCGATCGCGCGGTCCGCTACCACATACGCGACCAGCGAAACCGAACCCGCGGCATCGGTGTGCCCGATGGTCACCGCGAATTCGACGCTCTCGTGGGCCGAGAGCACCGCGTCGATCTCACCGAGTTCGATGCGCAGACCGCGCACCTTCACCTGATGGTCGGCACGTCCGACGTACTGGATAGCGCCGGATGCGCTCCAGCGCACCAGATCGCCGGTCCGGTACAGCCGCCCGCCCGCTGGACCATAGGGATCCGCGACAAAACGATCCGCCGTAAGTCCCGCCCGCGCGTGATATCCGCGAGCCAGACCTGGCCCGCGCAAATAGAGTTCGCCGGTCACCCCATCCGGGACGGGTTGCAATCGAGTATCGAGCACCGCCGCGGACATGCCGTTGATGGTGGTGCCCAGATCGAATTCGCCGGGCCGCAGCGGTGCGCTGATATTGGTGATGATCGTGGTCTCGGTCGGGCCGTAGGTGTTGTGGAACGCACGCCCGGTTGCCCAGCGTCGCACCACCTCCGGGCCGTAGGATTCGCCGCCGACGGTCAGGCGGGCGAGTTCGGGCAGTTCGGTCGGATCCAGTGTTTGCAGCACGGCCGGGGTGATGAAGGCGTGGGTCACCCGTTGATCCCGGATGAGCGCGGTCAATTCCACGCCGCCGTAGACACCGGCGGGTGCGATCACCAGTGCGGCGCCGGCGGGCAGGGCCAGCAAGAGCTCGAGCATGGCGGCGTCGAAACTGGGCGATGCCACGTGTAGGACGCGCGATGTCGCGGTGACCTGGTAGCGATCGCGCTGTGCACGCGCCACTCCCGCGAGTCCGCCGTGGGTGGCGAGTACGCCCTTCGGGGTGCCGGTCGACCCCGAGGTATAGATCATCCACGCGGGATTGGCCACGCGGACCGGTCGGACCAGCTCATCGGGAGCAATGGGTGCCGCGCTCGAATGCCGCATGCGGGCCGCCGTGGCCGGTGCGTCGAGTACCAGCCATTCGGTGGCGCCGGGCAGCGCCGGGCGGCATGCGGTGAGCGTAAGGCCCACGGTGGCACCGGAATCCGACAGCATGTGTGCGATTCGATCTGCCGGATACGTCGGGTCGACGGGGACGAAGGCCGCACCGGTCTTGGCCACCGCCCAGACCGCGAGCATGGATTCGGCTGAGCGCGCGATGGCCACGGCGACGAAGTCCTCGGCGCCGATGCCGTGTCCGATCAGCATTCTGGCCAGGCGGGACGAGTGCTCGTCCAGTGTGCGGTAGGTCAGCTCACGATCGTCCGAAATCAACGCGAGGGCATCGGGATTCAACGCGACTGCCGCGGTCATCAGCTCGGCGAGGGTATTCGGCGGCACCGGTTCATCGCCCCGCCTGGCCAGCAGTTCGGTGCGTTCGGCCGGAGTGAGCACATCGACGGTGCCGATCGGCGCACTTGGATCCGCGGTGAGTGCGCCGATTACCCGACCGAAACGGCGAAGCAGTCCGGTGGCGGTTGTCTCATCGAAAAGGTCTGTCGCGTAGTCGAGTTCGATTGCCAGGTGACCTTCGGCGTCGAGTTCTGCCGCGACGGTGAACTGGAGATCGAAGCGCGCCACCGGTTCATCGAATTCGACAGCCGTCAGCTCCAGGCCCGGCAGCGTGGGTTCTTCGGCGCCGGTATTCAGATAGCTCAGCGCCACGGTGAACAGCGGATGCTTGGACTGTGAGCGCTCGATGCCGAGTTCGTCGACAACGCGCTCGAACGGCACGGTCGCGTGGGCGAACGCGGCCAGATCGTTTGTTCTGGTTTCGTCGAGTAGCTCGGTGAACGAACGGGCCGGATCCGGATATGTGCGCAGCACCAGGGTGTTCACGAACATGCCGACCAGGTCGTCCAGCGCCGCCGCGCCGCGGCCCGCGACCGGTGTTCCGATGGCTATATCGGCGGAGCCCGACAACCGGGCCAGCAAGACGGCAAGTGCGGTGTGCACCACCATGAACGGTGTCGCGTTGCGACGCACGGCAAGTTCGTGGATGCGGGCGCCGACACCACCGCCGATGCGGGCGCGCACCGTGCCGCCACGCTTGGACGCGACAGATGGACGCGGCCGATCGGTGGGCAATGCCAGTTCTTCCGGCAGATCCCGCAGCGCTTCGGTCCAGTACGTGAGTTGTTCGGCCGCGACCGAATCCAGCTCGGCCGTCTGCCAGAGTGCGTAATCGGCGTACTGTGCGGCGAGCTCCGGCCAGACCGGGGTCCCGCCGACGACTCGGGACAGGTAGGCCGACAACAGGTCTCGCAGCAGTGGGCCCATCGAATAGCCGTCCGCCGCGATGTGGTGCAGCACGGCCACGAGCACATGGCTGGTCGCGTGCTCCCGCAGCAGTATCGCGCGCACCGGCACCTCGGCGGTGATATCGAAGCCGGTGCCGAGGAAATCGGCGATTCGCTCGTCCACCGAGCTGCGGGCCTCGACCACCAGGGATACCGGGGCCGGTTCGGCGGGCAGGATCACCTGGTGTCCGATGCCGTTCGCATCGGCCGGATATACCGTGCGCAGTGCCTCGTGACGGGCGATCACGTCCGTGAATGCGGCACACAGCGCAGCCTGGTCCAACTCGCCGCCGATGCGCACCGCGACCGGGATATTGTGGGCGGCCGAGTCCGGGTCCAGCCGGTTGAGGAACCACATGCCGCGCTGTACCGGCGCGAGCGGAATGCGCTCGGGGCGGCGCCCGGCGATCAGCGGTACGACCTGGTCATGTGCGTGCGCGGTCAGGCGTGCCGCGAAGGCGTGCACGGTGGGTGCCTCGAACAGCAAGCGCACGGGCACACGACCGAGCCGCTCGCCGAGCCTGGCCAGGACTCGGGTGGCGATGAGTGAGTTGCCGCCGAGGTCGAAGAAGTTGTCGTCGGCACCGATCGGCGACCGCGCGAGTACAGCCTCGAATGCCTCGGCCACCAACCGTTCGGCCGGGGTGACCGGCGCACGGTAGGCGACACTGTCGAGTACCGGCTCCGGCAGCGCCTTTCGGTCCAATTTGCCGGAGGTGTTGAGCGGGAAGGCGGCCAGTACGACGATCGCCGACGGGACCATGTACGACGGCAGCGCATCCACCGCGGCCGCCAGAACTGCCGCGCGCACATCTTGTGCATCACTCACCACATAGCCGACGAGCCGGTCACCGACCACGCCGGCTGCGGCCTGCGAAACACCGGGCACCGCCGCGAGTACGGCCTCGATCTCGCCGAGCTCGATGCGCTGGCCGCGGAACTTCACTTGGAAGTCGGTGCGGCCCAGGTACACGAGTTCTGGCAGGACGCCACTGGAGTCCCAGCGCACCAAGTCGCCGGTGCGGTACATGCGTTCGCCCGCAGGTCCGAATGGGTTCGCTACGAACCGATCCGCCGTCAGATCGGGCCTGCCGTGATAGCCGCGGGCGAGTTGGGCGCCTGCGAGATACAACTCCCCCACGACCCCGGGCAGCGTCGGTCGCAGCCGGGAATCCAGCACGTACACGCGACTGTTCCATTCCGGATTGCCGATCGGCATGACAGTGCGTTCGATTTCACCGGTGACGTCGCGGTAGGTGATGCTCACCGCGGCCTCGGTCGGGCCGTACAGGTTGTGCAGGCGCGCGGAACTCACCGCGCCGAAGGCACGCACGGTCTCGGCAGGCAGTGCTTCGCCGATGACGAATACCGTGCGCAATGTGTCGAGATCGGCAGCGGTTTCGATATGTCGCGCGAACTCACTCAACATCGATGGCACGAAATCGGTGACAGTGACGCCATATTCGGCGATTGCGCCGGCGAGGTACCGGGGATCGCGGTGGCCCTCCGGAGTGGCCAGCACCAGCGTTGCACCGATGCGCAGCGGCAGGAAGTAGCCCCACAGCGAGACATCGAAGCTGGTCGCCGTCTTTTGCAGGTATACGTCTGCAGCGGTCAGCCGGTACTCGGACTGCATCCAGGTCATCTGGTTGACGATCGCGGCGTGGGAGACGCTGACGCCCTTGGGTTTTCCGGTCGAACCGGAAGTGAAGATCACATAGGCCGGGTTCTGCGGGTGAATCGGCGCGGTTCGCTCGTTGACCGCGATCGGGTCGTCGGCATAGTGAACCAGCGCGACGGTATCGACGCACACTGTCGCACCGGCGTATCCGAAGTCCCGGCGATCACGCTCGGTTGTGAGCAGTGCGATGGGTGCGGCGATGTCGATGATGTGAGCGGTGCGCTGGGCAGGATGGTCCGGGTCGATCGGTACATAGGCGCCGCCCGCCTTGAGCACCGCGTACATGGCGACCACGAGATCGGTTGAACGCCGAATCGCCAATGCCACCAATGACTCCGGGCCGACGCCGGTCGCGATCAGATATCGGGCCAGCCGGTTGGTCCTGCGGTCCAGTTCGCCGAAGGTCATGGTGGTTCCGTCGAAGACCAAGGCGATATCGTCCGGTGTCGCGGCGGCCTGTTGCTCGAATTCGTCGAGCAGCATTTCCGCGACGAAAGCGGTGTGCGCGGAGTCGTTCCATGCGGTCACCACCCGTTCCAGCTCACCGGTCTCGAACAGATCGATATCGCCGACCACCTGTTCCGGATGCTCGATCACCGCGCCGAGCAGGCGGATCAAGCGTGCACCGAACGTCGCGATGGTCGACTCGTCGAAGAGATCGGTGGCGTAGGTGAACCGCAGGAGGTCGTCGGCGACGGTCAGTTGCAGATCGAATCGTGTTGTCTCGTAGTCGATCTCGTATTCGGCGACTGTGCCGCCCGCCAGCTCCACCGATACGGGAGCGAGATTCTGGAAGAACAGCGCGATCTGGAACAGCGGATGCCGTGCCTCGGAGCGCGGCGGATCCAAGACCTCGACCAGCCGCTCGAACGGCACATCGGCATTGGCGAAGGCATCCAGGTCACCGTCGCGGACCCGACGCAGTACGGCGGCGAAGGAGTCCGAGCCCACCACCTCGGTGCGCAGCACCAGTGTGTTGACGAACATGCCGACGAGGTCATCGAGGGCGGCGGCACCGCGGCCCGCGATCGGTGCGCCGATGGCGATGTCATCCATGCCGGACAGTCGCGCGAGCAAGGTGGCAAGCGCGGCATGGACGACCATGAACGGGCTGACGTCGTATCGCGTAGCGATGGTGGCTATGCCGTCGTGGATCGCGGCATCGAGCCCGATGGTGGTGCTCGCGGCGGCGTGACTGGCAATGGCGGGACGCGGCCGATCCGAGGGCAGATCGAGCTGAGCGGGCAACCCGCCGAGTACGCGGCTCCAGTAGCGCAATTGCTGTGCGGCCACCGATTCCGGATCGCCCTCGACTCCGAGGATCTCGCGGTGCCAGAGGGTGTAATCCGCGTACTGCACACGCAGATCTGCCCACGTCGGTGCGGTGCCGGTGGCCCGTGCCGCGTATGCGGTGGCGATATCGCGAGCCAGCGGGGCCATCGAGAAGCCGTCCGCCGCAATGTGATGCACCACGAGGGCGAGTAGGTGCTCGCGATCCGACAGGGTGGCCAGGCCGATGCGCAGCGGTATTTCAGTAGTGACGTCGAAAGGTGTGGCAACCAGGTCTACCAGTGCCGACGAACCCAGCTCGACGATTTCGGGCATGTGCGTCGTGGCCAGAATCCGCTGGAAACCGGTGCCATCGATATCCGGGTATACGGTGCGCAGGGTTTCATGCCGGGCGACGACATCGGCCAGCGCGGCGGCGAGCGCATCGGTGTCGAGATCTCCGGTGAGCCGGATCGCGACCGGAATATTGTTCACCGTCTCGCCGGGATCGAAGCGGTTGAGGAACCACATCCGTTGCTGTGCGGGCGAGAGCGGAATCAGGTCGGGGCGTTGGCGCGCGGTGAGCATCGGACGAGCGCCGGTGCCGGTGAGCAGGGCGGCGCGGGTGGCTATTCCGGCGACGGTCGGTGCCTCGAACACGATCCGCACGGGGACTTCGGCATCCAGCGCGGCACCGATCCGGCTGGCCAGCTGGGTGGCGATCAGTGAATTGCCGCTGAGTGCGAAGAAGTTGTCGTCGGCACCGATTCGCTCGATGCCGAGCAGTTCGCCCATGATCTCGGCGACGGTCTGTTCGGTCTCGGTCGAGGGAGCTCGGTAGGTCGCGGTCTCGAATACGGGAGCGGGCAGCGCGGTGCGATCGAGCTTGCCCGAGGTATTGAGCGGGAAGGCATCCAGCACGACGAAGGCCGAGGGCACCATATAACCGGGCAGTGCGGCGGCCATTTCCGCGCGCACGTCGTCGATATCGACTGCGAGGTCGGCAACCAGGTAAGCGACCAACTGATCGCCGACGCGCTCGTCGCTACGCACCACGACGACGGCCTGGTCGATGACATCCAGTGCGGTGAGCGCGGATTCGATCTCGCCGAGTTCGATGCGCAACCCGCGCAGCTTCACCTGGAAGTCGGTACGGCCCAGGTACTCCAGCTCGCCGTTCGCAGTCCACCGGACGAGGTCACCGGTGCGATACATCCGCTCCCCCACGCCGCCAAGAGGATTCGCGACGAAACGTTCAGCGGTCAGCGCCTGCCGACGTACATAGCCGAGCGCCAACTGCGCACCTGCGAGGTACAACTCACCGGGCACACCCGCCGGCACCAGCCGCATCCGTGCATCCAGCACCAGCAATCGGGTATTGAATACCGGCTTGCCGATCGGCACCGACTCCGCATCGGCAGCGGTCACCTCGTGGAAGGTGACATCGACCGCGGCCTCGGTCGGCCCGTACAGATTGTGCACGCGGGCACCGGTCAGCTCACCGGCCCGCTGCGCGGTCGGCGCGGGCAGTGACTCACCTGAGGCGAATAGCGCTCTCAGCGTGACGCATTCGCGTGCACGGGGTTCGGCTAGGAATACCGCGAGCATCGAAGGCACGAAATGCGCGACGGTGATTCCTTCATCGCAGATCAACCGCGCCAGATAGGCCGGATCCCGGTGACCGTCCGGCCGCGCGAGCACCAATCGCGCTCCGATCTGCAACGGCCAGAAGAACTCCCAGACCGAGACGTCGAAGGTCGCGGGGGTCTTCTGCAAGACCGCGTCGTCGATGTGGAGCCCATACTCGGACTGCATCCACACCAGGCGGTTGACAATCGCGGCATGTGACACCGCGACGCCCTTGGGACGGCCGGTCGAACCAGAGGTGAAGATGACATACGCGGGGTGGTCCGGCAACAGCACGCCGAGACGATCCTTTGTGGTCAGCGCCGCGGGTGAGTATCTCGTCAGCTCTAGACGATCGATCCGAACCTGGCGTGCCGCAACAGTCTCCAGATCAGTCCCCGAGGTCAGCACCCACGCCGGGCGCGCGGTCTCGAGCACGAACGCGATCCGGTCGGCCGGATGGTCGGGATCGAGCGGCAGGTACGCGCCACCGGCAACAGTGACCGCGTACATGCCGACCACCAAGTCGAGCGAGCGCCGCATGCCGAGCGCGACAACCGAATCCGGGCCTACGCCATGCCCGACCAGCCATCGCGCCAGCCGATGGACCCGGCCCGCGAACTCGGCATACGTCAGCGTCGCTCGGCGACTCGATGAGGGGTGGTGGTCGAGCGACGGGTGGGCAGGACTCGGCCCCTCGAACGTCACCGCGGTCGCGTCGGGTGTCCGCAGCACCTGTTCCTCGAACAGCGAAACCAGAGTCTGTGACCGGTTTATCGCGAACGAAGTGTCGTTCCATCGATTGAGCAGGGACAGCTCGTTGTGGTCCAGTAGCTCGATATCGCCGACGCGTATGGCGGAATCGGCGACCACCGCCTCGAGTAAGCGCACGAAGCGGGCCGCGAACGATTCGACCGTCGCCCGGTCGAACAGATCCGTCGCGTAGCGCATGACCGCACGCAGCGCGGTACCGTCGCCCTCCGCCAGTTCGAGCGCCAGGTCGAACTGGGCGACCTGATTGTCGATCGGATACGCGGCGACCTCGAGCCCAGGTAGGCGCAGCACCGTATCGTCGCGGTGCTCGAAGGTGAGCAATGTCTGGACGATCGGCGAATGCGCCTGTGAACGCACCGGATTCAGCTCGTCGACCAGTCGCTCGAACGGCAGATCGGCATGTGCGAAAGCTCGGACGTCGGTGGCACGCACCCGGGCGAGCAGTTCGGCGAAGGTCGCCTCGGCCGCCACCTCGGTGCGCAGTACCAGGGTGTTGACGAACATGCCGACCAGATCGTCCAGCGCCGCCTCGGCCCGGCCCGCGACGGGGGTCCCGATCGCGATATCGTCCGCACGGCCCAGGCGGGCCAACAGTGCCGCATAAGCGGCGTGCAGCACCATGAACGACGACGCCCCGTGCTTGCGCGCCAGATCCGCGATCGCGGCAGTCAGTTCCGAAGTGATGGCGAACTCGACCGCTGCACCGCGACCGGAGGCCACGGCGGGGCGCGGCCGATCGGCGGGCAATTCGAGCACCGGGGCGAGTCCGTCGAGTTCGGTGCGCCAGTGCGCGATCTGGCGGGCCAGGACGGAGTCGGGATCGTCGGCCGAGCCGAGCACTTCGTGCTGCCACAGTGTGAAGTCCGCGTACTGGACCGGCAGCGGCTGCCACCGCGGTGCCGCACCTTCGGTGCGGGCGCTGTATGCCGCCATCAGATCCCGCGCCAGCGGGGCCGTCGAGACACCGTCGGCGGCGATGTGGTGCACCACCACGACGAGCACATGATCGTCGGACGCGACCCGGAACAGCGTGGCACGCACCGGTATCCGGGTGCGCAGATCGAACCCGACGCCCGCGCGGCCGACAACCGCTGCGGCGAGGTCGGATTCGGTGATATCGACCTGCCGCAGCTCCAATTCGGTCGATTCGGTCACCACCTGCACGGGACCGATACTGTCCGCAGGGAACACGGTGCGCAGCGACTCGTGCCGGGCGACGACATCGCCCAGTGCGGCACGCAGCGCTGCTTCGTCCAACGCACCGGTCAGGCGGATGGTGATCGGAATGTTGTAGACGGCCGATTCGGGATCGAGCCGGTTCAGCAGCCACATCCGAGTTTGCGCCAGCGACAACGGAATACGCTCCGGACGATCTCGTGCCGCCAGCGCGGGCCGCGCGACATCGGCGCGCGTCACCCGCAGTGCCAATTCGGCCACGGTCGGGGCCTGGAAAATCTCGCGCACGGTCAGCGCGCTACCGAAGGCCGCGTTCGCTCGTGCGACAAGGCGCATGGCCAGTAGCGAATTACCGCCGCGTGCGAAGAAATCGTCATCCGCGCCGATCCGCACGCCACCGATCAGATCAGCTATCAGTGCGGCCAGCACCGATTCGGTGCCTTCCTGCGGTGCACGGAATTCCATTGCGGTACCGGCGACTTCGACGGCGGGAAGCGCCGCGCGATCGAGTTTGCCGACCGTGGTCAGCGGCATATCGTCGAGCACAACCAGCTGCGCGGGCACCATGTATGCAGGCAGATGCTCGCGCACCTGCGCGAGTACCGCATCCGAGGACAGACCCGCCCCACTGATGTAGCCGACCAGACAGTCGTAGCCGGAGGTGTCGCGCGTCGATATCACCGCGGCATTCGCCACGCCCGCCACCCCGGCCAGCGCCGACTCGATCTCCCCGAGCTCGATCCGCTGACCACGCAACTTGATCTGGAAATCATTGCGGCCCAGATAGATCAGATCGCCGCCGCGATTCCAGCGCACCAGATCTCCGGTGCGATACATCAACCGCCCGGGCACACCGAACGGATCGGCCACGAAGCGCTCGGCGGTCAGCCCGGCGCGGCCGTGATAGCCGCGGGCCAGTTGGTCGCCGGCGAGATACAGCTCGCCCGTGACACCGACCGGGACCGGCCGCAACCGTGCGTCCAGGACATAGGCGCGGGTATTCCAGCACGGACGACCGATCGCGACATCACGGCCGGAATCGGCGTCGGTGAATTCGTGATAGATCGCCGAGATCGCCGCCTCGGTCGGGCCGTAAGCGTTGTGCACCGCGCCGCCGGCATGTTCGCGAATTGCGGCGAGCAGGTCCGGGGTGAGCGCCTCACCGCCGCAGTGCAGATGGCGAAAGGAGCGCAGCGCATCACCCATGCCCTCACCGATGAGCGCCGCGAGTACCGACGGCACGTATTCGGCGATGGTGATGCCGTGTTCGCGCAGCAACCCGGCGAAATACGCCAGGTCGAGGTGGCCGCCCGGGCGCGCGATCACCAGCGGTGCACCGACCGCGATCGGCAGGAAGCATTCCCACACCGAGACATCGAAGGTGAGCGGGGCACGCTGCAGAATGCGGTCGGCTGCGGTGACGCCGTAGCGGAATTCGAGCCAGCGCAGCTGGTTCATGATGGCGCGGTGGGTGACCGCGACGCACTTCGGTCGGCCGGTCGAGCCGGACGTGAACAGCACGTACGCCGTATTGTCGCGGCGCAGTGGAGCCCTGGCGCGCGGCGCGGTGTCGAAGCCGCTGAGATCGGTGAGATCGACGACGCGGACGTCACCGAGATCGGGCAGTTCCGCGCCGCCGACGGCCAACACCAGAGCCGGGGCGGCACTGTCGATCACCTGCGCGATCCGGTCGGCCGGATGGGTCGGATCCAATGGCAGGTAAGCACCGCCCGCGCGCACGATCGCGAATACGGCCACCAGCATGTCGACAGATCGCAGCGCGGCGAGTCCGACGATCGTCTCCGGACCGACACCTGCCGAAATGAGCCGACGCGCAAGGTGATTCACCTTGGCTTCGAGTTCCGCGTAGGTCACCGACGTGTCCTCGAAGATCACCGCAACGGCATCGGGTGTCGCGGCCACGCGGGCTGTCAGCAGATCGTCGAGGGTCTCGGCAGGCAGTAGCCGCGCGGTGGCATTGCGATCCGACAGCAGCAGTCCGCGTTCGGCCACCGACATCAACTCGACATTGCCGACGAGTGTTCGCACGTCACGCACCATGGCGCGTATTACCCGCTCGAAACCCGCCAGGAATCCGTCGACGGTTGCCTCGTCGAAGAGATCCAGCGCGTAGTGCAAGTGCACATCGATGCCGTCGGCCGCGCCGTCGGTGTCGTAGCGGTCAGTCAGCGTCCAGTCCAGATCCAGTTGGATCGGTGCGGGCCCGATATCGAGCGCGGCAATATTCAAACGGTGCAGTCGGAAGTCCGGCTTGGACTGGTTCTGCAATGTCATCGCCACCTGATACAGCGGCGCATGTGCCTGCGAGCGAGCGGGATTCACCACATCGACGAGCCGTTCGAAGGGCACCGCGGCGTGCTCGAAGGCGGCCAGATCCGCAGTACGGACCGTGGCCAAGAGCTCACCGAGCGTGGCGTCGGCGCGCACTTCGGTACGCAGTACCAAGGTATTGACGAACATGCCGACGAGGTCGTCCAGGGCTTCGTCACCGCGACCGGCGACCGGCGTACCGATGACGATGTCCTCGCTCGCACTCAGGCGGCTCAGTAGTACCGCGAGCGCGGCGTGCAGCACCATGAACGGGGTGACGCGATGGGTGGCCGCCACATCCTGGATGCCCCGGTGCAATACCCGATCCAAACGGCCGGTAATGGCACCGCCTCGGTTGGCGGCTACCGCGGGCCGCGGCCGGTCCGTGGGCAGCGTCGATACCTCGGGAACGCCCGCGAGCCGACCGGTCCAGTACCGCAGCTGATGGGCCAGCAGCGAACCCGTGTCGTCGGCCCGGCCGAGCGCATCGCGCTGCCAGATCGCGAAGTCCGCGTACTGCACGGCCAGCGGACTCCACGAAGGTGCGACATCCGCACAGCGAGCCACATAGGCGGTGGCAAGATCCCTGGTCAGCGGCGCGAAAGACCAGCCGTCGGCGGCGATGTGATGCACGACGAACAGCAGTACGTACACCTGTTGACGGGACCTGCTGCCGGAGTCACCGTCGTCGATTCGGAGCAGCCGGACGCGCAACGGAACTTCGGTCGTGACATCGAATCCGGTCTGAGCCGCGGCGGCGACGAGTTCGGGCAACTCGGCCGCGGTCACCGCACGAGCGACGAGTTCCACCAACCTGGTCCCGGCGGGCAGCACCACCTGCGTCGCGGCGCCGTCGTGTTCGGGATAGATGGTGCGCAGCGTCTCGTGCTTGGCGATGACATCGGCAATCGCACGTTCCAGCGCGGGCACATTCAGCACACCGGTGAGGCGCAGTGCGAAGGGGATGTTGTATCCGCCACTCGCGGAGTCGAATCGGTTCAGGAACCACATGCGCTGCTGGGCGATCGACAGCGGAATCGGCTCATTGCGATCCTGAACCGTCAACGGTGGCAGGGCCGGAGGTGCCGCCTCCTGTTCGACCGTGATCCGGCGCGCCAGCTCGCGCACTGTCGATGCGTCGAAGACGGTGCGCACGGGTACATCCGCGCCGGTTGCCTTGGTCAGCCGGGCCGCGAGTTGCGTGGCGATGAGCGAATTGCCGCCGAGGGCGAAAAAGTCGTCATCCGCACCGACCGGGTCGACGCCGAGCAGCGCGACGAATGTTTCGGCGACAAGGGTTTCCGCGAGATCGCTGGGCGCACGGAATTCGGCAGCGGCAAAAGCTGGGGCGGGCAATGCTTTTCGATCCAGCTTGCCGGAGGTCGTGATCGGAAATTCGTCCAAGACGACATAGGCGGACGGGACCATGTAGGCGGGCAGCCGCCGCGCGAGTTCGGCGCGAATGCTGTCGGTATCGAGTTCACCGTCCGCCACCAGGTAGGCGACCAGTTGGTCGCCGTGGTCGTCACGAACCAGGACGACGGCCTGCGCGATTGCGGCAGCCGACAGCAACGCCGACTCGATCTCACCGAGTTCGATCCGCAGGCCGCGGACCTTCACCTGGAAGTCGGTGCGGCCGAGGAATTCCAGCACACCCCGCTGATCGGCCACTCGCCAGACGACCAGATCGCCGGTGCGATACATCCGGGTACCGGCCGGACCGAACGGATCGGCCACGAACCGCTCACCGGTCAGATCGGCCCGACCGAGATAGCCGCGGGCCAGCTGCGCACCGGCCAGATACAGCTCACCTGGCACACCGACAGGCACTCGACGCAACCGCGCATCGAGCACATACGCGAGGGTATTCCAGATCGGCCCGCCCATCGGCAGCTGACCGCCATCGCTGTCGGTCACCTCGTACGCGCTGACCTCGACCGCCGTCTCGGTGGGCCCGTACATGTTGTGCACCCGCGCGCCGGTAGCCGCCAGCGCCCGCTGCGCGATGATGGCGGGCAGCGCTTCGCCTGAGCAGAGCACGTGCCGCAGTGTCGGCACATCGATATCGTCCGCGACGAAGACAGCGAGCATGGACGGTACGAAATGCGCGATCGTAATCGACTCGCGCCGAATCAGATCCGCCAGATACACCGGATCCTGATGACCATCCGGACGTGCCAAAACCAGCCGGGCGCCGACCTGCAACGGCCAGAAGAACTCCGGCACCGAAACATCGAAGGTCACCGGCGTCTTCTGCAACAGCGCATCGGTGCCGTCGAGCGCGACTTGCGCCGACTGCATCCACAGCAGCCGGTTCACGATGCCGCGGTGGCTCATCGCGACACCCTTGGGCCGACCCGTGGAGCCCGAGGTGAAGATGACATAGGCGGTATTGGCGGCCCGCAGCGGCGCGCGCCGATCCGCATCGATAATCGGCGCGGCCGCGTACCCGGAAAGGTCGAGTCGATCGATACGGATCTGTGTGGCGGCGATATCCAGATCCATGCCCGAGGTCAGCACGCAGAGCGGAGCGGCGGTATCGAGGATGTGGCGGGTGCGTTCGGCCGGATGGTCCGGATCCAGTGGTACATAGCCGCCGCCCGCCACAGTGATGGCATATATGCCCACCACCAGATCGATCGAGCGCCGCATGCCGAGTGCGACAAGCGAATCCGGGCCAACGCCCTGCTCGATGAGCCGGCGCGCCAGCCGGTTCACCCGTCCGGCGAATTCGGCATAGGACAGGGTTGTCCCCTCGAAGGTGAGCGCAGGCGCCCCTGGAGTGCGCACCACTTGCGCGGCGAATAATGAAGCGAGCGTCTGGGTTTCGTCGACAACGTGCGTCGTGTCGTTCCAGCGGTCCAAGATCGATCGTTCGTCCGCAGCCAACAGCTCGATCTCGCCGATCCGGGTCTGCGGCGCACCCGCCACAGTGGCGAGCACGCGCCGAAAGCGACTGACGAACGCGGCGACGGTCGCCGCATCGAACAAATCGGTGGCATAGCGCAGGCTGCCGGTGAGCCCGTGATCACCGGCGCGTTCGTTCATCACCAGGTGCAGATCGAATTTCGCGGTGGTATCCGGTGATTCGAGCGGTTGCACCGTCAGCCACGGCACCTCGAGCGCCCGACTGCCCGCGACAATGCGCGGTGCCGTACCGAAGCTGAAAAGCACCTGGAACAGCGGGTGCGCGCCGGCGCTCCGGTCCACGGCCATGGCATCGACCAGCCGCTCGAACGGCAGATCGGCATTGGCGAAGGCAGCGAGGTCGCAATCGCGTACGCCCGCGAGGAGTTCGGTGAAGGTGGCTGCCGCATCGACCGGGGTGCGCAGTACCAGGGTGTTCACGAACATGCCGATGAGCGCGTCGAGTTGGCGTTCGCCGCGACCGCCGACGGGCGAGCCGATCACTACGTCATCGGTGCCGCTCGATCTCGCAATCGTCGCCGCGAAGGCCGCGTGCACCACCATGAACAGCGTTGCGCCGCTGCGATGTGCGAGTACGCGCAGGGCGGCGGCCAACTCGGGATCTATCTCGAAATCCACTGCGGCACCACGATTCGAGGGCAGCGCGGGGCGGGGCCGGTCGGTCGGCAGCGCGAGTTGCGTCGGCATACCGTCGAGGGCCGCGCGCCAGAATCGCAATTGCTGGTATGCCGGATCACCCGGCCGGTCCTCGGAACCGAGCAGTTCGCGATGCCAGAGGCTGTAATCCGCGTACTGCACCGGCAGCTCGCGCCAATCCGGCCTCCGGCTCGTCAATCTGGCCAGGTAGGCGTGTACCAGATCGGTGATCAGCGGTGTCATCGAAAGTGCGTCTGCCGAGATGTGGTGAACGACGAAGACCAGCACGTATTCGTCGCCAGAAATGCCGCGCCGGTCGTCCACCCGATCGACGGTCAATAGCGCGACGCGCGAAGGCAGGTCGGTGGTCACGTCGAATCCGGCGGTCGTGATCGCGGTAATGGCTGCCGTCAGATCGGCACGTTCGACAGGTGCTGGATCGAGGGTCAGGCCGATGTCTGCCGGTGTCAGAATCGACTGGTACGGACCGGATTCGCTGTCCGGGTAGATGGTGCGCAGGGATTCGTGCCTGGACAGCACATCGAGCACCGCACGCTCCAGCGCGGTGACATCGAGCCTGCCGGAGAGCCGGAGCACGACCGGGAGGTGGTAAACGCCTGCGGCGCCGTCCTGGGTTTCGATCCGGTTGAGAAACCACAGCCGCTGCTGGGCGGGCGAAAGCGGAATGCGTGCCGGACGCTCGCGCCGCACCAGCGGCCGTGCGGACGCACCCGCTCTGCTGAGCGCGTCGACGGCGGCCGCGAATCCCTCGACCGTCGAGGCGTCGAAAAGGGCGCGCACCGGGATGCGCGCGCCTATGGCCTCCCCCGCCCGTGCGGTGACCTGGGTGGCATCCAGCGAACTGCCGCCGAGCGCGAAGAAATCGTCATCGAGGCCGACTCGTTCCACCCGCAGTACCTCGGCGAATACCGCGGCGACCAGGCGTTGTGCCGCATTGGTCGGTGCTCGGAAACGCTGTTGCCGCAGCACCGGCACCGGCAGCGCCTTGCGATCCAGCTTGCCGCTGGTATTGAGCGGGAACTCGGACAGCTCGACGAGCGCGGTCGGCACCATATATCCAGGAAGACGCCCGGCCAGCCCGGCCTTGACGGCATCCAGATCCAAAACGCTGCCCGGCGTGCGAATCACGTACCCCGCAAGATAATCGCCATCGATCAGCCGTACCGCGGCCTGACTCACCTCCGGCACCGCGAGTAGTGCCGTCTCGATCTCGGCGAGCTCGATGCGCTGACCGCGGAACTTCACCTGGAAGTCCATTCGGCCGAGGTAGACCAGTTCCCCATCGGCGCTCCAGCGCACCAGATCCCCGGTGCGATACATTCGCGCACCGGCTCGGCCGAAAGGGTTGGCCACGAAGCGATCCGCGGTGAGATCGACCCGGCCGTGATAGCCGCGAGCCAGTTGGTCACCGGCCAGATACAGTTCGCCGGGTACCCCGATCGGTGCCGGATGCAGTCGCGCATCCAGTACGTAGACCTGGGAATTCCACTCCGGCTCGCCGATCGGCACCAGCTCGTCGTCGACCGTGACCTCGCGATAGGTAATGGATACGGCCGCCTCGGTCGGGCCGTACAGATTGTGCAGCGCGGCATCGCTCACCGTGTGGAAGGCCGCGACGGTCTCCGGCGGCAAGGCCTCGCCGATGACGAAAACATCGCGCAGCGAATCGAGTTCGCTCGCTTGGGCATGGGCGGCGAAAACCGCGAGCATCGATGGCACGAAATCGGTCAGTGTGACGCTGTGGCGGGCAATGGTTTCCGCGAGGTAGCGCGGATCGCGGTGGCCATCGGGCGTGGCCAGGAGCAGGGTCGCGCCCGCGCGCAGCGGCAGGAAGTATCCCCACAGCGAAACGTCGAAGGTGGTCGCGGTCTTCTGCAGATAGACATCGCCGACGCGCGGCCGATATTCGGCGTGCATCCAGGCGAGCTGGTTGGCAATGGCGCGGTGCTCGACCGATACGCCCTTCGGTCGGCCCGTCGAGCCGGAGGTGAAGATTACGTAAGCGGGGTGCTCGGGCCGCAGCAACGCACGGCGCTCACGATCGGCGATCTTCGCCGCCGAGTACTCCGACAGGTCCAGTTCGTCGATGTGGTGCAGGTGCACGCTCGGCGGCACGGTCGCGGGGAGGGCGAAGCCGGTACCGCGCGTGGTGAGTACCGAATGCGGCCGGGCGGTATCGAGGATGTGCCAGATCCGTTCGGCCGGATGTCCGGGATCCACCGGCACATACGCGCCGCCGGCGCGCAGTACGGCGTACATCGCGACCACCAGCTCGACCGAGCGCGGCATTGCGAGCACGACCAGCGCCTCCGGGCCGACGCCGGTGCTGATCAGCAGTCGCGCGAGGCGATTGGCCCGCTCGGACAGTTCGGTGTAGGTGAGTTCGGCGGTATCGGAGGCCAGGGCAACGGCCTTCGGCGTGCGACGAACCTGGCTGTCGAAACCTTCGTGCAGAAAACGATCGGCGACCCTGTGCCCGCTGGCATTCCAGCTCGCGGTGACGTAATCGAGTTCACCCGCGTCGAGAAGTTCGATATCGCCGGTCGCGATATCCGGATCGGCGACCGCCGCGCGCAGCAGCCGGAGAAATTTGATGCCGAACTCGCGCACGGTCGCGGTATCGAACAGGTCGGTGGCATAGGTGAATTCGGCGCGGTAGCCGGACTCGGTATCGGAGAGTGTCAGCTGCAGATCGAATTTGGCGAAGCCGGGATCGAAGTCGACCAGGTCAGCATCCAAGCCGGGCATCGTCAACGCGATCGGCCCGATGTTCTGCATGAACAGGGCGACCTGGAACAGCGGATGCCTGCCCTGGGAACGCGCCGGATTCACCACCTCGACCAGTCGCTCGAACGGAATATCACTGTGCGCGAACGCATTCAGATCGCGCTCGCGCACATGAGCGACAAGGTCGGCGAAGCTCAGCTCGCCCCGGACCTCGGTACGCAGCACGAGGGTATTGACGAACATGCCGACGAGGTCGTCCAGGGCGCGATCGCCGCGTCCCGCGACCGGTGTGCCGATGGCGATATCGACGCTGCCGGACAGGCGCGCGAGCAGGACCGCGAGTGCCGCATGGACCACCATGAAGGGCGTGGCTCGGCTCCGGGCGGCAATCCCATCGATCGCATGGCGTAGCTCCGCGTCGATCGCGAACTCATGGGTCGCCCCGCGGTAGGACGCGACGGCGGGGCGGGGCCGATCGGTGGGCAGATCCAGCTGTGCGGGCAGGTCGGCCAATTCGGCGACCCAGAATCCGAGCTGGCGTGCGGCCACCGATTCCGGATCGTCCTCGCTCCCGAGCACCTGCCGCTGCCACAGCGCGTAGTCCGCGTACTGCACGGGCAGCGGCGCCCAGTCGGGTCGGCGTCCGGCGCGACGGGCCGCATAGGCGGTGACGAGATCGCGCATCAGCGGTCCCATCGATACACCGTCGATGGCGATGTGATGCACCACCAGGACCAATGTGTGGTCCTCGGGTCCGCTGCGCAGCAACCGCACCCGCACCGGGATCTCCTCGGTGACATCGAATCCCTGTACCGCGCCGGCCAATACGGCGGCGGAGAGTTCGGCCTCGGGAATGTCGCTCGGTGACAGGTCGAATACGGCATGCACCGGCCGCACCACCTGAGCCGGGCCATCGGCGGTCTGCGGGTAGACGGTGCGCAGGATCTCGTGCCTGGCAACGAGATCGGTGATCGCGGCGGACAGGGCGGTGACCTCGAGTGGGCCGCGTAGCCGCAGTGCGACCGGAATATTGTCCACCGCTGCGGTATCGAAGACGTAGGCGGATTCGGTGTGCGTACCGAACCGGTTGAGAAACCACATGCGCCGCTGCGCCGGAGACAGCGGAATATGCTGCGGCCGTGTGGCTACCGTGAGCGCCGGTCGCGCGGCTCCGGTCCGTGCCAGCCCGGACAGCGCCGCTACCGTCGGGCGGTCGAAAAAATCGCGGACATCGACGGTAATGCCGAGCGCGGCTCCGATTCGGGCAATGGCGCGGGTGGCGATGAGCGAGTTGCCACCCAGCGCGAAGAAGTCGTCGTCCGCGCCGACCCGATCCGTCTCCAGCAGCTGGCCGAAGATCTCGGCGACGGCCAGCTCTGCCTCGGTCGAGGGTTCCCGGTATGCGGCGGCCGATCCGAATACCGGCTCCGGCAGTGCGCGCCGATCCAGCTTGCCATTGGCATTGACCGGCATTTCGTCGAGGACAACCACGAGCGAGGGCACCACGTAGTCCGGTAGGTCCCGGCGCGTCGATTCCAGTACCGCGGCCGGATCGACGGTGACGTCACCGTCGGCCACCACGTATCCGACCAGGTGATCGCCGCCCGCATGCCGATGCAGCAGCACCGCGGCCTGCGCGACCTGCTCATTGCGCAGCAGCGCCGCCTCGACCTCGCCGAGTTCGATGCGCAGCCCGCGCAGTTTGACCTGGAAGTCGATGCGGCCCAGATATTCCAGTTCGTCCGGGCCGCCGCCGCCATCGGTGCGCCAGCGGACCAGGTCGCCGGTGCGGTACATCCGGTCACCGGGCGCACCTTCCGGATTGGCCACGAACCGGTCGGCCGTCAGCCCAGGGCGGGCCACATAGCCGCGGGCCAGCTGCACACCGGCGAGATACAGCTCACCGACGATGCCACTGGCCACCGGTCGCAGATTGTCGTCCAGCACCAGCAATTCGGTGTCATCGGCGGGCGCGCCGATGGGCACGGTCGTGCTGTCGGCGGCGGTGACCTCGTGCGCGGTGACATCGACGGCGGCCTCGGTGGGGCCGTACAGGTTGTGCAGTGTCGCACCGCTGATATCGCGGAAGGCGGCCGCGGTGGCGGCCGGTAGCGCTTCGCCGGAGGCGAATACCAGGCGCAGGGTCCGTGCCGCACTTGCGATCTGCGGTTCGGCCACGAATACCGCGAGCATGGAAGGCACGAAATGCGCGACGGTGACGCCGCGTTCGGCGATCGTGCGCGCCAGATATGCCGGATCGCGATGACCATCCGGTGCCGCGATCACCAGTCGCGCACCGACCTGCAACGGCCAGAAGAATTCCCATACCGAGACGTCGAAGGTGAACGGCGTCTTCTGTAGCACCACATCGTCGCCGCGTAGCCGATACAGCCGCTGTCGCCACCGCAGGTTGGCCAGAATCGAACGGTGCGATACCGCAACGCCTTTCGGGCGGCCGGTCGATCCGGAGGTGAAGATGACGTAGGCCGTATTGTCCGCCGACGGACGCGGGCGGTCATCGATCGACGCCCCTGCCTCGACGGTGTCGAATTCGTCGATCCGCAGTACCGGGATCCCCTGTCCGAGTTCGGGCTGGTCGTGGGTCGTGGTGAGTACCAAGACCGGTGCGGCGACCTCGAGCACGTAACCGATGCGTTCGGCCGGATGCTCCGGATCGATCGGCACATACGCACCGCCCGCCTTCAGGATCGCGTACATGCCGACCAGCAGGTCGAACGAGCGTCGAACGGCAAGCCCCACCAGGCTGTCCGGGCCGACACCCAGGTCGATCAACCGCAGCGCGAGGGCGTTCACCCGGAGGTCGAACTCCGCATACGTCAGCGTTGCAGCCGCGTCCTCCAGGGCTACCGCGTCCGGTGTCCGGCGCACCTGTGCCTCGAATTCGCTGACCAGAGTCTCGATCGGCGCGAATATCGACGGCAGCACGTGGGCTGCCGCTGTCAGGGCGTCGTCGAGCAGTCGCTCCAGCACGGTGCCGAGTGCGCCGTCCCCGGACTCCAGCAGGGCGGGCAGTTGGCTGGAGACCACGACCGAGACCAGTGCGTCGGCACCGAGACCGCCACCCATCGCCTCGTCCAGCACCATGATCTCGGTGGCCAGCACACCGTAGGTGATGGTGGTCCCGGAGTGCCGCACGGCGACCCGCTCCGGATCCAATTCGGCGACCTTATCGATCAGGATGGGGAGATCGTCGAGTCCGTACGCCCGGCGCAGTGCCGAATGATCATATGCGGCAATACGATTGCCGAGTTTGCTGGATGCGACCGATTCTGCCTGGGACATCAATTAATTCCTTCCGAATCGACTTCCGAATCCGAGTTGGAGAGCACGGCCCGCGCCTCGGTGCGCAGGGACCGCAGGACGGCGGCGAGACCACTGCCGCCGAGAGCGGCCAGGAGGCCGGGCACCAGTCCGGCGAGGGCGACATTGGTGAGCGCTTCCGGTTTCGCGGTCGCGCCCATGGCTTTGGCGACCGTCGCGAGTTTGGCGGCCAGCTCGCCGAAGGTCACCGTGTGCGCGTCGTGGGTGAAAGCGACAGCACCGGGATCGATTTCGGCGGCAGCGGCGATCAGCGCGGGCAGGTCCGCCGGACTGTCCGACCGGTCGCCACGGGACTGTTCGCCGCGAATATCGATGGCGCGAATCGCGATAGCCGGATCATCCGCGACTACCTCGAATATCCGAAGTAGCCGCTCGGCGAACAGCCGGACGGTGGCGGCGTCGAAAATGTCGGTCGCGTAACCGAATCGCATATCCAGTCCGACCAGATCCCCTGCCACGTCGAACAACTCGACGCCGGTGAGCTGCAGGTCGTATTTGGCCTCCGCCAGCGCGAGATCGAGCACCTCGACCGCGAGCCCCGGCAGCGCGACGCGGCCGGACGGCATGTTCTGGAAGGTGAACATCACCTGGAACAGCGGCGCATAGGCACTGGACCCGGCCCGGCCGACGGCATCGACCACCCGCTCGAACGGCACGTCGGCATGGGACAGCGCCGCGATATCGCGGTCCCTGGTCTGCCGAAGCAGCTCCGCGAAGCCGGTGCGCGCGTCGACCTCGGTGCGCAGCACCACGGTATTGACGAACATGCCGATCAGATCGTCGAGTTCAGGTTCGCCACGCCCCGCGACCGGTGCGCCGATAGCGATGTCCGGGGTGGCGGACAGCTTCGCGAGCAGGACCGCGAATGCACTGTGGATCAATGTGAACAGTGTGGTGTCGTGCGCGCGGGCAACCGCCGCCAACCGCGCGGTGAGTACAGCGTCGACCTCGAAACCGACTGCGTCACCACGCATATCCCGGCGCGCCGGACGCGGTCTATCGGTCGGCAATGGAAGTACTTCGGGCAGGCCCGCCAATTCCGTTGTCCAATAGCCGAGTTGCCGGGACAGCAGGCTGTCCGGATTGCGGTCGGAGCCGAGCACCGCGCGTTGCCACACGCTGTAATCGGCGTACTGGATCGGCAATGGCTCCCAGTCGGGCGCGTCGCCCGCGATTCGGCTGAGGTAGGCACGCATGAGATCCCGCGTCATCGGGGTGACCGAATAGCCGTCGGCGCCGATGTGGTGCAGCACCACCACGAGCACGTGCTCGTCGACGTCGGTGCGGAACAACGCCGCGCGGACCGGTGGTGCCGAAGTGATATCGAAACCGGCGGCGACGAATTCGGCGATGCGCGCGTCGATATCCCCCTGTGCCGACAGGATCGGTTCCAGATCGACCTCGGCAACGTCCAGCACTTGCTGCACCGGTTCTGGCTCGGCATCCGGATATCGGGTGCGCAGGGTTTCGTGGCGTTCGATCACATCCAGGATCGCCGCGCCGAGGGCAGCGATATCCAGTGCGCCGGTCAGACGCAACGCCGCGGGGATGTTATAGGCCGAGGAGTCCGGGGCCAGCCGGTTGAGCACCCACATCCGCTGCTGTGCCGGCGAAAGCGGGGCAGGTGCGGTGCCGCGACGCCGAGTGAGCACGGGCCTGGCATCGGCGTCCCCGAGTTCGGACAGTCGCGCGGCGAGCAGCCCGACGGTCGGTGCGTCGAATACCGCGGCCACCGGGACCCGCACTCCGAGTGTCGAGCCCAGCTGCGCCGCCAGCCGGGTCGCCAGCAGCGAATTGCCGCCGAGCGCGAAGAAGTCGGTATCCAGCCCGACGGCTTCCTCGGCTGCGATCACCTCGACGAAGGTGGCCGCGACCAAGCGCTCCAGCTCACTGGTCGGTGCGCGGAAGGTAGCCGTGGTGAATACCGGCTCGGGCAGTGCGGCCCGATCGACCTTGCCATTGGCATTGAGCGGCAACGACTCCAGCACAACGATCGCGGCGGGCACCATGTAGGTGGGCAGCTCTGTAGCCAACGCCGCACGCAACGCACCGGCCAATTCGGCAGGAGCCGTCGAATCCGGCACCGCAACGTATCCGATAAGCCGAGTTCCGGCGTGCGCCACCGCGACGGCGGCGCGCACCTCGGGCAGCCGCAGCAGTGCGGCCGCCACCTCGCCGAGCTCGATCCGGAAACCGCCGATCTTGACCTGGAAGTCGGCGCGTTCCAGGTATTCCAGCGTGCCCTCCGGACGCCGGCGGACGATATCGCCGGTCCGGTACATCGTCGTGCCGACGGCGCTCGCGAAGGGATCCGCGATGAAACGGTCCGCCGTCAGCGCGGGCCTGCGTTGATAGCCGCGTGCCAATTGCGCGCCGGCCAAATACAACTCGCCGGGCACACCCACCGGGACCGGCTGCAGCCGCGCATCGAGCACGTAGACCCGACTGTTCCAGGCGGGCGCGCCGATCGGCACGGTATGGGTCGGGTCCGCATCGACTTCGAAAGCGGTGATCGACACGGCTGCCTCGGTCGGGCCGTACAGGTTGAACAGACGCGCGCCGGATTGTCCGGCCCGACGACGGAATTCGGTCGCGGTGGCGGGCGGCAGCGCCTCACCGATGGCGAGCACCTGCCGCAGTGATTTCGGCAGCGGCGCATCCGATACCGCGAGCAGCATGCCGACCAACGACGGTACGGCGTGCAACACCGTCACCGCATGCCGTTCGATCAGGGCCCGCAACCGGTCCGGATCGCGCTCGGTGCCGGGCTCGGTCACCACCAAGCGACCACCCGTCGTCAATACCGACCAGAACTCCCACACCGACAGGTCGAAGGTCGCCGGGGTCTTCAGCAGCGCACTCCCGTGTGGCCCCAGTGCGAATCGGTCACGCAGCCAGGCCAATTGGTTGACGATCGCCGCATGCGAAATGGTGACGCCCTTGGGCAGTCCGGTCGAACCGGATGTGAAGATCACATATGCCGGGTGCTCGGGCCGCAAAGATCGCACCCGTTCGTCATCCGAAATCGGAGTCGCCGCGTAATCAACCAACTCGAGTCGATCCACTTCCATTGCGGGAAGGGATATTTCGATGGGCACACCATCGCGTGACGTGGTGAGCACACACACGGGCGCGGCCGTCTCGATGACGTACGCGATACGGTCGGCCGGATGATCCGGATCGATGGGCACATACGCACCACCGGCTCGCACCACCGCGTACATGGCGACAACCAACTCGACCGAGCGCCGCATGGCGAGCACCACGGTCGCCTCCGGTCCGACTCCATCGGCAATCAATCTGCGCGCCAACCGGTTGACCGCAGCGTCGAATTCGGCATAGGTGAGCGCTGATTCGGAGCTCGCATCGATCAACGCAACACTCTCGGGCGTCAGCGCCACCTGAGCATGGATGAGATCGGCCAACGTCGCCGATGCCACCGGATGCGCGGTTCTGTTCCACTCCTCCAGCAACCGCGCACGCTCTGCCGTACCGAGCAGATCCAACTCACCGACAGCCGTATCCGAGTGGACAACAACCGATTCGAACACTCGCAGCAGCTGCTCACTGAACCGCTGCGCACTAGCGGGCTCGAACAAGTCCGTCGCGAACCCGAGCGCAAGATCGATGCCCGCGGGCGTGCCGTTCGCACCATAGTGATCGACAGCGAACAGGTGCAGATCGAATTGTGCGACCCCACTGTCGAATTCGAGCTCTCTCACTTCGAGCGCAGGCAGCCGTAGTTCACCGCGCTCGTGATTCTGGAACGAAATCCCGACCTGGAACAGTGGATGCCGAGCCGTCGATCGTTGCGGATTCAACACCTCCACCAAGCGCTCGAACGGCACATCCGCATGCGAGAAGGCGGCGATATCGGCTGCTCTGGCCCGCTCGAGCAGCGCAGCGAAGCTTTCACCCCCATCGACCCGAGTACGCAGCACCAGCGTGTTCACGAACATGCCGATGACATCGTCGAGTTCCGCATCGCCCCGGCCCGCGATCGGCGTACCGACCGCGATATCCGAACTGCCCGACAGCCGAGCCAGCAGTGCGGAGAAGGCCGCGTGTACAACCATGAACAGCGTTGCGCCACTGCGTCGCCCGAGCACGACGAGCGCGCTGTGCAACCGCGCGTCGATCGCGAACTCCACCTTCGCACCGCGCAAACTCTGCCGCGCGGGCCGCGGGTGGTCGGTCGGCAGCGCCAGCTGATCCGGCAGTCCGTCCAGCGTCCGGGTCCAGTACGCGATCTGTTGTGCCGAAAGCGATTCGGGCTCGTCCTCGCTGCCGAGCAGTTTCCGCTGCCACAGTGCGTAATCCGCGTACTGCATGGCGGGCGGCGTCCATCCGGGCGCGCTGTCGTCCAGGCGTGCGCTGTAAGCAAGCATCAGATCACGGACGAATGGCGCGAGCGAGGATCCGTCCGCCGCGATGTGGTGCAGCACCGCCGCCAATACGAACTCCGCGCGCCCCGCTATCCGGAACAGCCGCATCCGCACCGGGATATCGACGGTCACGTCGAAGGTGGTGGCGGCCAGCTCCCGAATCCGCTCCGGCAGTTCGGCTTCGGAAATATCGACCGGATACAGCGACGGGATCGCCTGCACGACCGGCACGATCAGCTGGGTCGCCGCACCGTCCACTTCCGGATATCGCGTCCGCAGCGACTCATGTCTGCCGATCAGATCCGCGACCGCGGCTTGTAGCGCCGCGATATCCAATGCGCCGGTGAGACGCAGCGCCACCGGAATGTTGTACGCAACGGAGTGCTGGTCGAACCGGTTGAGCAACCACATCCGCTGCTGTGCCGGGGAGAGCGGAATCCGGTCCGGACGGGCGCCGGCCACCAGCGCGGGCCTGGTCGCAGCCGTATCACGCGCGCTGACCGCTGCGGCGAGATCGGCGACCCGCGGCGATTCGAACACTGCGCGGACTCCGACGGTGCGCCCGAGCGCGGCCCCGATGCGAGCCGCGGCTTTCGCGGCCAGCAGGGAGGAACCGCCGAGGGCGAAGAAGTCGTCATCCGCGCCGACCAGACCGTCCCTTCCGAGCACATCCGCGAAGACCCCGGCGACGATGCCCTCGACGAGGGTCCCAGGCTTGCGATAGGTCGTCGCCTCGAACTGCGGCGCGGGCAACGCCGCCCGATCCAGCTTCCCGTTGACGGTCAATGGAATTCGATCCACCACCACGATCGCGGCGGGCACCATGTGCTCGGGCAACCGGCGCGCGAGCTGTTGTCGCAGCTGCGGCGTATCGACCGCATCCAGGCCGACCACATACGCGACAATCCGCGGCTCATCCACCAGATCGCTGCGCACGACAACCGCCACCTCGCGCACCGCTGCGCTCGCATCCAGTAGCGCCGCCTCGATCTCCCCCAACTCGATGCGGAACCCACGCAGGTTCACCTGCTGGTCGGCCCGGCGCAGATACTCCAACTCGCCGTCGGCCGTCCACCGTGCGAGGTCACCGGACCGATAGGCCGGCGCACCGTCCCCCGCGTACGGATCGGCCACGAACCGGCTCGCGGTGAGCGCGGGCCGTCCGAGATAGCCACGCGCCAACTGACCACCGCAGACGTAGATCTCGCCGGGTACCCCGACCGGCACCGGCCGCAGCCGCGCATCGAGCACCCGCACGACCAATCCGGGTATGGCCGCGCCGATCACACTCGCCGAGCCGGTACCCGCCTGGATCGGCCGGTAGGACACATGCACGGTGGTCTCGGTGATGCCGTACATATTCACCAGTCGAGGCGACCGCGGATGCCGGGCGAACCAGCCGACCAGCCGCTGCGGTTCCAATGCCTCGCCGCCGAAAATCACATAGCGCAGGGCGAGTTCGGCAGGCTCCGCGGCGATCAGTTGATAGAAGGCCGACGGCGTCTGGTTCAGCACCGTCACCTGTTCCGCGGCCAGCAATTCCAAGAACTGCTCTGGTGATCGCGAGGTGTAGTAGTCGACCACCACAAGCGTGCCGCCGTGCAGCAGCGCACCCCAGAGCTCCCAGACCGAGAAGTCGAAGGCGTAGGAGTGGAACAGGGTCCAGACATCGGAGGGCCCGAACTCGAAGTGGCACTGGGTGTTATCGAGCAGACGCAACACATTGCGGTGCGGGATGACCACGCCCTTCGGGTTCCCGGTGGATCCGGAGGTGTAGATGACGTAGGCCGTATGGGCCGGATTCAGCGGCCTGCGTCGCTCCGCCTGGGTGATGGCGGTCGAACACTGATTCGCGGCCGTAATATCGATCACCGGCCCGCCGAACCAGCCGGGCGCCAATTCGGATGCGGCGCTGGTTATCGCGCAGATCGGACGAGCGTCATCGAGTACGTATTCGATCCGATCCGCCGGATAATTCGGATCGATCGGCAGATAGCCACCGCCCGCCTTGATCACCGCGACCAATGCGACGACCAGTTCCACCGACCGCGGCAGCGCCACCGCCACCAGCGCTTCCGGTCCGACCCCGGCGGCGATCAGCCGCCGGGCCAGCCGGTTCGACCAGGCGTCGAGTTCGGCATAGGTCAGCGATCGCGTCCCCGCGCGCACGGCGACGGCTGTCGGATCGATCGCGGCGGCCAGCGTGAACCGGTCGGCCAGCGTGACCGTTTCGGTGACATAAGTCCTTGTCGGAGTCGACCATTCGTACAGTGCGCGATGCTGTTCCTCGGCACTGAGCAATTGAATATCGCCGACCACGATCGTGGCATCGGCGGCGATGGCAGCCAGCACCTGAGCGAACCGACGACCCAGAACCGCGATGGTGCCCGCATCGAAAAGATCTGTCGCATAGGTGATCTCGATTTCCATGCCATCCGCACGGCCATCGGGGTCATCGGATTCGACCACCGTGAACTGCAAGTCGAATTTGGCTGCCGCCGCGTTGAATTCGACCGGACACACCACGAGATCGGTGAGTTCGAGCGTCGGCAACGCGAAGTTCTGAAAAGCCAACGCCACCTGGAACAGCGGGTTCCGATTCTGTGCCCGCGTCGGTGCGATGACCTCGACGAGCCGCTCGAAGGGCACATCCGCATGCGACAACGCCTCGATATCCTGTGCGCGCACGGTATCCAGTACGGTCTCGAACCGCGCCCTGGTGTCGATACGGGTGCGCAGTACCAGGGTGTTGACGAACATCCCGACCAGCCCATCCAGCGCGGCATCACCGCGACCGGCGACCGGCGTGCCGATCGCGATGTCCGCACTCACCGACAAGCGGGACAACAAGACGGCCAGCGCCGCATGCATCGTGCTGAACAGCGTTGTTTCCCGCTTGCGGGCCAGTTCGCGCAGTTCACTGTGCAGATCGGAGTCGATGCGGAGCCGGTGGGTGTCACCGCGATACGACGAGACGGCCGGTCGCGGCCGGTCGGTGGGGAGCTCCAATTGTTCGGGCAGACCCGCCAGCGTGCGCCGCCAGAAGGCGAGCTGCCGGTGCGCCTGCGACTCCGGATCCGCATCGTCACCCAGTGTTTCGGCCTGCCAGAGCGTGTAGTCGGCGTATTGCACGGGCAATGCCGCCCATGCGGGCGCGATGCCGCCTCGACGAGCGGTATAGGCGGTCATGAGATCGCGCGCGAGCGGTCCGAGTGAGAAGCCGTCGGCCGAAATATGGTGCAGCACAAGTGCTAGCACGTATTCGTGGCCATCGGTGAGTAGTCGGGCCCGCAGCGGCACCTCGGTGGTCAGATCGAAGGTGGTCGCCGCGAATGCGGAAAGGTGCGTCCCGAGTTCGGCTTCGGCGATCAGCTCCGCTTCCAATGACGGAACAGCCGCAGCAATGATCACCTGCTCCGCGCCATCAGGCCCGTCGGGATAGATCGTCCGCAGCGTCTCGTGCCGAGCGACCACATCCGCCAGCGCGGCGGTCAATGCCGCCACATCCAGATCGCCGGTGAGCCGCAGCGCCACCGGAATGTTGTCCACGGCATCGCCCGGACCGGCGGAATCGTCGGCAAGGAACCGGTTGAGGAACCACATGCGCTGCTGAGCCGGTGAGAGCGGAATCCGCGCCGGACGCGGGCGCGCGCTCAACCCGACATACCCGGGCCACTGATGTGCCTCCGCCGCGGCCGCCAACTTCCCGACCGTGGCAGCCTCGAACAGCATCCGCACCGGTAACCGCATATCCAGTGCCGCACCCAACCGAGCCACGACCTGGGTGGCGTTCAGTGAATTGCCGCCGAGAGCGAAGAAGTCATCGTCGAGACCGACCAGCTCGACATTCAGCACCTCGGCAAAGGTCCGCGCAACGATTTCCTGGGTCGCCGTGACGGGGGCCCGGAAAACAGCAGCCTCGAATACGGGCGCCGGCAGAGCTTTCCGATCCAGCTTGCCGGAAGCATTGAGCGGAAATTCATCGAGCACGACGAACGCGGACGGCACCATATACGCGGGCAGTTGCCTGCTCAGGGCGGATTTCAGGGCATCGGTATCGATCCCGGTCTCCGCGATGACATAAGCGACCAGTTGCTGCCCGTCCAGCAGCACAACCACCGCCTGCGCAATCGAATCCACGCCGGTGATCGCGGTTTCGATATCACCGAGCTCGATCCGCAGACCACGCAGCTTGACCTGGAAGTCGGTGCGCCCCGAATACTCGAGCGCCCCATCCGCACGCCAGGTCACGAGATCCCCGGTGCGATACATCCGCGCACCATCGCCGAACGGATTCGCGACAAACCGATCACTCGTCAGATCCGGCCGCCCGATATACCCGCGCGCCAATTGCGCACCGGCCAAATACAACTCGCCCGCAACCCCTACCGGCACCGGTCGCAACCGCGCATCGAGCACATAGACCTGGGTGTTGAATACCGGCCCACCGATCGGCGCGGTTTCCACATCGGCATCGGTGACCTCGTGGCTGGTGACATCCACCGCCGCCTCGGTCGGTCCGTACAGATTGTGCACTGCCGCGCCGGTCAGCTCACGCAGCCGATGAGCAGGCTTGGGCGCCAATGCCTCCCCCGACGCGAATACCATCCGCAGCGAATTACAGTCGGCCGCTGCCGGTTCCGCGACGAACACCACCAACATCGACGGCACGAAATGCGCGACACTGACTCGTTCGCGGCGGATAACCCGCGCCAAATACGCCGGATCACGATGCCCATCCGGCCGCGCCACCACCAAACGCGCCCCGACCTGCAACGGCCAGAAGAACTCCCACACCGACACATCGAAGGTGGCGGGCGTCTTCTGCAACACCACATCATCGCTGGTCAGCGCGTAAGTGTCGTGCATCCACACCAGACGATTGACGATCGCCGCATGCGAAACCGCGACACCCTTCGGCCGCCCTGTCGAGCCGGAGGTAAAGATCACGTACGCGGCATTGCCCGGCACCAAGGAGCCGAGCCGATCGTCATCGGTGACCGGAGCGTCCGAATAGTCGGAGGTGTCGAACAGGTCCACATCGAGCACCGCCCACGCGCACGAGCGCTCCTCGGTGTCGAGATCCAGCCCATCCTCCGAGCGGGTCAGCACGCACACCGGGCGCGCCGGCCGCAGCGCGTGGGTGATCCGCTCGACCGGATGCTCCGGATCCACGGGAACGTACGCACCGCCCGCCGTGAGCACGGCGTAGATGGCCACGACCAGATCCACCGATCGCCGCATGCCGATGGCGACCGTGGTATCCGGACGAACCCCGATCGACACCAGCAGCCGCGCGAGCCTGTTCACCCGACCCGCGAATTCCGCATATGTTAGGGACTCGCCCTCGCAGGTGACCGCAATGGCATCCGGAGTCCACGCGAGCTGCGCCTCGAACAGCGATACCAGCGTCGCGTCGGCATCCACCGGATGCGCTGTCGCATTCCAGCTGTCGAGGATCAGCTCCCGCTCGTCGTCGGCGAGCAGATCGATATCGCCGATTCGCACGTGCGGATCCGCGACCGCATCGAGCACGCGCTGCAGCCGAGTCGCGAACGAAGCGACCGTCCGCGCGTCGAACAGGTCGGTGGCGTACTCGAAGGTCGCTGCCATCCCGGCTGCCCCGACAGACTCGGTCAGCGTCAATTGCAGATCGAATTTCGCCGTCCGAGTGTCGATATCGAGCATCGAGGCCTCGAGCCCGGCCAACTCCAGGCTGGTCTGCGCGGTGTTCTGGAAGTCGAGCATGACCTGGAACAGCGGATGCCGGGCCGCGGAACGCTCCGGATCCAATACCTCGACCAGCCGCTCGAACGGCACATCGGCATGTGCAAGAGCACGCAGATCACCGTCGCGGGCCGCCGCGATCAATTCGGCAAAAGTCAGTTCGGGCCGCACATCGGTCCGCAGCACCAGGGTATTGACGAACATTCCGACGAGCCCGTCCAGCTCGGCGGCACCGCGACCGGCGACAGGGGTCCCGATCGCAATATCGTGCTGCCCAGCAAGTTTCGCCAGCAGCGTGGCGAATGCCGCGTGCAGCACCATGAACGGGGACGCGTTCGCGCCTTCCGCCACATCACACAGCCGACGGTGGGTAGCGGCATCGATGGTGAAGGCATAGCGCGCACCACGACCCGACGCGACCGCCGGACGCGGCCGATCCCCCGGCAGCGCCAGCACATCCGGCAGATCGGCCAATTCGGTCGACCAATACCGAATTTGCCGGGCAATCAGCGATTCTGGATCGTCCTCCGCACCGAGTGTTTCCCGCTGCCACAGCGTGTAGTCGGCGTATTGCACCGGCAGCGGCGCCCAGTTCGGCTCCGAGCCCACGCAACGTGCGGCGTAGGCGGTCATCAGATCGCGGGTCAGCGGCGCGATGGACCAACCGTCCGCACTGATGTGATGGATGGAAACAACAAGCACATGCTCGATCCCCGTGCACAGCAGTGTGAGTCGAACCGGTGCCTCCCGGTCCACCGCGAAAGGCATTGCCGCCAGCGCTCGAACCCGACCGGCCAACTCCGAAGCATCGACCGGCTCCGGCACCAGCAACACCGCATCCACCGGCAATACTTCCTGCTGCGGTACACCGTCGACCGCTGGATATCTGGTGCGCAGTGCCTCATGCCTGGCGATGACATCGGCGACCGCATCCGTCAGCGCGCCGAGATCGAGCGCGCCGACCAGTCGCACCGCGGCCGTCAGGTTATTCGCGACGGAGGCGGCATCGAACTGATTGAGGAACCACATCCGCTGCTGCGCATAGGAAAGCGGCACCACATCGGGTCGAGCTTGCGCGACCAACGCCCGGCGCGCAGTCCCCGAACCGGGCAGATGCGCGGCCAACGCGGTCACCGTCGAATGCTCGAACAACAGCCGCACCGGAATATCGGCATCAACGACCGCGCCGATTCGCGCAGTAATCTGCGTGGCCACCAGGGAGTTTCCGCCGAGTGCGAAGAAGTCGTCGTCCAGCCCGACTCGATCGAGACCGAGCACCGCCGCGAACACCTCGGCAACCGCATGCTCGGCAGAGGTGACAGGTGCACGAAACGCCTCGGGGGTCAGCACCGGATCGGGCAATGCCTTGCGATCCAACTTGCCCGAGCTGGTCAGCGGCATTTCCGCCAATCCGGCATAGGCCGTCGGCACCATGTACGAAGGCAGTACGGCGCGCAGCCGCTGCCCCAGCACCTCGGCCAGTTCCGCCTCCGGCAGGTCGGCGACCACATAGGCGACCAGCAGCTCACCCGCGGCATGCGCGAACACCCGAACAGCGGCGGCACGCACATCGTCGGCAGCGATGAGCGCCGCCTCGATCTCACCGAGCTCGATCCGCTGGCCGCGCAGCTTTACCTGAAAATCACTGCGCCCCACGTACTCCAGATCACCGGCCCGATTGCGCCGCACCAGATCACCGGTCCGATACATCCGGGCTCCGGCCGGTCCGTACGGATTGGCCACGAACCGCTCGGCGGTCAATTCCGCGCGCCCGTGGTAGCCGCGCGCCACCTGAACACCGGATAGGTACAGCTCGCCGACAACCAGGTCCGGCACCGGCCGCAACCGCGCGTCGAGCACCAGCACCTGACTCGAACGCACCGGCCGGCCGATCGGCGCCGACCCCGGCGCCGCCGCATCGACCGGCGCAAAGGTGGCGTGCACCGTGAATTCCGTTGGGCCGTATAGATTGTGCAGCTCGGCTCGGCACACGGCAGCGAAGCGGGCCGCGGCTTCACCGGTCATCGCCTCACCCGCCACGAAAACCGTACGCAACGAGGCGATCTCGGCAATACCCGTGGCATCGGCGAACACCGTCAGCATCGACGGCACGAACGAGGTCATCGTCACCCGGTGCGCCGCAATGGTCGCGGCCAGATAAGCACTGTCCCGATGCCCGTCATGCTCGGCGACCACCATGCGCGCACCGCGCGTCAATGGCGCGAACAGCTCCCACACCGACACATCGAAGGTCGCCGGAGTCTTGAACAGCACCACATCGTCGGCTTCGATGCCGTATTCGTCGGCAATCCAGTCGATCTGATTCACCATCGAGGCATGCTGTACCGCAACACCTTTCGGTAAACCCGTAGAGCCGGAGGTGAAGATGACATACGCCGTATCGGTCGCCCGCAACGGATGCGGCCGATCCGAATCCCGCACCGGTGCATCCGAATAGCCGGAGAAGTCCAGTGCATCGACCACCAGGACCGAGGGGCCTGCCGACCACCCGTCACCCGCCCGAGTCAGCACACACACCGGCCGAGCCGAGGCAACGACCTGCGCACGCCGCGCGGCCGGTTGATCGGGGTCCACCGGCACATACCCGCCACCAGCGGTCAACACGGCATAGGCCGCGACAACGAACTCCACCGACCGCCGCATACCCAGTACAACCAGCGTCTCGGGCCCGACCCCAGCAGCGATCAGCCGACGAGCAAGCCGATTGACCCGCCCCGAGAACTCCGCATACGTCAGCGCACAATTCCCATCGACCAGTGCGACAGCATCGGGCGTCCGCCGCACCTGCGTCTCGAACGCGGCCGGCAGTGTCGCGAAACGGCTCGACGACTCCGCGATTCCGCGCTCGATCGCACGCTGCCGACCCGCCACATCCAGCAGCGGCAGATCCCCCACTGCCAGCTCGGCGTCGACCACGATCGCCCGCAGCAACCGAACCAACCACTGCGCATAGTCCGCGATGGTGGCTTCGTCGAATAGATCTGTGGCGTAGGTGAATTCCGCCCGGACCCCCGCCGGTGCCGGACCTTCCCCGAGTCCGGCACCGGCGAAGCCTTCGGTGACCGTGAGCTGGAGATCGAATTTGGTCACTCCGGTGTCCAGGGTACTGGTGCAGACCGACAAATCGGGGAGTTCGAATGCGATGTCGGCAGCATTGTCGAAAGCGAGCAGCACCTGGAACAGCGGATGCCGTGCCTGCGAGCGCGGCGGGTTGATGGCATCGACCAGCTGCTCGAATGGCAATTCGGCATGGCCGAAGGCGGCGAGATCGGTCTCACGCACCCGTGCCAGCAGCGACGAGAAGGGTGCGGCGGCATCGACCACGGTCCGCAGCACCAGGGTGTTGACGAACATGCCGACGAGATCGTCCAGCGCCCGTTCACCACGGCCGGCCACCGGCGTGCCGATCACGATATCGTCGCTTCCGGACAGCCGCGACAGCAGCGCGGCGAGTGCGGCATGCAGCACCATGAAGTTCGAAACACCCTGGGCACGGGCAAGTTTCACGATCTCGGCGTGCACTTCGCCCGGAATTTCGAAACCGAACACCGCACCACGACCGGATGCGACCGCGGGCCGGGTCCGATCGGCGGGCAACTCGATCAGATCGGGTGCACCGGCAAGCGCGGCCGTCCAGAACTCCAGCTGCCGGGCCGACGCGGCATCGGGTTCCTCGGCTGAGCCGAGCAATTCATGCTGCCAAAGGGTGTAATCCGCGTACTGCACCGAAAGCGGCAGCCATTCCGGCACATCGCCCGCATGCCGAGATCCATACGCGGACATCACATCTCGTGCCATCACCCGCAGCGACACGCCATCCGCCGCGATGTGGTGCAGCACCAGCGCCAGCGCGCAGCTCTCGTCATCGACCAGGAAAATCCGCGCCCGAACGGGTATTTCACGCGTCAGGTCGAATCCGAGCGCCGCGAACCGAGCCAACGCGTCGTCCAGTTCATCCGCACCGATCGACTCCGGCTCGCCCACGACGACAACCTCGTCCGCGGACAACACGACCTGCTGGGCCGCCGCCCCGTCCGATACCGCGGGAAAGATCGTGCGCAGCACCTCATGCCGATCGACCAGATCGGCCAAGGCCAGCCGCAGCGCGGAAATATCGACCGCACCGCGCAATCGCACCACGAACGGCATGTTGTACCCGGCGCTGGAAGTCTCGAACCGGTTGAGGAACCAGATCCGCTGCTGCGCCGGAGATAGCGGAACCAGCGGCGGCCGGTGTCGCGCCCGCAGCTGCGCGAGCACCGGCACGCCACTGGATCCACCCGCCCGCTCGATGAGTTCGGCGAGTGCGGACACCGTGGTAGCGGTGAACAATTCGCGAACCCCGAGCCGACAGCCCAGTTCGGCGCCCAACCGCGCCGCGACCTGGGTGGCCACCAAACTATTGCCGCCGAGCGCGAAGAAATCGTCGTCGCGCCCGACCCGATCGTGTCCGAGCACCGCACCGAACACCCGCGCGACCGTGGCCTCCACCGGCGTCGCGACCTCGGCGTAGTCGGTCGAGATCCGCTCGGGCACGGGCAGTGCGGCACGATCCAATTTGCCGGAGGCATTGACCGGCAGCGCATCCATCACCACGAACGCGGCGGGCACCATATACGCGGGCAGCGCGCGCAGGGCAGCGCTGCGCAGTTCGGCGGGAGACACCGCGCCGGGCTCGGCTTCGACCGCATAGGCGACCAACTGCTCGCCCACTCCGGCATCGCGCACCACGACCACCGCGCGCACCACCGAATCGACGGCCCCTAGCACGGCTTCGATCTCACCGAGCTCGATCCGCAACCCGCGCAACTTCACCTGAAAATCGGTGCGGCCCAGGTACTCCAGCTCACCGCGGGTGGTCCAGCGCACCAGGTCGCCGGTGCGATACATCCGGCCGGCCGACCCGAACGGATCCGCGACGAACCGATCGGCGGTAAGCCCACGGCGGCCGATATAACCACGGGCGAGCTGTACCCCCGACAGATACAGCTCGCCCGCAGCCCCGACCGGTACCGGCCGCAGCCGCGAATCGAGCACGTAGAGCCGGGTGTTGAAGACCGGCGCGCCGATCGGCACCGAGAGGGTATCGGTATCGGTCACTTCATGGAAGGTGACGTCCACCGCCGCCTCCGTGGGACCGTACAGGTTGTGCAGCCGCACACCGGTCAGCACCCGCAGCCGCTGGGCCAGCGCCGCGGGCAGCGCCTCGCCGGACGCGAAGACCATACGCAGCGGAGTGCGACCGGTGAAATCTGACTGTGCCAGAAAGACTTCCAGCATCGATGGCACGAAATGAGCTGCGGTCACGCCATATTCGTCGATCACTGCCCGGAGGTAGGCCGGATCACGATGACCGTCGGGCTCGGCGAGCACCAGCCGCGCGCCGATCTGCAACGGCCAGAAGAACTCCCACACCGACACGTCGAAGGTGGCGGGCGTCTTCTGCAACACGACATCGGCTGCCGACAGCCGATACTGGTGCTGCATCCACACCAGCCGATTCACGATCGCCTCGTGGGGGACGGCCACCCCCTTCGGGAGTCCGGTCGACCCCGAAGTGAAGATCACGTACGCGGGCTGCCCCGGCCGCAGCGTGGCGGTGCGTTCCCGATCCCAGACCGGACCATCCGCGTAATCCGCGAGATCCAGCCCATCCAGACGGATGACCGGTACTCCCGCGAGCTCGGTGGCTTCAGTCGTCAGCACGCATGCCGGTCGCGCGGTCGCCAGAATATGCGCCGTGCGCTCGGCCGGATGATCCGGATCCAGCGGCACATAGGCCGCTCCGGCGGCCAGCACGGCATACATCGCGACAACGAGCTCTGGCGACCGACGGATGTTCAGCGCGATCAGCGTCTCCGGCCCGACGCCGAGTCCGATCAAATGCCGCGCCAGCCGATTGCTGCGCGCCGCGAGCTCCCGATAGGTCAGGTCCGGCATACCCGCGAACAGCACCGCGACCGCATCCGGCGTCCGGGCGACCTGAGCCTCGAACAGCGAAACCAGCGTCGGCGCACCGGCGACCGCCGCGGGCACATCGAATCCGGTCGCATTCCAGATCCGGGTACTGACCTCGAGTTCCAGTTCGGTCGCTACCGCCACCGCTGCCATCGGCGTATCGACCTCGGTGGCCACCAACCGCTCCAGATACCGCACGAATCGCGTCTGATGGCGCGCAATGTCGTCGGCGGCATAGAGATTCGGATTCGCCTCGAAATCGACGTGCACGCTGTCGCGCTCGCCGTAGTAGACATTGAGGCTCAGATCCTCCACCGGCCCGGTGGACAACACGTGGTACCGGCCGACCGCAGCGCCCAGCGTCAGCTCGCTGCCGAACAGCATGATGTTGGCCAGCGGTCCGAACAGCGCGCGGCGTGCGGGTCGCCCGTCGTGCTCGGCATCGCGGCGGATGTCCTCGTGCCGATACCGCTGGTGCCGCAGCGCACCCGCCACCTCGACGCGCGCCGCCCGCAGCAGGTCCCCCCAGGTGCCGTCGACCGCGAGCCGCAACGGGACGATATTCGACAGCATTCCGGCCGAGCGCCGTGTCAGCGCGGTGGTGCGTGCCGTCACCGGCAGACTCAGCACCGCCTCGTCCCGATCGGTGAGCCGCCCGAGATATCCGGCGAAGGCCGCGAGCAGTACCACCGCGAGTGTCGAATCCTGGTTCGCCGCAAGCGTATTCATCCGATCGACGAGCGCATCCGGCAATACCCGCCGCACCACCAGATTGGTCGCCGAGCGCGGTGCGGTGCGCCCGTCCAGACTGGTCGCGCCGTCGAGCCCCGCAATTCGCTCGGCCCAGTGCGTCCGGTCGGTCTCGAAACGCGGACTGTCCCGGTAGGCGAGCTCACCGTCGACCAATTCGGTCAGCGCACCCGGCTGGACCGCCTGCGGCTCGGTGCCGAGCACCCTGGCGGTATACAACTGCGCCACCCGCTGCGTGTTGGTCAGCGCGGCGAACCCGTCGAGCACGATGTGATGGGCCCGCATGTACCAGAAGCACCGCTGGTCCGCGACGCGCAGCACGGCGCCGGCGAACAGCCGATCGGTCAGCATGTCGACCGGCGCGCCCGCATCCGCCCGCATCCATTCGTGCGCCGCGGCCACCGGATCGGCATATTCGCGCAGGTCGATTGCCTGGATATCGACGGAATTCGCCGGATCTACGCACTGATTCGGCACACCGCCGGATTCGCCGAGGCGCACCAGCACCGATTCGTATTCCCGCGCCGCAATGACCGAAACCGCTTGCAGGATCGCGGGATCCAGCACGCCGGGCACGTCGACGTATTGGGCCACATTGATCGGCACGTCGGGATCGAGCAGCTGCGCGTACCAGACCCCCAACTGCGCCGGTGCGAGTGGAAACGGCCCGTTGTCCGGAGCATCCGGTAAGCAGTCACTCGCCAGGCGCGCGGCCCCGTCCGGTCGCGCCCCACCCAACTCCGTACCGTGCACCAGAGCCTCCTTGTTCGGCGTAAAAAAGCAGGCCGAACGCATTCGGGCAGCACGAATAAGCCGCTGCGGCAACGCCGTTCAGCGTTGACACATGGCTTCGACGCCACCACAAGAAGATTCGGCGAATGCGCGGGGCATGACGACACCCGCGCGGGATCGAAACAGATTGCGCCCCGCGTGCGCCTAGCTCTCGAGCACTCCTCCAACGTCGCTGCCGCGGTGCGGGCGCCGCGGCGGTGTCAGCTACATCACACGGATGTGATCCGCATTGCGAACACTAGGCGCTTCGTTAATAAAAAGGAACTTTTTGCACTAAAAAAAGTTGGTCGGCCGTCCAGCGCGCTCAGCTGGGCCGACACAGCTGGGCAAAGCTGTGTTCGCGACCACAATTCGATCGCGGATGTGAGCCACAGCACTTTCGAATGTGCAGACTATGAGCGGGAACGTTGCATCCGCGTTGCATCAGCGCCGAGCCGCCGATCGAGTACCCGAATTTTGGCCTCGATCTGCGCATACAGCGGCGAATCGCGATCTACGGTCGCCCGATACGCGACCCAGGCCGCGGCATCGTCGCGCCCTTCCGCACATGCGGTCCACCGACGCAGCACCGCGGCTTCACCGGAACCGAGCACCGCGGCGCGCAGCCGGACCCGAAGTTCATCACGGATATCGATAATTCCCGGCGCGGTCGAGCGTGGCAGCACCGGACCCGCGTACAGGCGTAATGCGGTATCGACATCGCCGGAATCGAGCGCGGCCCGCAGCGCCTCGATATCGGTTGCGATATGCACCCGCAACCGATAAGGGCGCGAACCGAATACGGTCGGGCCGACCACCGCACGCAATCGCGACATGGCGGCGCGGATGGTGCCGTTATCCAGGTCCGTGTCGTCGAGCAGCAGTGCGAGATGATCCGCGCCCAGCCCCTCCGGATGTTCGGCGAGCAGCAGCAGAATCTCGGCGTGGCGCTGCGACAACGGAACTCGATCACCCGCGACGGTCAGCAGCGGCTGTCCGAGCCCGAGCACATCCAGGCCCAACCGCGCCGCCGCGATGTCACCGGTCGAACTCACCGCCCCGTGCTGACCCGCACGCATCGCGGTCAGCAGCAGATCCATTTCGGCCGCGGTCGAGGTCGCTTTCACCAATGCCAGAATCTCCGGCTTCGCCACCCGCACGCCCCCGGCGATCATCAGCACCCCGACCAGCCTGCCGTCGGGATCGTGCACCGGCGCCGCGGCACCGGTGATCTGATGCATCCGGTGCAGAAAGTGTTCGGGCCCATGGATCCACGCGGCCCGCCCGGTGCGCACCACCAGGCCGACGGCATTCGTGCCGATGCGGCGTTCGCTGAGATCATCGCCCGCGCGCATACCGATTTCGGCGGCGGCATCGACCTGATCGGGATTGCCGTGCACCCCCAGCACCCGGCCGAACTGATCGGCGACCGCGACGATCAAACCCGTTCTGGCCGTGTCCTGTACGAGCAATTTGTCGATCAGCGGCATCAATGCGGCAATCGGATGCGCGTCGCGGTAGCGCTGCAGATCCGCGCCGCGCAGGCCGCGCCCGTCGAGCGGATCCATCGGGTCGACGCCGCCGCGCACACTGCGCAACCAGGATTCGAGCACGACGGGACGCAGCAGACCGGCAAGCTGCGACAGCTGCTCGCCACCCGCGCTAAGGTATCCGTGTGCTTGTGCGGCATAGGCTTCCAGTGCGCCGAGCTGAGTGCCGGGTTCGACGCCGTGCCGTGGGGGCCGCCCACCTGCAAGATTGCTGACCATTTGCCTTTCTTTCCGCCCCAAACTGTACCGGCGCGCATAACTCGGGCAAGGGCCGTTGCCTTCGTTTGTCCGCCAGGTCACACCACATTCAGACCTCGCGCAAATGTGACCTACCCATCTTCCAGACCCCTAGGTGAGGTATTCGGCGACGCGTTCGGCAATCAGTACCGTCGTCGCCTGCGGACCGCGACTCAGCGGCACCGGAACAACGGAAAGATCCACCACGGATAAACCGGTCGTGCCGTGCACCCGGCACTGCTCATCGACCACCGCGCGCTCATCGTCCGCACCGCCCATTCGGCAAGTGCCCGACAGATGTTGCGAAGTAGCCAGATTCGCGTGCAACCACGCGTCATCCGGTATCGATTCCGGCGGGCGCACCATCGGTATCGCGTGCAATATCTCGCGCGCTTCGGTAACCGCCTCCCGTAACCGAATCCGATCCGCCGACTCCGACAAGTAGCGGTAATCGATGTCCGGCGGCACGGTCGGATCGGCGGAGCGGAGTCGGAGCACGCCTTCGGAATGCGGGCGCATGAGCGCCACACCCAACCGTTGGGTATACGGGGTAAACGTTACGGCGTACGGACGGATTTCGACATCGTCGAGTTCCAGCACATATTCCAGCGGGATGCCTGCGGCAGTCGAGGGCGACGGATCGAAGCGGTAGTCGATGCCGATCTCGGGGTGATCGCTGAACCCGGCGCCGACGGGCGCGGGATGCACCACCGGAATATCGAGCGCCCGAAGCCGTTCCGGATCGCCGATACCCGAGCGCAACAGCAGCGCCGCGGATTCGATTGCGCCCGCGCACAACACGATGCGATCCGCGTCGAGTGCGCCCGGCCTGCCCTCGTGCACATAGTCCACCCCGATGGCGCGCGTGCCGTGAAAGCGGATGCGGGTCACCAGTACGGCGCCGGTCACCGTGAGATTCGGTCGCGCGAGCGCGGGCGCAAGATATGCCGATCCGGTGTCGACGCGCCTGCCGTCCTCGATATTCCACGGCACCGGCCCGAAACCATCGGCCGGACCCGTGCCGGGCAGTGCGTTCAAGTCAGGTATGAGTGGTAGGCCGAGTGCCATACATGCCGAGGCGAATTCGCAGCTCAGTGGCGCGGGACCAGCGGTGCGGCGCACCGGTATCGGGCCCGTCGTACCGTGTCCCGGCTCGTCGCCGAAGTCATGGTCGCGCTCGAGCCGGCGATAGGCGGGCAGGACCGCGTCGAAGGACCAACCGTCGAGATCCTTACTCCACGCGGCGAAATCCGCGGCCGTCGCCCGGACGAAGTAGCCGCCGTTGACCGCACTCGATCCGCCGATCACCTTTCCGCGCACGATATTCCCGGTGATCTCACCTGCCAACGTGACGGGATATCGCCACACCCACGGTGATTCGTGCCCGATCGGCATTCGAGTCGCATCGAGCAGTACCGCAGGATCGGTCGACACCGGCCCCGCCTCCAGCAGCCGCACCCGATGCTCCGGGTCCGCGCTCAGCCGGGCCGCCAGTACACACCCGGCCGAACCACCACCGATGATCAGTGTGTCGATCATCTACATCAGCTCATCGGGTGGTACAGCCATCACACGTTCGATTCAGCTCCGGGGCGTACTCGGCGCGAGCGATTCCAGGCTGCGTGCGCGGAATGCGCCGAGCCACAAGCCCGTTCCATAGGCGATATCGTCCATCCGCTTGTAGGCCACGTAGCGGAACGGGTCGAGCCCGCCCGCGTCGCGATGGGTGAACCAGTCGGCCAGACCGTCCGCCACCGCCATGGTGACCGCGATGCGCCGGACCCGCCGAGAAAGAATCATCGCCAACATGGTGACCGGCCAATAGTGCCGACACATTGCCGAGGCCAGTCGCCAGATGCCCGCGAAGTAGCCGCGCGCCAGATAGATCGCCGCGATCCGAGTCGGGTTGTCCAGTCCGGTGAAGACCCGGCGTAGTCGGGCAAGCGCGGTCACCAGGGTGATGAGTCCGCCGAGTAGTCCCCACTTCGTCAGCGTGGCGAACAGCATGGTCGCGACCACCGTCCAGAACGGCACCGACAGCGGCGTCACCATGCCCGCATGCCGCTCGCCCAGCGGCGCGGCCCCGGTGCCGTAGAACAGTTTGCGACCGAACCACGCGCGGAACGAGATTCGATGATCGTGCGCGACGTGCGCCGCCGGCTCATAGCGCAGTCGCCAGCCCGCCTGCTCCAGCCGCCAGCACAGATCGACGTCCTCGGCCACCTGCATCGTCTCGTCGAACCCGTCCTGCGCGAGCAGCGCCCGGCGGCGCACCAGCATGGCCGCGCTCGGCACATAGGAGACCAGTCCGCGCGACTGCACGGCCGATTCGCGCCGACCGAGATCGAGCGAGGAGCGGGTGTGCTCATAGCGCGCGAGCGCGTTCGACTCCGGATCCAGCGCGACGATCCGCGGCGCGACCAGCGCGACCTCCGGATCGCTGAAGTGTCCGAGCATCACCTCGAGCCAGCCGCTGCGCGGGACCACATCGGAGTCCAGGAAGGCGACGAAGTCGGTTGTCGCGGCCCGCAACCCGGCATTGCGCGCGGCGGCCGGGCCCTGTCTGCGGTCGTGACGCAGCACGGTCACCCGGCAGCGGGTGCCGCGGTTGCGCGGGATCTCGACCGGCTGATCCGAACCGTCGTCGACGACGATCACATTGTGTCCGCGCAATGCCGCGAGCAATCGGGCGAGGCCGTCGGCATTGTTGTGCAGTGGCACGATCACGGTCACATCGTCGAGGGACGGCAGCAACCGGGGGCGCGGATTACCGACACCGGAGTCGAGCAGCCGTCTGGCAACAACGGCGGACTTCGGGCCGGTGACCTCGAGGTACCCGTCGCCGATCATCTCGGCGGCCTCCGGGGCAAGTCGCAGCAACCGGGCGGGTGAACCCCCGATCAGGATGCGTCCCCCGGAGTATGCGCGTACCCGTGGATCGATCCGCACCCCGAATCCGTCGGGCAGGCGATCGTGGCGCATTCCTGGCATGTTAGGCGGTGATTCGCGCATTGGCACCATCAGTCCGGAAAAAAGGACGGAATTCCGCACGAATCCGCCCGTGTGGCGCAAGAACTCCCGCCGAATCGTGTCTTCGGCGGGTCGCAAGCGACTCGCCGAAGACAGCTGGCAACGAGAGGGCAATCATCGATTTGCCACTCGATAGCCATCGTCGATCAACGGGATAGCACATAACTGGCTACCGGCCCGCCATCAGTTCAGCGGACTTTCGTCGCAGGCACGCGCGGGGCGCCGCTCCGGCGACAGGCGTTCGGACGCGGACCGAGATACCGACAGTGTCAGCGGAATCGGTCCCGACTTACGCGAGCCGGGTCGGCTCGGCGCAATGCGCCTGGAGTGGTCCACCGACGAGCGCGGAATCATCCGCCCGACATCGGCGAGGGCCGCCTCGCCGTAGCCCTGGACGCATTCCGGATCCGGTCCGTCGGCGGGCAGGCCGGTGAAGAATTTCGCCGCCATGCAGCCGCCGCGGCAGGAGTCGTAGTGCGCGCACCCGGAGCACGCACCGCCGCCGCTCGGCTCGCGCAGTTCGGCGAAGAGGTCCGATTCCTGCCACACGGTGCGGAAACCGCCGTCCGCCACCACATTTCCGGCGAGGAACTTGTCATGGATGGCGAAGGGGCAGGCATACACGTCGCCGAGCGGATCCACCAGGCAGACCACCCGGCCCGCGCCGCACATATTCAATCCGGGCAGCGCCGCACCGAAGGCGGAGAGATGGAAGAACGAGTCGCCGGTGAGCACACCCTCGCCGTTGCGCACCAGCCAGTCGTAAAGCACCCGTTGCTGTTCCGGCAGCGGATGCAGTTCGTCCCAGACATCCGCGCCGCGTCCCGAAGGCCGCAGGCGGGTCAAACGCAGTGTGGCGCCGTACTTGTCGGCGATCGCCTTGAACTCGTCGAGCTGGGCGATATTGTGTCGGGTCGCGACCACGGAGAGTTTCGCGTCCGCGAATCCCGCGGCCGCCAGATTCTCCAGCGCCCTGATCGCCATCGCATAGGAACCCGGTCCGCGCACGGCATCGTTGACCTCGGCGTCCGCGCCGTCCAAGGAAATCTGTACGTCCACATAGTCACTGGCGGCCAAGCGCGCGGCGACCTCGGGCGTGATGCGAACTCCGTTGGTGGAGAACTTCACTCCGACATGGTGCGCGGTCGCGTAGTCGACGAGCTCCCAGAAGTCCGGGCGCACAGTCGGCTCCCCGCCGCCGATATTCACGTAGAAGATCTGCATGCGCTCGAACTCGTCGATGAGCGCCTTGCACTGCTCGGTGCTCAGCTCGCGCGGATCGCGGCGGCCCGAGGACGACAGGCAGTGCACACAGGACAGATTGCAGGCGTAGGTCAACTCCCACGTCAGGCAGATCGGTGCGGCCAAACCGTTTTCGAACTTATCGATCAATCGCCCACCGGTGACGGCCGACGGCTGCCCGGCGAGCGGCAGCGGCGCTACCGCGGGGATCGGAGCACTGCCCGGCGCGGCCTGCCTGATCATGTCGGAGCCGGCCAGCTGATCCAATGCCCGAACATACTGTCCGGCCAGGTCATCCGTGACGCCCGCCGCATGCAGGGCCGCGCGTGCCGAGACATGCGCGGGCAGCGACCGCACGATCTCGAGTATCCGTGGACTCTTCAGAAACGAGAGCTTGCGGGTGCCGAAGTGATAGAGCAGCGCGCCGAAGGACTCCGGCCGCAGCGCAACGCGCGGATGCAGCTCCCATCGGGTATCGAGATCGAGCATGGTCGCCGCGCCCGTCAGTAGACGCCGCACATACCGTCGATGGAGACCTCTTCGATGAGGGTCTCCTCGACCAGCGGCGCTTCCTCGATCGAACGGGACTCGGCTGCCCCGATCCGTCCGGTGTTGTCGGTATCGGTGTGTCCGATGGATCCGTACTCCGGCATGCCTACCTCCGAGATGTGACCGGGTTCCGCGGCCACTGCTGTAGCCGTCATCACACAATAACGTCATGAGCTGACAAAATGGAACAGGGAATGCGCAGCTCCCGCTCGATGCCCGCGCGGACGCACGCCGACCGACTCACAGCGGCGCGCTCTAGACTGCGGGTGGCAAGCAGCTGAACAGGACGTGACGGGCGATTCGACCCGCAGTGGTAGAGGTGGCATGGGAGTCGGACGAATGCAGACGAGCGGGGGCGGCGGCAATACGCTGTCGGAGTCCGAGATCGTCGAGGCCGCGTTGCGGGTGGTACGTGAGGACGGTGTGGAGAAGCTGTCGATGCGACGGCTCTCCCGTGAGCTCGGCGTTTCCCCGATGGCGCCGTACTACTACGTCGCGGATAAACGCGAGCTGCTCGATCTCGTCGCCACCGCGGCGCTGACCGGAGTTCGCAAACCATCGGCCGATTCCGGACCGTGGCAGCAGCGACTGCGCGATCTGATCGACCAGATCGATGAGAAACTGCGCAAGCATCCCGGACTCGGCGATGTGCTGATCGAACAGATGCTGGGAAAACAGCTCGACCTGATCGCCGCGATCATGGAGATCCTGCTCGAGGCCGGTTTCAACGATCGCAATGTGCTCGCCGGGTACGCGACGATCCACACCTACCTGTTCGGCCGCCGCCGGGTGAACCCGCGGGAGCCACAGCCGCTGGCGGATGTCGCACTGCCCGAATCGGTGGCACGAGCCACCAAATACATGCCCGACCTGCGCGGAAAGTACGCCTACGACTTCGGCATGGAAGTGCTGATCGCGGGTCTCGAGGCCCAACTTGTCCGTCAGCCCGATCCCGACGTACGATGAAACTGAAACACGTTCTAGTTTTGGTTCGGTTCGAGAGGACGCAAGGCGTGAGCGAGCGCAGCGAGCGAACGATATACACAGCACCTTCGGTGGACCTGACCGAGCCGAGCGTAAGCGAGGCGCGGTCATGACCACCGTCGAGGTTCCACACGGTTCGCGTTCGGTCGTGCTGCGGGTAGCCGCGGTCATCACCGAGACGCCGGACACCTGTTCGCTGGTCTTCGACGTCCCCGACGACCTGCGTGAGCGTTTCAGCTATCAGCCGGGCCAGTTCCTCACCCTGCGTATCCCGAGCGATCTGACCGGGTCGGTGGCCCGGTGCTATTCGCTGGCCAGCTCGCCGTACGCCGACGACAAACCCAAGGTGACCGTCAAGCGCACCGTGGGCGGCTACGGGTCGAACTGGGTGTGCGACAACGTCAAAGTGGGCGACGCGATCGAAGTGCTGCCGCCCTCCGGCGTTTTCACGCCGAAGGATCTCGATGACGATCTGCTGCTGTTCGGCGCGGGCAGCGGCATCACGCCGGTGATGTCCATCTTGAAGTCGGCGCTGGCGCGCGGCGGCGGCCGAATCGTATTGATCTACGCCAATCGCGATCACGAGTCGGTGATCTTCGCGGGCGAGCTGCGCGAATTGGCCGAGAAGCATCCGCAGCGGCTCACCGTGATCCACTGGCTCGAGCACTTGCAGGGACTGCCGACCGCCGATGGTTTGGCCGCCCTGGTCGAGCTGTACACGAGCTACCACGCCTTCATGTGCGGGCCCAAGCCGTTCATGGATCGGGTGCACGACGCACTCGCCCAGCTCGAGGTGCCGCGTTCACGCACCCACGCCGAGGTGTTCAATTCCCTTGCCGGGGATCCGTTCGCGGATCAGGCGCCGGTCGAGGTGACCGACGAGGAGGCGGCCGATGCGGCCACTGTCGAGGTCGAACTCGACGGCGAGGTGCACGAGCTGAAGTGGCCGCGCAAGCAGACCCTGGTCGACATCATGCTGTCGAAGGGTCTGGATGTGCCGTACTCCTGCCAGGAGGGCGAATGCGGTTCCTGTGCGTGCACGGTACTCGAGGGCAAGGTCGAAATGGACAATGCCGAAATCCTCGATCCGGAGGATATCGAAAACGGCTATATCCTCGGCTGCCAGGCGCATCCGGTCACTGATCACCTGCGCATCCAATTCTGAGCCCCGTGGGGGCGACCCCCCCACACCCCCGAGACTTGGACCTCCGGTTGGGCGCAATCCTTTACAGTTCGCGATAGTGGACGCGTAAGGCGGGATCGAGGCGTTCGGTCGCGTAACTCAGTGCGGTGCGGCCCATTTGCGACGCGTGCTTGTCGAGGAAGCCGGTGAGCAGTTGCTCGTCGATGCGCTTGCCGACTTCGCGCAGCATCCAGCCGAGCGCCTTCTGGATCAGGTCGCGGCGGTCGCCGAGGAGCCGTTCACCGAGTTCGAAGGTGGTCGAGGCATCGCCCGCCTTGATGAACGCGAAGGTTGTCAGCAGCGCTACCCGACGCTCCCAGAGCGAGTCCGCGCGCGCGAGTTCGAAGAGCAGGTCCCGGGGTCGGTCGAGTAGCCAAGGGCCGATGATATTTTCGGCGGAAACGTCGACCAGATCCCAGTTGTTCACCCGCCCTCGACGCACTGCGGCGAGGTAGAGCTCGACCATTGCCGCCTGCGCATTGATATCGAGCGTGCGCGGTTCGGCCGCCTCGGCGAATTCGGCGTTGAGGATGATCAGCGCGGCCAGGCGGTCCTCGTGCACGGCACTGTTCAGCAGTGTGTCGATCTCGTCGAGCGGAAGTGCCGCAAAGCGTTTCGCGATCGATCGCGTGACGGGTACGCGCACACCGAGGAAGACATCACCCTCGCCGTACTCGCCGGGCCCGGTCTTGAAGAACCGCTGCAGATGGATGGCATCGGCCGGGTCGGCGACCTCGGCCAGCGCCGCATGCACATCGGCGGCGGTCGGCAGCGGCGCGCTACTCCTGGGCACCCAGAATCCGCCCCGACTCGAAAGCCGCCGCGCTGGTGGGCAATTCACCCGGCCGACCGCTGTTCAGCACCCGCACCTCACCATTGCCGATGGTCGGCCGGCCGAGTGCCTCCATGCGCCGAATCGTCTGCGCCGCAACGGCTTGCGCACTGTCGAACAGCCGCACGCCGTCCGGGAGTGCGGCCACAATGGCATCGATGACCAGCGGATAGTGGGTGCAGCCGAGCACCACACCTTCCACATCGTCCGGCGTCTGTTCGGCCGCCCGCGCAATCGACTCACGGGCCGCGACCAGATCACCGCGATCGATCGAATCCGCCAGACCATGGCAGGCGATGCCGACCACCTTCGCATCGCCGCCGAAGCGGGCGATCAGATCGGCCTGATATCGGCTGGCCGTGGTCGCCGCGGTCGCCCACACTGCGACCGATTTGCATACCGCCGCGGCGGGTTTGATCGCGGGGACCGTGCCGATTACCGGAATATCGGGCCCGACCTCGGCGCGCACCTCGTCCAAGGCGGTGACGCTGGCCGTATTGCACGGCAGCACGAGCACTTCCGCGCCGAGGCGCACCGAGCTCTGCGCGGCGGCGACCACCCGGTCGGTCACCCACTGTTCCGGCTTGGGACCCCACGGCGCGCCATCCGGGTCCAACTGGAGTAGCAGGTCGACATCGGGCCGCAGCTTGCGCAGCCAGGCGGCCGTGGGCAGCAACCCCAGCCCGGAATCGATGAGCGCGACGATCACCCGACAACCGTATTACAACGGAATAATCGCTAGGCCTGGGTGGCCGCGAGCAGGTCCGCGATCGGCGCACCCGCCGCGATCTTCGCACGAACCTTCATCACCTGAGCGGTCGCTCCGGCGCCGACCACGCCGGTCAGATTGCCGTTCTGCGAATAGTAGGCGAGAAATTTGCGGCCGTCGTCGGAGACGATGTGGATCTCGTCATCAGCGCTCGGAGTGCCGAGCGCCTGGATCTTCACGTCGTACTGATCGCTCCAGAAGTACGGCACCCGTGCCGCGGTCGGCGGCTCCGCGCCCAGCAGCGCACACGCCAGCAGCCGCGCCTGCTCACCGGCATTGGTCCAGTGCTCGACGCGCTTGCGCTGCCCGGTCTCGTGCAGCCAGGCCGACACATCGCCCACCGCCCACACACCCTCGACCGAGGTGCGCCCCACCTCGTCCGCGAGTACGCCACCACCGGCCGACGGTTCGGCGAGTGCGATACCGGAATCGGCGAGCCATTCGGTCACCGGCCGGGAACCGACACCGATGACCACCAGATCGGCGGCCACCTCACTGCCGTCGGAGAGCCGGGCGCCGCGCACTCGGTCGTTATCGGAGAGGAAGGTGTCCAGGCCGGTTTCACAGCGCAGATCGACGCCCTCGGCACGATGCATGCGGGCGACCAGCGCACCGATCTCGGAACCGAGCACCGAGGCCAGCGGCGTCGGCTGCGGTTCGACGAGTACGACCTGAACGCCACTGGCCCGGAAGCTCGCCGCGAGTTCGCAACCGATGAATCCGGCCCCGACCACCAGGGCGGTACCCGCACCGGACAATTCGTCGCGCAGTGCGGCGGCGTCGGCATAGCCGCGCAGAACATGTACGCCCCGCAGATCGGGCAGCCCGGGCAGACGGCGTGGCCGCAGACCGGTCGCGATGATCAGCTGGTCGTAATCGAGCGTGCCGCCGTCGGCCAAGCGGACCTGGCGCGCGGTGGTATCGACGCCGACCGCCTCGGTATTCAGCCGCAGGTCGATCTGTTTCTCGTCGAAGAATTCGGCGGGGCGCAGGGTGGTGTCGTCGGTTTCACCGCGCACGAACTGTTTGGACAACGGCGGGCGATCGTAGGGCAGCCGCGACTCCTCACCGACGAGGAGCAACTCACCCTCGTACCCGGCGCGGCGCAATTCCTCCGCTGTGCGCAAACCGGCCAGACCAGCTCCGATGATCACAATCGGCCCGTCGCTGTTCATGGTTCGCTCGCTGCGCTCACTCACGCGGCCTTCCCTTCGTAGTGCCTGGCAGGCGCCGGGTCGAGTTGGCATCCGTCACCGCGGGTGACGCAGCTAACCCTAACCTTTGCTTGGGCGCGAATCGGCGTGAGGGCCGTCACTCTCGCACGACCCGACCGATCGGTGCGCAATCGTATCCATACCTATATTGATCGGGCGGTCAATCAGAGTTAGATCTGAGTAAGGAGAACAATTCAGAGCCTGAGGAGGCACCCCATGTTCACCGAAAGTCGCGCGCAGGACCTCCTGGCCGTTGTGCTGGGCGTCTTCACCGCGCTGTCACCCCTGTGGGTGACCCACAACGACAACGCCATGTGGACGCTGATCGTGCTCGGCGTACTCATCGCCCTCACCGGCCTCGCGCAGATGTACCGGGCGACCCTGACGGCCGCCGACTACGCGATGGGCCTGTTCGGCGCGTTGCTGTTCATCTCCCCGTGGGCGATGGACTACACCGACTACCGCGGCGCATCCTGGACCGCATGGGTAGTGGGCGTGGTGACGGTAGTGGTCGCGGTGGCGGCGCTGCCGACGGTGTCGGGCCGGTTGCACGACATGGCGCCGCATCACTGATGCAGATGCCGAAAGCCCGGCGAGGCGGGCGTCGTCGTAGCGCGAAAGTCGACGGCGACGCCCGTCAGCTCATTCTCGATGCCGCGGAACGACTCTTCGCGGCACAGGGATTCGACGCGACGGCGACAGCGGCCATTGCCGAGGGCGCCGGTGTCCCCAAAGGTCTGGTCTTCTATTACTTCCCCACCAAGGATTCGATCCTGTCCGCACTGATGGCCGAGCGGGTGCCCGCCCAGCCGATCGCCGATATCGGCACCGTGGTCAGACCGGGCGATCCCGCGGCCAGTCTGATCAATCTCGATGCCGCGCTCAATCTGCGTGATCACCATTCGTCGGTGCTGCGCGTGATCATGTGGCGCGAGGCCGATACCCATCCCGACGTGCGCCGGCAATTGCGCCGCCTGCGCGATCAACTGCTCGACATCACCGCCCGGGTGCTGCAGGCCAGCGCGCCCGGCCCGGTCCAGCCCGGCACGTTGCGCGCGTGTGCCGCAGCCTGGGTTTCGGCAATGTTCGCCATTGCCAGCAGCGATCGGCTGCATGCACTCGACGGGCTGCCGCTGCCGACGGCGGATGAAATCTGCAATGTCGCCCAGGTTGTCGCGGCGGGTATGACCCAGCTCGGCTGAGCACCGAAATCTGAAAGACTCGCGTTCTCAATACGAGTCCATGGCGCGTGATACAAGTTCCAATTGTGGAGATCAATCGAATCCTTCGAGATCTCACCGGTCTCGCGACGCGCGCAGTGATTGTCGGCCTGCTGGTCGGCGCTTCGATGACAGTCCTGGGCGGCAGCGAGGCCCAGGCCGCACCGATATATCCGGATCCGGACCCGGACCCCTTCTATGCGGCGCCACCAGATCTGGCGAATAAGAATCCAGGTGACGTACTCGCGACGCGGCAGTTGCCGCCTATATTGATCTTTCCCGATACCACCGTCACGCTGATCAAATTCCGTTCGACGAATTCCACCGGCCGACCGATCGCGGCGACTACCACGGTGCTGACACCCCGCTCACATCAACCCGATGGGCCGGTGCTGTCCTATCAGCACATCATCAACGGCCTCGGGACGAAGTGCGCGGTTTCCCGCGTGCTGTACACCTCCGATCCGAATCTGCAGGTCCGCGAGGCGATACTGCTCAACGCCCTGCTGCTCAGCGGATGGAGCATCGCGCTGCCCGATCACCTGGGACCGACCTTCGCCTACGGTGCGGCCCGGCTCGGCGGCCAGATCACCCTGGACGGAATTCGCGCCGTGCGCCGGGTTCCCGAACTCGCCGCCGCACGCAGCCGGATCACGATGGCCGGATATTCCGGCGGCGGTATCGCCACCGCATTCGCCGCCGCGATGGCACCGAAGTACGCACCGGAACTCGAGATCGCGGGCGCCGCGACCGGTGGCGTCCCGATGAATTTGGTGAAAATGCTGGAGGCGGTCGACTTCAATCCGCATCCGGCATTCGGACTGCTGATGGCGGCCGCAATCGGGCTGGAACGGGAATATCCGGACCGCTTTCCGATCAGCAATTATCTGAACACGCGCGGCGTGGCGGCACGCAAGGCCATCGCCAACGGCTGCACCAATGAAATCCTCACCACCGGCGCGGGACACAGCGTCCGGGATTACGCGAGCAGTACGACGATGATCGGTGATCGCAACGCCAGGGCCGTGGTCGAGGAGAACAGTCTGGAACTGTTCGACGGAATCCCGAAAATACCGATATTCGAATGGCATTCGCCCAGTGATCCGCTCATCCCGACCGATTCGATTCTCGATGTCAACCGCCGCTACTGCGCGGCCGGAGTGCCGCTACAGGCCGAACTCACCTACTCCCCCGAACACCTGAGTGCCGCCATCCTCGGTATCCCCGCGGTGCTCTCCTGGCTCGCCGCGCGCTTCCGCGGCGAACCGGCGCCGAGCAACTGCTAGTCGGCGAGAAAGGCGACGACGTCGGGAACGAACCGCTTCACGACCCCGATATGCGTGGTTTCCGGGTAGATGATCAAATGCGAGTCCGGGATTCCGTCGGCGGTGCGACGGAAGGTCTCGGTGCTATAGGCGCCGTCGCGGTCGCCGCCGAGGACGAGGGTCGGCGCGGTGATATCGCCGAGCCGACCGGCGAGATCGAAAGAATCCTCGGCACGGATGAAAGCCAGCGTGTCCGCCGGACTCTTCGGGCGCGCAAGGGGATCGGCCAACCACATGGCCGCAGCGGTGATGCGCTGCGCGATCGGCGAGGTGGAGCCGACGGCGGCCATATGGTGCAATGCGCGCTTACCCGCATAGGCCGCCTCGCCATAGGCCAGTTGTGCCGCGCGAGTGGCGTTTTCCAGGGTGTAGCCAGATGAGGCGATGATCAGTCGGCGCACCGCGGCAGGTCGATCCGCCGCGAGTTGCAGCGCCAACGATCCACCCGAGGAGACACCGAGAACATCGACAGGCGCACCGAATTCGGCCCGCAGTGCGTCCGCATGCTCGGCGGCGATATCGGCCATCGTCGTCCCCTCGGCCATACCGGGCGCGCGGTTCACCGCGTACACCCGAAAATGCGCCGCGAGCGGTGCCAACGTCTTGATTTCGGACTGTCGCATCCACCCGGTCGGATTGGCATGATCCGGAGTGAACCATCGCAGGAATACCAGCGGACGTCCGGCTCCGAGCGCGAGATACGGCATACCGTGCGCCAACGTCCCCTCGGTGACGTCGAGCGCGCCGGCCAACGCCGAACTCCTCATTGCATCCTCCGATCAACCGGTCTTTACCCCTTTTGCCCGACGTTAACCAAAGTGGCCGTGGCACGCGATGACCACCGACGTCATGGACAGGAATACCGTTCCCCGGCAAGGCCCACCGAAAACCCGTACGACGCCGCACCTTTCGATGCGGCCGAGTCCGACGAAGCCCGAAATGCCGAACGGCGCCGCCCCTTTCGGAGCGACGCCGTTCGAAAGCGATTCAGAGAATCACTTGATGATCTTCGTGACGCGACCGGCGCCGACGGTGCGGCCACCCTCGCGGATCGCGAAGCGCAGACCCTCGTCCATGGCGACCGGCTGGATCAGCTTGACGGACATCTCGGTGTTGTCACCGGGCATGACCATCTCGGTGCCCTCGGGCAGAGTCACAACGCCCGTCACGTCCGTGGTACGGAAGTAGAACTGCGGACGGTAGTTGTTGAAGAACGGGGTGTGGCGGCCACCCTCGTCCTTGGACAGGATGTAGGCCTGACCCTCGAACTCGGTGTGCGGGGTGGTGGTGCCCGGCTTCACGACGACCTGGCCACGCTCGACATCTTCGCGCTTGATACCACGAACCAGCAGACCGACGTTGTCACCGGCCTGGCCCTGGTCGAGCAGCTTGCGGAACATCTCGATACCGGTGACGGTGGTCTTGGTGCTCTTCTCGCGGATGCCGACGATCTCGACTTCCTCGTTCACGTTGATGATGCCGCGCTCGACACGACCGGTGACGACGGTGCCACGACCGGTGATCGTGAAGACGTCCTCGACCGGCATCAGGAACGGCTTGTCGGTCTCACGAACCGGGTCCGGGATGGACTCGTCGACCGCGTTCATCAGCTCGACGATCGCCTCGGTCCACTTCGGGTCGCCCTCGAGCGCCTTCAGACCGGAAACACGCACGACCGGCGCGTCCTCGTCGAACTCCTGGGCGGCCAGCAGCTCGCGGACCTCCATCTCGACGAGCTCGAGGATTTCCTCGTCGTCGACCATGTCCGACTTGTTCAGCGCGACCAGGATGTAGGGCACACCGACCTGACGGGCGAGCAGCACGTGCTCACGGGTCTGCGGCATCGGGCCGTCGGTCGCGGCGACCACGAGGATGGCACCGTCCATCTGCGCCGCACCGGTGATCATGTTCTTGATGTAGTCGGCGTGACCCGGCGCGTCGACGTGTGCGTAGTGGCGCTTCTCCGTCTGGTACTCGACGTGGGAGATGTTGATCGTGATACCACGAGCCTTCTCCTCCGGCGCCTTGTCGATCTGATCGAAGGCAAAGCTCTCGTTCAGATCCGGGTACTTGTCAGCCAGCACCTTGGTGATCGCTGCGGTCAGCGTGGTCTTGCCGTGGTCGACGTGACCGATGGTGCCGATGTTGACGTGCGGCTTCGTCCGCTCGAACTTCGCCTTCGCCACTTGGTGTCCTCCTGGACTTGTTGGTGCGTGCAGTTGCAGCAGTGCGGTTTACATATTGGGGGTCGTGCATGACTCCCGGCTGATAAGGGCAAGTCTTGCACCTGCCCCCATCGGACTTATTCGCCGGTCGCCTTGGCGATGATCTCCTTCGACACGTTGGCCGGAACCTCCGCGTACGAATCGAACACCATGGAGTAGTTCGCCCGGCCCTGGGTCTTCGACCGCAGGTCACCGATGTAACCGAACATCTCCGAGAGCGGAACCAGCGCCTTGACGACACGGGCACCACTGCGTTCCTCCATGGCCTGGATCTGGCCACGGCGGGAATTCAGGTCGCCGATCACATCGCCCATGTAATCCTCGGGCGTGATGACCTCGACCGCCATCAGCGGTTCGAGGATCACCGGACCGGCCTTACGGGCCGCTTCTTTCAGGGCCTGCGAGCCGGCGATCTTGAAGGCCATTTCCGACGAGTCGACGTCGTGGTAAGCGCCGTCGAGCAGCGTGACCTTCAGGTTCACCAGCGGGTAGCCCGCGAGCACACCGTACTGCATGGCATCCTGCGCACCCGCGTCCACCGAAGGGATGTATTCGCGGGGCACGCGGCCACCGGTGACCTTGTTCTCGAACTCGTAGGTCGCGCCGTCCTCGCCGACGAACGGCTCGACAGCGATGATGACCTTCGCGAACTGGCCGGAGCCACCCGTCTGCTTCTTGTGGGTGAACTCGAGCTTCTCGACCGGCTTGGTGATCGTCTCGCGGTAGGCCACCTGCGGCTTGCCGACGTTCGCCTCGACCTTGAACTCGCGCCGCATGCGGTCCACGAGGATGTCGAGGTGCAGCTCGCCCATGCCGCCGATGACGGTCTGGCCGGTCTCCTGGTCGAGCTTGACCGAGAAGGTCGGGTCCTCTTCGGAGAGGCGCTGGATCGCGGTGCCCAGCTTCTCCTGGTCGGACTTGGTCTTGGGCTCGATCGAGACCTCGATGACCGGGTCCGGGAAGGTCATGGACTCGAGCACGATCTGGTTCTGCGGATCGCACAGGGTGTCACCGGTGGTGGTGTCCTTCAGGCCGATGACCGCGTAGATGTGGCCCGCGACGGCCTCGGTGACCGGGTTCTCCTTGTTGGAGTGCATCTGGAACAGCTTGCCCAGACGCTCCTTCTTACCCTTGGTCGAGTTGATGACCTGGGCGCCGGAGTCGACCTTGCCCGAGTACACGCGGACGTAGGTCAGCTTGCCGAAGAAGGGATGCACGGCGATCTTGAACGCCAGCGCCGAGAACGGCTCGCTGGTGTTCGCGTCGCGGTGGATGATCTCCTCTTCCTTGCCCGGGACGTGGCCGTCGGTGCCACCATCGTCCAGCGGGGTCGGCAGGTAGTCGATCACGGCGTCGAGCATGGGCTGCACGCCCTTGTTCTTGAACGCCGAACCGCACAGGATCGGGTACAGCTCGGAGTTGACCGTCATCTTGCGGATGGCGCCCTTGATCTCCTCGATCGAGAGCTCCTCGCCGCCGAAGAACTTCTCCAGCAGCGCCTCATCCGATTCGGCGACAGTCTCGAGCAGCTCCTGGCGGTACTGCTCGGCCTTCTCCTTCAGATCGGCCGGGATCTCTTCGATCTCGTACTTCTCGCCGAGCTTGGTCTCGCCCTTCCAGACCTTGGCGTGCATCTCGACCAGGTCGACGATGCCCTCGAAGGTGTCCTCGGCGCCGATCGGCAGCTGGATCACCAACGGCTTGGCGCCGAGACGGTCCTTGATGGTCTGCACGGTGAAGTAGAAGTCCGCGCCGAGCTTGTCCATCTTGTTGACGAAGCAGATCCGAGGCACGCCGTACTTATCGGCCTGACGCCACACCTGCTCGGACTGCGGCTCGACGCCTTCCTTGCCGTCGAACACCGCAACGGCGCCGTCGAGCACGCGCAGCGACCGCTCCACCTCGACGGTGAAGTCGACGTGCCCGGGGGTGTCGATGATGTTGATCTGGTTGTCGTTCCAGAAGCATGTGGTGGCCGCGGAGGTGATGGTGATACCACGCTCCTGCTCCTGCTCCATCCAGTCCATGGTGGCGGCGCCATCGTGGACTTCACCGATCTTGTAGGTGATGCCGGTGTAGAAGAGGATGCGTTCAGTTGTGGTCGTCTTGCCCGCATCAATGTGGGCCATGATGCCGATGTTGCGGACCTTGTTCAGGTCGGTGAGCACGTCCTGTGCCACGGAAATCTTCCCCGCTCGTAGCTAGTTGGGATTTTCGGGGACGACCCTGTGGTCGTCTCTATGTCAACGCCGGAAGCGGCAGGTAAGTGCCGCTCTCCGACTGTGCCTCCCGACCCAGAAAACGACGGGCCGGGTAGACGTCACCAGCGGTAGTGCGCGAAGGCCCGGTTGGACTCGGCCATCTTGTGGGTGTCCTCACGACGCTTCACCGAAGCGCCGAGGCCGTTGCTGGCGTCGAGCAGCTCGTTGGCGAGGCGCTCGACCATGGTCTTCTCACGACGGGCGCGCGAGAAGTTCACCAGCCAGCGCAGCGCCAGGGTGTTGGCGCGGCCGGGACGAACCTCGACCGGCACCTGGTAGGTGGCGCCACCGACGCGGCGGGGCTTCACCTCGAGGGACGGCTTGACGTTGTCGAGCGCGCGCTTGAGGGTGACGACCGGATCGGTGCCGGTCTTCTCGCGCGCCTGCTCCAACGCGCCGTAGACGATGCGCTCTGCAGTGGACTTCTTGCCGTCCAGCAGGATCTTGTTGACCAGCTGAGTAACCAGCGGCGAACCGTAGACCGGGTCGTTGATCAGCGGACGCTTGGGTGCGGGGCCCTTGCGTGGCATATCAGCTCTTCTCCTTCTTGGCGCCGTAACGGCTGCGGGCCTGCTTGCGGTTCTTCACACCCTGGGTGTCGAGCGAGCCACGGATGATCTTGTAGCGGACACCCGGAAGGTCCTTCACACGACCGCCGCGAACGAGCACCATCGAGTGCTCCTGCAGGTTGTGGCCCTCACCCGGGATGTAGGCCGTGACCTCGACCGCGCTGGTCAGGCGAACACGCGCGACCTTGCGCAGCGCGGAGTTCGGCTTCTTCGGGGTGGTGGTGTACACGCGGGTGCACACGCCACGACGCTGCGGGCTCCCCTTGAGGGCCGCAGTCTTGGTCTTGGCGACCTTGTCGCGACGACCCTTGCGGACCAGCTGGTTGATGGTTGGCATAGACCGGCTTTCCTTAATTAGTTAACGCGGTGTCTGGAACTTCATGTCTGTGTTCAATTAGCAGCGCTCTCGGGACCCTCCGTGGTCACGCAAGCTACCGCCTCCGGGTCCGTCGTTCACGCTGCGGTCATCGAGCTTTCACTCGCACGTCCGGCCGCGTTTCTCGCGTCCCGAGGTCGGGCGTGTCGCACGCAAGACATATCCCGGATTCCGGGCACGCCGGAAAGGTCAGCCGCTTTCGCTGGCTTACGTTTGCGCACGAACCTGCCCGCATGCTTCCGGGCACAGCGATCCACGATACTCGTGACCGCGACACAGGGTCAAAGTGGGGTCGGTTATCACACCCTACGGGCCACTACCACCTGCAAGGCTACCGCGCCAGATTCAGCGTCAACTCGACCAATTTCTGCGCGCCCGCGCACGGATCGGGATGGCCGCCGGGATGGTAGTTGATCCACCAGCCGATGATGCCGGTATCCGCGGCGCCCGCACTCACCCCGCACGAGTCGGGATCGTTCGGACGCGTCGTCTTCAGACCGCGCCGCCCCTGCACGGTGATGTTCTCGGTGTTGTAGCCGAGCTTGTCGTTATTGGACTTCTCGTTGTTCAGCGAGCCTTCCTCGTACCAGTTCAGTGTCACCATGGCCGAGCCGCCGGGCGCGTCCTCGACATCCCACATGCACACCGCGCCGTTGAAGGACGGGGACACGACCGTCGCGTTGCCGACCGCCGCACCGATCTGGTCGAGCCCGACCACCTCGCATTCGCGCAGCAGCTTGTCGAAATTGGTATTGATCGTGGTCGTTCCGCTGCCGCCAGCCGGATGCGCCGAACCCTTGACGGTTTTACCGCAGCCGCCCGCCGACATCGCGACCGCGAGCACCACGGCGGCGACGGCCGCGACCCGCAGACCAGGACGTGAACTCATCCGCATTCCCCTCACTGCAGCCGCTGCACCGTCAACTCGGCCAGCTTGCGGGTCCGGTCACACGGATTGCCCTGCTCGGAGAACAGTCCATAGGACATCGACCACTCGAAGAAATCGTCGTCCAGCTGCACCGCGAGATCGCAGACCGAACCGCTGGGATCCAGCGCCTGGAAGCCCTTGCGGCCACCGACATCGATGGTCTCCGGTTCCCGCCCGACATTGGAGACCCAGGCCTTCTCACGATCGATCGGACTGCCCCGATAGGACGCGAAAGTGACACTCGGCGAAGCGAGTCCGGCGGATTGGAAGTTGCAGCCGACCGAATTCCGGTTGACCCGCGCGAGCTGGCTCAACCCGGCGATATCGCGCACCTCTTGATCGGTGACATGGCCGCACTCACCGACGAACGGGCCGAGCGTCGCGACCTTCGGCGGCGGGCGCAGCGGGGCGTTCGAGGAATCGGAGTCGCCGTCCGAGCCGCAGGCCGACAGCGTCAATGCCAAGGCAAGACCGGTGATGATCGCCGACGGGATCCGCATGCCGTGAACTCTACTGAAATCTTGGCGGCGCGGGCGCCGCGTGTTCGCGGCTCTATCTTTGGCCGCGCCTTCGGCGCGGCGGGTTCGCGGCCCCCTGGTGTCTCGCGTCCGAGCCGTCGAGACTCGCGCCTTCGGCGCATGCGCTTCGACGACTCGGACGCGAGACGGGCCGCGAACTCCTCGCTCGTAAGACTCGCTCCGTTGTGGCTGGTAGTGGGAATCGTTGGTCTGGTCAGAGGTTTCCGCGCGCGGCCTGTTCGCGTTCGATCGCCTGGAACAGGGCCTTGAAGTTGCCCTTGCCGAAGCCGAGTGAGCCGTGGCGTTCGATGAGTTCGAAGAAGACGGTCGGGCGGTCGGTGAGCGGTTTGGTGAAGATCTGCAGCAAGTAGCCGTCTTCGTCGCGGTCGACCAGGATGCCGCGGCGCTGCAGTTCACGCACCGGGACGCGGACATGGCCGATGCGGGCGCGTAGTTCGGGATCGGAATAGTAGCTGTCCGGCGTTTCGAGGAATTCGACGCCCTCGCGGCGCAATACATCGACGCATTCGAGGATGTCGCTGGTGGCCAGCGCGATGTGCTGCACGCCCGGACCGCGGTAGAACTCCAGGTATTCGTCGATCTGGGAACGCTTCTTTCCCATCGCGGGTTCGTTCAGCGGGAACTTCACCCGGTGATTGCCATTGGCTACCACCTTGCTCATCAGCGCCGAGTATTCGGTGGCGATATCGTCGCCGACGAATTCGGCCATATTCGTGAATCCCATGACACGGCGGTAGAACTCGACCCACTCGTCCATCATGCCGAGCTCGACATTGCCGACGACGTGGTCGATGGCCTGGAACAGCCTGGTCGGAGTGCCGGCGCGGGGTTGATATCCGGAGCGGCGGGCGACATATCCGGGCAGATACGGCCCGTAGTACTCGGAGCGGTCGATCAGCGTATGCCTGGTCTCGCCGTAGGTGGCCAGGGCGGCCGAGCGGACGGTGCCGAATTCGTCTGTGTCGTCATGTGGTTCGACCAGGACCGTCGCGCCGTGCGTGCGTGCCCATTCGATGCAGCGGTCCACATCCGGAACCTCGAGCGCGATATCGACAATGCCGTCGCCGTGCCGATCGTGATGTGCGACCAGCGGACTGTCCGGGGTGACCGCGCCGGTAACGACGAATCTGGCCGCACCGCTGCGCAGCACATAGGCCTTGTGATCGCGGTTGCCGGTCTCCGGCCCCGAGTAGGCCTCCAGCCGCATGCCGAAGGCGGATTCCAGGAAGTGCGCGGTCTGGGTCGCGTTGCCGACCACCCACACCAATGCGTCCCAGCCGATGACCGGGAACGGATCGACGCTGTCGTCGTGATCGACCAGCCCGACCAGGCGGCGCAACTCACCGTCGGTGGGCAGCGGCCCGCGCTGTCGCTGGGCATTCCGCAGATGCTCGATGGTCATGATCCAAGGAAATCGCCGCCCCATCGGATAGGCAACATCACCAATTTCGGTTAGACACTATGGCGAAATCGGCTAGCAAGTCACCCCTGATGCTGGACAATTTGAATAGCATCACAAGTGACCCGCACCACGCCGGTCGCGCCCCGAACGGAGGCCGTCATGTCGCGCACGCCCGCGAAACTGGATGAACTCGATCTCGCCATCCTCACCGCGATGCACGAGTATCAGAAGGCGGGCATTCTCGAGCTGTCCCGGCGCACCCGGGTCGCCAGGGCCACCGTCCAGTCGCGCATCGCGCGGATGGAGGAGTCGGGCGTCATCTCCTCCTATGATCCGCAAATCGATGTCACCGCAGCGGGTTTCGATGTACAGGCCTTCGTCACCTTGGAGATTGCACAGGGCGCGCTGGATACGGTAGCGGCTGAACTCGACGCGATTCCCGGTGTGCTGGAGGCATATGCGACCACCGGCTCCGGCGATGTGCTGTGCCGGATCGGCGCGGATTCACATGCCGGGCTGCAGGCGGTGTTGTTGAGCATCGACCGGACGAGTTCGGTGGTGCGCTCGCACAGTGTGATCGTGCTGTCGACCGTGGTCGGGCACCGGACGCTGCCGCTGTTGCGCACGCTCACACCGACTGGAACGACGAAAGCGCCCGCCTACCGGGACAACCCGGAGCGCTGAATCCATCTAGGCTCGTACTTCCAGTGTCACCGAGTACGAGATTTCGATGAGCGAGCCTGCCGAATCCACCACCGCAACACCCCATGCCCGCGCCACCTGGGCGGAACTATTCTTCGACCTGGTCCTCGTCTTCGCGGTCACGCAGACCGCGCATGTACTCGGCCACCACACCTCGATCGGCACGCTCGGCCATGCGCTGGTGCTGTTGGCGCCGCTGTGGTGGGGGTGGGTCGGGGTCACCATCCTGGTGAATACGGTGGAGGAGAACAACGCTCAGCGCTTGGTGCTGTTCGGTTCCGGGCTGTGCATCTTCCTGATGGCGGTGGCCGCGCCCGCCGCGCTCGACCAACCACGCGGGGCCGCAATGGTTTTCGCGGGTGCGCATCTATTGCTGCGGATCCTCTTGTTCGTCGCCGTCATCCGGACCAACGGATTCGCGACCACCATCAACCCCTTCAGCATCGGATTGGTCACCGGCATAGCGATATTCGCGACCGCGCCGCTACCTGAGCACACACGGATATGGGCCTGGACTTGCGCGCTCGTCGTGCAGTTGGCAGCACCGCTGCTGTACGCCCGGGCCTTGCGCGATCGGACGATCGGGGTCTCGCATCTGGTGGAGCGGTTCGGTCTGTTCATCATCATCGCGCTGGGCGAATCGGTGGTCGACGCGGGCGCGCAGGCCGCCGCGACCGGCCTCGATCCGGCGGTGGTGACCACATTGGTGCTGGCCTTCCTCGTCGGCGCCGGGCTGTGGTGGATCTATTTCCACCGCTCGGCGCGACTGCTCGAGCACGCCCTGGCGACGATGCCCACACCCGGGCTGATCGTGCGAGATGTGCTGAGCTATGGGCATTTGGGGCTGGTGTCCGGGTTGGTCGCGGTGGCCGTCGGGCTGGGGCATGCGGTCGCCGATCCCGTGCACACCGCGCACGGGGTAGCCGCCGCGCTGGCACCGGGTGGTGCGGCGCTATTCCTCGTCGCCCTGGTGGTGAATCGGTGGCGGATGCTCCGCAATGTGGCCACGACCCGCCTCGCCGCGGCCATCGCGTTGATCGTGGTCGCCACGGTGTCTTCGGCGCTGCCCGCCATCGCCGTGGTGGGACTCACCGCAGGTGTGCTGATCGCGACCGATATCGCCGAGCAGTTGGTGGCCGGGCCCGGTCAGCCGTTGCCTGCGGTACGGGTCGGACGTCGACCACGTTCGACGTAGTGCAGGGTGGCGACCCCGCGACACGAATCCGCCACCGCCGCAGGCAAACCCGATACCGGTCAGCGTCGGCCGAGGCGGGTGACAAGTCCGCAGACGTGCGCCTCGGCCGCCGCGCGCGCGTCCTGCGCGTGCCCGGATTCGAGGGCTTCGACGATGCGGCGATGTTCGCGCAGGGCGACGCGACGGTTGAGTTCGGAACGCCAGAGATCGCCGCGGTAGAGATGCGCTTGGGCTTCGAGCCGGGCCAGTTCGTCGGCGAGCGGGCGGTTGCCGGCCCGGTCCCGGATGAAGGTGTGGAACTCCAGGTCGAGTTCGGTATCGCGGGCGGTGTCGGCGGCGCCGCGCAGGTTCGCCTCTTGCTCGGCCAGGATCGTCGCCAGCTTCGCCAGATCGGCCTCGGTCAGTTTCGCCGCGGCCTCGGCGGCGGCCAGGCCGTCCAGTACGGCCCGCACCGCGAGCACATCGCGCACCTGGTCGTCGTCGATTGCGGCGACCCGAGCGCCCGCGTGCGGGACATTGACGGCCAGGCCCTCATAAATGAGCTGCTGAACGGCCTCGCGCACCGGACTGCGGCTGACGCCGAGCCGGGTGGCCAGCGCCGGAACGCTCAACGGCGCGCTCGGCTCCAGCTCACCCGTCAGCACCATCTGCCTGACCTGCCGGTGCACGGAGGCGCCGAGCAGCGCGGAGGCGGTCGTCGCATCCGGGTCGGTCATCGCAGTGTTTCCTTTCCTCTCGCTGCTGAAATTACCCGTGCGACCGGTAGTTGGCCTGCACACGCTGGGTGAGGAAGTCGGCGGCGGTGACCGGCGGGTAGGTGTGCCGTGGCCCCTGGATCACGGCGTCGCGGTCGGCCTGGGCGAAGTAGGCGATGCTGTAGCGGTCGCCTTGGTATTCGCCCGTGCCCGGGCTGCGCACCCGGTGGAAGTTGGAGGGCAATTCGTCATCGCTCCAGCGGGTGAGCATATCGCCGATATTGCAGGTGATCAGCGCGGATGACGGGGTGATCGAGGTCCACTGCTGCTCGTGCATCTCCTTGCCGGGGCACACCTGCAGGCCGCCCTGTCCGTCGCGCTGGAAAAGCAGTGTCAGACAGTCGAAGTCGGTGTGCGCACCCGCCCGCCAGCGACCGGGAACGCCGTGCGGTTCCGCTGGCACCGGGAAGTAGTGCAGCAACCGCAGCGTGCTCTGATACTGCGCGGAATTCGGATCGTGCGCCTTGGTGAAGTGGTCGCGCTCGAAGCCGAGGCGATCGGCGAAGCAGGACAGCACGCGCATTGCGACGGTCCATGCCCGATGCTCGAAATCCAGGATCTCGCTACGGAATCCGGCCATTTCTGCCTCGCTCGGCCACAGCTCGCTCATATGCGGGCGGGTGATCTGATAGGACTCCTTCTGGTCGGGCACGCCGATGGACGGGCGCACCTGGCTCAGGCTCTCCCAGCCTGCATTGTTCGCTTTGACCAGGGGGTACTGCGCCTTGGTCGCTTCCGGGAGTGCGAAAAACTCCGCGGTGCGGGCGAATACGTCATCGATCCGGTCCTGCGGGATGCCGTGGCCGGAGAGCTGGAAGAAGCCGATCTCGGTAGCCGCGGCCCACAGTTGTTCGGTGATCTCGGCGCGACGCTCGTCGAAGTCGGTCAGATCGATAACGCGGATCTCGCGGGCGTCGGTCTCCGCACCGAGGCCGCCCATCTGCTGCTCGCGCGATACTTCGGACAGGTCGTAACTGGCGGTCATGGTGTCCGTCCTTGTCTGCGTTGGGTTTCAGCTGCCGACGGCGATCGTCGGGTCCAGGAATTCCTTGGTGACGATGGCGTCGGCGGTCAGATTGTTCGGCACGTTCGCGCCCCCACGGCGCAGGATCGGGGCGAATTCGTCGATCACGCGTTGCACCCTGGCGATATCGAAACTGCCGACCGCACCGTCGGTGTCGTTGCCGATCAGGCCGCCATCGATGAGCGCCTTCGAGCCGTAGGCGGCGAGTTCGGCACTGTAGGGGCTGAACTTGGTGTTCTTCGAAACCACGTCGACGACAACAGCATTCACGTGCGACGGGTCGGCTCGGAACTGCGCGGTGGCCCGCTGGATCATCGGGACGAGCCGCTGCAGACAGGGGCGCAGCTCGTTCAGTCGGTCGGCGCGGACGTTGACGGTGCGGGCGTAACCTTCGTAGCCGACGTCGCGCAGCAGCTGATAGCCGACCGGCTTGCCCCAGGCGCGGACCTCGTGCTCGTAGACGTAGGGCTCGGAGTTCACGAAGCCCTGCTGCGCGAAGGACGGGCCCGCGACGAAGCGGGACGGCGAGTTGTCGTAAGACGCATCGATCTGTTTCGGGTCGACGAGTCCCCGCGCCGCCAGCCAGTCCGGATAGAGCTGGCCCTGCGAAACGACGATCGGCGCTCCGGATTTCCCGATATCGGCGATTCCGTGCCAGTCGGGGTGGGTCTTGGGATCCCACATCAGCAGCTGCGGGCTGTTCCGCAACAGCGTAGTCACCGCGACGATCGGCTGCTGGCCCGCCGCGGCTATCGAATGCTCGGAGTGGGCCAGCCCGAGGGTGATGCTCTGGTCGACATACATCTGCGAGGGCACAGTCTGGAAGCCGATGGCCGGTCCGCCCGCACGGATCTCCAGGTCGACCCCGGTGTCCTTGCCGTCGACCACCAGCGGGCCGGTGACCTTGTTGTTGTCGGCATCGACCCGATAGCCGGGGCCGAGCAGTCCGAAGATCGGGCCGGAGTCCGTTTCGGGTTCCCATTGCAGCTGCACGACAACGGTATTCGGACACTTCCCGGCCAGCTGCTGTTCAGCGGGCGCGGCCGGGAGGTCGACGGCGGCGGTTTCGGTGTCGGAACCGGAGCAAGCGGCGCCGGTGGCGACCACCAGGGTGGCGATGGCCGCGATACTGATGCGACGCAAGGGTATTTTCATGGGGTTCTCCTGGAATGGGGCTAGCGGCCCGAGCCGTGCCAGCGGCCGACGGTGAGCCGTTGGGCGGCGGTGAAGATCGTGAAGACGAGGACGCCGAACAGGGCCGCGAGCACCAGTGCGGCAATGAGGTCCTCGGATTGCAGTCGGGCGCGGTAGTTGTCGAGTAGGGTGCCGATGCCGGGGCGGCCCTGCGCGAAGAACATGTCGCCGATGATCGCGCCGGTCACCGAAAGCCCAGCGGCGGTACGCAGACTCGTCATGATCGAGGGCAGTGCGGCCGGTAGTTCGAGTGCGATGAGCCTGCGCCAGCGACCGGCCCGGCCGAGGGTGAACAGTTCACGCAGGTTCTGATCGATGGATTGGATGCCGAACAGCGTCATCGCGATGATCGGATGGATCGCGATAAGCACACAGACGATGGTGCGGGCCGAGGTGCCATAGCCGAACCAGAGCCCGATCAGTGGAACCACCGCGAGCACCGGGATCGCCTGCAAGACAACGGCGTATGGATACACGATTTTCTCGATCGGCTTGGCCTGACTCATCAGCACGGCAATGGCGACACCGAGCACGGCCGAGACCGCGAGCCCGGTGACCGCGACCTTCGCGGTCACGCCGAGTGCACGCAGCATCACCTCCAGCTTTGCCGGATTCGCCAGCGATTCAGTGAAGACGACGTGCGGTGGCGGGAGCAGGAATCGGCGATCCGGGGCCAGCACCACCAGGGAGACCAGGTACCAGGCGGCCATTGCCAGTCCGATCGATATCACCGGTGTCGCGACCTTGGCGAGGGCGGCGCGTGGTCGCACCCGCAGCGAAAGCCGTTGTGCCGGTGCGGCCGAGGCGGCGACCGGTGCCGCGATACTGACCATCAGCAAGCCTCTTTCAGCGAATCGGAGGCCCACCCGACCAATTCGGTGAACGCGGGCTCGAAGCGCAGCTCCTGGCTGCGCGGGTAGGGCAGATCGACGTCGATCACCTCGTGCAGACACCCGGGTCGGGCGGACATGACGACCACGCGCGAGGCGAGGAAGACCGCCTCGGATACCGAATGCGTGATGAACAGCGCGGTGAAACCGTTGTCGCGGTATAGCCGCAACAGTTCTTCTTGCATGTTCAGGCGGGTCATCTCGTCCAGCGCACCGAACGGCTCGTCCAGCAGCATCAGCCGTGGTTCCAGTGACAACGCCCTGGCCAGCGAGACGCGCATGCGCATGCCGCCGGAGAGCTGACCGGGCAGGCTGTTCGCGAAATCGGCAAGCCCGACCGCGGCGAGTGCGCGAGTTGCCCGCGCGCGCCGAGTCTTTCGGTCGATCCCGCGCAGTTCGGCGGAGAGCTCCACGTTGCGCGACACCGTGCGCCACGGCAGCAGGGTGGCCTCCTGGAAGATGAACCCGATCGAATCCGTACGCACCGCAACAGCTCCCGAGCTGACCGGCTCGAGCCCGGCCGCCAAGCGCAGCAGCGTCGACTTGCCGCAGCCGGACGGGCCTACGACGGCAACGAATTCGCCCTGCCGGATATCGAGGCTGATATCGGCGAGTGCGACGGTGTCGCCGAATCGCTTGTGCGCGTTGACAAACGACACCTCCATGCCCGAGAGCAGCGTCCTCGCATCGGCGTCCTGGACCGTGTTGTGGAGTATCTGCCTCACTTGACCTTCTCTCACCGACCATCAGATATTGCGTGCAATCATTGCTTGTCATCAGTGTCATTGATCTCAATTACATGCAATTACTGCCTGGTTTCCAGCTGATTAATTAAGATCACATGCTGCGAAGACGGTTCGCCAGAGTGTCGGTATCCACCCGGGTGCTGACGCCGTCGCGAATCACCGGTTCCCCGTCCACCCAGACCGTGTCCATCACGCGCGACGAGGCCGCGGTCAGCAGGGTGGCGCCGGGATCGAGCACCGGCAGGCAGGCGAAATCCCGGTCGAAGCGGATCAGCGCGCAGTCACCCCGGTCCCCCACCCCGAGGCCGGGACCGGTCACCGGGTGGCCGAGCGCGCGTTGGGTGCCGCAGGTGGCCAGCCGCATCATGTCGTCGAAGCCCAGGATGTCTGCCCGTTTTCGGATGACGCGCTGCAGATAGGAGCCCATGCGCAGCGCGAGCAGCATGTCCTGAGTGTCGTTGCTGGCGGCGCCGTCCACGCCGAGACCGATATCGATTCCGGCAGCCAGCATCTCCAGCACAGGCGCGGCGCCGCTGCCGAGGCGCATATTGCTCAGCGGGTTGTAGGAGACGGCCACGCCACGGTCAGCGAACACCGCGAGGCCCTCGGCGTCGAGGTGGACGCAATGCACCGCCAGGGTCCGGTCCCAGAGCAGGCCGCCCGCGTCGAGGTAGTCCACCGCTGAACGGCCTGCATGTAATCGGCACATGTCCTCGTCGGTGGAGGTTTCGAGTACATGTATCGACACGGTCTTGCCGGTCCGCTGGGCATATTCTCGGGCAGCGGCCATGCCGTCGGGAGTCAGGCACCGCGGATTGGGGATCGCGAGCGCGGTGTCGATGCGCGAACCGGCCAGCCGGGCATCCAGGTCGTCGATATGTGCGAAGACCTCCGGCAGCGGCTGCATCAGTCGCGGATCGATACCCCATTTGCGAGTGACATCGGCGCGGTCGGCGACGCCGCGACCGAGGATGACCCGGATGCCCAGTTCATTCAGCGCGCGAATCATGGCGTCGTGCACGGCCGTCGAGCGATTCGGCCACAGATGTTCGACCACGGTGGTGACGCCGCCGCGCAGCAATTCGGCGCCACCGGCGAGGGCGGCGAGATAGGTCTGCTCGGGGGTGGCAAGGACGGTGCGCTCACCGACACAGTGCAGCCATTCCAGCAGCGGCAGGCCCTCGCCGATGCCGCGGAGTACGGCCTGCTGCAGGTGGGTGTGTGTGTTGACGAAGCCGGGAATCAGATGACCGCCGTCGCCGTCGACGAACGGCAGCGCACGGTGGTCGCGCCCCGCGCCAGTGCCGATCGCGGTGACGACGCCGTCCACCACGACGACGTCTTGGCCGGACAGCCATTGCGCACCCGCGCCGACACGGGCATAGACGGTGACATTGCCGATGACAGACGAATGGGGTCGATTGCGCACCACGCGGCATTCCTCCTGGGAAATGCGGCTGGTTCGCCCGCCCGGATTCGGCGGCCCCCATCGTCCGTTGCAGCCATGAACGACGTGCGAGCCAGATTAACGACCCCGTATTTCGACGGTGTTAAACCTGGTCAGGGACGCAGATCGGCGTGCACGTCGAGGATTTCGACGCTCCGCTGCTTATCGACCTCCAGGAAACCGACCAGCGCATGGGCTTCGGCGTCCACCGCCGTGCGCTCCGCGGCCGACCACTTCCGGGTCGGAGTGATGCGCAGTCGAGCGACGCCCCTCTCCAGGAAGATCTTGTAGAACCCGGCGAGGTAGCCGTCGACCAGCACCGGCGACACCGCGGCGGCGAATGCGCGCAGGGGTGGCGCTATGCCGTCGGGCACGATTCGGGTCCGATCCTGGTGCGAGAGAATCGCATTGTCGTACCAACCGAGCAGGCGGACCGGGGCCGGCAGGTCGGGATCGGCGAGTTCGCCGTCGGCGACGTCATAGAGGGTGCGGCCGCGTTCGTCGGTGTAGGTGCGCAGGCGGTCGCCGAGTTGTTCGACGGCGGCCTTCATGCCGGTCAGCTTCGACCAGGTCTGCATATCCATGGTACTGGCCGGACCGAAGGCGCGCAGATAACGAAAGACCAACTCCGCCAACGGATAACCATGTTCGAGCGGTGCCCCGAGCCAGGGTTCGACGCGGGACCAGACCGGCCTGCTGTTGTCCTTCCACCTGCCGCGTGGCGGAGTCTGCAATACGGGCAGTTGGTACAGCCAGGTCTGCAGCACCGCACCGGCATCGCGATCCGGGTAGATCGCCGCGGCCTTGGCGCGCAGGTCCGCCGCCGACATCGGCTCGTCACCGAGCGCGGCCTCGCCGTGCTCACGCACCTCATCCGGATCCAACCCGACCATCGCGCCGTAGTTGAAACCCTTTCGGAAGGGAACTTTTTCGAGCTCCGGCTGGATATGTGGTGCGATGCGCAGCGCGTCCGGCGGCGTGACCATATGAATCGTGCCGCGCATCAAGGTGATTCGGACCAGCGAGCGATCCTCCAGCCCCGCCGAAACCGTCGCGGGATCGAAATCCACTATGCGACTCCACAATCCGACGAACGGCGGTGGCGAATCCTGGGCCTGCAAACCCACCAGATGGTCGCACATCTCCGGCACGGTCAACGCCGAACGCTCCAGCAGATGCTGGCGCGCCAGCAATGTCCGATTCAGTACCCGGTTGGCCAGCTCCATGATCAGATCACCGTACCGGCGCGCACGATTTGCCGCACCGCGCATCGAACAGTCACAGAATTCGCTCGCGGCGGCTCATGGTCAGCGCAGGGTGACGACGACCTTGCCGGCGGCCGTGCGATTGTCGAGGGATGCCACGGCCTCGGCGGCGCGGTCCAGCGGGTACAGCACCGGTTCGGGCGGCGCGATCTTGCCCGCGGCGAGCAGGGGCTCGACCTCTTCCCACTGCTCGGTCAGGTAGCCCGGATGGGTCATCACCCATTCGCCCCAGGCCGCGCCGATCACCTCGACGTTCTTGAGCAGCAGTCGATTCACCTTGACCGTCGGGATCTCACCGGCGGTGAAGCCGACCACCAGCAGACGGCCCGCCGGAGCGAGACTGCGGATGCTGTCGGTGAACCGGTCGCCGCCGACCGGATCGAGCACGATATCCACACCGCGGCCACCGGTCAGCTCCTTGACGGCCGCGAGCCAGCCGTCGGTCAGCACCACATCGGTGGCGCCATTGGCACGCGCGACCGCCGCCTTCTCCTCGGTGCTCACCACCGCGATGACCCGGCTCGCACCCAGCGCGACCGCCATCCGCAGCGTCGAGGTGCCGACGCCGCCCGCGGCGCCGTGCACCAGCACGGTCTCACCCGCGGCCAGCCTGCCGCGGTTGCGCAAGCAGAAGTGCACGGTTAGATCGTTGAACAGGATTCCGGCCCCGGCCTGCAGAGATACATTGTCCGGCAACTGGAACACCATCTGCGTCGGCGTGACCGCCACCTCGGCGAGGGCATTGCCGAGCATCGTCAGCGCGACCACCCGATCCCCCGCCTTTATGTGCGCGCCCTCCGGAGCCTCGCGCACGATCCCAGCCACCTCGCCGCCGACGACGAACGGCAGCTCCGGCTTCATCTGGTACAGACCCCGCGTCATCAGCACATCGGGAAACGCCACCCCGGCCGCGTGCACGTCGATGACCACACCCCCGGGATATGCCGCCGGCTCCGGAATCTCGACGACCTCGACCGCTTCCGGCCCCTCCAGCTTGCTGACCTGGGCTGCACGCATATGCCGACCTCTCTGTCCATTCAGCGACACTCACATCATCACCGACGCACTGACCAACCTAACCACCCGCCGTCGCCCCCCTGTCCACACCACCCGTTTTTGCTATGCTGACCGCGACCTGAGGTGGGGACGAAGGGGGAGTCTTTCGTGGTGGAGAAGATGGACGCGGGGACCCTGCGGGTCGACGCGGGCGCGCTGCAGAAATTCGCGGACAACCTGCGCACCGAGGCGGGCGATATCGGCAAACTCAATGCCGGTGAAGGCTTCGCGGTGGCGGCTGCGGCATTGCCCGGTACCGACTTCGGATCCGTCATACCGGAAGTCACCGACGCGGTGAATCGCTGCATGCAGCGCATCGGCGAGCGGCTGACCACGATTGCCGACAATACGAAGAACGCGGCGGGTAAGTACGAGTTGGCCGAGGACGAATTCGCGAACAAGCTGAAGACGATCGGGCTGCAGCTGCCATGACACTCACCATCGACAATGTCAGCAACTGGCATCCGGAGAAGCTCGGTGACGCGGGCGAGCAAGCCAAGAAGGTCGCGGACGGCCTCGATGGCGTCGTCGGCAAGGGGGTTACCGATACCAAGGGGCTCGAGGACACCAAAGCTTGGTCCGGGGCCGCCGGCCAGGCGGCGAACACTCGGATGGAGACCGAGAAGTCCCGAGCCGGCAAGGTGAGCACCGAATTGCACGCGCTCCAAACGGCATTCAACGAACAGGTACAGAGCCTGCAAAGCGCAAAAGACGCTGTGCTGCGCCTGCGCAACGACGCCATCAACCAGAATCCGCCCTTCGAGGTCTCCGCCGATGGCACCGTCAGCGCCGCACCGCGCATCGCCGAAATCCGCCGGGCCGAGGGCGAAGGCTCGAATACCGAAATGAACGAACAACACGAAGCCGCACGTCGACAGTGGGAACTCGTCCTCGCATTGCAAGCTGCGGAGACAGCCGCGAACACCGCCCGCGACAGAATCCGCGATGCTGTCGGTAAGTTGCAGGCTGCCTTCAACGATCTCGGCGACCCGAATCTCGGTGTGACGCAGACACAGAACACCAGCACGACGCCGGCCGCCACTACCTCTACCACGAGCAAGCCCAGCTATGTGACGAGCAGCCACAACGGCGGCGGCTCCGGATCGTCTTCCGGCACATCGAATTACGGAACCAGCGGTGGTACGCACAATGCCACCGGAGCGATGCCGACGGGCGACGTCGCGGAATGGATCAAGAAGGCCAAGGCCAAGTTGATCGAAATGGGATACAGCCCGGATCAAATCGATGAGCGGGCCCTGGCCATGATCATCGAGCACGAGTCCGGTGGCAACCCCTTGATCGTCAACGATTGGGACAGCAATGCCGCCGCGGGCCACCCGTCGAAGGGATTGATGCAGACGATCGACAGTACCTTCAACGCATATAAGGCACCCGGCCACGAGAATATCTACGACCCGGTCGACAACATCATCGCGGGAACGCGCTACGCCATCGACCGATACGGTTCCCTATCCAACGTTCCAGGCGTAGCGGCCGTCAACAGCGGCGGGGCCTATCAGGGCTACTGACCGAACCGGGTTTCGCTGCGCTACTGGGCATTCACCATCCACCGCTTCAACCGATTCGAGCAACTGGACGGGCGTCGGCCGCTAGGCGGGATTCCTGTCGAGACATGCGTCCACAACTGGGCGCAGTACCGGCGGCACTCGGCTCGTATCCGCCCGGTTGTGCACCACGTTGTACAACGTCTGCGGCGTCGATGCGCCGAGGAAGGGACTCTCGCCTGTGGCGGCGAGCAACAGCATGGCGCCGACCGAGAAGACGTCACTGGCGACGGTCAGCGGGCGGCCTTCGGCTTGTTCCGGTGACATGAAGGCCGGGGAGCCGACCAGGGAGCCGGTGTTGGTGAGCTGGGTGTCGCCTTCCAAGGCGCGGGCGATGCCGAAGTCGATGACACGCGGGCCGTCGTCGGTGAGCAGGACGTTGCTGGGTTTGAGATCGCGGTACACCATGCCCGCGCGGTGGATCTCCATGAGTGCGGAAGCCAGTCCGGCCGTGAGCAATCGGAGTCCGCCCGGTGGCATCGGCCCGGACTGATCGATGGCTTCGCGCAGCGAGGGTCCGGCGACGAAGACGGAGGCGAGCCATGGTGCGACGGCATCCGGATCGGCGTCCATCACCGCCGCGGTATACGCCCCGGTCACCCGCTGCGACGATTGGACTTCCATGCGGAATCGCGCACGGAACTCCGGGTTCTGCGCCAGATGGCGGTGAATCATCTTCACCGCGACCAACCGTCCGTCCGGCGAGCGGCCGAGCAGCACTCGCCCCATTGCCCCCTGGCCGATCAGTGCGATAAGGCGGTGTCGTCCCGCTGATCGCGGATCGTGTGGCCCAGTGGTTGCACTCGTACCCTCCCCTCAGTACTTGCTGGGGATAGTACCGGCGCGGGTGCGGTGTTTGCCGGGTGCAGGGATCAGGCGAAGCTCTGGCCGCGTTCGGCGAGGGCCGTACGGAGTTTGGCGATGGCGGTGGGACCGACGCCGTGCAGTGCGGCGAGATCACGTTCGGTCCATGCGGTCAGGTCGGCCAAGCGGTGGATTCCGGCGGCGGCCAGGGCGCGTTCGGCGGGTTTGCCGAGTTTTACGGGGAGGTCGGAGTCGGGCATGGCCCCATCCTGCCCCGCGGGACCGACAACTGTGAGTAGAGGCGGCTCGACGCGAGTGTGTGACGTACGCCCCGTAAAGTCGTCTCAGAACAGCAGCGTAAGAGAACGCGGCACACCGTGCAGCGCGAGGAGCACCAGTGTCACTCGATCAGCCACTCACCCCGCTTCCCCAGGAGGGCATGGGGTTTGCGTCGGCGTGGCCCATCCGGGCTGGCGATGTAGATCCGTACAACCGCTTGCGGTTCGACGCCGTCGCACGTTATCTGCAGGACATTGCCTGGGAACAACTGCAACAGACGAATCTGCATACGACCGATCCGAGCTGGATCGTGCGTCGTACGGTCATCGACGTCATCCGGCCGATCCTGTGGCCCGACGAGGTGCGGCTGCTGCGGTGGTGTTCGAGCATGTCCACCCGGTGGACGAATATGCGGGTGCGCATCACCAGCGCGAACGGCGGATTGATCGAGACCGAGGGCTTCTGGATCAATATCAGCGAGTCCAACAATATGCCCGCCAGGATCAGTGACGAGGGCCTGTCCTACCTGGCGCAGACCACCAATGAGCACCGGCTGCGCTGGCGGCCCTATCTCACCGACGCCACCCCGCCGGAATCGGATACCGATATGCCGTTCCCGGTGCGGGCCACCGATATCGACCAGTACAACCACGTCAACAATGCCTGTTACTGGCAGGCGGTGGAACAGTTCCTGGTCGAATACCCCAAGCTGGTCGCGGGGCCGCATCGCGCGGTGATCGAGTATGTCGCGCCGGTGCTCGCTCGTCAGCATGTCAGCGTGCGCAGCCGCTATGAACCGGGCGACCGCTCCGGACGGCCGGTGCTGCGGTTGTGGTTCGTGGTCGGCGGCACCACCACGACCGTCGTGCGCATCATGCCCCTGTAAAGAAAAACCGGCTCCGTTCACTGGAACGGAGCCGGTCGCTGTTCAGCCGCGGGTGGCCTTGAGCAGATCCTCACGGGTGGTGAGCTTGACGCGCGGGCGGCCCGACGCCTTACCCGCGGACTTCTCCGCCGTATCGATCGCCTTCCAGCCCTCACGGTCGACCAGATCGGCCTGCCGCTGTCCGATCAGCGCCTTCAGCGCGGCCCGATCGGCCTGTGGCACACCGAGTTTGCCCGCGGTGAAGTCCGCGAGAAGGTGCTCGACGGTCTCCTCGGAGTCGACGCGGTTGGAGCCGATGACCCCGCGCGGACCGCGCTTGATCCAGCCGCTCACGTACACACCGGGCACCGGAACACCGTCCTCGCCGATGACGCGGCCGTGCTCGTTGGGAACGACAGCGCGGCGCTCGTCGAACGGCAGATCCTTGATCGGTTCGCCCTTGTAGCCGATGGAGCGCAAAACCAGTCCGGCGTCCAGGGTTTCGCTGCGATCGGTCGTGCGTGCCACCAATTGGCCATTCTCGCTGACCAATTCGTTGTGCGCGAACTCCACCGACTCGACGTGATCGGCACCGTGCAGTGCCGTCGGCGAGACCAGGTAGCGGAAGACGATCCGCTTATTGGCCGGATCGCGCCGCCCCGCCGCGTATTCCTTGGCGAGGGTGTACTTCAGCTCCAGCGACGGCTCGACCTCGGGATCGTCCAGCAGCGCCTGACTGCTCGGGTCGAGCGTCAGGTCGGCCTCCTCGACGATGACATCGATACCCTTCAGATGCGTCAGCGCCAGGAACTCCGGCGAGGTGTAGGCCGCCTGCAGCGGACCGCGCCGACCGAGCACGACGACCTCGCGGATATTGCTGCCGCGCAGCGCATCCAGGGCGTGGTCGGCGATATCGGTCTTGGCGAGTTCGTCCGGGTCCACCGTCAGCACGCGGGCGACATCCAGCGCGACATTGCCGTTGCCGACGATCACCGCGCGCTCACCGGACAGGTCGAACTTGCGATCCGCGTAGTCCGGATGGCCGTTGTACCAGGCGACGAATTCGGTCGCCGAATGGCTGCCCGGCAGATCCTCGCCCGGCACGCCCAAACGGCGATCGGAGGACGCGCCGACGGCGTAGATGACCGCGTGGTGGTGGGCCAGCAGTTCCTCATGGGTGATGTGCGAGCCGACCTCCACATTGAGGTAGTACTGCAGCGTCTCGCGCCGGAAGGCCGACTCGAACAGCCCGGAGACCGTCTTGGTGCCCGGGTGGTCGGGGGCGACGCCCGCGCGCACCAGACCCCACGGGGTCGGCAGCCGATCGAACATCTCGACCTCGACATCGCAGCGGCGCAGCAGTTCGTCGGCCGCATAACAGGCCGCGGGTCCCGCGCCGACGATCGCGACGCGCAACGTGCCGAGTTCCTTGGGCGGCCGCGCGGGCGTGACGATCGGATCGAAGTTCGATTCGAGTGGATGCCGCTGGAAGTAGGCGGCGTTGATGTCACGGAACCTGGCCAGCGACGCGGTCAGATCATCCTCGGAGAAGATGGCCTCCACCGGGCACGCGTCGACGCAGGCACCGCAGTCGATACAGGTGTCGGGGTCGATGTAGAGCATCTCGGTCGTCGCGAATTCCGGCTGGTCCGGGGTAGGACGGATGCAATCGACCGGGCACTCAGTGACGCAGCTGGCGTCGTTACAACAACGCTGCGTGATTACGTAGGCCATATTGTGCAGATCCTCGAAAATGTACCTGGGCTATAGCCACCCAAGGGGGTCGGGAGTGGGTAGGGAGCGTCATCTTCACAGTGCCGGCGGAGGGTGCCCCATGAGGCGCCGTGATGTGATGCCGCTTTCAGTTTGCCTCGAGTGTGTTCGAGGCCTCTCCTCCGGAGGGCTTACGGTATCTCCATGGTGCGGACTCTGATCCTCATGCGGCACGGTAAGTCGGCCTATCCCGACGGTATCCCCGATCACGAACGCCCGCTCGCTCCGCGTGGTCGGCGCGAGGCCGGACTTGCCGGTCAGTGGTTGCGCGAGACCCAGCCGCCGATCGATGCGGTACGGTGCTCGACCGCCACGCGCACACGGGAAACGCTGGCCGCGACCGGAGTTACCGCGCCGGTGGTCTACGAGGGGGGCATCTATGAGGCATCGCCGCGCACGCTCATAGAATTGGTCCAGCTCAGCGATGACGATGTCACGACGCTGCTGGTCATCGGGCATGCGCCCGGAATGCCGTGGACGGCATGGGAGTTGGCGAGCAATCGCGATTCCGAACCGGCGATCGAACTCAGCCGGAAGTTCCCCACGTCGGCGCTCGCGGTACTCGAATTCGACCGGCCGTGGGCACAAGTCGACGAGGGCACCGGTGACCTGGTGCGCTTCCACATCCCGCGCTGATCGCGGGTGAGGTCATTGCAGTAGTTTGCCACCGACGACCACCACGACGCCGAGGACGACGAGCAGCACGAACGCGGCGAATCCGCCGAGCAGCCACCACACGACGCCGAGCGCCAGCACGAACGGCGCCACCGCGATGGCGGTGATCACCGGGCTTTCCTTGACCGTGGCCCAAGCCGAGCGGGCCCTGATCCGGTCGATGTCCTTACCTGGCATGTCACCAGGGTAGGTGCGAAAATCCGTTCTCGCCGTGGAGCGGGTGGAATGCTCGGCAGATGGATTGGAAAATCGAACTGGTCGCGATTCCGGTGACCGATGTGGACCGCGCCAAGGACTTCTACACCAAGATCGGCTTCAACGCCGACCACGACCACCGCGTCGACGAGAGCCTGCGCTTCGTCCAGCTGACCCCACCCGGCTCCGGCTGTTCCATCTGCATCGGTGAGGGCATCACCGACGCCGCACCGGGCAGCGTCGAAGGTATGCAGGTGGTCGTCGCGAGCGCCGAGGACGCGTACCAGCAGCTGGTCGCGGCGGGTGTGGAGGCGTCGCCGGTGGTGGATATGGGCTGGGGCCTGTTCACCTTCTTCACCGACCCCGATGGCAACAAATGGGCGGTGCAGGAGTTGCCCAAGCGCGACTGAGTCCGCGACACCGGCCCGCGTCGATCATCCGCCGCGCACCGCATACGGCGGCGGATGATCACGCTCCCCGGCGGCAAGCGATTCCGAATTTCGGCAGAATTGAGGCTTGCTTGGAGTGCGCTCCAGGTTATTAACGTCGGTTGTGTTCATCGAGAAGGGCGAGTGCAGTGGGTGGAGCCGTAGGTCAGGTTGTCGGTGATCAGCAAGTCGTCGATGTGGATCGGGAGAAGCCGCAGTATTCGATCGGCGAGGCGGCGGATCGGTCGGGACTGAGTCGCGACACGCTGCGCTGGTACGAGCGGATCGGGCTGATGAACTACATCGGGCGCGATCACGCCGGGAAGCGGCGGTTCAGCAATCGCGATCTGGAGTGGTTGGCGCTGATCGGCAGGTTGCGCACCACCGGGATGTCGGTGGCGGACATGGTCCGCTACGCCGAATTGGTGCGGGAAGGGGAATCCACCGTGCCCGAGCGGCTGCAGATGTTCCGCAATACCCGCGCGGAGGTGCTCGCCAAGATCGACGAACTCCGTCAGACCCTGGCCGTGCTCGATTACAAGATCGACCTGTACGAGGGCCAGACCGCCGCGGTCAAACCGGCCGCACTCACGCAACCATGCGAAGGGATCAACATATGAGCTCACTTCCAACCGCAGCATTGGGTGCCAGCGGCATCCGGGTGGGTGCACAAGGCTTGGGCTGCATGGGAATCAGCGATTTCTACGGGCCCTCGGATCTCACCGAATCGCGGGCAACCCTGGATCGCGCACTGGAACTCGGCGTCACTCTGTTCGACACGGCCGACATGTACGGCTCGGGTCACAACGAGGAATTCCTGAGCGATTTCGTGCGCGCCAACCGCGACCAGGTGGTCCTCGCCACCAAGTTCGGCATCGCCCGCAAGGCCGACGACCCCACCTACCGCGGCATCGACAACTCTCCCGAATACATCCGCAGCGCGGTCGATGCCAGCCTGCACCGTCTCGGCATCGACACCATCGACCTGTACTACATGCACCGCCGCGATCCGGCCGTCCCGATCGAGGAATCGGTCGGCGCGATGGCCGAACTCGTCGCACAGGGCAAGGTTCGGGCGCTCGGCCTGTCGGAGGTGACCGGCAAGGAACTGCGCGCGGCACAGGCGGTGCATCCGATCGCGGCCGTGCAGTCCGAATGGTCGCTGTTCTCCAGGGATGTCGAGCGCAGCGCGGTGCCCACCGCCGCCGAACTCGGGGTGACATTCGTGCCGTACTCGCCGCTCGGTCGTGGATTCCTCACCGGATCCTTCGCCGCAGCCGGCGACTTGGCCGATGGCAAGGATTTCCGGCACATGCAGCCGCGCTACTCGGGCGATAACGCCGCACACAACGCCGAACTGCTCGCCCCACTGCGCGCCATCGCGGACGAGCGCGGAATCTCGCTCGCGCAAGTGGCATTGGCGTGGGTGCATGCCCAGGCGGGTGTGCACGGACTGACGGTGGTACCGATTCCGGGCACCCGCAGCCGCACCCGGCTCGCCGATAACGTCGCCGCCGCGACCATTTCGCTCACCGCCGACGAATTGGCCACGCTGGAACCGATCGCCGACAAGGTGGCCGGCGACCGGTACGCGGATATGTCTTTAACCTCCGTCGGCCGGGAATGACCCCTCGTAGCGATGCAGGTCGCTTGAAATAGCACCACGCAGCAGATCAGGAGGCATCGGTGTCCACACTGACGCTCAATGTCCGATTCACCGCCAAGCCCGGTCACGAGACCGAACTGCGCGAGACGCTCGAGGATTTGGTCGCACCGACGCTCGCCGAGGCGGGCTGTATCGCCTACGAGCTGTATCTGCACCCGAGCGATCCGAGCCGGGTGGTGCTGCTCGAGGAGTGGGTCGACGAAGCGGCGCTCGCGACGCATTTCGAAACCCCGCATCTGAAGGAGGCCGCGGTCGTACTGAACGAGATCCTGATCGAGCCGTTCCAACTCCGGCAGTTCCACGAGGTCGCCTGATCCCCAGCGCAGCACGGTGAACCGGACCACAGTCCGGGCACCGTGCTGCTCTACTATCCGGACCATGGAGTCCTCCGGCAGACGCGTGTTCATCGATAAGCAGACACCCGAGGCGTTTCGAGCGCTGAACACCGTGGCGAGCGCGGTCCGCGCGGCCGGCGCCGAGGCCGGACTCGACCGCAGGCTCATCGAACTGATCAACGTGCGCGTCTCGCAGATCAACGGCTGCGCCTACTGCCTGGACGTGCACCACCGCGCCGCCGTCGCGGCCGGTGCCACCGAGCGCGAACTCGCCGTGCTGTCCGCGTGGCAGCGGACCGAGCTGTACACGCCACAGGAGCGGGCCGCGCTGGCACTAGCCGAACTCACCGCCACGCTGCCGGACGAGGCCACGTTGGATCGTGAGTACGCTCTGGCACGCGAGCATTTATCGGATCAGCAGGTCTCGGCGATCCTCTGGGTCGCCACCACGATCGGCGCGTTCAACCGCGTGTCGATCCTGAGCAAGCACCCGGTACGCCCGACGAAGGAGAAGTCGACCATGACCGAATCGACCCCCGAGAGCAACGTCGTCCGCAACGACGAGAAGAAACGCTACGAGGTGTTCTACGGCGGCGAACTGGCGGGATTCGCCGACTACGAGGAGCGCGACGACGAGACGGTGTTCATCCACACCGAGATCGATGGCGCGTTTTCCGGTAAGGGTCTCGGGACCGTTCTGGCCAAGCATGCGGTCGAGGACGCGATCGCCCGCGGCCGGGTGATCCGGCCGCTGTGCCCGTTCATCAAGGCCTACCTGGAGAAGCATCCGCAATACGACGAGCATGTGGTCGGCAAGGGCATCACCCGATGAGTGAGCGCAGCGAGCGAACAATCAACACAGCGACAAGGTCGGTCATGCCGGAGCCGAGCGCCGGCGAGGTGCAGGCATGAGCGACCTCGATCCACATCCGGAGGAAGCGGTCTGCGAGGCGACACCGGGTTCCGGTCCGGTGGCGGAGCTCTATCCGGCGCGCGAGGTCCCGCTCGGCGGGGTGCGCGGCGTCTATGTGGAACGCGTACTGCCGCAACGTGATCTGCCGACCGTCGGCGCCTGGTGCTTCCTCGATCACTTCGGCTCGCCCACGGTCACCAAGACGGGTGCGTCACCGGATATCGATCCGCATCCGCATATCGGATTGCAGACGGTGACCTGGCCGTTCGACGGACGCATCCGCCATCGCGATTCGATCGGCTCCGATGTGGAGATCGAGCCGGGACAGCTGAATCTGATGACCTCCGGCCGCGGCATCGCGCATTCCGAATACGGCGTCGCGGGTGCGCATGCCGGGCACGGTCTGCAGCTGTGGATCGCATTGCCCGGCAACAGCCTCGGGATCGATCCGCATTTCGAACAGCATCGTGAGCTGCCGGTCTACGAGGCACCCGGGGTGCGAGCGATCGTGCTGATCGGCACCTTCGCCGGGCTGACCTCGCCCGCCAAGGCGTACACACCGATCGTCGGCGCGGATGTTCGGATCGAACCGGGCACCGACACCACCATCGCCCTTGATCCCGATTTCGAGCACGCACTCATGGTGATCGAGGGCAGTCTCACGGCCGATGACACCGAAATCGCGGCCGGCCCACTGCTCTACCTGGGCACCGGACGCGACGAGTTGCGGCTCAGCAGTGCCGATGGCGCGCATTTCGCGCTCATCGGCGGTGAGCCGTTCGGTGAGGAGCTGGTGATGTGGTGGAACTTCGTCGGCCGCAGCCATGAGGACATCGTCGCGGCCCGAAACGATTGGGAGAAGCACGATGTCGAGCGTTTCGCCGATATCGCGGGCCACACGCCGGAACAGCGCATTCCGGCCCCACCGCTGCCCGGTCTGCATCTGAAGCCGCGCAAGCGCCGCATGGGTTCGGCCAGAACCTGAATCCGAAGCACCACAAAACAATCGGGACTTTCCCCGAAGTGCTGGGATCAGTGGAGGAAACCCTTCAACATCTGGTCACGAAACGGTATCTTCGTCCGGAGCAAACCGGACATTCCGCGCCGGTGGTCCGATGAAAGAGCAGGATGAGGATCTCCAGAATCACCGCGACGGCACTGCTTGCGCTCGCGGCCACCACGATCGGCACCGGCGTCGTACACGCGGAACCCGCACCGCCCGTGCCGAATTCGACCGCCGACGTACCACTCGACGTGCAGGGTTTCTTCCAGCACATCGGCTATCACGTCGCCGCAACGCAGAACCGCCACGCCGTGGTGACGACCATTTCCGAGGGCCGCTGGGACCTGGTCCGCGACAACAAGGTCATCTCGCTGACCGATCCCAACGGACAGGTGGTCGCCGCGCTGCCGACCGCAGTGAAGATCGCCGGACATCGGATCGATCTGGTCCCGGCCATCGATGAGGCGGGCACCCGGCTCTCGCTCACCCCGATCAGCACGACCGATGACCCGGTGCGGGAGGTGAGCACCGAGGAGCGCTTCTTCGATCAGGTCGAGAAGTCCATGCCGCAGGTGCTGACCGGAGCCGCCATCGGTGCGGCCATCGGATTCGTCCTCGGTTTCCCGCTCGGTCTTTTCGTCTTCGACTTCGTCACCGTCCCGGTCATGACCGTGGTCGGCGGGGCCATCGGTGCCTTCGCCGGTCTGTCCGCCGGTGGTGGTGAACCAGCCGTTCAGGCGGCGATGGATTACTTCGATCTCAATCCCTGAGCGAGCCGATATCGTCGTGCGGCAGCAGGCGCTGGGTCCCGATTACGCGCAACAGATCCAGCTTCTCCGCGGCATCGGTACCCGGACGCGGCATATAGACCAGTAGTCGCTGTGCCGCGTTCGGGGTCAGCAGGGTTTCGCAGACCGTGTCGATCGCACCGACCTCCGGGTGCAGGATCCGCTTGATATCCGAAGTCCGCACCGCCACTTCGTGTTCGTGCCACAACTGCTCGAATTCCGTACTCGCGGCGCGCAATCGGCTCACGTATTCGCTGACGTCGGCATCGCCGGATCGGCGCGCCGCGGTGGCGCGCAGATCCGCGACGTGGTTGCGGCCCAACCGATCCCAGTCGTCCTCGGGGAAGATCGAACGCGACTGCGGATCGGTGAACCAGCGCCATGCATAGAACCGGTCCCAGCCACGCCGATTCGCGTGGTCGCCGACGAGCAGGGTGTGCATGCGGTTCTGCACCAAAACCTCGCCGAGGTCGGTGATGACCGTGGCAGCCGTGTCGTCCAGCTTCGCGAGCACGTGCATGATCCCGGGAGCGACATGTTTGTCGGCGGACTCCTGTCCGGGCGGGGCGTGATCGCACAGGTGGTACAGATGGTCGCGCTCGTCATTGCTGAAACGCAGCGCCCGCGCCAGCGACGCCAGCACCTGGGTGGACGGACGCGGGCCGCGAGCCTGCTCGAGGCGGGTGTAGTAGTCGGTGGACATGCCCGCCAGCAGCGCCACCTCGTCACGCCGCAGCCCCGGGGTGCGGCGGCGCACCCCCGGTGGCAGCCCGACGTCCGCGGGCGTCAGCTGTTCGCGACGCCTGCGTAGGAAATCTGCCAGTTCGGATCGGTCCATAGCACCACTGTCCCGCAATACGCGCGGGCCAGCCAGGGATCGCCGATCCCCCGATAAGCGATCTCTGCCGCGGCCCGTGCACTGGGGCCATGCTGGTCCCATGACGACATCGAAGCTCATCACCAAGCTCGGCAATACCGGCCCGGCGGTCAGTCGCATCGGACTCGGCGCCATGGGCATGTCCGGCATGTACGGCGCCGCCGACGACGCCGAATCGATTGCCACCATCCACGCCGCACTGGACTCCGGCGCCAACCTCATCGATACCGGCGATTTCTACGGCGCCGGTCACAACGAGATGCTGATCGGCAAGGCCATCGCCGAGCGTCCCCGCGAGGACATGGTGCTCAGCGTGAAGTTCGGCGCATTGCGCGGGCCGGGCGGCACCTGGGGCGGCACCGACAATCGCCCCGTCGCGCTGCGCAACTTCCTCATCTACAGCCTGCAGCGCCTCGGCGTGGATTACATCGATATCTACCGTCCCGCGCGCTTGGACCCGAATGTCCCGATCGAGGAGACGATCGGTGCCATGGCCGAACTCGTCGAGGCGGGCTATATCCGGCACATCGGCCTGTCCGAGGTCGGCGTCGACACCATTCGCCGGGCCGCCGCCGTGCACCCCGTTGCCGATCTGCAGATCGAATATTCGCTGATCTCCCGTGGTATCGAGACCGAAATCCTGCCTGCGGTAAGGGAACTCGGCATCGGCATCACCGCCTATGGTGTGCTGTCGCGTGGTCTGCTCAGCGATTCGGTTCGCCCGGGTGCGACCTTCGCGCCGACCGACTTCCGCGCCCACAGCCCGCGCTTCCAAGGTGAAAATCTCGACCAGAATCTGAAATTGGTCGACGCCCTCGCGACAATCGCTGCGCAGAAGGATGTTTCGGTCGCGCAGCTGGCCATCGCCTGGGTGCTGACCCGGGGCACGGATATCGTGCCGATCCTCGGCGCGCGCACTCGCCAGCGCTGGTCGGAATCCCTTGGGGCAGTGGATATCCAGCTCAGCGCCGACGAACTGGCGACCATCGAGGCCGCGGTGCCCGCGGATCAGATCGCGGGCGAGCGTTATGCGCAAGCGCAGATGGCGCTGCTCGACAGCGAGCGCTGACGTGGTCTACGGGAGGGCACGCTCGGGCCGCCCTCCCGCCCAGGTCAGTCGGTCACTTCCGCCGTGGCCGAATGACCGCCGTGAACGCCGATGCGGCAACGGACTTTCCGGTGCTATCGGTGATATCCACCGGCACCTCCAGCTCGACATCGACCCGCGCCGCAATATCGGCACGGACCTTTTCCAGGGTTTCGGCGGTCAGCTCGGAGGTCGCCAGAAACGGACCCGCCTCGCCCTTGGCCCGCGCCAGATATTCGATCCGGCCGTCGCGGGCGACGATGAACGTCTCACCCATGAGATCGACGATGCCCGAGATCGACGCGCCCATCGCGGCGGTCTCGGCCAGGCCGAACAGCACCGCGGCATGGAGATCGCCGTTGTGGTTGAGATGTTCGGGCTTCGGCGCGATCGTCACGACATTGCGGCCCGCGCTGAACTCCACTCCTTCGATACCGGTGAACCGGATAAATCCCAGCTTCTGAAATCCGGCCATCACCAGATCGCCCATGGCCGTGTCGCCCATCGCACCTCCCACTGAACTGAAACGTGTTCTAATTTCATACCCCGGTGGGATAGCGGTTGTCCACCGGGGGTCAGGAAGAAGAATGGGTGAGCGTAACGACCAGGTAGCCGAGTCCGAGTACCACGCACAGCACATTCGCGACCATCGCTGCGATCGCCCAGCCTCTCGCCTTCTTCGACGCGTCCATCGCGCCGGCGACGTCGCCCGCGATCCACTTCGAATGCACCTGGGTACCGAAGACGATCGCAACCAGCCCGAGCGCCGTTCCCACCAGACAGGTAAGCGTGCCGATAATCGTGGCGACGACCGCGAAGCCCAGATGTGCCGGTGGTTCGAACTGCGGCTGGGCCGGCAGGTAGCCATAGCCGGGCTGTTGTCCATAGGTCATAGGTGGGATCCCGTCTCGAAGTCGGCGGCCGGGCCCGGCATTTCGGGCTGTACCAGCCTACGAACACAACCATGCACCGTGGCTGATGATCGCGCGAACGGCTCGGCTTGGGCACAATTGACAACGGTGGCATGTCTATCGCGATTGGATATTGCATGACGGCGTTGGCGCGGAAGGCTGCGGGAAAGCCGATGTGTCTGCGGCCGATCGGACGGTAGGGCCGATGTACGACCCGACCTCCGATATCGATCGGATCATCGCGCAGCAGGTGGGTTGGTCCGCGGCCGACGACCATCTGCTGTACACCTGCGGTGTCATCGACTTCCTGCTGCACGACCGACTTGCCGAACTGCCGACCCGGGCCACCATGGTCCGAACCGAATCCAACGAAATATGCCTGGCCGAGGGCCCTGCCGTCTGGTTTCAGTGGCGGGCGGTCGGGGACGGAACCTGGAATCGGAACAGCGTGACGGCTGTCGGCACGCTGTCCTTCGTGGCGGCGGCCCATCTCGGCAATGCCATGGCGAACCGCTCGCGACGCCGCCAGGCCGAGGCTGGACTGCGCCCGCGCTGGGTGGCCGAACGCCCCGGCTCGGTAATGGTTTCGGACCGGCGGATGTACTGCTACAACGCCGATCATTCGTTCTCGATGCATTGGTCGGGTCTGGAAATGGTGGATATGCCCGGCCCCGACCGGCTGGTCTGCCGTTATCCGGACCGAAACGGCAATCCGCATCTCCTCCAGGTCCAAAGCCCATGGGCCGTACTGATTTTCGCGCTGGCGGCACACACTCAGTTCCCGAGCCACCCGCTCTTGCAGTCAGGTAACTGGCTACCGGCGGGGTTCGAGGAAAAGTGCCACATCGCAGGCAAAACCTGCCCGCGAGTACGTCATCGGTAATACGCCCTCGGCAGCCGGTAGCCGCGTTCGGCGAGGATGGTGCGCAGTAGGTCCGGGCGGTTGGTGATCAAGCCGTCCACGCCGAGATCGATCAGCGCGGTCATGGTCGGGCGATCGTCGACCGTCCATGGCACCACCGTCATGCCGCGCTCGTGTGCGACGCGGACCAGCTCGGCGGTCGTGAACGCCGCGTAGCCCGGATCCTCGACCGTGCCGTCCTGCGGACTGCCGTGTACCGGTGACAGCACATTCGCGCCGAAAGACGCTGCGGCCGCGACGTATTTCTCGGGCAGTGTGCCCGGAAAGTCATCGATATCGATCCCGCCCAACCAAGGCGACGCACCCGGCTGACCTACCTGCAGAAATTGCTGCCCGTTGGTCAGCGCGACGATCGGCAACTCCGGCGCTACCTGCCGCATCCGCATCAGCGCGCCCCAATCGAAACTCTGGATGGTCACCCGGTTTTCGAAATGCGCCCGATGCACCTCCACCGCGACCACCTGCACGAATTGCTCCCGCGGCGCGGTCTGCTCCGGTGCCCCGGCCTCGACCTTCGTCTCGACATTCAGCATGACATCATCGGCTCGATAGGCCCGCACCAGCTCGAATACCTCCGACAGCAACGGCATTCGCTCCCCCGGCACAATTCGCTGACTCGGAAATGCGGCCGATTGCTTCGATCCACAATCGATCGTCCGCACCTCAGCCAATGTCAGATCCCGAATGAACTGTGCACCAGGCACATACGGGAACTTCGGATCGCCAGGAAACGCGGGCACGGTATCGACACACTTATCCGGACTCGGATCGCGATCATGCGTGACCACCGCAAATCCATCCGCCGTGATCTGCACATCCAATTCCAATGTGCTGACGCCGAGTTCCAACGCATTCGCGAACGCGGCCAACGTGTTCTCCACAACGAGCGCGGCACCACCCCGATGTGCCTGCAGATCGAAACTCCGCCCCGGCCCATCCGCCGAAGCCGCACCGGCAGCGGCCAGCAACAACCCGACCAGGCCCGCCGCGTACCACCGCATGCACCTCATCATGACAAACGCACCCGGCCACACCGCAACCTACGGATGAACACGAAACAGCCGAGATAGGCGACCCGGCACCGGTAAATCCGCCGTACCACGCGAAACGGCCCCCGCTCCGGAGAGCGGGGGCCGAATGCTGTTACCGGGTCAGCGGTAGTCGCTGAAACCGTAATCGTCGAGCGGGACCGCGGCACCGGTGGTGGCGCCGAAGCTGTCGGGGCTGTAGTAGGTGTCGTCGTAGGACGGCACCGCGTACGCCGCGGCACGAGCTTCTTCGGTCGGCTGGACCTGGATATTGCGGTACCGGTTGATGCCGGTACCGGCCGGGATCAGCTTGCCGATGATCACGTTTTCCTTGAGGCCGATGAGCTTGTCCGAACGGCAGTTGATGGCCGCGTCGGTCAGGACTCGGGTGGTCTCCTGGAAGGATGCCGCCGACAGCCACGAATCGGTCGCGAGCGACGCCTTCGTGATACCCATCAGCACCGGGCGACCCGCCGCGGGCTCATTGCCCTCGGCGACGACGCGACGGTTGGAGGCCTCGAACTCGGAACGCTCGGTGAGCGAGCCGGGCAGGAACTCCGTGGCACCCGAATCGATGATCGTCACGCGACGCAGCATCTGCCGCACGATGACCTCGATGTGCTTGTCGTGGATCGACACACCCTGCGAGCGGTAGACCTCCTGGACCTCGTGGACCAGGTGGATCTGCACCTGACGGGGGCCCATCACACGCAGCACCTCGTGCGGATCCGCCGCGCCTTCCAGCAGCTGCTGGCCGACCTCGACGTGGTCACCGTCGGAGAGCAGACGCTCGGTGCCGTCGTCGTGCTTGAACACACGCAGACGCTGACGCTTCGAGAGCTTGTCGTAGACAACCTCTTCGCCACCGTCATCCGGGATGATGGTGATCTTGTAGAAGCGATCGTCGTCCTCGAGCCGCACCCGACCCGACACCTCCGCAATCGGCGCCTTGCCCTTGGGCACACGAGCCTCGAAGAGCTCCTGCACACGGGGCAGACCACCGGTGATGTCGTCACCCGCGACACCACCCTGGTGGAAGGTACGCATGGTCAGCTGAGTACCGGGCTCACCGATGGACTGGGCGGCGACGATACCGACGGCCTCACCGATGTCGACCAGCTTGCCGGTCGCCATGGAGCGGCCGTAGCAGGTCGCGCAGACGCCGGTGCCGGTGGTGCAGGTCAGCACGGAGCGGACCTTCACCTCGGTGATACCGGCGTCGAGCAGCGCCTCGATGGCCGGGTCGCCGAGGTCGGCGCCCTTCGCCACGACAACGTTGCCCTTGGCGTCCATCGCGTCCGATGCGAGCGTCCGGGCGTACGCGGAGGTTTCCACGTGCGCGTCCCGGATGAGCGAACCGTCGAGCTGCTTCTCTGCGATCGGCACCACGATGCCGCGCTCGGTGGCGCAGTCGTGCTCACGCACGATGACGTCCTGCGAGACGTCCACCAGACGACGGGTCAGGTAACCCGAGTCGGCGGTACGCAGCGCGGTGTCGGCCAGACCCTTACGCGCACCGTGGGTGTTGATGAAGTACTCCAGAACCGTCAGGCCCTCACGGAACGAGGACTTGATCGGCCGCGGGATGAACTCACCCTTCGGGTTGGTAACCAGGCCCTTCATACCGGCGAGGGTACGAGTCTGGGTGAAGTTACCGGTTGCGCCCGAGTCGACGATCGTGATGATCGGGTTGTCGGCCGGGTAGTGCGAACGCAGCGCCTTACCGACCTCTTCGGTCGCTTCCTGCCAGATCTTGACCAGGGCGTTGTTGCGCTCCTGGTGATCGAGCGCACCACGCTGGTACTTCTTCTCGATCTGATCGGACTGCGCCTCGTAGCGCTCCATGATCTCGGTCTTCTCCGGCGGAACGAGCACGTCCGACATCGAGACCGTCACGCCGGAACGGGTGGCCCAGTAGAAGCCCGCGTCCTTCAGCTTGTCGACGGTCTGCGCGACCACGATCATCGGGTAGCGCTCGGCCAGATCGTTGATGATCGTGGCCTGACGCTTCTTCGGCATCTGCTCGTTGATGAACGCGTAGTCCGCCGGGAGCAGCTCGTTGAACAGCACGCGACCGAGGGTGGTCTCGGCGATCCACGCGTCCCCGCGGTTCCAGCCGTCCGGGAACAGCTCCGCCTCGATAGCCTTCGGCGGGCGCTGGTCGGTGAGACGCACCTTGATCAGCGAACGCACGGTGAGCTCACCACGGTCCACCGCCATCTGCGCCTCGGCGGGCGAGGAGTACACGCCCTGCTCCGGTGCGTCCTTGGTGGCCGCCTGGTACTCGCCCTTCGCGCCCTCTTCCAGGCGGGTCAGGTAGTACAGACCGGTCACCATGTCCAGACGCGGCATGGCCAGCGGACGACCCGAGGCAGGCGACAGGATGTTGTTCGAGGACAGCATCAGGATGCGGGCCTCGGCCTGCGCCTCCGCCGACAGCGGCAGGTGCACGGCCATCTGGTCACCGTCGAAGTCGGCGTTGAACGCCTCACAGACCAGCGGGTGCAGCTGGATGGCCTTACCTTCCACCAGCTGCGGCTCGAAGGCCTGGATGCCGAGGCGGTGCAGGGTGGGCGCACGGTTCAGCAGCACCGGGTGTTCGGCGATGACCTCTTCGAGGACATCCCACACCTGAGGACGCTGCCGCTCGACCATCCGCTTGGCGGACTTGATGTTCTGCGCGTGGTTCAGATCGACCAGACGCTTCATCACGAACGGCTTGAACAGCTCCAGCGCCATCAGCTTGGGCAGACCGCACTGGTGCAGCTTCAGCTGCGGACCGACGACGATGACCGAACGGCCCGAGTAGTCGACGCGCTTACCGAGCAGGTTCTGACGGAAACGACCCTGCTTACCCTTGAGCAGATCGCTCAGCGACTTCAGCGGGCGGTTACCCGGTCCGGTGACCGGGCGGCCGCGGCGACCGTTGTCGAAGAGTGCGTCAACGGACTCCTGCAGCATCCGCTTCTCGTTGTTGACGATGATCTCGGGCGCGCCGAGATCGATCAGTCGCTTGAGGCGGTTGTTGCGGTTGATCACGCGGCGATACAGGTCGTTCAGGTCGGAGGTGGCGAAGCGGCCACCGTCGAGCTGAACCATCGGGCGCAGCTCCGGCGGAATCACCGGAACGGCGTCGAGCACCATGCCCATGGGCGAGTTGCCGTTGGACTGGAAGGCCGCGACAACCTTGAGCCGCTTGAGCGCGCGCAGCTTCTTCTGGCCCTTACCGCTGCGGATGGTCTCGCGCAGCGATTCGGCCTCGGCGTCGATGTCGAAGTTCTCCATCAGCTTCTGGATGGACTCCGCACCCATGGCCCCGGTGAAGTACTCGCCGTAGCGGTCGATCAGCTCGCGGTAGAGCACCTCGTCGACGATGAGCTGCTTGACCGACAGCTTGGTGAAGGTGTTCCAGATCTCGTCGAGCCGATCCAGCTCGCGCTGGGCGCGGTCGCGCAGCTGACGCATCTCGCGCTCGCCGCCGTCCTTGACCTTGCGGCGGACATCGGACTTGGCACCCTCGGCCTCGAGCTCGGCCAGATCGGCCTCGAGCTTCTGGGCGCGGGCCTCGAGATCGGCGTCGCGCTGATCGGCGACCGCCTTCTTCTCGACCTCCATCTCGGCCTCGAGCGTGGAGAGCTCGTTGTGACGCAGCTCCTCGTCGACGCCGACGATGACGTAGGCAGCGAAGTAGATGATCTTTTCCAGATCCTTCGGCGCCAGGTCGAGCAGGTACCCGAGGCGCGAAGGCACGCCCTTGAAGTACCAGATGTGGGTAACCGGAGCGGCCAGCTCGATGTGGCCCATCCGCTCACGGCGCACCTTGGCGCGAGTCACCTCGACGCCACAGCGCTCACAGATGATGCCCTTGAAGCGGACGCGCTTGTACTTACCGCAGTAGCACTCCCAGTCGCGGGTGGGACCGAAGATCTTCTCGCAGAACAGGCCGTCCTTCTCGGGCTTGAGCGTGCGGTAGTTGATGGTCTCCGGCTTCTTCACCTCGCCGAAGGACCACTGGCGGATGTCTTCGGCGGTGGCCAGACCGATCCGGAGTTCATCGAAGAAGTTGACGTCTAGCACGTAACTTCCTTTCCCCTATTCGGGTCGAATTCGAGCAAAAAGTTCACTAGTTGGTCGAGCGCGGAGGCCGGATGTCGTCGGCGTGCACGCCATCCGGCCCTACCGCCTAGTTCGCCAGATCGTCGACGGTCGCGGCTTCGTTCCTGGACAGGTTGATGCCCAGGTTCGCGGCCGCGCGCTCCAGATCCTCATCATCGCCGTCGCGCATCTCGATCGCCGCGCCGTCCGAAGACAGCACCTCGACGTTGAGGCACAGCGACTGGAGCTCCTTCAGGAGCACCTTGAACGACTCCGGAATGCCCGGCTCCGGAATGTTCTCGCCCTTGACGATCGCCTCGTACACCTTCACGCGACCGACCACGTCGTCGGACTTGATGGTGAGCAGTTCCTGCAGTGTGTAGGCGGCGCCGTAGGCCTGCATTGCCCAGCACTCCATCTCACCGAAGCGCTGACCACCGAACTGCGCCTTACCACCGAGCGGCTGCTGGGTGATCATCGAGTACGGACCGGTCGAACGGGCGTGGATCTTGTCGTCGACCAAGTGGTGCAGCTTCAGGATGTACATGTAGCCGACGGCCACCGGGTACGGGAAGGGCTCACCGGAACGCCCGTCGAACAGCGTCGCCTTGCCGTTGTCGTCGACCATGCGCTCACCGTCGCGGTTCGGCAGGGTCGAGGCGAGCAGACCGGTCAGCTCCTCTTCACGAGCGCCGTCGAACACCGGGGTGGCGATGTTGGACTCGGCCGGGGCCGCCAGCATCTCCTCCGGCAGTGCCTTGGCCCAGTCCGGACGGGAACCACCGTCCGCACCGGCGCCGACATCCCAACCCGCCTTGCCGATCCACCCGAGGTGGGTCTCCAAGATCTGGCCGATGTTCATACGACGCGGCACACCGTGGGTGTTCAGGATGATGTCCACCGGGGTGCCATCGGGCATGAACGGCATGTCCTCGGTCGGGAGGATCTTGCCGATGACACCCTTGTTGCCGTGGCGGCCGGCCAGCTTGTCGCCGTCCTGGATCTTGCGCTTCTGCGCCACGTACACCCGGACCAGCTCGTTGACGCCCGGAGGCAGATCGTCGTCGTCCTCGCGCGAGAACACGCGGATGCCGATGACCTTGCCGGACTCACCGTGCGGCACCTTCAGCGAGGTATCGCGCACTTCGCGCGCCTTCTCACCGAAGATCGCGCGCAGCAGCCGCTCCTCCGGGGTCAGCTCGGTCTCACCCTTCGGGGTGACCTTGCCGACCAGGATGTCGCCGTCGCGAACCTCGGCGCCGATGCGCACGATGCCGCGCTCGTCCAGGTCCGCGAGGACCTCGTCGGAGACGTTCGGGATGTCCCGGGTGATCTCCTCGGCGCCGAGCTTGGTGTCGCGGGCGTCGATTTCGTGCTCTTCGATGTGGATCGAGGTGAGCACGTCCTCTTCCACGAGGCGCTGCGACAGGATGATCGCGTCCTCGTAGTTGTGGCCCTCCCACGGCATGATCGCCACAAGCAGGTTCTTGCCGAGCGCCATTTCACCGTTCTCGGTGCAGGGACCATCGGCGAGTACCTGACCGGACTCGACGCGCTGACCCTCGTCCACGATCGGCCGCTGGTTCGCACAGGTGCCCTGGTTCGAGCGCGCGAACTTGCGCATCCGGTAGCTCTTGCGGGTGCCGTCGTCGGCCATCACGGTGACGTAATCGGCCGAAACCTCTTCCACCACACCGGACTTCTCGTTCACCACGACGTCACCGGCGTCGACCGCGGCACGCAGCTCCATACCGGTACCCACGATCGGGGATTCGGAACGGATCAGCGGCACGGCCTGGCGCTGCATGTTCGCACCCATGAGGGCACGGTTGGCGTCGTCGTGCTCGAGGAACGGAATCATCGCGGTCGCGACCGAAACCATCTGGCGCGGCGAAACATCCATGTAGTCGACCTCGGAGGCGGGAACGAGTTCGTTCTCGTCGTTGCCCCGGCGGCAGAGCACGCGCTCCTCGAGGAAGCGGCCGTCGACGTCGACCGGCGAGTTGGCCTGCGCACGGACGTGGCGGTCCTCTTCGTCGGCGGTGAGGTACTTGACCTCATCGGTGACCTTGCCGTCGACCACCTTGCGGTACGGCGTCTCGATGAAGCCGAACGGGTTGACCCGCGCGTACACCGAAAGCGAACCGATCAGGCCGATGTTCGGGCCTTCCGGGGTCTCGATCGGGCACATGCGGCCGTAGTGCGAGGTGTGCACGTCGCGGACTTCCAGACCGGCGCGCTCACGGGACAGACCACCCGGGCCGAGCGCCGAGAGGCGACGCTTGTGGGTCAGACCCGACAGCGGGTTGTTCTGGTCCATGAACTGCGACAGCTGCGAGGTTCCGAAGAACTCCTTGATCGCGGCCACGACGGGACGGATGTTGATCAGGGTCTGCGGCGTGATGGCCTCGACGTCCTGGGTGGTCATCCGCTCGCGGACCACACGCTCCATGCGGGAAAGGCCGACCCGGATCTGGTTCTGGATCAGCTCGCCGACGGTGCGCAGGCGACGGTTGCCGAAGTGGTCGATGTCGTCGACCTCGACCGGTACCTCTTCGCCGCCGGGCGCGGTCATCACACGATCACCGGAGTGCAGACGCACCAGGTACTCGATCGTGCTGACGATGTCTTCCTTGGTGAGCACCGATGCGGTGATCGGTTCGCCGAGGTGGATGCCCAGCTTCTTGTTGATCTTGTAGCGACCGACGCGCGCCAGGTCGTAACGCTTCTCCTTGAAGAACAGGTTCTCCAGCAGGGTCTGCGCGGACTCCTTGGTCGGCGGCTCGCCCGGACGCAGCTTGCGGTAGATGTCCAGCAGCGCCTCGTCCTGACCGGCGGTGTTGTCCTTCTCCAGGGTCGACATCATGATCTCGGAGAAGCCGAAGCGCTCGACGATCTCCTCGGTGGTCCAACCCAGTGCCTTCAGCAGCACGGTGACCGGCTGACGACGCTTGCGGTCGATGCGCACACCGACGGTGTCGCGCTTGTCGACATCGAACTCCAGCCAAGCGCCACGCGACGGAATGACCCGCACACTGTGCAGATCCTTCTCGGTGCCCTTGTCGACGCTGTGATCGAAGTACACACCCGGCGAACGCACCAGCTGCGAAACGACGACGCGCTCGGTGCCGTTGATGATGAACGTGCCCTTATCGGTCATCATCGGGAAATCACCCATGAAGACCGTCTGGCTCTTGATCTCACCGGTGTTGTTGTTGATGAACTCGGCGGTCACGAACAACGGCGCCGCGTAGGTCATGTCCTTGTCTTTGCACTCGTCGATGGAGGCCTTGACCTCCTCGAAACGAGGATCCGAGAAGGAAAGGGACATCGAGCCGGAGAAGTCCTCGATCGGCGAGAGCTCCTCGAGCACCTCCTCCAGACCGCCCGTTAGTCCGCCGTCGCCGCGAGCCGCGGCTTTCTCACGCCACGAGGGCGAGCCGATCAACCATGCAAATGAGTCGGTCTGTAGATCGAGAAGTCCGGGCACCTCCAAGGGTTCACGGATCTTCGCGAAAGACACCCGCAACGGGGCTCCGGGGATTCCGGCAACTGCCTTGGTCTGGGTGGAGACTGCCAAGATGCGTCCTTCCAGCACCTCACGCGCGTCGCGTGGTGGTCCGCGACCGTCGCTTGTCTGCTACGAATTCCGCTGGATACAACCCGAACGAAACCCGAACAGGCACCAACGGAAGTAACACCGGAAGGTGGAACTTACGTGTGCAAATCGAGGTATGGACAGGAGGCAGCCAGCGCAACGTCCAACCGTACACCCATACGCAAGGTGGTGTCAAAGTACCACCCGAACAAGCCTCCGCGTGGCGGCGCGCCGTGACCGTTATGGCCGCATTCCGGGTCCGAATCGCTGGCTGCGTCGGGAGCCACGGGGCGCGAGAAGCCACTGTGACAGCTGCCGCTGTTGTGAATAGCGTGACGTGTCCGGCGAAACTCGTCAAGTGGCGGGCCCGACCCGGTGATCAGCCAGATCACCTGCCCCGCTGGGCTTATGCCGCCGAAATCACTGGTCGACGATGGCCGCGGCCAGCCACTTGCCGTCCACCTTCTGCATTTTCAGCACGATCGGGCCGGAGGCGCTCTGCTGGGCTACGCCGTTCTTGTTCGCGCTGACCACGAAGTTCACCAGCAGCTCGGCCCTGTCCTGGGTGAGCAAGGTCACCCCGATCGGGTCAGCGAGGGCATCGGCGCTGGTCTGCGCCTGTTTCAGGGCGGCGAGATTGGTATCGGCGTACTTGTCGAAATCGGCGAGCATCTGCCCGGTGACGACACCGTGCACCGCATCCTTGTAACCGTCGAGCTTGTTCACGTCATAGGCGTAGATCGTCTTCAACGCGTGTGAGGCAGCCGCGGTCACCTCTTCGGTGGCCTTGCTGTCCACATAGGCCTCGTTGGAATCGTCGATGCCGGGACGGAACGCCGCGACCGCGGCGAAGGCACCCAGCAGCACAGCGACGAGAAGAAGGGCCGCGACCACGCCCCACCCGGCGCCCGGACGCAGCCGCTGCGACCACGGCCGCGACGGCCCGGCCGGCTGCGGAACCGGACGGACCGGTTCCGCGCTACCGGCGACCTTCGTCCGGCGCTTCGGGGTCGCTTCGTCGGCCGCGCGGTTGCTGCGGCGCGCGGTGACCGAGCCGGTGTTCGCCGCCGTGCGGCCGACAGTGGGACGGTTGCGGGGAGTGACCCGATTGACTGGTCGACGAGATGCCATGACGGGTTCTCCTACGATCCGGGCTTGGGCGTCGCGCCCGCGGACGGCGTTGCACCGGGCTGTGCGGCAGTCGGCTGATTCAGGGGGATCGGCTGACTCAACGGACTCGCCTTCTCGGCCTTCCAGACCTCACCCTGCTTGACCAGATCAAGCGCCCAGGTCTGACGGTAGGAGTACGGCGCGACATCCGGGACGGTCCTGGTGGTCTGCAGCACGATGAGCGCGGAGGCGTGGTCGCGCTCGGAGTTCAGCGCGGTCAGCGAGGAGCCGATGACCTTGGACTCCAGCCTGGTCTTCGCCTGCGTGGCCTGCTCGCGGAACTGCTCCTGGGTCTTGGTGGCATCGTCGAGCAACGATCCGGTCATCGACGACTGGATCAGCTTGATCGAACCGTCGACATCATTGGGATCCAGCGACATCAGGTTGATCGCGGCCTGCCTGGCATCGGCGAGCGCGGTATCGCGCGCCTCGACGCGCGGACCGTCGGTGAAGAAGGCCGCGCGCACCCAGCCGGTGCCGAACCAGACCGCGGCGATCAACGCGACGACCAGCGCGGCGGCCGCGACCATGGTGACGGTGAGTCGTCCGCGGGGTGCATCAGCGGACGCGACCTCCGGGCGCACAGGATCCGATGCCGTCGCGTCATGCGCTGCGGCATCGGCTTCCGTGGAATCGGAGCCGGGCACCGCCGGCGTTTCCTTGGACATGTCGATGCTCACGACCGTACCTCGCCAAAGCTCGGCACGGTCGTGCCCATCATGGGCGCAGTGTTCTCGGTTCGTTCGCTTCGCTCACTCACGGCCAGACACCCTAACTATTGTTACTGCGGCGTAGCCGCGTAGGTCCTGTTCACCGCTTGGGCGTGACCCCCAACAGGGTGGCCATCTGTACGGCGATCGGGTTCAGATTCAGCTTCTCGGGATCGGTCTTGGGGTTGGCATCCCAGGGCTGCACAATGCTCGGATCCGCCAGATCGGCGCGCATTCCGCCGCGCACCGCGGTCGGATTACCGAACGGCACAGTGCATTTCGCGTCCTTGTTGAACGGGAACTCGTCGCGGGTGTCGTCGAAGTCCGGATTCTCCCGCTTCATCTGGTCGAGGATCGCCTTGGTGCCCTCGTAGCCCTGGGTGCACGCGGGCGGGTTGTTCGCCTCGAGCACCAGGCCGAAGTGACTGGTGCCGTCGCCGGGCGCGGTTGACGACGCGCCGATGGACAGCTGCGGCAGCATCTGCAGCAGCGGGCGCAGCGCGTAGAACTTCGGCGAGATGGACACCAGCAGCTGACGCAGGTTGGTCAGATCCTCGGTGAGGGCGCCGCCGCTCTCGTTCAGCAGTGCGGTGATCTGCTGGCCGGCATCGGTGCCGGTGCCGATGAGCCGCCGGATATCCGGATCGCTGGAGCGCAGCTGGGCGGTGAGTTCGTCGAGGCCCTGGCTGAACTGCCGGATGTAGCCCGACTGTTCGGCCTGGGTGCCCAGTGCGATCCGGCCGTCGCGGATCAGCTGGATCGTCTGCGGCAGGGTGTCGTTGAACGTGGCGGTGAACTTGTTCAGCGAATCGATGAAGACCTTGAGGTCGTCGCCCTTGCCGTCGAATGCCTTGCCGAGTTCGGTGACGGTGGTGTTCAGCGCGGTGAGATCGACCGAGCGGGTGAAGGTGTCCACGCTCTGGACCAGCTGCTCGACCGAAATCGGGGTCGTCGCCGAGGTGATGACCGAACCGTCGCGCAGATACGGTCCGCGGTCGGCATCGGGCTGCAGATCGACGTACTGCTCACCGATGGCCGAACGGTTGGCGATCACCGCCTTGGCCGACTCCGGAATCTTCGGCGCATTCGAATCGAGTACCAGGTCGATCGCCACACCCGAATCGGTGAGTTCGAGATTGCCGACCCGGCCGACCGGGACGCCGCGGTAGGTCACCTCGGCGCCCTTGTAGATGCCGCCGGTCTGCTTGGCGTCGACCTTCACGTTGTACTCGCCGATGCCGAGCATGTGATCGAGCCGGACGTATTTTGCGCCGACGAAGACGACGCCGAGCACCGCGATCACGGCGAACGCGACCAGCTGGTAACGCACCAGACGGCTCATCGCTGACCACCTCCGATCTGGTCGAGAATCGCCCCGAGCGGATCGGCAGGCAGCTGCGGCAGGCCAGCGGGGTAGCGCGGAATATTGGGCGGCAGTGGCAGCAGCGATACCGTCGGCCAACCCGGGCGCGGACCATTGCCGCCGTAGTACGGGTTGGTCGGATTCACTGGAACCTCGGGGCCGTAGGCCGGCGGGATGTACACCGGATCACCCTTGCCGACACCGAGATTGCTGAGCGTGACACCGATCTGCTGGTCCACCGAGAGCCAGGTGTTCACCTGACCGCCGAAAGTGCCCTCCAGCGTCGAGTCCGGGAACGGATAGGTCGGCACCAGCGGCAGCGCGGTAACCAGATCCGGTGCGGCCTTGCCGAGTTCCTGCAGTGTCGGGCGCAGCGAGGTCAGATCCTTGATCAGGTCGTCCTTCGAGTGGTTCAACACGTCGAATCCGGCCTGGCCCACCCGATCCAGCTGCTGCAGCAGCGAAATCAGTTGTGGCCGTTGCTCGTTCAGGATCTTGATGCCCTGCGGCAGTTCATCGATGATCTTGCTGATCTGATCGGTCTGGGTGCTCACCCGACCGCTCAGCGTGGCGAGTCCGTCGATGGCCCTTGTGATGTCGTCGACCTGCTCGTTCAGCCCGCCGATCAGGGTATTGGCCTGATCCAGCAGCGAGCGCACCCGCTCCTCGCGGCCGCCGAGCGTCTTGTTCAGCTCCGTGACGATGGGCTGCAGCTGCGCGACGCCGCCACCGTTGAGCAGCAACGAGAGCGCACCGAGCACCTGCTCGATCTCGGTCGCGTGCCTGGTGTGGTCGGCCGGGATGACCGAACCATTGGCGAGCTTCTTGCTGTCGGGTTCCTCGGCCGGCTTGGACAGCTCGATGAACTTCTCGCCGAGCAGATTCGACTGCCGCACCTCGGCCCGCGCATTGGCGGGCAGATCGACCGAGGAGTTCACCAGGGCGCGCACACTGGCGGTCCAGCCGTCCGGTGCCAGGGCGATCTTCTCGACGCGGCCGACCGCCACACCCTCGACCTTGATCGCGGACTGCGGCACCAGATCGAGCACATCGTCGAACCGGATATCGATGGTCATCGGATGGTCGCCGACATCGGCGCCGCCGGGCAGCGGCACCGCGTAGATACCCTCGGACGAGCACGAGGTCACCAGGACCGTGCTCATGCCGACCGCCAGCACCGCGCTGACCATCTCGAGCGACCTGCGAGCAGTCGCGACGCGGACCCTTTCGAGCGACCTGCGAGCAGTCGCAACGGCGAGAGTGCGTGCCGCGGAACGAATTCGCGTGTTCATCGCTGGCCACCTCCCTGCGACGGCGGAAGTTGATCGGACGGGGTGCCGGGAACCGTCCCGGGCACCGGATCGCGCTGCTGGTTGTCATTGCTGAGGATGCCGAAAGGCAGGATCAGCGTCGGCGTCTTCACACCGGCGGTGATCTGATCGGTGATCTCCTTGCAGTGATCCAGAATCGGGCGCATCTGCTTGCCGAGCGCCTCGAACTTCGGATCGCCCGGCATCAACTTGCTCAGATCCAGCATCTTGCACACCGCACCGAACGGATCCTGCAGATCGGTGAAGTTGGCGCGCATATCGAGGGTGCCGGATTCGGCATTGTGGATATTGATCAGGTTGCTCAGCGCCAGCGGCAACACCGGCAGTGCCGCGGCCAGATCGTCGCGCTGCTTGGCCAGCGTCGCAGTGAGCGTGGTCAGGCCCTGGGCATTCTGCTGGACCAGATCCCGGTTCTCATCGATGAATCTGGCGACATCGCCGAGTGCGACCGAAAGCAGGTTCAACGCCGCACCGAGATCCTGGCGTTCCCCCGCGAGGAAGGTCGACAGATCCGCGAGCTGGGCATTGAATTGCCGCACCTGCTGGTCGTTCTGGGCCAGCATGGTGACGAAGGTCTGCAGATTCTTGACGGTGTCGAAGATATCGCCGCGGGCATCGCCGAGGTACCGCGCCGCGCGCGAGAGCTGAGTGATGCTGTTGGCCAACGCCTCTCCGTTGCCCGCCAGATTCGCGGCCGAGGTGCGCACCAGTTGGTTCACCGCGCCCTGGGCGTTGGCGCCGTTGGGGCCCAACGCATCAGAGAGTTCGGTGATGCTCTTGTACAGCTGGTCGACCTCGACCGGGGTGACCGTGTTGCTGCGCGGAATGGTCGCGTTGCGCCCCATTTTCGGTCCGCCGGAGTAGGCCGGGGTCAGCTGGATGTAGCGGTCGGACACGATCGACGGCGTGATCTGCGCGGCCTTGGCATCGGCGGGCACGTCGAAGCTACGGTCGACGCTCATCACCACCTTGACCTGCTCGCCTTGCGGCTCGACGGAATCCACCTTGCCCACCGGCACACCGAGGATGCGCACATCCGAACCTTCGTAGATGCCGACCGAGCGGTCGAAGTAGGCGGTGATCTTGGTCGTGGTCATCCGGTCGAAAAGCCACCAGAGGACACCGGCCAGGACCAGCGCCGCGATCAGGCCGATCGCGATGGTCACCTTGGTGCCGCGACGCGAGGTCCGCATCGCGGTGAGCGGCTCCTTACGAGGCCAGTTCACCCCCATGTCAGTTACCTCCCATGGTGCGCACCGGCGGCCGATCACCCGGAATCTCCGGCAGACCGGGCGGGAGCAGGTTCACGATCACGGCGTCGAACCAGCGACCGGTACCGAGCACATTGGCGTAGAGGCCGTAGAACGGCGCCGCGAGTTCCAGCGTCTTGGAAATGTTCTGCTGGTTCTTGTTGAGCAGGTCGATGGCGGCCTCGAGGTTGGTCAATGCCGTACCCATCTGCTTCTCGTTATCGGCGACCAGCGCGCTCAGTTCGGCCGAGACCGTCTTGGCACCGGTGAGCAGCTGGGCGATCGACTGCTGACGAATGTTCAACTCGGCCAACAACTGTCCGCCGTTGGCCAGCAGGCGTTCGAACTGCTGATTGCGGTCGGCGAGCACACCGGTGGTCTGCCTGGTCGCTGCGAACAGCTTCTTGAGCTCCTCATCGCGCTTGCCCAAGGTTTCCGAGAGCCGGGCCACACCGTCGATGGAGTTGCGGATCTCCGGAGGTGTGGTCTCGAACGCCTCCGAGAGCACCCGCATGCTGGTGGCCAGCTGCGCGGTATCGATCTGGTCGATGTTCTTGGCCGCATCACTGAACGCGTCCACCACGTCGTACGGAGATACCGTGCGCGACAGCGGAATCACCTTGCTCGGATCGGCGGGCTCGGAGCCCTTCGGATCCAGCGCCAAGTACTTCTGGCCGAGCACGGTCTTGATCTGGATCGAGGCGGTGGTTTCGTTGCCGATCCACGCGTCCTGGGTGCGGAAGTCGACGAGCACCTTATTGCCGTCGAGCCGGACATTCGATACCGCACCGACCTTCACACCGGCGATGCGAACCTCATTGCCCTTCTTGAGGCCCGCGGCCTCGGAGAACTGCGCGGTGTATTTGGTGCCCGCGCCGATGATCGGCAACTTGTCCAGGAAGAACGCGGAGATCGTCACGAGCAGCACCATGGCCAGGCCGAGCACACCCAGGAACGCGGGGCTGCGCTTGCCGAGCAGGATCCGGTCGTCCATCAGTGACCACCCTTCCCCTGGCAGCGCGGCGCGGCATTGGTGTAGAGCGGCTGGTTGACCGTCGGCAGCCCGGCCGGGAGGTTGAGCTGCGGCGCATCAACCGCGCCCGGTCCGACCACGATGTCGATACCGCACAGATAGAACTGGAACCAGGAGCCGTAACTGCCTGCGCGGCCGAGCTTCTCCATCTTGATCGGCAGATTCGTCAGCGCCGTATTCACTTCGTCCTTGCGCTCGTCGAGGGTGCCGGTGAACTGGCTGAGCCCGGCGATCGAACCCTGCAGCGTCGGGCGGGTCGGCACCAGCAGATCCGCGGTGGCCGAGGCCAGATTGCCGAGCGAGGTGATCGAGCTGCCGATGGTGTCGCGTTCGGCGGCCAGTCCGCTGACCAGTGCCTCGGTATTGACGATCAGCTGATCGAACTGGCCCTCGCGCTCGTTGACCGCATTGAGTACGGCCGTCAGATTGCGCACCAGATCACCGATGACCGCGTCCTTGTCGGCGATCTTGTTCGTCAGGTTCGCGGTGGTCGCCACCAGATCGTGGATGGTGCCCTGCTCCCCCTGGAAGACCTGGATGATCTCGTAGGACAGCTTGTTCACGTCATCGGCGGTCAGCGTCTGGAACAGCGGACGGAAGCCGTTGAACAGTGTGGTCAGGTTCAGTGCGGGCCTGGTGTGCTCGAGCCCGATGGTCGCACCCTTGTTGAGTTTGCGGCCCTGCTCGCCCGTGCCCTGTTCGAGCGCGATATAGCGCTGGCCGACCAGGTTGCGGTACTTGATGGTCGCCGTCGTCGAGGCGGGCAGCCAATCGCGGTCGGTGAGTTCGAATCCGACCTCGGCCTGACGCTTGTCCACGATCTTGACGCTGGTGACCTTGCCGACCCGGACACCGGCGATGCGCACCTCGTCACCGGTATTGACCGAGGTGACATCGGAGAAGCGCGCCTTGAACGCGGTGCCGCCACCGGTGTAGTTGGCGATCGACAGCCCGAGGATCGTCGTCGCCAACAGCGTGACGACGACGAAGATGATGAGCTTGGTCAGCGGCCCGCCGAGGCCGCGCATCTGTTGCTTCATCGCACGCTCACCTCGCTGCCGCGGAATGCGGGTGCACCGATCCTGGTGACCCAGCCGGGCACCTGGTCGGGCGAAACACCGTTCGCCGCACCGTAGATCGTGCCGAGGGTCTGCTGTTCGGCCGGCGAACCGGCCGTGGTCGGCACATTCGCGGCCGGGTACATGCCGAACTGCGGCGCCGACAGCTTGCCGCTGTCCTGGTCACCCGGATTGCGGCTCGGCACCGCGTAGGAACCGTCGTTGTTCGGTCCGCCGGTGTACTGGCCGGGATCGGTGAAGACCGGGTATTCCGGCACGCACCAAGGTCCACGGGTGTCCAGCCAGCGCGGCTCGTCCTGGTTGGGCAGGTACTTGCCGCGGGTGTTGGTCAGCTCGATGCTGACTCGCGAGCCGGGCCGCTTGGTGCCCATACCCATCAGCTGGTCGATGCGCGGCTTCATCTTGGCGAAATTCGCCAGCGCGCAGGCGTAGTTCGGCGAGTAGGTTGCCAGCTGTTCCAGCGCGGGCCGCGAATCGGCGGCCACATCGATGATGTTGTCGCGATTGGCGATCAGGAAGTCCGCGGTGGTAGCAGCGGTCGGGTTCAGCGTGGCCAGCAGGGTGTCGATCTGCGAGCGGCGCTGCACGATGGTCGCGTTGGTCGTGCGCAGGTTGTCGAACGCGTCGACCAGCTGCGGCAGGGCGTCGGAATAGGTGGCGGCAACATCGGCGAAGCTCACCAGATCCTGCTTGAGATCCGGCATGACCCCGTTGACCTCACGGAAGATGTGATCCAACTTCTCCACCGACTCACCGAGCGCCAGACCCTGACCCGAAAGCGCTTGGGACAGTGCGCCGAGCGTCGAGGCGAGATCCTGCGGCGGAATCGCCTGCAGCAGCGGCAGCACATCGTCGAGCAGCTTGCTGATCTCGATGGCATTGCCGCTGGTGTCCTGATGCAGGGTCACGCCCTCGGTCAGGTGCTGCTTACTCGGCTCGTCCGGAATGACCAGATCCACATAGCGCTCGCCGAACAGCGTCTTCGGCAGCAGCCGGGCCGTCGCATTGACCGGAATCTGCTCGGCCTTACCGGGATTGATCGCGAGGTCGAGGGTCACCTTGCCGCCCTCGGACCGGCTGGACCTGACCTCGCCGACATTGACGCCGCGCACCTTCACATCGGCATTCCGGGTCAACGCATTTCCCACGCTGTCGGTGATCAGTTCGACCCGGACGGTATCGACGAACGCCTTGTTGTAGATCGCGACCGTCGTGACCAGGAATAGTGCGCAGACCACGAAGAATGCGATACCGAGCAGCCGGACGCGCAATTTCTCCGTCGCGCGCCACATCTGCACGCTATTACTCATGACGGCACCTCATTGCCGCTCCCATTTCGATGACGCGCTCGCTCATCCAGCAACCCGCACTGTCGTGGTGGTGCCCCAGATGGCGAGGCTCAGGAAGAAATCGAGCACATTCACGAGCACGATCGCCGCGCGCACCGCGCGACCCACCGCGACGCCGACACCGGCCGGTCCACCGGTGGCATTGAAGCCGTAATAGCAATGCACCATGATGATTACGAACGCGAAGACCAATACTTTGATGAATGAATACAAGACGTCTTCTGGTGGCAGGAACAGACTGAAATAGTGGTCATAGGAACCACTGGATTGTCCGTTGAACCAGATGCTGATCATTCGCGACGCCAGGAATGTGCCCAGCAGGCCCACGATGTAGAGCGGGATGACCGCGAGGAAGCCCGCGATCACCCGGGTGGTGACCAGGAACGGCACACCCGGCACCGCCATCACCTCGAGCGCATCGATCTCCTCGGAGATCCGCATCGCGCCGAGCTGGGCGGTAAAACCACAACCCACCGTTGCCGATAGCGCGAGCGCCGCGACCAGCGGCGCGATCTCACGCGTATTGATGTAGGCGGTGAGGAAGCCGGTCAGCACCGAGCTGCCGAGCGAATCCAAGGCCTTGAAGCCCTGCAGGCCGACGACGACGCCGACCGAGCCGGACATGAACACGATGACGCCGATGGTGCCGCCGATGACGGCCAGCGCACCACTGCCGAAGGTCACCTCGGCGAGCAGCCGCATGACCTCCTTGCGGTAGTGCACCGCGGTGCGCGGAATCCAGGCGATGGCCTTGGAATAGAACGACATCTGATCGCCGGCGCGATCGATGACATTCACTGGCAGGCGCGCGATCTCACGGGCCCGGCGGGCGGATTTCGCCAAGACCGGGGGACGGTACGAGGTGGCCACGGGTCAGGCGCCCTTGGCGGGGACGACCTGCAAATACACCAGTGTCAGGATCAAGTTCACGAAGAACAGAACCATGAAGGTGATAACCACGGATTGGTTCACCGCGTCTCCGACTCCTTTCGGGCCCCCTTTGGGATGCAACCCCTTGTACGCGGCGATCACGCCTGCGATCAGACCGAATACCAAGGCCTTGATCTCGCCGATCCACAAGTCCGGCAGCTGGGCCAGCGCGGAGAACGAAGCGAGGTAGGCACCCGGTGTGCCGCCCTGCAGCAGCACGTTGAAGAAGTAGCCGCCCGCGATGCCGACCACCGACACCAGACCGTTGAGCAGTAGCGCGACCAACATCATGCCGAGCACGCGCGGCACGACCAGGCGCTGCACCGGGTCGATGCCGAGCACCTCCATCGCGTCGATCTCCTCACGGATGGTGCGCGCGCCCAAGTCTGCGGCGACCGCCGATCCGGCCGCACCCGCGATGATCAACGCGGTGACCACAGGGGCGGCCTGCTGGACAGTAGCCAGGACGCTGGTTGCGCCGGTAAACGATTCGGCGCCTAGTTGTTTGATCAAAGAGCCGGTCTGCAGCGCGACAACCGCACCGAACGGGATGGCAACCAATGCGCTTGGCAAGATCGAGACACTCGCGATGAACCACGACTGCTCGATGAATTCGCGCAACTGGAAAGGCCGTTTGAACGTCTTGCGCATAACGTCGATGAACAGCGCAAAGATGTTGCCGGCCTGGCCAAACCCCGACTCCATTGGAGTCCGCAATCGCGCCAGGGTGGAATTCACGATCGCAGATGTTACCCGTTAGTTGTGTTGTGGCGCACGGTAGTGTCGAATGACCCACCCTGGTATCCGCCCAGCTCGCTGTTCTGGTACGCCATCACCTGCGTGTCGTCGCTCTGCTCAAGTGACTCACGGATAGCGGCCTGGGCCGCGTGCGGCAGGGTGTGCATGATTTCGCGGACGCGCGCCTGACGGCGAAGCACCGCTTGGCGCACCGGCATACCGGGAGTGGCCCGCATCTGCGGAATGATGCCCTCGACCTCTTCGGCGCCACCATGATGGTGCCCGGCGTCCACGAGCGCCTGCTCGCGCGCCATCTGCGCCTCGTCCTTTTCCTCGGACATGCCGATCGGACCGATCATGCGGCCGTTGAGGAACTGTTTGACCACCGGCTCCTCCGAGGTCAGCAGCACCTCACGTGGACCGAACATCACCAGCGAGCGACGGAACAGCATCCCGATGTTGTCGGGCACCGTCCGCGCCAGGTTGATGTTGTGGGTCACGATCAGGATCGTCGCGTCGATCTGGGCGTTGATATCGATCAGCAACTGCGACAGATACGAGGTACGCACCGGGTCCAGACCCGAGTCCGGCTCGTCGACCAGGATGATCTGCGGGTCCAACACCAGGGCGCGGGCCAGACCGGCACGCTTGCGCATACCACCGGAGATCTCACCGGGCAGCTTGCCCTCCGCGCCCAGCAGACCGGTCAGCTCGAGCTTCTCCATCACGATCTTCTTGATGTCGGACTCGGACTTCTTGGTGTGCTCACGCAACGGGAACGCGACATTGTCGAACAGGTTCATCGAGCCGAACAGCGCGCCGTCCTGGAACAGCACACCGAACAGCTTGCGGATTTCGTAGAGCTCCTTATTGGAGCAAGTAGTGATATCGGTGCCGTCGATAAAGATGGAGCCGCGCTCAGGGCGCAGCAGACCGATCAGCGACTTCAGAAAGACGGATTTACCGGTACCCGAGGGGCCGAGCAGCGCGCTGACCTCCCCGGAGGGCAGCGTCAGGGAGACATCCTGCCAAATTCGCTGTGAACCGAAGGATTTGGTAACACCCTCGGTCCTGACCTCGACGCCCACGCCAACCTCCACAAATTCTCAGCGAGCCACCCACCGGCGAACCGCGCTATTCGGTATCACGGTGTGTCGCGTCACAGTGGGTGCGGTCACTGTAACCCATGAGCATGACGCGGCACACCCTTACCTGACCGAAGAGTAACCCCGGATCACTCGCAATATTCGCATTACCGTCGCACGCGTCATGACAACGCAAACGGGCGGCCCCCAATGGGGACCGCCCGTTCGACGAGTAGCTCGCGAATTACTTCACGGACACCTTGGCGCCGGCCTCTTCCAGCTTCGCCTTGGCAGCCTCGGCGGCGTCCTTGGCGACCTTCTCCAGGATCGGCTTCGGGGCGCTCTCGACGAGGTCCTTGGCTTCCTTCAGGCCCAGGCCCGAGACGATCTCACGGACCACCTTGATGACCTGGATCTTCTTGTCGCCGGCACCCTCGAGGACGACGTCGAACTCGTCCTGCTCCTCGGCGGCCTCGGCCGGAGCGGCAGCGCCACCGACAGCGGCGACGGCGACCGGAGCAGCCGCGGTGACCTCGAACTTCTCCTCGAACTTCTTGACGAAGTCCGACAGCTCGAGCAGGGTCATGTTGCCGAAGGTCTCGAGCAGTTCGTCAACGTTGGCCATTGTTGTTTCCTTTCGGTAGTTGGTTGTCTATGTGGGCGAGCCGCACGCGATCCACCCTGTGTTGAATTTGCGACGCTCGCGGGGCCCTGCGTGGTTACGCCGGCGCTGCCGCCTCCGGGCCCGTCGCTCCTGCCGCAAGGGGTGTTACTCGGCGGCAGCTCCGCCTTCTTCAGCCTGCTTCTTCTCCTGCAGCGCGGCAGCCAGGCGGGCCACCTGCGAAGCGGGAGCGTTGAACAGACCGGCAGCCTTCGCCAGGTTGCCCTTCATCGCGCCGGCCAGCTTGGCCAGCAGCACCTCGCGGGACTCCAGGTCGGCGATCTTCTCGACCTCGGCAACGGACAGCGCGGCGCCGTCCATGTACCCGCCCTTGATGATGAGCGCCTTGTTGTCCTTGGCGAAGGTCTTGATGGCCTTCGCTGCGTCGACCGGCTCGCCCTTGATGAAGGCGATGGCGGTCGGTCCGACGAACAAGTCGTCCAGGCCAACGACGCCCGCTTCCGCAGCCGCCCGCTTGACCAGGGTGTTCTTGGCGACGGAGTAGGTAGCGCCTTCGCCGAGCGCGCGACGCAGATCGGTGAGCTTACCGACCGACAGACCACGGTATTCCGTGATGACGGTGGCCGATGAGCTCTTGAACTGCTCCGTGATCTCCTCGACCGCGGTGACCTTCTCGGGTTTTGCCATACTTCGCCTCCTCTCTGGATGTCGGTTCGTATTCGAACTGCCGAGTACCAGGGGTCGCTAGCGACTGCTTGCAGATCGCTCGAAGGATCCAGCGATAAAGCAAACGCCCCGAACGCAGAGCGTTCCGGGGCGCAGTAGGTGATCGACCCAGGCATGACCCAGATCGAATCCCAGCCTCGGTCCTCCCTGCGTGGGCCGCCGGCTCGATGCCGGACCTTCGACCACGCCCGAATGGGCGCAGCGACCAACGGTCTTCGGTAGAACGGATTGGGTAGTCATCGAACTCGTCGATTACTTCGGTCCAGAGTAGCTGAACCAGCCCCCATCTGCCAAAACGGCTGCGAACGGAACCCTTCCGCGCTCGAATTGTTGTGGCCCAGATCACAATTCAGCCCAATATGTGTCGGACATCGCCGCAATAAGGTGTTACCAAGAGTGACAGTTACTGTTTGACTACTGAACTATGGCAACCTCCATAGTCGATCCACCGGTGCTGTTGGAACGACGCACCAGGCGCTTCATCGCTCTTGCTGTCATCTGCCTGGCAGAGCTGCTGGTCGTCCTCGACAACACCATCGTGAATGTGGCCCTGCCCTCCATCGGAGTGGAATTGGCCACCGACGTCAGCGGCCTGCAATGGGTCGTCGATGCGTACACCCTGACCTTCGCCGGATTGTTGCTCGCCTTCGGCAATCTCGGCGACCGCTACGGACGCCGCCGCGTCATGATGATCGGCCTGGTCGGCGTGGCCGTCATGTCGATCGGCGGTGCGCTGTCGGAATCCATGGGCAGCGTCATCGCCGCCCGCGCGGCGATGGGCATCTTCGCCGCGGCCGTCTTTCCCGCGACGCTGGCGCTGATCATCAATATCTTCACCGATAAGCGCGAGCGCGCACTGGCCATCGCCGCCTGGACGGCCATGGCCGGCTTCGCCATCGCGATCGGCCCGATCTCGGGCGGCTGGCTGCTGGAACACTTTTCGTGGCATTCGGTCTTCTGGATCAATGTGCCGGTGGCGCTGATCGCCCTGGCCGCCACTGTGATCTGGGTGCCCGAATCGCGATCGGCCCAGGTGGGGCGGCTTGATCTGCCGGGTATCGGATTGTCGGTCACCGGCATCACCGCACTGGTGTGGGCCATTATCGAAGCGCCACGCTACGGCTGGCTGTCCACGACCACACTCGGCGTCGGCGTACTCGGCCTCGCATTGCTCGCGGCGTTCATCACGTGGGAATTGCGTACCAGCGCACCGATTCTCGATATGCGGCTGTTCCGCAATCGCCGATTCTCCATGCCCGCCTTGGCGATTGCGGTCGGCTACTTCTCGATGTTCGGATTCCTGTTCCTTATCACTCAGTACTTCCAAGGGGTGCGGGAGTACACGCCGCTCGAATTCGGTATCGCCTCATTGCCGTTCGCGTTCTCGGTGGCGGTCGGCGCACCGATCGCGACGCTCATGGCGACCCGCATCGGCACCACACCGGTGATCGTATTCGGGTTGTTGCTCACCGGGGTCGGGCTGTATCTCGGCGGGCAGGTCACGGTGAACAGCAGTTATGTCATCGGTGTGCTGCCGTCCATGGTTTCGATGGCGCTCGGTCTGGCCATCGTGCAGGGTCCGGCCACCGAATCGATCATGTCGGCACTGCCCCTGGACGAAGCGGGCGCCGGGTCGGCAGTCAACGACACCACCCGTGAGATCGGCGGCACCCTCGGTGTCGCGGTACTCGGCTCGATTGTGGCCTCGTATTACACAACTCGCGTCTCGCCGCTGATCGACCGGGTGCCCGCCGGGATGATGAACTCCGACCAGCGCAGTCTGGTGAAGGCCAGTCCGCTCAGCGTGCTGGAAATCCGCAAACGAGAACTCGCGCCATTCTTCGACGCCCAGCGCGAAAACCTCATCATCGCAATGAAAACGGCAGCACTGCAGGGTTCACACGCCGCATCACTGGTCGCCGCGGGCGCGGTCGTGGTGTGCGCGCTGATCGTCGCCATCTTCCTACCGTGGGGCGTGCAGGAGGGCGGATCGGTGCTCCTCGGCTGGCGCAAATCCACAGAGCCCCACGAAAACTGACCATCGAGGCGAATCGAATGGTGGCTCGAACCCGGTCCGAAAGCCACCATTCGACTCGCCTGGGCGGGGGTCAGGCGGTGGTCTGGTGGACCAGGCGGGTGAGGGCGGCTAGTGCGCCGGTGCGGAATTCGGGGGTGGTGACCAAGCCGTCGGCGTCGACGGCATCGCGAGCTACCGGGAGGCGGGCACAGGTGGCCGGATCGACGATGGCACCGACGTAACCCAGCACCGTGGTCAGGGTGGTGGCCGCGCCTTCGCCGCGGCCTTGGGCGGCGACATTGAGGAAGGCAGTCGGCTTTTCGTACAGGTCGGCGGTGCCGACCGTCCAGTCGAGCAGGTTCTTGAAGCTGCCGGGGAGGGTACCTGCGTATTCGGGAGTGCAGAGCAGGACCGCGTCGGCGCGCGAAATATGTTCGTGCAGTGCGACAACCGACGGATGACCGGTACCGTCGTCATCCGGACTGAAGGCGGGAAGTTCGGCGAGGCCTTCGTACCAGAAGGTCCCGACACCCTCCGGCGCGATCGCCGCGACTGTGCGCAGTGCGGCGGTATTGGTCGAGGCACTACGCGTGCTTCCGGAGATGAGCAGTACGGCGGTCACCTCATGGCCAACCGTCGCCGCGCGTGAATTAGTCCGGTTCGCGGTCCGTCCACAGCACCGCGAGCGCCCACCTACGAGAATCTGCCGAATATGCGCGAAGGGCGGGAACGCGATTCGCGTTCCCGCCCTTGCGGTAATACTCAGCTTCCTGCGATAACGCTCAGCTTCCGAAGAGCTGGGCTACCGAAGAGCCAGGGTGCTACTTACGCATCCTCGTCGAGGAGGTTGCGGGTGCGGTTCGGGTCCACCGGGATGCCCGGTCCGGTGTTCGTCGAGACCGTCACCTTCTTGACGTAGCGGCCCTTGGCGGTCGACGGCTTGGCACGCAGGATCTCGTCCAGCGCGGCGCCGTAGTTCTCCACCAGCTTGGCGTCGTCGAAGGACGCCTTGCCGATGACGAAATGCAGGTTGGCCTGCTTGTCGACGCGGAAGTTGATCTTGCCGCCCTTGATGTCGTTGACGGCCTTGGTCACATCGTTGGTGACCGTGCCCGTCTTCGGGTTCGGCATCAGGCCGCGCGGGCCGAGGACACGCGCGATCCGGCCGACCTTGGCCATCTGGTCCGGGGTGGCGATCGCGGCGTCGAAGTCCAGCCAGCCGCCCTGGATCCGCTCGATCAGATCCTCGGCGCCGACGGCGTCCGCACCGGCGGCCTCGGCCTCGGCGGCCTTCTCACCGGCCGCGAACACGATGACGCGGGCGGTCTTACCGGTGCCGTGCGGCAGGTTGACCGTGCCGCGGACCATCTGGTCAGCCTTGCGGGGATCCACACCGAGACGAACGGCGACCTCGACGGTCGCGTCGGTCTTGGTGGTTGCGGTCTCCTTCGCCAGGCGCGCGGCGGCCAGCGGGGAGTAGAGCTGAGTGCGATCGACCTTCTCGGCCGCGGCGAGATACGCCTTGCTTCGTTTTGCCATGATTGTCTGTCCTTAATGTGGTTCAGAAGTGGTTATCGGGTCTGGCCGACCCTCCCACCGGGATTGCGAGTGCGAAACTCACGCCTCGACGGTGATACCCATCGAGCGCGCGGTGCCCGCGATGATCTTGGCCGCCTGGTCGATGTCCTTGGCGTTCAGATCTTCCTGCTTGGTCTTGGCGATCTCCCGGACCTGGTCCATGGTGACCTTCGCGACCTTGGTCTTGTGCGGCTCGGCCGAGCCCTTCTGCACACCGGCGGCCTTGAGCAGCAGCTTGGCGGCAGGCGGGGTCTTCAGCTTGAAGTCGAAGGTCCGGTCCTCGTACACCGAGATCTCGACCGGAATGACGTTGCCACGCTGCGACTCGGTCGCGGCGTTGTACGCCTTGCAGAACTCCATGATGTTGACGCCGTGCTGACCGAGCGCGGGGCCGACCGGAGGGGCCGGGTTCGCCTGGCCGGCCTGGATCTGAAGCTTGATGATCCCGGCGAGCTTCTTCTTCTTGGGGGGCATCTTTCTTTCCTAGGGTTTTTGTGTCCTTGCTCTTTGCAAGATTGGGGGTGCTAGATCTTCGCGACCTGGGTGAACGCCAGCTCGACCGGAGTCTCGCGACCGAAGATCGACACGAGCACCTTGAGCTTCTGCTGCTCGGCATTGACCTCGGAGATGCTGGCGGGCAGCGTCGCGAACGGGCCGTCCATCACGGTCACCGACTCGCCGACCTCGAAGTCGACCTCGATGACCGGCTTGGGCGCGATATCGGTGGCGGTCGAAGCCGCGGCGGCGGCCTCGGCAGCGGGCTTCTTCTGCTGCTGCGCGGCCGGGACCAGGAACTTCACCACATCGTCGATGGAAAGCGGCGACGGGCGCGAGGTGGCACCGACGAAACCGGTGACACCGGGGGTGTTGCGCACCGCGCCCCACGACTCGTCGTTGAGTTCCATCCGGACCAGGATGTAACCGGGCAGCACCTTGCGGTTGACGTGCTTGCGCTGGCCGTTCTTGATCTCGGTGACCTCTTCGGTCGGCACCTCGACCTGGAAGATGTAGTCCTCGAGGTCCAGGTTCTGCACGCGGGTCTCGAGATTGGCCTTCACCTTGTTCTCGTAACCGGCGTACGAGTGAATTACGTACCAATCGCCGGGTGCGCGCCGCAGCGCGGCCTTCATCTCGGCGACCGGATCGGCGGGTTCGGCATCGACAGGAGCGGCCTCGACAACTTCGGCGTCAGCGGCGTCGGATTCGTCGACAACAGCTTCCTCGACGGCCGCGGACTCCTCGACGGTCTGCACCGCTTCGTCGACCGGGAACTCGTCGGTTGTGTCGTTCTCCGGGGTGCTCACTGGGGCACTCGCTTCCTGTGTCGTCACGTACATCCTTTGCGTACCGGGCCGGGCGCGCTGTAACGCGCCGGCCCGGGGTCGGCTACCGGCGTCGGCGGCGATCAGCTAGCCGAACAGCCAGTTGACACCCTTGATGAACGCCAGATCCAACCCGCTGATGAACGCGACCATGAAGATCACGAACACCAGAACAACGCTCGTATAGGTGACCATCTGCTTCCGGTTGGGCCAGATCACCTTGCGCAGTTCCGCGACTACTTCGCGCAGGAACTTGATCAAACGCTTGAACGGGTTACCCGTCTTCTTGCGTTCGGCCCGATCGGTCTTCTTGGCTGCCTTGCCCGATGCGGGCCGATCGATCGTGGCGACCGAGCCCGAATCGGCATTGCGACTGCGCCGCGCGGACCGCTTACCGCTCGGCCGAGCCACCGCGGCGGTGTCGTCGTCCTCGGCATGCGCGCCGTGGCGATTATCCCGCTCGTCGCTCACGTCGATCCTTTCGTCGCTGGCATCCAGGGCAGGGGCGACAGGACTTGAACCTGCAACCTGCGGTTTTGGAGACCGCTGCTCTGCCAGTTGAGCTACGCCCCTTCGGTTGGACGATCCAGCTGTCCAACCACTGTTCAGTGTTCAGTTGTCGTTCTTCCATCTGGTGTCACACAACACGCGCGCCACTCCGGCAGTTGCCGGCCCCGTCGGCGAATCCTTGCGGACTCACCTGGAACCAGCCCTTGCAGAGCAGCGCGCAGCGGCTGGTGACCCCAGAAATCTGAGTGTACGTTACCGCCCGCGGCATATGCCAATCAGGGTCGCTCGACCAGGTCAGGCCAGTTGGACCGTCGCGGTGGCGCGTCCGAAGATCTTCTTGCCCGCCGACTTCGCCACGATGGCGACGACCGCGGTCCGGGTCTCCGGATCCACCGACTTCACCTTACCCGTGTACTCGACCTCCGCAGGCTCCTCGGAGCCGACGTAGACCGGGCTGGTGAAGCGGACGTTGTACTCCTTGACCGCGCCGGGATCGCCGAGCCAGGAGGTGACGAAACCGCCGCCGAGGCCCATGGTGAGCATGCCGTGCGCGACCACGTTGTCCAGGCCGACCAGCTTGACGACCTCGTCACTCCAGTGGATCGGGTTCGCGTCGCCGGAGACGCCCGCGTAGTTCACCAGATCGCCACGGGTCAGGCGGACGGTGCGCGGGGGCAGCTCGTCGCCGACGGCGATGTCCTCGAAGTTGATCGCGTGCTTGCTCGGCACGATCGCAGGCACCACGCGCGCCGCGGCCACATCTGTGGCGGCCTGGGTGCGCGGATGATGGCTCGGGGCGTTCTCGTCGATGCCGTGCATGAGCACATTGCGGACCGCGCCCTGCAGGTTCGGATCGATATCGCCGCCGCTGCGCCCGATCAGAGTGGTGTAGGTGGTGAGCACCAGCTCGTCGTTCTGCGCGGTGACGATGTTCTTGGTGACGATGATGTCGCCGCCGAATGCCTGCCGGAACGAGTGCAGGTACACGTCGCAGACCAGCTGGTCGCCGACCTTGATGGGCCGGTGGAATTCCAGGATCTGATCGGTCTGCATGATCTGGCTCAGGTCGTAGCCCGTGACGATCTGCTCGAAGAGCTTGCGCTGGGCCAGAATTCCGACCAGGGAGATGAAGGTGAGCGGGGCCAGCAGGGCGTCGTGGCCGTACTCCTGCGCGGAATCTTCATCCCAGTGCACCGGGTGGTAATCCTGCACGGCGCGGGCGTATTCACGCACCTTCTCGCGGCCGACCTCGTAGTAGTCGTCGACGCGGTAGTGATGACCGACCATCGCCGCGGCGTGCGCCGCGGGATCGAGTTCTTCGTCCACAGCGACCGCTTCGTCTGTACCGGTGTTGATTGTCACGGGAGGACTGTACCTATCTGACCCCGAGCCCCGGAGTCGACGGAGCGTTCAACCACCGCACTCGAGTCGTGAAACACGTCAGGGCCGGACATATGTCCGGCCCTCGCAAGTGTCACGACCCGAGAATCCGGGACGAACCCGGAAGCCAATCAACGCGGCAGCGGCACGCGTGGTGGACTAGCGGGATTCGCGGTGCGCCCGGTGGGTGCCACAGTTCGGGCAGAACTTCTTCAGCTCCAGCCGATCCGGGTCGTTGCGCCGGTTCTTCTTGGTGATGTAGTTGCGGTGCTTGCACTGCTCGCAGGCCAAGGTGATCTTTGGCCGGACATCGGTGGACTTCGCGGCCACGATATTCCTTCTTTCGGGTCAACCAGATGGTCTGATCGGTCTTTGGTAGCGATGGCCGGACTTGAACCGGCGACACAACGATTATGAGTCGTTTGCTCTACCGACTGAGCTACACCGCCACGGGGTCGCATTGCCTGGTGATGCCGCGCCCAACCTTGGAGATGCCGAGTCGGTCACCACCGGCAATCCGGCGAGCCCCCTAACGGAATCGAACCGTTGACCTTTTCCTTACCATGGAAACGCTCTGCCGACTGAGCTAAGGGGGCATGACTAGCTCCGCACCGTGACCAACGTTCAGGACTCCGGCGCGGCGAAGTCTTGAACGAGGTTACACACTCACTGGTCGCACCTCCAAACCGGGTGGTCAGAGCGATTTTTGCGGCCACTCGCGAGCGACTGCTTGCAGGTCGCTCGAAAGGATCAGCCACGACGCCTACCGGTAATTGACGAACTGCAGCGCGATGCCGAAGTCATCACCCTTCAGCAATGCGATCACCGCCTGCAGATCGTCGCGCTTCTTACTGGAGACGCGTAGTTCGTCACCCTGGATCTGCGCCTTGACGCCCTTGGGGCCCTCGTCGCGGATCTTCTTGGAAATCTTCTTCGCATGCTCGGCGTCGATGCCCTGCACCAGCGTGCCGGTGATTTTGTAGGTCTTGCCGGAGGCCGCGGGCTCGCCGGCATCGAAGGCCTTCAGCGAGATATCGCGGCGAATCAGCTTTTCCTTGAAGACGTCCAGCGCCGCCTTGACCCGCTCCTCGGCCTCGGCACTGAGCACGATCTTGTCCTCACCGGACCATTCGATACTCGCGCCGGTGCCACGGAAGTCGTAGCGGGTGTTCAGCTCCTTCTCCGCCTGATGCAGCGCGTTGTCGACCTCCTGACGGTCGACCTTGCTGACAACATCGAAAGACGAATCGGCCACACTTCGCTCCTGTCCTGGCGGTCCAACGGGTCCTGGCTGACCATTTCGAGCGATCTGCAAGCAGTCGCCGGCGACCAGATGATCCGGTCACCGTCAGTTCTACCCCGGAGCGCGACCGTAGTCCCGTCGCATGGCCGATGGCCAGCCGGTTTGCATTCAGGGTGCAGGTTCGTTGTAAGCTGCTCTGCGCGCCGAGAAGCGCGAAGGCAGGTTGCCCGAGCGGCCAATGGGAGCAGACTGTAAATCTGTCGGTGAAAGCCTACGTAGGTTCGAATCCTACACCTGCCACCGAAAACCCCCGTCGATCATCATGATCGACGGGGGTTTCTCATTTCTCCGCATTTACCGCTGTCGAAGTTCAGCCGGGTCGGTCGCATTCAGGGTTGTCACGAGTTCGTCCTCCTCGTAACTGAAATGGGTTTCCAATTCATCGGCGAGACGGTCGAATTCGGTGCGCAACCGGGCCGCGTCGGCACTGTTCAGCAACTGTTGCAATTCGGCCAGTGCCGTGGCAACCACACCGTGCTCACGCTGCAACCGCTCGACCACTGGAGCCAATTCGGGATGCCGGCGGACCAGCGCCGGGAAGACACCGTCCTCATTGGTGTGATGCTCATGCAGCGCGCCACAGAACGCGACACAGTGGGCACGCAGATCAGTTGGCAGACTTGGAATTTCACTCGAATCGTCGAGTTGTGCACGGACCGTCGCGAGATCACGACGCAATTGCTCGTGCACCGTCCGCAGATGGTCCCCGATGGCGGCGGCGCGTGGGGCCGTCTGCTGCGGGGCCGCATCACCCGAGCCGACGATCGCGGCGGAGACGCCCGCGACCGTGGTCGCGGCGACCGCCGCACCGACGATCACGCCGCGTCGGCCGATCACGGATCGCCGTTCCCGATACAGCGCGATCACCGGTATGACTCTCGAGGTTCCCGCTTGATACGCGGCAAATGCCGGATCGCGCTCGGCCTGCTCGGCGTAGCGCTGATCGCGCTCGACACCCGCCAGCACTGTTGCGGTGGCCCGAAAAGACTCGACGCCGGCCGCTTCGCCGATCTCCACGGTGACGGCCGGATTCCGCTGCACGTTGTAGTACCACGCCGGATGGGTGTCGGCTCCAGCGTTCGAGCCGAAGATCAGTAGACGATCGCCGTCTCGGTAATAGACGACCGGCGTCGTGTGCTCGCGTCCGCTTTTCGCGCCGACCGTGGTCAGCAGGATGAGCGGCACACCCTCGAACATCGCGCCGACCGACCCCGCGTTCGCGCGGAACTCCTCGATGATCGCCGCATTGAAATCCGCCGCCGAAGTCGGCTGTGCATCTGTCATGTCCTGCGTCCTTCCGGATCGCCGGGCAGACCGGCGACCGCTGGTACTAGCCTTGCCAGAGAGATTAGATTTTGCTTTGCAAGCAAAATTACTTTGTAGGCAAAGGTTATTTGGAGGTGTGCGGGATGTCAACGGGTGCGCGTGGCATCGGGGTGGACGAGGGCATTCGGAGTCTGCTGCTGCTCATGCCGCGGGTGGTGGGGCGGGCCAAGAAGATGCGCGTTCCCGAAGAGTTGCAATCGTTTTCGCTTGCTCCGCGGCATCTGTCACTGCTGGCGAATCTGGTGTTCGAGGGGCCGATGACAGTGAACGCGCTGGCCGCACGGCTGGAAGTCGCGCCGACGACCGTCAGTCTGATGGTGGGCGATCTGAGCCGTCAGGGGGTGCTGGAACGCCGCCCGGATGCGGCGGATCGCCGTCGGACCATCGTCGCCATCGCGGCGGCGCACGAGAAGTCGGTCAATGCCTGGCTCGGTGGCAGTGCGCGGGCCTGGCGGAGGGTGCTCGAGCCGTTGAATGCCGAGCAGCGGCGGATGTTCGTCGAGACGCTACGGGCCTACGAACAGGAACTCGCGGCCGAACACGATTGAGCGCGTCGGGTCCGCCGATCAGTAGTTGCGGGGCCCGCCCGCCATTTCCTCGAGACGGGCGATGCGATCGGCCATCGGAGGGTGGGTGGAGAACAGGCGTGCCGCACGCTCACCGGCCCGGAACGGGTTGGCGATCATCAAGTGCGACTGCGCCGTCAGCTGCGGCTCAGGGGGCAGCGGGGCGGCCTGTACGCCGCGTTCCAGCTTGCGCAGCGCCGAGGCCAGGGCGAGCGGATCGCCGGTCAGCTCGGCGCCGGATTGGTCGGCTTGATATTCGCGAGAGCGGGAGACGGCCAATTTGACCAGAGTCGCGGCGATCGGACCGAGCAGCGTCACCAGGATCACGCCGAGGATATTGGGGCCGTCGCCATTGCGGTTGCCGCCGAACATCGAGGCGAAGAAGGCCAGGTTGGCCAGACCGGAGATGACCGCGGCCAGTGCGCCCGCGATCGAGGAGATCAGGATGTCGCGGTTGTAGACGTGCGATAGCTCGTGGCCGAGTACCGCGCGTAGTTCGCGCTCGTCGAGGATCTGCAGGATGCCGCTGGTACAGCAGACCGCGGCGTGGCGCGGACTGCGTCCGGTCGCGAACGCGTTGGGGGCGTTGGTCGGGCTGATATAGAGCCGCGGCATCGGCTGACGCGCCGTGGTCGCGAGCTCGCGCACGATGCGATAGACGACCGGGGCCTCCAGCTCACTGACCGGCTGGGCGTGCATGGCCTTGAGCGCGATCTTGTCGCTGTAGAAATAGGCGTAGGCATTCATGCCGACGGCGAGCAGGATCGCCAGGAAGAGAATCGTCGGGCTGCGGAACATCGCCCCGGCGAACACGATCAAGGCCGAGAGGCCGACCATGAGCCCGAACGTCTTCAGCCCATTCGCATACCCGTGCCCGTGCATAGGTCTCCTTGCCCACTCCCCCGTCCGTCGAGTGTCTTACGGCAGATCAACGATAGAGATCGTGGGCAAAGTTCCGGATGTGATCCAGTCCGGCGCGCCGGTGCGAACCACTAGCCGACGCGTTCGATGGTGTAACGGACCAGGTGCTCGAGGGCGTCGTTGGCTGGACCCGACGGCAGCGCGGAGAGTTCGGCGTGCGCGATATCGGCGTAGCTCTGCAGCTTCTCCTTGGCCAGCACCATGCCGCGGGAGTGGGCGAGCAGGGACAGCGCCTCCTCGACCTCGTCGTCGGTCTGCAGCGGGTGGGCCAGCAGTTTACGCAGGCGGTCGCCCTCGGCGCCCTCGTCGCGCAGCGCGTACAGCACCGGCAGGGTGTGCACGCCCTCGCGCAGGTCGGTACCCGGCGTTTTACCGGATTGTTCGGCGGCCGAGGAGATGTCGATGATGTCGTCGGAGATCTGGAAGGCGGTGCCGACCGCATCGCCGAGCCGGGCCAACCGCTCGACGTGTTCGGCATCGGCGCCGGAGAAGGTGCCGCCGAAGCGTCCGGCCGCGGCGATCAGCGAGCCGGTCTTCTCCCAGACCACGCGCAGGTAATGCTCGACCGGATCCTGGGATTCGCGGGCGCCCATGGTTTCCCGCATCTGACCGGTGACCAGTTCGGCGAAGGTTTCGGCGATGATCCGCACCGCATCGGGGCCCAAAGTCGAAGTGAGCCGTGACGCGTGTGCGAAGAGATAGTCGCCGGCGAGGATGGCGATGCTGTTGCCCCAGCGCGAATTCACGCTCGGGGCGCCGCGACGCATCGGGGCCTCGTCCATGACGTCGTCGTGGTACAGAGTCGCCAGGTGCACCAGCTCGACCACGGTGCCCGCCGTGATCAGCGCCGGATCGGTGGGGCGCGGACCGAGCTGGCCGGTGAGGATGGTGAACAGCGGGCGGAATCGCTTGCCCCCGGCCTTGGCCAGATGCAGCGCCGCCTCCTGTAGGAACAGCTCGCCGTCGGACAGCTCATCGATCAGGAGTTTTTCGACATCGATCAGGCCATTGCGCACAGTCTCCGCGAGCTCGGTATCACCGAGATCGACTCCGGCCACCACCGTGCTCTCATCACTCACAGCCGATGTGCTCATCTCTTCTCCCAGCGATGCGTCCGACCCCACGGTAGAGAACCTAGCGTGTCCCCGCCGCGCGGCCCATGAACACCGTCACTATGCGGTGTATCAGACACTTTTCCATATCGTTTTCCGACCTCATCGATCGCATGGTCTGCGCCACGAGCAGGCTCCATCGACACGAACCGAATGCTCCTGCGAGTATTGAGCGCATGGGTTCACCGGATGTCACCCCCGTCGGCGGGGACGGGGAGACGCAGAGCGCGATTCCCACACAGACCGAAGTGCTCGTGGTCGGCGCCGGGCCGGCCGGATCGGCCGCCGCGGCCTGGGCCGCACGGGCCGGCCGCGATGTCCTGCTCATCGATTCCGCCGTCTTCCCACGTGACAAGACCTGCGGCGATGGACTCACCCCCCGCGCGACCGCCGAATTGGAGCACCTCGGGCTCGGCGACTGGCTGCGCGCGCACACCGTGAACCACGGCCTGCGGCTGACGGGTTTCGGTCGCGAGGCGCTGCTGCCGTGGCCGGGCGGTTCCTTCCCAACGTATGGAAGTGCCGTTCCCCGAACCGAACTCGACGACAAGCTGCGTGAGACAGCTGTGAAGTCCGGGGCCAGGATGCTGGATGGCACGAAAGTGATCGATGTCATCCGGGAGGGTGATCGCGTCACGGGTGTGACGGTGAAGACGGCGGAGGGCACCCGTTCGATCGGATGCAAGACGCTCGTCGTCGCCGACGGTGTCCGCTCGCCGATCGGAAAACTGCTCGGGCGCACCTGGCATCGGCAGTACGCCTATGGCACCGCGGCCCGCGCCTACATCAAGTCCGCGCGCAGCGACGACCAGTGGATCACCTCGCATCTGGAGCTGCGCAATGCCGACGGCGACTTGGTACCCGGCTACGGCTGGGTGTTCCCGCTGGGCAATGGCGAGGTGAATATCGGCGTCGGCTCGCTGGCCACCGAACAGCGGCCCTCGCATATCGCGCTGAAACCGCTGCTGGAGCACTACACCTCGTTGCGCCGCGAGGAGTGGCAGTTCGAGGGTTCGCCGCGGGCGGTCGCATCCGCACTGCTGCCGATGGGCGGGGCGGTATCGAATGTCGCGGGGCGCAATTGGGTGCTGATCGGCGATGCCGCGGGCTGTGTGAATCCGCTCAACGGCGAGGGCATCGATTACGGACTGGAGGGCGGGCACATGCTCGCCGAACTGCTGGACGAACCGGATCTCACGACGGTGTGGCCGGAGCTCTTGCGTACCCGCTACGGTCGGACGTTCTCGGTGGCGCGACGAATCGCCGGTCTGGCGACCCACCCCAGGATGGTGCCGATGGGCGGGCCGCCGGTGATGCGGTCGAAATATCTGCAGCGCACCGCGGTTCGGGTGATGGGCAATCTGGTCACCGACGAGGATCTGGATCTGACGGCAAGGGCCTGGCGAGCCGCGGGCCGGGCGTCCTATCGCTTCGACGAACTCGCACCCTTCACCTGAGATGACCGGATTACCCGCGCTCTACCTACTTCCGCATCTGCGGCGGGCGCGGGATCTTGCGGACCGGAACTATGCCGAGCCGTTGAATCTGGACGAATTGGCCGCCGCCGCCAGGGTTTCGAAGTATCACTTCCTGCGCGCGTTCGCGGCCGTATACGGCGTGACGCCCGCGGCATATCTGGCGGAGCGACGGATCGAGCGGGCACAGGACTATCTGCGGGCCACCAACCTCACCGTGACCGAGGTCTGCATGCTGGTCGGGTACAGCAGTCTCGGATCGTTCAGCAGTAAGTTCCGGCAGTTGGTCGGGGTGACGCCGTCGGAGTATCAGGCCAAATTCGCGGATGGCGCGCCACGGATTCCTGGCTGCTATGTGTTCATGCACGGGCTGTCGGATCGCAAGCCGCGGGGCTGAGGCTCAGCGGTTCGCACAGCTCAGCAATTTCGGAGAAGCGTCCAGGTCGACGCGTTTCCTAGCCTATCGGCATGACTATTACGAATGTCTCGCTGGTCACCGTGTACGTCACCGACCAGGACGCGGCCAAGCAGTGGTACACCGAAAAGCTGGGGTTCGTCGAGCGCACGGATCTGACCATGGGCGACAACGGATTCCGCTGGGTCAGCATCGCACATCCCGATCATCCCGAACTCGAGGTCACCCTGATGATTCCGGGACCGCCGCTGGATGACAATCTCGCCGACGCCATCCGCCGGGCCCTGGCCAACGGCACCAACGGCGCGCTCGGCCTGAAGACCGACGACTGCCAGAAGACCTTCGAGGAATTGACCGCAAAGGGCGTGGAGTTCATCCAGCCGCCCGCCGAACGGCCCTATGGCACCGAGGCGATCATCCGGGACAACTCCGGCAACTGGCTGGTGCTGGTGGAGCCCAAGGAATTCAGCCCGGAGGATTTCGCCTAGCCGATGAGCCCGGCACGCCCCGACCTTCGCCGGGGCGTTCGGAACGGGTCAGGCGCTCGCCTGCGCGGCGACCCACCCCTCGATATGTTTGCGCTCGCTCTCGAGCACCCGATGATGCAGCTGCTCGGCCAGCGGTTCGATGGCACCGCCGACCAGCGGCACCTTGACCCGCACGGTGCCGACGACCTCGATCTCGGACCCCTCAACGGTCGGGCGCAGTTCGTAGGTGCCCGACATTTCGCTGCTGACACCGCCGGTGGCGCCCTCGAAGGTGCCCTTGGCGATTTCGCCGTCCAATGCCTGCCAGTTGTCGGTGCGCGAGAGCACCAGTTCGCTCCTGAGTACCTTGCTCACGATGCCGGGAACCTTGTCATCGCTTGCTTTTTCGGTCATATGTATACGGATGGTGCCCGCGCCCTGCGGATGCGAGAGATCGAGTGTGGCGGTCTGCGCACCGGCGAACCGGGACTGCCAGACGTCATCGGTGGTGAGTGCCCGGTGAAGATCTTCGACCGGGACGGCGTAGGGCACGGTGAAGCTGAATTTTCGGGACATGGGCGCAAACGGTATCGGAGGCGGCAAGTAGCCTGTTGTGGTGTCGGAAACCAGCCAGTCTGAAAGGCGTTCGAACCGCCTGCGGCGGGCCAGGATCGGGGTGCTTACGGCGGCCGTCTTCCTCAGCGCCCTCGTCGTGCTGCTGGTGCTGGCCGCCTGGCGCAACGACTATCTGATCAGCTCCGACAAGGGTGTGACCTCCGCCGAGGTGCTCTCGGCCGGGCGGCTGCGTTCGGCGGTCATCTATGTCACACCCGACGGGAAGACGCACAATCCGAAGGTCGGGGTGCTGTATCCGACCAACCTCACCGCGGGTGAGCGGATCAATGTGGAATACAGCCGCAAGGATCCGGATCTGGTCCGGGTGGCCGGGCGTGATGTGCGGGTCGCGATTCAGCCCGCGCTGTCGGTGATTCTGGTGGTGTGGGCGATCGCGTTGCCCACGATGTGGCTGCTGCTGCGGGCACAACGCCGTACACCGGGCCCGGTGAACGGATCTCGCGCAGCGGCCGGCGCCGTCTGAGGCGAGCAGCCCCGACAGTTCGCCGGATCTTTGCGTATCGGTCATTTCGACGTGACGGCGTGGCGCGTTGCGCAGGTCAACCTGGGATGGTGCGAGTAGCCATCGTTTCGGAGTCGTTCCTGCCGAATATGAACGGCGTCGTCAATTCCGTGCTCCGGGTGCTGGACCACCTGGACCAGCATGGGCACGAGGCGCTGGTGATCGCGCCGGATACGCCGTACGGGCTGCCCGCCGCCCCACGGATCTACAAAAGGTTCCCGGTGCATCTGGTACCAGCGGTGATGGTGCCGAAAGTCAGCTCGCTGCCGGTGGGCCTGCCGCAGCCCGGAATCACCGCCGCGATCGACGAATTCGATGCCGATGTGGTGCATCTGGCCTCGCCCTTCCTGCTCGGCGCGGGTGGTCTCGGTGCGGCGATGCGGTTGGATCTGCCGACGGTCGCGATCTATCAGACCGACGTGGCCGGATTCGCGAAGAGTTATGGGCTGGGGCTGGCCAGTCGGGCGGCCTGGGCCTGGACGCGACGGATTCACGAGGGCGCGACACGGACGCTGGCACCGTCGCGTGCGGCGGCCGAGGATCTGGGGCGGCACGGTATCCCCCGGGTGCACCGCTGGGGTCGCGGTGTGGATATCGGCCGGTTCACACCATCGGCGAAGCGGCCGGAACTGCGGGCGTCCTGGTTACGCGGGCAGGACAAGCTGCTCGTGGGGTTCGTCGGTCGGCTGGCCCCGGAGAAGCATGTGGAACGGCTGGCGGTGCTGGCGAGCGATCCGGCGATCCAGCTGGTGATCGTCGGAGACGGGCCGGAGCGGGCTCGGTTGGCTCGGATGATGCCCACCGCGGTCTTCACCGGTGAGCTCGGCGGCGAAGAGCTGGCGCAGGCGTATGCGAGCCTGGATGTGATGGTGCACGCGGGTGAGCACGAGACTTTCTGTCAGGGCGTGCAGGAGGCGCTGGCCGCCGGGGTTCCGGTGATCGGGCCGGATGCGGGCGGACCGCGCGATCTGATCGCGCACTGCCGCAACGGCTACCTGCTGCCGGTGGATCGCTTCGCCGAGCTGTTACCCAGTGCGGTTGCGGCGCTTCGTGATCCGGTATTGCGGGCGCGATTCGCCGCGTCCGCTCGCAAGTCGGTGCTGCACCGGACCTGGCCCGCCATCTGTACCGAACTGATGGGCCACTACGCCGACGTCACGGGGATTCGGACCCAGTTGCCGCATACCGCGTAACTCGTTTGTGAGTTTCGCGACCTCCGAAAGCCGATTACGGGGTGTGACCATGCAAAAGGCCGGCGCGACCGATGATGACGCGGATTGTCTGGGCCAGTTCGGCGCGGGAGTCTCGCCCGGCATGTGTTACGCGCGGTAGGTTCGGGGGCGTGGCGAAAACAGAGCAGCGGGAACCGGTTCGGGCTTCGCTGGACAAGCAGCCGCACGAGGTCGCGTCGATGTTCGACGGGGTCGCGAAGCGGTACGACCTGACCAACACCGTCATCTCGTTGGGACAGGACCGATATTGGCGCTGGGCGGTGCGCAAGGCAGTGGCGCCGCGGCCGGGTGAGCGCGTGCTCGACCTCGCCGCGGGCACCGGCATTTCGACGCTGGACCTGGCGAAATCCGGTGCCTGGTGCCTGGCGGCCGACTTCTCCCAGGGCATGCTCGCCGCGGGCAAATTCCGCAATGTGCCGATGGTGGCCGCCGATGCGACCGCACTGCCGTTCGCCGACGATTCGTTCGACGCGGTGACCATCTCCTACGGTCTGCGCAATATTTCCGAGACCGATGCCGCGCTGCGCGAGATGCTGCGGGTCACCAAGCCGGGCGGGCGGATGGTGGTCTGCGAGTTCTCCACGCCGATCGTGCCGATCTTCAGCACCATCTATCTGGAGTACCTGATGAAGGCGCTGCCGAGGGTCGCGGTGGCGGTGAGCAGTAATCCGGATGCCTACGTCTACCTCGCCGAATCCATCCGAGCCTGGCCGAATCAGCGGCAATTGGCGCTGCGGATCGCCGATGCGGGCTGGTCGTCGGTGAAATGGCGCAATCTGACCGGCGGCATCGTCGCACTGCACCGCGCTTACAAATTGGGCTGACCGCCGAATTGAACTGAGCTCCTGGTTGCGGCATATTTTCGTGGCGTATGCCACACCTCACGGAGGGAACTTGCTGCGGTGAGGTCAATTGTCATCTGTCGATAACGTTGGGTAAATCGGCCGCAATCGGCGGTGCGCATGATCGGTGGCATGACCGATGCAGGCACCGATCGCGCGAGCACCGCCAGAACGGCGTGCTCGTACTGCGGCGTCGGCTGCGGCATCGTCGTGGAGACCCGCCCGGGTGCGGACGGTGCACCGGTCATCGCCAAGGTGCGCGGTGACAAACTGCATCCGACGAACGCGGGCCGGCTGTGCACCAAAGGCGCGACCCACCAGGAGTTGATGGCGGCGCCGGGGCGGATGCGGACCGCGTACCGGCGGCCCGAGCGCGGTCAGGTACCGGTGCCGGTGCCGGTCGACGAGGCGGTGCACGAGGTGGCCACCCGGCTGCGGGCGATCCTGGACGAACACGGACCGGATGCCATCGCGCTGTACGTCTCCGGGCAGATGTCGCTGGAGGCGCAGTACCTGGCGACCAAGTTGGCCAAGGGGTATCTGCGGACCAAGCACATCGAGGCCAATTCCCGGCTGTGCATGGCCAGCGCCGGGACCGGCTACAAGCAGTCGCTCGGCGCGGACGGGCCGCCGGGCTCCTATGACGACTTCGAACATGCCGATCTGTTCTTCGTGACCGGCGCGAATATGGCCGACTGCCATCCGATTCTCTATCTGCGCATGATCGACCGGGTCAAGGCGGGGGCCAAGCTGATCGTGGTGGATCCGCGGCGCACCGATACCGCGGCGCGGGCCGATCTGTTCCTGCAGATCGCGCCGGGTACCGATCTCGCCCTGCTGAACGGGCTACTGCACCTGCTCGTCGAAAACGGTGATATCGACACGGACTTCATCGCCGAGCACACCGAGGGGTGGGCGGCGATGCCCGAGTTCCTCGCCGATTACCCGCCGAACCAGGTCGCCGCGATCACCGGGCTGGCCGAGGACGATATCCGGACAGCAGCGCGCTGGATCGGCGAAGCCGGCGAATGGATGTCGCTGTGGACCATGGGACTCAACCAGTCCACCCACGGCACCTGGAATACCAACGCGCTCTGCAACCTGCACCTCGCCACCGGGGCTATTTGTCGTCCTGGCAGCGGGCCGTTCTCGCTGACCGGTCAGCCGAATGCCATGGGCGGGCGCGAAATGGGTTATATGGGACCGGGTTTGCCCGGGCAGCGCACCCTGCTCTCCCCCGCCGACCGCAGCTTCGTGGAGACCGCGTGGGGTGTCGAACCCGGCACGCTGCGCACCGAGCCCGGACCGGGCACGATCGAGATGTTCCGCGAGCTGTCCGAGGGGCAGATCAAGGCGGCCTGGGTCATCTGCACCAATCCCGTTGCCACCGTAGCCAACCGGAAGACGGTGATCGGCGGCCTGGAGGCAGCCGAGCTCGTCATCGTGCAGGACGCCTATACCGATACGGCCACCAACTCCTACGCCGACATACTGCTGCCCGCCACGCTGTGGGCCGAAGCCGATGCGGTGATGGTTAATTCGGAGCGCAATGTCACGTTGCTGCAGCGTTCGGTGGATCCGATCGGCGATGCCCGTCCGGACTGGTTGCTGATCGCGCAGGTCGCCACCGCGATGGGCTTCGCGGGTTTCGAATACTCCTCCAGTGCCGAGGTTTTCGACGAGATCAAGCAGTTCGCCAATCCGGCCACCGGATACGACCTGCGTGGCATGAGCTACGAGCGGTTGCGCGAGGGGCCGATGCAGTGGCCGTGCGCCGAGCCCGACCGCACCCGCAACCCGATCCGCTACCGCAATGACGGTGTCAGCCAGGAACTTTTCGTCGACGATGCCGGGCACCAGCCCCGGTTGTCCTTCGCGACGCCGAGCCGCCGAGCGGTGTTCTGGCCGCGCCCGCATCTGGCGCCGGCGGAAATGCCCGACGACGACTACCCGTTCATGCTCAATACCGGCCGCCTGCAGCATCAGTGGCACACCATGACCAAGACCGGCAAGATCGACAAGCTGACCAAATTGACCGGCCAGCCGTTCGTCGAAGTGCATCCCGAGGATGCCGGGCGGCTCGGGGTCGAGGCGGGTGACCAGCTCGAAATCGCCTCCCGACGCGGTCGAGCGGTGCTGCCGGTGCAGATCAGCGACCGGGTGCGGCCCGGTGATTGCTTCGCGCCGTTTCATTGGAATGACGAGCAGGGCGAATATCTGACGATCAATGCCGTGACCAATGACGCGGTGGATCCGGACTCGTTGCAGCCCGAATTCAAGGCGTGCGCGGTGTCGTTGCGGCGGGTCGCGGTGATGCCGAAAGCGGCCGAAAGCCCTTCGGCGGGAGTGCCGGAAACCGCCGCCAACCATGGCTCGCACCCGCTGGCGGTCATGCTGGGGCTCGACGCGGGCACAGCGCCGACGCTCAGTGAGACCGAACGGATCTATCTCGCCGGATATCTCGCGGCGCTGCAATCGCTTCCGGTGACCGGTCAGCCGGTGCTGCCCGAATCCGCGCCGCTGGCCAAGCACAGCCGGTTGTGGATCGACGGACTGTTGGCCGGTATGTATTCGCGAAGCACGGCAACCGAATCCGCGTCCGCCGATAATGTTCCCGACGAACCGACCCGGCCGATCACCGTGCTGTGGGCTTCACAGACCGGAACCGCCGAAGAATTCGCGACGACGACGGCCGCGCGTCTGGCCGAATCCGGTTTCGCGCCGCGGCTGCTCGATATGGACTCGTGCGAACTCCACGAGCTCACCGGCGATGTGCTGGTTATCAGCAGCACCTTCGGCGACGGCGGACCGCCGGATAACGGCACCGACTTCTGGGAACGCCTGGACGACAGCGCGATCCGATTGACCGGCATGCGGTACGCGGTATTCGCGCTCGGCGACTCCTCCTATGACGACTTCTGCGGCCACGGTCGCAAACTGGACGCGAAACTGTCCGAACGCGGGGCCACCCGCCTGCTCGCACGCGTCGACAGCGAACCCGATTACGAGGAAGCGGCGGCGCGCTGGCTCGACGACGTGCTCACCGCACTCGACGGCGGTGCGCCCGAGACGAGTCCTTCGGGTCCCGGCGGAGCCCGGATGCCCGAGCGCTCCACCGGCGCCACGATGGTGCTGACCCGCACCGCACCGGCCGTCGGGACGCAGACCGCCGGACCGGCGCCGTTCACCCGCAACGCCCCGGTGACCGCACCGCTGGTGCGCAATGAACCGCTGTCGCATACCGGATCGCCGAAGGAAGTGCGTCAATTCGGCTTCGACCTGCGCGGACTGAAAGCGAATTACGAGGTCGGCGATTCGCTCGGGGTTTGGCCTACCAACGCCGAGTCGATGGTGGCCGAATGGCTCGGGTCGACCGGTTTGGACGGCCGTCGGATCATCGAACTCGACGGCCAGGAATTGTCGCTGGCCCAGGCGCTGCGGACCCGCTTCGACATCACGAAGGTCAGCCACGATCTGCTCACCTTCATCGCCGAACGCAATCCCAACAATCGGCTGGCGAAACTGCTGCGCCGCGATAATCGCAACGAACTCGACAACTACCTGTGGGACCGGCAGGCCGTCGATGTGCTGCGCGATTTCCCGGTACGCGCCGATCTCGTGGAATGGCTCGGCACGCTGAAAAAGCTGCAGCCGCGCCAGTATTCGATTTCGTCGAGTCCGCTGGTCAGTCCCGAGGAGGTGCAGCTCACCGTGGGTGTCGTCCGGTACGGCGATCCGGCCGCGACCGGATCCGCCGCGCGGCGCGGTGGGGTGTGCTCGACCTTCCTCGCCGACCGCGCCGACGCCGCCGAATCCGCGGTACCGATCTTCCTGCAGCGCGCCCCGCACTTCCGGCCGCCGCTCGATCCGACCGCACCGATGATCATGGTCGGTCCCGGCACCGGAATCGCGCCCTTCCGCGGCTTCCTGCAGGAACGCCGTGCCCTCGGCTGCAGCGGCCGCAACTGGTTGTTCTTCGGCGATCAGCATGCCGCCCAGAACTTCTACTACCGGGCCGAATTGGAGGATATGTTCCGCTCGGGCTTCCTCACCCGACTCGATCTGGCCTTCTCCCGCGACCAGCGCGAGCGGATCTACGTGCAGCACCGGATGATCGAGCACGGCGCCGAGCTGTGGTCCTGGCTGCGCGACGGCGCGCACTTCTATGTGTGCGGTGATGCGGCACGCATGGCCAAGGATGTCGACGACACCCTGCTGGCCATTGCCAGGATCCACGGCAAGCTCGACGAGGACGGGGCGCTGGCGTTCCGGAAGCAGTTGGTTGCCGAGAAGCGGTACGTTCGCGACGTGTACTGAGGGTGGTTGGCCTCGGCGCCCATTCCTGTTCCGATCCTGCGGGTTGTTGGGAGGAGTGGGCGCGGTGGCCGATCCCCTCACACCGCAGGAGCACTCAGCCGCGCAAAGTCCGGCAGCCGGTAGTACGGATAGTAGGGGTAGGCCGGGGTAGTCGCGCCGGCCTTGTCGAGGCGCGCGATCTGCTCGGCATCGAGCTCCCAGCCGACTGCGCCGAGGTTCTGGCGCAGCTGTTCCTCATTGCGTGCGCCGACGATGACGGTCGACACCGTTGGACGGCGCAGCAGCCAGTTGAGGGCGATCTGCGGGACGGTCTTACCGGTCTCCGCGGCGAGCTCGTCGAGGACGTCGACCACGTCGTAGAGCTTCTCGTCATCGACCGGCGGACCTGCCTCGGCGGTCTGATGCAGACGGCTGCGCTCCGGAAGTGGTTGGCCGCGGCGGATTTTCCCGGTCAATCGACCCCAGCCGAGCGGGCTCCACACCACCGCGCCGACGCCCTGGTCCAGGCCGAGCGGCATGAGCTCCCATTCGTAGTCGCGACCGACGAGTGAGTAGTAGACCTGATGGGCGACGTAGCGGGTCAGGCCGTGCCGGTCCGCCGCGGCAAGGGATTTCATCAGCTGCCAGCCCGCGAAGTTGGAGGCGCCGAGGTAGCGGATCTTGCCCGCGCGCACCAGATCGTCCAGTGCCGCAAGGACTTCCTCGACCGGAGTGTGCGCGTCGAAGGCGTGCAGTTGGAACAGGTCGATGTGGTCCGTGCCGAGCCTGCGCAGCGAACCCTCGACCGCCTTGATCAGGCGCGAACGGCCGGAACCCGCGTCGAGCGGACCGGGACCGGTCGGCAGGCTCGCCTTGGTGGACAGCAGCAGTCGCGCACGCCTGCCCTTGATGGCCGCACCGAGCACTTCCTCGGAGGCGCCATCGGAATAGACATCGGCGGTATCGAACATGGTGACGCCCGCATCCAGGCTGATATCGACCAGTCGGCGCGCCTGCTCCGCGTCGGTATCGCCCCACGCGCTGAACAGTTCGCCCCGACCGCCGAAGGTGCCCGCGCCGAAACTGAGCGCCGGGACGAGCAGACCTGATGCGCCGAGCCGCCGGTACTCCATGATGACTCCTAAAGGGTCTATAGTTCCGTTAACAACTCGAACATACACCCGTCGTGCCATAAATGAAACTGGAGTTCCGTTATGGAGTCTGACAATGCCGTCCCCGGCTCGGTTCGCCCGGGTGGACGCACCGCGCGCGTTCGCGAGGCCGTGCTGCAGGCGGCGGGTGACCTACTCGCCGAGCGCGGTTTCGCACACCTGGATCTGACCGAGGTCGCGGCGCGCGCCGAGGTCGGCAAGACCACGGCCTACCGCCGCTGGCGCAACTCCACCGGACTCGTCGCCGATCTGCTCGTCGATATGGCCGAACAATCGCTGCCACACGCGGATACCGGCTCCCTACTCGGCGATCTCACCGCCAACGCCCGCCTGGTCGCCAAAACGCTCACCGACCCCCGCCAGGGCAAGCTCTTCCAGGCCATCATCGCCGCTGCCACCTGCGACGAAACCGCCGCAGCCGCCCTACGCCGCTTCTACGACATCCGCCTCACCGAATGGACCCCCTGCATCGACGCCGCCATCGCCCGCGGCGAAATTCCCGAGGACACCGATGCCCGCACCGTGCTGACCGCCGTCTCGGCGCCCCTCTACTACCGCCTGCTCGCCAGCGGCGACCCGATCGACGACGCCGCCGCCCGCACCGCCGCCGCAGCCGCCACCCGAGCCGCAACAGCGGGCATCTTCACGAAGTCATGAACAGGATCAGATGGAACTGGCGACGCCCCCTCGGGCGATGCCGCCACAGATTCCACCTGATCTCGATCCGGGCAACCCGTTGCGAGCCATGACAATTCGTTGCGAGCTACTCGGAGCGGTTCCGGGCCGCTACCTGGCGGTCCGTTTGGGCTCGATGGACTTCCAGCGCGGTGCGCACGAAGTCGAGGATCACCTCCAGTTGGTCGGAGCTGTAGCGGGCCAAGGCTTTCGCGCCCGCCTGACCGACGGGGCCGAAGATTTCAGCCGCCGTCGCTTGCGCGGCCTCTGTGGCTTCGACCAGGACGCGGCGACGGTTGGCCGAATCCTGGCCGCGGGTGACGAATCCGGCACGGACGAGTCGATCGATGACGGTAGTGGTCGCGGCGGGGCTCAGTTTGAGCTGAGCACTCAGCTCGCCGGCCGCGAGCGGGCCGCGACCGAGAACGACGTCGAGGCAGCGAGTATCGGTGCGGTTGAGGCCGAGACGGGCGGCGACGGCCTCGTCGAAGGCATCGAAGCTCTCCTGCAGCAGGCGCAGCTGCATCCCGATCTCGCCGATGATTTCATCTTTCGACATTCGAAGCTTTCTGTTATCGTATATTTCGTTCATCGAAACGATAGCACAGAAAGAGTCGGCACCATGAACGAGACCCTCGATCGCACCAGCACCGACGACGCACAACTCAGCGCGGTTTTCCAGCAGGTCATGCAGACCTGGACCGATAACGATGCCGCGGCATTCGGCGCGTTGTTCACCGACGACTCCGATTACGTGTCCTACGACGGCACCCGGGCGATCGGCCGCAGGGAACACCAGGCCAACCACGACAAGCTCTTTCGCGGTGTGCTCGCCGGTTCGGCCCTGGTCGGCGAACTGGAGTCGATCCGGTATGTGACACCGGATGTCGCGATCCTGCACGGCACCGCGTCGGTGCTGATGCCGTGGCGGTCGCGGCTGCCCGAGCGCCGCCTGTCGCGGCAGACCCTGGTGCTGGTCCGCACCCTCCAGGGGTGGCGGATCACCGCGATTCACAACGGCCGCGTACGACCGGTCACGGTTCCGGAGCCGGATTCGTTCCCGGCCAGGATGTCTCAGCTGATGGCCCGTATCGCGCGCAAGCTCGGCCTCGGCCGCAGGTGATCAGCGGGACCAGGAGGGAGCGCGGCCGGTGAGTCCGACGATGCGGTCCAGGGGCGGGGCGGTGTCGGGGACTTGGACGACCGGGCCGAACATGCCCGGGGTGCCCTCGAGTGGTGTGTCCCTGAGGAATTCGAGCAGGACGGTCAGGTGCACCGGGTCGACTGTCAGTTGCTGATCGGTAGCGCGGGCGAGATCCCAACTGTGGATAACGATTTCGTCCAGCGCGATCATGGCCATGACGACCGCCGGGGCGGATACGCCGCCCGCCTCGGTTTCGCCGTCCCAGGCCGCCGGATCGCGCCAGGCCTCGACGAGTGCTTTCAGTTGGGCCGGAATGCGGGAACGCCAGTCGGCGGGCAGGGCGCTCTCCGGGCCGACGGCGGGCGGGACCGAGCGGCCGACCGCTTCCTTGGTCGCGGCCTGCCGGAAGGCCTCGGTGAGTCCGATGACGTGGGCGAGCAGGTCGCGCACGCTGGTATCGGTGCAGGGTGTGGGCGCGCTGAGCTGATCGTCGGCGATGGCGCCGACCACCGCCTCCAGGGCGACGGCGGCTGGTTCGAGATCGAAATTCGGGTGCATCGGGGCCTCCTCGGCAACGGACGTCAACGATTGAGACGGCGCGCTCCATCGGAATTCATCGGTGCCGCGATCCCGACTGCATCCGGTTCGGTCCGGCGCCTTGCGAGGCCTCCCGCCGCCCCCATCGCAACCAAGTCGTAGCGGCGAAAGGCGCTGGAAAAGCGGAGAATTGGTAGATGAAGGGCGATCGGGTGGAGATCGTCGTCGATTTCGGCGACGGGTCTCGCAGTTATGAAGTGGTCGCGACGCGGGCCGGGCGCAAGGTCGAGGTGCGCATCGCGCGTGGCGTGGTCGAGGTCAGCGAAGTGACGCGAACGGGCGTCGCGGTGCGGACGGCGCGGTTCATGGCGGGGCGCACATTGGCGCTCGTCGAATTCCCCGCGAATGGTTCGGGTCCGGTCGACGGCGAGTAGCAGGTGGGTTGCCGCGCGGCCAGACTAGGAGCATTCTCAACAGTGTTGGACTGGTTGTCCGCCTGCGCTGTGATTCCCGCAGCACCTGGAGTTCGCTCGGCAGAGCATTGGGTACCCAGCCGAAAAGCACGCGCGGAGAGGAATGAACGATGACCGATCCAAGCACGTCCCGCACCATCGACGCGGTTTCGGAAGCCGACTACGTCGAGCAGAACGTCCCCGCCTATCCCGAGATCGTCGATGACACCGACGACAGTTCCGACCGCGATCTCGCGGCGGCGGTCGATCGAGATGCCTTCGATGCCAATCCGGCCGATGTCGTGGAACAGTCGATCCCGGTGCCGCTCGACGACGATCGCGATTCCGAGCCCGGGTACTGATCGGCCTCGATCGCAGCCCAGGCTCACCAGCACCTGAAAGTACGGCGGCGGCGATCGCACGCAGGCGGGGCGGCGGCGACAGCCATCGGGGTCCGAGTCCTCCGATCCGGCGATTCCGCCGTACCGGCCGAAAGCTGCGCGCTCAGAGCCGGTCTCGGCTTACGGCGCGATCTTGGCCCGCACCGTCGCGTGCAACTCCCGCAGACTGGAACGCTCGGTCGCGACTTCGAGCACCCGCAACCCGTGCGCGTGTCCGGTCAACTCGACCGCCAACTGCTCGGTATCGACCTGCTTGTGCGGAATCCGGTAGGCGGCACACAGCGCGGCCAGATCCATCCCGTGCGGCGTACCGAAGACGCGCTCGAAAACACCGGCGTACTGCGGATCGCCCTGTTCCAGGAGTTCGAAGATGCCGCCGCCGTCGTCGTTGGCGACCACGATGGTCAGATCGGCGGGGCGGGGTTCGCCGCGGCCGATGAGCAGGCCGGAGGCGTCGTGCAGGAAGGTGAGGTCACCGATCAGCGCGATGGTTCGCCCGGTGTGGTGCAGTGCCGCACCGACGGCCGTGGAAACGGTGCCGTCGATACCGGCCACGCCACGATTGGACAGCACCTGGACGCCCGGCCGCGGAGGCGCGACCAGGGCCGCATCACGCACCGGATTGGATGCGCCGAGCAGCAGCTGATCGCCCTCGCGCAACGCGTCCATCACCACCGCGGCGACATGCAGTCCGGTCGGCTTCGGGTGGCTGGCCAGTTCGGCGCGAACGACCTGAACGGCCTTCGCATCGAGTTCGCGGCAGTACGCGAGCCAGTCCACACTCGGAGCACCCGTCGTAACCGCCCGGGTACCGGTGCCGACCACATTGCCGGAGACATCGGGCCAGCGCGGGCCGGTGGTGAGTGCGTAGACGGTCACAGCCGGATCCGCGAGCACCTTCGCGACCTGACGATGCAGCGTCGGCCGCCCGGTGATGATCGCCTGCCGCGGCTTCAGCAGCGGCAGGGCGAGCGGATGCAGGGACGGACCGTGCATCGGGGCCGTAGGTTCGGCCACTGTCGGCAACTCGGCCAGTTCCGGTCGCAAGCCGGCGCCATGGCCGGAGATGACGACCGTATCGGGCGTCAGGTCGAGGTCGAGCGGTACATCGAGCGTCGCGTACCGGGTGCACGTCCACGCCTCGCCACCGGGGCGGCCCAGGGGCGCCCACTCGTCCGGCGTGTGATCCGGCACCAACGGCTCGCGCAGCGGAATATCGAAATGCACCGGCCCGGCATTGCCGGAACGGGTGCCGCGGGACGCCGCGAGCACCCGGCAGACGGCCGAACGCCACTGGCTGTTCTGCTGGCCGTAGGACCCGCCGCCATCGGTGCCCGACTCCTCCTCGGCGAGTCCGAGGCTGATCGAGGCGCGGACCTGGCTACCGAACAGCCCGAACTGTTCGACGGTCTGATTGGCGCCGGAACCGAGCATTTCGTAGGGCCGGTTGGCGCTCAGCACCACCAACGGCACCCGGGCGTAGTTCGCCTCCAGCACGGCGGGGCCGAGATTGGCGACGGCGGTCCCCGAGGTCATCACCACCGGAACCGGCAGTCGACTGGCGATGGCGAGACCGATGGCCAGGAAGCCCGCAGTTCGCTCGTCGATGCGCATATGCAGGCGGAGTCGGCCGGCCGCATCGGCCGCCTGCAGCGCGAATGCCAGGGGCGCGTTTCTCGACCCCGGGCACAGAACGACGTCCCGCACACCCCCGCGCGCGAGCTCGTCAACGACCACTTGCGCCTGTGCTGTAGACGGATTCACATCTCCAGCCTCTCAGACAGTTGCTTCGACGTCTTCGTCACCCTGCTCACAGTGGCACCTCGCTAGTGCTCGGCACCATTGTGCCCAGCGGGCGCTGTGCCGTTGGTTCGCTCGCTGCGTTCCCTCACACTGTCGGGGGTTGGCGGAATTTCGCCCCGCGTCCACCACCGGACGCGGGGCGCTCAGCGCCCGTGGTCGGCCGAATCGCCATGCGCGACAATGAGCGTCGCCGACGCACCCACCACGGAGCGAGTCCCATGAGCAAACGCGGTGAGCGACAAAAACACAGCCGCCCACGCGGTCATGCCGGAGCCGAGCGTTAGCGAGGCGCAGGCATGAGCGCGATACGCGGCGCCGTGGCGCCGCAATCCAACTCAGGCGTGCCGCTGCACGAGGTCGCCCAGCCGCGGCAGGGCCTCGATGACGTTCTTCTTGGCCGAGGAACGCATCGACGAGTAGACCTTCTTCAGCGCCGGACGCGTCGAGGCGTCGGCACGCGCGTCGGTCACCGCGAGCAAAGCCTCGGCGACCTCATCCGACTTGGCGACCAGCAGGTCGGCGAACTGGCCGGACCCCGTCGCCGAGTATTCCTGCCAGAACGGCTCCAGCTGCGAGACGAGCTTGGGCGCCAAGGACTCCAGCGCGTCCGGCACGATGGACGGGCTGATCTTCTTGACCGCCGCGTAGCCACCCTTGACGGCCAGGCCCGACGCACCACCCTTGTCCGACACCTCGGCGTCCAGAACCTCCTTGGCATCGGCAAGGAAGGCCGAGCGCTTTGCGTCGTCGAGCAGGGATTCAGACAGTGCTGCAACCACTTTCAGGTTCCTCCGGGATCGATGTCTTTGAACGAGCGCACGTCACTATACGCACTGGTGCGCAGAGTCACACGGCACTCATCAGGCTACGGCTGCCACGGGAGCAATTGGACCATCAATCCTTCACAATCCGCGAGGACATTGCCCAGCTCATCGGCCAGTTCCGCGGTGATGAAGGTCTTGCGGCCTTCGATGCGATCGACGCGACCCCGCACGGTCAGCGGCGTCTCCAGCGGAGTGATCTTGCGATAGTTCACATGCAGATAAGCGGTGCGGCTGATCGGCCGACCGGCGTAGTGCACGATCATCCCGAGCAGATCGTCGAAGAGCAGTGGAAGCACGCCGCCGTGTGCCGCGCCGTTGCCGCCGAGATGGAAGCGACGGAATTCACCGGTCATCACGATGCCGTCGGGTCCGGCCTCGACCACCTGCCACGGCAGCAGCAAAAGGCTGCCGCGCCCGGGCAATTCGACCGCGCGGCCCGCCGGGCCCTGCAGTTCGGGTGCGCGATACGGCTCGAGCAGATCGATGAGTTCGCGGGCCAGGTCGAGTGCCTCGCCGTAGATCTCGTCGGGGGCGTCCACGGAGACGACCAGATCCTGCAGCGTGCGCATGGCCTCGACGAACGGGCCGAAGTCGGCGCCGACTCGCGCTCGGGAGACCTTGGGGAAGCCGCCGTGCTTCTCGTACCGGGATTCGTCCACCGCGCTGTCGTCGATGCGTGGACCGGACCGCCCGACAACGCGCTCTGGAACCCGTTTCACTGCCTCGCTCATACCTGCACGGTATCGCGTTGTTATACACCGTCAAGTCGTACCGCCGAGTAATGGAATCGGCACCGTAGAAGTTCGCATGGAAGTCGCTGGCATCCGAAACATCGGTGGGGGCAATAATCACTGGGGTGACGTTCAATCCGAAGCTGTGGCGGCCCGTTCCAGGGTTCGAGAACCTGACCGACATCACCTATCACCGGCATATCGAGCAGGGCACCGTCCGGGTGGCCTTCGATCGGCCGGAGGTGCGCAATGCGTTCCGCCCGCATACGGTCGACGAGCTCTATCGCGCGCTCGATCACGCCAGGATGACCCCCGACGTCGGCGCGGTGCTGATCACCGGCAACGGTCCCAGCCCCAAGGACGGCGGCTGGGCCTTCTGCTCGGGCGGCGACCAGCGCATTCGTGGCCGCAGCGGCTACCAGTACGCCGATGGCGAGACCGCGGACACCGTCGACCAGGCGCGCGCGGGCCGCCTGCACATCCTCGAGGTGCAGCGGCTGATCCGGTTCATGCCGAAGGTGGTCATCGCGCTGGTCAACGGCTGGGCCGCGGGCGGCGGGCACAGTCTGCACGTGGTCTGCGATCTGACTCTGGCCAGCCGCGAGCACGCCAGGTTCAAGCAGACCGACGCCGATGTCGGCAGCTTCGACGGCGGTTACGGCAGCGCCTATCTCGCGAAAATGGTCGGCCAGAAATTCGCGCGGGAAATCTTCTTCCTCGGCCGTCCCTACACCGCCGAGGAAATGCATCAGATGGGCGCGGTGAACAAGGTCGTCGATCACGCCGAACTGGAAAATGTCGCACTGGAGTGGACCGCCGATATCAACGGCAAATCCCCACAGGCCCAGCGCATGTTGAAGTACGCGTTCAATCTGCTCGACGACGGTCTGGTCGGTCAGCAGCTCTTCGCGGGCGAGGCCACCCGGATGGCGTATATGACCGATGAGGCGGTCGAAGGCCGCGACGCCTTCCTGGAAAAGCGCAAGCCGGACTGGGCCCCCTACCCCTGGTACTTCTGACATGGACATCCTCAGCAGCCGAGTCATCCTGCGGCCCGCCGACTACCGGGCAACCCTCGCGTTCTACCGCGACGGACTCGGCTTGGCCATCGCGCGCGAGTATCCGGGCGGCACGGTTTTCTTCGCTGGACAGTCGCTGATCGAGGTGGCCGCGCACGGCGGATCGGGCAAATCGACCACCTTCGAGGGCGCGCTCTGGCTGCAGGTTCGCGACATTTCGGACGCGGCGGCGGAGCTTGCGCTGAAGGGGATCCGCATCGAGCGCGAGCCGGTGCGCGAGCCGTGGGGACTGATCGAAATGTGGGTGCGCGATCCGGACGGCGTGCCGATCGTTTTGGTCGAAGTTCCCGCCGAGCATCCGATCCGGCGGGATTCGCGCTGGTCACCGGACTGATCACGCCGGCAGCGGTGGCGCGGCCGGTCCGGCTCGAGTTGCCAATGCCGACCCCGGCGAGGACGATAACCACGGATGACCTCCCGACCGCCGACGTCCGGGTGAGCACCGCTGAGTACCGTCCTCCGAGTGAATCGCAGTCTCGATGTCCGGCGTACCCGACTTCTTCTCCCCTGACGCGGCCGAACCCCCAGCGCGCCGCCCCAGCAAACCGACCCCTGCCGCGTGCGGTCATGTTGACATGACACGATCAGACTCGTGAGGGAGCGCAGCGAGCGAACCATGAACACAGCGCGCCTGCGCACGACGGCGCCGAGCACCAGCGAGGTGCGGTCGCGCACGACGGGGGCGAAATCATGAGCCGCACCCTGCGGACGCTGCCGATGCCGACCGGATCCGGGCTCGGCGATGTCATGCCGCATCTGCGAGAAGTGTTGGAGGGCAACGGCCCCGCGTGGTTGCCGATACCGACCAGCGACCGTCGGGAGGCCCGGCGACTGAGCGATGCACTATCGCCCGGCGAGCTGATCGATGACGAGGCGGCACTGGTCGTGACCACCTCCGGCACCACCGGTGTGCCGAAGGGCGCCATGCTCAGCTCCGCCGCGCTGCGGGCCAGCGGGACTGCGACACACGATCGACTCGGTGGTCCCGGCACCTGGTTGCTGGCCCTGCCGACCCATCACATCGCGGGCATCCAGGTGTTGCTGCGCAGCATTCTGGCCGGTACCGAACCCAGCGTGCTCGACGTTTCCGGCGGATTCCTCCCCGAGGCGCTGGCCGGCGCGATTTCGGGTATGCGCGGTGAGCGCCGCTACACCGCACTGGTACCGACCCAGCTCATCAAGGCGCTGGAGGCGCCCACCGCCGCGGCGGCACTTGCCCAGTTGGACGGCGTGCTCGTCGGCGGGGCGGCCACTCCCGCGCCGGTCTACGAACGCGCGAAAGCGGCCGGTATCAACGTCGTTCGCACCTACGGCATGAGCGAAACCTGCGGCGGCTGTGTGTACGACGGAGTTCCGCTCGACGGCACCGAGATTCGTATCGAGGACGGTCGCGTACTGCTCGGCGGCGCGATGATCGCCATCGGCTACCGCGGCCAGCCCGACCATCCCGCGTTCGCCGAACCCGGCTGGTTCCGCACCGAAGACGCGGGCACCTACGAGAACGGCGTGCTCAGGATCAGCGGACGGCTCGACGAGGCCATCATGACCGGCGGACTGCTGGTCATCCCGCAGGTCGTCGAGGCCGTGCTGATCACCCATCCCGGCATCAGCGAATGCGTGGTGCTCGGTCTGCCCGACGATCGGCTCGGCCAGCGGGTCGCGGTCGCGGTGGTGCCCGCCCCTGGCGCCAACCCGACCCTCGAGGAACTGCGCGATCACGTCGTGCGCGAACTCGATTCCATCGCCGCACCGCGCGAGCTGGCGCTGCTGGACGAGCTCCCGCTGCGCGGCCCCGGCAAACCCGACCGCGTCAAACTCCGTGAGCATCTCCTCGCGGAGTCGACGCACTGACACCGGGTTCCGCGGCCGAATCCGTGGCACCCACTGCGGTCGACGATCAACGACTCGAGTCGGGCACCGGACAAAGCTGATGAGCGCGGCAAGCCCGACCGGCTCGCAGCCGCCGGACACGCATGGCCGCGGCATCGCCCACGATTGCCCAGGTGACGCCCAGGCGTGTGCCCGGTACCTCCCCCGAGCAGGCTCGTATTGCCGGGGGGCACACGAACATGCAAGTGGGTGCAAGAGTGCGGTGACACCGCGGTGCAAGGATCGTGCAAGACGCGGACCCCAAAGTCTTGTGCATGACTTCTTACACACCCACTTCAGCGCTCGCCGTCGAGGCGGACAGCCTGGTCAAGGTGTTCGGGGAACAACGCGCCGTCGACGGTGTGAGCCTGGCGGTTCCGCAGGGCTCGGTCTACGGCGTGCTCGGCCCGAACGGCGCGGGCAAGACCACGACCATCCGCATGTTGGCCACCCTGTTGCGCCCGGACGGCGGCAGCGCCCGCATCTTCGGCCGTGACGTCGTCGCGGAACCGACGGCAGTCCGGTCGCTGGTCGGCGTCACCGGGCAGTACGCCTCGGTCGACGAGGACCTGACGGCCACCGAAAATCTGATCATCTTCTCCCGCCTGCTCGGCCTCGGCCGGATCGATGCCAGGCGCAAGTCGGTCGAACTGCTGGAGGAGTTCGACCTCACCGAGGCTGCGAACAAGCCGCTGAAGAACTTCTCCGGCGGTATGCGACGCCGTCTCGATCTGGCTGCCAGCCTGATCGCGACACCGCCGCTGCTGTTCCTGGACGAGCCGACGACCGGCCTCGATCCGCGCACCCGCGCCCAGATGTGGGAGACCATCCGCCGTCTGGTCCGCGAGGGCGCGACGGTGCTGCTCACCACGCAGTACCTGGACGAGGCCGATCAGCTCGCGGACCGGATCGCCGTCATCGACCACGGCAAGGTGATCGCCGACGGCACCGCCGACGAACTCAAGGCCTCGGTCGGTGGCTCCTCACTGCATCTGACCCTGGTCGACCGGGCCCAGCTCGAGGAGGCCCGCCGAGTTGTCGGTGACTTCCTCGGCGTCGACGCCCAGATCACGCCGGAGGCCGGACGACTCACCGCGCCGCTTGCGGACGCGGGCATGACCGCCGATCTGCTGATCCGCCTGCGCGAGTGGGAGATCGCGATCGACGAGATCACCGTCACCAAGCCCAGCCTCGACGAGGTCTTCCTCACCATCACCGGCCACCCGGCCGACGACAACGATTCGGAACGGAGCGCGGCATGACCACCATCACCGCACCAACCCCGGCGCGCCACGCCGCGCCGACCGCAATCCCGGAGGCCAGCAACAAGATCAGCCTCCGTCGGACCGTCGAGACCTCGTTCACGATGGCCTACCGCGGCATCATGAAGATCAAGCACAATCCGGAACAGCTGTTCGATGTGACGATTCAGCCGATTCTGTTCACCGCGCTGTTCGCCTACATCTTCGGCGGCGCGATCTCGCACAACGTGCACGCCTACCTGCCGATCCTGATTCCGGGCATCCTCGTGCAGACCGTGGTCCTCACCTCCGTCGTCACCGGTACCCAGCTGCGTGAGGATATGGACAAGGGCGTCTTCGACCGGTTCAAATCCCTACCCATTTCCCGCATTTCGGCGCTCGCGGGCGCATTGATCGCCGATATGGTGCGCTACAGTCTCGCGACCGTGCTCACCGTGGTCGTCGGTCTGTGCCTCGGCTACCGTCCCGGCGGCGGGTTCGTCGGGGTCGTGGTCGCCGGTCTGGTGGTGATTTTCTGCTCGTTCGCGGTGAGCTGGATCTGGGCGCTCGTGGGCGTCACGGGTAAGAGCGCCGCCGGCGTGCAGGGCATTTCGATGATGATCATGTTCCCGCTGACCTTTATGTCCGGCGCGTTCGCACAGGTCAGCACCATGCCCGGTTGGCTGCAGGGGATCAACCACGCGAACCCGATCTACTACATGGTCAATGCCGCCCGAGAGTTGATGAACGGCAACGTCTACAGCAGCGATCTGGTCTGGTCACTGGTCGGCTCGGTGGTCGTGATCGTGATCTTCGCACCGCTCGCGGTCCGGGCTTACATGCGCCGAGCTTGACCACTCAGGTCTGACCGCTACCCGAAGTCGCGGTGGGAGACGACAAGTCACCCACCGCGATTCTCGTTGTCCCAGGACAGTTCCTGCAGGAGTTCGAGAATCCGCGCCGCAGCTTGCCGTCGACGCATCCCGTCGGCCCGGGTCACTGCTTCGTCGAAGCGCTCGTCCCCCACCGTTGTTCGGTGCAGTGCCGCGTGCCGCCGCAAATCAGCCGACGGATTATCCTGTCGCGCCACCACTTTGCCGGCCAGCGACACCAATTCCAGGCCGATCGCCGAATCGCGTCCGACCGCGAGACAAAACGTTCCGACCGCGTTGCCGACCGCACCGATCTGCGGCAGGTCGTAGAACTGCCCGAGTCGGCCCATCGCGAGGCGGAGCAGCGTGCGCGCGATATCGTCGGCCTCCGCCGCCCGCCCGTGCAACACGTACGCGTCCACCGCCCCGCTCGCGGTCATCAGAATGCCCGGACCGGGCATCGGTTCGTCATCGGGCCAGCCGTACAGGTCGAGTGCCCGACGATAGTGGCGCAGCCCGGCGTCGATATCGCCCTCGGCCAGTTCGAGTTCCGCCATTCCGATGACAACCGGTGCCAGGCGGTGGTTGCGTCGGATGTGCGGGTCTTCGATCGCGGTACCGTGCGCCGGATCACCATCCGCAGCACCGAGCGCGAAGCCCAACTCCCGCCGCGCTTCGGCGAGCCGACCCGTGCCGATCAGCGATACCGCGAGATAGCTGCGCATCTCGACAGCTTCTTCGTGGGCACGCAACTCCCGCAACAGTTCCGCGGCCCGACGGTAATAATCCACCGCATCGGCATAGTGCGCGGTCTGTCCGGCCAGCTGCCCGAGATGCTGGGTGACCATCGCCGTGCCCCAGACATCGCGGCCCTCGATCAGCTGCAAGGCAGCCTTCGCGTCCCTGGTGGAGCCGTAGACATCGCCCGCGTTTTCCCGGATATTCGCGCGCATGAATACCGCCGCGCCGCGCACCACGGGGTCCGGCGACCGGGCGCCGTCCGCGAATCGCCTCGGCGTGTCCGAGCCCGAGGCATCCCCGCAGGCCATAGCGCCGAGAAAGCGCGCTCCACCATTGAGATCGATTGCGGTGCTGAGCAATCGACGGATCCTGGCCCGCGTGGTCGCCACCCCGCGCAGGTCGGCGCCGAGGAACACGACGTGCATGCCGATCTGCAGGTGCGCGAGCATCTGCAGATCGGCGACCGGACCGCGCACCGGACCGGGTTCGGGCGCCAGGGTCAGAATCCGGCGCGCCCAACCGCTCAGCTCCATATGCGCGCCACGCATCACCCATATCGTGCCCACAACCGGGAAGACCCGGTACACCGTGCGGGCGTCCCTGCGCTCCAACGCATATCGCAGCACCGCGACCAGGTTGTCGAGTTCCGCACCGACCGAGAGCACGGTGGCCACCTGCTCGTCGGAGACATAGCGGTGCACCGTGGCGATCGAATAGTCACGGGCCCAGCGCGACATGCGATCCATCACCACGGGACGCTCGTCGATCGCACCCGAAATGCCCGCCGCCGCATCGGATCCGGTCAGCGCGAGCTGTTCCTCACCGAATTCGCGAACGGTTTCCAGCATCCGGTAGCGGGTGCCGATCAGGCCCTCATCGTCGTCCAGGACGGTCAGCAGCGATTGGCCGACCAGTCCGTCCACGGCCGTGGCCACATCGTCGACGTCGGGGCCGCCCGCCACCACTTCGGCGGCATCGAGGGTGAACCCGGCCGGAAAGCGGCACAACCTGCGCAAGGCGATCTGTTGCGGCTCCTCGAGCAGATTCCAGCTCCATGCGATCACCGCATGCAAGGTGCGGTGGCGTTCCGGCGAGGAGCGATCTCCACTGCGCAGCAAGGCGAATCGGTGTTCCAGGCGGGTTTCGATTTCCTCGACGCTCATGGTCCGCACGCGGGCGGCCGCGAGTTCGATGGCCAGCGGCAGGCCGTCCAGTGTGCCGCACAGCCGGGCCACCACCTCGGGATCCAGACGGACTGTCGGCCGCACCGCACGCGCTCTGGCCATGAACAGCTCGGTGGCGGGCGACCCGGCCGCGTCGATTGCCAGAGGTGCCAGTGGGTAGACCGTTTCCGCGGTGATCGCCAGCGGCGCTCGGCTGGTGGTGAGGACACTGAGCTGGTCGCAGCTGCCGACCAGGTCGGCGACGACCTCGGCGACCGCGTCGATCAGATGCTCGCAGTTGTCCAAGATCAATAGTGTCGGGCGGGCAGCGAGCGCATCGCGCAGTCGACGACCGGCATCGCTGTAGCCGGTGGAGCGCCGCCACGCCGTCTCCCGGACGATCTCGCCGAGACCGAGCGTGGTGCTGATCGCGGCCTCGACATCGGCGCGCGGGTCCGCGTCGGCGGCCGTATCGGACCGCACCGACGCCAACTCGACCAGCACCACGGATTCGCTGCGCGCGACCCGTGCGCCCAATTCGTTGGCCACCCTGGTCTTTCCGGTGCCGCCGGGGCCGAGGACGGTGGTCACCCGGGAGCGGTGCAGTAGTTGCTCGAGCGCGTCCAGATCGTCGGCACGTCCGAGCAGGGCATTGGGAGCCGCGCGCAGGCCGATCGCGGAGCGGGCACTCGACGGCACCGCGGCGGCCGAATCCGAAACTCGTCCAATCGAATCCAGTGCCGTCCGGCCTGCGGAATACCGTGCGACCGAATCCGCTACCGCGGAATCAGCTGGTGTGACCGAATTCACGGCGGGCGTCGGCTTCGGTTCGACTCCACCATGATCGGTCCGCGATGCGAATCCGGGCACCGGATCACCCCGCAGGATCGCGGTATTCAGCTCGACCAGCGCCGGACCCGGATCCGCGCCGAGTTCTTCGACAAGTCGCCCACGAATCGATGCGAAGACATCGAGGGCTTCGTTGGGCCGACCGGCCGCGGCGAGCAATCGCATCAAGGTGGCGTGCGCGGCCTCGTCGAGCGGCTTGGCGGCCGCGGTGCGGCGGGTGATCGCCACCGCGCCGTCGAGATCACCGCCGGCGACCCGGGCGGCGACCTCGATCGCCTCCAGTTCGGACCAGCGGTGGGCGGCCGCAGCGCGTAGTTCGTCGGCGAGGTCGCCCGCGGGTAGGTCGGCACCGGGCTCGCCGCGCCAGAGCGATCTGGCCTGGGTCAGCACCTCCAGACATCCGGCGTGGTCGCCGTCGGCCTGCTTGGCGCGAGCCGCGCGCACCAGGTCGTCCGCGAGGGTCAAATCGACCTGATCGGCGGTCAGTGTGAGGCGGTAGCCCGCCGGGCCGATCTCCAGCGCCGCATCCGGTAGCGCCGCGCGCAGTCGCGACACCTGGGTGTGCAGCGCGTTCATCGGCGCGCGCGGCGGCTGCTCACCCCACACCTCATCGATCAGCGCCTGGGCACTGCGGCTGCGGCCGGGACGTAGGGCCAGCGCGGCGAGCAGCAGTCGCGACCGTGCCCCGGGTAGTGCTGCGAGCGTGCCGTCTCGGCGTAGCGCGATTTCGCCCAGCAGGGCCACTACGACCGATTCGCCTGCGGGCGTCGTCAGGGTTTGACTTCGGCCGTTCGGGCCGCTCTGATCGGGAAACATTCCGTGGTTATCGTATGCGAGCCCCGGCGCGAGCGACGGGCCCACAGGCGGTAGCACAGCGCGACCGCAGAGGGACCCGGGTGTGCCGAAATCGAATACTGTCTGCCAGGCTGACATGGTTTTTCGCCCCTGTTCGGACCGGTAAGTCGCTTACGCTGTGCGCATGGCTGAGTTCGAAATCGTTCGGCAGGCTGTGATCACAGCCGAGCCCGCGCGCATTCATGGGCTGATCGATAACTTCCACGAGTGGACCAAGTGGTCGCCGTGGGAGGACGTCGATCCCCAACTGCAGCGGAAGTACTCCGGGCCGGACGCCGGAGTCGGCGCCAAGTACGCCTGGGACGGCAACCGCAAGGCCGGTCGCGGCAGCATGGAGATCACCTCCAGTGACGACCGGGAAATAGGTATCCGGCTGGCCTTCGAGAAGCCGTTCAAGGCCACCAATAAGACGACCTTCGAGCTGAACCCGGTCTCGGCCCTCGAAGGAGGAGAACCCCGCACCGAGGTGGTCTGGCGGATGAGAGGCGAGCACAAGGGCCTGATGGGAGTGATCGGGAAGGTGTTCCCGATCGACAATATGATCGGCAAGGATTTCGAAAAGGGCCTGGACCGACTGAAGACCGCCGCCGAAGCCAACTGAACCGCCCGAGCGGACCGAACCGCGGCCGCGCATTAGGCTGCGAACATGGCTACTGCAGCGCAATGGATCGAGGGCGCACGGCCCCGTACCCTGCCGAACGCGATCGCCCCTGTCCTCGCCGGAACCGGCGCCGCCGCCTCCATCGATGGCGCGGTGTGGTGGAAAGCGGTTCTCGCGCTGCTGGTTTCGCTGGCCCTGATCATCGGGGTGAATTACGCCAACGACTACTCCGACGGCATCCGCGGTACCGATGACGTGCGGGTCGGTCCGCTGCGGCTGGTCGGGCAGAAGCTCGCCTCGCCCGCCGCGGTCAAGAATGCCGCGATCATCAGCCTGGCCATCGGCGCGGTCTTCGGGCTGGTGCTCGTCATCGCGACGGCGTGGTGGTTGCTGCTGGTCGGCATGGCCTGCCTGGCCGGTGCCTGGTTCTACACCGGCGGCAGCAAGCCCTACGGCTACAGCGGGTTCGGTGAGCTCGCGGTCTTCGTCTTCTTCGGTCTGATCGGTGTGCTCGGCACCGAATTCGTACAGGCCGAGCGGGTCGAATGGGCGGGCCTGGTGCTCGCGATCGGGGTCGGGGCGTTCTCCAGCGCGGTGCTGGTTGCCAATAATCTGCGCGATATCCCGACCGATACCGAATCCGGGAAGGTCACGCTCGCGGTCAAACTCGGCGATCCGCGGACCCGGACGCTGCACCTGGCGCTGCTCGCGGTGCCGTTCATCGCGACGCTGCTGTTGGTCGTCCGCACGCCGTGGGCGCTGGTCGGACTGGTCGCCGTGCCGTTGGCGGTGCGCGCCAACGCACCGGTGCGCTCCGGTAAGGGTGGACTGGAATTGATTCCGGCGCTCCGCGATTCGGGGTTGGCGCTGTTGGCGTGGTCGGCGGTCACCGCGTTGGCGCTGGGTATCGCCGGCTAGTAGCGCGCGGGCGACCAGGTCGGTCGCCCGCGCCACAGCTGTTAGTCGTCGCCGTCCGGAACCAGGATGCCGAGGACCCAGTTGACCACCGCGACGATGATGCCGCCCCAGACGGCGGCCCAGAAGCCCTCGACGCGCAGGCCGTAGTCGGTGGTCTCGCTGATCTTCGCGGTGAGCCACAGCATCAGCGCGTTGATCACCAACAGGAACAGACCGAGGGTCACGATGACCAGCGGTAGCGATAGAAGTTTCACGATCGGTTTGATCACCGCGTTCACCACGGTGAAGACCACCGCGACGACCAGGATCACAATGACTTTGCCGCCATTGCCCTTGTCCTCGGGACTGAGTATTTCGATCTTGTCGACCCAAGCGGCGGCCAGCCAGATGGCCACCGCGTTGATGATCAACCGAATCAGAAGCTGCATGCGCCAATGCTAGGCCCGACGGGCGGGCATGTGCTGCCACAAAGCGCGAATCGAGCGGCGCGCACACGCCCGAACCATCACGCGGCACGGTCGAGCAACGCGTGCACCTTCGGCCGGAGCGCATCGATCGCTTTCGCACCGCCGAGGATGCGGGTGGTGGTGGCATTGGGCGCGCGCAGAATGCCGAGCAGCAGATGCCCGGATTCGATGGACCTGTCCTTACGGGCCAGTGCTTCGCGCAGTCCCAGCTCCAATACCTTCTTGGCATCCCTGGTGAACGGGATGTGGCCCCAGTTCCGATCGCGGCCGCGGCCGAATCGGGACCGCTCCTCGGGCACGGCCCGTTCCAGCGCGTCCTCGCCGAAGGTGGCCTCCAGACTCTCGCGCACCGCATCCAGATCGATGCCGATCGAACGCAACGCCTCGGCGTCCTCCGCACCGAGCGGCTGGCCTTTGGCCTGCTGGCCGAGGGATTCCAGCACCTGTCGGTGGGTGAGCCCCGCCTCCTCGAGCAGTGTCTTCAATTCCGGCTCGCCCTGCGCCAACAGACCGAGCAGCACATGCTCCACCTCGATCTTGGGTGCGCGCAGCTCCCGCGCGTCTTCCTGAGCGATGACGATCGCCGTCCGCGCCGACCTGCTGAACCGTTCGAACATCAGCGGTTCCCGCCTCTCCGGTTGTATTTCTGGTGGACCGCCTGCTTGCTGACCTCGAGCGCCTCCGCGATCGCCTGCCAGGACCAGCCCTGCTCGCGGGCATTGGTCACCTGGATCGCTTCCAGTCGTTCGAGCAGCCGACGCAGCGCGAGCACCGCGCGCAGCCCGACCTTGGGGTCCGGACTGCCCGCGGCGGCCGCCAGTGTGGTTGCTTCAGTCATGTCGTCAATTTTTATTGACGAACTCCGGAGTTGTCAACAAAAATTGACGACGTTCGGCGCAAGAGAACCCCGGCGCCATGGCCGGGGTTGCGATATCGGGTGCTAGCCGGACCAGATTCCGGTCGCGGCGAACTTCTCCAGGATCGCGGCGGGTTCGGTGAGGTTCATGCCCTGCGCCTCGACCCATCCGTCATCGAAATACGTTCCGGCATAACGATCTCCGCCGTCACAGAGCAGCGTGACGACACTTCCCGAACGTCCGGCGGAGATCATTTCGGCGATGAGTGCGAACGCACCCCACAGATTGGTTCCGGTGGAACCGCCTACGCGGCGGCCGATTACCCGACTCGCGAACCGGGCCGTGGCGATCGATGCGGCATCGGGCACCTCGATCATCCGATCCACCACCTGACCGATGAACGACGGCTCGACCCGCGGGCGGCCGATTCCCTCTATCCGCGACGGCATTCCGGTCTGATATCCGGCGTCGGCGGTTTCGTAGCCGCCGTAGAACGCGGAGTTCTCCGGGTCGACCACGGCCAGTTTCGACGGGTAACGGTGATAGCGGATATAGCGACCGATGGTGGCACTGGTACCGCCGGTACCCGCGCCGACCACGATCCAGTCCGGCACCGGATGCGCCTCCAATTCCATTTGCTGGAAGATGGATTCGGCGATGTTGTTATTGCCGCGCCAGTCGGTGGCGCGCTCGGCATGGGTGAACTGATCCATGAAATGGCCGCCGCATTCGGCAGCCAGCCGCGCCGCCTCGGTGTACATATCCGGTGGACGCTGCACGAAATGGCAACGGCCGCCCTGGGCTTCGATCAACTCGATCTTCTGCGGCGAGGTGCTCGCCGGCATCACCGCGACGAAATCCAGGCCGAGCAATTTGGCGAAATACGCCTCGCTCACCGCGGTCGAACCGGACGACGCCTCGACCACCGTGGCGCCCTCGGTGACCCAGCCGTTGCAGATCGCGTACAGGAACAGCGACCGCGCCAGCCGGTGCTTGAGGCTGCCGGTGATGTGCGTCGACTCATCCTTCAGGTACAGCTGGACGTGCCAAGCCGCGGGCAGCGGGTACCGGATCAGATGCGTGTCGGCGCTGCGCTGGGTGTCGGCCTCGATGAGCCGCACGGCATTGTCGACCCAGGCGCGTGGCGTACTGCGATCGCAGTACTTCACGAGGCCGCACCGGTCGGGTCGTCGTCACCACGCAGCCGGGCGCGCAGCTGCGCCTTGTCCTGGCGGCGCTTCGCATCGACGACCGCGATGTCCTCGTTGACCCGAGCGCGCAATTTCTTGAACAGCGTCAGCGACAGCGGCATCGCGATGATCAACGCGAACAGCGCGGCGACCAACCACGGGACATCCACCGATACGAGCCGGGCGACGCCGACGATCGCAGCGCCGATGACGACGACCAGCGCCAGCCTGGCGAGCGTGTACAGCGCCAGATTGCGGGCCAGCCGCGCGCCGACGCCAGCGGTTTGCTGTGCGGGTTCACCCTTCGGTGGCGTTGCGTCACTCACGTCGTCCAGCCTATGCGAAGCTATGACCCAGCCTCGGCGATACCTCCGGTCGAACTGAGCGGCGGCCTTGCCTGCGCTCGGCCGAGCGCAAGGGACCGGAGACGGACTACCTCCGACTGCGCCTGACCAGGGCTCATATCCGTTTTGTCTATTACTTCCCCTTTACCAACTGTAGGTGGTTCGAGTACCTAGGGGTTGCAGTGCAACGATGGCGCCATCTGATGAGGGAACTGTCGAGAACGGAGAGGTTTGCTATGACTGCGATCACCGTCGGCGGCCAGGACACCCTGCTGACACCGGGCCAAGTCGCCGCCATGTTCCACGTCGATCCGAAGACCGTCACCCGCTGGGCCCACGCCGGGCGCCTGGGATCGCTGCGGACGCCGGGCGGACATCGCCGGTTCCGCGAATCCGAAGTACTTCAGCTGCTCCAGTCCCTCACCACCGAGGCCACCGCACGCTGAGCCTGGTCCGCGGGCCTGTAGCTGTGAGTTCGATCCTCCTGTCTAGGGGCCCGCACCCACCAATTTCGTGTCTGCGGTGTTCGAAGGCTACGCACGCGACTACCCTCGTTAGCAGGAGGTGAGCGACGTGACGTACCTGTTGGCACTCATCGCAGTTGTGGCAGTCGCGGTGTTGTGCTGGAAGGCGTTCGGCCCCGAGAAGACAGCCGGACCGCCCACGCGTTCGCCGCAGCGCAAGCGCATCATGGGGCCGGACGACGACGCCGAATTCCTCTGGCGCATTTCGCGCCAGCATCGTGATGGTGACGGGTCCGCCGAGCGCTGAGTTTCGTTGCGCTCGGTTCGCCGGGCGGTTTCCGGTGGACGGATGGGCCCGTGGCAGATAGAGCGCCTCGTCGTGCCCGAAGAAGGCTCGAATCCCTCAGTCGCGCAACCCGAATCGACCGCGCGGTTCTTGCTGCAACCAATGACGAATCGCGCGCGATTTCCTGCGGCGCACACTTCATGCGTGGGCGCGGCCCGATCGCCGAGCGATGCTCCGGCAGCCACATTGCATCAGCCTGCGAACCGAGCCGGCCAGCATGTGCAACAACGATCACTCACTGCCATCGGCAGCCGCGCCACAGTACTTCCTGAGATCCGGAAGCGAAGTCCGCACCCCCGATGACTACCTCGTACGAGGTAGACCCTGCGCGAGGTAGTCAGCGGGGGTGCGAGAGCTCAAACGATCACGGCTCGCCGTTGATGACGGCCATGAGGGCGTCCATGAACGACTGGCCGCCCATGATGTAGCCGCCGGCGATCGCGCCGACTACCGCGCCGATCGGGCCGGTGATGATGCTGAAGAAGAAGACGCCGACGATGGCGCCGATGATGAGGCCGAGGACGCCGCCGAGGACCACGCCGACGATGTTCTTGTTGATTTCGTCGGTCAGGCGGGCCATGGAATTGACCGGCTGCATCTCGCCGATGTTCTTGGCGCTCAATTTCGGTGTGAGAGCGAGGGTTCGGCCGTTATCGGAGATCGTCTGGTCGACCGCGACCTTCGTACCGGAGAGCTCGTAGGTCAAGGGGACTTCCGTCACCACAGCACCGGCATCGGACTTCAGCAAAACCTTGGTGCCGTTATCGGCGAGTTCGAACTTGCCGCTGTCGACCTCGGTGGTGAGAACGCGATCCCGGTGCCCATCCGAGATTTCGGAAGCCACTGTGTGGTAACCGATTCCCTGCTCGACGCCGGAGGCCGACACCTCTTTGGCAACTTCCGCTGGCTTCGCATTCGCGGTTCCCGCCGCGATTCCCACGGCGGCGATGGACACGAGGGTGACGGCGAACGTGCCGAACTTCATCAAGGTTTCCTTCTGACAAGCACCGGCCCCGGTAGCCGGTTGACGCGTCTAGCGCCACGTAGCTTGTTGCCCCGCACGGCATTTGGGAAACCCCTGACAGTCATCGTTATTCGATTGTTATTCCAGCATCCGACCTATGGTCATTTCACACAAGTATCCTTTTTATCCTCGAAAATGGGTGACTCGACGCGCACACACCGGATGGTGTAGGCATGACGTGATCTCTCACAATTGCAACTTTCAACTTCGTATCTCGGCGCGCGAGTTCGAACAGCCCTGGAGGACGTCACAGGTGTCGCGTCAACGTGTCCGTGCGGGTCTCACCTTGACGGTCTTCATAGCTGTAACCGCGCTGGCCGCGGCCGTCGTGGCGGTGGCGGCGATGTCGCTCAGCAACGACAAATCCACCACGAGCAGCCCATCGCCCGCGGCCCAGAACGACGCCGCGCCGACCACCGCGGCGGAACCGTCGTTCCCCGAGCTGCCGCTGACCACCCCCGAGGCCCCGCCGACCACCTCCGCCATCCGCAGCACCTTCGACAAGATCGCGGGCGGTCTGAAGGTGGACGTCGGTGACTGCGTCGAAATCGGCGGCAGCGGCGACAACCCCACCCTCGGTAAGGCCACCTGCGGCAGCGCGACCTCCAACTACAAGGTCATCGATAAAGCGGCCGATAACGCCGCCTGCCCCACCGACGCCGACCGCGCCCTCAACGACACCCTGCACGGCATCAACCGCGCCGCCCTGTGCCTGGACATCGACTGGGTAATCGGCGGCTGCATGGACCCGAACAAAGACGGCCCCAAACGCCTCGACTGCAACACCAAGGGCGTCCCCAACGCCGTCCGCGTCATGGACGTCAAACAAAAAACCACAAACGTGAACGTCTGCTCCTCCAGCGACCGCGGAATCGTCTACCAACAACGCCAATTCGTAGTCTGCGTCCACCGGTTGTAGGCCCGGGCCGAGTGCTGCGGACGTTGCGTTCCGGTACGCGATGGGTCCCTGGGCGGATCAGAAGGTGAACTGTCTGCCGTAGGCGGTGGTCTGTACCGTCTCCACCGCGGTACTCACCGTGGCGGTGATGAAGGGGACGGCCGATACCGGTGAGGCACACTGGCCGACGTTCAACGCGGCGTTGTTGAAAATGAAGTGGTACGGGAACACGGTCTGGTTGTCCAGGTCGGTCGTCACTGTCGTGACGGTGGTGATCTGGCCCGGTGCCAAGGTGGCTTCCAGGACCTGTGTCAAGCCCAGGGCCCCGCCGACGGTCGGTCCGAGGCTCGCGCTGGGGGCCGAGGCACTCGGGGATGTGGTCTCGACACTCGGGGATGTGGTCTCGACACTCGGGGATGTGGTCTCGACACTCGGGGATGTGGTGTCGGCGCTTTGGGGGGTGGTGGCAGCACTCTGAGACGTAGTGGCAGCGCTTTGAGGGGTGGTGGCAGCGCTTTGAGGGGTGGCAGCAGCACTCTGAGGGGCGGCAGCAGCACTCTGAGGGGCGGCAGCAGCACTCTGAGGGGCGGCAGCAGCACTCTGAGGGGCGGCAGCAGCACTCTGAGGGGCGGCAACACTCTGAGGGGTGACGGCAGCACTCTGAGACGTGGCGGCAACACTCTGAGGGGTGACGGCAGCACTCTGAGACGTAGTAGCAGCACTTTGAGGGGTAGTGGCACTCTGAGACGTCGTGGCGGCACGCGGCGTCGCGGGGACGGTCGTCAGCGTCGCATTCGGTAGCGTGGCGGCAACGTTCGACTGGCTGAATTCGGGGGAAATACTCGCCGCCAGCCCTTGATTGGGATCGATTCCGACGGTGAAGCCGTTGTCCAGACTGATCGCGCAGCCGAGGAGGAACCCCGCGACGGCTTGGCCGGACATTACTCCATCACCCTCCACGTTCAGCGAGTAGTCGCCGGATAGCTGCGCGGCATGCGCGAACGTCATGAGAAAGTTCGGCATCCGGTCGCCCGCTGGGTCCACGTTGACGCTCTCCACCGATGTCGTCACATGCACCCCGGCACCGGATACGTCCGCACCCGGCGGTTGGGCTCGGCTCGGCTCGACGCTGGACCACAGAACCACAGCCAGGACGGCCACGACCACACCGGTCGCGATAAAGACGAATCGAGGTCGCATATCTGATCCCGTTTCGAATCGGATGTACATCAGCGGCGGCTAAATCGCATGACCAGACCCACATAGCTAATATTTGGCAAGCATAGTGGGATACCGTCCCGACTCGTTCAGGCTGCGGGGCGTGTCGCGCACCGCCCCGGGCTCAGCCGTGGCGCCGATATCAAAGACCGTGCAGACCCGCGTTCTTCACGGGAGCGCGGTGACAACGATGCGGTATTACGCCCATCTGTGGCCGGACGCGGACGCGACAACCCGTGCCGCCCGCTAATTCAGGCCCGCGTACGAGTGCAATCCGCTGATCACGATGTTGATGATGAACAAGTTGAAGAGCATCGCGACGAACCCCGCGATGTTGATGTACGCGGCCTTGGTGTCGCGCCAGCCCGAGGTGGCGCGGGCGTGGAGGTAGGCGGCGTACAAGACCCAGGCGATGAAAGAGCAGGTTTCCTTCGGATCCCAGCCCCAGAAGCGGCCCCAGGCGGCTTCGGCCCAGATGGCGCCGAGGATCACGCCGGCACCGAAGAGGGGGAAGCCGATGATGGTGGTTTTGTAGGCGAGGCGGTCGAGGGTGCGGGCGTCGGGGAGGCGGCGGGCGATGGTGCCGAGGATGTTGTCGGATTCGGCGCCTTCGGGCTGACGCAAGCGGTAGAGGAACAGCAGGCTGGCTATGCCGGAGACCAGGAAGACGCCGCTGCCGATGCTGACGATGGTGACGTGGATGGGCAGCCAGAACGACTTCAGTGCGGGCACAACGGGTGCCGCGTCGGCGTACAGCAAGGTGCCTGCCAGGAACAGCAGGATCAGGATCGGGACGAGCAGGAAGACCCACATCGAGCGGTAGCGCTGTTCGCGCAGGAACACCATGCCGACCACGGCGGCCGCGGCGGTCGCCATGGTGACGAATTCGTACATGTTGCCGAGCGGGAAGCGGTGGGTTGCGAAGCCGCGCAACACGATCGAGGTCACATGCAGGGCGATGGCGACGAACAGCACCGAGAATGCCATATTGCCCGCGCGTTCGGCGAACGGCTTGGCCTGCGGCGTCTCGACCCGACCGGGTCCGGCGGGACGATCGGAACCACCGCCGGCAGTTACCAGTTCACGCGCGACGACCTTCTGCGTCCGCGCCGCCGCGTACTGCACGATCAGCAGCACCAGCACCAGCGCGTACACGACGATCGCCGATTTGAAGGCGAGATCGCTGTACTGGGCGATGGTCTCGTCGATCGGCATGGTCACTCTCCCGTGGCGGATCGGTCATCGAGCAGGCGCTTGCGCAGGCGATCGAATTCGCCGCCCCAGCCCGCCTGATCGGTTCTGGCGAGCCCGCCCATCTCTACTACGGTGCGTCGTTTGTCAACGGTACCCGCTTCGTCATCGGCCGGGTACACGCGGATCCAGATGCGTCGCCGCTTCACCAGCAGCGACACCAGCAGTCCGGCCATCATGGCCAGCGCGCTCACCAGCACCCACTGCTGGGCCGGATCGTGGGATACCTGCAGATTCACGAATTCCTGCGCACCGTCGAAGGTGACCTTGGTGCCATTGGGCAACGTCGACGACTCGCCGGGACGCAGATTGACCCTGGCCTCCTTGGTCAGCCGCCCCTGCTTGACCTGCTCGGTATCCAGCGCGAACAGCGACTGCGGCTTGCCGGTATCGAGACCGGTATCGCCGCGATAGATGTCCACCGCGACGGCCGGATCGTTCATGGTCGGGAACGAGGAGGTCAGCAGGCTGCCGTGCAGTAGCGCGGTCGGCGCGAAGAGCCCCTCGATGGCGATCTGGTTCTTGCGGCGCTCTTCGTCGGTCGCGTACATGCCGCCGGGCGGATCGATCCGCAGCACACCGCTGGACAGGAAGGTCTGCGCATTATCGGGCCGCCACTGGATGGTCTCGGTCCGGGTCTGGCCGTTCGGGAAGGTCACCGTGAACGTCGGCGCGTAACCGTGGCCCTGCAGATACAACCGGTCCCCCGAGACGCGCAGCGGATGGTTCACCTGGATCTGCGCACCGCGCCAGGTATCGCCCTGCAGATCGCCGCCGGCCTGATATTCGATATGCGAGGTGAACATCTCGGCCTGACCGTTCTGCAGGTAATCGGCCTTGAAGTCCTTGACCCGCACGCACAATGGCGCCATACCGGTGCCGTCGTTGATATTGCCCGCCTTGAACGAGTCGAAGACGGCGGGCGAGGTGGTGCAGAAGCCGGGACCGTTGTTCGCGATGACGATCACACTGCCCTCGTAACCGAACAGCTTGCCGACCGCGATCGCGACGAGCAGCCCGACCAGAGCCAGGTGGAAGACGAGGTTGCCGAGTTCGCGGGTGTAACCCTTCTCCGCAGAAAGGGTGATCTCGCCGTCACGAGTGCCGTCGCGCACCTCGGTCCGCCAGCCGCGCAACTCTTTTCGAGCGTGCTCGAGCGCGGCGTCCGGCGTGCCATCGATGGTCTCGGAGTAATGGTGCGGCAGCCGAGACAGGTTGCGCGGTACCCGGACCGGCGGCGTGCGCAGCGCGCGATAGTGGTCCAGGCAGCGCGGCAGAATGCAGCCGACGAGCGAAATGAACAGCAGCGCATAGATTGCCGTGAACCAGAAGCTGGAGAACACGTCGAACAGCTGGAACTGGTCCATCCACGGTCCGAGCGTCGGGCGGTCGGCGATGTACTGATCGACCTTGCCCTCGTTGAGATTTCGCTGCGGCAGCAATGCACCCGGAATCGCGCCCAGGGCCAGCAGGAACAGCAATACCAGCGCGGTGCGCATGCTGGTGAGCCCACGCCAGGCATTGCGCACGAGCGCCCACGCGCGACCCGGTAGCGACTGGCGCGGCGGCGTGACCGGCGCCTCGGGTCTGTCGATCACGGTCATATCGGCAGCGTCACCTCGGAAACGAACCCGTCGCGCACCCAGGCGACGAACTGGTCCCACGCCCCTGTGACCAGCGCGATCCCGACTGCGACGAGCAATATGCCCCCGATGATCTGAATGGTGCGCGAATTGCGCCGCAGCCAACCGACCCCGCGCAACGCACTCGCCGACCCGAAGGCCAGGATCACGAACGGCAATCCGAGGCCGAGACAGTAGGCGACGATCAGCGCGACGCCGCGCACGGCCGTCGTGCCCTCGGTCCCGGCCGAAACCGCCATCACCCCGGACAGCGTCGGCCCGAGGCACGGCGTCCAACCGAGCGCGAAGACCGCGCCGAGCAGCGGAGCGCCCAGAACACTGGTGAGCCTGCGCGGCTCCATCCGCGTATCGCGCTGCAACGCGGGGACCAAGCCGATGAATACCAGCCCCATCAGGATGGTGACCACACCGCCGACCCGTTGCAGCAGTCCACGATTCACGTTCAGGGTCTGGATGACGCCGAAAACCGTTGCGGTGGCGAGCACGAACACCACGGTGAAGCCCGCGACGAACAAACCGGCCGCACCGGCCACTCGGATCCGACCCGTACGTGCCGCAGCCCGATCGACCGAAACCGCTGTGCCGCCAAGGCTTTTGGCCTGCGCTGCGGTGGCGGGCGGCGCCTCGGCGCCGACCAGCCCGGCCAGATAGGACAGGTAACCCGGCACCAGCGGCACCACACACGGCGAGGCGAACGAGACCAGTCCGGCCAGTAAGCATGCGCCGAGCGCCAATAACAGCGGCCCCGTCGCCGCCGTCTGCTGGAACGAATCACCTACTGCGGCAAGCACCATCAGTCGGTCTCCACCGGGGGTCGATCAGCACGCTCGGGCACCGGTGCTGATTCCGGGACGAAGTCCATCATGGAATCGGCTGCGGCGCTGCGCGGTACGGCGGCAACGCCGACCCAGCGGTCATCGACCGTCCAGACACCGCGGACGAGACGGGCGGCCTGCCGCGGGCGACAGGCACGCGGGCTACGAGTACGGCGATCGCGATTCACGATTGCACCTTTCCTACCGCTCGCTATGGAGCGGGACGTAATTACGACATGGGCCGAACGACTTGTGCGGGGTCACTGCGAACCTTCCGCGGCAATGCGTTCGACAACTGGTTGGAGGTCTTCCGCCAAGAGCGAGCGGAGGAAGACAGCGGCGACCCGATGTTGCCGATCCAGCACCAGCGTGGTGGGAATGACACTGGTCGGGAAGTTGCCGCCGAGCGCGAGCAGGGTGCGCATGGACGGGTCGTAGACGGACGGATAACCGACCTTGTTGTCGACGACGAAGTCCTGTGCCTTGTCCTGCTGGAAATCACGGACATTGATGCCGAGAAAGACGACGCCCCTGTCCTTGGTTGCCTCGTAGACCTTTTCGAGCGCGGGCGCCTCGGCGCGGCACGGCCCGCACCACTGCCCCCACAGATTGAGCACGACCACCTTGTCCGGGAAGTCGGCGACCGAGGTGGTCTTGCCCGAGGTCATCAGATCCGGCCCGGCGAGCTTGCCGATAGTGCCACGCGCGGCGGGCGGATCGTAGAAAATATCGGTTTTGCCACCGGGCGAGACGAATTCGAACGTACCGCCGGAGGCCACCGCATCCTTCCCGGTCGAACAACCCGCGAGCGCGGCCACCAGGGCCACGCACGCGAGCAGGACCGACGTGAAACGCCGGGCCGACGGCCGGGAAGAAGTTCTCATGCGCCGTGCACCGTGGGATCCGAACCGCCTGCGGGCTCGGAGTAGACGATGTCGACGAGGGTATCGCCCTGGTAGACCAGCGAGGTCAGCGAGGCGAGCGAGCACTGCCGATGCCGCGGATCGTGCCAGAGCCGCTGACCCTGCAGGAACCGCCGCAGCGTCCAGACCGGCAGCTGATGCGAGACCAGCACCGCCTCGTGTCCGGCCGCCTCGACCCTGGCCTTATTGACCGCGGCCAGCATGCGGTGCGCGATCTGCAGATACGGCTCGCCCCAGGACGGGGTGAACGGATCGCGCAGCTTCCACCAGTGTCTCGGCTTGCGCAACGCACCGTCGCCGACCGATACCCGCAGGCCCTCGAAGGTATTACCGGCCTCGATCAGGTTCTCGTCGGTGCGCACGAGCAACCCGTGCTGACGCGCGATCGGCTCGGCGGTCTCCTGCGCACGCTGCAGTGGCGAGGCGATCACCACCGCGATGTCGTGGTCGGCCAGCGACCGCGCCACCGCACCGGCCTGCGCGCGACCGGTCACCGACAGGCTGAATCCAGGCAGGCGACCGTAGAGAATGCCCTTCGGGTTGTGCACCTCGCCATGCCGCAGCACGTGCACGATGGTCTCGACGGTGTCGTCCTCGACCGCGTCGACCGGCGCAGCGGCATCGGACTCGTCGGCGAGGGCGGCCGTTTCCACACTGTCGACTGGAGTCTCTGGTACTTCGCGCATTTCTGAATCTGGCTGGTCGGAACTCACGCGCGGGATCCTTCGGGGGTGGCGGCCGCGGCCGCATGTGCGGCGGCGGGCAGGGCGGCGGCGATACGGTCGAATGCGTCCTCGTCGAGCGCCGCGGAGACGAACCACGCTTCGAACGCGCTCGGCGGCGCGTACACACCGCCGTCGAGCAGTGCGTGGAAGAAGGCGGGGAAACGCCAGGTCTGGCTGGCTTTCGCGGCAGCGTAGTCGGTGACCGGACGGTCGGCGAAGAACACGCTCACCATATTGCCCGCGAACTGGACCTGATGCTCGACCCCCGCGGCACCGAGCGCCTCGGTGAACAAGCCGCCCAGCCGCTCGGCATTGCGATCCAGTGCGGCGTACACCGCGTCATCGGCCGCGCGCAGCGAGGCGAGCCCAGCTGCGACGGCGACCGGGTTCCCGGAAAGGGTGCCCGCCTGATACACCGGGCCAAGCGGCGCAAGGTGATTCATGATCTCGGCGCGCCCGCCGAACGCGGCGGCAGGCAGCCCACCGCTCATCACCTTGCCGAAGGTGTAGAGGTCACCGGCGACACCGTCGCGGCCGAACCAGCCGGACCGGCTCACCCGGAACCCGGTCATCACCTCGTCCATGATCAGCAGCGCGCCGTCGTCGGCGGTCAGCTTGCGCAGGCCCTCGTTGAAACCGGGCAGCGGTGCGACCGCACCCATATTGCCCGCGGCCGCCTCGGTGATCACACACGCGATTTCACCCGGATGCGCGGCGAACGCGGCGGCAACGGCCTCGATGTCGTTGTACGGCAGCACGATGGTGTCGCCCGCCTGCGCGCCGGTGACACCGGGCGAGGTCGGCAGGCCGAGGGTCGCGACACCGGATCCGGCGTCGGCGAGCAGCGCGTCCACATGGCCGTGGTAGCAACCGGAAAATTTGATGATCTTGGCGCGACCGGTGTAGCCGCGGGCCAGCCGGACCGCGCTCATGGTGGCCTCGGTGCCGGAGTTGACCAGGCGGACCCGCTCCACCGGCGCCATCCGTTCGGCGATCAGCTCGGCGAGTTCGATCTCGGCCTCGGTCGGCGCGCCGAAGGACAGTCCGCCGACGGCCGCGCGCTGCACCGCCTCGACCACCTCGGGATGCGCGTGGCCGAGAATCATCGGACCCCAGGAACACACCAGGTCGACATACTCGTTCCCGTCGACATCGATGAGTGTGTAGCCCTTGGCCGATGCGATGAATCGCGGTGTGCCACCGACGGACTTGAAGGCCCGCACCGGCGAATTCACACCACCCGGAATCACCGAAGCGGCCCGGTCGAAGAGCTGAGCCGAGACCGGCACCGATGCCCTGGTCACGCGCGGAGAAGAACTCACGACGTCCAGTGTCTCAGCCCGATTGGAACGAGTCGACGACAGGGTGTAGTCGAGTGACGCAGACCGCACGCACCGCAGCCTCTTCAGCGCAACACGCCGATCATGGTTGCGGCCGATATCGGTCGCCGACGGATTGCCGATGCGTAATCTCGGTGGGTCGTCGCACCATCTAACCCATCGGGAGGGTCCAATGCGGTTCGCCGTCATCAGCGCCACGATCTTTGCCGCGCTCGCCGCCGTCACCTTCGGCACCGGGACCGCGGCCGCCGCGGATCCGGTCAGCCAGCCCGACCGGGTCGGGCTGCATCTGGATCACGCGGAGACCGCGGCCCTCGGCGACGGACCACTGCCCGCATTGGTCTCCATGGTGGTGCCGCTCAACCGGATCGGCGCCGGACTGAAGAGCGACACCGAGATCTACCGCGACGAGAACGGCGGAGTGCACGCCTCATTGCGCCAAGTCATCATGGAGGCGGCCAATCATCCGGACGGCACCGTCACCGTGTACCTCAACGCGCCGGGCACCAGGGACGGCCGCACGCTCGACATCTATCAGAGTTGGAACTAGAGGGACGGCAGCCGGCGGGGGTGGGTGAGCTCAGGTGTACATGCACGGCACCGAGGCCGAGATGGTGTGCAGCTGGCACATGAAGTTGTTGTACACACCCGCCGAACCCGAGTCGGGCACGAAGATAGGCGCGGACTGGGCCACCTCGGTCTGCGTGTCGGTCTGGGCGGCGGGCTCCAGCGGCAGTCCCGGCGCGGCCCATGCGGGCGCCGCACCGATCGCGGACGCCACGACGACCGCCGCGCACACTTTCCCGGCAAAACGAATCACAAGCATTTCTCCCAGTCGACACAATTCGGATACCGGCCGAAAGCATAACGGCCGCAACAGTATTCACTGAATGCCGACCGTTGCACCTCGCGGCGCGGCACTTGCACGGTAGTGCAGTTGCGGCCGATGCGCCAGGGCACGTCTCGGATCCGCCGTCGCACCCGAGCGTGATACGGCGCTACGAGGTGACGCCGACGCAGAACAAGGCGAAGCCGGTTGTCAGCAGACAGGCCAACGGGGCCGGCAGCAGATTCAACAGCGAAAACGACGGGATTGTCGGCATCATGCCTGCGATTTTCCCGCGAAATTCGCGACCGAACTGGTGCGGCGATGCAGATCGCCGGTGATTGCCCTGGTTCAGCGCGAACGCGCGGCACGCACCGTGCGCGCGACCGCATCGATCGCGAGCGCGCCGGCCACCATGACCAGGAAAGCGGCGAGCACCAACCACGGCGCGCTGTAGCGGGTGGAATCGAAGCCGGGCGCGTCACCCGACGGCGCGAAGGTCGTGGTGATCAGCCCGTTGCGCCAGCTCACCACCGCGAGAACCGCGCACCCGAGCGCGAGTGTGAACTCGACCAATGCCGGAAGCATCCGGTCACCGAGCGCAATCAAGCGCGTCAACGATCCGCTCCGTTCTCGCTGTCTTCGGTTTCCTCGATCCGCGTGGGCAGGTCGGCATCGGTCGCGCCGAGCGCTTCGGTGAGCGCGGCCCGCAGTCCGCGGTGATCCTTCGCCCACGCCTGTACCAGTTCACCACCGACGAGCCGCAGCCCGATGCCCTTGCGCCGGCGTGGCACGCCGCTCAATTCGCCGATCGAGCGCGCCGATTCCCAATCCTCATCATCCCAGGAGTCCTCGTCCCGCTCGGGCAGCACCGCCGCGATGGCCGACAGCGGCAGGGTCTCGGTGCCCTCGCGCAGCGTGTCGGGGGTCAGCTCGACGCTCACATGCCGCTGTCCCGCGATCACCTGCAGCACAACGAAACCCGCGATCAGCGCGGCACAGAAAATGAGGGCGAACCAGTGCACCTGATCAGCGGTCACCAATTCCAGAATCAGCACGATCAGACACAGCAACGGCCCGTAGGCCACCGAACGCCAGCGCGCGCCCGGTTCGGCGAACAGGGTGGTCGCGCCATCCGCGGAATCCGTCACACCGCGCTCCCCGTGCCGAGCCCGGCGACGGGAATCGACATCCGGTCCCGGATCAGCCGACCGCGCCGGGCAGGATCAGCAGCGCGACGGTTACCAACGCGAACAGGATCAGCAGGCTCAGTACAAGCAGATCTCGTCGAATGCTCTGCGGCTGTTGGATCACCACTCGCATCGATGCCTCCGATCTCCCGGAGCCATCTGGTCGATGTACTTACAAAACGTAAGACAACGTGTAACAAATGACTTCCGGTTCCCATGTCCTCTGTGACAACCCTCACGATACATGCTGCCGATTTCTTGACAAACTCGCGGACGGCTCCAGCCTTCGTTCACCTGCGATTCACCTGGAAGTACGCAGTCGAGTCCGGACGGTGACTCAGATACACCGCACCCGCCGCCAGCACGCCCTGCACAATCGCCGCCGCACCCGCCACCAGCGAGGCTGCTCCGGTCACCGCTTCCAGCGCGAACAGTGTGCCGACCGCGACCAGCACCAACCAGATGCCCACAGCAGTCAAAAACGTCCGTGCCCATAGCTTTCCGCGCACGAGCTGGTGCACGAACAGCAAAGCGAATGCGGCCAGCGCCAACCCGATCACAACAGCGACCACGAAGGCCAACGAGACCATCAGCTCCGCATTGGCCATCGTGAAATTCGGATCGCCGACGTGCACCTGGTCGAACATCTTCTGCGCGAAATCCTTGCGCTGCTGAAACGCCGCGACAACCGACCCGATCATCTGCAGAATGCCGAATCCGATTACGCCCCACCACAATTGCCGCGCCGTCCGAATATCCTCCGGCGGTTCCGGCCGCGGCCCGACAACGGGCCCACGCGCGTGCGGCCCGGGTGGATACATCCCAGGCGGATACGGCATCGGTGGATACGCCCCTGGCGGAATCGCACCCTGCGGATACGGTCCGGGCGGATGCGCTGCCGCCGGACTTGGGCCGTGGGTATGCGCGCCTGCCGCACTAGGGCCGTCTGTGTGGGCTCCCGCCGGACTCGAGCCGGGCGCATCCGCGTCCGCCGGAGGGCCGTGCGGATTCGAATCAGCCGCCCCGGTCGACTCGGTGTCCCGCGGTCCAGGCAGATACGCCTCGGTTGGATATGCGCCCTCCGGCGGTGACGGTGGGTTCGGTCCCGGCGTATCCGACCCTTGCGGATTCGAACGGAGCGACTCCGTCCCACCCGACTCACGGTCCGACGAATTCGAACCCGACTCGGAGGATGAAGGCGGTGTGGCCGATTCCGGGCTCGACGATTCCGACCCGAACGACTTCGGACTGCCGGACTCCGAACCCGGCGCCTCGGGTCTGGGCGGATTCGTCACGACAGCCAGTGCGCGGCCTCGGTCGCCCAGTAGGTGAGCACCATATCCGCGCCGGCCCGGCGGATACCGATCAGCGATTCGAGGATGGCGGCACGCCGGTCGATCCAGCCGCGTTGGGCGGCGGCTGTGATCATCGCGTATTCGCCCGAGATCTGATATGCGGCCACCGGCACCGTGGATTGGTCGGCGACATCGCGCAGGATGTCCAGATACGACATCGCCGGCTTGACCATCACGATGTCCGCGCCCTCGGCCAGATCCAGTTGCAGCTCCCGGATCGCCTCGCGACGGTTCGCCGGATCCTGCTGATAACTGCGCCGATCCCCTTCCAGCGAGGAGGCGACCGCCTCGCGGAACGGACCGTAGAACGCCGAGGCGTACTTCGCCGCGTAGGCGAGGATGCCGGTGTCGGTTCGCCCGACCGCGTCCAGGCCGCGCCGGATCGCGCCGACCTGACCGTCCATCATGCCGCTGGTACCGAGCAGATCCGCACCGGCTTCGGCCTGCGCGAGCGCCATCTCCACGTAGCGGTGCAGGGTGGCGTCGTTATCGACGGCACCATCCGCGGACAGCACGCCGCAGTGCCCGTGATCGGTGAATTCGTCGAGACAGGTATCGGCCATGACCACCGTCGAATCGCCGACCTCGTCGGCGAGCGCGCGCAGCCCCCGGTTGAGAATGCCGTCGGGATCGCTGGCCTTGCTGCCGGTGGCGTCCTTGTCCTCGGGCCGCGGCACGCCGAAGAGCATGAGCCCGCCCACGCCCGCGGTGACCGCCTCGACCGCCGCCTTGCGCAGCGAATCCATCGAATGCTGCAGCACGCCCGGCATCGAGCCGATCTCGCGCGGCTCGTCCAGTCCGTCGGCGACGAACATCGGCAGCACCAATTGCCGTGGCTCGAGAGTTGTTTCGGCCACGAGACGACGCAGGGCGGGAGTACGGCGCAACCGCCGCGGGCGGTCCAATCCGGTCATAACCGCACGATACGCCCGGCCCGAATGCGAGTCACAAGCGGCGGGTACGCCGATAGATCAGCGGGCCCGTCATCGCCGTTAAGGATGTCTCGAGGATTCGATAAGCCCGCCGCGCGACACTGCGCCTCCCGGGGGGTCGCCGGGGATTTACCGGCGCTCGAAGAGTGCGGTGCGAGGGGCGGATGATGGTGCGGAGTGGCCGGTCTTGTTCCAGGAGTACGCGATGACCGAATTCGCGACGCCACCGCGGCGACGCACCGATTGGGCGGGTCTGCGGAGACTGGCGCGTGGCGGGGATCCGGGCGTGATCGTGCAGTTGGCGCAGCGGTTATCCGAGGCGGGTGAGACGGTCGAGGCCGAGCAGTGGTTCCGCCGCGCCGTTGCCCAAGGCAGCGCACCGGCCATGGCCGGCCTCGGTGCATTGCTCGCGGCCGATGGCCGGATCTCGGATGCGATTCGATGGCTGGAGTTCGCCATCGCGGCGGGTTGTCCGGGGGCGGATCAGCAATTGGGCACGTTGTATCTGGAGCGCGGAAATCTCGACGCCGCCGAGCTGTGGTTCCTGCCCGCGGCCGAGGACGGGCTGCCGGAGGCGCTGTGCAATATGGGTGTTGTCGCGAGTCGTCGCGGTGTCGACAATGAGGCGCGGCATTGGTACGAGCGCGCGGTGCGCGCCGGAAGTCCAACGGCCATGCGCACTCTCGGTGTATATCTGGCGCGCGACGGTGAAATCGTAAGGGCGGTCACGCTGCTGACCGAAGCGGTCCGGCGCGGTCGCGACGACGCGATGGCCGTACTCGGCGCGATCTTCCTCGACCATGGCGACTGGGTCGAGGGCGAGCGGTGGTTGCGCCGCGGCGCCGAAGCAGGCGATGCCGATTCGATGTTCCAACTCGCGCGATTCCTGCGAGAGCAGCCTGTGCAGACGGCCAATCCCGCGGCAAAAGCTCAGGCGCACAAGGACGCCCGCTACTGGCTCGAGCGCGCCGCAATCCTGGGCCACCCCCAAGCCCTCGAGCTCCTACACGAACTCTGAACGCACAAATCACCGGCCCGGGCACCCCGTCTCACAGCCGGGCACCGTGTACCCGGCTCCCGGCTCGAACTCGGGGGTGCCCCGGACTACCACGCGGTTCGCGCAGCCTGCGAAAGCCCTTGTGAGCGGGGCGTTTTTGTCGGTGGGCAGGAGTAAAATCGAAGGCGTGTTCGAGGGAATCGCTCCGGGTTCCCGATTGCGACGGGAGGACGCCACCGTGCCCAACACCGCACCGAAGTCGAAGGTTACCGCTAGCGATTGCTTGCAGGTCGCTCGAAACAACACAGTTCGGCCCTATGTTCCGCTGCAGAAGCGGCCGCTGCCCACCGGGCGGCCACGCAAGTGGTACGTCTCGCACAATCGGCGACTCAAGGCGATGCGCCTGACCATTGCCCTGCTGGACTCCGGGATCTACCTGCCGAGCCAGGCCAGCAACGAAAGGATCCGGCGCACAGCCGAACTCATCGATATCCGCCCGCCGTCCGACACCACCTGCCGTTTGGTGCGGACCCTGATGCGCTACAGCCGCTGATCAACGGAGCTCGACGGTTGCGGCGGCTCCGGTTGTGCGGCGAGGGAGCCGCCGCTAGCGACTGCTTGCAGGTCGCTCGAAAAGGTCCGCTAGCGACTGCTTGCAGGTCGCTCGAAAAGGTCCGCTAGCGACTGCTTGCAGGTCGCTCGAAACAGCCTGCACTCTCGGCGCTCAACCGGGTAGGCCAACGGATATCTAGCGGCTGCGGCGGCTCTTCTTGCGCGGCGGGGGCAGCAGTCCCTCGGCGCGCAGGCGGGCCGCATGCTCGGCCAGCGCCTCGACCAGCGGACCGACCTGGGCGACCTCCGGCTGCACATCCACGCGCAGACCGAATTCGATGGCCGTCTCGGCGGTCTTCGGGCCGATGCACGCAACGATGGTGCGCGCGTGCGGCTTACCCGCGATACCGACCAGATTGCGGACCGTGGATGACGAGGTGAACAGGACCGCGTCGAAACCGCCGGTCTTGATCATCTCGCGGGTCTCGGCGGGCGGCGGCGAGGCGCGCACCGTGCGGTAGGCCGTCACGTCATCGATTTCCCAGCCGCGGTCACGCAGACCCTCGGCCAGGGTTTCGGTGGCAATGTCCGCGCGCGGCAACAGGACTCGGTTCACCGGGTCGAAAACGTCGTCGTAGGGCGGGAAGTCGGCGAGCAGACCCTCGGAAGACTGTTCGCCGCTCGGCACCAGCTCCGGGTTGATGCCGAACGAGCGCACCTTGTCCGCGGTGGCTTCGCCGACGCAGGCAATCTTCACACCGGAAAAGGCCCGTGCGTCCAAACCGAACTCGGCGAACTTCTCCCAAACCGCGCGCACCGCATTGGTGGAGGTGAACACCACCCACTGGTAGCGGCCGTCGACCAGACCCTTGACGGCACGCTCCATCTGCGCCGGACTGCGCGGCGGCTCTACCGCGATGGTCGGGACCTCCATCGGGATGGCACCATGGGTGACCAGTCGCTCGCTCATCTCGGCGGCCTGATCCTTGGTGCGCGGCACCAGCACGGTCCAGCCGTACAGCGCCCGCGACTCCCACCACGACATCTTCGACCGCTGCGCGACCACCTTGCCGATGGTCACCACCAGCGGGCCGACCAATTCGGAGGCCGCGCTGTTGAGCGTGGCCAGGGTGGCCTCGATGGTGCGCTGCTGGCGGGTGGTGCCGCGCACCGTCACCGCGACCGGGGTCTGCGGCGCCATACCGTGTTCGACCAGCGCACTCGCGGTTTCGGCCAGATGACCCGAGGTCGCCGACAACACCAGCGGGCCGGGCGCGGCGGCCAGTGCGGCCCAGTCGACCTCACCGCGCACATCGGCCTCGGTGTGCCCGGAGCCGAGCGCGATACCGGCGAAACTCGGCACCGCGGAACCGTTGGGCAGCCCCGGCAGCACCTCGAAGACCATATGCGAGCGCGTCACCGCATTGACCTCGGCGATCACCGAATCGGTCGTCAGCGGATCACCCGCGACCACCCGGACCACGTCGTGCCCACCGCGGGCCTCGGCGATCAGCGTCTTGGCCACCTCGGCGGGGTCGCCGAGCGCGGGACGCACGTCCACCGGATGCTCACCGTCCTCGCCCGGCTCGACCGCGATACCGATCAGGGCGAGCACGCCCTTGTCGACATCGGGATCGGTGAATGCCAATGTCGCCCGCCCCAGCACCTCGCGCGCACGCACTGTCAGCAGTGCCGCGTCGCCGGGCCCCGACCCGACAAACAGGATCCGTCCTGGATGCTTCTTGTGTGCTCGGCTCATGCCCGCACCTCGCTAGCGCTCGGCACGGCCATGCCCGAAGGCGCTGTGCTGTTGATTCGCTCGCTTCGCTCGCTCATCGGCTGTTCTCCATTGGGCTGGAATTGGAAAAGTCAGTGGGCGGGTTAACCGCTGCTTCCGGCGTGCTGAGCAACTCACGGGCGCCCAGATCGAGCAGTTCCCGGGCCAACTCGCGACCGAGCTCCGCAGCGCGCTCGGGAGCGCCGACCACGGAGGCTCGCAATACATCGGAGCCGTCGACGGCCGCCGCGCAACCGCGCAGCGAGAGTTCGTCGACAATTCTGCCGTCATCGTCGAGTGATTCGACGACCTCGGCGATCGCGCCGATCGGCACGGTGCAACCGGCCTCCAGTTCGGCCAGCATCGATCGTTCGGCAATGACGGACGCGCGGGTCGCGGCGTCGTCGAGTTCGGTCAGCGCCTTGATGAGTTCGCTGTCATCGCCCCGGCATTCGACTGCCAACGCACCCTGTGCGGGCGCGGGCAACATCTGCACCGGCTCCAGCGCCTCGGTGACCACGTCGAGCCGGCCGATTCTGGCCAGTCCGGCCCTGGCCACCACGACCGCGTCCAACTCCCCCTCGCTGACCTTGCGCAGCCGGGTATCGAGATTGCCACGCAGCGGCACGATGTCCAGGCCGAGTCCGAGGGCACGCAATTGCGCGGCGCGGCGCGGCGCGGAGGTGCCGACCTTGGCGCCGGCGGGAAGTTCGCCGAGCACCAGACCGTCGCGCGCGACCAGTGCATCGCGCGGATCCTCGCGGGGCGGGATGGCGGCGATGGTGAAACGCGGATCCTGTGCGGTCGGCAGGTCTTTGTACGAATGCACCGCGATATCGATATTCCCAGCGGCAAGTTCGTCGCGCAGTGCCGAGGTGAAGACTCCGACACCGATCTGCTGCACCGGATCCGAGGACAGATCGCCCGCGGTCTTGACGACCACCAGCTCCGCATCGTGTCCGGCCGCGATCAGGTTGTCGCGGATGGTGCCCGCCTGGGTGAGGGCGAGCAAACTGCCTCTGGTGCCGATCCGCCACGGCACGCGAATGCTGCCTGCGGTCACGTTTTCCTCTTCCTGCACAACTGTCATGCCGTCTGCCCCTGTTCTTCGCCGCGGTGTCCGGCGGTGAAGTCGTCGGCCAACGCGATCTCACTGCCGCCGACGATCGCTTCCGGATCGACCGAAACATCGCCGAGGAAGCGGATCGCCGTATGCTCGTCGCTGACCGAACTGAGTTCCATCGGAGCCGCGACCGCTTGCGCCGCACCGGGTTTGAGCTCGAACAGTTCGCGCAGCGCCTCGGCGTAGGTGTCGCCGCCCGGGGTGGAGGCCAACTGTTTAACTCGCACCGTCGGCGCGTGGAGCAACTTGTCCACCACGCGACGCACGGTGCGCGCCACCTCGTCACGTTCTGGATCGGCCAGTCCGGGCAGCCGGGAATCCAGCCGCAGCAATTCGGCCTCGACCACCTCGGCCGCGCGCTGCCGCAACGCGGCAACGGTCGGGGTGACCTCCGCCATGCGCTGGCCCGCAAGGTATTTCGCGAGTTCGTCGGCGACGATCGAGCGGGCGGCGGCGGTATCGTCGGCGGCCGCACCGGCCGCCGGATCGCGCTGCAATGTCTCGATATCGATGACGGTGACACCGGGCAGTCCGGCTACAGCGTGTTCGACATCGCGCGGCAGACCGAGATCGCAGAACACCAACGGCCGTTCCACCTGGCTGGCGCGCTCGCGCTCGGCGAGTGCGCGATGGGTGTCGGCCAGCGTCACCACCGCGCCGACCGCGCCGGTACAGGTGATGACGACATCCGCGGCCGCCATCGCCTCGGTCAGACGCGACAGTTCCATCGAATGAGCCTCGACACCGTGACTGCGCGCGGTCGCGGCGAGCCGCTTGGCCCGGGCCGACGTGCGATTCACCACGATGATGCGGCCGATGCCCGCCCGCGACAGATGCGCCACCGCGAGCCCGCCCATCGCCCCGGCTCCCAGCACGACGGCGGTCTGCCCGGCGAGCGGGCCGAGCACATGCTGCGCCCGATCCAGCGCCACCGAAACCACCGACGCACCGGCCCGGTCGATACCGGTCTCCGAATGCACCCGCTTGCCGACTCGCAGTGCGTGCTGCGCGAGTTCGTGCAGGGTCCGCCCGACCGCCTGCTGGGCATCGGCGGAGGCATAGGCGCCACGGATCTGGCTGAGCACCTGCTGCTCGCCGATCACCATCGAATCCAGGCCGCTGGCCACCGCGAACAGGTGTTCGGCGGCGGCCTCGCTGTAGCGGACGTAGGCGTGCTTGGTCAGATCCGGCAGCGGGAGGCCGGAATGTTTGGTCAGCAAATCGCCGACTTCGGCGAGGCCGCCGTGGAAGGCGTCCACCACGGCGTACACCTCGACGCGGTTGCAGGTGGAGACGATCATCGCCTCGGACACACGGCTGGAGGTGAGCATTCGATCGATCAGTTTCGGCCGGTCCGCGTCGGTGATCGCGACCTTCTCCAGAATCGAGACGGGCGCACTGCGATGCGAAATCCCGACTAGAAGAATGCTCATGGTGTGACCACCGATCCCTTGCTGGATGGCTCCGTTGCCGAATGCGAGGATGTCGAGTGCTTGAGTGCCGGATGTCCGGCAGCAGTGTGCGCGGGCACGCGGTGGGCGATGCGGCCGGAAACGGCGTGCGCGACCTCGGGCAGCGGCGGCGCATTGCGTGCGGTCTCGAACGACAGCATCTGCAACTCGACCGCCAGATCGACCCGGCGCACCTCCACCGTCTCCGGTGCGGTCAGCTCACACGGGGCAAAGCTCAGAATCGACTGCAGCCCGGAGACGACCAGCAGATCGCAAACGTCCTGTGCCGCGTCGTCGGGCACGGTGATCACCGCGATGGTCGGCTTCAAGGCTTCGATGGCCGGGGCCAGATCCGCGACATCGCGCACCACCAGACCGGCGACCGACCGGCCGATCACCTCGGGGTGGCTGTCGAACATGCCGACCACGGTGAAGCCGCGCCGCCGGAACCCGCCGTAGCCCACCAGGGCCCGGCCCAGATTTCCGGCGCCGACCAGTACCACCCGATGTCCCTGCGAGAGCCCGAGCACATCCTCGATCCTGGTGCGCAACTTGGCGACGTCATAGCCGACACCCCGAACACCGTTGGGGCCGAGGAAGGAAAGGTCCTTGCGCAACTTGGCCGAATTGACACCCGCCGCGACAGCCAGTTCCTCACTCGATACGATGGCAACACCGTCGTCGGCCAACATGGCCAGGACCCGGAGATAGGTGGCCAGCCGCGCCACGGTGGCTTGGGGGATGTCCTTCTGCAGAGCCCTGCCGGAGACGCCACTCGGCGCCTCATGCTGCTCTGTCACGTCGTCGGCTCCTCGTTCCGGCCTCCGGCGAGGTCCGGTTCGTCGTTCGACCTCGGGCCCGGGGCGGTCCGGTGCCATGGTCGAAGTATTCGGAATGCTGGGTTCATTACGCGGTGGATCCGCAGCCTCGGCGAGCGGGTCGCGTGCCACCACCGTAACCGCTTGTGCAGCCCTTCACAAAGTCGGTGAATTTGGCCTCATTTTCCGCCGCGACCAGCAGCGCGGCGGAATCAGGCCGGATCAGCAATCGCTCAGCGAGTCAAGTCGGCCCGCAATCGGGGCTCGTCGACATCGAAATAGCTGTGCTCACGGCCGTCCAAAAGCACGACGGGAAGCCGGTCGCCGTACTCCGCGCGCAGGCCAGGGTCGGTTCCGGCGGCTTCGTCGACGTCGACGGTCGACGGTTCGATATCGAAATCGGCGCAGATCGCCCGGAGTTGCTCGAACGCGGTGACGCAGAGCCCGCAGCCCGATCTCGTCAGCAGCGTCACCGAATGTGTGGGATTGGTCATGGCCGATATTAAATCCCCTCGCCACGCCCCGATCCGAGCGCGCGGTAGTGCCTTAACTGTCACCGCGGCCAGCTAATGTGGTTGTGGTTCGCGCGACGGGCGGAGGTACTGGTGCCGGAACGATCGAAGGTGGCAAGGGCAGGTTTCATCGCGGGACGATTCGGTGAGTTTCCGGTGCGGTGGAATCAGGGTCGGCTCGGCCAGGGTCTGCAGGACCAGCTCGCGCGCATCTCTCGCAGCCCCTTCGGCCCGAGCGAGGAAGAGCTGCGGGCCAATCTGGCCGGTGAGGCCAGTGCCGAGGCGGCGCTGTCGCTGCACGATGCCGAACTCGCCGAAGCCGCTATCGAGGCCACCGGGCCCGAGGTGCCGCGGGACCTGACCGCGGCCGCGTTCTTCGATGTCGACAACACCATGGTGCAGGGTGCGTCGATCGTGCATTTCGCCCGCGGTTTGGCCGCGCGCAAATACTTCAAAACCTCCGATCTGGTGGACGTCGCCTGGAAGCAGGTGAAGTTCCGGGTCACCGGCAAGGAGAACAGCACCGATATGGCCGCGGGCCGGGAGAAGGCGCTGGCATTCATCGCGGGCCGCCCGACCGCCGAACTGGCCGCCCTCGGCGAGGAGATCTACGACGAGATCATCGCCGACAAGATCTGGCCCGGCACAAGGGCTTTGGCGCAGATGCACCTGGACGCCGGCCAGCAGGTATGGCTGGTCACCGCGACGCCGGTCGAGCTGGCACAGGTGATCGCGAAGCGGCTCGGACTCACCGGCGCTCTCGGCACGGTCGCCGAGAGCGTCGACGGAAAGTTCACCGGGCGATTGGTCGGCGACATCCTGCACGGACTCGGCAAGGCGCATGCGGTGCGCACGCTGGCGATCCGAGAAGGCTTGAACCTCAAGCGCTGTACGGCCTACTCCGACAGCCACAACGATGTGCCGATGCTGTCGCTGGTCGGCACCGCGGTGGCGATCAATCCGGATTCGGACCTACGTGAGGTGGCGAAGAATCGCGGCTGGGAGATCCGTGATTTCCGCACCGGACGCAAGGCCGCCAAGATCGGCGTGCCGACCGCGCTGGCACTCGGCGCCGCCGGTGGCGCGGTCGCAGCGGCGGTCACCCGGCGCCGCGAGCATTAGCCCGTGAACGGGTTGCGGCGCTTGGTGAGCAGTTTGTAGAGAGTCTGCTGAATGGTTTCGCGGACCTGATCGGTGACCTCGAACATGGTCATCGGATCGTCCGCGTCCTCGGCCTCGTAGCCGGTGGTCGCGATGGGCTCGCCGAATTCGATGTACCACTTCGACGGCAGCGGCAGCGCACCGAGCGGACCCAAGTGCGGGAACAGCGGCGTCACCGGGAAATACGGCACATTGAGCAGCCGGGCGAGCGGCTTGATATCGGCCAGCTTCGGGTAGATCTCCTCCGAGCCGACGATCGAGCACGGAATGATCGGCGTGCCGGTGCGCACCGCCGCCGCGACGAATCCGCCGCGACCGAAGCGCTGCAGCTTGTAGCGGTCGGTGAACTGCTTGCCGACGCCTTTGAAGCCCTCCGGGAACACACCGGTCAATTCGCCTGCGCGCAAAAGCCTTTCGGCATCCGGATGGCAGGCCAAGGTGTGCCCCGCCTTGCGGGCGAGCACACCGAGCACCGGCGTCTCGAAGAGGAGATCGGCGGCTAGCAGGCGCAGCGCGCGTTCCTTCGGATGCCGGTCGTGGATCGCCAGTTGCAGCATCAGCCCGTCGAGCGGGATGGTGCCCGCATGATTGGCGACGATCAGCGCACCGCCGGCCTCCGGAATGTTCTCGATCCCGTTGACCTGCACCCGGAACCAATAATCCGAGAGCGGGCGCAGCGCGGGCAGGATCAACGATTCGAGCAGATGCTCGTCGAAGCCGAATTCGTCGACCTGATAGTCGCCGGTGACCCGACGGCGCAAGAAATCCGCGGTGGTGCGGATCTGCTTGCCGATGGCGCCGCGCAGCATGTCCGACACCGAATGCGGCGCCGGCGGTTCGGCGGCCGCGAGACGTTCGGTCAGCGACGTCACCACCTGGCTCGGCGTGACCTCGCCGGTCACCGGCTCCGGCCAGCGCCGCGGCGTGCTTCGCTGGCGCGTTTCGATATTCAGATCGTGGAGTTGGATGACTTTTGCGACGTCATTCATGTATGTGCTCCCGTAGCGGCCCCGAGCAGGCCGAGCAGTTTATGTTCTGCGGCATCGATCCATGCTGGATCGATGACGGGCCGCGACGCTGCGCCCCCGATGAAGTCGTCGAATGCCTGCACCGTCGTCCAGCGCGGGACGAAACCGAGTTCGGTGCGCATACGGGTGGTGTCGAGGCCACAGCCGAAGTGGAAATAGTCGATCTGCTCACTGGTGAAATCACGCATGATCGGGCCCATGATCGCCCGACCGGCGGTGCGGAAGACCGACCATGGAATCGGCAGCTCGATCCGGCCCGCACGCCGGATGGCCTGTGACAACACCAATGCGCCGTCCCCGGCGACATTGTAGGTGCCGCCGGGTGCCTGCCGTGCCGCGTGCGCCATCGCGGCGATGGCGTCCTCCTCGTGCAGCAACTGCAACCTGGGATCGCGGCCCAGGACCGTCGGGGCGATCGGTGAACGCAGATATTGCACACCGCGCCGGGCCAATCGCGGGCCGACAATGGGCGCCAAACGCAAAATCGAAGCGGCGATATCGGGACGCCGCCGCGCGAGTCCGCGGACGAATCCTTCGATTTCGATCATGTCGCGAGCAAACCAACCACTCGGTGGGGTTCGCGCACTCATTTCTTCGGTGAATTTCGCGGGATCCTTCGCACTGCATCCGTAGACCGCGGAGGTCGAGCGCACCACCACGCGCCGCACCGAAGGCGACTTCTGACAGACCGCGAGCAGCTGCATGGCGCCGAGTACGTTGAGATCCTTCATCACCGCCCGGCCACCACCGGCCGGTGGATGCGTGAGCATCGCGGCATGCACGACGGTATCGACCTCATTGCCGCCGATCACCTTGCGAATCAAGGGATTTCGAATATCGGCGCGAACGAATTCGGCGCGACCCATGCGTCGTTGCAGCTCGCGACCCGGGGTCATGGTGTCGACGGCCAGGATGTGTTCGACGGTCTGATCCTGGGCCAAACGTGCGACCACGTTGCCGCCGAAGAATCGGCTGGCACCGGTCACCATCACCACCTTGGGTGTATGTCCATCCCGTATTTCAGAACCCACCGCACCGGATCCCAACTGTGACAGCCCCCCAATTCCATTTGCTGCGGTATCAGAGTAACCGGTCGACTCCGATGCGCAGAGGGTATTAACCAGGATCTAACGATGACTTCAGTCACCTGATACATGAGCAACTTTCAAAATTCGCTGTTTCAAACAGAAAAGCCCGCCACCAAACGGTGACGGGCCTCTCAGCTAACGCGCAGCGACTCACTTGCCGAGTTTGCGCCGCTGAACACGCGTGCGGCGAAGCAGCTTGCGATGCTTCTTCTTCGACATGCGCTTGCGGCGCTTCTTGATCACAGAACCCATAGGGTTGTCCTCGCGTTCTCTCTACTCGGCGCGCACGCCAATCACGTACGCCTATTTCAGCGTCCGCGCCGCCAAGCTGGCACCGGACACCACGAAGCGGTGCCGCCGGCAGGCGCACACGAACCGAGGATTCATCCTACCGGGACACCGTCAAGCTGATGAAACCGCCTCATCCAGCGTCGAAGTAGGACGTCTCCAAATAGTCGTGCACCGCCTTGGCATGCACCCGGAACGAGCGACCGACCCGTACGGCGGGCAACTCACCCGAGTGCACCAGCCGATAGACCGTCATCTTGGACACTCGCATGAGATTCGCAACCTCGGCGACGGTGAGGAACTGAGTACCTCCGCCTAGCACCGATTGCGTCGGAGCCGCCGAACCGCCTTGGGTCCGGGAATTAGCCCGGCTACCCGATGGTCCGGAACTTCCTGGCGACGTCCCTGAACTATTTGCAGACATCTTGTTAGACATCATCGCACCACTGACCTCCGGCACGTCCGCGCCGCCGGCTTCCCCACCGGCGGAACAGACACGCACGTGCTCCTTGAAGCTTAGCGGGACCAGTGGGATTACTGCGACGGGTGTGAGAAATCAGGTTTACACGCAGGGAACCGACCGGTCACCCCGTAGACGCGCGGTGTTTGATCAACGCCCGCCCGAGACACCTCAGGTAGCACTGCCGCCCGCACCGTCGTTGGCACCCTGTTCGGCGGATCGTTGCTTCGCGGCGTGCAATGCCTCGAGGAAGGCAGAACGCACCCCGCCACGCTCCAATTCACGCACCGCGGCGGCGGTCGTACCCGCCGGCGAGGTTACGGCGGCACGCAGCTCGGCAGCGGTCTGTCCGGTGCTCTCGAGTAGGGCTGCCGAGCCGAGCATGGTCTGCACCACTAGTTCGGTGGCGACGTCGTGGGTCAGGCCGAGCCCGACACCGGCATCGACCATTGCCTCGACCACCAGGAAGAAGTACGCGGGTCCGGAACCCGAGACCGCGGTCACCGCATCCATCTGCGCCTCGGTTACGGTCGCCACCTTGCCGACCGCGGCGAGCAGCTCGGTCACCTGGGCCAGCTGTTCCGGCCGGGCATAGCGGCCCGGCGCGAGCACGATCATGCCCTGGCCGACCAGCATCGGGGTATTCGGCATCACCCGCACCACCGGGAAACCGGCGGGCAGCTTGTTCTCCAGGCGCGCCGTGGGCACACCCGCCGCCAGCGACACCAGGATCTGATCCCGGTCGGCGTCGAGTTCGGCCTTGCCGAGCTGGGTCAGGACCGTATCCACATCACCCGGCTTGACCGCGATGACCAGGACATCCGCACCGACGATCGCATCCGCGATCGAATCGGTGACCCGCACGCCGAAGCGGTCGCCGATGAGTTCGGCCCGATCGGCATGCGTCTCGACGACGACCAGACCCTTCGCCGCCCGTCCGGATTCGAGCAATCCGGCGATCAACGCCTCCCCGATGCGACCGCCACCGATCACCGCAACTCTCGTCATGGGCTCAAGGCTAATCGCGCGGCAATATCGGCTCGGCGCTGGGGAACCGGTCCTATCGCTGCTGCGGAACCAGGGCGAGCTGACGGCTCTGTGCGACGACCGCACCGGTGGAGTCGAGAATCAGCTGGTCCTCGTCGAACATGCGCTCACCGATCTCATGGCTGGTCGCGATGATCCGCAGCCAACCGGGCGCCGGGCGGCGGCGCAGGTAGGTGGTCATCTGAACGGTCGGGGCCCAACCGGTCTGGCCGAGATTCGCCGGGACCGGCGGGCTCATATCGGCGGACATGATCGCGAAGTACATGGCGATATCCGGATCCTGCTGGTCGCCCTCGAACGGACGCATCCAAAGACGCAGGCGCGGTTCACCTTTCGCACCGTCGAGGAATCGGGCCCACTCGCGGTCGATGAACAGTTCGGCGCCGCGCGCCACGTGGACGACCTTGCCCATCGAGGAATCCCGGTAGCCGACGGCGTCGGCGGGCGGTTCGATCGGCATTTCAGCATGCTGCTGTGCGTAGATCGGATCGGCATCGTCGAGATGACCGAAGGTGAACGCAGTGCGCACCAGCGTGCGCCCGCTCTGGATCAGGTTCACATCGACCAGGCAGATCTGGCGACCGACCTTGCGGATGTGCACCTCGTACTCGACCTCGCCCGGCTCCGGTGCACCGAGGAAATCGGAGCTCGCCGCGATCGGCGCCATGGCCACCAGGGCCGGATCGGCGGCGCGCAGCCAGCGGGTGGCCGCGGCGGCGCTGGTCGCCACCATGGTGCCGCCGTGCACCTTCGGCCCGATGGTCCAGATTTTGTCGATGATGCCCAGGTAGCGGCCGGTATCCGGGTTGGCCGACAGCAGTTCGGTCAGTGTGCACACCCGGCTGAAGGGTGCGTCCGTCGTGATGGCCTGCTCGAGTTCGGCGGTCAGCTCCGGCATCGTCACTCCTATCGTCGGTCGGCCGCGTCGGCGGGACGCGGCGTTCGTACAGCGTAGAACGAAGCGATTCTGGGTCGGAATTCCCCTCTGCGGGCAGATCGGTACGGCGTCACACCTGGTTGGCGTGCGTCGGCGCCGGAGCGGGTGCGTTGAGGTGTGTTCTGGCGAAGTCCAGCGTGCGGTTCAGCATGCCCGTGCGGCCCTGGGCGGTACGGGCATTCTGGGTATTGATCTCGGCGACCGCGTGACCGGCGAAACCGGAGCGCAGTAGTGCCGCGCAGAGCTCGACGCACGGCTGCGTACCCTCGCCCGGCACCAGATGCTCGTCGTGCGCCGCACCGCGGCCGTCGGCGAGATGCAGGTGCGCGAGGCCGCTGCCCATCCGCGCGGCCAACGCCAGCGGATCGGCACCCGCGGTCGCGGTATGTGAGACATCGAGGGTGTAGTGCCGGAATCCGGTATCGGTCGGATCGTAGGACGGGCTGAAGGCGGTCACGCCGGGACCGGGACCGCCGCGGCGCTCCAGCCGCTTCGCCGACCCGGTTTTGCGGCCGAAGAGGGTGTCCGCGCGCATGGGGAACATATTCTCCACCGCGACGATGATGTGGCTGTGCTCCTCCAACTCGGCCACTTGATCGGCGAAGCCCTGCGCATACCTACGCTGCCAGCGGAACGGTGGATGCACGACAACGGTGCCCGCGCCGAGCGCCTCGGCCGTGCGCACACTGCGCTCGAGTTTTGCCACCGGATCCGAGCCCCAGACCCGCTGCGAGATCAGCAGGCATGGTGCGTGGATCGCCAGTACCGGCACACCGTATTTGCGCGAGTATGCCTGGACCGTGGCGATGCTCTGGCTGGCCGGCTCGGCCCAGACCATCAATTCGATACCGTCGTAACCGATTTCGGCCGCGTACCGGAAGGCCGCCTCGGTGTTCTGCGGATAGACCGAGGCCGTCGAGAGACCGACGAGGATCTGCTGACCGCCGGATCCGGCGGCCGCTTCGACCGGCGTATCGGGTTCGGTACGCACGTCGGGATCGGGAGCGCGCCCCATGGCCACGCTCGCCGTTCTGGTGTCGTCCGCCTGCCCGATATTCCCCACAGCCTGCTCCCTGCTCAGTTCGTACTGAGTAGAAAGGCTAGCGGTCCCAGGGTGACAAAGATGCCGACGACGACGGCTATCACCGTGCTGAGAATGTCATCGGTGCGCCGCAGTATTCGCACCAGCGCCACCAAGCCCAGGATCACGATCATCGCCAGGCACAGCGCCACCCAGGGCAGCATTTCCCACATGCGCTCGAAGCCCTTGAAGAGCAACATTCCGGCGACTGCGGCGCCGGTGCTCTGACCGCCGAGAATCATCCACTGGCGGCGATTGGCGTCGTACTCCGACTTGCGGGCGACCCGCGAGCGCGCGCGTCTCGGAGACAGGCGGGAGGCGAACGAATGATCCGAATCGACATCGTCGCCGTCGAAATCCTCGTCGTCGTCGAGGACATCACCGGTCGGGAACGGCTCGTACACATCGGTCAGACCGTCGTACACCTCTGGCTCGGCGGGCTGCGATCGGCCACGTCGCCCACGCCCGTTGCGTTCGGCGACGCGCCCGCGCGCCCGCTCGGCCTCGGCGCGTTCGACTTCGTCGCGCAGCAGGTCGCCCGCCACGGTCTGACCGGAGACGAGTTGCTGATCCTGACTGGCCAGCGACCACGCGGCGGTGGGGATGCTCTCGGATTCGGGCACGTTGCCCTTGGGCGGTGCATGTCTTCGCGCCGACCAGGCGGGCAGACCGCCATCGGCCGGACTGTCCAGTCGTGCGGATCTTCGCTGATCCGGCGGCTCGGGATAGGCGCCGCGCGCCGGACCGTCCGGCAGCGGGGGCATCGGCTGTGGTGCGGAGTCCGGTGCGAAGCCATTGGTGGACGGCGACCACGGCGCGGTCGAGGGTCCGGCGTTATTGGCTTCGGCCTCGGCCTCGGCCTCCGCCGCGCGTCGCCGGGCGGCCCGGCCGCCGGACCTCGATCCATTCGGCGGGCTTTCGGGCGGGGCGCCGATGCCACGGCCGAGATCGCGCAGCGGCTGTACGTCGGTGGTCTCTTCCTCCGGTTCGGCATGCCGACGTCTGCGGCCGGTGCGCCCCGAGCCGACCGCCGAAGCGCCATCTCCAAGCGGGTCCCGCGCATACGGATCAGGCGCCGGGGCATACGGATCCGGCGCCGGGGCGTACAGATCCGAGATCGGCGCGGACAGCGGATCCGCGGGTGCGGCATGCCGCGACGAATCCGCGCCCGGCATTTCCCGCCCTGGCATGACCCGGCTCGAATATCCCGGCGCGGGCAGCGGATCGGCGGACGCGTCCGAGGCGGCGTAGGCCGAGAGCGGGTCGTATCGGGTGATCGGCCCCGACATCGGCGAGTAGTTGGGTAATTCGGGTGCGGCGTACGGCGCCGGATCCGGCGCGGCGTACGAAGTGGGTTCCGGCGCAGGCGTTTCGAAACCCGACCCCGCGTACCCGCCGGACTGAAAACCGGAGGGTTGGTAACCCGACGCGTCGTACCCGTTGGATTCGTACCCGTTGGATTCGTACGACGGCGGTTCATGCGCCGGTTCGTCGTCCTCGGGTGCGGCGTGCGCGGAATGGCCACCGCCGCCGCCCACCGGAATGGCAGGCAGATCACCGGTCAGCTCGGCAACCGAGATGCCGCGACCACTGCGCCGCCGCCGTCCGCCGCCACCGGGCGATGCCGCGCCCTGCTGGCCGTTGCGTGCCAGCAGCTCGGCAACCGATAGCTGCTTGGAATCCTCACTCATGACGACACCGTTTCGATCGGGCCCGATAGACCGCCGCCGGGCACCGGCTTACCGCTCATTTCCGCGACGGAACCCGGCAATGCCGTAGCCCTCGGTCCGCCGTTCATATCGGTATCCAGTTTGCGCAGGATCAGCCCCTCGCGCAGTGCCCACGGACAAATCTCGAGGGTATCCAGCGATAGTGCCCGCATACTCGCCTCCGCGACCAATGCGCCAGCCACCAATTGCTGTGACCGATCGGAACTTACGCCTTCCAATTCTGCACGGTCCGCCGCCGTCATTCTCGAGATGAAGGCAATCAGTTGGCGCAGACCTGAGCTGGTGAGTGTACGGCGCACCCGCAGCCCGGCCGAAGAGGGTGCCGCTCCGGTCAACCGGGCAAGCGACCGAAACGTCTTCGATGTGCCGACCGCGAGATCCGGTTTCCCCACGTCCAGCAGCTGTTTCGTGGGTGCGACAAGTTCCGCGTCGAGCCAATCGCGCAGCACCGCGACGCGGCGTTTGCCCGGCGGATCCTCGCGCAGCCATTCTCTGGTCAATCTTCCGGCGCCGAGTTGCAGCGAGACCGCGAGATCGGGTTCCTCGTCGCCGCCGTTGGTCATTTCCAGTGAGCCGCCGCCGATGTCGAGATTGAGGATCCGGCCCGCGCTCCAGCCGTACCACCGGCGCACGGCGAGAAAGGTCAGCCGGGCCTCGTCGACACCGGCGAGCACCTGCAGTTCGACGCCGGTTTCGGCGCGGACCCTGGCGAGAACCTCATCGGAGTTCGCGGCCTCACGCAGCGCGGAGGTCGCGAACGGCATCAACTCGACGCAGCGGGAAGTCTCGGCGATGCTGGCGAATTCGGCGACCGTCGCGATCAGCCGTTCGGCCCCCTGGACGGTGATGCAGCCGTCGGAATCCATGTTCTCCGATAGCCGGAGAGTGGCCTTTGTCGAGCTCATCGGCATCGGGTGACCACCGCGATGGGCGTCCACCACAAGCAGGTGGACGGTATTGCTTCCGACATCGAGTACCCCAAGCCGCACATGAATACGGTACTGGGTGAACCGGCCCTTTAGCCCAGGCGACTGAGCTGTTAGCGTCCTGAAGTGTGACGGTAGGCGCAGCGAACAGCGGCTCCAAGAGGCCCCGACCAGCGGGGAAGATCGATCCGGCGCCGGAGGTCGATCTCGACTTTCCCCGTGAATGGATCGAGTTCGTGGATCCAGCGAACGACGAGCATGTGATCGTCGCGGATTTGACCTGGCTGCTGTCGCGCTGGACGTGTGTCTTCGGAACTCCGGCCTGTCAGGGAATTCTGAGCGACCGCCCCGATGACGGCTGCTGTTCGCACGGTGCGTTCCTCTCCGACAAGGACGACCGCAAGCGTCTGACCAATGCTGTGAAAATGCTCACACCGAGCGACTGGCAGCTGATGGACGAGGCAACCGACGCCCACGGCAAGATCACCAAGAACGGCTATCTGGAACTCGACGAGTTGGAGGACGAGCCCGCCCTGCGCACCCGTCGCTTCGACGGCGCCTGCATTTTCCTGAACCGCCCCGGGTTCGAGGGCGGCGTCGGGTGCGCGCTGCACACCATGGCGCTGCGCAAGGGCATCGAGCCGCTCGAGGTGAAGCCGGATGTGTGCTGGCAGCTGCCGATCCGGCGCACCCAGGACTGGGTGGAGCGCCCAGACGGCGTGCAGATCCTGAAGACCACCATCACCGAATACGACCGGCGCGGCTGGGGTCCCGGCGGCGAGGACCTGGACTGGTACTGCTCCGGCTCCCCCGACGCCCATGTCGGCGCCCGTCCGGTGTGGCAGTCCTACGGTCCCGAGCTGAAGGAATTGCTGGGTGCACCCGCCTACGAAGAGCTGGCCAGACACTGCAAGCGGCGCGAGGGACTCGGCCTGATCGCGATCCATCCCGCGACCGTGCATGCCGACCGGATGAAATCCGACCAACCCATCGCCGACCAGTCGGCGTGAGGCTTGCATTGCGGGCGATTCACCTCCCCGCCATGCAGGCTTTACTCACATGCGGTTGGATGTGCGGTCATGTTGAAGAAAGCCCTGACCCTGACCGCCATCGCGCTCGGCGCCACCGCCGCACTGACCGGTGCCGCGCATGCCGAACCCAATGGTGACCCGGCCAAATACGCCGATTTCACCGCCGACTTCCTGCCGGCCAACACCCCCGAGGCGATCAATGCCCAGGCGAACGGCAAGAACCTGATCATGAGCCCGTACGGCGTCACCCGCACCATCGCGTGCCGCGGCACCAGCGCGGCCGATGTCTACGAATGCATGCAGGAAGACGATCTCGGCTGGATCACCCTGCACAAGCAGGACGTCCCCGGCCTCGGCCCCACCTGGGTCTACCTGCCCTGATTCGGATACGCAGCAGCACCGAGGTTGTCGGGGCCTCGGTTGCTGGGCTTGTCGGAACTGTTAGTGAGCGCTGACCGTCACGCCTCGAGCTTGTAGCCGAGGCCACGGACGGTGACGAGGTGCTCCGGCTTGGCCGGATCGCCCTCGATCTTCGAGCGCAACCGCTTGACGTGCACGTCGAGGGTCTTGGTGTCGCCGACGTAGTCGGCGCCCCAGACCCGGTCGATCAGCTGGCCGCGGGTGAGCACTCGCCCGGAATTGCGCAGCAGATATTCGAGCAGATCGAATTCCTTCAACGGCAGGGTGACCTGCCTGCCGTTGACGTGCACGGTGTGGCGGTCGACATCCATCCGGACCGGTCCGGCCTCGAGCACACCGCTCTCATTGCCGCCGTCCAGTTCATCGCCCGCGCCACGGCGCAGCACGGCCCGGATACGGGCGATCAATTCGCGCGCCGAGTACGGCTTGGTGACGTAGTCGTCGGCGCCGAGTTCCAGGCCGACCACCTTGTCGATCTCGCTGTCGCGCGCGGTGACCATGATCACCGGGACCCCGCTGCGGGTGCGCAGCTGTTTGCACACATCGGTGCCGCTCATGCCGGGCAGCATGAGGTCGAGCAGCACGATATCGGCGCCGGAGCGGTCGAATTCGGCGAGCGCGGACGGTCCGTCACCGACCACGGTGACCTCGAATCCCTCCTTGCGCAGCAGGAACGCAAGCGGATCGGCCAGCGACTCCTCATCTTCGACGATCAGAACACTCGTCATCTGCGTGCCTCCACACCATTCGGTCTGCCCGGCCCCGTGGGGCGCGGGTGTGTTTCTCTCATGCTCACCGCGGAGCCGTCGACTTCTTCTTCGCCGTCGGCTTCATGGTGGGCAGGTATTCGCAGGGTGAACGTCGATCCGGTGCCGAGCTTGCTCCACAGGGTGATTTCACCGTTGTGGTTGGCCGCCACGTGCTTGACGATAGCCAGGCCGAGCCCGGTACCACCGGTGGCGCGCGAGCGCGCCTTATCGGATCGGAAGAATCGTTCGAAGACCCGCTCCTGGTCTTCCTTGGCGATGCCGATGCCACGATCGGTCACCGCCATCGCGACGTGATCGCCGCGCAGTGAGCGGCTCACCGAAACGTGGGAGCCGGCGAGTGAGTACGCGATCGCGTTCTCCACCAGATTGGACAGTGCGGTGACGAGCAGGGTTTCATCGCCGAGCACCTCGAGTCCGCTCGGGCGATCGGTGCTGACGGTGATGCCCGCGGCCTCGGCGGCGGTACGGGAGCGATCGACCGCCTGCGTGACCACGGTGTCGACGTCGACCACCTCGAGCTCGGGTAGCTTTTCCGCGCCCTGTAGTCGCGAGAGCGCGATCAACTCGGTCACCATCTTGCCCAGGCGCCGGGATTCACCGAGTACGCGCTGACCGAAGTGCCGGACCGCCTCGGGATCTTCGGCGGATTCCAGCATGGCCTCGGCCAGCAGGCTCATCGCGCCGACGGGAGTCTTGAGTTCGTGGCTGACATTGGCGACGAAGTCGCGGCGGGTGGCCTCCATGCGGGCCTGCTCGGAATCGTCGTCGGCGAACAGCACGGTGAAACTGGTCTCTTCGCGCGAAAGCTGTCTGGCCACGCCGCGCACCGCGATCCGGCTGCGGCCGGGCATCGGCTTCTCCGCGGTGAGATCGAATTCGCTGGATTCACCGCTGGCGAGCACCTTCTCCACCGCGGCCCAAGCGCGTTCGTCGAGCAGCCGGTTGCGAACCAGGCCCAGTTCCTCGGCGCGCGGATTGACCAGCACCACATCGCGGTATTCGTCCACGACCGCGATTCCGCTCTCGGAGGCGAGCACGATCAGGTCGAGTACCTGGGACATGGTGAGACCGGAATCCGCCTGTCTGCGGGCGGCCTGCCTGGCGTTCATGAATGGGATCAGTAGCCCGCCGACTGCCAGGCCGACGACAGCCGCGAGGACTGCCAGTAGGACGGCCTGGGGAACACTCACACTTGAATCGTACGGTCGCCGACCGACAACCCAACTCGGGGTACGCGAAGTTTCGCGCAGGTCATAGGCACTTCCAGGCCCGTTAGCCGCTTGTTTACGCGTTGTTCGCGCGACAGCGTCCGGATCGTTTTCACTCCTCCGAATCCGACATTGCCGACCGCACCGAGTCGCCGTAGCGGTCGGCCCATTCGCCGAGGGCGTAGATCGGAATGAGCAGATCGCGTCCGGCTTCGGTCAGTTCGTATTCGACGCGGGGCGGGGCCTCGGCGTAGCGGTGGCGCTCGATGAGGGTCATGGTCTGCATGCGGCGCAGCGTCTGGGTGAGCATCTTCTGGCTGATGCCGCCGATGGCGGTGCGCAGGTCACCGGGGCGCATCGGGCCGTCGCGCAGCATGTAGACGATGACCGCGAGCCAGCGGTTGCCGAACAGGTCGACGCCGAGGCGGGCCGGACAGTCGGCCTCGTAGTCGCCATAGGGCGCGAATTCCACGGGTTCGGCATGTTCGACCGTCATGACACCCAGCCTGCCATCGTCATTGCGCACCTTCGAGTGCCTATCGAAATCCCTAGCGTCGGTGCCGAATACATCCCGAACCAGGAGTTGATATGCGAATCGGAATCATCGGGGCCGGCGCGATGGCGAAGGCACTCGGCGGCGGCTGGGCCGCGGCCGGGCACGAGGTCGTCATCGGCGCTCGGTCCCGTGCGGCCGCGGATGCGCTGGCAGCAACCATCGGGCACGGAGCACGGGGCGGAGGTGTCGGCGCGGCTGCCGAATTCGGGGCGGTCGTGCTGTTGGCACTGCCGGTAAGTGCCCTTGACGAAGTACTGGGTGAAATCGGCGGAGAACTTGCCGGACGGACGGTGATCGACTGCACCAATGCGTTCCTCCCGGACGAGGCCGCGCCGCAGGGAGTTCTGGCTTTCGTACTGTCCGAGGAGGCGGTCGCCGCTCGCATCGCGGCGACGGTCCCCGAGGCGAACGTGGTGAAGGCGTTCAACGTATGTGCCGCCGAGGTGTGGGAATCACCGGCCCGCGTCTTCGAGGACCGCAGGCTGGCGGTGCCGATCTGCGGTGACGATGCCGTCGCGGTGCAACAGGTCGCCGCGCTGGCGGAAGATCTCGGGCTGCAACCGATTTCGGCGGGCGGACTGCATCGCGCCAAATATCTGGAGGCCACCTCGGTCTTCACCGTCGGCCTCTGGTTCGGCGGCGCGGATGCCCGCGCGATCTTCCCGCCGTTGGAAGCGGCATTCGCCGCGGCCGACTAGCGACCGGACCCGGTCCGAGCGTGCACATCCGCCCATACCCCGCGGATTCGAGCTTGAATGCGCGAGAGATGCACGCTCGGGCCGGATACGGCTTACCAGCCCGGGTTACCCCGCACCGGAAGATTCACGAAACTCGGCCGATTCGGATCCAGTTGCACGTGTTGTGGTTTCAGACCCGTATCGATCAGCATCGGCAATACCGGCAGGCCCTTGGGGAAGTTGCCCGCGAAGACATCCACGCGCAGGCGATGGCCAGGCTGCAGAATCGCCTCGGTGGCGGGCAGGGTGATATCGAGGGTCGTCTCCTCCCCCGGCACAGTCGGCTGACGCAGGTCGAGCGAGGTGTAGGGCCGCGGATCGGTGTAATCGCCACTGGCGGAACGGGTGCTGTTCGCCTCGTCGACCTGACGCAGCGACGCCATCAACTGGCCGGAGGAGAGCACGGTGGACTGGCCGTCCGGCGCGACATCGTTCACCGTGACCACCCAGTAGCCGTCGGTCGCATCCTGAACGGTATTGAGGTGCGCAGCGATTCGGCCGGAGATGGTGGTCGGCTCGGCGACCGGGTCGCTGGTGAAGGTCAGCCCGTTCAGCTCGGCGATCCGGGAGTCCTTGGCACAACCATCGATGATCGAGAGGAAACCCGCACTACCCTGCGCTGCGTCGTTGGAGCACAGGGTAGTCAGGCCTGGCGCGACGGTGAGCCGCGCCGAGTCCGGGCTCGCGGTGGCGAGCAACGATCCGTCGTTCAGGCTGTTCGCGGTGTCACTTCGGTTGGCGGACAGGTACATCCGGCGATATTCGGCATCCGGGGAGCCGGTCTGCGGATCGGCGAACGAGTCGGTGGTGATCCAGCCGCCGCCCTGCTGCCGCAAGGTGATCGGGCCGTACTGATCGATGCCGTTGTCGATTCCCTTGAGCCACTTGTCGAACCACGCGCGCTGCAGCACATCCAGGCGCGGCGGCAGGCCGGGCTTGCCGTATTCATTGCCCGAGTTGATGTGGTACGTATTGCCCATCAGCAGCTGTTTCTGGCCCGCGGGCAGCGGAATGTCGTTGTAGATCTTGGATTCCGAGTAGGTGAACAGATCGTGCCAGCCTCCGGTGACGAAGGTGGGTACCTGGATCTGGCTCGGATCGCTGAGCCAGGCCGCGCGCGACGCCGACGAACCGGTCAGCAGTTCCTTGGCGCGCGGGTCCAGGTCCTCGATCCGGGTGGTGCTGTAGACATTGAGGAGCACATCCAGGAAGGTGAACGGATCCTTCGCGCGATCCGCGAGCCATTTCATATCGAACTGTCCGTTGAGTATCGACGCGACATCCGGAACCAGCTTGAGACCGTTGATGGCGGTCAGCCACAGCGGAATGAAGTTGAAGCCGAAGCCGCCACCGGGTGCGAGCACATCGTTGACCAGGTCACTGCCGGGCACTACCGGGAAGATCGCCTTCAGCGCGGGCGGATGCATCGCGGCGACCTGGATCTGGTTGATGCCCGAATAGGACAGGCCGTTCATGCCGATGCGGCCGTCGGACCACGGCTGCCGCGCGGTCCAGTCGATCACCTCATAGGTGTCCTGCTGTTCACGCCGGCGCAGCATGTCCCAGGTGCCCTGGGAGAAGCCGGTGCCGCGCACGTCGACCACGACCTGGGTGTAGCCGCTCTTGATGAGCTGGCGGTCGACGGCGAAGTTGCGCAGTTCGCCGCCGCCGAAGGATTTGGTCAGATCGGTGACGCCGGAGAGCGGGGTGCCGCTGAGGTCGATCCGGCGGAACAGTTCGATCAGCGCATCGGACAGGCCCGGAATGGACATGGCGCTGTCGGCGATGTTCGAGACCAGTTTTGTGTACGGGGTCAGGTTGACCACCGTGGGCGTCGGGGTGTCGACGGGGCGACCCGCGGCATCCGCCGGGCGGTACACATTGCCCCGCAGGACAGTGCCGTCGCTCATGGTGATCGGCACATCCCACTGGATATTCACATTCGGGTACTGCTGGGGTCCGTCCTCGGTCGCGGCCCAGGCGGCGCCGGCCGCGCCACCGTCGGGACCGGACGGCTCCGGCGCGGCGGTCGCGCTCTGGGTGACGAATGGAATGAGCACCGCCGTGACGACTGCCGCCACTGTGGCACGCAACATTGTCTGCATCAGGGGTGATCCGCCTCTCGGACTGGTCGAACGACCAGAGCTTACATACCGACGAGTAGGTTCGAACTTGGGGCTACTTAGATCAGGAGCCGAATGTCGGTTCACATATAGCAACCGACCTCGCTTAATGCCTGCGAAAGACTGGGGAAATCCACGCCAACCTGCAGAATTCACACTAACCCAGACGATCACAGCTAACTGACCGCGACCCGCACACCAGCCCATTTCCGATCGAGGCAGACGGCGTGCCACCGGCGCGACCTCGCAAGCGGATCAGCTGTGTCCCGCCAAGAAACGACAAAGCGCCGCGACCGATGCCGGTCGCGGCGCGTCGAGGCAGCTACGTAGGTGCTTATTTGCCGCCCTGGCTGGCGACGGCCGCGGCACCCGCGGCGGCTGCCTCGGGGTCCAGGTATTCGCGCGGACGAACCGGGCGCAAGTTCTCGTCCAGCTCGTAGCGCAGCGGAATGCCGGTGGGGATGTTCAGCCCGGCGATATCGTCATCGGAGATCCGGTCCAGGTGCTTGACCAGCGCGCGCAACGAATTGCCGTGTGCCGCAACGAGAACGGTCTTGCCCGAGAGCAGGTCCTTGGAGATGGTCGACTCCCAGTACGGGACCATCCGGTTCACCACGTCGAGCAGGCATTCGGTCTTGGGGACGTCGATGCCGTCGTAGCGCGGGTCGCTCTCCTGGCTGTACTCGTTGGCCGGGTCGATGGGCGGCGGCGGGGTGTCGTAGCTGCGCCGCCACAGCATGAACTGGTCGTCGCCGTACTGGTCGCGGACCTGCGCCTTGTTCTTGCCTTGCAGATCGCCGTAGTGGCGCTCGTTGAGGCGCCAGTCGCGCACGACCGGGATCCAGTGCCGGTCGGCAGCGTCCAGCGCGATATTCGCGGTGCTGATCGCGCGCCGCAACACGGAGGTGTAGACGATATCGGGCAGAATGCCGTGTTCGGCCAGCAGTTCCCCGGCGCGCTTGCCCTCGGCGATGCCCTTATCGGTCAGGTGCACATCCACCCAACCGGTGAAAAGGTTCATGGCATTCCATTCGCTCTCGCCGTGGCGCAGCAACACGAGGGTGTACGTCATGCAGGCCATTCTGGCATGTACGCGAACCGGGCTCGCATCCGTTCCCACTGCTCAGGAGATGACATCGGCCGTATCGTGGCCCGCAGCGAGCACACCCGCGCCAACCAGGGTGGCGCCATTGGTGATTCGCGACGGCACCACCTGCAGCTCGCGCAGGAAGTCCAAACCCGCGTGCCGGGTCAGCGCCGCGCGCAGCGGTTCCCACAGCGGTTCACCCGATTGCGCGAAGCCGCCGCCGATCACCACCCGATCGATATCGAGCGTCGCTGCCGCGGAGGCGACGGCCGTGCCGAGTGCGGTTCCGGCCCGATGCAGCGCCGCGAGTGCGATCTCGTTGCCGGTGTGCGCGGCCTTCGCCAGCCCGGCGCCGGTCTCGCCGCGCCAACCCTGTTCGCGCGCCCAGCGCACCGATGACATACCGCTGGCGATCGCCTCCACGCAGCCGACGCCGCCGCATTCACACGGGACATCCCAACCCGGCACCACGATATGGCCGACGTGTCCGGCATTGCCGGTGCGCCCGAGCACCACCCGACCGTCGGCGATGATGCCGCCGCCGATGCCCGAGGAGACCGTCATGGCCAGGCCGTTCGGAATGCCGCGCAGCGCGCCGACGTGATGTTCGGCCAGCGCCAGGCAGGCGCCGTCGATGGCGAATCGCACTGCGGCGGAAGGGAACAGCCGCTGCACCTCGGCCACGATCGGAAAGCCCGGCTTCCATTCCGGAATGTTCAGCGGCCCGGTGACACCGGTGCGCACATCGACCGGCCCGGCCGAACCGATCCCGATCGCCGAGACCGTCGCGTCACCGGCCACCTCCAGTAGCAGGTCGCGGCACGCCGACCACACCGATTCCCGGGGCACATCGACCCGCCGCACATCGCGTACCTTCCGCCCCCCGTAGACCACCCCGGCGGCGAATTTCGTCGCACCGATATCCAGAGCAAGAACCATCATCGCCGGGCAGCCTCCTGTTATCTCGCGGCCCCACGCGCACGTTGCGCCACAGCGCGATTGTCACCTATGCCGAGCGCATCGGCGTGGGATCCGACGGCAACGAACTTCCTGCTCGGATCCGGACCGAGTCTGTCGGCCTCAGCTGCGCTCCCCGACGCCTTGCTTCGTCTGTGCACCCGTTGTCGCAGGCACCAGGAGGCGGGCACTGGCGACATCGGGAGTGCTTGTGCAGCAAGGCCGGTCCGGGGCAGGCTCAGAGCTGGTCGGCGGCCTCGACCAGATGCTCGAAGGCGCGCAGGTTCTGCAGGGATTCGCCGCGCGATACCCGCCACTTCCATTCCCGGCGAATGGATTCGGCGAAGCCGAGTTCCAGCAGGACATTGAAGTCGGCGTCGACGGCCTCGAGGATCTGGCCGAAGATCCGATCCAGTTCATCGGGGGTGACGGCATGGGTGGCCATGCGGCCGACCAGATAGATATCGCCGATCCGGTCCAGTGTGTAGGCCACACCGTAGAGGCGGCGGTTGCGACGCAGCAGGAATTTGTAGACGCCCTCGAAGTTCTCGTCGGGCTTGCGGCACACGAACGATTCGATCCGCAGTCCGTGCTTACCGACGGTGAGCATCACGGTGGTCTTTAGTTTGCGCTCACCGGGCAGGATGACGACAAACGTCTCCTGGCTGGGATGGGTGTACTCGATCTCGCGCTCGCGCAGCGTTTCGTCGATCAGCTGTGCGGTCGCGGCTGCCGTGCTCATCGGTGCGCTCCCGTCCGGCGCCGCCACAGCGCCCGCGATCTGGCCTGACTGGTCTCGCCGAGGAGAACAGCACTGCGGTCCCCCGTCAGGCTAGTGCGTTCACCCGGCAACTCGGCCCGCGCGGCCTCGAAGACCTTGCGGCGGCCCGCACCGAGACCGGCACGTAGTGCGCGGAAATCGGCGAGCGCCGCCGAATAGCTGGCGAGCAGTCCGTCCGCGGTGTGCTCCCAGGAGAAATGCCCGGCGTGCCCGACCGCGCGCAGACCCATCCGACGTAGTCGCTCGCCGTCGTCGAGCAGGTGGCCGAGGGCATCGGCCCAGTCCGGCGTCCGATGTCCGGGGACGAGCAGGCCGGTCTCACCGTGACGCACGGCGGTGCCGAGCCCGCCCACATCGGCCGCGAGCACCGGGGTGCCGCTGGCCTGCGCCTCGATGGCGACCAGACCGAAGGATTCGTTGTAGCTGGGCACCGCGACCAGGTCGGCGGCCCGATACACCTGGACCAGGCGATCCGGCGGCTGCGGCGGCAGGAAGGTGACGTGCTCGGCGATACCGAGCGCGGCCGCGAGTTCGATCAGTGAATCGGGGCGCTCCAGTCCGGTACCGGACGGTCCGCCGACGATGAGCACCCGCAGCTTGCGCGCCGGGTCGCGGTACAGCAGCTCGGCGGCCGCGCGGACCAGCACATCCGGGGCCTTGAGCGGCTGGATGCGGCCGATGAACGCGACGATCCGCTCGTCGGTGGCCAGACCCAATTCGGCTCGGGCCGCCGCCTTTTCACCGGGACAGTAGCGAGTCAGATCCGCGCCGGGCGGCACCACATCGATGCGCTCGGGATCGGCGCCGTACAGCTCGATGAGCTGGCGCGCCTCCTCCGCGGTATTGGCGACCATGCGATCGGCCTCGGCGATCACCTGCTTCTCGCCGATCTCGCGAGTCGCGGGTTCGGGGCAGTCGCCCTCGGCCAGCGCCGCGTTCTTCACCGCCGCCAAGGTGTGCGCGGTGTGCACCAGCGGCACCCGCCAGCGGTCGCGCGCCAGCCAGCCGACCTGACCGGAGAGCCAGTAGTGCGAATGGACGAGGTCATAGTGTCCGGGCAGGTGTCTGGCCTCTTGGCGCAGCACCTCGGCCGTGAATGGGCACAGCTGAGTCGGCAGGTCGTGCTTGTCCAGCCCCTCGAACGGGCCCGCCACCACATTGCGCACCAGCACCCCCGGGGCCGCCTCCTGGACCGGCGGGACGTTCGAGGAGGTGGCCCGGGTGAAAATCTCGACCTCGGTGCCGCGTCGGGCCAGCTGAATGGCGGTCTGCAGGACATAGACGTTCATGCCGCCTGCATCGCCGGTACCCGGTTGAGCAAGTGGTGAGGTGTGCACCGATAACACGGCAATCCGATTCGGCCGTAGGTCCGGGCGTTGACTCACACCATCCATAGTGCACGTTGAATTGCCCAACCCAGACACCGTAACCGGGACGAGTGACAGTCGTCACAGCAGTTTCGTGAGGGTTCTCACGCGCGGTGCAAATATCTGCCCGGCGCTGATCTTGGCACCGGGACACGACAAGTCTGCTCGAGCCGAGCGTGCGTCGCCAGCGAATTTCGGACGGCTAATTCAGACCGTCGATGAACGCGCTCACCTCGGCGACGAAGCGGGCCCGATCCTCGATGAACAGCCCGTGCTGCGCGTCCTCCCAGAACGAGCCGCGGCCGTCGGGCACCGCGTCGAGGATGTAGCGACCGTTCTCGATCGGCACGACCGGATCCTTGGTCCCGTGCAGGACCAGCACCGGAATATCCAGAGCACGTAGCGTTTCGGTGTTGTCGACGGTCCGGTAGAACAGCGCCTTGCGCACCCGGGGCGGCGTGCCGAGGCTCGCACCGAAGATGCGCTGGGCATCGACGCCCTTATCCGGACCGGGTCCGGTATTGGCATTGCCGAAGGCGCCGAAGGCGCGCAACGCACGACCCGCGCTCTCCTCGAAGACACCGGGAATGGCCTCCTGCATGGCCGAACCGGTCTCCGCGCCGGGCGCGCGACCGATATTGGCCATCGAACCCGAGTAGATGACGGCCGCGACCGCGCCGGTGCCGTAGGCGGTCAGATAGTCGCTGATCACGATGCCGCCGTAGGACCAGCCGAGCAGCACCGCATCGGATCGGATGCCCTCGGCGGCGAGCACCGCGGCGATATCGGCGGCCCATTTCTTCGGATCGTCGTAGCCGGTCTCCGGGGCGCCGGAGTAGCCGTGACCGCGCAGGTCGACGGCGAGCACTCGGAAACGCACGGCCAGCTCGTCCGCGGCCGCACCCCAGCACTGCAGATTGGCCGACCAACCGTGTACCAGCACCAGCGGCGTGCCGTCGGCCGGGCCGCTGACCCGATAGACGATGCTCGTTCCGTCCGCACTGACCGCTTCCCGAATAGCCATGCCACCGAGGCTAGTCCGCCTCGCCCGCGCCTTTTGCCGGTCGTAGGTGCGACAGACGTCCCATCGCGGATCGGCGATCAGTGGCCGGTCTGCTTGTTCTGGACGTCCCCGGCGAGTTACCCGGTACTTACGAAATCAGGTCATGCGTTCCATGCAGCCGCGGTCTTCGGCAAATTTTCTGCACTTAGGATCGGAAATATGAGCATTCGCACTGCCGTCGTCACCGGAGCCAGCTCGGGAATCGGGGAAGCCACCGCCCGGGAACTCGCCAAACAGGGCTATCACGTGGTCGTCGGCGCCCGCAGGCTCGATCGGCTGCGGCGCCTCGCCGACGAAATCGGCGGCACCGCACTCGAACTCGATGTGACCTCGGAGGATTCCGTACGCAGTTTCACCGAAGCGATCGAGAACGCCGATGTGCTCGTCAACAATGCGGGTGGCGCGAAGGGGCTGACCCCGGTGGCCGAGGCGGATCTGGACGACTGGCGCTGGATGTGGGAAACCAATGTGCTCGGCACGCTGCGGGTGACCAAGGCGTTGCTGCCGAAGCTGATCGCCTCGGGCGACGGGCTCATCGTCACCATCACCTCGGTCGCCGCCTTCGAGGCCTACGACAATGGCTCCGGCTACACCTCGGCCAAGCACGCACAGGCCGTACTGCACCGCACATTGCGCGGCGAATTGCTCGGCCAGCCGGTGCGGCTCACCGAAATCGCACCCGGCGCAGTGGAAACCGAGTTCTCGCTGATTCGATTCGCTGGCGACGAAGAGCGCGCGGCCAAGGTGTACGAGGGCATTGATCCGCTGGTTGCGCAGGATATCGCGGAGATCATCGGGTTCGTGGCGTCGCGACCGTCACATGTGAATCTGGACCAGATCATCGTCAAGCCCCGTGACCAGGCCGGTCCGGGACGCTTCGCTCGCCGCGGCTGACGGAATCGGCGATACTCCATCTGATTCAGCGTTTCTCGATTGCTGTGAATTCGCTCCAGCGTGGCGCGAACGTTAGCATCGGGTGTTTGAAACGCATCTAGACCAGATTGGAGTAGCTCGGCTCATGCTCAAGGGTTTCAAAGATTTCCTGATGCGCGGGAACGTTATCGATCTTGCGGTCGCGGTGGTCATGGGTACCGCGTTCACCGCGGTGGTGACGGCGGTGACGAAGGGAGTCGTCAATCCGCTGCTCGCGGTATTGGGTAAGACCAACGAGCTGGGACTCGGCGTTCAGCTGGTCTCGGGTAAGCCGGCCACCTTCATCGCGATCGGGCCGATCATCACCGCGCTCATCGACTTCGTGCTGGTCGCCGCGGTGCTGTACTTCGTGCTGATGGTGCCGATGAAGACGCTGAAGAACCGCTTCGGCACCGCCAAGGTGGCCGAGCCGTCCGAGATCGAATTGCTCATCGAGATTCGCGATCTGCTGGCCAAGCAGCAGAAGGATTCGGTCGTCGACACCGAATCGTTCGGTAAGGACGGTTCGCTCGTCAAGGAGCACGCGCGGTAATCGCCACGCGCCGAATATGTTTCGCCCCCGCACGGTTCTTCCGAGCGGGGGCGATTCTCATTCAGGCGCCGACGTATGTTGCGAGGTGTTCGCCGGTGAGAGTGGCGCGCTCGGCGACCAGGTCGGCGGGCGTGCCCTCGAAGACGATCTTGCCGCCGTCGTGGCCCGCGCCGGGACCTAGGTCGATGATCCAGTCGGCATGGGCCAAAACTGCCTGGTGGTGCTCGATGACGATGACCGACTTACCCGAGTCGACCAGCCGATCGAGCAGGCCGAGCAACTGCTCGACATCGGCGAGATGCAGGCCCGTCGTCGGCTCGTCGAGGACGTAGACGCCGCCCTTCTCGGCCATATGGGTGGCCAGCTTGAGCCGCTGCCGCTCGCCGCCGGACAGCGTGGTGAGCGGCTGGCCGAGGGTGAGGTAGCCGAGCCCGACATCGGCGAGCCGGTCGAGGATCTTCTCCGCGGCCGGTGTGCGCGCCGCATCGTCGCTGAAGAACTCCTGCGCCTCGGTCACCGACATCGCGAGCACCTCGCTGATATCGCGGCCGCCGAGGTGGTACTCGAGCACCGCGGCCTGGAACCGCTTGCCCTCACATTCCTCACAGGTGGTGGCGACACCGGCCATGACCGCGAGGTCGGTGTAGATGACGCCCGCGCCGTTGCAGTTGGGGCATGCACCCTCGGAGTTGGCGCTGAAAAGCGCCGGCTTGACGCCGTTTTCCTTCGCGAATGCCTTGCGGATCGGGTCGAGCAGTCCGGTGTAGGTCGCCGGGTTGCTTCGTCGCGAACCGCGGATCGCGCCCTGATCGACCGACACCACGTCCGTGGAGCTTGCGGAGCGGCCATTGAGCTGAGCTGCGCCCGCGGGGATGGAGCCGTGCACGAGCGAGCTCTTGCCCGAGCCCGCGACGCCGGTGATGACGGCGAGCACGCCGAGCGGAATATCGACATCGACATCCCGCAGGTTGTTGGTCGATGCACCGCGAATCGCCAACGCGCCGTTGGACTTTCGCACCGTCTTCTTCAGCGAGGCGCGGTCGTCGAAGTGACGGCCGGTAATGGTGCCGCTGCCGCGCAGCCCATCGACGCTGCCCTCGAAGCAGACGGTGCCGCCGCCCGTACCCGCGCCGGGCCCCAGGTCGACGATGTGGTCGGCAATGACGATCGTCTCCGGCTTGTGCTCGACGACGAGCACCGTATTGCCCTTGTCCCGCAGCCGCAGCAACAGTTCGTTCATCCGCTGGATGTCATGCGGATGCAGACCCGCGGTGGGCTCGTCGAATACATAGGTGACGTCGGTGAGCGAGGAGCCGAGGTGGCGGATCATCTTGACGCGCTGCGCCTCACCACCCGACAGCGTGCCCGCGGGCCGCTCCAGCGACAGATAGCCGAGTCCGATCTCCACGAAGGAGTCGAGGGTGTGGCGCAACGAGGTCAGCAGCGGCGCCACCGACGGCTCCTTCAGCCCGCTGACCCATTCGGCCAGATCGCTGATCTGCATGGCGCAGGCGTCGGCGATGCTGATGCCCTTGATCTTCGACGATCGCGCCAACTCGCTGAGCCGGGTGCCATCGCATTCTGGGCAGATCTGGAAGGTGACCGCCCGCTCCACGAACGCGCGGATATGCGGCTGCAGCGCGTCGACATCCTTGGACAGCATCGACTTGCGGATCCGCGGGATCAGGCCCTCGTAGGTCAGGTTGATGCCATCGACCTTGATCTTGATCGGCTCCTTGTAGAGCAGATCGTTGAGTTCGCGCTTGTTGAACTTCTTGATCGGCTTGTCCGGATCGAAGAACCCACAGCCGGTGAAGATGCGGCCGAACCAGCCGTCCATGCTGTAGCCGGGGATGGTGAGCGCGCCCTCGTTCAGCGATTTGGTGTCGTCGTACAGCTGGGTCAGGTCGATGTCGTTGACCGAACCCCGGCCCTCACAGCGCGGACACATGCCACCGGTAATGCTGAAGCTGCGGCGCTCCTTGACCGTCTTGCCGGCACGCTCTACCGCGACCGCACCCGCGCCGCTGATCGACGCGACATTGAAGGAGAACGCCTGCGGTGAGCCGATATGCGGCTTGCCGAGTCGGCTGAACAGGATGCGCAACATGGCACTGGCGTCGGTGGCGGTGCCGACCGTGGAGCGCGGGTCGGCGCCCATCCGCTGCTGGTCGACGATGATCGCGGTGGTCAGCCCATCGAGCACGTCGACATCGGGCCGCGCCAGCGTGGGCATGAAGCCCTGCACGAAGGTGCTGTAGGTCTCGTTGATCAGCCGCTGCGACTCCGCGGCGATGGTGTCGAATACCAGCGAACTCTTGCCCGAGCCGGAAACACCGGTGAACACCGTCAAGCGGCGCTTCGGGATTTCGATGCTGATGTCTTTGAGGTTGTTCACGCGCGCGCCGAACACGCGGATCAGATCGTGGCTGTCGGCAGCGTGTGGGGCCTGCGTGTCCGTCTTCTTGGCCATTCTGATCGGTTCTCCATCTGGTTGCGCGGGCCGCCTGCGCGGTCTCCGTCGGAGTCGACTGGCTCGATCTGATCAGCTTCGAGCAGTGCGTTCGGTACTTCTACGGCAGGTGGCCGTGGCAATTGCGCGCCATGGGATCGACACCGGTGGCTTGCGGCCGCCACCGGCGTCTCTGCGATTGCCGAGGCTCAGCTCAACTGCTGGATACGGACCATGTTTCCGGCGGGATCGCGGAAAGCGCAGTCGCGAACTCCGTACGGCTGATCGGTCGGCTCCTGGACGACCTCGGCATCGGTGGCCTGCACCTTCTCGAAGGTGGCGTCGACATCCTTGGTCGCCAGCAGGATGCTGGCGTAGGTGCCCTTCGCCATCATCTCGGCGATGGTGCGGCGCTCGTCGTCGGTGATGCCGGGGTCGGCGGCCGGCGGATGCAGGACGATGGATGTGCCGGGCTGGTCGACCGGGCCGACGGTGAGCCAGCGCATCCCGTTGAATCCGACGTCTTTGCGGAGTTCGAAGCCGAGGGCGTCGCGGTAGAAGGCCAGGGCGGCCTCCGGGTCGTCCTGCGGGAGGAAGCTCGCTTGAATGATGATGTCCATGGCGTTCACGCTAGTTGCGCCTTGTTGGCCGGCGCTTCTCGATTCCTGATCGGTCTCGTCACCCGTTTCACGACGAGCGTCGGCAGATCCACCGTGGCGTGCTCGGCCTGCTCCCGGTAGGCGCTCGGCGGAATTCCGACCAATTCGGTGAACCGTGTGCTGAAGGTGCCCAGCGACTGGCAGCCGACCGCGAAACAGACCTCGGTGACGCTGAGATCGCCACGCCGCAACAGCGACATCGCGCGCTCGATGCGCCGCGTCATCAGATAGGAGTACGGCGACTCGCCGTAGGCGAGCTTGAACTGGCGGCTCAAGTGACCGGCCGATATGTGCTCGTCGCGGGCCAGCCGCTCGACGTCGAGCGGCTGCGCGTACTCCCGGTCGATCCGGTCGCGGACACGACGCAGGCGAGCGAGCTCGCGCAGGTTGTCCTCCGTGGCTGGTCTGCTGGTCACCTGACCGATCGTCGCATGTCGCGCGGGGATTGCCTAGCTCAGCGACCGCCGGCGGGCAGCGGCGGCACCGGTGTCGCGGACACCCGATTCTTCGGTTCGCCCTGCAATGCCGACAGCCCGGTCCAGGTATTCCAGTCGATGGTCCAGTCGTAGAGATCGCCATCGGCGGCCGACAGCGCGATCGACGTGCCGGTCACCTCGACCGGATCGCCGTAGAGCGCGGTCGGGAAGTAGGCCTGCGCGTCGCTCGGCGACAGGTTGATGCAGCCGTTGGTGACATTCGAAGAGCCCTGTGCCGAAAGGGATTCCGGGTTGGCGTGAATGAATTCGCCATTATTCGAGATGCGTACGGCCCACCGTTCGCGAACATTGGTGTAGAACGGCGGATTCGACATCATGAAGTCTTCGTACTTCTCGGTGACGACGTGCACTCCGGAGCGGGTGACATTGCGCGCCTCATTGCCCTCGCCGTAGCTGACCGGGATATCGACGACGACCTGTCCGTCGCGCACGACCTGCATGCGATGACTCGGTGCGTTGGCCTTGACGATCTGGCTGCGGCCGATGCGGAAATCCGAAGTGAGATCGGAATATCCGTAGTTTCCGCCGCCGAGATCCAGGCCGTAGAGCTTGGCCGCGACGTGCACGGTGGTGCCGGGCGCCCAGTAGTCCTTCGGTCGCCAGTGCACGCGCGAGCCGCCGTTGTCGTCCGGGAACCAGGCCCACGCGCCCTCGGTCGGCGGATTGGTAGTGACGGTGAGCGCCTTCTCCACCGCGGCCTTGTTCTGCACAGATCCCTTGAACTGCAAGATGATCGGCGCGGCGATGCCGACTTCCTGGTTATCGGCGATGTTGAGCGTCGCGGGGAAGGTGTTCTTCGGTGCCAGGGTGGTGAAGGTGCCGTCGATCGGGACCGGCTTGTGGTCGGCGCCGACCGCGGTGCCGGACCAGGTGTATTTGGCGTCGTAGCCGAGCGGTTCGGTGGTCTGGTAGCTGTGCTTGTCCGCGGCGAGTTCGCCGGCGACCTGCTTGCCGTTGGCATTGGTCAGCGCGATCTGATCGATGGCGCCGTCGGTGACGGTGACCGAGATCGGTGCGGTCGGATTGACGTTCTTGGCGTCTGCGCCCGGCGTCAGCGTGACCTTCGCAAGGGGGGTGTTGTCTTTGGCGGAGTCGCTACTACCGCCTTTGTCGGACGTGCATCCGGCCACCAGCGCGACTACCACGAGCAGCACGGCGGAGACGGCGGCGGCCGGTCTGTGGATGACTGGACGATGGCTCACTTCATCGAATTTACGCGGCGAAAACCGCCCGATTGGGCTGCGAAGAGTGTGGTGTCCGTTTCACCGTTTAAAGATCCACCCCAATGGGTACCGGCTCTGGTTCCAGCCGAATACCGAATCGCTCGGCGACACCGTCGCGGACCGTGCGGGCCAGTGCGACCAGATCGGCGGCGGTCGCACTGCCACGGTTGGTCAAGGCCAGCGTATGTTTCGTGGACAGCCGGGCCGGGGCGTGCGGGCCCGGAAAACCCTTGCCGAAGCCCGCCCGCTCGATGAGCCAGCCCGCGGAGAATTTGACGCCGTCGGGGGCCGGATAAGTCGGAATCGTGACGTCGCCCACATGGGCGATGATCGCAGCCTTCACTGCCTCGACACGGTGATCCGGCACGACCGGATTGGTGAAGAACGAGCCCGCACTCCAGGTGTCGTTGTCGGCGGGGTCGAGCACCATGCCCTTGCCCGCGCGCAACTTCAGCACCGCCGCCCGCACCTGATCGGCGGGCCTGGAGTCACCGTTGCCCGCGCCGAGTGCGTTCGCGAGCTCGCCGTAGCGCAGCGGTGCGCTCGCGCCATCGTGGTTGAGGACGAAGTCCACCGCGAGCACCACGGCGGTATCGCGATGCTTGAGTGCGCTGGTGCGGTAGCCGAAGCCGAGTTCGGCCGGTTCGACCCAGCGGATCTCGCCGCTCGCGCGATCCAGCAGGCGCACCCGGCGCAGCAGACTCTCGACCTCCACGCCGTACGCCCCGACGTTCTGTACCGGCGTCGCACCGGCCGATCCGGGAATGCCCGACAGGCATTCCAGCCCGCCGAGACCGGCCTCGATCGTGGCCGCGACCACCGCGTCCCAGTTCGCACCTGCCTCGGCGACCACACCGTGCGCGCCGATCTCGACCGCCTCGTTGCGCACCAGGACCACGACACCGTCGAAGCCGTCGTCGCCGATGAGCAGGTTGGATCCACCTGCGAGCAGCAGTAGTGGAATGCCGGCGGTGTCCAGCGTCCGGACTGTCGCGACCAGCGCTTCGGTTGTCGCACATTCCGCGACCGTGGCCGCACCGCCGACCCGCAATGTGGTCAGCTCGGCCAGCCGCACCGATTCGCGCAGCCGCGCACCGCTATCGACCAGCAGCTCGCGCAGCTGGTCCGCCGACACCACCCGTGAAGTTCGCACGCCCCAGACGGTAGCCTGTTCGACCATGGCTACACCCCTGGCGTACACGGCTCGCTACTCGCATCCGGTTGCCGCCGTACGCGCGGCCTTCGCCGATGAGCAGTACTGGAAGGACCGCATCGCCGAGGTGGGTGGCGATAATGCCCGGCTGGATTCGGTCAGCGTCAATGGCGACCAGGTCAACGTCGAGATGGTGCAGGTCATCGCCGCCGAGCTGCTGCCGGCCGCGATCACCGCGGTGCGGCCCGGTGATCTGATCATCCCGCGCACCGAGAGCTGGACCGGCGATTCGGCCACCTTCACCGCGCGGGTGGAGGGTGCGCCCGCCGAGGTCCGCGGGACCATCGAGCTCACGGCCGACGGCTCCGGTTCGGTGGCCGAGACCAAGGGCACCATCGAGGTCAAGATTCCGCTGTTCGGCGGGAAGATCGAGGCCGCGATCGCGGAGCGGTTGACCGAACTGCTGGCGAACGAGGAAGAGTTCACCAACAACTGGCTCGCCGGGCACTGAGCTCGGTCGGCCGCGGGGCAGTGATCACCCCAGGTGTGGGGTGGCGCGCGAGTTCGACGCCCACCAGCGATTCGATGCAAGTCCGGCGAGCATGGCTCCGATCGCGTTGACGAGGACATCGTCGACGGACGAGTGGCGGCCGATGCACAGCGCGAACTGCGACACCTCCACCACGCTGGACAGCACCGCGCCGACCAGCAGCAGCCGCCACGGGTCGGCGAACCAGGCCCAGCGCAGCGGCAGCAGAAAGCCGAGTGCGGCGAATACCAACAGATTTCCGCCGAGCTGCTCGACGACGCGATCGTCGCGCAGCTGATCGATCAGATCGCGCAGCGGCACCACATTCACCGAACGACCGGCGCCCGCCGGGGTGAGGATCATCCACAACCACGGCGCGGTGCCGACCACAACGCCGACCTCGCACAGGGCATTGCGCCACGAACCCCGCCGCCGCGCCAGCCACCACGCGACACAACCGGCGAGCGGAAGTGCCGCGATCGTCGCCGTGATCACCCCGCCCCACGCCTCCCACGTACTGTTCATACCGCGATTCTGACCGGACGATGTGCAGATTCCGCGTGGCGTGGGTGTGACGATTGTGGCGAATCCCCAGACCCACCGCCGAGCGATGCGGCGGCAATCGGTCCCGGTAACGTAATCCCACATGGCCCGCCGACTGGACTATTCAGCCCGCTTCCCGCTGCACACCACCAAGGAGCTGTACGCGGCGCTGTCGACCCGGGAGTACTGGGACGACCGGTGCGCGGAGATGTCGAAAATATCTCCGGGCAATGAGGTCAGCAGCCTCGAGGTCAGCGACTCCGGTATCGATGTCGTGCTCAACCACATCCTGCCGCGCGACATGCTGCCGGAGATCGCGCAGGCGGTCATGCGCAAGGACATGGTCATCACCCGCAAGGAGAGCTGGGGACCGTTCGACGAGAACGAGTCCGTCGGCAAGTTCTCCGCCTCGATACCGGCCGGGCCGGGCAGCCTCGGCGGCACCATTCGCCTGTTCCCCACCGATACCGGCTGCACCATGCGGTTCTCCTCCGAGGCCAAGGTGTTCATCCCGATGGTCGGCCCGCGACTCGAGCAGCTGATGCTGGTCAACCTGGTCGACCTGTTCCGCGGCGAGGCCGAGCAGACCGTGAAGTGGCTGGAAGAGCAAAACCCGACCCGCTGAGACCGGTCGGCACCATCACCAGGGGCACCACCGGTGTCAACCGATTACGACGCAGCGACCGCTGGCTGATCCACGACGAACTGGTCACCGGTCGACTGCGCAGTGCGGCCGATCCGCTGGTCGTCGATCTCGGTTATGGGGCGAGTCCGTGGACCACGCTGGAGTTGGCGGTCCGGCTGCGCACGGTCCGCGCGGATGTGCGGGTGGTCGGGCTGGAGATCGATCCGGAACGGGTGGTGCCCGGCCGCGACGGCGTCACCTTCGCCCGCGGCGGATTCGAATTGGCCGGGCTGCGACCGGTGCTGGTACGCGCGTTCAACGTGCTGCGGCAATATCCGGAAACCGCCGTCCCCGATGCGTGGGCCACCATCCTGTCCAGGATGGATCCGGACGGTTTACTCGTCGACGGCACCTGCGATGAGCTGGGCAGACGCTGCGCCTGGGTGCTGCTGGATCGATCCGGACCGCTCTCACTCACCCTGGCCTGGGATCCGTTCACGGTCGAGCGTCCGTCCGATATCGCCGAGCGCCTGCCGAAAGTATTGATCCACCGCAACATTCCCGGCGAGCCGATCCACGCGCTTTTGGCGGCCGCTGATCGCGCATGGGCCCGTGCCGCCCCGCTCGCCCCCTTCGGCCCCCGAGTGCGCTGGCGCGCCGCGGCGGAATACCTCCGCCACGAAGGTCTCCCGGTGCGCACCTACCGCCGCCGCATGCGCGACTGCGTGCTGTCGATCCCCTGGTCTGCCGTCGCGCCCAACCAAGCGCACTGAGTCGCGGCCCGATCACCGCAACGGGGCAGTCGATGGGATCAAGATCAGGTGGAACTGATGGCGGAGGCTTCTCGGGCGATGCCGCCACAGATGCCACCTGATCTTGATCGTGACATCTAGATGGCCCCGCTCGGGTGGGCAAGTCGCGCCGTGGGTGGTTCGTTGTGTCGAGGGGTGTTAGGGGCGGCCGAGGATTGTGCGGAGGTAGGCGGCGAGGGCCGCGAGCGGGAGGATCGAGGTCGGCTCGAAGGGCTGACGCCAGAGGCCGCCGTGGGCGGCACCGGCTACGAATATGGCCTCGGGGTTCGTGTCGGCGGGTGTTTCGGGTGGGGCGAAGAGGTCGGCGACGAGCTTGGCCGCCAAGAGAGTTCGGGCGGTGTCGGGGTCGAATACTTCGATGCCGAAGTGGCGGGCGCCGCGGTAGGAGGCGGCGAGGGAGCGTTGGGCGCGGAGGGATTTCGTCCTGACGGGTGGTGCGACGGCGCATGAGACCGTGCGGCCCGCGGTGTGCGCGAGGACGGTACGCCAGCGCAGGAGGCGTTGGGCCAGTGCGTGATTCGGACCTTGGGCGGGGAGCAGTGCGTCGGCGACGCTCCAGGTCGCGCCGAGGTGGTCCGGATTCGTGGTCCGGTAGTTGGGTCGGTACAGGGTTGATGCGGTGAGCACGCGCAACAGGCGCGGTCCTACACCGCACTCGCGCAGGCGGGCGTGGGCGTCCGCGATGACGTCCTCGGGCACGGCATAGCAGTCGGTCGGCGAACCGAGATATGCGATGGCCGCGTCATCGCGGTGCTCGAGCAGATCCTCGACGAGGACATCCAGCGCGGCGGCCAGCCGAACCCCTTGCGGTCCGGGACCATTCGCGTACAGGCCGAATACCGGGCGAGCGTCGTGGTCGAACTGCGCGCGAATCCAGTGCACCAACGCCGGGAACTGCCTGGTGATATCCGCACCGGGTCCGACCGTGACGGGATAGCGCAGCCGTCCCGCCCCTGCCTTCGCGATATCCGAAATCTCGCGCCACCGCTGCGATCCGGGCAGGTCTATCGCGAGAACGTCAGCGCCCCACCGCAATAGCGGTCGCAGCGGGCCGAGTTCGGCCGCCGCCCCGGTGACGATCACCCGGAAACCGGACAGCGACAACCACTCCGGATGATCGATCACCCGCTCCACCGCCGCCGCGAAGGCGGGCTCGATGATGCCACGGCGACGCCAGTCGGTGAGCTGCTGCCACAGCGCCTCCTCGGCCAATAGCTCTCCGCGGAACGGAATTTCGAGTCGGGGCGCGGGTTTCGCGGTCCCGTCGATCCGGCCGGTCCGGAGTCCGTCGGGTGTGGCGATCGCATCGACGTCGACGCTGTGCAGCGGCGCGATCGTGTGCCCGGTCACGAAACGCAGCAGCTGGCGTGCTGCCCGCAACCCGTCGGTCGCGATCCCCACCGACACCGCGGGCGAGCTCGCGGCCAAGGCGGTCAGGCCACGGAAGATGCCGCGGTAGTCACAGTGCCAGTCCCGGCAGGTTTCGACCTGTTGTGCGAGGTCGGCGTCATATCCGCGGACCGCGTCGGCGACCACGGCGGTGGCGAACATATCACCGATGCGCTCGGGCGCTCCGGACGGAAAGACGAGATCCCAATTGCCCTGACCTACCGTCCCCATGGTCAGTCACCCTGCCATGATTGCGCGCCGGGCAAAACCGGAGATCGAACGAATTGATAGCAGAATCGGATCATTCGCGACTTCACCGCGCCGATCACGCGGCAGTGAGGGCCCGGTGCACGCGAGCCGCCGCACGCGGGGGTAGTCGCACACTCGCGGAACGGATTTCATCGATACCGCAACGGTGGATGGCGACCGCGTCGCCGACCACCTCATCCAATGCGGATTGCCCGATAGCGGCCTCGGCCAGATCGAGCACCGTGCGCACCGGCGTGGTCACCAGAAATCCACCCGCGGATTCGAGATCGGCCGGAATCAGCGGGCGGCGCAGCACCACCAGTCGCGGGGTGACCGGCGGCCGTCCCGCACCGACCGACATATGCAGGAATCGCGGACATAGTCGACCGAGTCCGTGCAACTCCGCAGCACTCTGATGCGACACCGCGGCCGCCCCGTCGAACCAGGCCGCCCACATGGCGTATTCGTCGAGCGGGCCGTTGGGCCAATCGGCCAGCCGCAACAGCCCGACCCCGGCGCGCGTCACCGAGCCGTCGCCGAGACCGGCGCGAACGCGGGCCTCACACCCGGCACGCAGTACCTGCCTGGTAGTAAAGAACCCGGCATGGCGCCCGGCCAATCGCCGCAGCACACGCCACCCGTGCTCGGCGGAATCGAGTGCACGGCCCGCCGCATCGCCAGCCATGTCGACCAGGCTACGCTCGAATTCTGTGTCACATGTCACAATCGAACCCCTCACGGCGCCCTCAGACCGAGCACAGAAACGTGGTGAAGAATCGAGCGCATGAGTACGAAGAGCCCATCCACCCTGAAGGTCAACCGGCGCGCCCTGGTGATCACCCTCGTCGTGGTCGCGATTCTGCTCGCTACCGTGCTGGTCGGCGGGGAGGCATATGCGCGGTACCAGGTATCACGGTGCATCAGCACACAATTCGAGAAGGATATGGGTTCGAAGATCGATGTGAGCTTCGGAGCCAAGCCCATGCTGATCACCTGGATCGACGGGAAGGTCGATCAGGTGAAAGTGAACAGCGACGATTCCAAGTTCGGTCCGGCCGTCGGCATGGTGGTGCACGCCAGGTTCAACAATGTCGAGGTCGGCAATAGTGGCAGCGGCAACACCATCGGCAGCTCGTCGGCCGATGTCACCTGGGGCAACGACGGCATCCGGGAAACGCTCGGCGGCCTGGTCAGCGGCGTGTCGTCCTCCGCGTCGAGCGGGATGCTGACCCTGGATGTGCTCGGTGGGCTCGCGCAGTTGCAGGTGAAGCCGGAGATCAAGGACGGCACCGTGCAGGTCGAGACGAAGTCGGCGGCACTGCTCGGGATGGGGATACCGACCGATCTGGTTTCGGGCATCGTCGAGGTGTTCACGCAGAGTCTGCAGAGCTACCCGCTCGGTATGAAGGCCACCGAGGTCAAGGTCACCGATAACGGCGTCGCGGTGAAGCTGGCGGGTGGGCGGACCGAACTGCCCGCCGCGCAGGACAGCAGCGGTAGCGTCAGCTGCTGATCCGGCTCTCAGGTCCGGGCCGTTGTGCCGGACCAGCGGGCTTTGGGGTCGAGATGGCTATCCAGGTAGCCATTTCCATGGTCACGTTGTCGAATCCACAACGCTGATTGTCGGGCTCGGGATCAGGCGGGGAATCCCTCCAGCACCGCACGGGATTTCGAAAGCCCGAGACGGGTCGCGCCGGCGGCGATCAACTCGGCGGCGGCCTCGGAGGTGCGGATGCCGCCGCTGGCCTTCACGCCCAGACGTCCGCCGACGGTCTCGGCCATGAGCTGGACCGCGTGCACGCCGGCACCACCGGAGGGGTGAAATCCCGTGGAGGTCTTCACGAAATCGGCCCCGGCACGTTCGGCGGCGCGGCAGACCTCGACGATCGCGGCATCGGACAGCGCCGCCGATTCGATGATCACCTTGAGCACCGCGCGATCCCCCATTGCCTCACGCACCGTCACGATGTCGGACAGCACCGCGCTGTAATCGCCTGCGCGCGCGGCTCCGACATCGATCACCATATCGACCTCCGCCGCGCCCTGTTCGATCGCGAGGCGCGCCTCGGCGCCCTTCACGAGCGAATGGTGCTTCCCGGAAGGGAATCCGGCGACCGTCGCGACCACCACGCCGGACGCTCGAATCGGCAACATAGATGGTGATACGCAGATCGCGTACACGCCGAGTTCGCGTGCCTCCGCGACCAAAGCGTTCACCTCCGCGGCAGTCGCCTCCGGCGCCAGCAGCGTGTGATCGATCATGGCGGCCACTTCGGCCCTGGTCAGCGACGCGGAATTTGCCACAGGGTGAGAGTCTGGCATACCGGTGGCGAATTCCATTGCGCGCCTGGCGACACATCGCGCACACTCGATACTGTCGGTGGAGCTACGGACATCGCTTTGCGACTGCCCAGCCGACTGTTGCGCAGTTGCGGAGGGCCCCATTCGTTCAGGAGGAGACGACACCGTGCTGATCCGTCGCGAACGCGCCGACGATGCCGCTGGGATCGCGGCCGTCCACCGCAGCGCCTTCGGACCGCAGTACGCGAATACCGACAACGGCCGGGGGACGGCCGAACTCACCGACGACAGCGCCGCGGACCCACCCGAGGTCGACCTCGTCACCCGGCTGCGCAGCGACTCGGGCTGGATCCCCACCCTCTCGATGGTCGCGGTCGAACACGACACCGTCATCGGGCACGTCTGTCTCACCCGCGCGGGCGTCGGCCCGTTCCCGGTGCTCGCCCTCGGCCCGATCGGTGTGCTGGCCGACCATCAGGGCAATGGCGTCGGCGCGGCCATGATGCACGCCGCCCTCGGCGCCGCCGACGCCCTCGACGAACCCCTGATCGGTCTGGCCGGGAGCATCGACTACTACCCCCGATTCGGCTTCACCCCCGCCGCCCGCCTCGGCATCACGCCGGATGAACCGGCCTGGGTTTCCCACTTCCAGGTGCGGGCATTGTCGGCGTACGACTCGCAGATCACCGGCGAATTCCGCTACGCGGAACCGTTTTACGAGTTGTAGGTCGGGGGCCGGGTTCGGGGTTACGGTCCGAGCGGAGGCTAGGGACCGATGCTCGGAATTCACACAACAGCTCACCAGGTGTTCAGCGATACCCACCAAAGCGGCGACTTCAAGATCACCATGTATTGGTGGAGGCAAACGTCGAGAGTGGCACTCCCGGAATACCCTCTCGGTGGTGTCAGGGGTGGTGGAGCATGTCGTAGACGTAGGAGCGTTCGTGTTTGCGGGAGACCCAGGCGCCTTCGGGAGGGAGGGGGCCTTGGCCGGGGTCGTCGAAGGGGCGACTCAGGACTTCGCCGGAATCGGTGCAGATCGACCAGCCGAAGTCCGGTAGGCGGCGGCACCAGAGGTCGTGATCGACTCGCTTGTAGGACGGGTAGCCGTAGGCCCAGCCGTCGCGCACGAATTCGTACGTCAGCCCATCGAGCTGTCGTACGAACTTCACACGCGTCACATTTCCATTGTCGGCTTTCCCGCGGCCTTCGCTCAACACCTGCCCGGGCAGGGCGCCGCAGGTGCACATAGTCGACCTGGGAGGATTAGCCCCATGAGTTCCGCTCCACCTGTCCTGGACGACCGACGCTTCGTGCTCACCCTCGGGTGCCCGGACCGTCCCGGCATCATTGCCAGGATCACCTCCTTCATCGCCGAGTTCGGGGGGTCCATCGTGGAGGCGGGCTACCACTCCGACCCGGATATCGGCTGGTTCTTCACCCGTCAGGCGATCAAGGCATCGACGGTGCCGTTCGGCATCGCGGAACTGCGCGACCGGTTCGCCGGGGTCGCGGCCGACTTCGGCCCGGAGACCGAGTGGCAGCTGCTCGACTCGGGTGAGCGCCGCCGGGCCGTACTACTGGTCAGCAAGGACGGTCATTGCCTGCACGACCTGCTCGGACGCGCTGCGAGCGGTGAATTGCCCGCCACCATCGAAGCGGTGATCGGCAATCACCCGGACCTCGCCGGGATGACCGAGGCGCACGGCGTGAAGTTCCACCACGTGCCATTCCCGAAGGATCCGGCCGAACGCGGCCCGGCCTTCGAGGAGGTGCGCGCCCTGGTCGATGCTCACGATCCGCACGCCGTCGTCCTGGCCCGCTTCATGCAGGTACTTCCCGCCGAACTGTGCGAGCACTGGGCAGGCAAGGCGATCAATATCCACCACAGCTTCCTGCCATCGTTCGTCGGCGCTCGGCCCTACCACCAAGCCTTCGCCCGCGGCGTCAAACTGATCGGCGCGACCTGCCATTACGTCACCGCCGAACTCGACGCGGGCCCCATCATCGAACAGGACGTCATCCGCATCGACCATGCCGACGAGGTCCGCGATATGGTCCGCCAAGGCCGCGATATCGAACGAGTGGTCCTTGCACGGGGTCTGCGCTGGCATCTCGAGGGCCGAGTGCTGGTTCACGGCCGCCGCACCGTGGTCTTCTCCTGACCCTTATCCGGCTGCTTCGACGGGCTGACGCACCGAATCGAGGACCAACTCCAGTTCCTCGTTGAACCGCTCGTACATCTCGGTATTTCCCAGATGTCCCTGCGGAAGCACCTCGTATTTGACCAGACTGCCGGTCTCCCTGAGCATTTCGGCGATTCGTCCGGCGTGCACCGGCGGCGTCATATCGTCGAACTCGCCGGCCAGGATTGTGGTCGGCACGACGAGGTTGCGGGCCGATTCGCCGAGATCCAGTTCGGCGAGCAGGATTCCGAATTTCGCACGGACGCGGGCGGGGCAGGAGCGGACGACGGCGAGGCTGTAGTCGACCACGTCGCCGGTGGCGCGCAGGCTCATGATCTGTCGGGTGAAGGCCCACTTCACCGGGGCGATCGGCGGGAAGACGAGCGAGGAGCCGAGGCCTAGGCGGCCTATCTTGTACGGCAGCTGAATTCGCCGGTTGAGCAATGGGAGTGGTGCATTGAAGAACGGCAGGACCGTCGTCTCGGCGATCAGTCGACTCGGCGCAGTGTTGGTCAGCAGTACTGCGCATGCCTGCTTCGCGACTCGGTCCCGATAGCGTCCGGCCCAGGCCTGCAGAGTCATGCCGCCGAGACTGTGGCCGACCACAACCGCCCGCTCGCCCGGGCGCAGTGTGGCGTCGAGCACGGTGGCCAGATCGTCGGCGAGCAGATCGGTGGTCAGCCGGCTGGAACCGAGTTCGCTCTCGCCGTGCCCCCGCACGTCGTAGACAACTACGCGGTACCGATCGGCGAACTCGTTGATCTGCGCATTCCAATATTCGATGGCGCAGGTCCAGCCGTGTACCAGCACGATCGTCTGCGCACCGGCCGGTCCGTAGACGTGTACGCGCAAGCGCGCACCGTCACGAGTGATGACCGGAACGACCTCATAGGGCGCGGTCGGGGGATTCAGCGCCGCGGTCGCATAGGTACGCGACCGCAGGTTCGCGCGGTGTGTGTGAAGCAACCCCCGGACCCGACCAGGGACGTCCACCAGTGCAGGCGGCATTGCACGCATCGGACACTCCTTTGTGTAACTCTCCGATACACTAATCGCAAACCGCCGTGCTTGCTAGTGCAAGCACCCCAAAAGTTATCCGAACTTCTCCCCAGCCCTGTTTGTGACCGATCCCAAAGGGAAGCTCGAACCAGCCAGTCGCCGGAAGATCGAAACCAGCTTTCACAAGCACAAATCACCACTGTGAACGCTGACAAGCCGCCGCCGAATCACATCTCCGATCACCCACCGGATCGCACCAAGTCGACCGACAATCCAACTACAGGTACACAGATCCGTCGCGTCGATGGCGACCAGCGCACGCAGACCACGAGTGCTCGATACGCACCACGCCATCCCCAACCGCGGCCGTGACCGGCTCAGGCACGCAGCTTGACGGGCATGGAGCGGTAGGCGTGCAGATTGCGCAGGGGATGCGGGATCGGCGGACCGTCCAAGGACAGATCCGGGTAGCGCTCGAACAGGGCTCGCAGCGCAATGGAGCCTTCCAATCGGGCCAGCGTGGCGCCCAGGCAGCCGTGCAGCCCGCTGCCGAACGCCAGATGATCCGCGGCGTTGGCCCTGGTCACATCGAATCGTTCGGGATCAGGGAAGACCGCGGGGTCGTAGTTGGCGCCCGCCAACGACAGCAGGACCAGCGAACCGGATTCGACGCGCTGATCGGCGATGTCGACCTCGCAGTTCGTGACTCGGCCCGTCATCCGCACCGGACCGTCGTAACGCAAGACTTCCTCGACCGCACGTGGCCACAGCTCCGGCTGCGCCAACAGCAGTTCCAGCTGGTCCGGATGGCTTGTCAGCAGGGCGATTCCGTTGCCGAGCATATTCACCGTCGTCAAGAATCCAGCGTCCAGCAGCAGCGCAGCATTGGCCATCTGCTCGCGTCGGGAGAGCACGCCACCTGTCACCAGCATGCTGAGCACGTCGTCGGCCGGTTCGGCTGTGAGCCCGTCGAGGTGTTGGTCGAAGTACCGCTGAACCTCGGTCAGGTCTTCGATGGCATGGCGGTAAGTGCTCCAGCTCAGGCCGCGTTCGAGCAGCGGCGCACCGGAATCTCCCCACTTCAGCAGTGTCGAATGCATATGCGCGGGCAACCCGAGAATCTCGGCGATGATCGCGACCGGCAACTGTGCGGAAAAGTCGACGATCAGATCCGGTCGCGGCTTCGATTCCAAGCGTTCGAGCAGGTCATCGGTCACTTCGACAACCCGCTCACGCAGTTTGGCGATTGCCTTCGGGGTGAATGCCTGCCCGACCAGGCGTCGGTACCGGGTGTGGTCCGGCGGATCGGTCACCAGCATCGAGGGCGGTTCCGCCAGGTTGGGCAGCCCCGGATCCGTTTTGGTCATCACCCAGCGGATCGGCTTCGGCAAGGCGGAATGATTGGGCGTGACGACGCTGAAGCGACGGTCTCGCAGGATGAGTCGGCACAGCTCGTAGTCCGCGGTCACGCGCAACCCCGACATCTTGGGTATCCGGCCCCGCTGCCGGATCTCCTCGACATACTGCGACGAGCCGAGCAAACGATCCGGACCGACCGCGATCTGCCCCAGGGGATCGCCCCGACGCGCCGCCCACAGGAGATAGAACCGTGGCAGGCCATGCATCATCAGCCACCGAATCCATACCCGTATCAAGATCTCGTCACCTCCCACTCCCTCCTTTTCATATGATAGATAGCCGCTATGGCGGAGCGTCGCTGTCGACGCTGATGGAGCGACCTTCGGATCAGGTGAGAGGCACCATGGACAGGCGCAGTTTCGTCAAGGCCGCCGGCCTGGCGACGATGCTGGGTTTTGCGAGTGGCAGCAAGTATGCGGCGTGGGCCGACGATTACAGCCCGAGCCCGAGATCACCGGTGTACCGCACACTGGTGCCGGAGATCTTCGCACCGCTGCCGGATCCGGCGGATCATCTGCCCGCGATCGTTATCGGATCCGGATTCGGAGCGTCGATCACCGCGCTGCGTCTGGCGCAGGCCGGGACCCAGGTCGCGGTGCTCGAGCGCGGGTCGCGCTGGCCGAACGATCCGTGGCGCAATATCTTCGCCAACGACACGATTCCGGATGGCCGCGGCTTCTGGCATCGCACGACCTTTACCGGCGCGAACAGGATCACGGTGCAGATCGATCCGTTCGGCGGGGTGCTCGACGTTTCCGGTTACCCGGGCATGGACGTGTGGCGCGGTGCGTGTGTGGGCGGTGGCTCGGTGGTGTTCACCGGGGTGATGATCGAGCCGGAGCAGCGGTTCTTCGACCACGTGTTCCAGGGTGTGGTCGACTACCGCGAGATGCACGACGTCTACTATCCCCGAGTCCGAAATACGTTGCGGCCGAGCCCGATACCGAACGATATCTACGACTCCTTCGCGTTCACCCACGCACGGGGCTGGGACGAACAGTTCCGCGCGGCCGGCTATACACCGCAGCGCATCGACGGCAGTTGGAATTGGGACGTCCTGCGCGACGAGCTGACCGGACGATCGATGCCGTCGGCCACGGTCGGCTGTTCGAACCTCGGCAATTCCAACGGCGCGAAGTTCGATCTGAACCAGAACTACCTGCGTTATGCCGAGGACACCGGCTGTGCCCAGATCTATCCCGGCCATCGCGTGGACGCCATCGGCGCGGAGTCGGATCGCTATACCGTCGCCGTGACCAAACTCGCACCTACCGGCGAGGTGCTCCGCATCCGCACGCTGACCTGCGACAAGCTGTTCCTCGCCGCGGGCTCGGTCGGCACCTCCGAGCTGCTGGTACGCGCGCGGGCGACGGGCGCGCTGCCGAACCTCAACGAGCACGTCGGCGAAGGTTGGGGCGGCAACGGCGATGTCGCATTGGCGCGGCCTGCCGGCTCGGTCGACATCGGTACGCAGGGTACGCCGTCCGCGAGCCGGATTCTGGACGAGGCGGGCGCACCCGTATCGCTGGAGAACTGGTTCGTCCCCGGCACCACGCCGTTCGACGTCGGCATTGTCGCGTCGTTGGGCATGGTCCTCGACGACACCCGCGGCCGGTTCGTCTACAACCCGACCGATGGGAGCGTGGGCCTGCAGTGGCCATCCGACGGCGCTGCCGGCTACCTGGCGCACGCGCGGGAAGTCAACAACAAGGCGACCTGCAACTGCCCGTCCAACGCCCAACCAGCCTTGGAGGCGGATGCCTCGTTCACCTCACATCCGTTGGGCGGCGCGGTGATCGGCCGCGCGACGGACCCGTACGGTCGGGTGCGCGGTTATCGAGGCCTGTACGTGATGGACGGGGCGGCGGTGCCCGGCAGCACCGGAACAGTGAACCCGTCCTTGACGATCAGTGCGCTGGCCGAACGCAATATCGAAGAGATCATTCGTTCCGGCGGATAGTCACTACCAGCGCGGCCCGCGCTGAATCTCATCCACCTTCGGCCGCACATCGGCGAGGTACACGCCGGTCGCGATAATCGACACCAGCGCAAGCAGACTCGTGACGCTCAGCGAGAGCAACAGGAACAGCAGGGCTGCGCCGAGGATGGCGATCCAGATCGGTTTGGTCAGCTTGTCGACCGCGGTGAAGGCGTCGGGGCGCTGGCGGATGGCGTGGATGAGCGCGAAAATCGTCGCGCCGAGCGCCAAGAGCCGCAGCCCGTACAAGATCCAGCTGGCCAATCCGTGCGCTGTGTCCACCAGCCCATCATAGAAGCAACGACCCCGCACACGTCGGTGTGCGGGGTCGTCAGCGTGGAGAAGGGAAGGGCGTCAGGCCTTCTTGGGGGCCGCCTTCTTGGCCGGAGCCTTCTTGGCGGCGGGCGCCTTCTTGGCCGGAGCCTTCTTCGGGGCGACGCCGTCGGCGGCGGGCTCGGTCTCGGTGGTCACCTCGATGACCTCGGCCTCGACGACCGGCTCGACCTCGGCCTCTTCTTCCTTGGCCGGGCGGCCGATCAGCTCGTTGACCTTGGCGAGGGCATCCTCGGCGCGGCCGGCCGCATCCTTGTACAGCGTCTCGACGCGCTCGATCCGATCCTCGACGAGGTGGTTGGCGCGCAGCCGCTCGACGGTCTCCTCGCCGCGCACGGCCAGATCCGCGTACAGGTCCAGGACCTGGGTGTAGTACTTCTCGGCGAGCGCCTTCAGCTCCTCCGGGGTGAACTTCTCGCGCAGCTCGGCGAGGTCCTCCGGCAGCTCCGAGGGCAGGCCGGACAGCCGCTCGCGCAGCGTCTCGAACTGGGCCCGGACATCGGCGGGCACGTTGGCGAAGCGCTCGCGGGCCTCTTCTACGCGACCGCTGACATCGGTGGAGGCGGCGCGCTCACGCACCTGGGTGACCGCATCGACAACCGCGGCGTACACGGCGTCACCGGCACCGACGGTTGCGAACAGTGGCTTGATGGTTGCGTTTTCGGTCATTCTTCGCTCTCCTGGCGTGGCGGAGTTGGTGATGTGCTCGGAACGTCGCTGTCCCACTCGTTCCCCCCTGGTTCGCTTCCTCCGTTTTCCCGGCGAAACGATTCATAGATGTCCAGCAGCACCTGCTTCTGCCGTTCGCTGATCGACGTATCGGCAAGCAGGGCATCCCGGACCGGACTGTGCGGCCGCTGCTCGAGATAGCCAGCCCGTACGTACAACACCTCCGAAGAGACCCGCAGTGCCTTGGCGATCTGCGCGAGTACTTCGGCGGACGGATTACGCAATCCGCGCTCGATCTGACTGAGATACGGATTGCTCACTCCCGCCAGGGTGGCGAGCTGACGCAACGAGACTTGCGCGGCTTCTCGCTGTGCCCTGATGAAACCTCCGATGTCGTGTGCCGCGTTGGCCACACGAGCCGCCTTTTCGCCGACGCCGTTGGATCTATCCTGCGAATCGTCGGTGTACTCGGCGGAACCTTCGGGCTGGTCTGCCATCACTCACCTTCTGGCGGTTGTACGTATCCAATTCTAAAGCAGGGTGCTAGCTATTGCAAGCACGCTGTAAGCACCCTTCCAGTCAGCGCGCTCTGCCCCAATTCGCGGCCTTCACGACCCGCCATGGTTACGCAGGCTGCCGCCTCCAGGCCTGAGCTCACGCCGCGGGGGTCAGCCGCCGAACATCAAATGCGAAATCGTGTAGATCACCAGCCCTGCCAGCGATCCTACGACCGTGCCATTGATGCGAATGAATTGCAGATCACGCCCGACCTGCAATTCGATCTTCTTGCTGGCTTCCTCGGCATCCCACCTGGCAACCGTATCGGTGACCAGAGTGGTGATCTCCCCCGCATAGTTTTCCACCAGATACCGCGCGCCGCGGTCGATCCAATCGTCGACTTTGGCGCGCATCTCGGCATCGTCGCGCAGCCGCTCCCCGAGCTGCTGCACATTCTCGGCGACCTTGCGCCGCAGCGTGGAGTTCGGATCGTCGGCCGATTCCAGGATCAACCGCTTCGCCGCGCGCCAGGTCGCCTCGGCCATGCCGGTGATCTCCTCGCGACCCATGATCTGCGCCTTGATCCGCTCGGCCTTTTTGATCATGGCGTCGTCGTGCTGGAGGTCGTAGGCGAATTCCTCGAGGAACCTATTCGCCGCGAGTCGCACCTCGTGTTCCGGATTCGACCGCACCTTCCAGGTGAACTCGACGAGCTCCCGATAGATCCTTTCTGAAAGCAGAATGTTTACGAATTTCGGAGCCCACTGCGGCGCATCCCGCAAAACGATCCGGTCGATCGTTTCCTGCGAACCGAGCGCCCACTGGTGCGCGCGCTCGGCAAGCATGTCGAGCAGCGGCAACTGCCGATTGTCGGCAAGCAGTTCGGCAAGCACCCGGCCGATCGGCGGACCCCACAGCGGCTCGGCGATCCGCTTGACGATGGTGTTGTCGATGACCTGCTCGACATCCTCGTCTCGCAGCACCCCGACCACCGCGCGCAAAATGGTCGAACTCTCCTGCGCCACCCGGCCCGCATGCCCGGGATCGGCCATCCAGCGCCCCACCCGCCAGGAGACCTGCGCCGAATTCACCTTCGCCGAGACCACGTCCGGGGCAAGGAAATTCGAACCGACGAAGGCGCCGAGACTGGCGCCGAGCTGATCCTTCTTCTTCCTGATGATCGCGGTATGCGGGATCGGCAGGCCCAGTGGATGGCGGAACAGCGCGGTCACGGCGAACCAGTCGGCGAGTGCGCCGACCATGCCCGCCTCGGACGCGGCCCGTAGGTAACCGACCCAATCATCGCCCGCCCCGCGCGATTCCATCCAGCGGCAGAACAGATAGACCGCCGTCGCGAACGCCAAAAACCCGGTGGCCAGGGCCTTCATCTTGAACAGATCGCGGCGCTTGCCCGCCTCGTCGACGAAGGCCGCGAAACTGGCCGGTGGTGCGGACGTGGGCACATCCAGCACCACTGTGCTGGACAGGCGGCGTTCGCGGTTACGCTCCACTACCGCCTCCGGGCCCGTCGCTCGCGCCGCCGTGTTGCCGGGAGCTTTCTCCATGACACCCATTCTGCTGTGTGTTACCGACCGACCTCCGAGGCCGATCGCAAGCGACACGCAACCGACGCCGAATGGCCCGATTATGTGCAACCTGTCGCAACCCACACCCAAACGCGCATGTGGGTCGTTGCCTGGACCTAAGCTGGTGGTCCACGAACCCACACAAACGAGGGAGCTGACGCTGTCCACCGAAGACCTTGTCGATGTCGGCGAGCTTGCCGAACGACCGGCGGCGGTGCGCACCGGCCGGACGGACGGCCGCAAGCGCCGATGGCGGCAGCACAAGATCGACCGCCGCGAAGAGCTGGTCGATGGCACCCTCGCGGCCATTCGCACGCGGGGCAGCAATGCGGGCATGGACGAGATCGCCGCGGAGATCGGCGTCTCCAAAACCGTGCTCTACCGCTACTTCTCGGATAAGAACGACCTGGTCCACGCGACCATGCAGCGGTTCATCGAGACCACCCTGATGCCGCGGGTGTACGAGGCGATCAGCCTCGACGCGGACGAGTACCACCTGGTGCGTTCGGCCCTGACCGCCTACGTCGGCACCGTCGACGAGGACCCCGAGGTCTACCGGTTCATCATGGGCAACGGCTCGACCGATCAGTCCTCGCTCGCCGAATTCGAGAAGCTCTTCGCCGACGTCGTCACCACGGTCATCATCGATCGCGGCGCCGAGCACGGCTTCGAGACCGAGGGCGCGCTGCTGTGGTCGTATGTGCTCGTCGGCGGCATCCAGCTGGCAACGCACTGGTGGACCACGGATAAGGCGATGTCGCGCGAGGAAGTCATCGACTACCTGACCATGATGGCCTGGAGCGCCATCGAGGGCATGGCGCGCGCGGGGGGCTCCCGGGCGATCTTCAACGCCCAGCCGCACATCCTGCCGGACCCGCCGCAGAACGGCGCCTGAGCGCTAGCTGGTGATCGCCAACTGATCAATCGCCCGACTTCGCGCGCTAACAGGCCGCTAGCTGGGGCGCTAGCTGAAATAGTGACGGCGGTCTCGACATTGCCGCGAGGTTGGCTACTCTGAACCCGAGCGGTACGCGGGTGTCCCAGGTCACCGCCCCGCGCTCTGCCTGATGGCGGTCCGCGCGGGTCGCTACGTGGTTACGCAAGCGACCGCCTGCGCGCCCGTCGCTCCGACCGCTGGCACCAATGGAGGTACCTCGATGGCGAAGCAAGTGCCGACTTCTCGGCTTGCTCGTGGCACCAAGCTGGGTGCGGTGGCAGCCAGTTCGGTAATCCGAACCCAGCGCACACGCCTATCCATGCGGGGCCGGTCGGCGGCCGTGCGCGCGAAGATGGCCGAGGAGTCCATGATCCGCACCACCGAGCAGGTGGTCACGGTCCTCGGGACCATGAAGGGCGTGGCCATGAAGCTCGGCCAGATGATGTCGGTGCTCGATCTCGATCTGGTGCCCGAGAGCCATCGAGAACGCTTCCAGAAACGACTCGCCGTGCTGCGCAACGCCGCGCCGACGGTGTCGTTCGAGTCGATGCGGCAGGTGATCGAGGAGGACTTCGGGCAGCCGCTGGACGCGGTCTTCGCCGAATTCCAGCCCGAGCCCATTGCCGCGGCCTCGATCGGCCAGGTGTACCTGGGGCGGCTGCACGACGGACGTCAGGTCGCGGTGAAGGTGCAGTACCCGGGCATCGATGCGGCGGTGCGCGCGGATCTCAAGAATCTGGCCATGTTCCGGCGTGTACTGCAATCGGCGATGCCGTGGGTGACGCCCGCCGTACTCGACGAGCTGCGGCTGAACATGGAGAGCGAACTCGACTATCACGCAGAGGCCGATACCCAGCTCCAGATCGCCGAACTCTACGCCGGACACCCGTTCATCATGGTGCCGCGCTCACTGCCCGAACTCAGTACGACGCGGGTGCTGGTCAGTGAATATGTGGCGGGCAAGGGATTCGAGGAGATCCGGCAGCTGCCCGCGGCCGAACGCAATCGGATCGGCGAGATCATCTATCGCTTCTATGTCGGTTCGCTGTTCAGCTTCAACGAATTCTGTGGTGACCCACATCCGGGAAATGTGTTGCTGGCCGACGACGGTCGGATCGGATTCCTCGATTTCGGCCTGTTCAATCGGATGGATGCCGAGCATGTGCGGTTCGAGACGATCTGTCTGCGGGCGGCGGCCGAAGATCGGGCAGAAGACCTGCGGCAGTTGATGATCGAGCGCGGCGTAATCGACTCGCCCGACGAGATCGGCGCCGAGGAATGCCTGGAATACGTGCTCGCGGCCTCGGAATGGTGTCTGCTCGACGAGGAGCTGACCATTACCCCGGAACTGGCCAGCGGTGCGTTTCTGCTCGCGGTGGATCCGCGCGCCAGTGAGTTCGCCGGGATGAAACAGCAGAATCTGCCGCCGGAGCACCTGTTCTCGCGGCGTGCCGACTTCCTCACCTTCGGCATGCTCGGTCAGCTCGAATGCACCGCGAACTGGCACAAGATCTCCCGCGAATGGCTCTACGACGAAGCGCCGGTCACCGATTTGGGTAAGGCGCATCGGGAGTGGTTGATCGAGCGCAAACCGAGGCCGACCAAGAAGCCGCGGGCGCGGGCGAAGAAGCCGACCACGCGCGGTTCCGGTACCAAGTAATTCACCACAGCAGCTATCGAACGGAAGATCATGGCAGACAACCGAGAATTCGACCTAGTGCTGTTCGGCGCAACGGGTTTCGTCGGCAAGCTCACCGCACAGTATCTGCTCGATGGGGCGCCCGCCGAGGCGCGCATCGCGCTGGCGGGACGCTCGCTCGACAAATTGACAGCGGTCCGTGACGAACTCGGCCCGGCCGCCGCGAATTGGGGTCTGGTAGTTGCCGATTCGACGGACCAGACCGCACTCGACGCACTCGCGGCGCGGACCACGGTTGTGGTGACCACCGTCGGCCCGTACCTGCGCTACGGCATCCCGCTGGTGTCCGCGTGCGCGAAGGCCGGGACCCACTACGCCGACCTCACCGGTGAGCCGCTGTTCATCCGGGACGCGATCGACCGGTACCACGAGCAGGCGGTGGAGACCGGCGCGAAGATCGTGAATTCCTGTGGCTACGACTCGATTCCGTCGGATCTCAGTGTGTACCAGCTGTACAAGCGCACCGTTGCGGACAATACCGGCGAGCTGGAGGACACCACCCTGATCGCGTCGCTCAAGGGCGGGGTGAGCGGCGGTACCATCGACTCGGGCCGGGCCATGATGGAGGCAATCGCGGCCGATCCGGCCAAGGGTTCGGTGATGAGCCACCCGTATTCGCTCAGCCCGGACAAGTCGATGGAACCGAATGTCGGCCGTCAGACCGATCAGGCGCTGCAGCGGGCCAGCAGCATCGACCCCAGCCTGGACGGGTGGGTCGGTACCTTCGTCATGGCCGCGCACAACACCAAGATCGTGCGCCGCACCAATGGGCTGCTCGGTTGGGTCTACGGCAAGAACTTCCGCTACCGCGAGGTCATGAACGCGGGCAAGTCGGCCGCGGCGCCGCTGGTGGCCGCCGGTATGGCGGGCGGCATCGTGGCGACGATGGCGTGCGGTGCGGTGCTGTCGCGAGTCGCGATGGGGCGCAAGCTGCTCGACCGGATCGTGCCCAAGCCCGGCACCGGACCGAGCGAACAGGCGCGCACCAGTGGCTGGTTCACCATGAAGACCTACGCACGCACCTCCTCGGGCGCGAAATACGTGGCGACCTTCTCCGGCGCCGGCGACCCCGGCTACCAGGCCACCGCCGTCATGCTCGGACAGGCCGGACTGTGCCTGGCATTCGACGGTGCGAAGCAGCCCGAATTGGCGGGCATCCTCACCCCGGCGGCCGCAATGGGCGACGCACTCACCGATCGCTTGCGTGCTACGGGCATGACCATCGAGGTCGAGCGCACGTAGTCGGGGACAAACCGAGGAGCTCAGATGAAATTGCCGCCTGCGGAACCGAGGGCGGTGCGGTGAACCTCGCTCGACGCACCATGAACGCCCCCGCCCTCGCCGCGATCTACGAAAAGGCTTGGCGGCCTACGCTGTTCTATCTGGCAAGCGGCCGCACCACCGCTGCCGACCGTCGCGACGCCGTCCGCACCCTGCGCCTCGGCCGGGGCCAGAAGGTGCTCGATATCGCTTGCGGCCCAGGCAACTTCACTCGCTATCTGAGCAATGCTCTCGACGGCGACGGCTTCGCCATCGGCCTGGACTACTCCGAACCGATGCTGGCCCGAGCCGTCACCGATAACGCGGGCCCGCGCGTCGGCTACCTTCGTGGCGACGCGCGCACCCTGCCCTTCGCGGACGGCACCTTCGACGCGGTCTGCTGCTTCGGCGCGCTCTATTTGATCCCCGACCCGATCGCGGCGACCCGCGAAATGATCCGCGTCCTCGCGCCAGGCGGGCGCATCGCCATCACCACAAGTCACCGCGCCGACAACAGCTTCGGCCACGCGAGCCGGGTCGTCGGCGGCTGGAGTGGACTGCGCGTCTTCGACGACGAGACCTTCCCGAAGCTCTTCGCCGAAGCGGGCCTGATCGATATTGATCAACAGGTCCACCGCCTCCTGCAATACATCAGCGCCACCCGCCCGCTCTAGGGATCCGCTTTGTCGTGCGCCACATCACATAGGTGCGACGCCGAGGGACGAGCACAAGCGGGTTACACCGGTCGGTACCGAACGGTAAAGTGCCCGCAAGCGGTGGGTGGACCGAACGTGAGGGGGCGACCCAGATGGCGGTACCGGATACCGGTCAACGGATGGCCAGGCAGTTGTATGCCGCCGCCACCGGAACCAGCGGCGGGGAACCCTTCGAGTTGGCCGAGGATGTCGCCGAGAACCTCGCCGCCGCATGCGACAAGCTCGTCGAGGAATTACAAAAAGCCACGGCCACCGGACATCTCGTCACCGAGGTGTCCGGGTTCCCGAACCTACCGACGGGACACGGCTTGGCAAAAGGCTTCGGCGACAAAGGCACTCAGTTCCTCGACACCGTCACCGCCTTCCAGGAAACGGCCCTGCTGTACAAGGCCGCCTACCTGGCCGCGGGAAAGCGTTTCGAGGATGCCGAGGCCGCGAATCGTGCCGCCCTACAACTGATCACCGATTACCTGGAGTCGCCGCGCGGCGAACAGACCGACGGAAACCACTGACCCATGGCCGATTCCGTCACCAGGGCAGCCGCCGATGCCATCCGGGTCCAGCAGCGTGCCGTCGCCGCCGCGGCCGGATCGGCAAGCGGCGGAACCGATCCCCCGTACGCACCAGAGCGCGAACTGTTCGGCGCCTATACGCACCAGGAGATCTGGGATCTGGTGCACGAGGTCATCGATCCCGCGGCCCTCGGCCGGGTCGCCGATGCGTGGCGCGCCAATGCCACCATGGTCGCCGAGGCATTCCAGGCCTTCTCCGATGCCACCAATCGCGAATTCGCGCACTGGTCGGGTCGTTCCGCCGATGCCGCGCTGCGCGCCACCCGCGAATTCGTCCGCGCCGGTACCGAGGCGCATGATGCCTGCCGCGCGATACAGCGCCTGATGGAGCTCAATTCTGATGCGGCACAGGCCATCCGAGCGGCGATTTCGCCGCCGCCGCAGTATCGTGCTCTGGAAGATCCGGCCGCCGAAGCGATCCACGGCGGACAACGCAGGATGGACCACGACATGGCCGCTGCTACGGCGCAGGCCGACGTCCAGGACACGATGACCTATGTCTACACCCCGATCATGCCCGCATCCGGCGACCGTGTCCCCCGATTCACCCCGCCGCCCGACGGCCCACAGATCGCGCGGCCGAATGCCGGCAGCGGGGGCGCACGGTGAAATGGGTATTCACCCCGGACGAATTCACGCATGTCTGGGAGAACGAAACGAGTCTGGACCGTCGACCCTATCCGGTCAATCTGGCGCCCGCCGGCACGGTCCGCACCGAATCCGAATACACCGCACTGCGACTACCCCAGCGCTTCGCCCGCCAGGCCGATGCCGATCTGGCGGCCGCGCTCATGCTGTGCGCCCGCCCCGATGCCACCACCATCACCGTCTCCGGTGAGTCGGGCGCCAAGCGGATCCTTGTTTTCGCCGCGGTGGTGCACAACCACGCGGGCATTCTGATCGCCGATATCGACAAGGTGACGGTGCGCATGTGCCACGTCCGCAACCTCGGCAAACATCTGGTCGAAATCATCGGATCGGCCGAACCGGGCAAGCTGGCGCCCATGCGGGAGCCGCAGGACGCCGTCCTGAACTCCGACGAAGGCGACAGCGCGACCAACGGCCATCGCCGCGCCGCCCGGTTCCGCCAGATCCTGCGAAAACCGGTGGACGGTCGCGGCTTCATCACCGTGACCGTGGAACCGGAAAACCCGATGTCGCCGCCCACCCGGCACCGCAGCTGGCTCGATTTCACCGGTGACGGACGCTATCTGCTCACCACCTCGCACGAGCTGACCCTGACCCCGGTCACCGACGAGGATTTCGCCGACCAATTGCTTCGGCTCGCCCAGATCCGCTGACACATCGCCGGGCAGTTGACAACCGCCACGCTGCAGCGCCCACGTGAGCACAACGAAGCGAGTCTTACGAGCGACCCGTTCGCGGCCCGTCTCGCGTCCGAGTCGTCGAAGCGCATGCGACGAAGTCGCGAGTCTCGACGACTCGGACGCGAGACACCAGGGGGCCGCGAACCCGCCGCGCCGAAGGCGCGGCAATCAGACAGAGCCATAAGATACATCGATGGCGAAGAAATGGTCTCTGCCGCCCACCGAGGCCCTGCGGGCCGATGGCTTGCGCATCGCTGATCTCGACGCCTCCGGTACGCCCGGATTCGAAGGTGACAAGAAGCAGGCCCAGAAGCTGCTCATCGAACGCGCCGGCGTGCTCTCGGATCTGCAGGAGAAGCTCTACGCCAACGGCCGTTCCGGTGATACCCGCAGCGTGCTGTTGGTGCTGCAGGGGATGGATACCGCAGGCAAGGGCGGTATCGTCCGCCACGTCATCGGTTCGGTGGATCCGTCCGGCGTCGACCACGCCTCCTTCGGTGTTCCGACCGCGGAGGAGAAGAGCCACCACTACCTGTGGCGCATTCGCAAGGCACTGCCGCGCGCCGGCCAACTCGGCGTCTTCGACCGCTCGCACTACGAGGATGTACTGGTCGTGCGGGTGCACAATCTGGTGCCTCCGGAGGTCTGGGAACCGCGCTACGACGAGATCAACGCCTTCGAGCGGGAACTGGTCGACCAGGGCACCACGCTGGTGAAGGTCGCCATGTTCGTCTCCCTCGACGTACAGAAGAAGCGGCTGCGCGAACGGCTGGACCGACCGGATAAGCACTGGAAGTTCAACCCCGCCGATATCGACGAACGTGGTTACTGGCCTGCCTATCAAGAGGCCTACCAGGTCATGATGGACCGCACCTCGACCGACTACGCCCCTTGGCATGTGCTCCCGGCCGACCACAAGTGGTTCGCCCGCCTCGCGGTCACCGAACTGCTGATCGACGCACTCGACGGGCTGAAACTCGACTGGCCACCAGCCTTGTTCGATGTCGAGGAGCAACGGCGTCGCCTCACCGAGGCCTGACCAAGGTTCCTCTCAGGTTGACCACGGATGATGTGGCCGTGCCCGTCCACGCCCCGGGGGAGCTCCGGATCTACCATCGTGGCGGCAGGTAACCGGCAGGCAAGCGAAAGGCGTGGTGAACGCACGGTGAGCAATAAACCGGGTGGCAAAACGAATCCGCTCGCGGCGGCGGAGCGCGCCGACCGCAACCGCAAGATCCTGATCCAGGTGGGTGTGGCCGTCGTGCTGGTCGGGCTCATCGCGGCGATCGGCATCGGTATCGCGGTGAAGAACGCAAACAAGAACGATCTGGGCACCACCCCGTCCATCGCCGCCACCGCGAGCCAGCTGCCCAACGGCGCCACCGCGACCATCACCGATAACGGTGCGGTCCGCATCGGCAAGCCGGATGCGAAGGTGACCGTCCGCGTGGTCGCCGACCTGCAGTGCCCGGCCTGCAAGGGCTTCGAGGCCGCCAACGCCCAGGCGATCAAGGATGCCGTCGACAATGGCACGGCCATTGTCGAATACAACATCATCTCGTTCCTGGACAAGGCCTCCACCACGAAGTACTCCTCGCGCGCGGCCAATGCGGCGTACTGCGTCGCCGAGGCGGATCCGTCGAAGTACCTCGGCTGGTTGGCCACCATGTACGAGCAGCAGCCCGCCGAAGGCAGTGCGGGTCTCACCGATGACCAGCTGATCACTATCGCGAAGGGCGCCGGCCTTCCCGATTCGGTCGGGCAGTGCATCAAGGACAACAGCTACAACAAGTACATCGGTGCCAAGACCAAGGATGTGCTGAACAGCGGAGTCCAATCCACACCGACGGTCTTCGTCAACGGCACCCAGATGAACAGCCAGGACCTCGCCTTGCCGAACGGTCAGTTCAAGCCCGACGCGATGGCAGCGGTCATCGCGGCAGCCGCGGCCAAGTGAACAACACCTCTTCCAGGGCCGCCTGGGTGTTGCTGATCGGCGGGCTGGCCGGGTGGCTCGCCTCGGTCACGCTGACCATCGAGCGGTTCAAGCTGTTCACCGATCCGAACTACCGGCCCTCGTGCAGCATCAACCCGATCCTGTCCTGCGGCAGCGTGATGACCACCGAACAGGCCGCGAAATTCGGATTTCCCAATCCGATCATCGGCATCGTGGGCTTCTCGGTGGTCGTCACCCTCGCGGTGCTCGCGGTCGCCAATGTGCGCTTTCCGCGCTGGATCTGGGTCGGGCTGTGGGTGGGGACCGTGCTCGGCACGGTCTTCATCTGCTGGCTGATCTTCCAGAGCCTGTACCGGATCGGCGCGCTGTGCCCGTACTGCATGGTGGTGTGGGCGATCATCACGCCACTGCTCGCGGTGGCCACCGAGCAGGTGTGGGGTGGTGCGCGCGGGCCGATGCGGATCGTCGTCGAGTGGCGGTGGACGTTCGTCGCGGTGTTCTACGCCGTGGTGCTGCTGCTGATCTTCCTGAAGTTCCAGGATTACTGGCTGTCGCTGGTCTAGTTCGGTGTGCCCAGCGCGAGCACCACGGTGATCTTGCGCTGCGTTCCGCCGGGGCCGAGGACACCCAGCTGAACGGTGTCGTCCGGCTTGTGCACATTGATCGCGGCCCGCAACGCCTTCGCGGTGGTGATGTCACGGCCGTCGATCGAGGTGATGACATCGCCATCTACCAGCCCGGCGGCAAAGGCCGGTAATCCGTACAGCGCGACATCGATCTTCGCCCCGCTCGGTTTCGCATCTGAGATCAGTACGCCGAGCGTCGCGGTCGGCCCGATGTGCACGGTTTCGGTGGGCGTGCCGGAACGGATCTGGCCCACTACCCGCATCGCGGTGTCGATCGGCACCGCATAGCCGTTCGCGGTGCGCCCGACCTCGCGTGAGGTTTCGCCCGACGCCGCGGTGATCACGCCGACCACCGTGCCACCGGGATCGGCGAGCGCGCCGCCGGACTGTCCCGCAGTGACCGGGGCCGCGATCTCCACCATTCCGGTCAGCGATTTGCGGGTCAGATCGGAGGAATTGAGCGCGACGATCGTGCTGTTCAGGTCGGTGATATTGCCCTGGATCGAGGTCGGCGTGCCGCCCGCGCCGCCCGCATTGCCGATGGCGAGCACATCCTCGTGCACGCGCAGCTCGGCGGAGCGGCCGATGCGTGCGATCGTCAGGTCGGTGGCGCCGGTGAGTTCCAGCAGCGCGATATCCGCACCGGCGTCGTAGCCGAGCACCGTCGCGTCGTAGACGGTGCCGTTGCCGACATCGGTGACCGTCACGATTTCGGCGCCCTTGACCACATGATGGCTGGTCAGCACCTGTCCGTCGGCGGTGAGCACGATCCCGGTTCCGGCCGCGCCGGGGCCGAACGGCCGTGCGGACGTGCTGATATTCACCAGCGCCGGTTCGACGGCATGTGCGACCGCCACCGGGTCCAGCGGCGGCAGCGGCTCGAGCAGGGCGGGCGGGGAACTGTCCGCACCCGAGGACGACGACCAGTCGGGCAGTTCACCTCGGAAACCGAAGAATGCGGCTATGGCGAGCAGGAAGACCGCGAACAGCGCCGACGCGCGCCCACCACCGCTTCGCTGCCGCTCGGGCGCGCCGTACCGCTCGTCGTCCATGCCGCTCTCCCGCCTCCGGCTGGGCCCTTGACCAATTCCATTGTGGCCGGAGATCTTTTTTCAGCGATGCGTTTGGCAAACCTCCGCTGCGGCGGTAGGCATGTACGCATGAGCGTTGCTGCTGCGTATGCGATGTCCGCGCCCGATGGGCAATTCGAGAAGCTCACGATCGCGCGGCGCGAGCTCGGACCACGCGATGTGCTGATAGATGTCAAATACGCAGGTATCTGCCATTCCGATATCCACACCACCCGCGACGAATGGGGCGGCGCCATATACCCGTGCGTCCCCGGGCACGAGATCGCGGGCATTGTCGCCGCGGTCGGTCCGGAGGTGACCAGGCATCGGGTCGGCGATCGCGTCGGTGTCGGCTGCATGGTCGATTCCTGCGGCGTCTGCGGTCCCTGTCTGGCCAATGAGGAGCAGTACTGCGACAACGGGGCCACCATGACCTACAACACCCGGGTGGACTCGTCCATCCAGCCGGGTGGGTACACGATGGGCGGGTATTCGACCCAGGTCGTGGTGACCGAGAACTTCGTGCTGTCGATTCCGGAGGGCATCGGACTCGATGTGGCGGCGCCGCTGCTGTGCGCGGGCATCACGCTGTTCTCCCCGCTGCGGCACTGGAACGCGGGACCGGGTAAGAAGGTCGCGATCATCGGCATGGGTGGACTCGGGCACGTCGGGGTGAAGATCGCCGCGGCGATGGGGGCCGAGGTCACCGTGCTGAGCCATTCGCTGAGCAAGCAGGACGACGGCAAACGCTTCGGCGCGGACCACTACTACGCGACCGGCGATAAGCAAACCTTCCGCGAGCTGCGCAACCGCTTCGATCTGATCCTCAATACGGTCTCGGCCGAGCTGCCGATCAACGACTACCTGCGCCTGCTGAAGCTGGACGGCACCCTGGTGATCCTCGGCCTGCCCGAGAACCCGTTGATCGTCAAGCCTTTCACCATCACCGGATACCGGCGGGCGCTGGCCGGCTCGATGATCGGCGGTATCGCACAGACCCAGGAGATGCTGAACTTCTGCGCCGCACACGGGATCGGCGCGGAGATCGAGCTGATCTCGGCCGACGAGATCGATGGCGCCTACGACCGGGTCGTCGCGAGTGATGTGCGGTACCGGTTCGTGATCGACGCCGCAACGATGTAGTCCGTGTCGCTGCGCCGATTCGTCGCCGGTTCAGTAGCTTGGCGATGTGTCTGCGGATGAAGAGCGATCCCGGCCCGCCGAAACGGCGGTGGTCACCGCCGATGTGACCGCGGGGCCGCCGCCGTGGCTGTTGCGAGCGTTCCTACTCGCGGCGGCGACGGTGGCCGGGCTGGTGTGCGGCTTCTGGATTCTGCAGAAACTACAGGGTTTCTTGCTGGTGCTGCTGGTTTCGCTGTTCCTGGCCTTCGCCATCGAGCCGGCGGTGAATTGGCTTGCCGCACGCGGTGTCCGGCGCGGGCCGGCGACCGGGGTGGTCTTCCTGGTGTTGGCCGTCGGCGCCACCGCATTCGTATGGACGCTCGGCGCGCTGCTGGTCGATCAGGTCACCACCCTGGTCAAGAACGCACCCGAACATGCGGATCAGGTCGTCGACTGGGTGAATCGCACCTTCAAAGCCGATCTGTCCAGCAGCGATATCCAGAAGTACCTCGGTGACTGGAGTTCCACCATCGACGGCTATCTGGTCGGCTTGGCGGGCAATGCCTGGGGCGTCGGCACCGCCGCGATCGGTGCGATTTTCCAGGCACTCGGCGTGCTGTTGTTCACCTACTACTTCGCCGCCGACGGACCGCGCTTCCGCAACGCGGTCTGCTCGCTGCTGCCGCCACGCCACCAGCGACATGTATTGCGCGCCTGGGATATCGCCGTCGACAAAACCGGCGGCTATATCTATTCGCGCGCACTACTCGCGCTGTGCTCGACGATCGCGCACTATGTTGCGCTGCGGATCCTCGACGTACCGTCCGCATTCGCACTGGCGCTGTGGGTCGGCGTTGTCTCGCAGTTCATTCCGACTGTCGGCACCTATCTCGCCGGTGCGCTGCCGGTGCTCGTCGCGCTGGTGCACGGCCCGTCCACCGCGCTGTGGATTCTGGGCTTCATCGTGGTGTACCAGCAATTCGAAAACTATGTCCTGCAACCGAGAATCACCGCGACCACGCTGGATATGCATCCGGCCGTGGCATTCGGCGCGGTCATAGCGGGTGCGGCGATACTCGGGCCGACGGGTGCGCTGCTGGCGATTCCGGTCACCGCGACGGTGCAGGCGTTCGCGGGCGCCTATATCCGTCGCTACGAGGTCGAGACCGACGGCGATTCCGAAAAGCCCGACCAGCCGCCGAAGAAACAACGAAAGTGGACGCGCCAGTTGATCATTCGCCTCAGCGGCAGCGGTCGGCCACCGGAGTGATCATTCGGCGCGAATGCCTTGCAGAGCGTCGATCAGTGCCAGGCTCACCTTGCCCATCTGGGCGCGGCTGTAGCGGGCGGTGTCGTACTCGACCTGGATGGTCAGGCGTCCGCCGATGGTGAATACGGTGAGCTTCGGCGGCATGCCGGGGCCCATGGCGAAGACGTCGTCGCGGATGTGGCGGATACCGTCCGGGGTCGAATGTGCGGGCAGGCGACCGATATTGGAGATGGCTACGGTTGGCGGGGCCGCCAAAATCGCGGCGGTGGCCTCGTCCTGGACGCGCTGCGAGGCGAGTAGGAATATGGGGGCTTGGCGCTGCTCCAGTGCGGACGCCATGCCCGTGGCCACCTCGTGTGCGATCTCGATCGGGCCCGTGTTCTCGGCGACGAGTGCGGGGGTGCCCACGCCGGAAGCGCAATTCAGGATCGTGTGCGCGGGCAAGTTCAGCTCGGATCGCACATCCACCGCGTGGCCGCAGAATACCGGGAGCGTTCCCGTCGCGGGTTCGAGTTGGGAGCGGACTGCGACGAGTGCGGCGCCGGTGAGCAGGCTGTTGACCGAAAGCCCGTGCGCACGACCGGCGTCGACCAGGTTCTGGGTTTCCTTGGTATCCAATTCGATTCGCTGCACCGCGAACCGGCCGAGTGGGTCGTCGCCGCTCCCGTCGATCGGTAAGGTGCGCGGAGCCGATTCCGGCCCGATCAGCGAGGCCACGGCCCGGATCTGGTCGAGCGACTCGGCGACCTCCACATCCGAGACCACCGCGGCGAGTTGGATATCGATGCCCTCCGGCAATTCCTGATCGGAATCCGACTGCGGCAGTGCGGTTCCCGTCGCATATGCGGTGTAGCGCTGCCACAGCTGCCCGAGCAGTGCGAAAGCCGATCTGCCATCGGCGATTCCGTGATGGATGACCAGGACGATTTGATCGCGGTCGCCGTCGCGGAGCAGATGGGCGCGGAACAGTCCGTCGCGCCAATCCCGAGGCCCGTTGACCAGGTTCAGGTACTCGGCTTCACCGCCATCGGTGATCTCGAGGCGGGGCCGGTAGGCGTCGTCCCGGCGCAGGTACAGCGTGCCGTCGGCATCGGCCACCGGCTTGCTGCGCAGCAGTGGATGCTGGGCAGCGAGTTCGTCGACCACCCGGCGCAGGATCTCGACATCCAGCAGCCCGTGCACGGTGGAACCGATGAACAGCGGCATACCGCCGGTCGGCACGCTGCCGAGGCGGGTTTCGGAGCCGAAGTAGGTGAGCTCGAAGGGAGAAAGTGCTCGCTGTGCGGTCATTGGTCGTCTCGTACTTCCGTGTGGCGGTGCAGGCTACGCCCCAACATACAGATGTTTAAAACGCTTGTCACAAACTGCCGTTTGAAACGTTTGTCACAAACGGACGTATGCCGCGCTGATAAGGTGCGAGGGTGGGAACACGAGACGATCTGCTCGCCGCGGCCAAGCAGTGTCTGGCCGAACGCGGATACGCACGCACCACCGTGCGGGATATCGTGGCCGCCTCCGGCACCAATCTGGCCGCCATCAACTACCACTTCGGCACCCGCGACAAGCTGCTCAACCAGGCGATGATGGAATCGAGCGCGGACGCGGTCCAGCAGATTCTCGATTCGCTCCCCGCCCGTGACGCCGCGGATCCGGCCGCGCGACTACAGGACTTCTTACAGCAGCTGATCACCTCGTTCACCGAGGATCACGCCCTCTGGACCGCCAATGGCGAAAGTCTGGCCCAGGCACTGCACTCCCCCGAACTGCGTGCCGAACTGGGCTCCGCCCAGGAACGGGCGCGCACCGAACTATCCGACTTCTTCGGCCCCGGTGGGCAGAACCCGCAATTAGGCGCCGTCTTGCAAACCATGATCGGCGGGCTGCTGATCCAACACCTGGTCGACCCGGAAAACGCCCCCACCGCCGCCGACATCACCGCAGGTCTGCGCACTCTCGGCGCACTGCTCCCAGCTGAGAGCGGTACTTGACCGCCGCATCGTTGCTTGTGCGTGCTTCCAGGTGGTCTCGCTCTCGGGCGGCGCAACGCCGCTCTCAGCGCTTCACCCCCGTGCGCCGTAGCCCGCTCCGCGCTCATGTCCCGCTGACGCGTTGATCCAACTCGGCCATATCCACGCTCTTCGCGCCCGAATAGCGGCCGCTGCCGATGCGGCGCGCCGCCTGGCATCGCGAACAGGCAGCGAATTCACTGCGCGAATATCGCATCGCCTCGGCGGCGGGTGACAGATGCTGGACCCATGGCGATTCTGCTTGCGCTGGTATCGATGTGCTCGACGCTGGTCGGCGGGCTGGTGGCGGTGCGGATCGGCGACCGCAAACATCTGGTACTGGGGCTGGCGGCGGGTGTCATGTTGGGTGTGGTGTTCTTCGATCTGCTGCCGGAGGCATTGGAGCAGTCGGGGGATATCGTGCTCGGTGTCCCCGCGGCGCTGATCGCCACCGTGTTCGGCTTTGTCACCATCCATGTGATCGAGCGCGCGGTCGCCATCCACACCGGCCATGAAGGCGAATTCGGTTCGCACAAGCACGGTTTCGAATCCGTCGGGCTGGTCGCGGCGGCCGGGCTCATCTTCCACAGCACCCTCGACGGACTCGGCATCGGATTGGGTTTCCAAGCCGGAGCCACCGTCGGCATCGCGGTCGCCATTGCCGTCATCTGTCACGACTTCGCCGACGGCTTCAACACTTTCACCATCACCACGCTCTACGGCTCCGCCCACAGACGCGCACTGACCCTGCTCGCCCTGGACGCCATCGCCCCGGTCATCGGTGCGGTGATCGGCACCGTCATCCGGGTTCCCGCCGGGACCGTCGGCCTCTACCTCGGCTACTTCGCCGGATTCCTGCTCTACCTCGCCACCGCCGACATCCTCCCCGAGGCCCACGCCGAACATCCGTCCCGCCTGACCCTCGCCTGTACCGTCACCGGCGCGACATTCATGCTCGTCGTGGCCGCGCTCAGCGACTGACCAGCGTCGATCGAGATCGGACTCACCCCCGCCGCAACGAGCACCGGTCAGCGAGCGATTGCGCGCAGCAGGCCATCGACCGATTGTTCCGCGAGGGTTTCGGTCAGCGGCAGATGGCCGAAGAGGGCGCGGTAGTAGATCGGGGCGGCAACCGCGTCGAGGACGAAATCGAGATCGATACCCGGGTCGATCTCGCCTCGATGGATGGCCGATTCCAGTGCGATCGCGGTGGTTCGCCTGCGTGGTTCGAATACCGTCGCGAGGAAGTGGGCGCGCAGATCTGGGTCGTTGGCGAGATCCGCCACCAGGGCGGGCAATACGTGGCTCAGCGAGGTATCGCGTAGTGCGGCAACCAGATTGCGCATGGCGATGGTCAGATCGGCACGCAGGTCGCCGGTGTTCGGCGTTGGTTGCAAACCCAGCAGGTCGGCGACGACATCGACAACGAGGTGGCGTTTGGAGGGCCAGCGGCGGTAGATCGCCGGGCGGTGCACGCCCGCTCCGGCCGCTACCTGGCCAATGGACAACTCGGCATAACCGTTCTCGTCCAACAGCTCTCGCGCCGCGGCGAGCACCGCGGTGTCGATACGGTCTTCGCGCGCGCGTCCCGGCATCAGAACACCGGGTGCGGCATCAGGACGACTCGCCAACCGTCCGGATCCGGAAAGGTCAAGCCGCCGTTGGCCGCCCAATACGGATTCTCGGCGGGCACCGGCTCCACCCCGAATTCACCGAGGCGCTGTGCGACGTCATACATCTGTGCCTCGGTCGAAAAGTAGAGCACCAGCAGGTTTTCCGCGCTCGGCGCAGCGCCGGGACTGCCGTCCACATGGGTGGTGAACTCCAGGTGATATCCGGTCCCCGGCAATCCGAGCATCACGCCGTCGTAGCCCGCGTGATTTTCGAATCGGTAGAGCTCGCGCAGTCCCAACCCCTCGACGTAGAACCGCACGACCTCTACCAACCGATCGGTGGGCCTGGCAATTCGAACCTGGACCACCGGCAACGACTCGGGCCATGTCTGCTCAGCCATATCTCAACGATACGGTACGTACTGTACCGATTCGATATGGCGTCCATCACCCGAGCCGCAAAAGACCGCCGCCACGTCCGAGACATGGCGGCGGCCTTCGTCTTCGGTATTACTCCGTCGGCGTGGCCCGCCGACGAACACGGCGCGCGGCGGCGACCATATTGCGCAGCGAGGGCTCCAACTGCCAGTAGTGCCGAGTCTTGAGCCCGCCGTCCGGATTCGCCCACAAGCGTTCCGGACTGATGGCTTCGGCTGCGGCCGTGAGCAATTCGTCGAGCTCGTCGATATCCGGGATCCGCGCCGAACGGCTCTCGTAGACACCGGGACCGACGCCGTGACTCAGGCCGTGACCCGATGCGGAGTCTTCCTTGAGCGCCTTCAACACCCATTCGATCGAGCGGGTCGCCACGATCGCGGTGACATCGGCATCGAGCTCCTCGATCGCGTCGACCACCTCGGTGCGACCGGAATAGCCGATATGCGTGTGGATCTGGGTCTCCGGCTTGACACCAGAGGTGGCCAGGCGGAATGCCCCGACCGCCCACCGCAGATATTCGGCGCGCCCCTGCGGACGCATGGGTAGCAACTCGCGAATGGCGGGCTCGTCGACCTGGATGATCGAGATCCCGGCTCGTTCGAGATCCACGACCTCATCGCGAATGGCGAGCGCGACCTGATCGGCGGTCTCGAACAGCGGCTGATCCTGGCGCACGAACGAACGGGCGATCATGGTGACCGGACCGGTGACCATGCCCTTGACCGGCTTGTCGGTCAGCGACTGGGCGTAGCTGATCCACTCGACCGACATCGGCGCGGGCCGGGAAACATCACCGTAGATGATCGGCGGTCGCACACAACGGGATCCGTACACCTGCACCCAGCCGAAGTGAGTGGTCGCGAAGCCGTCGAGCAGCTCGGCGAAGTACTGGATCATGTCGTTGCGCTCGTGCTCACCGTGCACGAGCACATCGAGTCCGATGTCCTCCTGCAGGCGGATCGTGGCCTCGATCTCGGCCTCGATCTTCTTGCGGTATTCGTCGTAGGACAGTTTGCCCTGGCCCAGGTCGTAGCGGGCCTGGCGAATCCTGTCCGTCTGTGGGAAGGAACCCAGCGTGGTGGCGGGCACCGGCGGCAGATTCAGCTTGCGCTGCTGGGCTTCGCGGCGCACTTCGTACGGTTCGCGCGAGCGCATATCGGGTGTGATCGCGTAAACCCGTTGCCGCACCGCGTGTTTCTGCTTGAAGTGCACCTCGGTGGGCCGCTTGCGCCACTTGTCCGAGGGCCCCTCGGTGAGCGCCTTGGCGAGCGAAACCACCTCGCCGACCTTCTGCCGCGCGAACGCGAGGCGGTCGGCGACATTGCCCTCGATGTCGTATTCGGCGAGCACGTCATAGGGCACGTGCAGCAGTGTCGTGCCGGTGGACACCACGAGATCGGGGCACACCTTGGCCAGCTCGTTCAGGTATTCCAGCGTCACGTAGCGATCCGAACGCCACACATTGAGACCGCTGATCACGCCCGCGTACAAGCGCTTACGCCGAATGCCGGGAATCTCGGCGAGCTCTTCCGGCTGGATCCGATAGCCGGCCAGATCCAGTCCGATGGCCTCGACATTGGTTTCGGCCAGAATGCGCAGCGCCTCACCGAAATCGCCGTACTGCCCGGTGACCAGCATGCGCGGCCGCAGCGCCGAGGTCGAAAGTCGTTGGTAGGCACGCTCGAACGCGGCCAGCTCTGCCGGAGTGCGCTCACTGGTGAAGCACGGCTCGTCGAGTTGCACACAGGTGGACCCGCGCTTGGCGAGGATCTCGAACAGCTCCTCGTACACCGGGAGTAGCTTGTCCAACAGGCTGAGGGTGTCGAAACCGCCTGCCTCACCGGGGATATGGCCCGCCTTGGACAGCAGCAGCAGCGACACCGGACCCACCACCACCGGACGCAGCTCGATATCACCGGCCTTGGCGCGATCCCATTCGTCGAGCAAAGCCTCGGGGTGCAGCGAGAATTCGGTGTTCTCGTCGAGTTCGGGCTGGCGGTAGTGGTAATTCGTACCGAAGAACCGCACCAGCTCCAGCGGCGGCAGATCCGGACGACCGCGCGCCATCAGGAAGTAGAAGTCCAGCGGATGCAGCTCGTCCTGGTAGGGCTTGAACCGCGCGGGCACCGCACCGAACAGCAGCGCATTGTCGAGAATGTGGTCGTAGAAGGAGAAGGTATTGCCCGGCACCTGGGTCAGACCGGTGGCGGCCAACCCGTTGTACTGCCGCTCCTGGATATCGCGCCCGACCGCGAGCAGTTCGTCGCGGGAAACCCCACCACGCCAATAGCCCTCGAGGGCCCGCTTGAGTTCCCGGTGCGGCCCGATCCTCGGGTAGCCGAGAATGCTGGATCCGTAACCGTCCTGAACATTGACCATGAGCGGGGCACTCCCTTTCGATCACCTGCGCGGAATCCTCGACCCAGACCCCGCAGCAGCGCTGCGCTCTCGGTATTTCGGCCGAGCCGCTGGTCACGGCCCAACCTTTCTTGCAGCCTATGCCGCTGACAGCATCGGCAGGGTAAGACTCCGTGGTGGTCGCTCAGGTGATCGTTGACACCTGAGCGACCACCATGGAGCGAGTCTTACCAGCGACGTTCGCGGCCCGTCTCGCGTCCGAGCCGTCGAAGCGCATGCGCCGCAGGCGCGAGTCTCGACGACTCGGACGCGAGACACCAGGGGGCCGCGAACACGCCGCGCCGCAGGCGCGGCAAATCAACACAGAATCAGACCTTGTACTGGTAGAAGCCCGCGCCGGTCTTCTTGCCGAGCAGACCGGCCTCGACCATGCGCATCAGCAGCGGCGGCGCCGAGTACAGCGGCTCCTTGAACTCCTGGTACATGGAGTCGGCGATGGACTTGACGGTGTCGAGGCCGACCAGGTCGGTCAGCGCCAGCGGACCCATCGGGTGGGCACAACCGAGCACCATCGCCTTGTCGACGTCTTCCTTGGTGGCGAAGCCGGATTCGACCATCCGGATGGCCGAGAGCAGGTACGGCACCAGCAGCGCGTTGACCACGAAGCCGGAGCGGTCGGCCGAGCGCACGACCTGCTTGCCGAGCACATCGCCGGCGAAAGCCTCGGCCCGTGCGGACACGGCTTCGCTGGTCTTCAGCGTGGTGACCAGCTCGACCAGCGGCAGCACCGGCACCGGGTTGAAGAAGTGCATGCCGACCACGCGCTCCGGGTTGGCGGTGGCGACGGCGATCTTCATGATCGGGATGGAGGAGGTGTTGGAGGCCAGCACGGCGTCCGGATCGGTGACCACCTTGTCGAGTTCGGCGAAGATGGCGGTCTTGACCTTCTCGTCCTCGAGCACCGCCTCGACCACCAGCTGGCGGTCGGCGAAATCGCCGAGGTCGGAGGTGAACCGCAGCCGCCATGCGGCCTGTTCGCGCTCGCGCTCGGTGATCTTGCCGCTGCTGACGCCGCGGTCGAGCGAGCGCAGGATGCGGGCGCGACCTGCGGCGGCTAGCTCCCGGGTCTGTTCGTAGACGAGCACGTCGATATGCGCCCGCGCACACACCTCCGCGATGCCTGCACCCATCTGACCGGCACCGATGATGCCGACGCGCTGAATCTTCTCGCTGCTCACGTCCCGCTCCTGCTGTTTTTGTCTGGCTGTCGGGTGGCTGATGGCGAAGGACGCTCCGATAAGAGCTGACCTTCGATGGTCCAAGGATAGGGATGCCCTCCCGGCTGGGGCTGTTCAGCCGGGAGGGCGGTACACCCCTACTGGAGTAGAGGATTAGCGGTATTCACGTCGGGAACCTCACTCCCTGTGCGAACACGGTGTGGCGACTCGAGTGCTTACGCAACCCCATACGGGGCGAGCCCGACGAGCCCGTTCGCGGCCGGCTCGCTTCCGAGTACTCGAAGCGCATGCGCCGAAGGCGCGAGTCTCGAGTGCTCGGAAGCGAGCCTTTCGGGCCGCGAACACGCGGCGCGGAGCGCCGCCATGTATCAGTGGAACTGACCTTCTTCGGTGGAACCCTTCAGGGCCGCCGTCGAGGTGTTCGGGTCCACGGTGGTGGCGATGGTGTCGAAGTAGCCGGCACCGACCTCACGCTGGTGCTTGATGGCGGTGAAGCCACGCTCGGCGGCGGCCTTGAACTCGCGCTCCTGCAGGTCGACGAAGGCGGTCATGCCCTCGCGGGCGTAGCCGTGAGCCAGGTCGAACATGCCGTAGTTGAGCGAGTGGAAGCCGGCCAGGGTGATGAACTGGAACTTGAAGCCCATCGCGCCGAGCTCACGCTGGAACTTCGCGATGGTCGCGTCGTCCAGGTGCGCCTTCCAGTTGAAGGACGGCGAGCAGTTGTAGGCCAGCAGCTGGTCCGGGAACTCGCTGCGGACGGACTCGGCGAACTTGCGCGCGACCTCGAGGTCCGGCACGCCGGTCTCCATCCAGATGAGGTCGGCGTAGGGGGCGTAGGCCTTGGCACGCGCGATGCAGGGCTCGATGCCGTTCTTCACACCGAAGAAGCCCTCGGCGGTGCGGGTGCCGTCCAGGAACTCACGGTCGCGCTCGTCCACGTCCGAGGTGATCAGGGTGGCGGCTTCGGCGTCGGTGCGGGCGATGATCACCGAAGGCACGTCGGCGACGTCGGCGGCCAGACGCGCGGAGGTCAGGGTGCGGATGTGCTGCTGGGTCGGGATCAGCACCTTGCCGCCCAGGTGGCCACACTTCTTCTCGGAGGCCAGCTGGTCCTCCCAGTGCACACCGGCGGCGCCGGCGGCGATCATGGCCTTCTGCAGCTCGTAGGCGTTCAGCGCGCCGCCGAAGCCGGCTTCGGCGTCGGCGACGATCGGGGCGAGCCAGTTCTGGACGGAGGTGTCACCCTCGACCTTGGCGATCTCGTCGGCGCGCAGCAGCGCGTTGTTGATGCGGCGGACCACGGACGGAACCGAGTTGGCCGGGTACAGCGACTGGTCCGGGTAGGTGTGGCCGGACAGGTTCGCGTCACCGGCGACCTGCCAACCGGACAGGTAGATGGCCTTCAGGCCAGCACGGACCTGCTGGACCGCCTGGTTACCGGTCAGGGCACCGAGGGAGTTGATGTAGTCCTCGTTGTTGACGAGATCCCAGAGGATCTCCGAGCCACGACGGGCGAGGGTGGCCTCTTCGACGACGGTGCCCTGCAGCTTCGACACCTGGTCGGCGGTGTAGTTGCGGGTGATGCCCTTCCAGCGCGGGTTGGTGTCCCAATCCTGCTGGATCTCCGCAGCGGTCTTCGGGGTGCCGACGTTCGACATCTCTGACTCCACTTCTTCGTTTCGGTGCCCCACGGTCGAGCATCGCTCGAACTGCTGTGGCGGCAATTTGCAGGCTTGCTAGGCCCATGGGGTGTACTTCCACACGATGGCACACCAGGAAATAGCCGTCTACCTGTTGCAAGTGTGAATCCGAGCTAGGTTTCGACTGGCCTTTGCTAACTTTGCGAAATTTGCCTGCGAATTGCACGCGTGAAACCTACCCGCCGGTAGCGCTGACATGCGGTTTTAGCGTAACGCTCGTACTGTTTGAGATCGCCCGACGGGCCGGCATCCGACGCGCCCGGCATTCCGGGTTGTGAGCACCTTCACAAGCGTCCGTGTGGCCTCCGCCACCTCGAAATGGGCGCCGATGGTTCGATTGGCAGACCGCGTCCCATCGCGGACAGACGTTCCGCGTCCGAGAGGAGCCTTTATGCGGAAACTGTGGTTCGCCGTTGCCGTCGTATGTGGTCTAGGCCTGCAACTGCCTGCGGCGAGCGCCGATCCGGGCGCGGTGGAATCCATCGCGCCGCTGGCCGCGGTGGCGACACCGCCCGGTTCGGTGAATTCCAGCCGCATCTTGTATACGACGACCACCGCGAACGATGTGCCGACGGTGGCCGGCGCCGCGGTCTACTTTCCGCCCGGGGAAGCACCCGAAGGTGGTTGGCCGGTGATCGCGTGGGCGCACGGCACGGTCGGACTCGGCGACGACTGCGCCTACAGCATCGCCGGGCCGAGCGCGGTCGAGCGGGACTGGGCGTATCTCGAGACGTGGCTGCGCCAGGGCTATGCGATCGTCGCAGCGGATTACGCCGGACTCGGCACGCCGGGCGAACATCCCTATCTCAATGGCGTCGTGGTCGCGCACAACATCGTCGATGCGGTGCGGGCCGCCACCAGGCAGTACTCGTCGCTGGCGAAGAAATGGGTGGTCGTCGGTCAGTCACAGGGCGCCGGTGCTGCCGTCTACACGGCGCGCTACGCCTCCGAATTCGACGGACCCGAACTCGACTACCGCGGCGCGGTCGGCACCGGCATACCGGCGTATATCCAGGACATTCTGCTGCCGCTCGGTCCGCATGTGCCGCCGGTGAAATTATCGCCGCACTCGTCGGCGTACGTGTTCTACATCCTCAACGGCCTGCGCACCACCTATCCGGCGCTGAATATCGATTCGTATCTGACCGACTCCGGCCGCGACTGGCTCGCCCGCGCCCGCGAGGACTGCATCAACCCGCTCAGCGATGCGCTCGCGGCCGACGGCGTGGTGATCGGTGACCTGTTCTCCCGCCCGCTGCTCGAGATCCCGGACCTGCACAGGCTGCTGACCGGATACCTCGGCCTGCCCGAATCCGGTTACGACAGGCCGCTGTTCCTGGGGCAGGGGTTGCGCGACACCGATGTGGTTACACCGGAGACGCTGCGGTACGCCGCGGTGCTCGAGGCGAATCGGCAGCCGGTCACGCTGCATACATATCCGGAGGACCACAGCGGGACCGTCAATGCGTCGCTACCGGATTCGCTGCCGTTCGTGCGGAATCTGTTCGACTGAACTTATCCACCCCTCCGGCTCCGCCGGCTGCCGTCCCCAGGGCTCACCCACCCCGCCGACTGCCGTCCCCTAGGCGCCACCCGCCGGAAACACCCGACGCCAGTGCTCGGCGATATCGATGCGGCGCGCGACCCATACGTCGGCATGCGACTGGACGTGGTCGAGGAAGCGTTCCAGCGCGGCGAGGCGGGCCGGGCGGCCGACCAGACGACAGTGCAGGCCGACCGAAAGCATCTTCGGACTGCCCTCCGCGCCTTCGCGATAGAGCACGTCGAAGGCGTCGCGGAGGTGGGCGAAGAATTGCTCGCCGCTGGGGAAGCCCGCGGGTGAGGCGAAGCGCATGTCGTTGGTGTCGAGGGTGTACGGGACAACCAGGTGGTTTCGGCCGTGCACGGTGACCCAGTACGGGAGATCATCGGCGTAGGAGTCGGAGTCGTAGACGAAACCGCCGTGTTCTACCACCAGTTCCCTGGTGTGCGGGGAGTCCCGGCCGGTGTACCAGCCGAGCGGGGCCGCGCCGGTGAGTTCGGTGAGGATGCGCACGGCCTCGGCCATATGTTCGCGCTCGGTGTCGCGGTCGGTGAGCTGGTAGGACTGCCAGCGCAGGCCGTGGCAGGCGATTTCGTGGCCGAGTTCCCGAAAGGCGGCCACCGCCTCGGGATTTCGCTGCATGGCACGGGCGACGGCGAAGATGGTCAGCGGTAGGTCGCGGCGATCGAAGGCGCGCAGGACCCGCCACAGTCCGGCGCGGGAGCCGTATTCGTAGAGCGATTCCATGCTCATGTGCCGATTCGGAAAGGCTTGCGCGGGAGTCATTTCCGACAGAAACGTCTCCGAATGCGGATCGCCGTCGAGCACATTGTGCTCGGCGCCCTCTTCGTAATTGAGGACGAACTGGACCGCGATCTTCGCACCACCCGGCCACTGCGGATCCGGTGGCGTCGCGCCGTAGCCGACGAAATCTCGTTCGCCCATGCCGCTCAGCCCCCGAGTTCGCCGTAGAGGCGCAGTCGCGCGAGTCCGCCGTCGGGGTAGATATCCAGGCGGACCTCCTCGACCGAGGCCGCCATCGGCGCGATCGCGAAGCGGTGCCTGGTGTCGGGCAGCAGTTCGGTGCGCGGGAGCAATTCGAGTTCGGTGCCGTCGGTGGTGCGGCCGGTGAGCCGGGCCGAGCCGGGGCTATTGCCGAGAAAGTACGACGTATCGATCTCGGCGAGACGGATGAGGCCGGGTCCGGCCAGCCGGATATGCACCCAGTCGTTGCTGTCGTCGCGGCGGCGTGCGGTTTCCCAGCCGTCGCCCATTTTTCGGGCCAGACCCGGGTAGAGCAACTGGTTCGGCGAACTGTAGAAGCGGTTGGAGCAGTCGAGGACCAGGGCGCCGTTTTCCAGTGCGGCCAGGTCCAGCGGGCCGAGACCGAGCAGCTCGGGGTCGGGCCTGCCCTCGCCGTGTACGCGCAGCCGGGCGACGCCGCCGTCCGGGTGCATGGTGAGTTTCACATGTGTCCAACGGTTTTCGTTCTCGATCGCGAACGGATTGCGGCTGTCCCCGGTTACCGGGGCGCGGTCGATCAGGTGCACCCAATCGTCGCGCTCGGCAATGGCTTCCGCGGGCGGATAGCCGTCGATTTCGAGAGCGGAGACCGAAACCGCGGGCGGATAGTTGCCCTTGAACCAGGCGGTGTCCACCACGATGCCGCGGATCACGCCGGGCACGCCGAGGCGCACGATGGCCGAGTCGTCGCCGGGTCGGCCGCGATGCCTGCGGGTTTCCCAGCCGTCGTAGATCTGGCCCTTGTGCCCGAAGGTCGACGGTCGGTATTCCGACGGACCCGGATTGATCAAATTCTCCTTCTCCGCGAAGAATTCGTCATCGGCCCAGATGACCGATCCGCCGAGCGGTCGGACCGCCAGATCCGGCAGCAGTGTGAAGTCCACGGCATCGCGCCCATCCGTCGCCCGACCATCACCTCCGATGGCATCGCTACTCACAGCACCTCCTGCGTAGTCGTTCACAGCATCTCCTGCGGAATCGGCGCGCGCGCAACGAGCGCCCGCAGCACCTCGGGAGTCAGTACCGGCGCGAGCGCACGCAGTTCATCGGCGGTGCGTGCGCCGCAGTTCACGCCGCGTAAAACGGTGGCCGCCAAGGCTTCCGCGGTGGCGGGCTCGTCCACGACGCCGCCGGAGCGCCGGTCGAGATAGGCGACCAGACGGGGTACCGCGACGTCGATGGCGCGCCGGAAGAATTCGTAGGTGGCCAGCCAGCGGGTGATCAGGTGGCCCGGATGCATATCCCAGCCCTGGTAGTAACCGAGGCGCAGCGCCCGCCCGACGAGCCGATGATGGTTGCGCAGTGCGGATTCCGGATCGCGGTCCGGCACGATCTGGGTGGAGCCGTCACAGATCCACACCCCGGTTTGGGCAGCGGCCACCTGCATGACCGACTTCGCGTAGTCCGCAGCCGGATGGTCGAGCGCCTGATCGGGCGCGGCGATACCGCAGGCGGCGGTGTAGTCATAGGTGCCGAAATGCAAAGCACTGCAACGACCTTCGGACATGCTGAGCATTTTGGCGATCGGGGCGCTGCCGTCGGCGGCGATAATCGCCTGCGGGCTCTCGATCTGCAGTTCGAATCGCAGGGTGCCCGCAGCGAGTCCGGAGCCGCGCTCGAGTCCGTCACAGAGGGCGACCAACGCCGAAGCCTGTTCCGCCGCACGGATCTTCGGGACCGTGAAGACGAAACCCGTCGGCACACCGCCCGCGGCGTCCAAGACCAGCTCGAGGGTGCGCAGGGCACGATTGCGTTCGGCGCCCGCCAGACCCTTCATCCGGATGCCGAGGCCGGCCGGGCCACCGGGTTGCTTCGTCCACTCGGCGAGTGCCGTCCCCGCATTGGTGGCGGCCTTGTCCTCCTCGGCGTCGGCACGGAAGCCGTAACCGTCTTCGAAGTCGATGCGCAGATCCTGGATCGGCCGCTGCTCGAGTCGGCTGCGCACGGTGGGCAGCGCGTCGGTGCCGTCGATTCCGGCGAGCAGGTCGTGGTGGCGATCGAGCAGCTCTATCGCCGCCGCACCCCATTCGGCGGGGGTCGCGGCGGTGGCCCGGTCGGCCGGGACGTAGGCGGTGTGGATCGGCTGGACCCGGCCGTCGGGGCCCGGGTACCGGGTCCGCAACTCGGCGTCGACCGTGTCGAGCATCGCGTCGATGCGAGCGCGGACATTCTCGGGTAGCTGGGTTCGATTTGCGCCGCTCCCGGGCCCTCCGTGGTTACCCACGCTGCCTCCTCCGGGCCTGACGCTCCCGGCGCGGGGTTCGATTTGCGCCGCTCCCGGGCCCTCCGTGGTTACCCACGCTGCCTCCTCCGGGCCTGACGCTCACGGCGCTGGGTACTCACCCCTGGTCTCCTTCCTGAAGGGCGCGCCAGATCCGGTCCGCCGTGATCGGCAATCCGGTCTGTCGTACCCCGACAGCATCGCGGATGGCGTTCGCCAGCGCGGAGGCAACCGGGTTGTACGGGGATTCGCTCATCGACTTGGCGCCGAGTGGGCCCAGGTCATCGGCGGTTTCGGCGAAGTAGACCTCGGTGTGCGGCAAATCGGCGAACTGCGGGATGTGATAGTGCCGCAGTGTCCGCGTGGTTACCTCGCCTTGTGCGGAGCGCATGTCCTCGTAGAGCGCGGTGCCGATGGCCTGCGCGACGCCGCCGACCACCTGTCCGCGGCACTGCGCCGGGTTGAGCACCGTGCCCGCGTCCGCGGCCTGGACCGATTGCAGGATGCGCACCAACCCGGTGTCGGGTTGCACGGCGACCCGGAATGCCTGCACATTGAAGCTGACCGAGCGCGGACTGCCCGCGTGTTCGCCGTGGCCGGACAACTCGCCGTCGGCCAGGAGTTCGGTGGCGTCGATCAGCCGATCGCCGCAGCGGACGCCATCGGCCACCAGGACGCACTCCGCTTCGGCGCTACCGGTCAGCTTGGCGGCCCGGACCAGGATGTGCTCACGCAGCGCCACGGCCGCGGCGTAGGAGGCCTTGCCCGCGACGGTGATGCCGGTGGACCCGAAGGCACCGGTGTCGTAGCCGACGACGTCGGTGTCCGATTGGCGGATCACTATGCGGCGCACATCGGTGTTCAGTGCCGTCGCCGCAAGTTGGGCGTGCACTGTGGTGGTGCCATTGCCGAATTCGACTGTGCCGACGCGGAGTTCGTAGCGCCCGTCGGGGAGCAGGGTGACGGCCGCCTCGGAGCGGTGGCCGCGCGGTGGGATGGTGGCGATCATTGCCAGGGCCATACCGGTACCCACCCGCCAGTCCGGACCGGGGGCGCGAACCCCGTTGCCGCGCAATAAGGCTCGTTCGGCCAGGTCGAGACATTGATCGAGGCCGTAGCTGCCGAAGTCCAGATCGCTATCGCTGACTTCCGCGCCGACGAATGCGTCGCCGGGGACGATGACATTGCGGCGGCGGAATTCGAACGGGTCGATATCGAGTGCGCGCGCCAGTTCATCCATGGCCGACTCGACGCCGAAGATGATCTGTCCGAGACCGTAGCCGCGGAATGCGCCCGACGGAACGTTGTTGGTGTAGACCGTCTTCGCCTCGACGCGCTTATTGGCGCAGCGATAGACCTCGATGGATTCGCCGACACCATGGAACAGCACACCCGCACTGTGATTGCCGTAGGCCCCGGCATCGGCGAGCACGTCGATCGACAGCGCGGTCAGCAGGCCGTGGGCATCAGCGCCCGCGGTGATCGCGACCCGCATCGGATGACGGCAAGTGGCGCTGGTGAATTCGTCGGAGCGGGTGAATTCGTATTGCACGGGTCGGCCGGTGCGCAGCACCGCCAGTGCTATCAGATCCTCGGCCAGCATTTCCTGTTTGGCGCCGAATCCGCCGCCGACGCGCTTGGCGAATACCCGCACCCGGTCACGCGGTAGCCCGAATATCTGGCACAGTTCGTCGCGCACCAGGAACGGGACCTGCGTGCTGCAGCGGACGACCAGCCTGCCGTCGGCGTCCAACCAGCCGATACCGCCGTGGGTTTCCAGGTGTACGTGCTGGGCCCGCGGCGAATGCCAGACACCACTGACCACCTGCGCCGCTGCGGTGAGACCCGCCGAAACGTCGCCGACCTCGCCGTCGATCGCGGCGATCAGATTGCGTTCGGTATCGGCGATGCGCGCCGAATCCGGCTTATCGCCATGCAGTTTCGGGGCTTCCGGCAGCAATGCCTCGGCTGGATCGAATACCGCTGGCAGGATGTCGTACTCGACCTGTATCGCCCGGCAACCTGCACGGGCGATATCCAGGCTCTCCGCCACTACGGCGGCGACCCGCTGTCCGACGAATCGCACCGTGCGATCCAGCACGTAGGTGTCATCCGGGTCGTCGACTCGAAGTTCGTGGCGCGCTGTGGAAAATGCGATATCGGGAGCGTCGGCGTAGGTGAGCACTGCGTGCACGCCCGGCAGGTTCTCGGCGGCAGAGGTGTCGATGGATACGATTCGCGCGTGGGGGTGCGGGCTCGGCAGGACGGCGATGTGCAGTGGGGCTGTGGGCGGCGCTGTGGCGGCATCCGCATCGGTGCCCGCATCCTGCGGAAGGACATCGAAGGTGAACGGCTCTGTGCCGGTGACGACTCGCGGACCGGCAGGTGCACCGACGTCGGTGCCCGCGCGCCCATGGGCGGCACTGTCCGGTAGGGCCGGAGCAACCTCCGCCGTGGCGCTGATCCTTGTGCCGCCTTCAGAGCTGCCGATCGGGTACCTCGCCTGGTCAGGCCCGACAGTCGTACCACCGCGCGGGGCCGATACGCCGCCCCCACCCATCGTCGAGCCACCAGTCGCACCACCGTCCGGCACTATGGTCAGCTCCCCAGCCGCACCACCGCCCGGCACCGAAACGCCGCCCCCACCCATCGTCGAGCCACCAGTCGCACCACCGCCCGGCACTATGGTCAGCCCCCCAGCCGCACCACCGCCCGGCACCGAAACGCCGCCCCCACCCATCGTCGAGCCACCAGTCGCACCACCGTCCGGCACTATGGTCAGCCCCCCAGCCGCACGACCGCCAGGTACCCCCGAGTGGTTTGTGCCTGTGTTCGGGCCCGCACATACCGCAGCGGCTTTCGGGTCCGCGTCAGGAGGCGCGCCCAGCGCATCGGCAATGGTGCGATAGCCGGTGCAGCGGCAGAGGTTTCCCTTCATGAGCTCCGGTAGTGCCTCGGGATCCGGGGCGTTCGGGCCGCCGCAGCCGAGGCCCGCGGCGGTGACCACCATGCCCGCGGTGCAGAAGCCGCATTGGAAGGCGGCCGAGTTCACGAAACGTTGCTGGACCGGGTGCGGCTCTTCGGGGGTGCCGAGGCCGGAGGCAGTGGTTATGGTGCGGTCGGCGGCACGGTAGGCGGGAATGATGCACGAGTGCACGGGGATGCCGTCGAGTTGCACGGTGCACGCACCGCAATCGCCCGCATCGCAGCCTTTCTTCACCGCGAAATGGCCGTGCTCACGCAATAATGTGCGCAGACACTGGCCGGGGCGCGGTTCGGCCTGCACCGACTGACCGTCGACCTCGAATCTCATTGCCCATCACCGACTTCGGTGCGTAGCTCGGCTGCGACCTCGCGAGCGAGCACACCGGCGACATGGCAACGCCAGTCCGGTGCTCCGTGCGGATCGTCGAACCAGAGCGTCGGGTCGATGGCGGCCATCGCACCCCGCACCTCGGCATCGCCGGGCACGCCATCGAAATCCAGCACAATCGGCCGGGTCGTCGCGGCGGATATGGTCAGCGCGCAGTGACCGTCTGCCTCCCGCCGACCCATCACTACCGCACCGGAGCGACCGAGCGGAGCCAGCGCGATCTTCCGGAATGCAGTGCGCGCGTACAGGCTTCGAGTCGGAACGGTAATCGAACGCAACACCTCACCCGAGCCGAGCACGTTACGTCCCGGCCCGAGTACGAACTCTCGCAACGGTATCCGCCGATCGGAACCATCCGGCGACCACACCAGCGCGACACCGTCCAACGCCACCAATGCCCCCAACACCGCCCCGGCGGGCAACGACAGGCACACATTCCCACCCACCGTCGCCGTCCGCCATATCTTGTGCGACGCCACCAACGCCCGACACGCCCGCGCGAACAACGCCGTCCCCGGCCACTCCGCCCGCAGCACCTCCACCCCCAACTCCCGCCCCACCCCGGCTCCGGCCAACTCCGCCAACGTGCAGGTGGCCGCGATTTCCAACCCGTCCCCCGTCGCCGTCAACGCAGTCCACCCGAGCGCGGTGATATCGACCAGCCGCGCCAATTCCTCCTGCGGCTCCGAGAACAGGAACGTCCCTCCGGCGAGCACCGCACAACCCTCGCCCACCACAGCCAGGTCGGCCCGCCCCCGCGCCACAACCACATCCCGAATCGTGTCCAGATCCACGCCACACCTCGCTCCACTACCGCTGCCGCCACAGTAGAAGCCGCGGGTTGCCGCGATGTTGCGCGACACCCGCCCCAGGTTGCGCGGTCGTTACCCGCCGAATCGAGCACCCGCGCCCGCCGAACCGCGTAGTCCGAGACATCTCTGTTCCAGTATCCAGCAATACCGTCTGATCAGGCCATTCGCCTCAACTGCGGCAACTCGCCGGACCCCCGAATACGCCTTTGCCCCGAAGACCAGTCAGGTCCGGTCTGCACACGACGGACCGCGGGCCCGGATCGGGTTGCGCATCCGGGTGTAGCCATCGCACGACTGGAACCATCGCTGAAGCGAGGCGTTGCGGCGTCGGAGCGCCGAGCGGGATCGGCAGCCGGTGCGCCGGAATCCGTCCGATCAGCCGGACGAGCCTCGGAGACGGCTCGATCGGTCTGTCCAGCTCTTGTGTTCGGTATGGCTCCATCGCGACCGAGTCCTGGTCAGTCGACCGAGGTGTGCTGCGGCACTGGACTATTCAGTCGATCGTCCAGTGTGAAGACGTGTAGATCAGATGGCCTCCGGGGGTGTGCATGGTGATCATTCCGCGATAGAATTCGAACATGTTTTCGAACAGTGCGGACACCGAGGCGCGAGCAGCCGACCCGCTGCTCGCTGCGGTTTCCGACCTGCTCGAGCGGCCGTTGGCCGGATTGGCGGACGATGATGTGCTGGATCTGATGCGGGATGTGGAGCGATGCGCGCGCAGGCTCACCGCACTGCAGCACCGGCTGCTGATCGAGGCCGATGAACGCTCGATCCCCGCGCACACCGGGTCGAAGACGCTCAAGCGGTTCCTGATGCAGACACTGCGATTGTCGAGCGCCGATGCCGGAAGTCGGGTGCATGCGGCGCAGTGGGTCGGGGCTTCCCGCGATATGGGCGGAGAACAGCTGCAGCCGCAGTTGCCCTGCACCGCAGGCGCTTTGGCGCGCGGTGAGATTTCCGCCGACCATGTGCGGGGTATCGCGCATGTGATGAACCGCGTGCCGCGCGGGGCGTCCGCCGACGATCGGGAGGCGGCCGAGCAGATTCTGGCCGAGTTCGCGCGGTCGGGGTCGCCGGACGATATCGGCAAGATCGGCGACCGGATTCTGGCCCATCTGGACCCCGACGGCAGGCTCACCGACGACAAGGATCGGGCTCGTATGCGCGGGATCACGGTGGGCCGGCAACGGCCGGACGGGATGTCACCGATCCGCGGGGAGATCGATCCGGTACTGCGGGCATTGCTGGACCCGCTGCTGGCCAAGTACGCCCGCCCCGGCGTATGCAATCCCGAGGACCCCGACAGCCCGGCCGTCGACATCGACGCCGTGGCTCCCGCCGCGCTGGCGGCAGCCGCGCGGCGCGATCACCGCAGCGCCGCGCAGCGCAACCACGATGCGCTGACCGCCGTGCTGCGGTCCGGGCTCGTCGCCGAGGACCTGGGCAGCCACCGCGGCCTGCCGGTGACGACGATCCTTACGATGAACCTCGACGACCTGGCACGGATGTCGGGTGCAGCGACCACCGCCACCGGTGGCGTGGTGCCGATCCGGGACGCGCTCGCGGTGGCCGAGCGGTCACAACCGTTTCTGGCGGTATTCGATCATGCGGGGCTGCCGCTGCATCTCGGCCGGATGAGACGACTCGGGTCGCGTGCGCAGCGGCTGGCACTGATCGCCGCCCTGCGCGGCTGCTCACGCCCGGGGTGCGACGCACCGGCCAGTCTCTGCGCGGTCCACCACATCCTGGACTACGGCAAGGGCGGACGCACCGACATCGATAATCTCGTGCTGGCCTGCGACGCCTGCCATGCTCTCATCCATGACGGCCCGGGCGGCTGGAAAACCGTTGCCGGGGACAGGAATTCGGCATTTCCGGGCCGCACCGCCTGGATTGCGCCGAAGCACATAGACCCCACCGGCACCCCGACGATCAACCACCGCCATCACGCCAACGAACTGCTCGCCGCCGTGCTGACGCGCATCCACACCCGCAACCGTGCGCTGCTCCGCGGCGTCGTCGCGGCGGGCAACACGAACTTCGGCGATACGAACGCGAACGCAAGGCCCGCAGACACCGTGAACACGAACAACACCGGCAATGGATGCGGTCTCGATCCCGGCCGGACACCGGCACCGCCGCGTGCACCCTCGGCGGACAGCACCGGCTGCCCGCCGGGACACCCGCGCGCCTCAGCACTACTCGAAGCTGCCGTCGTCCAGTGAAGGGTTTCGGGCGGCACAGCGAGTAGAAGAGCCGACAAAGAAACAGCAACGGCCCCAGTCGAATACGCGGCTGATTGAAGCCGTTGCCCGTGCCCGGCTCGGGCTCGGGCTCGGGCTCGGGCTCGGGCTCGGGCTCAGGCTCGGCTCGGCTCGGCTCGGCTCGGCTCGGCTCGGCTCGGCTCGGCTCGGCTCGGCTCGGCTCGGCTCGGCTCGGCTCGGCTCGGCTCGGCTCGGAGGACCGCTACACCGTTGGCTGGGCGAACCCAACGTCGTGCACACCTGTCATGAAGGCATCCCACTCGGCTGGAGCGAAGACCAGCGCCGGGCCAGTCGGGTTCTTCAAGTCGCGAACGCCGACCCCACCGTCACTCAGCCAGGCGACTTCCACACATTCGGAGCCAGCCTGGCTGTAGCTGCTCTTGAACCACGCGGCATCAGTAAGGTCCATGCCCACTATTGATACTCCCTTGCTGACTTCCTCAGTAGTACTGAGCTGTCGATGGGGCCAATGAAACGTCCACGGCCCCAGTCCAATACGTGTCAGACTGAGGCCGTTGCCGGCGGTCGGATCGGAGAGCCGCTACACAGTCGGCCGACCGAACTCACCGTCTTGTATGCCTGCCATGAAGGCATCCCAGTCGGCCGGAGCGAAGACCAGCGCCGGGCCAGTCGGGTTCTTCGAGTCGCGAACGCCGACGACGCCGTCACTCAGCCAGGCGACTTCCACACATTCGGAGCCAGCCTGGCTGTAGCTGCTCTTGAACCATGCAGCACCGGTAGGACTCATGTCCACCGTTGAGACTCTTTTGCCAACTTCCTCAGCAGCGCTCAGCTGTCTATGGACAGTGCAGCAGGAAAAGTTCACGGCCCCAGTCAAATATGCGTCAGACCGATGCCGTTGGACGGGATTGGATCGGATCGGAGAACCGCTACTGCGTTGGCCGGGCGAAGCCACCGTTGTGCACACCTGCCATGAAGGCATCCCACTCGGCCGGAGCGAAGACCAGCGCCGGGCCAGTCGGGTTCTTCGAGTCGCGAACGCCGACGACGCCGTCACTCAGCCAGGCGACTTCCACGCATTCTTGATCGGCCTGGCTGTAGCTGCTCTTGAACCACGCAGCACCGGTAAAACTCATGTCCACTGTTGATACTCCTTTGCCATCTTCCTCAGCAGTGCTCTGCTGTCTGCAGGGGTCAGCGAGGCATCGTGCAGAGCCGCCGAGACCTGACGATAGCGATCGACGTCAACCCGTTTCTGTAGGAAGATATTCGCGGTGACCACGCTCTCGATGTAGACAACCGTAGGCTCGATCGGCCTGCCCCTACTGTCGGTTCCGAAGTCCATGATCACGAATGGCCCCGGTACTACCCCCAAGGGCATTCCCGCGCTGAAGGGAAGTATTCGAATCTCGACATTCGGCCACGTACTGGCGTCGGCCACGCGACGCAGCTGATCACTCATGATCTTCGGACTGCCGACGACCCGCCGCAGCGCGGATTCGTGCAGCACGACATCGAAGGTGACCGGCTCAACCTTCCGTTTGATGATTATCTGCCGCTTCATTCGCAGCTCGACGCGGCGTTGGAGGTCGCTAGCGATCTCTCGCAGATTATAGTTGCGCATCAGCGAGGCGGCATAGGCTTCTGTCTGCAGCAGCCCCGGAACAAGCTCCTGATACGAAACCATTTGCCGTGCTGCACCTTCCAGCTCAACATAGTTGTTGAAGTTGCCAGGCAGCACATCGCTGTACTCCTCGTACCAGTTCTTCACAGCCGCTTGCTCGGCAAGGTATTTCAGCGCAGTGGTCTCTTCCGCATCGCGCTCGTAAATCTCGCACAGATGTTGCACGATGCGGACGCGAATCTTATCGGCCGTGCCCTTCTCCAGCCGGTGCAAGGTTGTGGTTCCGATCTCCACCAGCCTTGCCGCTTGCGCCATCGTCATGCCCACTTCTTCACGACGCTGGCGCAGGATGCGCCCCAGCTGTCGCCGGGGCAGGGTGCTGTCTTCCTCGGCCATCTCTGGTTACCCCTCGTTAGACGGAATGTCGGACAGCAGGGAGCGGAACCAGTTTGGCACAGTTCGCGGAAACGTCGCTGGCACAACGAAAAACCTCCGCTGAAATTCCGAGTCTCCGTTGTGCCTGGTCAGAGTTGCTGATGTCGTTGTCCCTGCGCGGCACACGGCGATAGCAGGGAGCAAACGCTTCGTGAGCGAGAGCCCGGCTGGTGCTCGAAGGCGAGGCGGAACTGACACCGCCGGGTGCCGCGCTTCAACCGACCGTCACACCAGTGAGGTTCACCCATGACCCGGACGACAACGATGAGCTCGACTCTTCGGTGCCCGCCGCCCGGCACGCGGACTACCGAAGCCGCCCGCCCGAAGGTCGAAGCGACGACGAACAAGCCAGTGGCAGAAGAGGATACATGCCGATCCCATCGTCGGAAGGCGATCGGGTTCGCGCGCGGCAACATGTCCGAACCGGCACTGATCGAGGCCGGCGTGGCGTGCGCGGCGTGGACATGATCGTGACGCCGCCGCAGGTGTGCGGGTGCGCCGATGTCGAGCTGGCGCACGAACTACTGCGTGCGCACCTCGCCTGCCGAGTCGCGCGATGCGTGTGGAAGGCAGCGGCTTACTACACCCTGATCGAGGCGGGCCGGCTCGTCCCGCAGACGGCGACCCCGCGGGAGCGTGCCGCGGCGCGTGGAATCGCGTTCCCGCCGTTGGACAGTGAGCCACTCCCGCAGAGCGGACCGAATGTGCACACACTGCGCGAGGTCCTGGACAAGCTCTCCGAGCTGGCGCAACCGATTCCCCGCGCGGACATCGCCAACGGCGGCGACGACCAACGCCGCGCTAGGGGGTCGGGATGAGCGAGCACCGCACGGAGGTCGGCGGCTGGGTAGCGGAATGGCGGATCGACCGTCATCGAATTCGAATCATGTCGGTACACAACCAGTCTGAAGACAATCCACTGTTTTCGGCCGGCGCGCCCAGCACCGCGCCGGATCTGGCTCGGATGCGTGAGAGGTTCCCGGATCAGTCGCCGCTGTGGGATGCGATTCGCCACGAGTATTGGGCGGAATTCTTTGTAACCCAAGAACATTCACAGGGCACGGTCTGACGGCGCAGAGTTTCGGCCCGAGCGGGCTTCGCACTGCCGAACAGGGGCTTTGGCCGCGATCTCTGTCCACCCAACCGATTCCGGCTGAAGCGCGCCGGTAAGGGCGTGGGAGAGGCTCGACGAAAGGTTTGTGGTGACATACGATCCGGAACCCACACGAGTACAGCTACTCACAGAGCGGGCGGAGCGGGCAGGCTACCAACTGATGCGCGACCCCTGGCCGCCGTACTCCTGGATCCTGCTGGACGCCGAGGACGGCGAGCCGCTGCACTCGGCACCGACGCTCGACCTCATCGAGCAATGGCTTGCCGTGTGACGCAGAGGCCGACGACACGGGTGTGATTGATCACCGCAATACTTGATATGTCGGTATTTGGCACTAAGTTCGAGCCGCGCGGCTCAGCGCTTCGGTGGCCGTGGTCGCGTCATCTTTTGGCATTGCTGACTACACCCACAGTCGGAAGGTTCCGGCCATTAACCAGCACATGGTGCCCGAGATCAATGCTGACCTCGGGTCCTTTTCATCCGGCACCCCGTACGGGGCTGCCTTCTGGCGCCTAGCCGCCGCAGATTTCGGGCTGTCCGCCGACGAACGGTCGGTGCTCCAGCGCGCCTTTCACGATTCGACCGAACTGGATAAATGGCTGCCCGCCGGCAAGACCTATCGACGACGAGCCTATGGCTGCTACAGGCTGTCGATGGCCGATATGCATTTCACGCCCATCGAGGAACCACCGCCGTATGTGCAATCGACCGAGGTCAATCCGCTGGTCGGCGGTATCGAACGCAGGTTCGCACAGATCGGGCCACTGCATCCGGCGACCGAGCCGACCAGGAAGATCGCGGCCGTCGTCGCCCGCTCGCTGGTGGCGGCCGGTGTCCTGTCGGCGCGGCGCACCCCCGAGGTGCTCGTCGACGCCCACTACATGGCCATCACCGCACCGGGTGAACCAGCGCCGGAGGGTAAGCACCGCGACGGGCTGATCGCCGGATCGGCACATTTGATCGAGCGCCGAAACCTGGCGAAGGGCACCGGTATCTCGTCCATTTACGACGACGCCGAACCGGCGGTCGAACTGGCGTCATTCGAACTGATGCGGCCGCTCGACTCCTACGTCTTCGACGATGAGCGTGTCCAGCACTTCACCGACGAGATCCGGCGCGGGATCCCTTTCGTGAAGGCGTATCGAAATGTGCTGCTGCTCGGATTCAGAAGGTGTGACTGACTCGATCGAGACGATGATCGGCGACCTGGACCGACTGCTCCCGGAGGACGAGCTCGTGGCCGTCGCCACCGAGCTCACCGCCGTCCCCTCCTTCACCGGACAGGAGACGCCGTTGGCGGATCAGATCCAGAAAACCCTCGCCTACAACGGTATTCATACCTTCGGACAGGAGGTGCAGCCCGGTCGATTCCAGATGATCGGTCTGCTCGGCCCGTCGCATGGGACGCCGGCGCTCATGCTGAACGGACACCTGGATATGGATCCGCTGGGGCGCGATCACCCGGAGAATCCGTTCACCGCGCGACGAATCGGCGACCAACTGTTCGGGGCCGGCCTGCACAACATGAAAAGCGGTCTCGCAGCCATGATCGGCGCGGCAATCGCCGTGCACCGCAGCGGAATCCCGCTCCAGCAGGGTTTGCTGTTGGAGTTCGTGGTCGGCGAACTGCAGGGTGGGGTCGGCACGAAGCACGCACTGCAATCCGGGCTCACAGCGGCGGCTGCCGTTGTGCCCGAACCCTATTCGGTCCGTCGCGTCATCACCCGGACCGCGGGCGTCCACAAGTTCGCCCTGGTTGTTCGCGGCCGCAGTGCCCACACCAGCAGGCCGGACGAAGGTGTCGACGCCATCGCGGTGCTGCGGAAGGTTCTCGACCTGCTCGACACGGCCGACATCGGACTGCGCAACCCCGACTTTCCACCGCTGCCTCGCATGCAGGTCGCGAGCCTGCTGGCGGGACGTGGTGAGGGACATGATCTTTCGGGCATCTCCTACTGCGCAGACAAGGCGACCGCCCTCATAGACCTGCGCTACCCGCCGCCCCATGAGCCCGAGGACGTCCACGTGGCCGTCGACGCCGCACTCGACCGCCTCCGTCCGCGGTTTCCGACGGCCACGATCCAACTGGAACATCCCGTCGACCCGCAGTTCCGGGTCAGTGGGACGGATATGCCGCCGATGGACATGTCCCCCGATTGCGCCGTCGTACGCGACATCGCCGAACTACTCCCCTTGGTCTCGGATTTCCACGTCGAGGAGACCGGGCTCGCGCTGCCGTATTCGTACTGCGGCAACGACACCACCCATCTCAGCCGAGCGGGCATCGAATGCTGTCTGTTCGGACCGCGCGGAACCACGCCGGACACCGAACATCACGTGCTGATCAGCGAAATGTCCGCCTGCGCCCGCACGCTCGCCGCGCTCGCGATTCGGCGCTGTACATAACGCGGATCAGTCGCTGCGCATCCGTATTTCGGAGGTGATCTGTTCACCGTGCCGCACACCGGTGCTCGCATAGAGTTCGAGCGCCTGGGAAAGCAGTTGTTCGGCCAGCTCGGCCGGCCCGGTCTTGACCGCGACCGTGGCCAGGCCGCGCAGCGCATCGGCGCGCCCCAGCGGATCACCGATCCGTTCGGCGATCCGCTGGGAATCCTCGTAATACCTTTGTGCGCCCTGGTATTCGCCGAAGTGTCGCTCGATATGCCCGAGGCCGCGCAATGTATCCACCTGGCTGAACCGATCGTCGATCTCGACCGCGATGTCGTATGCCTGCTGGAACATGCTGCGAGCCTTCTCGTAGTCACCGGTCTTGCGCGCGATATTGCCGAGGCCCCACAATGTCCAACCCTCGCCGTACCTGTCGTGGATGCGCTGGGCAATCGCCAATGCGTCGTCGAAGTACCCGCGCGCCGTTTCCTGCTCCCCGACCAGCCTTTCGATATGACCGAGCCCCCGTAGCGCGTCGCCCGCCAACCTCCGGTGGTTCATCTTCTGTGCGATGCGCAAAGCCTCCCCGTAGAGATGCCTGGCCTCGGCCTGTTCGCCCAGTCGCCGGATGACCTCCGCCAGACCCCATTGCGCGGTCGCCACCCGGATCGGGTCGCCGATATCGCCCGCGATGGCGAGCGCCTCCTCCGAGTAGCTGCGGCCGGTCCGATAGTCCGAAGCCACCCAGGCCACATGCGCGAGCCCTTGCAGAGCGTCGCATTCGGTCGGCTGATTGGCGATAGACCTGGCCATTTTCAAGGCCTGTCCGAAGTAGTCCCGTGCCTCCGCGTGATCGCCGGTGCTCCTCGCGGTTTGGCCGAGCTCACATAGGATGGCGGCCTCGGTATTCTGATCCGCCAATTCGAGTGCAACGGCCCTGGCCTGCTCGAACGCCGCCCCCGCCGCCTCGTGGTGGCCCATGAGGCGGTCGACGCGGCCGCGGCCGACCAGGGCCCAGGATTCGGCGCGCCGGTCGTGGACTCGGCCCGCTATGTCGAGGGCGCGGCCGAAGAGGCGGTGGGCCAGGGACCAGTGGCCGGTGCCGGAGAGGTGGGAGGCCAGGCGGCGGGCCAATTCGGCCGCGTCTCTTGTCGGTTCGGCTGCCTGTATGCAGCCCTGCAGCATTTCGCGTTCGCGGGTCAGCCATTCGCGCGCTCTAGTCGCGTCATCGGAGGGGTTCCAGAGGTGTTCGCTGCCCGCGGGATCGAAGATCTGGTGGGTGCTCGCCTGACGCGCGACGGCGAGGCTTTCGCCGACGAGGCGATCGATGACGGCGGCGTGTTCGGCGGGTGAGTCCTCGCGTTCGGCGTGCATGCGAGCGCACCATCGGGTGAGGTCGTGCATTCGGTAGCGGTGACCACCGGGACCACCAGAAGACGGGTCGAGGAACCCGGCCTCGAATAGCCTGCGCACCATCATCATTCCGTCACCGAGCGGTACCGAGGCCATCGTCGCCATGGCCTCCGCGGTTATCTCGGGGCCCGGGAACCAGCCCAGCAGGCGCACCGCCCGTTGATGTTTCGGATCTTGCAGACGCTCATAGGACATCTCGAAGGCGGCGCGCAGTGACTCGTCTTCCGCGGCGAACTGATCGAAGAGGTGTTCGGCGGCCGAGCCGGTCGCGCGGCGGTCCACCGACGCCTCCTTGATCCGCGCCGTCAACCTGGCGATATCGGCCGCGCTGTCGGCGAGCATCTCCTCGCCGTGATGGGCGATCTGGCCGCCGATCAGCCTGATGGCCAACGGAAGCCGGCCCGCCGTCTGCAGGATCAGGCGTACGGCGCGCTTGTCGTAGCCGGCGCGGAGATTGCCCAATTTGACGAGCAGTTCCTCGGCCTCCTCCCACTCCATGACCTCCAGCCGCAGCGGTGGGGCACCGGCTAGCCCGGTGAGTTTGCTGCGGCTGGTGATCAGGACGAAACAGCCGGGGGCTTGTGGCAGTAGGTCTTTCACCTGCGCGGTGTCCAGGACATTGTCGAAGACGATGAGCATGCGGCGATCGCTCATGGTGGTTCGCCAGCGGTTCGCCCGCCCGGCCAAGTCCATTTCGATGGTTTCGCGGGCGACCCCCACCTGCAGCAGGAGCTGCTCGAGTACATCAATGGGTTCGCGCGGATCGCGGCCGAGGGTGTAGCCGTGCAGGTCGACCCAGATCGTGCCATCCGGGTAATGCCGACCGAAGGCCGCGACGGCGTAGCGCGCCAAAGCGGTCTTGCCGATGCCGGTCAGCCCGACGATCACATGCACCGCGACCGCGCCGCTGCGCAGGTGTTCGGTTACGCGGTCACGTAATTGGGCCTTCGGACCGTCGCGGCCGGTGAAGTGCGGAACCTCGGCGGGCAGGTCACCACCGGCGGGCACCGGCAGTCGGCCGATGGCACGCCGCGCCACCGCCTCGTGGTACTCCAGCCGTTCGTGTTCCGGCATATGCGCCAGATCGGCGACATCGACGAGTTGGTCCCAGGTGGTGCCGTAGATGGTGGCGAGATTCTTGAGGACGCGGACCGTCGGCCGCACACCGGTCGGACGCTCCGGTTCGTCATCGAGAACAGCGCCGTCGCGACTGAACGGCCACGCTTCGTATTCGGAGATCCGGCTGGCCTTCATGGCCGCGGTGGCGCTGTCGGTGAGCTCGTTGTAGCGCTCGGCGACCACACCCTGGGTCAATTCGTTGGCGTAGCGCCAGGCGGCGCGCGGTCGGTACCCGCGCTGACGCAGTTCGGCGGCAAGGGGTTCCAGCAATTGCTGATCGGTCAAGCCCAGATCGGCCAGGCGCTCGCGTAGGCGTCGTCGATCCTCGGCACTGACATTGCCTCCGGGACGTCGGCGGGCCTGGCGACCTGCTCGATCCATCGCCCCACCCTCCCCGCATGCGATGCGTCCGGGCCGACGGTGCTGCGCGCGCACCGGAGAATCGAAACGCCGACTGTGATTAATTCCTTGGTATCAGCCACATTTCCGCTGGTCAAGTGCGTCGGCTGGAGTGAAGAAATCACTTTTGCCACTGGGATCGCGCCACGCCGAGGCGAACTGACACCGTAGAGGGCAGCAACTGAACAATGTGACAAGTCGCAGCGGATGAAAGGGGGTTCGCGCGATGCCGATTACGACCACGGAATGGCTCATCAGCAGCGATGTGGCGCACGAGGCGGCCTTCCGAATCGATCTGCCCGAGGCCGGCCGCGGCAAATGGCTGCTGTCGTATCTGCCGACCGACCGTCGGCTGACGCGGGCGCAGGCACTGGCGGGAATGGTTGTGGCGGAAATGATTCTGATGGATCAGTTCGATCCGTCCGGTCGGTTCGACCATGAGATCGCCGAATTGCACGCGGCCGAACTGGGTCTCACGCTGCACGAGGTGATGTGCCTGCTCGCACTGCGGGCGCGGCTGGAATCTGATCCGGAGCACGAGATCGAACACGCCACGGCCCTTGCCTGAAGACCAACTGGCGCTGCGGGTTCTGCGCCGGACCCGCAGATGCCGCGGCCGCCGTCACCGAGGGGAGGACGGCGGCCGCGGACCGAGACTCAGCTCGCCTTCGCGACGAGCGCCGCCTGTGCCCGCGCTACCTCGCCGCCGACCTTCTCCTCGTCGACAGTGCGCACCTCGCCATCGCGAACGACCGTGCGCCCGTTGATGATCAACGCCGCCAGCGGCGGGGCCGAGCCGAGAATCAATGCGGTCACCGGGTCGTCGATGCCCGCGTGTGCAGGCGTATCGAGCCGCCACAAAGCGAGATCGGCGAGTTTGCCCGGTTCGATCGACCCGATTTCGGCTGCCCGCCCCAGCACCCGCGCACCACCGATAGTGGCCAGCTCCAAGGCTTTTCGAGTGCTGATTGCGCGCGGGCCGCCCTTGGCCCTCGCGTAGAGCAGCGCATTGCGCGGCTCCTCGATCATCGAACTGGATTCATTGCTCGCCGCACCGTCCACACCGAGGCCCACCGGCACACCCGCTGCGACCAGGTCCGCGGTGCGCGCGATACCTGCCCCGATCCGCGCATTCGAGGTTGGGCAATGCGCCACTCCGGTACCGGTTTTCGCCATCGTGCCGATGGCAGCGTCGTCCAGGTGGATGCCATGGGCGTACCAGACATCCGAGCCGAGCCAGCCGAGCCGCTCCATGTACTGGGCGGGCGTGCAGCCGAATCTATCCGCACAGAACTCCGCTTCATCGATCGTCTCGGCCAGATGGGTATGCAGGCGTACGCCGAGATCGCGTGCCAGCACGGCGGATTCGCGCAGCAACTCGGTGGTCACCGAGAACGGCGAACATGGCGCGAGTGCGATCCGCAGCATCGAATCGAACGACGGATCATGCCAGCGCGCAACGGCATCCGCGCTCGCGACGAGAATGGCGTCGAGGGTCTCCACCACCTCGTCGGGTGGCAGCCCACCCGAACTCTGTCCGAGATCCATCGAGCCGCGCGTCGGATGGAATCGCAACCCCACCTCGGCGGCCGCGGCGATCTCCGCGCCGAGCAGGTCGCCACCCGCGCGCGGGAACACGTAATGGTGGTCGGTGGATGTGGTGCACCCCGTCCGGGCCAGCGCGGTGAGCGCACCGGTCGCGGCGATGCGAACCGCGTCTTCATCGATGCCCGCCCAGATCGGGTAGAGCGTGGTGAGCCATTCGAACAGCGTGTTATCCGCGGCCAGACCTCGGGTGACCCACTGGTAGAGGTGGTGATGAGAATTCACCAGCCCGGGCGTGAGCAGGCAGCCACGGCCATCGATGCGGTGCACATCCGCACCGAGATCGGGTGCGTCGCCCGCACCGACCGCGGTGATCCGGTTGCCCTGCACCGTCACGTACCCGCGGCGGTATTCGGTGCCGTTCGGATCGACGGTCGCCACGGCGCACCCGTCGATGACCGTGGTTGTCGTCATGTGCTTACGGTAGCCATGCGGGCCCGGCTTCCGGGGCATCTTCCCGCTGCACAGTGGCATGGATGAGTCCGTAGGGCCGGTCATCGGCGTGAAAGACCTCGCCGTGGTTCTCGATGCCGAATCGACCGAGGTCGTAGTCGAAATGATGCTTATTCGGCGCGGCCAGCCGGATTTCGGCGAGCACCGGAAAGGCCTCGAGTGCGGCCTTGCCCATCTCGAAGAGCGTCTGCTGCATAGCCTTCGAATGCAGCGTCGCGAAGACCTCGACCATCCGCTGCCGGACGCCCGCGTACACCGCATCCCAGTCCACGCCGGTCGTGGCGGCGAAACGCCACTGCGCGACGAGGGAGGTCGCGAGCATCCGGTCGTGCGTCGGCGCGAGGACAGTGAAGTCATCGGTCAGGAAGTCGGCGAACTCCGAACCGGTCGACTTGAGAATCACCAGATCCTTGACCCCGCCGATCACCCAGGCCTGCTGCCGGTCGCCCTTGCCCGCCACCGTGACCGTCGCGGTCCGCACCTCCGAACCCTGCCGCACCCAGGTGTGATCGTGCTCGCTGCCGTCGACGGTTACCCGCTGCCAGGCATACTCCTCGACCTCGACGCGTGCGCTGTCGACCGGTGCGATCTCGTCGACGAAATGCGCGGCGAGCGTCAGCGCATAATCTTCGATCGGTTGCAGTCCAGGCTTTTTCGCATACGCGTAGGCCGTCTGCTTCTGGGTATCGGTCGGCAGCACCTTCGACTGGTCACCGGCGATATAGGCATCGGCGAAATCCCCACGCAGCACCGTGGATACGTTCACATCGCGGATCTCGTGACGCGGCTGGTCCCGATAGATCCGGACGATGCGGTTCTCCGCCTTTCCGTACCGGTTGTCGGACAGCACGATCGGCCCGGTCAGCTCCATGAATGGCTCAGCTCCCTCGGTAGGTGGAAAAGGCGAAGGGCGACAACAGCAATGGGACGTGATAGTGCCGCTCTTCGATGACGACGAACGTGACGCAGACCTCCGGATAGAACGATTCGACCCCGCGCTCGGCGAAGTATGCGCCGGTATCGAACACCAGCCGATACGTCTCGGGTGGCAGCGAATTACCGAGGGAAGCGATCCGGCCGTCGTCATCGGTGGTTCCGGAACCGAGCACCTCGGTATCCCGATAGAGCACCACCGCGATACCGGCCGCGGGCACACCCGCGACGGCATCGAGGACATGTGTGCTGAGCGTGCTCATGACTGCGCCTCGCTGGCGCTCGGCTCCGTCATGACCACGAAGGTGGCTGTGTCGAATGTTCGCTCGCTGCGCTCGCTCATTCGGCATCACCGAGCAACAGCCGCGCCAACCGAATCCGATTGATTTTCGCCAATTCCGTTCGCATAACTCGCCTTTCGGTCTCCGGATCATTTCCGAGCCGAGCGGTCAGCAATTCCAGCAGCTCGTCCCCGGACTTACCGGTCGCGCACACCAGATAGATATGGCCGAATTTCTCCTCATAGGCCAGATTGCCCTCGGCCAGCCCCACCCGAACGGCGTCGTCGGCCCCGGCGACCCCCGCCTGCTCCCGCGCGGATGCCGCGGTATCGGGCCGGGCACCGATACGCGGATGTCCGTCGAGGGCGCGATCGATCTCTGCCTCGGATAATTCGGCCAGCACCGCATCGGCCCTATCGAATAGGGCATCGACGTTCGCGTACGGCCGCTCGGCGGCCAGCGCACGAGCCCATTCCGGCGCAGCGCAACACACGAGCAAGGCCGCATTCGCCTCCGCTTCGGGCAACGCGTTGAATTCCGCGAGGCCCAACCCGTCGTATGTCATCGAACCAGCATCGAATACGACCGACCCGGCCGCCAGTCGAACGAGATAGATCACTTCCGGCGTGTCGCCGGCATCCGACGGTCGACGTCACAGCACTTTTCCGTAACCCATCGGCCACGCGGCCGGGCTACCGTCTTTTCATGGCTGCATCACCCGAACCGGTCTGCGCCGGCATCGTCTTGGCCGCGGGCGCCGGAACGCGCTACGGGATGCCCAAGGCATTGGCCGAGGGTGGTGCCTGGCTGCGGTCGGCGGTGGCGGCACTGCGCGACGGCGGCTGTGATCCGGTCATCGTGGTGCTCGGCGCGACCGGACCGGCGCCGGACGCGGTCGACCTACCCGAGGGTGTCGATCACGTGTGGGCGGCGGACTGGGCGACCGGACTCGGAGCCTCGCTGCGGGCAGGTCTGCGAGCCGTCGCGCATACCCCCGCCGAGTACGTCGCGATCATGCCGGTGGATACCCCCGATGTCGGGGCCGATGTGGTCGCCCGGGTCGTCGCCGCGGCCTTCGCGGCACCGACCGGATTGGCGCGGGCTGTGTTCAACACCACACCCGGCCATCCTGTTGTCATGTCTCATAAGCACTGGACCTCGGCGTATCAAGCAGCTGTTAGAGATTCCGGCGGGCGCACCTATTTAGCCGGTAATAACGATATGGTGTGCGTCACGTGCGACGATTTGGCGACAGGCGATGATCGTGACTTCCCGGCCACGCCGCACGCGTGAGCGGAGCTGAACAGATGCGGGACATCGTCGACGACCTATTGCGGGTATGGCATTCCGGCCGGAGCGGTGGACTGGCCACCGTCGTGCGAACTGTTGGTTCCGGACCGCTGCCGGTCGGCACATCGATCCTGGTGGATGCCAATGGCGCGGTCTATGGTTCGCTCCTCGGCGGCAGCGTCGAGACGACCGTGATCGAGGCGGCCGCCGACGCCGCGCGCAGCGGTCGGCGCGGACTGCACCGATTCGGCGTCCCGCCGGGCGAGCCCGGATTGGACTCCGGCGGTATGGTCGATGTTTTCATCGAGCCGTTCTCACGCCGGGACTTTCCGGAATTCCCCTCCATGGCCGCGGAAATCGCCGCGCACCGCAGGGTTACCCTCTTCACCGTGGTGTGGAATCCGGATCCGGATCTGATCGGACAGCATCTGATCACCCCGCAGCGTCATGCGACGGAACTGGTCGCGCTGCCCGAATCCGATGTATTCGTGTCCTCGTTCCCACCGCCGCCACGGCTGATCATCTTCGGTGCCAACGCTTTTGCCGCGGCGCTGACCGTGCAGGCCAAACTGCTCGGCTACCGAGTCACGATCTGCGATTCCCGCGACACCTTCGCGACACCCGATGCCTTCCCAGGTGCCGAGGTGGTCGTCGACTGGCCGCACCGGTACCTGAACACCCTCTCGGCAGCGGGTGAAATCGATAGCAGTACGGCGATTGTCGTCCTCGGACACGATCCGAAGTTCGAAATCCCGCTGCTCACCGTGGCGCTGCGACTACCCGAGCTGGGCTACCTCGCCGCAAACGGCTCCTGGTCCGCACATCTGAGACGCATCGAAGACCTCAGAGCGGGCGGCTTCGACGATGCGACACTCGCCCGCCTGTACTCCCCCGCCGGTCTCGACATCGGAGCACGCACCGCCGCCGAGGTCGCCGTTTCGATCGCCGCCGAACTGCTTGTCGCCCGGTCCGGAACCGAGCGGCGGATCGCCGAAAACCGGGACGCCGAACCGCAATTCAGGGAATTACCGGCCAACGCCCCGGTGGCACTCTAGCCCTACTTCAGGCCCGGATTCTCCGCGTACACCTCGCGCAGCACCGAGAGGTCGAACAGCTGGTCGGCCTTGATATCGATCTTTGCATTGCGCAGCGCGGCGATGTTCTGCTCGATCAACTGATCGGTCATGGTCAGCAAGCCATTGGCGGTCGAATCCGCGGAGACGACGAGGCCGTTCTGCGCGGTCGCCTCCTGGGTCTGTTCGTTCAGATCGAGTTTCTGATCCTTGCCGTATACCTCGACCGCGAGTCGCGCCGATTCGGCCGGATTCGCGATCGCATCCTTCCAGCCCTTGATCTCCGCGATCAGGAAGGCCTTCAGCTTGTCGCGTTCCTTATCGATGGTGGACTGCTTGACCGTCAGAGTCTCGGCCACCAGCGGCAGGTTGTAGTCGGCGAAGAGGAAATTCGTATTCTGGAATCCCTTGGCGGTCAGCGTGATCGGCTCATTGGTCACATAGCTGACCCAGCCGTCGACCTCACCGTTGGCCAGCGGAGTCGGATCGTATTGCGCGGGCACGATGGTCACATCGCTCGGCTTCATGCCATTGGCGTTCAGCAGCGCGTTGAAGATCAGCTGATTGGTGTCCTGGACGCCGATCTTGCGACCCTTCATATCCTGCGGGGTCTTGATGGGCTTGGCGGCGGAGCTGACGATGCAGAACGGGTTCTTCTGATAGGTGGTCGCGACGATCTTGGCGGGTAGGCCCTCCAGGATCGCGGGCGCGGTGGTCTGCGGAGCCGAGGTGCCGAGCCAGACCTTGCCGGTGTCCAGGCCAGCCTCGACCGAGGTGCTCGCCGCGCCACCGGCGATCAGATTCACCGAACCGAATCCGGCCTCCTTGTAGTAGCCCTTGGAATCGGCGAAGTATTCGCCCGCGAATTCGATGTTCTTGAGCCAGGACAGTTGGATCGCGACGGAACCGTACTTGGATCCGTCCGCCACCGACCCGCCCGACGAGTCTTTCGAATCATCGCCACATGCGGCCAACAGGCTCGCACCGCCCAATGCGGCGCCGGCCAGCGCGGAGTAACGAAGCAGGGATCGCCGGTTCAGGTTCGGCCCGAACGAAGAGCGTTGTACGGGGTTCATGAGCCGAATCTAAGGGGATTGGTGTTTCGATTTCTTTACTTTGGCGTTCCGAGCATTGATTTGCGAAAAACTGACCGGTCAGCGGCGCCCCGCCTCGGGGCCGAAGCGGGCCAGCACCAGATTTTCGATCACGCCGACAATCGCGTACAGCAGCACCGAGACGATGGTCACGATCACGATCGAGGCCCACAGCTTGCTGTACTGGAAGGTCGGGATGGCGCGAATCAGACTGGCACCCAGCCCCGTTCCGCTCCCCAACCATTCGCCGAGCAATGCGCCGATCAGCGCACCGGGCACCGAAATTCGCGCCGCCGCGAACACCGAGGGCAGGGCGGCGGGCACGGCGACCATGCGCAGCCCGGTCCAGCGGGAACCGCCGTACGCGGCCACCAGATCCATCGCCTGCCGCGGTGCATTGCGCAATCCCGCCATGATCATCACCAGCGCCGGGAAGAACACCACGATCGCCGCGAGCACCGTCACACCGGCCAGTCCGCGCCCGAAGACCAGCACGATGATCGGGGTCAGCGCCACCAGGGGCACCGACCGCAACAGCATTGCCACCGGCATGAACGTCTGCTCGACCACCGAGAACGAGACGAACAGCGCCGCGACGACGAGTGCCGCCAGCATGCCGACGCCGAAGCCGATCACGGCGTCGCGCAGGGTGATCTGCAGGTCGTCGAAGATCGCCTGACGTGCGTTGTGTGCGCCGGAGGAGTTGAACAGGTACTTCCAGATATCGCTGGGCGTTTTGCCTACTCGCGGGCCGACCTGGGGGAAGGCCTCGAGGAAGACGTACCAGATCACGAGCATCAGCAGGAGTGCGGTGATCAGGGGAAACAGGAAGCGGCCGATACGGGTGAGGACGTCGAGGGTCCCGGCGGCGGTGCTGCGCTGGGGTGCGATTTTGTCCGCGCTGGTTGTCGGAGTTCCCGCGCCCTTCGGCGCATCTTCGACTGTCATCGTCTTGCCTCCCATCTCCGGCCGCAGCGCAATTGCCCCGCACCCGAATTCGTCAGCGGTTGTCCGTACTGCACGCCGCAGCCGGTGCCCGAGCCGATACCGCAGCCCGTGCCGATGCCGATGCCGATACCGATGCCGATGCCGATGCCGATGCCCGAGCCGATACCGCAGCCGGTGCCGAGCCTCATCGCGCGGCCTCCTGCGCGGTCCACGGCGCAACAAGCCGCGCCGCCAGCGCGACGATCGCGTACCCCAACCCCGCGAGTGCGGCGGCAGCCAGCGCCATCCCCCACGTGCGCGGCACGTTATATGCGGTCTGCGCAGCAGTCAGCGCGACACCGATCCCGCTGTCCACCCCGCCGAGATACTCGCCGATGATCGCACCGAGCACGGCCGACGGCGCGGCAATCTTCAACGCCGCGAACAGATTCGGCAGCGCAGCGATCGCCTGCACCCGGTAGAGCTGCTGCCAGCGACCGCCGCCATAGGCGCGGATCAGGTCGAGGCTGGTGACATCGGCCGAGCGCAGTCCGGTGACCGTGCCGACCATGGTGGTGAAGAAGCAGTACATCGCCGCGAGGAAGACCGTCGGGGTCCGCCCGCCGAAGACCACCAGGATGATCGGCCCGAGCGCGAGCAGCGGGATGCAGTAACTGAGGATGGCGAGCTGGGTGGCCAGCGGTTCGATCCACGGGATCAGCACGATCAGAATCGCCAGGCCGATGGCCAGCGCATTGCCCCAGATGAAGCCTTTCAGCGCGCCGAGGGCGGTGATCCGGAAGTTGGGGCCGTACAGATCCCAGCCATCGGTGTACATGGTGTGCAGGACGGTCCACGGACTCGGAATCGTGCCGCCGGCGACATCCAGCGCGGCCAGCAGCCACCACACCGCGATCAGCCCGAGGACGCCGATCAGTCCGCCGATCCGTTTCATGCGACTCCACCCTTGCCGGACTTCCCGAACAACAACTCGGAGAGGTAGTCGTGCAACTTGTGGAATTCCGGCGTACGCATCATCTCGGGCGTGCGCGGGCGTGGCAGATCGATCTTCACCAGTTCCAGCACCCGGCCCGGCCGCGGACTCATCACCGCGACGACATCGGAGAGGAAAACCGCCTCGGCGATGCCGTGCGTGACCATCAGGGTGGTCGCGGGCTTCTCGGTCCAGATCCGCAGCAGTTCCAGATTCAGCCGCTGCCTGGTCATATCGTCGAGAGCGCCGAAAGGTTCGTCGAGCAGCAGTACGGTCGGCTTCACGACCAGGGCGCGCGCGATCGAAACACGTTGGCGCATACCGCCGGACAGCTGCGCCGGTTTGGCCTTCTCGAAGCCCTCGAGCCCGACCAGCCGGACCAGATCCGCGATCAGTCCCGGATCCGGCGAGATGCCCGCGACCTGCAAGGGCAGTTTGATATTGGATTCCACCGAACGCCACGGCAGCAGCGCCGAATCCTGGAAGGCGATGCCGAGTTCGTGGCGGCTGCGCAGTTGGGCGGGGGTCTCACCGTCGATGAGCGTCTTGCCCGCGGTCGGTGTCTCCAGTCCGGCCAGGATGCGCAGCACCGTCGATTTGCCACAGCCGGATGGGCCGAGCAGGGACAGGAACGCGCCCTGTTCGGTATGCAACTCCACATCGTCGAGCGCCTGCACCGTCTTCCGGCCGACCCGGAATGTCTTCGTCAAACCGCTGATGTGGATGCCCGTCCCACCGGTGGGCTCCTCGGTACCGCTCGCCGTCATGACCAAAACACTAGGAGCAGGTCGTTGCACAGATATTGCGAATCGCCACCCCAGATTGCGCAATCGTTACGCGCGCCGCTTCGCAGCCTGCCTCGCAGATCTTTCTCACACCTCACACACCGACTCGCCGCGCGAAACGCCGTCACCGGAACGCCAAGGTATGCGCGAAGCTCAGCGGCGGCTTCGGGATGAGAAGTTGAAGTGCTCGGGTTATAGCGGGGGTGAACCCTTTGGTTGCGCTGCTCGACGCCAAGCTGGATATCGGGGGCTCGGAGATCCTCTGGCGCGAGGTCATCGGCAATGGCTTCGGTCTGGCGTCCGCGGTCGGCGGTATGCGGCGGCGGGTGTGGGCGTGGCCGATCGGGATCGCGGGCAATGCGCTGCTGTTCACGGTTTTCGTCGGCGGAATCTTCAACACGCCACAGCATTTGAATATGGCCGGACAGGCCGGGCGTCAGCTGATGTTCATCGCGGTCAGCGTGTACGGCTGGTGGAGTTGGTATCGGCATGCGCGCGCCGAAACCGGACTCGAACACCGCGGCGTCGTGCCGCGCTGGGCCAGTGGGCGGGAACGGCTGGTGCTGGTGGCTGCCATGTTGGTCGGCACGGCCGCATTCGCTCGATTGTTCGCGTTGATCGGTTCCTATGGGCCGTGGGCGGAGGCGTGGATCTTCACCGGATCGGTGCTGGCGACCTATGGGATGGCGCGCGGGCTCGCCGAATTCTGGCTGATCTGGATTGCCGTCGATCTCGTCGGCGTGCCATTGCTGCTGAAGGCGGGCTATTACCCGTCCGCGACGCTGTATCTGATCTATGCGGGCTTCGTCGCGTGGGGCTTCGCCGTATGGGCGCGCACCCTGCGCAAATCGGCTCCCGTGGTCGCTGATCTCGCGCCTTCGCGTCCCTAGAACTTTTTTCGCAACCTCCGATGAATCGGCGCGGCGGCGCCGGTATGTACCCGCAAGACCCATCGGAGGAAGCAATGAAGATGACCACGGGGCAGCGCTGGGTACTGGCGCTGACATCACTCGCGGGTTTGATGATCGTGCTCGACGCACTGGTCGTCACGACCGCGATGCATGCGATCCAGCTCGATCTGCACGCATCGATCGGCGAGCTGGAATGGACGATCAACGCTTACAACCTGAGTTTCGCGGTGCTGTTGATGGCGGGCGCGGCGCTCGGTGACCAGTACGGCCGCAGACGGGTGCTCGTCGGCGGCTTGGCGTTGTTCAGTGCGGCGTCGGCCGGATGTGCGCTGGCACCGAATCTGGGTCTGTTGATCGCCGCGCGGACGGCACAGGGCATCGGGGCCGCCGCCATCATGCCCGTTGCGGTGGCCCTGCTCTCGGCGGCGTTCCAGCCGGAGCAGCGGACCAAGGCGCTCGGATTATTCGCGGCGGCAACCGGATTGGCCACCCTCGGCGGACCGCTCGTCGGGGGTGCGGTGGTGCAGGGCCTGGCCTGGCAGTGGATCTTCTGGTTGAACCTGCCGATCGGGGCGGTGCTGATCCCGCTGGTACGCAGGCGCCTGGCCGAAAGTGTGGGCGAGGCGCGCAGATTGGACTTGCTCGGGATCGCGTTGGTGAGCGTCGCCGCCTTCGGCATCGTCTGGGGGCTGATTCGGGGCAATGAATCCGGTTGGGCCAGTGCTGAAGTCGTGCTCGCTTTTCTGTCCGGTGCGGTGGCACTGATCGGATTCGTACGCTGGGAGCTGCGCACCACCGCGCCGCTGATTCCCATGCGATTCTTTGCCTCGCGCGCCTTCTCCGCGGGCAACGCGGTCGGGTTCCTGCTGGCCGCCTCGATTTTCAGTGGCGCGTTCTTCTTCGCCCAGTTCCTGCAGATCGTGCAGCAGCAAGGCCCGCTCGGCGCGGGACTGCGTTTGGCACCGTGGACGGTCACCCTGTTCCTGGTGGCACCGATCGCGGGCAAGCAGGTCAACCGGTTCGGTGAACGCCCTCTGGTTGTCGCTGGTTTGCTCATGCAGGCCGTCGGCTACGGGTGGATCGCCCGCACCGCCGGACCGGACCTGCCGTACGCCGCGATGATCGTCCCCTTTGTCATCTCCGGCATCGGCGTTTCGATGGCGATTCCCGCCGCGCAGAGCGCGGTACTGCGCGCGGTTCCGATGCCCGCCGTCGGGGCCGCGTCGGGCACCTACAACACCCTGCGACAACTCGGTGGCGCATTCGGAATCGCGGTCCCCGCAGCTGTTTTCGCTGCGGTGGGTAGCTTCACCAGCGCACGGGCCTTCAGCGACGGCTTCGCCGCCGCCATCGGGACCGCTGCTCTGCTTGCGCTCCTCGGTGCTGCGATCGGTCTGCTGATACCGGCCGGCGCGCCCACTGCGCAGGGTGCGCCGGTCCGCACAGGCGCCCAGGGCCGCGCGAGCGTGCCGACGCCACAGGAGGCGCGCCCGGCAGGTTCGGCGATGGCCGACGATCACGCGGGGACGGCCCGATGACCAGCATCGACGCACGGCGCGCGACGGTAGGTTATGCACCCATGACGGTCAGTGCGGACTTCGCGGCCAGGACAGCTCCGTATCGACCCGAGCTGCTCGCGCACTGCTATCGGATGCTCGGCTCGATTCATGATGCCGAAGATCTGGTGCAGGAGACCATGCTGCGCGCGTGGAAGGCCGCCGAGCGGTTCGACGAAGAGCGCGCGTCGCTGCGCACCTGGCTATACCGGATCGCCACCAACGCCTGCCTGACCGCGCTCGAACAGCGCGGCAGGCGGGCGCTGCCCACCGGACTCGTCGGACCCAGCGATACCGTGGTCACCAAACCGGAGCGTCATCCCGAAATTCCCTGGCTGGAACCGATTCCCGATGCACTACTCGGCACCGCGGCCGACGATCCGGCGACTGTGATCGCGGCCCGCAGCGGCATCCGGCTCGCATTCATCGCGGCCCTGCAATACCTACCCGCCAGGCAGCGCGCGGTATTGATCCTGCGCGACGTACTCGCCTGGTCCGCGGCCGAAGTCGCCGACCTGCTCGAAACCTCCACCGCCGCAGTCAACAGCGCACTGCAACGCGCGCACGCCCAATTGGAGAAAGACGCACCCATGCTCGACCGCATATCGGAATCGTTGAGCCCGGACGAACGCGCGATGATCGACCGATACGTAACCACCTTCGGCAACGCCGACATGGCTTCATTCGCCAAGCTCCTGCGCGACGATGTGGTCCTCGAAATGCCGCCCGCTCTGCTCTGGTTCGCCGGCCGCGCACATGTCGTCGAATTCTTCACCGACAAATGCGGTTCCACACCCGGCGAGTGGCGCGCAATCCCGACCTCCGCCAACACCCAACCCGCCATCGCCTACTACCGATTGGACGAAAACAACACCTACCACGCTCATTCCATCCACCTGCTCACGTTGCGCGATACGGCTATCGACCGGATCACCGTCTTCCTCGATGCATCGCTCTTCCCCGGCTTCGGCCTCCCGACCACCCTCTGAACCGTGTTTCGCCGTAGTTCGGCCACTGCATCAGGGCGGGCTGGATTGTCGAGCTTGTCCGTGGCGGATGGTAGGAACGGTGCGTGGACCTACAAACCGCAGCAGCAGCGCTCGCCGATGCGTCTCTGCGAGATGAGGCGGTGGAGGCGATGGTGGCCGCGGGCGACTATGTGATCGAGCCGCTACTCGACGAGTTGGTCGATCCGGATTCGTGGCTCGACCGCTCGGGCATTATCGCGGTGCTGCGGCGATTCGGGCCCGTCGCCTATCGCCCGCTGATCGTGCAACTCACGATCGCGCAGACTCCGGACGCTGTCGAGTTGTGCTGTCGGGCATTGGGTATTGCGGCGGCTTCGGATACCGCGGATTTTGCGCTCCAGGTGTGTAGCGAAGATGCGGAGGTGCGAGCGGGCACCGCCTTCGTGCTCGGCTACCGTCGCCGCAGTGAGTACGCGCCCTTGTTGGTGCCGTTGCTGGCGGATCCGGTGCAGCGGGTACGTGACGAAGCGATCGGCGCATTCGGCCGGCTGGGTCGTTCCGCGGTGCCGCTGTTGCGCCGGGTCCGAGGCTCGCGGGCGCCCGAGCGGCGGTATGCGCTGGCGGCGCTCACCCAGATCGGCTGGGACACACCGGAACCACCCGACTTGGCGGCTTTGGCCCGGCTTACGCGGACCAAGATCGCGGCAGATATTCCCGAACCCTTTGTCCCGCAAGATGGCTGGTATGCCATCGAAACCACGGACCGGGCCGCGGTACTGGAGGCGTTCGACCTGTCCGATCCGGTAGCGGTGACCTGGTCGATAGGCACCGACACCTGGCGGGGCCACGACTCACGACACAGCCGCACCGCTTACGACGAGCACGCCGATTGCGCCCGGATGTATGTGAGTCCCGTGCTCGATGATTGGACGCTGGTGTTCGGCACACCCGTTGCCGACGGAGAACTCGATCGCCACGATCACGAGTTGAACCGGCTGCTCGATATCGAGGGCGATTACACCTCGGACGGCCGCGAACACCAGCGGCGGCAAGCCCGCTGCGCGGCCCTGAGCGAGCAGTTCGGGCGGGCGCACTGGTACGGCCAGAACTACGAAAGCGGCTGCGGCGACTGGCAGGGATGGTGCCTGGCAGAGCACGGGAAGGTGCTGCGCTACTACTACCGTGACTGCAGCGAATACGTCGAGCCGATCCAATTCGGCGCGGGACCCGCAGCAGAGACCGGCCTGCGGATCGATTCCACCGAGACCGAAGACAGGTTCGCGCGGCAAAACGGAATTCCCGACACCGTGACACCAATGCTGATGGCCGGACGTGCCTCGGTCGATCCGTCGCGGATCGGCGCGAACACCCGTACCCGAGGGCACGGCGTGCTGGCACTGACTGCCTGCGGGCGGCGCTTGGGCCACCGCGGCGCCTTCAGCATCGAAAGCTCGGCCAGAGGGGCGTCCTAGCGAACCGCCCTAGACCACGTCCACCCGAACCCCCGCAGCCCGAATCGTCGCCACCGCAACCGGATCCGCATCCGAATCGGTCACCAGCACATCGATCTGCTCGATCCCGCAGATCCGAGCCAGCGCCGAGCGTTCCAACTTGTCCGCGGTGGCGACAACCATCACGTGCCCGGACCGCCGCACCATCTCGGTGGTCACCCCTGCTTCGTCGATATGCCGACACTGCGCCCCGCCCTCGGCGGAAATCGCATTCACTCCGAGAATCAGTGCGTCCAAACGCAATTCGGCCAATGCCCGCTCGGCCAACGGTCCATGCAGCTCATAGGATTCCCGTCGCGCCACCCCGCCCAGCACGATCGTGCGCATATGCGGACGCAACACCATCTCACCCGCGATATTGAGCGCATTGGTGACGATGGTCAGTTGGTCGCCGACAGCATTGGCCAGATCTGTCCGCCCGGCCAATGCCCGCGCCACGGCGGTCGTCGTTGTCCCGCCGTTCATTCCGACGACCGCACTCGGTTCGATAAGTCCCGCAGCATGTTCCGCGATCCGCTGCTTTGCCTCATCCGCACCCTGCCGGTAGCGCGCGGGCAGGTCGTAGGCGACCGAAGTCGCGACCACGCCGCCGTGCGTCCTGGTCGCCAATTGCTGTTCGGCGAGTGCGGTGAAGTCGCGGCGCACCGTCGCCGGGGAAACCCCGAGACGTTCGGCGGCTTCTTCTACCGAGAGCCGACCGGTCTCGGCGAGCAATTCCAGCAGTCGGTTCCATCGCTGCGGCCGGTCCGTCGGTCCGGTCATTTCATACCGTCCCGCCCACGCGGAGGACCTGCCGTTTTTCTATGCACGCCAATAATCTGACCACAAGCACCTGCCGACGGTAGTTATTCGGCCGCCGTACTACCAAGTCGGACCCGTTCATCACCGCGCGCGCAAACCATCGAGCACGAGATCGACCACCCGAGCAACCGCCTCCGGATACGACTCACCAGCCCTGGTGTAGATCTGCAAGGTCATCAGCCCGGCCACCTCGCCGGGCTCGATATCGGCACGCATGGCACCGGCGGCCTGCGCCTCCCCGGTCATCCGCGCGACCAGTTCGACAATCCGCCCCCGCACCTCGCGCAATCGCGGATCGGCCTGAATCTCGGCATGCAGATTCGGCTCGATCGCCGACGCCAGCGCCCCGACCCGGCGCTGCGCACATTCGTGCAGAAACCGCGAAAGCGCAGGCCACGCCGCGCCCTCCTGCTCCAATGCGGTCGCCGCCAACCGGGCCAGATCCGCGAGGTAGGACTGGGCCGTCTCGGCGATCAATGCATCCCGATCCGGGAAGTGCCGATACAGCGTTCCAACACCCACACCCGCCCGATCCGCGATCTCCTTCATCGGCACATCGACACCTTGCTCACGGAAGGTCACCAGCGTCGCGGCGATGATCTGATCCCGATTGTTCCTGGCATCCGCCCTTTTCAGACCGGTCGTCGCCCTCACCTCCGAGTTTAAGTGGACGAAATCCTTCCACTTACTGTACGCTCCATTTAACCGGACGAAATTCGTCCACTTAGCCGAAAAGGTGTAGTCATGAACAAGACGGTTCTGATCTCGGGCGCGGGCATCGGCGGCTCGACGCTGGCGTACTGGCTGGCCGGCCGCGGGTTCCAGGTCACGGTGGTCGAGCGGGCGACGGGCCAACGCTCCAGCGGAAATCCGGTCGACGTAAAGGGACCCGCCATCGATGTGGTCGAGCGCATGGGCCTCATGCCGCAGTTGCGTGCCGCGAATTCCACTGTGTCCCAGATGAATTTCGTCAATGCGAGCGGCCGCCGCGTCGCTCGGGTCGACCTGAAGGCCTTCCAAGGATCGGCGGGCGACCGCGAAGTCGAGGTCCCGCGAGCCGATCTCGCCGCGATCCTGCTCGACGCGAGCCGCGACAGTGCCGAATTCCTTTGGGGCGACACCATTACCGGCCTGACACAGCAATCCGACGGCATCGATGTCACCTTCGAACACGCCCAACCCCGCCGCTTCGACTTCGTAATCGGCGCGGACGGCCTGCATTCGGTGGTGCGCCGCCTGACCTTCGGCGACGAATCCGAATTCGTCCGGCATATGGGCATCTACATCGCCACCATTCGGATCGATGAACCATTCGGCAGCGACCGCGAAGTTCTCATCTACAACACACCGGGACGGGCACTGTCGGTGCACCCCACGAAGGGGCGCGCCCTCGCGGCATTCATGTTCCGGCACAAGGGCGTACCCGGTTTCGACCACCGCGATACCGAGATGCACAAGCACCTGGTCATCGAGGCCTTCACCGATCAGGGCTGGCGGGTCCCCGAATTGCTGGACCGCGTCCGCGACACCGATGACCTGTTCTTCGACTCCGTCAGCAAGGGCGAGCTGCCACGCTGGTCGGACGGACGCATCGCCCTGCTCGGTGACGCCGCATCCTGCGTCTCGCTGTTCGGCGACGGCTCCACCCTCGCGATCGCCGGTGCGTATACTTTGGCGGAGGAACTGGCGTCCACACCCGAGGACCACGAGGCGGCGTTCCAGCGCTACGAGACCCGGCACCGGGTGCTGGTCGATCCCAAACTCAACGGCGTTGCCACCGCGGCATCGATGCTCATTCCGGCGACGAAAGCGGGAATTGCACTGCGTAATACGGCAACTCGCGTCCTCCCCGCTGTCACGGCCATCCGCAATCGAGCCCGGCACGCGGCCTGAAGCCCAGTGCCGCCCAGGCTGATCCGGCCGTCAGTTCAACGCAAGTCCGGAATTCACGAAATACGCGATCTCCTCGCATATTTCATCGAGCGACACCTCGGTATCGGGATGGGTGGTCCGTACCAACTCCTGGGCCAGCGAATTCACCGCGCCGATCACCGCGAGCGCGAACAGATCGAACCGGCGCGCCTTGGTCTCGCCGCGCTCGACGGCTCGCTCCGCCTCGCTGATCAGCAGCGATGAGAGCAGGCGGCGCTGCTGCCTGCGCCAATCCTCCACTGCCGAACTGACGCCGACCACTTCGACGTAACACACCCGCGCCGACCGATGATCGGCGCAGGTCACCTCGAGGTAGGCCCGAAAACTATCGACGACCCGGGTCGAAAGCGGTTGGCCCGCAGTCTTCGACATACTTTCCAGCGCACGTTCGACCGCATGCGAGGTGATGCGATTGACCAGCGCGATCAACAATGCCTCGCGGCTGCCCATATCCTCGTAGAAACTGCGCGTGGAAACATTCGCGACGGCACACAATCGTTCGATCGAGGTGGCCGCATAGCCCTGGGTGCCGAATAATTCCAGCGCGGCATCGATGAGTCGCGCCTGCCGCTGGGCCACCCGCTGTCCCTTGGACAGCCCGCCGTAATTGCGGCCCTCCTTGGGTTCGTCATCCTGCCGTGCCACGGATTCGATGCTACCGGCCGCAAGCGCCTACCCCCGGGGCACGGCGGGGGCACAAGGCCACCCGCCGTATCTCGGACGATTACTTGACGCTGCCCGCGGTAAGCCCCGCGACCAAGCGCTTCTCGATGAACGCGAACAGGATGACCACCGGAACGATGCCCACTGTGGAGATCGCGAAGACGTACTGCCACGCCGTGTCGTACTGCCCGACGAATTTGGTCAGCGCCACCGACAGCGGCTGGTTCTCCGGCGTGGTCAGCACCACCAGGCTCGCCGCGAATTCGTTCCAGCAGGCCACCACCACGAAAATCGTCGCGGTGACGATGCCCGGCCAGACCAGCGGCAGGCTCACCCGGACCAGGATCTGCCAGCGACTCAGACCATCGAGTTGTGCGGCCTCCTCGATCTCCACCGGAATGGCGGCGAAGAAGCTGTGCAGGATCCACACCGCGAACGACAGGTTGAACGCGGCGTTCACCAGGATCATAGCCAGCCAGGTGTCATTGATACCGAGGGTGAAGAACTCCCGGATCAGGCCGGTCACCAAAACCGTCGGCTGCAACATCTGGGTGACCAGCACCAGTGCGAGGAATATCGCGCGTCCCGGAAACTTGTGCCGCGCCGTGTAATACGCGGCCGGGATGGCCGCGAAGAGCACCAGCAAGGTGGCGCAGACCGAGATGATGATCGTGCTCGCCAAGTTGTACGGCAGCGGCGTCTCCGGGGTGTCCCACATGGTGGCGTAGTTGTCCGGATGCCAGGTCTCGGGCAGATACGTCGGCGGGATGCGCAGGATTTCGGCGCGGCTCTTCAACGAGCCGAGCACCATCACAACGAACGGGGTCAGGAAGATGACGGCAAGCACCACCCCGACCGCGGTGAGTTCCCATCGCCGCCGCCGAGTTCGGCCGGTCGGCGCGTCGGCATCCGTTGCGTCCGGCGGGATTTCCACACCCTCGATGTGAATGTCGGCCTGTGTCGTCATGCGTCCACCTGCTGGGTCGGCTTGATGACCTTCACATAGATCGCGATGATGACCACGATCAGCGCGAAGTTGAGCACGCTCATGGCGGCGGCGGTGTCGAGTTGTTGGTTCTGCCGAATCAGCTTGAACGTCAACGTCGTTGTCGTATCCGCACCGAAGCCCGCGATACCGCCGGTGATGACCTGCAGAATGGGCAGCGAGTTGAACACATTGATGATGTTGATGATCGTGGCCACCGCGATCGCCGGACGCAGTTGCGGCAGTGTGAGATACCGATAGCGCTGCCACGCCCCGGCGCCGTCGACCCGGCCCGCCTCATCGATCTCGGCCGGAATCGATTGCAGTCCGGCCAGAATCGTGTAGGTGGTGAACGGGATCGAGACGAAGACCGCGACGCCGATCGCCACCAGGAAGGCGGGCGTCGGCTGTTTGGTGAAGCCGTAGCCCCGGTCCAGCAGCCCGATGTCGACAAGGAACCGGTTGGCGATGCCGACATCGGGATCGAGCATGTAATAGAAGATGGTCGTCGTCATCACGACCGAGGCGGCCCACGGCACCAGGATCGCCATGCGCACCGCGGTGCGTCCGGGGAAATCCTTGTTGAGGAACTGCGCCAGCCCCGCCGAGAGCACCAGGGTGATCAGCACGACGCTGACCACCCAGACCACGGTATGCGCCAATACCGATCCCAGTTCGCTGATATCGAACAGGTTTCGATAGTTGGCCAGTCCGGCGGGACCGCGGTCCTGGCCGTAGGCGCTCAGGTCCCGGGTGCTGGTCCAAACCATGTAACCGACCGGGAACGCGACAATCGCCGCGATCAGCACCAGAGTCGGCCCGATCCAGGGGACGGCCCGCAGTGTCGAATTCTTCCCCGCGAGTACCCGGGTTCCTGGGCGCCCCACGCTATTTCGCTGCTTCCTGAATCCGCTGCAATACCTGAGCCGGGTCCGCACCCTGCGCGATGGTGCCCATCTGCTGATGCATGGCGCCCTGCACCGCAGCCCATTTCGGGTTATTGCTCGGGTAGAACTTGGCCACCGGCAGGGTCGCCGCGAAGGCCTTGGTCACCGGGTCGTCGGCGAGCACAGCGGTGGCACTGGTCGTGATCGGGATGAAGTGCTCGTTCTTGACGAAGTTCGAGTACACATTCGCCGAGTAGAAGAAGTCGAGGAACTTCTTGATCGTCTCGGCCTTCTTACCGTCCTTCTTGAATGCCATCAGGTGATCGGCCACGCCCAGCGTGACGGGCGCGCCGTCCTTGGTCGGCGTGGGCGCGGTGGCGTACTTCAGACCCGGATTCTTATCGGCGATCTGGGCGATGGTGGGCGGCAGCCCCTCGATCATCCCGATCTTGCCCTGGATGAAGGAATTGATGACGTCCTTGCGGTTGGTCGCACCTGGATTCGGCTGGGTGACACCGGCGTCGAAGATCTCCCGCATGGCCTTGACCCCCTCCAGGTTCTGCGGGGTATCCACGGTGATCTTGTCGCCGTCGGACCAGTTGCCGCCGGCGCCGAAGGTCCACAGCGACGTCTCGGCCTGCGATTCCTCACTGCCCAGTGGCAGTCCGTAGCCGGAAACACCGCCGCCGAGCGCCTGGATCTTCTTGGCGGCATCGGTCAGCTCGGCCCAGGTCTTGGGCGGTGTGGTCACCCCGGCCTGCGCGAAGAGGTCGGTGTTGTAGAACAGGGTGCGCGTGGAGGCGAACAGCGGCATCGCATACTGCGTACCGTTCAGCGAGGCGTTCTTGGCGAAGCCGGGCTGCACATCCGACAGCACATTCGGGGAGACGACCTCGGATACCGGATAGAGCATGCCGTCACCGGCGAAGCTGGCGTAGGCGTCGATATTCAGCAGATCCGGGGTGGTGGATTTGGACTGCAGTTTGGTCTTCACCACATCGTTGATCGACTCCCAGGACTCCATCTGCAGGTTGACCTTGTAGTCCGGGTTCTGCTTCTGGAAGTCGTCGATGATGCGGTCCCACAGCGCCTTCGTGCCATTGGCACCGTCGCTGTAGGCGGGAGCCAGGAAGTTGATCGTCGTATCGGAGTCGGCCGAATCCTTGGAGCCGAAACCACAGGACGAGACGGCGAGCGCGAGGCCGGTGACCATCGCGATCCCCGCGAGGACGCCGTGCAGGGGTCTTTTCACGAGCTGAACCTTTCAAATTTTCACTCCGGGCGCTAGTGAAGCGCCGATGATGGAGCGAACGAATCGCTTGACCAATAGGCTAAACCGAACCGTGATCAGATGTGACTGATTTGCTCGTAAATTTGACATGAACGATCACCCAGGGTGATTCTGTTGTTGTGCCGATCTCTGCTGACCCCACCCCCGTGACTCATCTGGCCGCCGAAGTCGCCACCCAGCCGGACGACTGGGTTCGCGCCGAGACCACCGCCGCCGAACACCGTGCCGTACTGCCCCGACCAGGCGAGCGCGTCGCCGTCATCGGCTGCGGTACTTCACTGTTCATGTCCCGTGCCATCGCGTCGCTACGCGAGGGTTCGGGGCAGGGCATTACCGATGCCTGGCCCGCAAGCGAGGTCCGCGGCGATCGCGATTACGACCGCTACCTCGTCATCTGCCGCTCCGGCACCACCACCGAGGTGGTCGATGCCATGCGGGCGATACCGACGCACATCCCGCGCACCGTCATCTGCAGCAGTCCGGGCACCCCGGTGCTCGACCTGGGCGATCCGATCCTGATCGACGAGGTCGACGAGCAGTCGGTGGTACAGACCCGCTTCGCCACCACCGCGCTGGCGATTCTGCGCTGGCATCTCGGCGAGGATCTGCGTCCGGCCATCGAGCAGGCCAGGGCGGTACTCGCCGAGGATCCGGCGACCGCGCTGGCGGACGTGCGTCGTGCCGAGCAGATCAGCTTCGCCGGGATGGGTTTCGCGGCCGCGATCGCCGAGGAGGCGGGGCTCAAGCTGCGCGAATCCTGCCAGTCCTGGACCGAGTCGTATCTGCAGACCGAATACCGGCACGGACCGATCAGCATCTCCACACCCGGTCGCGCGGTCTGGGCCTTCGGACCGCTGGTCCCCAATTTCGCGCAGGACGTGGCCGTCACCGGTGCGCACTTCGAACATCGCGATATCGATCCGATGGCCGATCTGGTGCGGGTGCACCAGCTCTGTGTGCTGCGCGCCGCCGACCAAGGGCTCGACCCGGATCATCCGCGCAACCTCAACCGTTCCGTCGTTCTGGATCGGTGAGCGGTCGCTACCAGGAACTACTGTGCGGATATGGCAACGCAACAGCCCCCGACCACCGTGCACCGCGACGATCTCGCGGACCGCACGGACGTGGCGACCTCGGCGGTGCCGGACGCCGCGGCAGCGCCGGGGCCGGTTGCGGAACAGCAACCGGTCACGGCGTTGACCGATGATCTGCTGGTGCTCGGCCTCGATGTCGGCGGCACCACGATGAAGGGGGAGGTCACCGACGCGGCGGGAACAGTGCTCGCGTCGGGGGTGGTGGCCACGCCGCAGGGCGAGGCGGCCTTCGACACCATGGGGGCACTCGGCGATCAGTTGTTGGCGGAGTTGACCGATGACCAGCGCGATCGCGTCGCGCGCGCGGCGGTACTGCTGCCGGGCATTGTCGATCCGATCCGTTCGATCGCGGTATTCAGCAGCAATGTCGGTTGGCGCGATGTGCACATCGGCGATCGGTTCACCGATCGCTGGGGTATGCCGGTGCTGATCGAGCACGATGTCGCGGTGGCGGGCTGGGCCGAATGGCGTTTCGGCGCAGGGCGCGGCCACGATGACGTCTGCGTGGTCATTCTGGGGACCGGCATCAGCGGCACCCTTTCCGTCGGTGGCCGTCTGATGCGCAGCGCATACGGGCAGACCGGCGAATACGGACACATTCCGGTGCGGCACGCCGACGGCTTGCGCTGTCCCTGCGGCAATATCGGCTGCGTGGAGACCGTGGCGTCCGGCGCAGCCATCGCCCGCGCCTATGCGAAGCGAACCGGTCACGAGACAGCAAGCGCGGCAGATGTTTTCGCGATACTGGATAGCGATCCCGACGCCAAAGCCGTGGTCGCCGAAGCGATCAGCGCGCTTGCCGACGGACTGCTCGGCCTCATCCATGCGGCGTGTCCCGAACTGATCATTCTCGGCGGCGGCCTGGCCGGGGCCGGCCCCGCGCTGACCGAACCCCTGCACCACACCATTGCCGAACGCCTGCGCGTAGTGCCCGCGCCGCGGGTTGTGCTCGGCGAGTTCGGTGTCCGCGCGGGGCTCATGGGTGCGGCGCTGTTCGCCAGACACGGAGCGCTCGAGTGACTCGCGTCGAGACCCGCATGAATCTCGAGATTCGCGGACGGATCGTATCGGCGACATCCGAATTCGACGACGGCGTCGTGTCCGTACGCGCAGGCCGGATCGACAAAGTGCGTTCGCTCGCGGACTGGGTTGCCGCACATCCGGATTCGGCTGTGCCGCCCTTTTCCGGCACGGTACTGCCCGGTCTCGTCGATATTCACAACCATGGCGGATTCGGCCACCGGTTCGACACCGTCGACGGTGCCGAGGCCCGCGCGGCCGCCGAGTTCCATCACACGCGCGGCTCCACCACCGTGCTGGCCAGCGTTGTCACCGGCGCCCCGGCCGACATGATCGCGCAGGTCGCTACGCTGCGCCCGCTGGCGGTGGACGGCACCATCGGCGGAATCCATGCCGAGGGACCGTTTCTGGCCGCCGCACGGTGTGGTGCGCAGGATCCCCGATATCTGCGCGATCCCGATCTCGAGCTGACCGAACGACTGCTCGCTGCCGCCGACGGAAATCTGCGGGTCATGACGCTCGCTCCGGAGCTGCCGGGATTCGACAAGGTCGCCCAACGTCTGTCCGACAGCGATGTGGTGGTGTCGCTCGGCCACAGCGATACCGATTTCCCCCGGTTTCGACAGGCCCTGCGACCCAATGGATTCGGCAGTCTGGTCACGCACTTGGCGAATGGAATGCCGCCACTGCATCACCGAACACCAGGTCCGGTGGCCGCCGCACTCGTCGCCGCGGCGCAGCGCCACGTTGTCGTCGAGCTGATCGGCGACGGGGTGCACGTCGACTCCGGCTTCGGCGCTTTGGTTTTCGCGACCGCGCCCGGCCGGGTCGCGCTGATCACCGACGCGATGCAGGCAGCCGGCATGCCCGACGGCGAATATCAGCTCGGTCCGCAAGTCGTGCACGTCGCCGATGGCGTGGCACGGATAGCCAATGGATCCATCGCGGGCGGCACCGCCCACCTCCTGCACTGCCTCGCCTGGGCGGTCCGAGAATGCGGTGTGCCGTTGCGCGAGGCTGTGATCGCCGCCACTTCGGTACCGGCCGCGGCGGCAGGACTGGCCGATGTGGGCGACCTCAGGACCGACCATTTCGCCGACCTGCTGATAGTCGATGACAATCTACAGTTGCGCCGGGTGCTCAGACGTGGACAGTTGTTGACGTGATCCTCACCGTGACAATGAATCCCGCCTACGACATGACCTACCGGGTAGAGCATTTCGAGCGCGGCCAGGCCCATCGGGTCCGCTCGGTCGAACAACGCATCGGCGGCAAGGGCATCAATGTGACGCGGGTGCTCAATCAGCTCGGAAAATATGCCAGGGCAACGGGATTCTCCGACCACGCCTTCGCGGCCGCCGCCGAGCTGGAGATGCCGGTCGACTTCGTGCACGCACTGCCCTGGGTCCGGCGCACGGTGGTGATCAGCGAATCGAGCGACGGTACCGCGACCGCACTGTGGGAGCCGGGTGCACGGGTGTCGAATCCACATGCCGCCGAACAGCTCTCGGTCCGCGTTTCGGGCATGCTGCCCGATATCAACGGCCTGGTCATCTCGGGATCACTGCCTGGCGGCATCGCCCACGGCCTGCCCGCCGAAATCGCGCGCACCGCCATCGCCGCCGGTGTCCCGACCGTCTGCGATGTCGACGGCGAGTCATTGCGCCTCGCCGCGCAGGTTCCCGGCATCGTGCTGATGCCGAATACCGAAGAGCTGGAACGTCTCACCGGACGGGTCCCGGTGACCCCCGACGAAGTCGCCACGGCCGCACTGCCGCTCATCGAACGCGGTGTGCGCGCCGTCATCGCCACCCGCGGCGCCGAGGGCATGGTCGTGATCACCGCCGAGGGCGCGTGGTCGGCTTCCCTTCCCGAACCACTCGCCGGAAACCCCACCGGCGCGGGCGATTCCGCGACCGCTGCGGTGATCGCGGCTCTGTCGGATGCGAAGGACACCCCCGACTGGCCCGCCGTTCTGGTCGACGCCGTCGCCACCTCGGCCGCCGCGGTCGTCATCCCGGTCGCCGGTGAAATCGACCGCCGGCTGCGCACCCAGATCACACCGACGGTGATCGTCGAACGACTAGCCACCCCGCAGGAGAGCTCCCCATGACCTCGAGATCCGTCGCGGACCTGATCGCGGCCGCCCGCCCGGGCGGTCTCGGCGCCTTCAATGTGATCACCATCGAACACGCCGAGGCCATCGCCGCGGCCGCCGAGGCAGCGAAACGGCCGGTACTGCTCCAACTTTCGGAGAATACCGTGCACTACCACGGCAATCTCGCCCCGATCACGCTGGCCTGCTCGAGCATTGCCGCCGACAGCAGCGCCGATATCGCCGTGCACCTGGACCATGCCACTTCGTTCGAACTCATTCGCACCGCGGTCGACCTCGGTATCCGCTCGGTCATGTACGACGGCTCCACCCTCGACTACGCCGAAAATGTCGCTGCCACCGCCGATATCGTCCGCTGGTGTCACGACCGCGACGTCTTCGTCGAGGCCGAACTCGGCGAGGTGGGTGGTAAGGACGGTGCGCACGCCCCCGGCGTCCGCACCGATCCGGACGAGGCCGTCGAATTCGTCGCGACAACCGGCGTGGACGCCCTCGCCGTCGCCGTCGGCTCCTCGCACGCCATGCAAACCCGCACCGCCGAACTCGATAACGACCTGATTGCCCGACTGGCCACGAAGGTTCCCGTACCCCTCGTGCTGCACGGTTCCTCCGGCGTCCCCGATACAGGTCTGCGGGCCGCCGTCGAGCACGGCATGACCAAAATCAATATCGCCACCCGGCTGAATGTCCTTGCCACCGACGCGATTCGGACCGTGCTCGCGGACAGTCCCACCATTGCCGATCCGCGCAGGTACCTGCGGCCCGCCCGCGATGCGATCCGGATCGAGGTCGAACACCTGTTGCGGGTGCTCGCCGGATAGGTCCTACCAACCCCGGGAAAGTACGGGCAGCCGTCGCTGGGCAGCGATGATACGATGGATTGCCTTTAGTTTAGCTAATGATTTGCTGTCCGCTCGAGCTGTATCACCTGATGAAGGAAAAACAACTCCATGGCTGTCATCCTGCAATCAGGAGAACAGCGCGCTGCAGGTGCGGAGACGCAGCCAAAGGTCTCGCACAAATTAATGCTCAGTGCCGCAATCGTTTTCGCCTCTCTGTCCATCGGCGCCTGGCTGCTGTTCCTACGGCCCAACTGGCAGATGTACTGGCACCAAGTCGATCTCCAGGTCTATATGTGGGGCGGTACGGCCGCAGCCACTCATCCCGCGTTGCTGTACGACGGCCGCGGTCCGCTCGGCCTGCCTTTCCTCTATCCCGTTTTCGCCGCGTGGATCTGTGCCGAACTGTCGCGATTCCCGATCAACTACATCGGGACCGGCGTCACGGTGCTCACCATGGTGTCGCTGTTCGTGAGCATCTGGAGCGCCGCCAGACTCCAGCAAATGCGCCGCGGAACGGGATTGCTGGCATTGAGCATCGCCGTCACCGGCGCCGTGATCTGGTTGGAGCCCGTCCAGCAGACGTTCCGGTTCGGTCAGCTCAGCGCGATCCTCATGGCCTTGGTCCTCGCGGATCTGGCCATGCCCAAGGAGAGCCGATACCGGGGCATCCTCATCGGCATCGCGACCGGACTGAAACTGACCCCCGCTGTCTTCATCGTCTATCTGCTCATCACCCGCCAGTTCCGCGCCGCCGCGACGGCCGCCGCGACCTTCGGCGCCACGGTCGCGATCGGCTTCTGGTACCGGCCGACCCAGGCGTTGCAGTTCTGGACCACGACCACGACCTCGCAGAACCGAATCGGCTTCGCCTATGTGCAGAATCAGTCGATCAACGGCATGTTCGGTCGCCTGGAATGGTCGACCTGGAATGACACCACATCCTCGTTCGTCTGCGCCGGACTGCTCGGACTCGCCGGCATGGCGGCGGCACGGATCGCCCACCAGCGCGGTGACGAATTGCTGGGCGCACTGCTCGCAGCGACGGTAATGCTGCTGGTCTCGCCGATTTCCTGGACCCACTACTGGGTGTGGATCGCACCGGCACTGCTGTGGCTGATCCACATGCTGCGCCACCGGCCACTCGCCGTCCGGATCGCCGTACCCGGGCTCTTCTACCTGTTCGTCGTCGCATGGCCACTGCGGGCCGACCGGTTCGGCGCATGGGATCCGGACCTGCCACTGCTGCCGCAGGGGCTGATCTGGCAGGTACCGCAGACCGAGGGCCGCGAATTCCGTTGGACGCTATGGCAATTCCTGCTCGGCGATTCGTACACCCTGCTCGCCACCATCGCGCTGATCGCCGCGATCGTCTGGCTGATTCCGCTCCGGCCGAACGCCGCGCAGCTGCCCGACGAGGGAGTCGCGGACCGGCGGCGCGAGCGAGGGGTGGGCGCCGCCGGTCGGCGGGAAGACGGTCCGAGCAGTGAACCGCCGGGGTCGAGCGAATTGGAAGCCGTGGGGTAAGGCTCCGCTTTTACGAGGAGCCGCTTCGTTCGCCGACACTGATCATCCTGCTCCGATCACCTCGAGAATGCCGGCAAACCAGCTGTGAATCGTCTGGGAACCGATCAGCCGACGCTAACAAGCTGTCGGATCGGAAGATTCGGTATCGGTCAGTGGGGTCGCCAGCGGCCAGCCGCCCGCCGCCAGATGTGAAGCGACCCTGGCGATATCGTGCGCATTCGGCTGCTCCTTGGCCATCCGCGCGATCGCCCCTTCGATATCGGCGTGGCTGATCTCGCCGTCCGGATTGGAGTCCACCAACTCCTCGGCGATCACCACCACCTCGTAATCGGTCAGGTGGCGGTGCAGCACCGCGAACAGGGCGACATAGTCCGACCGCGGAATCCCCTGTGGATAGCCGGCCCGCAGCCAGCCGATGACCCGGCCGAGCAGATTCGGCCGGACCTGATTGGGTTTCGCTGGATCAGTCACGGGTCACTCTCCTCACGCTCCGAACAGATGGATACCGAATCTTGCGGCCAGGAATGCCTTAGCGGTGTAGAGAATTCCGGTGACAATCGCCGCGATGATCAGCGCGAAGCAGGCATAGGCACCGGCCAGTGCCGGGTATTTGCGTCGGGCGGCACCGCCTTCCGCGGGCATCGTGTCGGCGACCGACCAGAGCCGGACCCCGACGGCGAAAACGATCGGCAGGCCTGCGCCGAGCAGCAGACCCGCGACGGTCACCTTCCACAGCGCGTCCAGATTCGTGACGAGTGTGTGCACGACGCGCCTCCTCAGACCTCGGCCGAATGATTAGTGGTTTCCGGCGCGGGCGATCCGGCGGACACATCATGTTCCCCGTCCTCGACGACCGGCGTGGCGTCCTTCGCAACCTCGGTACCGGAGTCCGGCGTGTCGCCGGGCCACTCGTTGACATTGCTGGTATCCACCGGATCCCGCCGCGACCGCAGGTACATCACCAACGACAACGCGATCAGCAGTGCGAATACCACCAGTACACCGGGCAACCCGCCGATGACATGCGCGATGGCCCAGCAGACCGCACCGGCCAGACCCGCGAGCGGCAGCGTCAACAACCAGGCGACCGTCATCCGGCCCATCACACCCCAGCGCACCTCCGCGCCCTTGCCGAGTCCGGTGCCGAGGATGGATCCGGTCGCGGTCTGCGTGGTCGAGAGCGGCAGCCCGAAATGGGCCGAGGTGAGGATGATGGCGGCGGAAGAGGATTCGGCGGCCAGCCCCTGCGGCGAATCGATCTCGACCAGTCCCTTGCCGAGGGTGCGGATGATCCGCCAGCCGCCGAGGTAGGTGCCCGCCGCGATGGCGACGGCACAGGCCACCATCACCCACAGCGGCATTTCGTCGTTCTTGGTCAGGGTGCCGTGCGCGACCAATGCCAGGAAGATCACGCCCATGGTCTTCTGCGCGTCATTGGTGCCGTGCGCCAACGAGACCAGCGACGCCGAGCCGATCTGGCCCCAGCGGAAGCCCTCGTTCACCTTGTCGGGATCGGAATTCCCGGTGATCCGGTAGATGCCCCAGGTGCCGATGGCGGAGACCAGTGCGGCCACGATCGGCGCGAGCAGGGCGGGCAGCACGATCTTGGTCAGCACGCCGTCCGCGCCGTGCGCCCAGATCACCCCGCCCCAGCCGAGTGCGGCGATGGTGGCGCCGATCAGGCCGCCGAACAGTGCGTGCGAGGAACTCGACGGCAGGCCGAACAGCCAGGTCAGCAGATTCCAGAGAATGCCGCCGACCAGACCCGCGAAAACGATGATGAGCAGCGCCGCGCCCTGCACGGCGTCGAGCCGGACGATGCCCGTGGCCACCGTCGCGGCGACCGCGACCGACAGGAATGCGCCGAGCAGATTCAGGACCGCGGATACCGCGACCGCGACCCGTGGCCGCAGTGCGCCGGTGGCGATCGAGGTCGCCATGGCATTGGCGGTGTCGTGGAAGCCGTTGGTGAAATCGAATGCGAGTGCCGTGACGATGACGATCAGAAGTACCAATAGGTCCGCGGTCACCCCTCCAGTGTGCGGCAATCATGATCGGGATTGCCATGCGGTTGCCGCTTGTCGGGACGCATTTTCGATCGGCTACCGTGAATCTTCGCGCTATCTGCTGACCTTCGAGCAGCCGACCGGTTCGGGTGCGCCGGCGACGCGTTGATCAATCCAGGAATTGGCGGCCGAAACTCCGGTGTCGGCGACGATCAGATGTTCGCCGAAGCGGGCCTCGAAGCGCACCGGAACCCCCAACCGGCACCAGTCGTCGTAGAGGTGTTCGGCCCCGGCGAACGGAATCCACACCTCGTTGATGCCGTGGTACAGGAAGACCGGCACCCGCGGCGCCGCGGTGCCGAGGCGGTTCTCGGCCAGGATCTCCCTGATCATCGGCAGCTTCGTCGGGTGGGCCACGTCGGTGAGCGTCTCCGCGGGTATCGGCGCGAGTGCGCCGAGCAACGCCGCGTTCAGGAAGCAGAGATCCTTGGCGAATTGCGATAGCCGCCAACCGTTGTCATTGAACAGGCCCATGATCTCCGGGTACTCCCTGGCCAGACCCAGGGTTGCGGCCAGGAATACGCCGGCGGCGGCATTGGCGCCGTTCATCGTATTGATCAGCAGGCCGAAGTCGGCGGGCACGCCACCGACCACCGCGCCGACGAGGTTCAGCTCCCCCGCGTATTCCGGTGCGAGTTGCGCCGCCCAGCCCGAGGCGATGGCACCGCCGGAGTAGCCGGAGACCACCGTGGGCGCATCGGGCGACAGACCCAACTCGGGCGTCTGCACGGCGGCGCGTATCGAGTCCAGCACCGCATGTCCGGCCATCCGACCGGCCGCGTACGCCTGTCGCGGACCCTGATGATCGGGCACGATCACCGCATAGTTCTTCGACAGCGGCAGCTGCACCGAACGGCGACCGGCCGATAGACCCAGCTTGAGCTGCTGCGACGGCGCACAGAGATTGCCGAGTGAATCGATCGGCACGTTGTCGGCGACGAGGGGCCGGGGCCCCGAACCCGCCCACGGCGCGATGGGCACGAGCAGGGTGGCGACCACCGGCACCGGACGGCCCTTGGCATCGGTCGATCGGATCAGCAGTTCGGTGGCGGTGACCGGCGTCGGCTCCAGCCCGATATCGACAGCACGGGCCGCGACCACCGCGCCCGGACGCAGATTTTCGAAACCCCGCGGCGGTGTATAGAAGGGGTCGGCGAGCGGCGTCGGCATGACGGAGGCGGGATCACGCGCCGGGTGCAAGATACCGGCGACCGGATCCGGCTCCGCCGCAACCGTTCCCGGCACCGCGATATCGACCGCCGCCACCGCACCGACACAAATCACCGCACCGAGCACCGCCACCTTCCGCATCGGCCGGCCGATGGCCGACCACGATTGCATCCATCGGTTTCGTGCCATACCGAGCAAGACCGAGTCCCCGTTTCCGAGCGTGTATCGGACCAAATCTGAGCCAGTCTGGCCTATGACCAGTACAAATACCGGGAACAGGACCGCTCGGTCTGCATAACGATTCGGACGCCGCGCCGCGCGCGGATCCCGATGCCGGGCGAAGCAGCACGGACCGCTCGATTACGGCAGCAGTGCGCGGACCGTTTCGATGGTGTCGGCATCGGCGGCGGACTTATCGGGTCGATACCGCACAACGCGGGCGAAGCGCAGGGCGACACCGCCCGGATAGCGCGGACTCACCTGGACGCCGTCGAGGGCGATCTCGACCACGAGTTCCGGCCAGAGGTAGACGGTGTATTCATCGCGGGCGCGCTCGTGCCGCGGGAATTCGGCGGTCTGCCAATGCAACAGCGCATCGGTGAGGCCCTTGAAGGTCTTGCCGACCATCACCGGGTCACCGGTTTCCGGATCGCGCGCACCGAGGTGCAGATTCGACAGATATCCGGTGCGACGGCCGTAACCCCATTCCGCACCGAGCACCAGCAGGTCGAGGGTGTGCGTCGGCTTGATCTTCTGCCAGGACCGGCCGCGGCGGCCCGCGGCGTATGGCGCGGTCAACGACTTGACCATGACACCCTCGTGCCCGGCGGCAAGCGCGCCGTCGAAGTACTCCGCGGCCGCCTCGGCGTCGGGTCGGGTCAGGGCCGGGATGCTGTGTGCGGCCGCGACCTTGGTCAGCGCCGTGCGGCGCTCGTGCAGCGGCGCGTCGAGCAGATCCGCACCGTTCAGATGCAAGCAGTCGAAGAAGTAGGGGTGCAGCAGTAATTCCCTGGTCGAGCTGACCTCGGCGAAGCGGCTCATCGTCTCCTGGAAAGGACGCGGCCGTCCGGAATCGGTGAGCGCCAACGTTTCTCCGTCCAGCACCACGCTCGTGCAGTCGAGCTGGGCGACCAGATCGACCAGTTCCGGCACACCAGCGGTGATATCGCGCAACGTCCTTGTGAATACCCAGACCCGCGAACCCTCCCGGTGCACCTGGATGCGCGCGCCGTCCAGTTTGTGTTCGACGCTCACCTCGTCGCCGAATTCGGCCAGCGCCTCGTCCAGCGTGGCACCGGGCGAGGCGAGCATCGGTTGGATCGGGCGGCCCACCTCGAGCCGGAATTCGCTCAGCGCCTCGGCCCCACCGGTCAGCGCGGCGACGGCCGTGACCGGCAACTGTCCGGAGAGCATGTACGCCCGCCGGACCAGTTCGATCGGCACCGCCGCGGCCACCGAGACCGCCTCGGCGACGATTGCGGTGAGCGCGCCCTGACGCAACTCTCCGCCGAGCAGGCGCATCAGGAAGGCCTGCTGGTCGGCGGTCGCGGCGGTCCACAATCCGCGTAGCAATTCCTTGCGCCGGTTGGTCGAGCCGGGGCCGGAGGTCGTGGCCAATTCGCTCAGCGTGCCGTCGACCGACGAAACCGTCAGCGTCGCAAGCTCACTCGGCTCGCATTCGAGTGCGGTCAAGGTACGCCAGCCGGTGCCGATGCGCCCCTGCCGTAGTTCACCGGAGACCCAGGCGACCACCGGCTCCAGCTCGTCCGGGGCGGCCCCGGACAACAGCGCGGCCAGGGTCGCGATCTTCGTCTTCCGGGACCGGGTCGCACGGACGGTCTCCGAGGCCTGCACGACATCCGAGAACAGCATCACTCGACGGTAACCCGGCCCTGTGACATATCGCTCAGCTCTGCTGCTAATTACCCATTGGCAGGTTTGCGAATCCGCTCATAAACTGGACACATGGCCAAGACTTACGTCGGGGCGCGGCTTCGTCAGCTGCGGACCGAACGCGGGCTGAGCCAGGTCTCACTCGCCCAGAAGCTGGAGATCTCGGCGAGTTACCTCAACCAGATCGAACACGATGTGCGCCCGCTCACCGTACCGGTACTGCTGCGTATCAGCGAAGTGTTCGGGGTCGACGCGACCTTTTTCTCCTCCCAGGACGACACCCGGCTCATCGCCGAACTCCAAGAGGTCGTGATGGATCAGGAGCTCGGCATCGAGGCCGATACCCAGGAGATCGCGGATATGGTCTCCGCGCATCCGAGCATGGCGCGCGCACTGGTCAATATGCACAACCGGTACCGCAACACCTCCGCACAGCTGGCCGCCGCCACCGAGGACCGCTTCGCCGACGGCTCCGGCAGCGCGGCGATCAGCAAACCGCACGAGGAAGTGCGCGACTTCTTCTATCAGCGGCAGAACTACATTCACGAATTGGATACCGCCGCAGAGGAACTCACCGCCCGCATCCGCTTCCACGGCGGCGATGTGAACAGCGAGATCGCCCGCCTCCTGCGCGCACACGACGTGCGCATTATCGAGCGCATCGATCTCGGCGAGGGCGTATTGCACCGCTACGATCCAGAGACTCAGCGGCTGGAGATCGCGCCGCACCTGTCCGGTGGTCAGCGCACCTTCAAACTCGCCGCCGAACTCGCCTACTTCGAATGTGGCGACCTGCTCGAAAAGCTGGTCGAAGAGGGCAATTTCGCCTCCGAGGACACCCGCAAGCTGGCCATGCTCGGACTGGCGAATTACTTCGCCGCGGCAACCGTCTTGCCCTACACGCACTTTCACGAGGTCGCCGAGGATTTCCGCTACGACATCGAGCGGCTGTCGGCCTTCTTCACCCAGAGTTACGAGACGATCTGCCATCGCCTCTCGACTCTGCAGCGGCCCAAGTTGCGCGGTGTTCCATTCTCCTTCGTGCGCGTGGATCGCGCGGGGAATATGTCGAAACGCCAGTCCGCCACCGGTTTCCACTTCTCCTCCAGCGGCGGTACCTGCCCGCTGTGGAATGTCTACGAGACCTTCGCCTATCCGGGCAAGATCATGACGCAGATCGCCCAGATGCCCGACGGTCGCAAATACCTGTGGGTCGCCCGCACCGTCGAACGCCGCGCGACCCGATACGGCCAGGCCAGCAAGACCTTTGCGATCGGTCTGGGTTGCGAGCTGCGGCACGCGGGTCGCGTCGTCTACGCCGACGGCATCGATCTCGACGTGGCCAAGGCCACGCCGATCGGTGCGGGCTGCCGGGTCTGCGAACGCACCAATTGCCCCCAACGCGCCTTCCCCCCACTAGGCAAAGTCCTCGACATCAGCGAACACCGCAGCTCAGTCTCCCCCTACGTCCTCAAATAGCCCCACCCCCGCACCCCGCCCCGCCGAGCGTAGCGATCAAGATCAGGTGGCAGTGGTGGCGGAGGGTTCTCGGGCGATGCCGCCACAGTTTCCACGTGATCACATGTCCAACTGGGAGGGCCCGGTTCCTGGCGGCGTTGGGGTTGAGGGCTGCGGTGGGTCCTGTTGTTCTGCACCGACTTCTCGGGGGGTGCTGGACCCAGAGGGTTGGGCGTTCCGTGGTTTTGCCGGGGCAGTGCTGGACGCGTCGGGTGCCGTACTCGGCTTACCTCCCGCAGTTGGGTAGGCAGGCCTGCGGCTTCCAGCTCGGTCGACTGGCTGTGGTTGCGTTCTCGAGAGGTTGCGCAGGGTAGTCGAATGGTCGTTGATGATGGGGTTTTGAGCCACCATTTGACTGCGCTCGACGGCCGCCCCCTTCTGGGGGCGGCCGTTGCGGTGAGTGGTCAGGCTGGTTGGGTTGGGCGCTGGATTTGTGTGCCGAGGAGGGTGAGGGCTAGTGCCAGGACCAGCAGGATTGCCAGGGTCCAGGCCAGGACCGAAAAGCCGTGGGGCGCAGCGGCTGCGGCGACCAGCGGGCCGGCGGTGGCGCCGACGTAGAAGCTGAACATCGCGACCGAGGATGCGGCGGCGCGAGCTTCGCCGCCCAACTCCCCCGCGGTCTGCAGGACCGCCGGTGCGATGACGCCCAGTCCACCGACCAGCACGGCGAGCAGAATCGTCAGCACCGCGAGGTGGGTGCCCTCGAAGGTGGCGACCACCATGGCGGTCGCGGCGACCAGCACGCCCAGCACCATCTGCCCCGGCTTGGTCAGGCGCGAGAGCGGGATGGCCAGCAGCGGCAGTGCGAACATCACCGGCAGCGCGCCCGCACGCAGAGCGAGCAGTTCACCGGAACCCTTGACCAGACCGGTGATTTCGATGCCGGTGTACACCCCGACCATCACCGCCATGGCCAGCGCGCCCGCGGCCAGCATCGGCAGCAGCGCCTTGATCCGCAGCACCGCGGGGATCGCGGCGTAGCTGTGCACAAGCGGCTTGTCGCGACCGGTGGGTGCGTCGTCGAGCATGACCGCACGCAGCACGAATGCGAGCGCCACGAAGACCGCGGCCGAGCCGATGAACATGGTGCGCCACGGGAACGAGGCGACGACGGCCTGCGAGGCGATCTGCGCCAGCACGGTCGCGGCCAGGAAGGAGGTGGCGACCGACATGGTCACCACCGCCCGATGTGCCGGTGCGATGCGGGTGGCGATATAGGCCATGATCGCGGGCGGAATCGAACCGACGACAAGTCCCTGCGCGACGCGCAGGCCGACCTCGATCGGCGCACTGAACGATAGGCCGGTCAACAGCGTGACCACCGCAGCGGCGATCATGCCGGTGACCAGTACCCGGCGGTGGCCGTAGCGATCCGACAGCGGGCCGAACAGCACGAAGCCGCCCGCATAGCCGAAGGCGAAGGCGCTGATGATCCAGGTCATGACGCCCGCGCCCACATTCCACTCGGCCTTCATGGCTGTGAACAGGGGAATCGGGATATACATCTGGCCGGTGGCCAGCAGTGCGGACAGGACGAAAACTGGGAGGGTACGCCCGGTGTGCGCGCGTGGTGACGCGCTGCGAGTGCGTGCCCGAGCCGGGATACCGGCCGGAAGCTGAAGAGTCGGCGTTGCCATGTGGACGAAGTTAGGCCCATAGCCGAGCGGTTGTCAACCAAATAGTTGGTTTAATGGGATGGTAAAGTCGAGGTCATGACGGTCACGATGAAACGGAGCGACGCGACCAAGCAGGCCCTGCTGCGCGCCGCGCGCGACGAATTCGCCGAATACGGCCTGGCCGGCGCGCGGGTGGACCGGATCGCGGAGGCGGCCGGAGTGAACAAGGAGCGCATCTACGGTTTGTTCGGCAGCAAGGACAAGCTCTTCGACGTCATCCTGATCGACACCATGCGCGAATTCATGGACGTGGTCCAGCCCCTGGCCGAGACCGAACCCGGCGAGTACGTGGGCAAGCTGTTCGACTACCACCGCGAAAATCCGCAACTGCTACGGCTTTTGCTCTGGGAGGGACTGCACCGCGGCACCGACGCGCACGATATCGATGGCTGGCGCGCCCAGCACTACCTGCGGAAATTCGACCGCGCCAAGGAGCAGTTCGATGTCGACGCCAGCCGCGCGGGCCGACTGCTGCTGGCCCTGTGCGGCCTGTCCAACTGGAGCCTCGCGGTCCCGCAGACCACCCGCCTACTGCTCGGCGCGGATGCCGAGAACCAGGGCGCAACCCGCGAATTCATGATGGAGTTCGCCAGGGCGGCGCTCCGAACGGATAAATCGATCCCGCACCGCGAGCCGGTCAACGAATTGACCATTGAACCGGGCAGTGGGGTTGACGGGACCACCACTGTCGAGGCGCCGACCGATCCCGTAGACCGCGCCGCCCAACGTCTGCGCGAGGCGCAAGCCGCGGCCGACGCTGCCCGCGACGAACTCGCCGCCGCCCTGCGAGACGCGCATGCCGACGGCACCAGCGCCAACCAACTCGCTCGCCAGGTGTCGGGAACCCTGTCCCGCCCCGTCGTCCTCAAGCTCCTCGCCGATTGAACGCTTTCGGTGCTGAGACACGGGGTTCGCGGATTCGACGCCACTCAGGGGCCTGACCACACGGCGTCAGGTTTCATTTCGCACTTCCGCTACTCGATTCCGCTTGCCCCGATCGTGCAGCGCTTTACGGCCGAAGAGTCAATCCCGAACGGCACGTGAGAGTTTCGTGAACTCGATCGCCTGCTGGGCGCGCGCGAGTACGTGTGTACGCGAGCTACCGATGTGCGCGGTGAGCGTGCGCAGCGCGGCATCGGGATCACCATCGAGTAGCTGTTCGGCGATAGCGATGTGCTCGGCAGTCATGGTGGCGATCCGCTCCGGCGTCGGCAGGTCCAGGGTTCGGACCGGGCGGACCCGGACGTACACACCGGTGAGCGCGTCCGCCAGCGCTGTATTACCCGCCGCGGCAAGCAGAGTCGTATGGAACTGCTCGTCCGCGGCGACCAGCGCGGGGCCCGGCTCGGGCGGATCGTCGCGAAATCCGCTCCAGGTATCGAGTTCCGCACGCACCAGGGACAAGTCGTGTGCCGGTGCGGGTTCCCCGACGATGCCGACGACGCGTTGAATTCCCCTGGTCTCCAGCACAATCCGCAATTCGAACAGATTGTCCAGCTCCTCCAACCGCGGTCGATACGGATACAGCCCATCGGCGTGGCGCTCCACCAATCCGTCGGCCTGCAGCCGGGCGAGTGCTTCCCGCACGGGGGTGCGCGAAACCCCGTAGGTCTCGGCCAGCCGTTCCTCGCCGAGCCGCTCGGTGGGCACGATCGCCCCCGTGGCCAGGTCCCGCCGCAGCGATTCGTAAACCTGCTCGCTGAGCGGAACCCGTCCCCTGCGCGTCATCGCGGCCAGCTCAGATCGCCATCGCCGAGCGCACCGAGGTCTCCGCGCCCGCTCCGCCCTCGCCGGTGGATGTCACGCGTCCGGATTGCAGCACGTAGTAGCGTTGCGCCGCTTGCAGCGCGAAGCCGATGTGCTGTTCCACCAGCAGCACGCTGAGTCCGCCGCGACCGGTCAAATCGATTATGGTGCGCTCGATTTCGGCGACCACGGACGGCTGGATGCCCTCCGTCGGTTCATCGAGAATGAGCAGCTTCGGCTCGGTGATCAGCGCCCTGGCGATAGCCAATTGCTGGCGCTGGCCGCCGGACAGCAGGCCCGCCTTGCGATTCAACAGTTCGCGCAGTGCCGGAAACAGGTCCAGCGATTCGTCGATCAAGGCCTTACCGCGCTTGCGGCCGTCGGCGACGACCTGCAGATTCTCGGCGGTGCTCAGCTGCGGGAAACTCTGTTGCCCCTGCGGCACATAGGCGATTCCGCGTTTGACCCGCCGTGACGGCGACATCTTGGTGATCGCCTCACCGTTGAAGTTGATCTGTCCGGATTTGGTGCCGATCAGACCGACGGCCGTGCGCAGCAATGTGGTCTTGCCCGCGCCGTTGTGCCCCATGATCGCCACCACGCTGTCGTCTGGAACGGTGATCGAGACGCCGTGGATCACCTCGGTGCGGCCGTATCCGGAATGGATGTCGATGAGCTCAAGCATCGGCGGACTCCTTTGCGGTCAGCTCCTGCGCGGTCTGCGCGTCTTCGAGTTCGGTGCCGATGGCCGCGGCGGTACCGAGGTAGACCTCCTGCACCTTCGGATCGGCCTGCACCTGTTCGACAGTGCCCTCGCTGAGTACCTTGCCGGCGGCCAGCACGGTCACCGAGGTCGCGAAGGACCGCATGAAATCCATATCGTGCTCGACCACCACGACAATGCGTTCACCCCCGATGCGCCGCAACAGATTTCCGGTTTCCTCGCGCTCCTCGGCGCTCATACCGGCCACCGGTTCGTCGAGCAGCAGCACCGAGGCGTTCTGCACCAGCAGCATGCCGATCTCGAGCCACTGCTTCTGCCCGTGCGCCAACACTCCGGCGGGCTTATCGCGCAGTTCACCGAGACCGGTGATCTCCAGCGCCTCTTCGACACTCGGCAATACCGACTTGCGGCGGCGCAACAGTGTCAGCGCCGAACGCCCTGCACCCGCGGCGATATCGAGGTTCTGCAGCACACTGAGTTGCTCGAAAACGCTTGCCGTCTGGAAGGTCCGGCCGATGCCGAGCCGAGCGATCTGGTGCACCTTCTTCCCGAGGAATTCGACACCGGACTTCTGCGCCGATCCGGTGGCCGGCACCAGGCCGGTGATCGCATCGATGAGGGTGGTCTTCCCCGCCCCATTCGGTCCGATCAGGAACCGCAGATCACCTTGCAGCACAGTGAGATCCACATCGGAAACGGCCTTGAATCCATCGAAACTCACCGAGAGTCCGCGGATCTCGAGGTACTCACTCGACATGCCCGCATTACCGCCCGGTTTCGGGTCGTGCGCGTTCATCGGGATTCCACCTTCTCCTCGGTCACGACTTCGGGCAGCGGTTCATCGACCTCCACCGGAGTATGCGCGGTGGTCTTACGAAACTTACTGCCCAGCAACCCCTTCAACATCGGCCACACCCCCGCCAGGCCCGCCGGAATGAACCCGACGACCACAATGAACAGCACACCCTGCAGATAGGTCCAGCTGGACGGGAACTCCTCCGAGAGCGCCGTCTGCGCCCACGCGACACCGATCGCGCCGAGTACCGGGCCGAGCAGTGTGGTCCGGCCGCCGATCGCCACACCGATAATGAATGCGATGGACGGCACGACACCGATATCGGCGGGTGAGATGATGCCGACGATCGGGGTGAACAGCGCACCCGCGATGCCCGCGAAGAATGCCGCGACGACATAGGCCACGATCTTGATATTGGCCGGATCGTAACCGAGGAAGCGCACGCGTTCTTCCTGATCACGCACGGCGACAAGCAATTCGCCGTAGCGGCTGCGCATGAGCTGGCGCACTGCGGCGACCACCAGCAGGAGGGTGCCCGCGGCGATGAAGAACAGCATCTGCCGGTTCACCGGATCCGAGAGCTTGAAGCCGAAGAAGGCCCGGAAGTCCGACAATCCGGTGAATCCGCCGATCTTCTGCTGTCCGGTCAGCAGAATCGCGAGCGCCGCGGCCAAGGCCTGACTCAGGATCGCGAAATACGTTCCCTTGACCCGGCGCTTGAATACACCGTAACCGAGTGCCGCCGCAATCAGCGCGGGCAGCACCAGAATGCCGATCAGGGCGACCGGAGCCGACGCGAAAGGCCGCCAGAACGACGGCAATTCGCGAATACCGGCGATCTCCATGAACTCCGGCACGTCATTGTGCAGCCGGGCCGCATCGGCCATCTGCAGGTGCATCGCCATGATGTATGCGCCGATACCGAAGAACACGCCCTGACCGAGCGTGAGCATTCCGCCACGGCCCCAAGCCAATCCGATGCCCGCCGCCACGATCGCGAAGCACAGGAACTTGGCGAGCAGGTTGAGCCGGAAGTCGCTGAGCACGGCGGGCGCGACTGCGAACAGCAGGATCGCGGCGACGACGAAGCCGCTCCACGCGGTCATGGAAGGATGTGCGCGCCAACGTTGTCCGAGTGTGGTCATGCCAGACTCCTCGTCCGAACGGTGAATAGCCCCTGCGGACGAACCTGCAGGAAAATGACGATGATGACGAAGACGATCACCTTCGCGATCGAGGCCGTCGTGGAGTACTCGATATACGAATTCAGCAGGCCCAGTGCGAATGCCGCGATCACGGTGCCCTTGATCTGCCCGAGACCGCCGATCACGACGACCAGGAAGGCGTCGATCAGATAGCTCTGCCCGATGGTCGGGCTGGTCGATCCGATCAGGGTCAGCGCGACACCCGCGACCCCGGCCAGGCCGGAACCGATGAAGAAGGTGCTGATATCGGTGACACGGCTGGAGACGCCGCTGGTCTCGGCCAGATCCCGGTTCTGCACGACCGCGCGGATGCGCCGACCGAGCGGGGTGGTCTTGAGCACGGTGGCCAGCACGGTGACCGCGACGACCGCGAGCACGAGGATGAAGATGCGGGTCTTCGGCACTACCGCACCGAGAATGGTGACACCACCGCTGAGCCAATCGGGTGCGAGTACGTTCTTGGCGGGAGCGCCGAAGATGTCCCGCGCGGCCTGTTGCAGCACGAGTCCGACGCCGAAGGTTACGAGCAGGGTGTCCAGCGGCCGGTCGTACATCCAGCGGATCAGACCCATTTCCAGGGCCGCGCCGAGCAAGCCGCCGACCAGGAAACCGATGAGCAATGAAACGACCAGAGATATTCCGGCCGACGAGATGACCTTCTGCACGACATAAGTCGTGTAGCACCCGGCCATGATGAATTCGCCGTGCGCCATGTTGATCACGCCCATCTGACCGAAGGTCAGCGAAAGGCCCAGCGCCGCAAGCAGAAGAATGGATCCCAGACTCAGCCCGGTGAAGAGCTGGCCGATCAACACGTCCATAGTGGATTCCTAACGGGGTCGGCCGGGTGCGGGCTCCCCCTCACAGAGCCCGCACCCGGCGTCAGTCGACTACTTGAGGCCCTTGGCCCACTCGTAGGACGTCAGGTACGGGTCCGGCGTCACGGGCTTGCCCGAGTCCCACACCGTGTAGATCAGGCCGTCCGGACGGATTTCGCCGATCCGGGCGGTCTTGGTTATGTGGTGGTTGGAACCGTTGATGGTGACCAGTCCCTCCGGCGCCTCGAAGGTCACACCGTCGGCCGCGGCCTGAATATCGGCCACCTTGAACGACTTCGCCTTTTCCACGGTGTTCTTCCAGAGGAAGACCGAGGCGTAGGCGGCTTCCATCGGGTCCGAGGTCGGCTTGTCGGCACCGAATGCGGCCTTGTAGTCCGCGACGAACTTCTTGTTGACGGGGGTGTCGACCGTCTGGTAGTAATTCCAGGCGGTCAGCTGTCCGGCGATATTCTGCGCGCCGATACCGGCGACCTCTTCCTCGGCGATGGATACCGAAACCACCGGCATATCAGCGGCTTTCAGGCCCGCATTGGTGTACTCGCGGAAGAAGGCCACATTCGAGTCGCCGTTGAGGGTGTTGAATACCGCGCCCGCCTTGGCATTACGAACCTTGTTCACAATGGTGGAGAAGTCGGTGGAGCCGAGCGGGGTGTAGTCCTCACCCTTGATCTCGATGCCATTCGCCGCCGCGTAGGCCTTGATCTCCCGGTTGGCGGTCTGCGGGAAGACGTAGTCCGAGCCGACCAGGTACAGGGACTTGATGCCCTTCTGCTTCAGATAATCCAGCGCGGGCAGGATCTGCTGATTGGTGGTCGCACCGGTGTAGAAGATGTTCTTGCTGTCCTCCAGACCCTCGTACTGGACCGGGTAGTAGAGCAGCGAATTCAGGCTCTCGAACTTCGGCTTCATGGCCTTGCGGCTCGACGAGGTCCAGCCGCCGAATACCGCGGCGACGCAGTCGGAACTGATCAGCTTCTCGGCCTTCTCCGCGAAGGTCTTCGGATCCGATGCGCCGTCCTCCAGCACCAGGTCGAGCTTCTTGCCGAGTACACCGCCTGCGGCATTGATCTGGTCGACCGCCAGCTTGGTCGAGTTGGCGACGGTCACCTCGGAGATCGCCATCGTGCCCGACAGCGAGTGCAGTGAGCCGATCTTGATCGAGTCCTTCGAGGTATCGACGCAGGACGAGGCGTTCGAGCCGCTGCTGGAGGCGTCATCCTTGGCGCCACAGCCGGTCAGCAACAGACCGGCGAGTGCGACGGCCGTCGGCGCGACCAGCGCCTTGCTGACGCGGCGCGAGCGCGATCGACGGATATCACGGGATTCTGGCATGGAGCGCCACCCTTCTCACTTCATCAGGTCTTCGGCGGCGCTGCGTGCGCCGCGCCGAATACGCCCGCCTCTGCCCCGGTCACGGCTGTAGACCGGGTTGTATACAGAGGCTGTATTCGTGGTGCGAACGTTAGACAGAAGTTGTTGCGCCGGAATATCTCTCGGTGACGAGTCCGTTTCGCACATTTCCACCGTGTGAACGTTTGCAGAAATCGGTCGGCAAACCGCTGTGAGGGCCCCGCGCTGCCTACGGTTGCGTAGCAAGACAGCGGTACGGCAGGCTCTTTTTGTACAACGTCAAAACGCCGATTCCGCGGCTGCCCGGTCGTGGAGGCGTGAGTCCGAGGAGGACCGGTGGGTCACTACAAGGCGAACGTTCGGGATATCGAGTTCAACCTGTTCGAGGTGCTGGAACTGGACAAACTCCTTGATACGGGTGCCTACGGCGATCTTGATTCGGAAACCGTGCGGGAGATCCTGGCCGAGGCGAAGCGGCTGGCCGAGGGGCCGGTAGCCGAATCCTTCGTCGCGGCCGACCGCGATCCGGTGGTCTACGATCCGGCCACCTTCTCGATTTCGGTGCCCGAACCGCTACGCAAGACCGTCCAGGCCGTGCACGAGGCCGACTGGAGTCGGCTCGGCATGCCGGAGGGCATGGGCGGCACGCCCGCGCCCGCCGCGGTCATCTGGTCGATCAACGAGATGCTCACCTGCGCCAACCCGGCCGCGAGCTTCTTCAATATGGGCCCGGTGATGTCCTCGGTGCTGTTCAACGTCGGCACCGAACAGCAGAAGCAGTGGGCCACAAAGGGTTACGACCGCGGCTGGGCGGGCACCATGGTGCTGACCGAGCCCGATGCCGGTTCCGATGTCGGCGCGGGACGCACCAAGGCGGTCGAGCAGGAGGACGGCTCCTGGCATATCGAGGGCGTCAAGCGCTTCATCTCCGGCGGTGATGTCGGTGAGACCGCCGAGAACGTCTTCCACCTGGTGCTGGCTCGTCCGGAGGGTGCCGGTCCCGGCACCAAGGGCCTCTCGCTGTTCTACGTGCCGAAATTCCTGTTCGATCACGAGACGCTCGAGCTGGGCGACCGCAATGGCGTCTACGTGACCGGTGTCGAGCACAAGATGGGCCTGAAGTCCTCGCCCACTTGCGAGTTGACCTTCGGCGCGACCGATGTGCCCGCCAAGGGCTGGCTGGTCGGCGAGGTGCACAACGGCATCGCGCAGATGTTCCAGGTGATCGAGAACGCCCGCATGGTGGTCGGCATCAAGTCCGCCGGCACGCTGTCGACCGGTTACCTCAATGCGCTCGACTACGCCAAACAACGTGTGCAGGGTGCGGACCTGACGCAGATGGCCGATAAGGCCGCTCCGCGCGTCACCACTACCCACCATCCGGATGTGCGGCGTTCGCTGGCGATGCAGAAGGCCTACGCCGAAGGTCTGCGCGCGGTATACCTTTACACCGCCGCCCATCAGAATGCCGATGTGGCGCAACTGGTTTCGGGCGCGGATGCCGAATTGGCGCACCGGGTCGACGATCTGCTGCTGCCGATCGTCAAGGGTGTCGGTTCCGAACGGGCCTACCAGTACCTGACCGAATCGCTGCAGACACTGGGCGGTTCGGGTTATCTGCAGGATTACCCGATCGAGCAGTACATCCGCGACGCGAAGATCGACTCGCTCTACGAGGGCACCACCGCGATCCAGGCGCAGGACTTCTTCTTCCGCAAGATCATTCGAGACAAGGGTGTGGCGCTCGCGCACGTCAACGGGCAGATCGCCGCCTTCCTGGAGGCGAAGACCAATCGCTTCGAAACCGAGCGGGCGCTGCTGGCCACCGCGGCCGCCGATGTACAGGCGATGACGGCCACGCTGACCGGCTATCTGATGGCGTCCCAACAGGATCCGAAGGAGCTGTACAAGGTCGGGCTCGGCTCGGTGCGCTTCCTGCTCGCGGTCGGCGATCTGCTCATCGCCTGGCGACTGCTTGTGCAGGCCGAGATCGCGGCCGCCGCGCTGGCCGCCGAAGCACCGGCGAAGGATCGGGCGTTCTATTCCGGAAAGGTCGCTGTCGCAAGCTTCTTCGCGAAGAACGCACTGCCCGAGTTGACCGCGGTGAAGAACATTATCGCCGCGATCGATAACGACATCATGGAGCTGGACGAAGCCGCGTTCTGAATCAGCAGTTGGTCTGCATTGGCCAGCACTCGGTCGGCCGGTACGGCGGCGGCGAGGGCGTCACGCTCGTCGTCGAGGTCTCCGGGTCGCGGGCCGGATCGGCCGAATCGTGCGCGAGCGAGCTCGCGATCACGATGAGGACCACCACCATTCCGACGAGGGCAACCGCGAAGACCACCCACCCCGCCGCCGTCTGCCGCCTGCTCGGCGGCAGCGGCGCGGGGATGACGTGCCGGCGCAGCTCCCGCGCCGACGGCGACGGCGCTTTGGGCTGTACCTCGTCGAAGCCGTCGGCGAGCAGTTCGGCGCGGGAAGGCTTTTCGGTGGCGCCGAGCGCATCGCAGGCGGCGAAGACCCGATCAGCGGTCCAGCTGCGCGGTCCGGCGGAGAAACCCTCGAGGTAGATACGGAGTTCGGTCGCGTCACGGGCATTCGAGACCACGACATCCATGCCGGGGCGCAGGCTGGTTCGAGCAGGCCGCACCGCGACCCCACGGAACGGCACCAGCACGACGGCGCCGCAGATGTGGCCGGGATCGATCAGCGCCCGCTCGAGCCGGGTCTTCACCGCATGCATACTGTGCTCCAGCTGATCGACGGGATTGCCGGAGATCTCCTCGTCCAGATCGGCAGGCTCTGCGCTGATCTTCCACGGACCGTCGCCCGGAATGCTCAGGATCCCACTCTGGCGGCGTCGGAAGCCCTTGATATCGGCCACGGTAATGCCACGCGGGGTCAGAATGATCGCATCGACCCGACGAGATCCGTGATCGCCGACCTCTAAGCCGACCAACGCGACACCGGTCGTCGGATACGACCGCAGGCATTCCACGAACTCCTGTTCGGCCCCGGAGAGATCCGCTCCGGTCTTGATCTTCACAAGCATCGCGCATTCCCTACCCTCATCCGGTTCGACCCGGCGTCCCACCATCCACCGCGCCGGTACTGATGATGACCCGCCGTCGCCGCGAAGACCACCGGAAAGCCAAGAAGACCAGCACAATTCAGCTATAGAAAACCGGTCAGTCGGATCTACCCCTACCGGCCGATCCCCTAGCGTTACCCCTAGAACTCCGCCGATAAGCCGAGGTCCCGCAACCGCACACCGCACAATTCGGTGCCGCCGACCCGACGATCACGGACCTACCCGCTAGTACGCTCGGATTCGGTCCGGCAGTACGGACCCCGCCATCGGCGGCGGACAAGGAGGCATGAGCATGGTTTCGGCGTTGCAACCACGCATTTCACCCGGTCGGCTCCGCGAGCTGGGCCCGATCAATTGGGTTGTCTGGCAGATACTTTCGCGCGCGGCAGGGACGGACGACGCACATCTGTTCAGCACACTCGGCCGCACCAGGGGCTTGTTCCGCGGCTGGCTGCACTTCTCCGGGCGGCTGATGCCGGGCGGTCGACTGCCCCGGCACGAATCCGAGCTGGTCATCCTGCGCGTCGCACAACTGCGCGACTGCGCCTACGAAATGGACCATCACATTCGCCTCGGCAGGCGGGCGGGCGTCACGCCGGAGATCCTGGACCGGGTTCGCACCGGACCCGCTGCCGACGGGTGGTCGGATAAGCATCGTGCGCTGCTCGCCGCCGTCGACAAGTTGGTCGAAGCCCGCGATATCGACGACACCACTTGGTCCGCGCTTGCCGAGCACTACGACGAGCGCAGCCTGATCGAAATCGTGCTGCTCATCAATCAGTACGAGGGGCTGGCCGCGACCATCACCGCGCTACGGATCCAGCGCGACGGCGTCTGACCGACCGCGGCGTTGGCACACGGTTCACCCCCACGCCAACGCCGCCCATTCTCGATTTAGCAATTTCAGAGCGATCGCCCTCAGTAGCCTCTAAACTGAAACACGACACGCACAGAATGACGACTTTCATCCCAGTCGTCAGGCAGCACCATAGCTTTCGAGATATATAACCGACGTGTGTCGCACACCATAGTGTGACAGCACCCGGATCGGAAACCCCTCCATCAAGCTAGCTGGCAATTAACTGTCGGCTCTAGAGGAGAAAGGGGCCGTCATGACTGTCAGCCTCGTGTTGATCGTGGCGGGATTCATTCTTCTGTCCATCGTGATCACCAGCTTCCTGCTTCCCAGCGGTGCGGACACCGCGCGGCACCCTAAACCGCACAACGAGTCCGGCGATCAGTAGCCCCTGTGGCTCAGCGGTTTTCGATGAGCTGGGCCAGGCCGTCCAGGACTCGCACCAAACCGAATTCGTAGGCGTGGTCGGCGCTGTAGGCGGAGTCGTGCGCCTGCCCCGCGACCGCGCCGACACGGGCGGCCAGCGGGTAGCGCTCGGCATCGAAGAATTGAGCCAGCAGCGGGGCGGCGCGTTCCCACCATTGCCGGTCGGACATGGCGCTCTCCTCGGCGGCGCGTTCGGTGTCGATGGCGATGCGCGCCACCGAGGTGACGAAGCCGAGGATATAGGTGACGGCGGCGTCCATCTCGAGGTCGTCGAGACCGAGGCCGTCGAAGGCTCGTAGTTCGTGTTCATATTTGGCGGCGACGCCCGGGCCGAGTGGTGGCCGCGTGGTCGGCAGATAGGCGACCCACGGGTGGCGGACCAGCATGGCGCGATTCTCGGCGGCGATCGTCGTGACGCGATCGCGCCAGGGCAGATCAGTCAGGTCGGCACGCGACATCTCCCGATAGACCGCGTCGATCATGAGGTCGACGAGTTCCGCCTTGCCCGGCACGTAGGTGTACGTGGCCATCGGAGTCAAGCCCAGCTTGGTAGCGACGGCTCGCATGGTGAGCGCGCCGATCCCATCCGCATCCGCGATTTCGATGGCCGCCGCGACCACGGCATCCACACTGCTGCGCTGCTTCGGTCCGCGCACCGATGCGGCGGGCACGCGCCACAGCAGTTCCAAGGTGCGCAGCGGATCGCCCGCGCTGCTGCGGTCCCGTGACTGCTCGGTCATGCCGCCTCCTCGTGTTCGCGAGATCCCGATCGTATCGGCGTGATCCACGTCGCGGTGCGGCCACTCGGGAATTTCTCTACAACGTACAGAGTACTTAGTATAGTATTCGAGTCCAGCTCTCGAGGAGGACCTTGTGAAAATCACCGCTTCCGCCATCTCGCTCAATGTCGCCGACCCGCAGGCCTCGGCAAAGTTCGCCATCGACCACCTCGGCTTCACCGAGCAGATGTCGGCCGACGGTTTCGTCTCGGTCACCCAGCCCGATGCCGGTTTCACCCTGTGCTACCTGCGCACCGGCCTCGACAGCTTCGAGCCGAAAGACAAAGCAGGGAGTGCGGGCGAGGGGCTACTGGTCGCGTTCGTCGTGGACGATATCGATGCCGAGTACGAACGACTCCAGGGCGAGGGCGTGCCGATCGTCACGCCGATCGAAACCGAGCCCTGGGGTGAGCGCTACTTCCAGACGGCCGATCCGAACGGCATCATCCTGCAATTGGTGCAGTGGGTCTGATGGGGGTCGAGGTCGCATGCCGTGCCGTGAGCAGGGCATGCGACCCCGGCGTCTTCGCCAACCAATTCCTGTGACGCACACCGGGTTCGCACGCCGCTATCGCCAGGGTGCGACGGCGGCGCGCGACCCGGTGAACTCACCCTCGGCTGCCTCAGGCGAGGGCGGCGCGGAAGACCTCGACGGCGGGGGTGGAGGGGCGGCCGAGCAGTTTCTGGAGGTCGCCGGAGTCCACATCGAGGATGCCGTCGCCGACTCCGGCGTCCGCATCCGCGAGCACCGCGGCGTAGTTGCCGGGCAGACCGGCCTGCTCGAGCGCCGCGCTGTAGGCCTGCTCGGATAGGTTTTCATAGCGCACCGGCTTGCCGGAGGCCTGCGAAATCACCTGGGCGAGTTCGGCATAGGTGAGGCGCTCATCGCCGCCGAGTTCGTAGATCCGGCCGGCGTGCCCGTCGGTAATCAGCACCTTCGCGGCCGCCTCGGCGTAGTCGGCACGCGCGGCACCGGCGACGCGACCCGAGCCCGCGGCACCGTGCAGAACGCCGGACTCGACCGTGTGCCCGAGTGCGCCGAAGTAGTTCTCCCAGTACCAGCCGTTGCGCAGGAGTGTGTGCGGAACAGTCGATTCCGCGAGCACCTCCTCGGTGCCGCGGTGCTCCTGGGCCAGAATGAGCGGGTTCTCGGTGGCGCGCGGAATGCTGGTGTAGGCGAGCAGTTTCACCCCCGCCCGCTCGGCGGCCCGAATTACGTTGGTGTGCTGCGTCACTCGCGCACCGAACTCGTTGCCGGACACCAACAGCACCCGATCGACTCCGGCCAACGCGCGGTCGAGCGCTTCGGCGTCGTCGTAGGAGGCCTGCCGGACCTCGACGCCCCGCTCGGCCAGATCGGCGACCTTCTGCGGATCACGCACGATGGCGACCACCGGCGTGGTCCCCTCGCGCAACAACGCCTCGACGACGAGACGGCCCAGCTGCCCACCGGCTCCGGTTACGGCGACGGTCATGACTACCTCCAAGGATATGTACGCTTCGTCAAGTACTAACTAATAGTAAGCACTATGCATTCCGCAGACACTTTGGTCAAGTTGGGTACTATCGATTCCATGACCACTCAGCGCACGCCGTTGGTGGATACCGACGATCCGACGCTGGAAGCCGACGTATTCGCCCGGAACTGCACGTCAAGACCGGTGCTCCAGAATGTCGCCAGCCGCTGGGGCACCCTCGCCCTGGTCGCGCTGCGCGAGGGGCCGTACCGGTTCAGCGCCCTGCGCCGCCGCGTCGACGGCGTCAGCGAGCGCATGCTGTCGCAGACCCTGCAGGCCCTGGAGCGCGACGGCATGGTCCATCGCGAGGTACAGGAAACCATCCCCCCGCGAGTCGAATACACCCTCACCGAGCTCGGAGCCCTGATCGCCGAACGCCTCGAAGACCTCATCCAGATCGTCGAAACCAACATGCCCCGAGTCCTCGAAGCCCAAGCCGCCTACCACCGCGACTGACCCCGACCTGGTCGGCGGATGCGCGCCCAGCACCCACTCCAGGGACGACATGATCACCATGTACCGGTGGCGACGGTCTCTCGACCGATACCGCGACCATTACATGGTGATCAACTGACCAGCGGGAAGGTCGGGGGCTTGCGGTCGGTTGGTGTGGGTATGGAAATTTCCTCGGCTGTTGATTTCGCGCGGACCACCAAGCGGTCCGTGCTCACCACGATCCGGCGCAATGGTCGCCCACAGCTGTCCAATGTGCTGCATGTGGTTGGTGACGACGGGATCATCCGCATCTCCATCACCGCCGACCGGGCCAAGTACCACAATCTGGTGCGCGATCCGTGGGCCGCCATCCACGTCACCCGCGACGACTTCTTCGCCTACGCAGTCATCGAGGGCGACGTCGATCTCACGCCCGTCGCCGCCGACCCCAACGACTCCACTGTCGACGAACTGGTCGCCTACTACCGGGCGGGCTCGGGCGAGCACCCCGACTGGGACGAATACCGCAAGGCCATGGTCACCGACCGCCGCGCCCTCGTTCGCCTGACACCCACCCACGCCTACGGCATGCTCTGACGATTCTCAGTGCTTCAGAAGCTCCGAGACCGTGACGAATTGGTAACCGGCGGAACGGAGTTCGCCGACAATACGCGGGATGGCGGCGAGGGATTCGTGCCACTGGCCCATGACATGCAGTAGGACGATGGAGCCGGGCCGCACCTTGGAAACGGTTTCGGCGACGATGGCGTCGGTACTGGCCTGCTTGCCCGAGTCGGGTTCCACATCCCAGGTGATCGTCGTGCGGTCGTGGTCGGAGAGATACTTCGGGAGCGCCCAGAGCTTCTTGCCATAGGGCGGGCGGAAGGTGACCGGGCCCTGGTAACCGGTTTTCGCGATTTCCGCGTCGGTTCGCTCGATCTCGTCGCGGACGGTATCGCCGGAGACGAGCACCATCCGACGATGACTGTAGGTGTGATTGCCGATTTCGTGACCGGCCTGCGCAATGGCCCTTCCGTATTCGGGATGCGCGGCCAGATCCCGGCCCATGAGATAGAAAGTGGCCGGAATCCCGGCTTCGGCAAGGACTTTCAGCACCTCGGGCGCTTTGTCCGTCGGCCCGTCGTCCAGTGTCAATGCGACCACCTTGTCGGTGGTGTCGACTCGGTTCACGAGCCGCCCCGCCAGTTGGAAGGTGCGCGAGTTCATCAGGTAGTAGCCACCGACCGCCAGCGCCAGCACCACTACGAGCACCAGCGCACTACCGATCAACCATTTGCGTCGCATTGTTCAGCTCCAATGAAAAACGGTGGCGCCCGGTCCTTTCGGCCCGGACACCACCGTCTTCGATACGAATCAGAAGTTGATCATGTGGCCCGCGAGGCCGTGGAACGCTTCCTGCAGGGCTTCACTCAACGTCGGGTGGGTGTGCACGTTGCGGGTCAGCTCGTTGACAGTCAGGTCCCACTTCTGCGCCAGGGTCAGCTCCGGCAGCAGTTCGGAGACATCCGGACCGATGAGGTGGCCGCCGAGCAGTTCACCGTACTTGGCGTCGGCGACCAGCTTGACGAAACCGGTCGGATCGCCGAGGCCGTGCGCCTTGCCGTTGGCGGTGAACGGGAAGGTGGCGACCTTCACGTCGTAGCCCTCGTCGCGGGCCTGCTGTTCGGTGAGGCCGAAGCTGGCGACCTGCGGCTGGCAGAAGGTGGCGCGCGGCATCATCCGGTAATCACCGAGGGTCACCGTCGGCGCGCCGGCGATGGTCTCCGAGGCGACGACGCCCTGGGCCTCCGCGACGTGGGCGAGCTGCAGCTTCCCGGTCACGTCACCGATGGCGTAGATGTGCGGCACGTTGGTGCGCATGTTGTCGTCGATGGCGATGGCGCCGCGCTCGAGCGCGACACCGGTGCTCTCCAGGCCGTAGCCCTCGACCCGGGGCGCGAAGCCGACGGCCTGCAGCACCTTGTCGACGGTGACCGTCTCCAGGTTGCCGGTCTTGTTGTCCTTGATCGACACGGTGACCTTGGAACCGTCGTCGTCGATGGACTGCACGGCCGCACCGGTGGTGATGGTGATGCCGAGCTTCTTGTATTGCTTGGTGATCTCCTTGGAGACGTCGGCGTCCTCGTTGGGCAGCGCGCGGTCCAGGAACTCCACGATGCGCACGTCGACGCCGTAGTTCTTCAGGACGTAGCCGAACTCCATGCCGATCGCGCCTGCGCCGACGATGAGGATCGAGCCGGGCAGGTCGCGGGTGAGGATCTGCTCCTCGTAGGTCACCACATTCGCGCTGAGCGAGGTGCCCGGCAGCAGCTTGGTGACGGTGCCCGCGGCGATGATGACATTGCTGAAGGTGATGGTCTCGGTGCCGCCGCTGGACAGGGCGACCGAGAGGGTGTTCGCGTCGGTGAAGGTGCCCTTACCGTCGAACTCGTCGATCTTGTTCTTCTTCATCAGGAAGTGGACGCCCTTGACCCGGCCGTCGGCGACCTTGCGGCTGCGGTCGAACGCGACGCCGAAGTCGAAGCTCACGTCGCCGGAGATGCCGAAGGTTTTGGCTTCCTTGGTGAAGATATGCGCGAGTTCCGCGTTGCGCAGCAGCGCCTTGGAAGGGATGCAGCCCACGTTGAGGCAGACACCACCCCAATACTTCTGCTCGACGATCGCGGTACGGAGGCCAAGTTGTGCCGCACGGATGGCGGCGACATAACCGCCAGGACCGGCACCGAGAACGACAACGTCGTAATGGGAAGTCACGCCGTCGAGCCTAACTCTGTCGGGGTAACTTCACCCACCGTCCCCCTGCAACTATGAGACGCGCGCCACATGGCACCGCAACTTTTCTGCGTCCAGGCAGCTGTACAGGGTTGCGATACCTCGGCTGTCGACTGTGACACACGGCGGCGGTGAACTAAACCACTCAGGCCTCCAACAGCACTGATAGCCATCGGCTGTTGATCAGGATGACGCCCATCGACGTACGCACCAGGCCGAATCGTCGGTCCGGTGAACATTATTTACACGACCGCGATCCAGCACCGACGCCGCTGGCCGGTGCTGCTCGGCTGACGATAATGGGCCGGTGGTGACCTCCGATGACGTGCGCCGGATCGCACTGAGCCTGCCGCGAACGACCGAGGCGCTGGTGCGGGATCGGGTCAAGTTCCGGGTGGGCCGAATCGTGTACCTGGCGCTGTCCACGGACGAGACCCGCATGGGTTTCGCCTTTCCCAAGCAGGAACGGGCGGCGCTGGTGGCGGGTGAGCCGGACAAGTTCCTGATGCCACTGCCGCGGGACGAGCGGTACAACTGGGTCCGGGTGCGGCTCGATGCCATCGACGAGACGGAGTTGACGGAACTGATCATCGAGGCGTGGCGCATGGTCGTCCCCAAGCGCGTCGCCGCTGAGCACCTCGGTGACTGAGGCACCGCGCTAGTCGCGCCAGACCTGCCGTGCGACCCGGGCGAAGTTGCCGCCGAATACCGCCGCTCGATCGGCCGCACTGAATCCGCGCTCGGCGAGTACCGCATCCACGCCGGGTAACTCGCTCAGCCCCAGTAGGTCCTCCGGCGGCACCCACTGCAGCGGCCCCCACTTGGAATACGCGTCGGAAAACGCCCCCGGATCCTGCGTGAGCATGTCATTGAAATCCGCGGCATCGAAGGAGTAGTCGGATCCGATGCCGATATGGTCGATCCCGACGAGCTCCGCACCATATTCGATATGCGCGGCCATTGCCGCGACCCGCTCGGCCCGGCCATCGATCGCATTCTGGCCGAGGAAGATTCCCACTCCATTGATACCGATAACCCCGCCGGTCCGGGCACAGGCCAGTGCCTGTTCATCGGTGATATTGCGCGGATGCGCCCACAGTGCGGCGAAATTGGAATGGCTGTAGATCATCGGAGCCTCGGTGCATTCGGCGAGGTCCAGTCCGGTGCGCCTGGAGCAGTGCGAACCGTCGACGAATATGCCGACCTCGTTCTGTTTGCGCACCAGATCTCGGCCATAAGCGGTGAGTCCGGTGTCATCGGCATCCAGACAGCCGCAACCGGCCGCGTTGGCGTGGTTGTACGTCGGCAGCATTGAGCGAACGCCCAGTTCGTAGAACATCTCGAGGTTGTCCGGATCACCGCCCAACGGCCCTGAATCCTCCAGGTCGAAGGCCAGCGAAATGGTATCGGCGGCACCGATATCGGCGAACCGCTCGACCAGCCGGAACCGACCGTCACCCAGCGCATCCCGGCGGAACTTGTGCAGCAGCGCGAGCGAATCCTCGGTCGACTGGCGTGAATACCCGACGTTCACCGATAAATACGACCCGAGCGGATAGCGCGCCAGGTCGGCGATCCGAGCGGAATGCAGTAATGGCAGGCAGCAGTGCTGCTCCCAGAGAAACTGTGGCAAACCGGCCACCTTCCGCCTCGGTTCGGTATCGGAGCAGCGATCCTACTGATCCGACCGGTACGTATGCCACGCCTTGAACCGATGTCGAGCAACCGGTAACAGGCCGCCCGAATTGCCCGATTCATCGAGTGATATCTCACCTTCAAAGCCTCTCGGCAACAATGTGGACATGACGGGCGTTGAGCAGACTGTGACCGATCCCTACCTGTGGCTCGAAGAAGTAACCGATGAGCGGGCCCTCGACTTCGCCCGCGCGCACAACGAGGTGGTTGTCGAGCGTTTCGCCAGCTCCGATCGGTTCACCGAGCTCGAGCGCCGCATCCTGGACATGCTCGACACCGATACCAAGATCGCCTACCCGGGTCGGCGCGGCCATTGGCTCTACAACTTCTGGCGCGATGCCGAACATCCGCGCGGGCTGTGGCGGCGCACCACCTTCGCCGAATACGCCAAGGAAGCGCCGGACTGGGATGTGCTGATCGACCTGGACGCACTCGGCACCGCCGAGGGCGAGAACTGGGTGTGGGGCGGTGCCGCGGTGCTGCGGCCGGAGCAGTCGCGTGCGCTCATCAGCCTGTCCCGCGGCGGCGCGGATGCCAAGGTAGTGCGCGAATTCGATATCGAAACAAGGGAATTCATCGATCCCGCCGACGGCGGCTACTTCCTGTCCGAGGCGAAATCCGAGATCCGCTGGATCGATATCGACTCGGTGTATGTCGGCACCGATTTCGGGCCGGGTTCGCTCACCGATTCCGGCTATCCGCGTATCGCCAAGCGCTGGCGGCGCGGCACCCCGCTCATCGAGGCCGAAACGGTATTCGAGGGCGAGGCAGGCGATGTCGCGGTCTCGGCAGGCTACGACCGGACACCCGGCTATGAACGGCATTTCGTCGGCCGTGCCACCGACTTCTTCAACGAAGAGGTGTACCTGCTCGAAAGCGACGGCAGTCTGCGGCATCTCGATGTACCGACCGACGCCAGCGAGTCCTGGTACAAGGATTGGTTCCTGGTCCGGCTGAAGTCGCCATGGGAAATCGGTGACAAGACCTACCCCGCCGGTGCGCTGCTGACCATGGACTTCGAGAAATTCCTTTCCGGCGCACGGGAATTCGAGGTGATCTTCACCCCGGACGAGCACACTTCACTGCACGGCTACGGCTGGACCGAGAACCATCTGCTGTTGATCACCCTCGAGGATGTGCAGACCAAGCTCTACGTCCTCACGCCCGGTCCGGACGGCTGGCACAGCGAGCCGCTCGCCGACACCCCGCCGATGGCGACCACCAGTGTGATGAATCTCGACCCGCTCGAGGGCGGCGACGAATTCATGCTGACCACAAGCGGATTCACCACTCCCGCCACCCTGCTCGCAAGCGCGGTCGGCGGCCGGACCGAACAACTCAAACAGGAGCCCGGCTTCTTCGACGCCGATGGCATCGAGACCGAGCAGTTCTTCGCGCGCTCCGATGACGGGACCATGGTGCCGTACTTCGTGATCCGCCACCGCGACCGCAAGGACACCCCGGGCCCGACGGTGATGTCCGGCTATGGCGGCTTCGAGGTATCCCGCACCCCCGCCTACAGCGGCGCCTCCGGCATGGGCTGGCTGGAACGCGGCGGCACCTGGGTGATGACCAATATCCGCGGCGGCGGCGAATACGGCCCGCAGTGGCACACCTCGGTGCAGAAGGCCAACCGGCACAAGGTCTATGAGGACTTCTCCTCGATCGCCAAGGATCTGGTGGCCCGCGGCATCACCACGCATGAACAACTGGGTGCGGTCGGCGGCAGCAACGGCGGCCTGCTCATGGGTGTCATGCTGACCCGCTATCCGGAACTGTTCGGCGCCATCGTCTGCCAGGTCCCGCTGCTCGATATGCAGCGGTATCACTTGCTGCTGGCCGGTGCGTCGTGGGTGGCCGAATACGGCGATCCGGACAAGCCCGAGGAGTGGGAGTACATCAGCAAGTACTCGCCCTACCAGAACGTCCGCGCCGACGCCGCCTACCCGCCGATCCTGCTGACCACCTCGACCCGCGACGACCGGGTCCACCCGGGCCATGCCCGCAAGATGGCGGCATTGCTGGAGGAACAGGGCCACACGATCTGGTACCACGAGAACATCGAGGGTGGCCACGGCGGTGCGGCCGACAACAAGCAGTCGGCCTTCCAGGCCGGACTCATCTACGAGTTCTTCACCCAGATGTTGATGGAGCGGTAATCACGTCCAACCGGCCCGGTGCATCCGGCACCGGGCCGACTTCTCGCGGCGATATGTCTACGATGTAGACTCGGTCTACGTTGTAGACAAGGAGTCGCGGTGACCGTCATACGAATCGTCGATACCCCCGGCGCCCGGCTGCACACCGAAGCGGCCGGAACCGGACCAGATCTGGTCCTCATCTCCGGTGGCGGCGGTGATGCCGGAATGTACGAAGCTGTCGTGCCACTGCTGGCCGACAGCTTCCGCGTGATCACCTTCGACCGGCGCGGCAATTCGCGCAGCCCGCTCACCGAGCCACACGCCGCGATCGATGTCGCGACGCAGGCCGCGGATGTCATCGCGGTTCTCGACGCCTACGCCATCGAGCGCGCCCACATCTTCGGCAGCAGCGGTGCTGCGATCATCACGCTCGAATTGCTTGCCGCATATGAAGATCGGCTCATCGACGCGGTTGTGCACGAACCTCCGCTGGTCCAACTGCTGCCCGCCGAAAGCCCTGCGCGGCAAGAGATCGCCGACATCGGCGAACTCGCCATCGCGAAAAGTCCGATGCGCGCGTTCGCGGCATTCGGCGTGCTGACCATGCCGAATGTGCCACGGATATTCCGGTCGAGCGCGGGACAGGCCCTCATGGCCGGCGCGAGTCGCGCATCGCTCGCGATAGGAGCCGCACTCCGCCGGATCACCCGGACGCAGCCGTCGACCATGACCCGCCAGCTGAACAATGCCGACCTGCTGCTGCGCCGCGAACTGCCCGCCTTCTGCTTCGACTACCACCCGGACCTGGCCGCCCTCCGGAAGGTCGAGGTGCCGTGGCGGCTCGCGACCGGACGCGAGAGCGTCGGCAAGCCGTACTACATCGCCGCACATGCGCTGGCCGACGAACTCGGCCGGGACTGTGTGGAATTCCCTGGCGGACATGTGCCCTACCAGCTACAGCCGAAGGAGTTCGTCGCACGGCTGGTGGAGCTGATCAGCGCATGAAAAAGCCGACAACCCGGATCACACTGAATCGCGACTATATCGCCGCGGCGGCGCTGACCGTCATCGATACGGCCGGACTCGACGGCTTCACCATGCGGAAATTGGGTGCGGCACTCGGGGCGGACCCGATGGCGGCCTACCGGCACTTCACCGATCAGCAGGACCTGTTCGACGGCATCGCCGAGGCGATGTTCGACGAACTCGACATGGAAACCCTTCCATGGCAGGAAGATTGGCCGGACCTGATGAGCGCCTACGCACATCGCCTGCGTTCCACACTCCGCCGCCACCCGAACGCCGTCCCGATCTTCGCAACCAGACCGGTCCGCAGCGCCACAGCGATCGAAACCGGCAACTGGATGGTCGAACGCCTTCAAGGCGTCGGCTTCACCCCCGCGATAGCCCTGCAGTTCGCCCGCTGCCTCCGCGAATACGTAATCGGGCACATCCTCAGCCACACCGTAGCCGCCGTAGCAGCCCAACGCAGCCGCAAACCCACCCCGAACGCTCCCGACTACAACAGCCTCGCCGCAGCCGCCGACGCCACCGCGAACACCGACCACTTCGAAATCGGCCTAACCGCAATGCTCGACGGCTTCGCCGTACACCTCAGCGAAACCGACCCCACTTAGGAATCAGCGGAGCAGGTTGTCCTGCTTCTGCCCGGTCGGGGTCAGGATGACCACTGGGATCTGCCAGGGGACCTTGGCCTGGAAGTCGGCGAGGAATGGCGCGTCCACCAGCTTGCTTTCCCAAAGCTGTTGCCGTTCATCACCTTCGGCAACCGATGCGACCACCGGCCATGATTCGGTACCGACTTCGACGACGGCCTCAGGGTGCGCGGTCAGATTGTGGTACCACCCCGGACGATTCGGCCGTCCGCCGTTGGCGGCGTAGACCACTACGCGGTTGCCGTCGCGCTGAAAAGCCAGTGGCCAGGTTCGGGATTCGCCCGTGCGGGCACCGGTGGTGGTCAGCAGTAGCAGCGGTGTGTTCGCGAACTGCCCGCCGACCTTTCCCGCATTGGCGCGGAATTCCGTCACGACATCCAGATGTAGTTGCCGCCGTTGCTCATTCGACACGAGCACCAGCCTATGACGGCTTGCACGATTGCGCTTCGTCGCAGCGCAGACCCAGGGTGGCCACCTACCCACGATGGCCGTGCACCCAGTCGATGAAGCGCCGAGCCCGCGGTCACCATCAAGCGTCCGATCAGCGGTCCCGCAGCCATTTCTCGATTTGATCGACCGTGCTGCCGTACCGACGGATCCAGCCGTTGTGCCCCAACGGTTCCGGTTGTACCCAGGTGGTCACCTCGGCCATCGGCATCTTGGCCAGCAGATGTGCGGCCGAACTGCTCGGCGTGAGATCGTCGCCCGTCATGGTGATGGACAGCACCGGCAGCTTCAGTCCGGCGATCCGCTCCTCGTAGTCGATATCCGCATCGACGGGCACGAAGCGGCCGGTGCGGGCCAGCCGGGCCCAATCCGACATCAGCACCTTCGACTGGCGTCCGAAGCCGCCGAGCGAGATGCGGTCGCCGGGCCAGAAGCCTGCCAGATTGGCCGTCAGCGACATGACCGCGGTGGCGGCCAGCATGCCAGGACCCGAAATACCGCGGAATCCACGGTGATACGGGGTACCGGAGGCGATCAGGATCAGCCCACCCAGGCGGCCACGGATCCGCGACGCGTACAGCACCGCCAGCTGGCCGCCCATGCTGTGGCCGAGCAGATACGGGGTGCTGTCGGGGAAACGGTCGCGCACCACCGAGAAGATCGCCGGGAAGTCGACCGATGCCAATTCGTGGTAGCCGAAGGTGCTCGCGGCGCTCGGGCGCGGGCGACTGTCACCCGCGCCGCGCAGCTCACCGATCGCGGCATCGAAGCCGCGCGCGGCCAGCTCCTGGGCGAACAGTTCGTAGTACCCGGCCGGGACACCGAGACCGGGCACCATCACCACCACCGGACGCGGCGCATCCGGGCGCACCGGATGCCGATGCGCACCGGTCGCCGGGAACAGCCGCACCGGCACGGTGGTGCCGTCCGGCATCTGGATGGGAACCGTCTCCATAGAGCGCACGCTAGCCGACGGCCGCCGGAACTACGCGCCGACCGCCCCCATGATGACTCGGCTGAGTACCCGGATCACGTCGTCTAGTGGCGGGCGCGGATCCGAACCGCTCCAGGAATCCACCACGTAGTTGACCGCGCCGATGATGGCCAGCACCCGCATCTCGTAATCGCCCGTTGGGATTTCGCCGTGCAAGGCGGCATCCTCCGCGGCGCCGGCGAGTAGCGAACCCCAGACCCGACGTAGCTCCAGCCGGAACTTCTCCACCTTCGGCCCGGCGCCGACGACCTCTACCAGCGCCACCCGCGCCTTGCGCGGATCGGAGCCGATGGATTCGACGTAGGCGCGCACCGAGGCGTCGATGATCTCCAGCGCGGTCGCATCGGATTTCTTCTCGAGGGCGGCGGTCACCGCATCGCGCGATTCCCTATCGATCTGCTCGTAGAGCTCGAGTAGGAGGGATTCGCGGCCGGTGAACTCCTCATAGAACTGCCTCGAGGAGAGTCCGGCGTCCTTACAGATAGCGCCGACCGAACTATTGGCGTAGCCATCGCGCGCAAAGACCGTCAGGCCCGATTCCAGAAAACGCGCACGCCGCTGACGTTGCCGGTCCTCTACGGGTTGCCCGGCATACATTCGTCCCGTATTCGCATCCTGTGACATTGGGGCAGACAATACCGAAGGGCCCGATCCCCTCGTCATGGATCGGGCCGTTCGTCTCAACCTTCGGCGAAACAGGTGTTAGCCGAAAGTTGGCCGCGCGGTTGCTATTGCGCTTGCCGGATGCCGCTCTCCGATCTAACTGCTGCCACAGTGGTCGTCACTGATTGTTTGCCGCAACGGCAGGATACCGAGGGGTTCGGCACGCCGAAAGTGTTTTACAGGACTTTTTTAGAATAATTCTTTCGACAGACCTTTCAACAACGCGGGCAGTTCCGCGACGGAATCGATGACGTGATCCGGTGTGGCCGAAGCCGCCGCCAGAACGGCAGGCCGGAATTTGCCCGTGCGCACCAGAACTCCGGTCATACCGGCCTGCTGAGCGGCGAGCACATCGGAGTGCAGATCGTCACCGATCATCAGCACCTCGGCCGGGTCGAGGTCCATAAGGTCCGCGCAGGTTCGGAATCCGGCCGCCGCGGGCTTGCCGACCACGGCGATCTCGGCATTGCCTGCCGCCTCCAGACCCGGTAGGTATGCGCCGGCATCGATGCGGAGCCCGGTATCGGTGGCCCACGTCAGCCCGCCGTGCATCGCGACGACCGGAATGCCGTCCAGCATCAGTTCGGCCACCCGGCTCAGCGCGTCATGTGTGAATTCCGTACCAGCGCCGCCGATTACGATGACATCCGGATCTTCGTCGTCGAGAGTCAGCTCGGCGAGGTCGGCCGCGATATCGCCGTGATTGAGCACCCAGACTGCCGCATCCGGGTAGCGGCGGCCCACATATTCGCCGGTGAGCCGGGCGGCGGTGACTATCTCCGCGGTATCGACGTCGAACCCGGCGTCCCGCAGTCGCTCGGCGATCTCAGCACAGGTGCGAGAGGTGGTGTTGGTGAGAAACCTTCGGCGCAAACCACTTTCGCGCACACGGCGCACGGCGTCGACCGCACCGTCGATCTCGTGCCAGGAGGTCACCAGCACGCCGTCGATGTCGTAGAGCACACCGCGCATGTCATCGGACATGGGTTCAGCCTACGACCACCGAACAAGGGCGTCCCCGCATCCGTTCGACACGGCGCGTCAGCCGGCGAAACTGCGGGCGGTGCGCGCGAGCATCCATGGCACGAGCCGACGGTGGAATGGGCGCACGACGGCGAAATACCCTCGGCCCCAGTGATTTCGATACTCGACCAGCGAAGTGATGGTGACCGTGCCGTCGTCGACGAGAACCGAGACGACAAAGTCGAGGAGCACGCGTCGCATCGGCGGTCACGTGCTCGCGTTCATCGCATTCGCGATCGGGAAAAGGGTTGCCGAAGAATATCTTTCGGGTCCATTTCCGCGGGTCGAAAGGAGCGCCGGGGGGGCAACGCTATTTCGTAGGAATCGATGTAATCCCAATCGGTCCCGACGAACGCGCCAACGTGGCTCGTTCGGGAATTCGACTCGCCCATAAGTCGGCATCACATTCCTCCGCTGACCCATACGGGGCCGCCTGGAATGACCATACGGTAGCGTACGGGAATGACAAAAGGGGATGCGGCCGCGAAGACCCGGCTCACCGCCGACGACTGGGCACAGGCCGCACTGGACGCGCTGGCGGAGGGCGGTCTGGCGGCAGTCGCCGTCGAGCCGATCGCCAAGCGGCTCGGCACCACCAAGGGCAGCTTCTACTGGCATTTCAAGGACCGCGCGACCCTCGTCGAGGCGGCACTGGCGCGCTGGGAGCAGCGCAGCACCGACGATGTGATCGCCGAGATCGCCATCGAGACCGACCCGGCCGAGCGGTTGCATCGACTCTTCGCCCAGGTCATCGACTACGCGGCCATCGGACACATCGAATTGGCGCTACTGGCCTCGGCCGACCAGCCGTCGGTCGCCGCGACACTACGCCGAGTCGCGGACCGGCGCATCGAATACGTCGCGGAATTGCTGCGCGAATTGGGGCTGACCACCGGGCAGGCGCGGACCAGAGCGGTTGTCGCCGTGAGCATTTACCACGGCTTCAACCAACTGGCCCGCGTCTCCCCCGACGCGCTCCCACGTACCGACACACAGCGAAGGACGTTGGTGGACAGCGCATTTCAGAGTCTGTTGCCGGACTGAATCAGCTGCCGCCGCCACATCCGCCACCGCCGCCGCCGCATCCACCGCCACCGCAGCTCGAACCACCACCACAGCTGGAGCCGCCGCCGCAACCGCCGCCGCCTGCGTCGCCACCGCCACCTGCGGCCCATCGACTCCGACTACGGCGGTTGCGGCGCCCCCGACTGTCGCGGTTCGCGAGATTGATGAGCGCGATCGTGCCGTACAACAGCACGATACCGATCACGATCACGACCATGAATCCGTTCATTGTCCCCACCCCTGAGTGACATTCGAGGCTTGTCCTCGCACCAAGTGCACCTCCTACGGGATCGCCGGTAAAGCCAATACTTTTGGGGCGTTTGAACACCAGGAGGTCGAGTGCTCGGGTCAGAGTTGCGAGCTGTTGATGATCGCATCGAGCAGGCCGGGGAAACGTTGCGCCAGATCGTCACGCCGCAGTTCGACGAGTCGGTTGCGGCCGGAGACATAGGTGGTCGTGACACCCGCGTCGCGCAGCACCTTCCAGTGGTGCGACGCGGTGGCAGCGGTGATTTCGACATCGAATTTGTCGATGGCGCAACTGAGCGGTTCACGGACCCCGGCAAGCGAGCGGATCAGCTCCAGCCTGATCGGATCGGCGATGGCGCTCAGCACCCGGATCAGGTCCAGGTCGCCGGTGCTCGGCTGCGGTAGCTGGCGCACGTTCATCCTCCGATCGTTTGACAACCATCGAATTATATCTCAGCATCATAAGATGCTTCGACAACCATCGAACAATCTGTATCGATCCCTGATCCCACTCGCCGTCGGCACCTTCGTGCTGGGCACCGACGGTTTCGTCCTCAATGGCATGCTCCCGCTCATCGCCCGCGACCTGGACGTTTCGGTGTCCACCGCGGGCCAGCTCACCACCATGTTCGCCTGGACCTACGCCATCGCCTCGCCGATCATCGCGGCCGCGACCGGATCCTGGGACCGGCGCTGGGTATTGGGCGGCGGTGCGGCGCTTTTCGTCATCGGCATGATCGGACAGGCCGCGGCACAGGACTTTTCGGTGATGGCCGGAGCGCGCATCGTTGCCGCGGTCGGCGCGGCGGCATTCCAGGCCAATGCCTTCGCCGTGGCCGGGGTGGTCGCCGACGACGCGCACCGCGGCCGGGCACTATCGGTCGTCACCGCCGGAATCACGCTGTCCGCCGTCGCGGGTGTGCCGATCGGCATCTTCGTGGAGCGTTGGATCGGCTGGCGCGGAGTGCTCTGGGCGATCGTGGCGGGCGGCGCCATCGCGGCCGCGCTGGTGCTGCTGCTGCCGCGGGTCACCCTGCCGAGTACCGGATTGCGCGATCGCGTCGGCGTACTCGCCCGGCCCGCCGTGCTGCGGGTTCTGCTGGTGACCACGCTGCAGATGACCGCGGGCTATACGACCATCGTCTACCTGCCGATCGTCGTCGCACCATCGGTGCCGCAGGGGCAACTCGCGTGGCTGCTGCTGGTCATGGGCATCGGTCAGGTCATCGGCAACTCACAGGCGGGCCGGGCGGTGGACCGCTTCGGCCCGGCCCGCACACTGACCGTCGGACTCGTCGGCAGCCTCATCGGCCTGTTACTGCTCGGCCCGGCCACCCACGCCCACTGGGCGGTCTTCGCGGTGCTCGGCCTGACCGGCCTCTTCGGATCGGCGATCCTGATCCCGCAGCAATTCCGGCTCTTCGCCATTGCCCACGACGCGCCGACCGTCGCGCTCGGACTCAATGGCTCGGCCATCTACCTCGGCAGCGGCATCGGCTCACTACTCGGCGGCACGGTGCTGAATTCGTCGGGCGCGAGCTGGCTCCCATGGACCTCGGCCGCGGTCGGCTTCGTCGCACTCGCGCTCGGCATCGCAACCCTGCGCCGACCGGCACGCACCGAAGCGGCAGTGGTCGTTCCGGCGTGAAATCGCCGGTACCCCAATAGCTCCCGGGTCGATCTGATCCGGGAGCTATTTTTTCGGCGCGGATTCGGGGCGGATGGAGTCGAGCAGATCGGCGCAGCGGGTGAGCAGTTCGCGCAGCGCGGCATGTTCGGCCTCGGTGAATTCGTCGGCCAGTGCGCGTTCGACGCGGACTGCATTCACGTCCGCCTCCTGCGCGAGCGCCGCCCCCGCTTCGGTGAGACGGGTCTCCAGAACGTTCTTGTGCCAGGCGTGCGGGGTGCGCTCGATGAGGCCGCGGTCCTGGAGATTGGTCAGGATCGTATTCATGGTCGGCGGGGTCACCCCGCACAGCCGGGCCAGCGCGGCGGCATTGATGCCCGGATTTTCGATGAGGAACAGCAGGGTCCCGTACTGGGGAACGGTGAGGCCCGCCGGTTTGAGCGCCGCGCTCTTCGCCGAGTTGAGGGCCTGTTCGGCGCGCTTGAGATACGAGCCGAGGCGCTCGGAGGAGTGCATGGACGTCATATCCGCATGGTAACTGCCCGTCTACTGATTAGACTCTTGACGTTGATTAGAGTTCTAATATACGTTCGTACACATCTTAAGATGTGAATGCATCCGGATGTTCGACTATCAGGAGCCACAAGCATGTTCCGCACCATCTCGACCATCGCCACCGCCATTGCCTGCACCTCCGTCACGGCGTGCGGCACCGCGACGGAGGCCGCGAGCCAACCCGCGACCCGCATCAGCACCGCATACGAACTGCCCGGTGATCGCGTCTACCCGGAGGGCATCGCCGTCGACCCCCGCACCGGTGACACCTACGTCGGCTCATACGCCAACGGCGCCGTCTACCGCGCGACGCCCGGCGCCACGCGAGCCGAAATCTTCCTGCCCGAGGGGACTGACGGCCGCAAAACCGCCAATGGCCTGAAAGTCGATGCGGCAGGGCGACTGTGGGTCATCGACTCGACCGCCGGAGTCGCGGTCTACGACACCGGCAGCCGTGCACTGGTCGCCCGCTTCGATATCACCGGCACCGAACCGAGCCTGGTCAATGATCTGGCCATTACGCCGGACGGCAGCGCATATCTGACCGACAGCCTGCGACCGGTGGTCTACCGGGTCACCCCGGAGCAGGTCACCGCGGCGCACGGCGGAAAGGCCATTCTGACAACACAATTCGACCTGAGCACCATTATCAGCGCGCACGCGCCGGACGCATTTACCTTGAACGGCATCGTGTCCGACGATTCCGGTCGCTATCTGCTGATCGTCGATATGAATTCCGGTGAGCTGTATCGCATCGCGACCGCGGCGAATTCGCCGGAGATTCGCAAGGTGACCATGCGCGGCGCCGACCTGAAACACGGTGACGGACTGGAACTGCACGGCAGCACGCTGTGGGCGGCGCAGAATACCGGCAACACCATTACCCGCTGGCAGATCAGCGATGACGGCGCGACCGTCGAGCTGGAACGCACGGTCACCGATGACTCCCTGCGCATTCCCACCACATTGGTACGCAGCAATGGTCGAACGCTGGTTGTCTCTTCCCAATTCGATAAGGGCGGGCCGATGGGACCCGGCACCCCGACCATGCCGTTCGCCGTCCTGACAGTTGACGGAATCTGATCCCGCCGCGCGGCCGGTTCGTTCAGCGGACCGGCCATCGGCCTATTCGCCGTATGACAACTTGATCTAAATCACTCCGAAACGCCCGCACCCATCGCAGGTAGGCCGCCGCGATGACGTAAGCTCGGCCGACTGACCGGGCACGCGGCTGGGGTGGCGACCTTCGGGCGAGTGTCATACGCTTCGCCGCGGAGGAAAACCGCCTCATGGAGGGACAATTGACCACTCCGAGCCATGGCGATGTCGGAACCGGCGGCCCACAAAAGGTTCCACTGTCGCAGCTGATCCACCTGATGGCCGAATATCAGAAGCTCGGCACGCACCGACAGACCTTTCTACCGGCGCCGACGAGCGACACTTTCATGCGTGGCTGCGGGATCGTCGCGGGCGGGTTCGCGGCCGTGGGAGTTATCTGTGTGACGGTCGGCGCCTATCCCGGTGCGCTCGCGATCGGTCTGCTCGCCCTGGTGCCCGCGTCGATGGCATTCTTCCGCGGGCGGCGCAATCGTCGGCACCGCGCCGCACGGCTGGATCTGTTCGATGTCGGCATGACCGTGTACCGCTCCGGTGAGCAGGTGGCCGGGTTCCGCTGGGACAGCGCCGAAGTGCGCCAGCAGGTCATCCCCTTCCAGAATTCCGCCCACACCGAGTATTCGCTGCGGATGTCGGGCCCCGACGGCGCCGAGGCCGCATTCGACGACACCCTGTTCGGCGACGCGCGCGATTGGGGCCGGGCCATCCAGTCGGCCGTCACTCTGGCCCAGCTCCCCCGCGCCGTGGCCGCCATCGATGACGGCGCGACCGTCCATTTAGGCGAAATCGCCCTCGACCTCACCGCACTCTATTTCCACAGCCGGGCCTACACCTGGGAACAGATCCAATTGATCGACGCCCGAAGCGGTTTGGTCCGCATGAAGGTCGACGGCAACTGGGTCTCGCTCACCCCCGTAGGCCAGATCCCCAACTTCTACATCTTCAACGAACTCGCCGAACGCCTACGCCTGGCCGCTGCCGCAGAGGCCGCAGCCGAATCGACGGATCCCGAACTGCCGACCATCACACCGACCGCCGAACCCGATCCCCCCACCCCGGTAGTCGTCTCCGATCCGACGGTCGACAATGCTCCCGAGACAGCCGCCGATCAACAAATCGAACCCCCCACCCCAACGGCCAAAGGCACCGCCAAATCCCCCAACCGGCCCTCCCAAGACCTGAGCGCCGCCTCGAATTAACCCCCGCCCCAACCCCTTCCACCGAACCATTGGCCTTGATCCGTTCGGCTATCGCCATTCCGTTCATCGTTCTCGAATAGCCCCCACGATGTATAACGCCGCGAGTGTCGAAATCCCCCTCCGATAACCGCCCACGCGCAATCCAACCCATTGCGCCCCTGGAGTTCTCACCAGATCAAAGCTGCGGTTCGAATAGGCCAACCAAAGGCCGAAGGCCGGGCCACCTGATGGTGGCCCGGCCTTCGGGTCTAAAGGTGTTGCTGGGGAGCAGGACTCAGAAGTCCATGCCGCCCATGCCACCGGTCGGGTCGCCGGCGGGAGCGGCGGCCTTCTCCGGCTTGTCGGCGACGACGGCCTCGGTGGTGAGGAACAGGGCCGCGATGGAGGCCGCGTTCTGCAGGGCCGAACGGGTGACCTTGACCGGGTCGGCGACACCGGCGGCCAGGAGGTCCTGGTACTCGCCCGAGTCGGCGTTCAGGCCGTGGCCGGCCGGGAGGTTCGAGACCTTCTCGGCGACAACGCCGGGCTCGAGGCCCGCGTTGAAGGCGATCTGCTTCAGCGGAGCCGACAGCGCGACACGCACGATGTTCGCACCGGTCGCCTCGTCACCGGTGAGCTTCAGGTCGTCCAGCGCCGGAGCCGACTGCAGCAGGGCCACGCCACCACCGGCGACGATGCCCTCCTCGACGGCGGCCTTGGCGTTGCGCACGGCATCCTCGATGCGGTGCTTGCGCTCCTTGAGCTCGACCTCGGTCGCGGCGCCTGCCTTGATCACCGCAACACCGCCGGCCAGCTTGGCCAGACGCTCCTGCAGCTTCTCCCGGTCGTAGTCCGAGTCCGAGTTCTCGATCTCGGTGCGGATCTGCGCGACGCGGCCCTTGATGGCCTCCGCGTCACCCGCGCCCTCGACGATGGTGGTCTCGTCCTTGGTGATAACGACCTTGCGGGCCTGGCCGAGCAGCTCGATGCCTGCGGTCTCCAGGGAGAGGCCGACCTCTTCGCTGATGACCTCGCCACCGGTCAGGATGGCGATATCGGCGAGCTGCGCCTTGCGACGGTCACCGAAGCCCGGCGCCTTGACGGCAACGGACTTGAAGGTGCCGCGGATCTTGTTCACGACCAGGGTCGACAGGGCCTCGCCCTCGACGTCCTCGGCGATGATCAGCAGCGGCTTACCGGCCTGGATGACCTTCTCCAGCAGCGGCAGCAGGTCCTTGACGGTGGAAACCTTGGAACCGACGAGCAGGATGTACGGATCCTCGAGGACCGCTTCCTGACGCTCCGGGTCGGTCACGAAGTAACCCGAGATGTAGCCCTTGTCGAAGCGCATACCCTCGGTGAGCTCCAGCTGGAGCCCGAAGGTGTTGCTCTCCTCGACGGTGATGACGCCTTCCTTGCCGACCTTGTCCATGGCCTCGGCGATCAGCTCACCGATGGACGCGTCGCCGGCCGAGATACCGGCGGTGGCGGCGATCTGCTCCTTGGTCTCGACCTCCTTGGCGGTCGCGAGGAGCTTGGTGGTGACGGCCTCGACGGCCTTCTCGATGCCGCGCTTCAGACCCAGCGGGTTGGCGCCGGCCGCAACGTTGCGCAGGCCCTCACGTACGAGCGCCTGGGCGAGCACGGTGGCGGTGGTGGTGCCGTCGCCCGCGACGTCGTCGGTCTTCTTGGCGACTTCCTTGACCAGCTCGGCGCCGATCTTCTCGTACGGGTCCTCCAGGTCGATCTCCTTGGCGATGGAAACACCATCGTTGGTGATCGTGGGGGCGCCCCACTTCTTCTCCAGGACAACGTTGCGACCCTTGGGGCCCAGCGTCACCTTGACCGCGTCGGCGAGGGCGTTGAGACCCCGCTCGAGGCCGCGACGGGCCTCTTCGTCGTACGCAATTGTCTTGGCCATTGCGTTGAGATCCTCCACATGTATATGGCTGACACACAGGTCGATCGCAGGTTGGATCGCCCCATTTACGCTGGCCAGGTTCGGTGCCCGCGACGGACGACCGAGGGTGTCGATGGAACCCGGTCTCACCGTCCCGACCTGGCACTCACACGTCGAGAGTGCCAAGCCCTTTTTAGCACTCAGGGGTATCGAGTGCAAGGTCCGCCGCGCTGCCCAGCGCCGGCTCATGCCGAGCTGCGGTCGTCCACCCGGAGTATCAATGCGACGAAAGCATCGGCTCGGCGCTCCTCGGGCGTGCGTGGTTCACCCTCATCGACCGTTACGAGTTCCGCGTCGTTCAGCAGCAACTCCGCCTCCACCCGCATGATCGCCCGAATGAACGGTGGCGCGACATCGGGCGGCAGGTCGCCATTGATGATGTAGCTGCCGTCGGGCTGCGATTCGGTGGAGACATAGGTCAGCGCACGCTCGAGATCAGCGCGTCGTTCCCCCGCAACCAGGTCGGAATCCATGTCATCCGCCATTGCTATAGCTTACCGGTGCGCCGGATCAGCCCTTTCCCGACAGGCCGACCAGTCCGGGATCCGCGGCACCGCCCCGGGTCGGGCGACCAGCAAATGACTGTCCGCCAATGGCTTACGATCGGCTTCCGCGGCGTGAGCGACGGGCCCGGAGGCGGTAGCGAAGCGTGACCATGGAGGGCCCCACGAACGCCACCAATCAAGCACAGCGCGGCGCATGATCGGCGCCGACCTTATGGTGTCCAGGTGAGTGAAAGTCCCGGCTGGAACGCTATCGACGCCGCGTTGGAGCAGCTGTACCACGACACCGCACCCAGCCATTGGGGGACGGGGGTCCCCTGGTCGCTCGGCGGGCCCGATCCGCTGGACGGCGTCAGCGCCTATCCGCGCACCGAACCGGTCCCACACTGGCACTACATCAGCTACGGGATGACCGAGCTGTACGAGAAGGAATGGGATAACCCGGACGAATCGGGCTGGGGATTCGAATTCACCTTCCGCCTGCTGCGCACACCGGCCGACGAGAAGCCGCCGGTCTGGCCGGCGAACTTCCTGCAGAATCTGGCCCGCTACGTGTTCCAATCCGGGAATTGGTTCGCACCGGGCCACACCATCAAGTCGAACGGCCCGATCGCCGCGGACCATCCGGATTCGGATATCCACGCCGTCGCCTTCACCGTCGACCCGGAACTCGGCGCCATCGACACCCCGCACGGGCGGATGCAGTTCCTGCAGATCGTCGGCCTGACCATGCCGGAGTACCGGGCCGCGCAGGGCGGGCACACGCTGGCGGTGCTCGACGAACTCGCGCCGCAGCTGCCGCTGTTGGTCACCGATATCGAGCGCGGGCCGCTCATGGAGGAACCGAAGACCAAGGCGAAATGGCCGCGCTGGGGCGGGGGCCTGCGCGGGCGGGCGTAGATTTCGCCATGGAGGAAGATCAACGATCCCGAAGGGGGACGCCCGTGCCCGCATTGCCGTTCGACTCGCTCTATCGGCACGGGTTCGCGCGGGTGGCGGTCGCGGTGCCGCGGATCCGGGTCGCCGATCCCACGTTCAATGTCGAGCAGACACTCGAGCTCGCTCGGCAAGCGGCCGCCCGAGGCGTGGTGCTGACGGTCTTTCCCGAACTCGGACTCTCCAGCTACACCGCCGACGATCTTTTCCACCAGGATGCGCTCGACGATGCAGTGGCCGCGGCAATCGAGCATGTAGTCGCGGCGAGCGCCGAGATCGATACGGTGCTGGTGATCGGTGCGCCGGTGCGGACGCAGGGGCGGCTGTTCAACTGCGGCATCGCGGTATGCCGCGGCACCGTCCTCGGGGCGGCGCCCAAGAGTTATCTGCCGAACTATCGCGAGTTCTATGAGAAACGCCAGTTCGCGGCGGCGCGCGAAACGCTGGACAACCACATCACGATCGCGGGTCAGCGGGTGCCGTTCGGATCCGATCTGTTGTTCACCGCGACCAATCTCGACGGCTTCGTATTCCACCTGGAGATCTGTGAGGACGGCTGGGTACCGTTGCCGCCCAGTGGATATACCGCGCTGGCCGGTGCGACGGTGCTGGTCAATCTGTCGGCGAGCAATATCGTCATCGGCAAGGCCGACTATCGGCGCGCGCTGTGCACCTCGCATTCGGCGCGCTATCTGGCCGCCTATCTGTATTCGGCTGCGGGACACGGTGAATCGACCACCGATATGGCCTGGGACGGACAGGCGCTGGTTTGCGAGAACGGCGACCTGCTCGCCGAGGGTGAGCGGTTCTCCGACCATCCCCAGTTGATCACCGCAGATCTCGATCTGCAGCGGTTGGCCGCGGATCGCATCCGCACCACCAGTTTCGCCGACAATGTGCACGATCACCGCGACCGGCTGGTGCGGCTGCGGCGTATCGAGGTCGAGTTGCCGGTTCCGACGAGTGCCATCACCTTGGGGCGCGAAATCCAGCGCTTCCCTTACGTTCCCAGTGATCCGGCCGCGCGCAACGAACGGTGCGCAGAGGTACATCACATCCAGGTCGAGGGCCTGAGCACCCGATTGCGTGCGACCGGTAGCCAGCGCGTGATCATCGGCGTATCCGGTGGATTGGACTCCACCCAGGCACTGATCGTCGCGGCCAAAACCATGGACCGGCTCGGCCTGCCGCGCGCGAATGTGCTGGCTTACACCATGCCCGGCTTCGCTACCAGCACCCGAACCCGCACCGACGCGCACGCGCTGATGGACGCGCTCGGCGTGACCGCGCAGGAGATCGATATCCGCCCGTCCGCCACCCAGATGCTGCGCGACCTGAATCACCCTGCCGCCGAAGGTATTCCGCAGTACGACATCACCTACGAGAATGTGCAGGCGGGCGAGCGCACCTCGCATCTGTTCCGACTTGCCAACCAGCACCACGCACTCGTGGTCGGCACCGGCGATCTCAGCGAACTTGCCTTGGGCTGGTGCACTTTCGGCGTCGGCGACCATATGGCGCACTACAGCGTGAACGCCTCGGTCCCCAAAACACTGATCAAATATCTGATCGCCTGGGCGGTCGACACCGATCAGTTCGGCCCCGACGCGGGCCGGGTGCTGTCATCGATCCTGCAGACCGAGATCTCGCCGGAGTTGGTGCCCAGCCATGATTCCACCGCACCGAGCCAGAGCTCCGAGGCCACCGTCGGCCCCTACGAACTGCAGGACTTCCACCTCTACTACATGCTGCGCTTCGGTTACCGCCCCAGCCGGGTCGCCTACCTGGCCCGGCACGCCTGGTCCGAGCGCGACCGCGGCAGCTGGCCGGACCTCATTCCGGCCGACCAGCGCAACACCTACGACCTGCCGATCATCAAACACTGGCTCGCCGAATTCCTGCGCCGCTTCATCCAGACCAGCCAGTTCAAACGCTCCACCCTGCCCAATGCCCCGAAAGTCGGTTCGGGCGGCTCACTTTCACCGCGCGGCGACTGGCGTGCGCCGAGCGACGCCTCCGCCGCCGCCTGGTTGGACGAACTCGCCCGCAACGTCCCGGAGAACTGAGCCGCCGTCACGCGGCAACGGGCTCACGGTATTCGAGCGGGATCCGTGAGCCGCGTCGCACCGACATCCCCCGCGATCGGATGGCCCTGCGCTGCCGTGTCCTGGCCGCGTGCGTGGATCGAATGCCGATGACTATCCAGGCAATTCGACGTCGTCCAGCGATGGACGCGGCCCGGGCGTTCATGACTTCTCGGCGGCGATCACCGACAGCAGTTCGGTCAGATCGGCTTCGGCCTTCGCCTTGTCGACGCCGAGATCGGACAGGATTCCGGAACCGTTCTCCTGTTCGAGCAGGGCGAGCAGGACATGTTCGGTGCCGATGTAGTTGTGTCCCAGGCGCAGTGCCTCACGGAAGGTCAGCTCGAGCACCTTCTTGGCCTCGGCGCCGAACGGAATGAGCGCCGGCACCTGCGCCGGATCGGCGGGCTGTCGGGCGATGGCGTCGGTTGCCGCATCCCGGACCGCGTCGAGTTGCACCCCTTGCGCAATGATCTCCCTGGTGCCGAGGCCTTCCGGTTGGGACAGCAGGGCCAGCACCAGATGTCCGACGGTGATCTCCGAATTACCGAAGTTTCGGGCCGACTCCTGAGAGGCCACCACCATCTTTCGCGCACGCGGGGTGAACTTCGCGAAGCCCGCGTTGGGATCCATAGTCGCCGGATCACCCGGCCCCTTGGGCACGAACCGCTTTTGCGCGGCCTGTTTGGTGACGCCCATGCTGGCGCCGATATCGGTCCACGATGCACCGGAGCGGCGGGCCTGATCCACGAAGTGGCCGATCAGATGATCGGCCACTTCGCCGAGGTGCCCGGCCGCGACCACCGCATCGGAGAGTTGGTCGAGCACATTGTCCGGACGTGCTTTTTTGATGCCATCGATCAGATCGTCGAGGCGTACGTTGAATGTCATGCGTCAACCATAGGTTGACGATCCTATTTCGTCAACCATTAGTTGACGATATTCAGGGGCGCGCCGCCCCCGCCGCACCACGCACGATCTGCTCCTTGAACCAGGCCGCCCTCCGCCCGGTGAGCACGGTCCGTCCCGGCGAGTCGTCCGCGTGCAGAAACTGGATGACGCCATCGCGCCGACCGAGGCTGATGCACTGGAAGAAGTAACGGAACCGCAGCTCACGGGGTGCACGACCGGCCAGCCGTGCGACAACGGCATCGGCCGCGTACTTGCCGGTGGGCAACGCCGTCGCACAGGCCATCCGCAGCTCCCGACCACCCGGACCCGCGACCACCGCGGCGTCGCCCGCCGCGTAGACATCCGGATGCGATACCGACCGCAACGTCTCGTCGGTCAGCACCCGACCATGTCCGTCCACGGTGAGCCCGGCTCGCTCCGCCAACTCCGGCACCCCGAATCCGGCGGTCCACACCGTCGCGGCGGCCTCGACGACGCCCCCGTCGGTCAACCGCACGCCTTCCGGGGTCACCTCGATAACCTTTGCGTCCGAACGAATCTCGACCCCGAGCCGCTCCAGCACCCGTCGCACATGATCGCGCGCCCGCGTCGACAGCCAGGATGCGGGCTGATCCGAGCCGAGCAGCAATACCCGCGAATCCGGTCGGGACTCGGCCAGTTCCGCGGCTAGCTCGATACCCGTGGCGCCGCCACCGACCACCACGATCCGCCCCGCCGGAATACCGGCCCGCAGATACTCCGAATCCTCCGGTGTGGAAACCGAATACGCGTACTCGGCCACTCCCTGAACGCCCGCCGGATCGTTTGTACTGCCCAACGCATAAATGAGCGAGTCGTATTCGAGATCCGGTGCGCCGTCGAGGATCACCTGCTTGTGATCGGTATCGATCCCCTGCACCCGAGCGCGCACGAACTGGATTCGCTTGGGTTCGAGCAATTCTCGCAGATCCCATTCCGGAATCGACTGCCCCGCACTGTATTGGTGCAGCCGCACCCGTTCGACGAAGGTCGCGCGGGCGTCGACAACGGTGATTTGGGCGTCGCGGGCGGTGCGCGCCAACCTGCGGGCCGCCGCCAACCCCGCGTATCCGGCGCCGAGGACGACGATTCGATGCTGTCCGGTCATGATGTGGCTCCCTTTCGATCGGCCGACACCCCTTAGACGGGACAGCCCACCGATCCCTGACAGCCTCGGGAAATGACCCGCGTCACGCCCGCCCGATATAGGACAGTTTCTCCGGATTGACGATCAAGCGCAGCGCGGTCACCGCATCGTCGAGGGTGTCCACGCCGACGACCAGTGCGGGCTCCCCCGCCAACCGCACGACGACCGCGAGCGCGCCGTTGATCTCCTCCAGCGCCATCACCATCCCCGGCACCTCCCACCGGAACAGTCCGGCCACATACCGCGCGACCGCGGGAGCCCCGACGATCGGGCGCCGAGCCGCGGTGACCTGACCGCCGCCATCCGCGGTCGAGACGACATCGGCCGCGAGCATCCGCTCCAATGCCTCGATATCCCCGATCCGTGCCGCCTTCAGGAAGCGCTCGATCAGTTCGCGGGCCTGGTCGGCCGGAACATCGAAGCGCGGCCGCCCCTCGCGCACCCGGATACCGGCCCGGCGGAAGATCTGTTGCGAATTGGCCTCGGATACCGCGAGCATGTCCGCGATCTCCCGGTGTGCGTATCCGAACGCCTCGCGCAGCACGAAAACCGCGCGCTCGATCGGGCTCAACCGTTCCAATGCCGTCAGCAGCGCCAGCGATACCAGCTCGCGCTCCTCGACCGTCTCCAACGGCCCGAGCTCCCCGCGCGCGGTCGGTACCGGCTCGGGCAGCCAAGGCCCGACATAGGTCTCCCGGCGGGCCCGCGCCGAAACCAGCCAGGTGCGGCAGAGATTCACGACCGCGGTGGTCAGCCAGGCCTCGGCCGAGCGAATCGTGGTGCGGTCGGTGCCATCCCAGCGCAGGTAGGTCTCCTGTACCGCATCCTCGGCCTCGGTCGCGGAGCCGAGCATCCGATAGGCGAGCGCGAACAGGCGCGGGCGATGCGCCTGGAATTGGCGCAATCCATCCGGTTCCACCGCCACCTTCTTCCGTGCTCGGCCGCCGAAGATGACGGTACCGGTCGGGATCCACCCGGCCTTCGACAGTTCGGTGGCCGACCCGATGGTCCGGCCACCACCGAAAACCCGACCCAGATCGAATCCCCAGAAGCCCAAACCACCAAGTGCCGCAACGCTGCTCATAGGCGCAGCATTCCCGCGCGACCTAGACGATTCCTTAAGGAATACCAGGAGAGCCGCAACAGCTCAGAGGTGCAGATCGTCCACCCGACGGTCTTTACCCGGACTGCGCAGCCGCAGGCGGCTCGCCCCGCGGATCGCCGGACGCCGCAGCGCGGGCCGACGCCGCTGCGCCCGCCGCTGGGCCCGGCGTTCGGATGGCTTGTGCTGCCAGGTTTCCGGACGCGCGGCCACCCAGCGCTGCGAATGCCAGGCGAACGGGATATGCCCGAGGTACAGCGCGACCAGCACCAGCAGCAGCACGATCGGATAGGTGACCAGCAGCGCCGCCGCGAGCGCAGTCAGCACCAGCAGCCCGGCAGCGGCCTGCGGCGCAACCGATACCGACTTCATGGCCAGCGTGGGAATCGTGCTGACCGCCAGCGCCGCCGCGAACAAGGTCCAGGCCGCGACCTCGTAGTAGCCGACCCACCAGCCGTCGCCGAACTGCACGTACAGCCCGATCGGCACCAGCGCGATCAGCGCCGCCGCCGGTGCGGGGACGCCGACGAAATACTCGCGCGCCCACTGCGGTCGAGTGTCGTCGTCGAGCAGGGTGTTGAACCTGGCCAGGCGCAGCACAAGGCTCACCGCGAAAACCAGCGCGATGATCCAGCCCGCGCTGTTGCTGTCCAGCAGCGCGATATAGATCACCAGACCGGGCGCGACACCGAAGGAGATGGCGTCGGAGAGCGAATCGAGTTCCGCGCCCATCTTGGTGGTGGCGTCCAGCATCCGGGCGAGCCGGCCGTCGAGGGTGTCCAGTACGGCCGCGGCGCCGACCATCGCCAAGGAAATGTCGAGCCTGTCGTCCAGGGCGAACTTCACCGCGGACAGTCCGGCGCACAGCGCCATGATTGTCACGATGCTCGGCAACAGCCGGATGGTCCGGCGCCTTCGCTGCGGTGTGGGCAGGGCCTGCTCCATCATGAGTCGGTGGAAAGTACGGCCAGCACGGTCTCGCCCCCGATCGTGCGCTGTCCGGGTTCGACGAGTAATTCGGTACCCGCCGGGAAGTACGTGTCGACCCGGGACCCGAAACGGATCAGGCCGTAGGTATCGCCGATGGTCAGTTTGTCACCGGCCTGCGCGTCGCAGACGATGCGCCGCGCCAGCAGACCCGCGATCTGCACGACCACGAGCCGCGCGCCACCGGCGGTGTCGATGACCATGCTGTTGCGCTCGTTCACCGCACTGGCCTCGGGCAGATCCGCCGAACGGAACTGACCGGACTGGTGCAGCACGGTGCGCACGATGCCGGAGATGGGGGTGCGCTGTACATGGACGTCGAGCACCGAAAGGAAGATGCTCACGCGCGGCAGCGGCGCATCGCCGAGGCCCAGTTCGGCGGGCGGCGTCGCGGTATCGACCAGAGCGATCTCGCCGTCGGCCGGGGCGACGACCACGCCCGCCCGGTTCGGCGGCACCCGGTTCGGATGCCGGAAGAAGGTCGCGCAGGCCGCGGCGGCCAGCAGACCCGTGCGGCGCACCCACTTGCGCTTACCCCCGATGACCGCCACCGCGAGCGGCGCCGCGACGAACGGCAGCCCGGCGGGGTGCAGCGGGGGGATCGCGGCCCGGACCAGATCGACGACATGGCCGACCCCGGTCGTTTCGGGCGTGCCGGGCGGGGTGGGACGGCGTGCCACAGGCTCCTCTTTCATGCTCGATGCAGACAGTTTGCGCCCTTCAACAATAGGTCCGGCGCAAGCGTTCACACCTTACGGGAACGGAGCCTGTGGCACTGCGGCGTTTGCATCAGGCCTGGAGGAGGCAGCCTGGATAACCACGTAGGGCCCGCAAACGTCGCAAATCCAACGGCGGTCAGCTCATGGCTTTACGGCCGGTGAACAGCCGCACCAGGAACAGCAGAATCACTGCGCCTCCGAGACAGGTGAAGAAGCTGAACCAGAGTCCGCCGCCTTCGACATCGACGCCGAGCAATTTGAGGAGGAATCCGCCTAGTAGGCCGCCGACCACGCCGACCACGATGTTGAGGAGGATGCCTTGTTGGGCATCCGTCTTCATGATCTTGCTGGCGATCCAGCCGGCGAGACCGCCGATGATGATCCACCCGATAATCCCGAGTCCGAGCATGGTGTCCTCGAATCACTAGTTGGAGCAGCGCCGCACCACAGGGCGTGCTTCGAGGGTATACCCGCCAAATGTGAGAATACGCACTCCCAACGCGCGCCACACGGGCTAATATGAGGGGGCCTCATGTCTACGGTGACGTAGGCGGCCGGCCGATGAGGGACTCATTTCGTTGCTTCGGGGTACAACCCGGCGGCGCCGCCGCAGGTACATAGGAGACGCATCATGGCTGCTCGAATCGCCCAGACCACAGGGGCTGAGCACACGGCGATCCTCGGGCTCGGCGTTTACCGCCCCGCTCGAATCGTCACCAACGACGAGGTCGCTGGACCCATCGAGTCGAGTGACGAGTGGATCCGCACCCGTTCCGGAATCAAAACGCGGCGCTTCGCCTCGAAGGAAGAGACGATTCACAGCATGAGCGTCGCGGCCTCTCGCGGCGCGCTCGAATCCGCGGGAGTCGAGGTCGATCAGGTCGACTGCGTCATCGTCGCCACCTCCACCCACCTCTTGCTGACTCCTGCGGCCGCGCCGCAGATCGCGACCGAGCTGGGCATGAACGGCACGGCGGCGTTCGATATTTCGGCCGGATGCGCGGGCTTCTGTCACGCGCTCGCGCTGGCCTCGGATCTGGTGCGCGCCGGAACCGCCGGACATGTGCTGGTGATCGGTGTGGAGAAACTGACCAACACCATCAATCCGAAGGACCGCGCGACCGCCTTCCTGTTCGCAGACGGCGCCGGCGCGGTAGTGGTCGGACCGTCCGAGGAGCAGCGCATCGGACCGACGGTATGGGGGTCGGACGGCACCCAGCACCACGCGATCCGGCAGGACAAGGACTGGATCGAATTCTTCGAGGAGATCGAGGAGAAGGGCCTGGACGCGGTGCGGCCCTACCTCGCCATGGAAGGTACGGCGGTATTCCGCTGGGCCGCACATTCATTGGAGAAGGTCTGTCGCGATGCCATCGATCGCGCGGGCCTATCCACCGACGACCTGGACGCGATGATCCCGCACCAGGCCAACGGCCGGATCATCGAGATCATGGCCCGGGTGCTGAAGCTGCCCGAGCACTGCGCGCTGGCCAACGATATCGAGGAGACCGGAAATACCTCGGCCGCCTCGATTCCGCTGGCCATGGAGGCGTTGCTGCGCAAGGGTGAGTCGAAGCCGGGCGATACCGCGCTGCTGATCGCCTTCGGCGCCGGTCTTTCCTACGCCGCGCAGGTCGTGACGCTGCCCAACTGGCAGTAACTCAGCCCGGACCCCGGTGACCTTCACCGTGAAGGTCACCTGTCCGGGGGCCGGGTTCCAGTCGGCCGATCGCGCCTACTTGTCCTTTTCGGCTATTCCGGCGGCCACCGCGACCGGGGTATCGGCGTAGGTGGGGGCCAGGCAGACAAGTTTGGCGGTGCCGAGGGCGACGTTCGGGCTGCCCTCGAACTCACTGCCCGGATTCTCCGCGAGCACCTTCTCGATCAACGCCTTCTCCTCGGTGCTGTCCAACTTCTTGAACTCACCGCAGGTGGTGCTCGACGCGGGGCCGAGCGAGGGGTAGCTCGCCGTGGTTTTGGTGGTGGTCGGCGCTGCGGCGGCCGTGGTCGGCGCAGGGCCGGTCGCGGACGTGGTGCCAGCGGGCGTACTGGTGCCCGTCGCGCCCTTGCGCAGACCGCTCGCGTCGGAGCTGGAATCGTCCGAACTGCCACATCCGGCCAGCGCGACGGCCACCGCCCCGGTGGCCAGGGCGATGGCGGTAACTCGCTTGATCACGTGCGTTCCCCGGTGACTCGCGGCGCCGGAGTCTCCGGCGCGTCCGGAGCAGGGTACCGGGTGGGATGTTTCGGGTGTCATGGAGCCCACAGTGCGGTGCGGCCCTTACGTTTTTCCAAACGATCCCTGATGCTCAGTGGATACGGCTCTGCCAATCGGCGGGCACTCTTCCGCGCGGCCCGGGCACCGGCTGGTCCACCGGATGATGTGTCGGCGGTGCGAGTTCCGGTCCGCCGCTGTACATCTCGTCGGAGCGGAAGTCGAAGAACCAATCCTCGCCCGGCTCATAGCTCTGGATGAACGGATGTCCGGTGTCCTTGGCGTGTTTGGAGGCGTGCTGCTCCGGCGAAGTATCGCAGCAGCCGATATGGCCGCACTGCGCACAACGCCGCAAATGTACCCACCAGCCCTGGGCCGCCTCACATTCCATACAGCCCGCACCGCTGGGCGCGACCGTGGGATCGATACCCTCCAACTCCTGCGTCATCACTGGCCTCCTGCATTGGCTTCGGAACGGTCGCCGGACTCCGGCATTTCCTCGGGACGGTGCAGCGGGAGCCAGACCGTGAATCGGGTATTGCCCGGCTCGGAATCGAGCCGGATATCGCCGTGGTGCTTGTTCACCACGATCCGGAACGAAATGTCGAGGCCGAGGCCGGTTCCCTCGCCCACCGGCTTGGTGGTGAAGAACGGTTCGAAGATACGGCTGCGCACGTCGGCCGGTACGCCGGGGCCGGTATCGCCGATCTCGATCACGGCGCAATCGTTTTCGTGCCGGGTGCGGATGGTGAGCGTGCCCGCGCCGTTCATCGCGTATACCGCGTTATCGATCAGGTTGGTCCACACCTGATTCAATTCCGCCGCGTAGCAGGGCACTTCGGGCAGTGCCCGGTCGTATTCCTTGACCACCTTGACGCCGTCGCCGATCTTGCGACTCAGCATCACCAGCGTGCTGTCGAGCAGTTCGTGGATGTCGACCACCTGGAACGGCGCCCGGTCCATCTGCGAATACTGTTTGGCCGCGCCGATCAGAGTGGAGATGCGCGTGGTCGAATCGGCGATCTCGTTCATCAGCAGTTCGGTCTCGATGGTGTAGTTCAGCCACCGGATCGCCCCCTGGAACACCTGGTCGGGGCAGTCCTCCAGGGTGGCCGAAACCCGTTCCAGCCAGTCCACATCGAAGCCGGCCTGTACGAAATTCGGGGCCAGGTTCCAGCTGTCCTCGATGCCGTGGTCCGCCAGCCATTCACTGAGGATGTCCTCGCGCTCGGAGGCCTCCAGGGTGGTCAGCTCCGGGGCCTTGGCAACCTGGGCCGCCGCCTCCTCTTGCAGCCGCACCAGCACCTGCAGCGACGCCGTATCGAACTTGCCCTGCGCCATCATCGCCAGCTTGTGCCGCATACCCGCGATCCGGTCCCGCAGCCCGGAGGTCGCGCGCACCGCGGCGGCGGCCGGATTGTTCAGCTCATGGGTCAGACCGGCCGAGAGCGAACCGAGCGCCAGCAGGCGTTCGCGCTCGGCGATCCGCTCGCTGCTCTTGCGGGCACCGAAGAACGCGCCCTCGAGCAGGTGCACGGCCATCGGGAACCAGTCGTGCATCAGCTGCGCGAAGGCGCCGGCATCCAGTACGAAGAACCGCGACCGACGGGTCACGTACATCGAACCGGTGTAGTTCTGATCGACCTTGTCGCCGAGATAGGCCGTCCACGCGCCCGCATACGCGCCGCGGTAGTCGGTGCGCGTCGTCTCGATCTCGGCACCGCCGGAGAGCTTGGTGAGCTGCACCTCGCCCTCGATCATCACGTAGAAGCAGGTGGCCGGATCGCCCTCGCGGAAGACCAGTCCCGGTTCGACGATCTCGATGCGGCCATCGGCGCACAGCAGATTCAGCTGTTCGTCGGTGAGCTTCTCGAAGAGAAAGAGGCTGCGCAACTCCGCCGGATCGCAGACCAGATGACTGCTGCGATCCGCTGTCTCCTTCGAATTCATGGTCCAGCCTCCTATCACGCCAGGTACCGATGCACGAGCATGACCGCCATCGCACCCTCGCCGACCGCCGAGGCGACCCGCTTCGCCGAATCGGCGTGCACGTCACCCGCGACGAAAACGCCGGGGACGCTGGTCTCCAGGTGATGCGGCGGTCTGGGTAGCTCCCAGCCCGCGGGTCTGGTTCCGTCGACGAGCAGATCGGGACCGGCCAGCACATAGCCCGCCTCGTCCCGCTTGACCACGCCGTCGAGCCAGTCGGTCTGTGGTGCGGCACCGATGAACAGGAACAACCGTTCGGCCTCGGCTTTTTCTTCCGCACCGGTCCGGTTGTTGCGCACCACGATCTGCTGCAGGTGATCGTCGCCGTCGGCGGCGATCACTTCGGTATCGGTGTGCACGCGGATATTCGGTATCTGCGCGATCTGCTGGATCAGATAGTGCGACATGGACTTCTCCAGCGAATCCGCGCGGACCACCAGATGCACCGTGCGCGCGTTGCGGGACAGGAATACCGCCGCCTGCCCCGCCGAATTCGCCCCGCCGACTATGTAGACATCGTGGTCGGCGCATTCGGAGGCCTCGGTCATGGCCGAGCCGTAATAGACACCGCGCCCGGTGAAATCGTCCACGCCCGGTGCGGGATGACGCCGGTAGTCCACACCCGTCGCGATGATCACCGTGTGCGCGCACAGCCGCCCGCCGTCGGCGAACCGCACGGTCCGCGCGGACCCGTTCACCTCGAGCCCGACCACCTCGCGCGTGGTGATCACCTCGGCGCCGAACTTCGCGGCCTGCCGCCGCGCCCGATCGGCCAGCTGGGCACCGGACAGCCCGTCCGGGAAGCCCAAATAGTTCTCGATGCGCGAACTCTGGCCCGCCTGGCCGCCGGTCGCGGTGCGCTCGACGAGCACCGTGCGCAGCCCCTCGGAGGCGCCGTACACCGCCGCGCCGAGTCCGGCGGGTCCGCCGCCGACCACGATGAGGTCGTAGAAGTCGCCGGTCGGATTGGTGTTCAGCCCGACACTTTCGGCGAGCTCGCCGTCGCTCGGTTGCACCAGTGCCTGCCCACCCGGAGTTATCACCACCGGACAGATATCGGGATCGGCGCCCGCCGCCTCCAGCAGCCGTGCGCCTTCCGGTTCCTCGGCCAGGTACCAGCGGTAGGGCAGCTGATTGCGGGCCAGGAATTCGCGCACCTCCGACGACCGCGGGGACCAGCGGTTGCCGACCACCTTGGTCTCGGTGACGGGTTTGTGGTCGTTGCTGCGCCAGGCCTCGAGCAGTCCGTCCAGCACCGGATAGAGCTTCTCCTCCGGCGGATCCCACGGCTTGAGCAGATAGTGGTCGAGGTCGACGACATTGATCGCGTCGATCGCGGCGCTGGTATCGGCGTAGGCGGTCAGCAGCACGCGACGCGCGTACGGGTGCAGGTCCATGGCCTGCTCCAGGAATTCGATGCCGTCCATGCCCGGCATCCGATAATCGGCGATCAGGACCGCGACCGGTTGGCCGCGCAGTTTCATCTCACGCAGTGCGTCGAGTGCGCCCGCGCCCGACTCCGCGCGCAGAATCCGGTACTCGGCCCCATAACGGCGGCGCAGGTCGCGAACGACCGCGCGGGAAACTCCCGGATCGTCGTCGACACTGAGGATGGCCGGTTTCGTAGCAGCGGGTGCAGTCACCTATCGAGTATGGAACGCTCGTCAAACGCGATGCTCGCGCACCAAGTCGAGTTCGGTGGGCGTTAGCAGGCGCTCCAGTTGTTCGTCCGGAACTATCGAGCGTGCGAAACGCGGCGCGAAGATGTCTCGAGTAGCGGGTGTCTCGGGTGCGATGGCGGGAAGCAGCGGGACCGGACCCCCGTGCCGACGGTGTAAGAGCGAGCGCAGTTTCACGGCCGATCACCTCACGCTTGACGGAAAAGCTTGTGGCAGTGTCTGATGCTTCGTCTATCCGCCATTGTGCGCGCGCCATTACATGGCCGGGGAAACAAATCGCGAAAAAGTGACACATTTGTCTTCCAACAGTCGCCGACTAGGCTGTTGCCAAATCGTCAAGTCGTGCTAGACGGACGTCCGTCGCAGAGTTCTCCGGAGGCAGCGTTGCCGAAAAATATCGAAGCCACGATCGAGATCGCGGCACCGCCGGAACAGGTCTGGGCCGTCGTCGCCGATCTCAAGCGGATGCCGGAATTCAGCCCGCAGTGCGTACGGATGCTCGCGCTCGGCACGCCGAAGGCGGGCACCTGGACGATCAACCTCAATACCGACGGCAAGAAGTACTGGCCGACCACCGCGCGCATCGTGCGCTATGAGCCCAACCAGGCCTTCGCATTTCGGATCAACGAGAACCGCACCATTTGGAGCTACACGCTGGAGCCGACCGCCACCGGCACGCGGCTGATCGAACGCCGTGATGTGCCCAACGGCACCAGTTGGTTCTCCCGTAGGGCCATCGATGCCGCGCTCGGCGGCGAGGCGCCGTTCGAGGAACTGCTCGAACGCGGGATGAACGAAACGCTCGGCAAGATCAAGTCCGCGGTGGAGGCCGCCGCCTGAGTAGCAAAACGCGCGCACGCGAGACAAGCTCGCGTACGCGCGTCCTGCGCGGTGTGCGGATCAGGGCTGACCGGTGGCCAGTGCGGTCAACGCGTCGATGAACGGCTGGCCACCCTGCGCGGCGCCGCCGGCGAGCGCACCGGCGACCAGGCCGAGCGGCCCGGTAATGAGGCTGAAGATGCCGAACCCGACCAAACCACCGATGAACCCACCGAGCAGGCCGCCCAGAATCATCCCGAGGATGTTCTGGTTGGCCTGCTGCACGAAGTTGTCGAACGAGTTGATGTTCTTCAACTCGGCGATGTCCTTCGGGCTCACCTCCGGAGTCAGCGTGAGGCTTCGACCGCTATCGGCGATCTGGTAGCCGACCGGAATGGCATGCCCGGCGACCTCGAAGGTCAGCGGTACTTCCGCGACGACGGCACCACTGTCGGCCTGCACGGTCACCGCTTTGCCGTCCCCGCTGAGCGCGAACTTCCCGGCGTCCAGCTTGGTGGTCACCACCTTGCTGTCGGTGGACACCCCGGTGTTGTAGCCGACGCCCTGCTCGACGCCCGAGGTGGTGACGGCCTGCTCGATAGCCGCCGGTTGCGCGTTCGCGGTGCCTGCGGTAACTCCCATCGCCGCAATGGCCATGACCGCGATCGCGCTGAACTTCCCGAATTTCATTCTTCGAATCCCCTCCAAATAATGGCCGTCCCCGACTGGACCGACCCGGCGGCGACACTACCGTGCCCGTAAATGGCTGGGGCACAAGGGCTTAGCGCGATCAATCCGGACAGGCGTACCAGTCTCCGGGGTGAAATTACTGGTCAGAGACCCCTACCACAACGGCACGTGAAATCGGCGATATCGACGACGATCCGAGGCCGTTTTCGGTTCCGTGAGTACATTCACAATTTCGGGTCGCAGGGCGCAGATAGCGGATCGGGGCACTCGCCACCCCAGGATTTTCCGCATATCTCGGATCTATCCGACGGACCGCCGACCAACCGGGGCCGGACGTTGGCAGAATGACACAGTGGCAGAACTCGCGCTCACCGCCCGACTGAATCCCTCCGCCGCAGATGCCAGGCGCGGGGTGATCCGGTTGCATCCGGAGGCGCTGACCGCGCTCGGCCTGCGGGAATGGGACGGCATCGCGCTGATCGGGGCGCGGCGCACCGCCGCGGTGGTCGGGGTGGCCCCGGCGGGCACACCGGCCGGAGTGGCACTGCTCGACGACGTCACGCTGTCCAACGCGGGGCTGCGCGAGGACGGGAATGTGGTGGTCTCGCCCGCGACGGTGTACGGCGCCAAGCAGATCTCGGTGAGCGGTTCGGTGCACGCCACCAGGACCATTCCGGCGGCGACGCTGCGGCAGGCGCTGCTCGGCAAGGTGGTCACGGTCGGCGACGCGGTATCGCTACTGCCCCGCGACCTCGGTCCGGATATCAGTTCTTCGGCTGCCACCCAGGCACTTTCGCGTACCTTCGGGATCGCGTGGACCACCGAGTTGCTGACCGTCACCGCGACCGATCCCGGCCGCGCTCCGGTGAGCGTGCAGCCGAATACCGCGGTGGTCTGGGGCGCGAGCGCGGTGGCGGCCCGGGATTCCGCCGATCGGGCGGCGGCCGGGCTGCCGGTACCGGCGGGTGAGGCCGCGCGCGGGGCCACCGAAGCCGCGGCGCTGGCCGCGACCAATGGGGCGGGCGCGGGGTGGACCGCGTCCGTCGGCGAGTCGGCCATTCCGGTCGAGGAGCTGGCTGGTGTGCATGGGCAGGCGACGAAACTCCAGGAGTGGCTCAGCCTCGCGCTCGACGAACCGGAACTGCTGAAGGCCCTCGGCGCCACACCGCATCTCGGGGTCTTGATCACCGGCCCGGCCGGGGTCGGCAAGGGCACGCTGGCGCGTGCGGTGGCAGCACCGCGGCGCATTGTCGAACTGGATGGTCCGACGGTCGGCGCGGCCGAAAGCGGTGCACGGTTGCGCGAGGTAGCAGCCGCGGTGGCCGAAATCGGTTCCGGGCGGGGCGGAATCCTGCTCGTCACCGATATCGACGCACTGCTGCCCGCACCGGCCGAACCGGTCGCCACGCTTATCCTGGACCAGTTGCGCGCGGCGATCGCCGAGCCCTGCGTGGCACTGCTGGCTACCACCGCGCATCCGGCCGGTGTCGATCCACGGCTGCGCGCACCCGATCTCTGCGATCGTGAGCTCGCACTCGCGCTGCCGACCGCAGCTGTACGCAAGGCACTGCTCGAGCAACTTTTACGCAAGGTGCCGACCAAGGATCTGAAACTCGAGGAAATCGCCTCGCGCACACCCGGATTCGTGGTCTCCGATCTGGCCGCGCTGTGCCGGGAGGCGGCACTGCGCGCGGCTTCGCGAGCCAGTAAGCAACAGTCGGAGCCGGAGCTGACCCAACCCGACCTGCTCGGCGCTACCGAGGTGATCCGACCGCTATCACGTTCCGGGACCGAGGAACTCGCGATCGGCAGCCTCAGCCTGGACGACGTCGGGGACATGGTCGAAACCAAAGAGGCGCTCACCGAAACCGTGCTCTGGCCGCTGCGCCACCCCGATTCGTTCGCCCGCCTCGGCATTCGTCCGCCGCGCGGCGTACTGCTCTACGGCCCGCCGGGCTGCGGGAAGACCTTCCTGATCCGCGCACTGGCCGGGACCGGTCAGCTCAGCGTGCATGCGGTCAAGGGCGCCGAGTTGATGGACAAATGGGTCGGCGCATCCGAGCGTGCGGTGCGCGAATTGTTCCAGCGCGCACGCGATTCCGCACCATCGCTGATCTTCCTGGACGAGGTGGACGCACTCGCGCCACGCCGCGGTCAGAACAGCGACTCCGGCGTCGGTGACCGCGTGGTCGCGGCACTGCTCACCGAACTCGACGGTGTGGAACCGCTGCGCGATGTGGTGGTGCTCGGCGCGACGAACCGTCCGGAACTGATCGATCCCGCACTGCTACGCCCTGGCCGATTGGAACGGCTGATCTTCGTACCGCCGCCGGATGGCGAGGCCCGACTGGAGATCCTGCGGGCCGCCGGGAAATCGGTGCCGCTGGCCGCCGATGTCGATCTGGCCGCGCTCGCCGCCGATCTGGACGGCTATTCCGCGGCCGATTGCAGTGCGCTGCTGCGCGAGGCCGCATTTGCCGCGATGCGCCGGGATGTGGATGCCGCCGATGTCACCGCCGGGGATGTCGCGGCGGCCAGGGCGGCGGTGCGGCCGTCACTCGATGCCGAGCAGGTCGAGTCGCTGCGCCGGTACGCGGACAACCGCCAATAGCCGATCGGAGCAATCCCCCGGTAATTGCTGTCTTACTGCGTTTTCCGCATATTCGACATATTCGGGCAATATGGGCGCAATCACCGGCTCCCGCGTCGAGCGCGGGTAAGTTCGACGAGGTGCGCAAGATCGGCAATGCGATCGACACGATCACGGCCTTCTTCGGGGCCGCGGTCGCGGGCGTCGCACTGTTTCTGCCGATCACCTTCAGCTGGAGCGCCGACACTTCGCCGTATCGGTTGGCCAGTTTGAACAACAGCGTCCCGCGCGGTGCCGCGATCGGGGTGATCGTCGCGGTAGCCGTCGCGGTGCTGGTGATCACCTTTCACAAGCCGCTGGTGGCATGGGCGGCAGCACTGTTCGGCGCGATCGCCATGGACATCAATCACTTCGCCGGACGCCATGTTTCCTCGGCCGACCTGCTGACCACTCAGAACTATCTGGATTCGATTCTGGCCGGTGTGCTGCTCGGCGCGTTGGGCGCGGCGGTGCTGCGCCGGCCGGGACCCGCGGCCGGCTTCGCGATCGGCGCCGCGGGCTTCTTCGTCTTCGGTGATCTCGCGGAAATGCTGGAGATCGCCGACGACAATCCGTACGCGGTCCTCGAGACACCGCCACGCTGGCTCGTCAGCGTCGCGGTGGTCCTGCTGATCATCAGTACGCTGCGCAATCGGTCCCGGCCCGAGAAATCGAAACCGCCGCGGATCGCCGTCGAACTTCCGGTCACTCCGATCCTGGCCTCGATGGTGCTGGCACTGGTGATCCTGGCCATTACCGAATGGCTGGCGCGGCAGCATCAACATGCGCCGAATGTCAGTCATGCGGTCGAAATCGGGATGGCGGTCGCCGCGACGGTCATCGCCGCCACCGCCGCGGCCATGCTGCTACCGGGGCGCGACGGCATCGGGGTGTATCTGGCGGTGAGTCTGGTGCCCGCCGCCGAGGCGATCGGCGGCAATCCGCGGCCCGGGTGGAGCATCGCCGCGCTGATCGCGGTCACCGCCGTCGGACTGCTGATCGGGATCCGCCTGCCCTCGACCTTCATCGCCATCCTGCTGATCACCGGACTCGCGGTATTCGCCCTGGTGAAATCCTCCGAGGACCATCGCTATGTGACCGCGGCGGGCAGCACGGCCCTGGCACTCACGGCCGGTTACTGCTGTGGCACCGCGCGTCCCCGCTATGCACCGAGCGGCGTGCTCGCCATTTCCGCGCTGTATCTGCCGTCGATCATCACGGCCCTGCCGCACGACACCGCCGAATGGCCGCTGAACGGAGGCGCCGACCATCAAGTGCTGGCCGGCCGGACCGCGCTCGCGATCGCCTGCGGTTCGGCCCTCGGATTGGTGGTGCTGCGCCGATTCCGGCCGCGCAGCCGACCCAAGCCGGGGCAATCCGTCGACGACGAAACGTTAGCGGACATATAGCCCACCCGCCCGGAGATGGCATACGCCATATTCGCTCAGCCGACGAAACCCCCAGGCTCCAAGTAGGATCATTCGGTATCACCCCGCCGCAACTACCCGACGGAGTGCAGTTTGCTCGGAATCCTGCTCGCGCTCGTGACAGCCGCACTTGCGGCGCCGTTGTGCGTGCGGGTGCTGGGGCGCAACGGTTTCTACGTACTCGCACTCGTCCCGTTCGGCTGTCTCGGCTGGGTGATCGCGAATTGGGGTAGGGCACAGCGGGTTCGGGTCGGTTGGGCACCGAGCATCGAGATGAATATCGAACTGCGCTTCGATTCGCTGGCCGCCATCATGTCCGCGCTGGTGCTCGGCATCGGCGCGGTGATTCTGGCTTATTGCGCACGGTATTTCGAGGACGACGAGCCGCGGCTGCAGGTGTTCGCGGCTCAGTTGGTCGCCTTCGCCGGGGCCATGTTCGGCCTGGTCACCAGCGATAATATGTTGCTGCTCTTCGTCTTCTGGGAAATGACGACGGTGTTGTCGTTCCTGTTGGTCGGCCACAATGCCGAACAGGCGGTGAGCAGGCGGGCCGCGATCCAGGCGCTCTTGGTGACCGGGGCGGGCGGGCTGGCGATGCTGGTCGGGATCGTCATCCTCGGTCAGGCCAGCGGCAGTTATCTGCTGTCCGATCTGCTCGCTGGACCGCCCTCCGGCACCGCAGTGGACGTCGCGGTGGTGCTGCTGCTGGTCGGGGCATTGAGCAAATCGGCGATCGTGCCGCTGCACTTCTGGCTTCCGGGTGCGATGGCGGCGCCGACACCGGTGAGCGCGTATCTGCATGCGGCGGCCATGGTGAAGGCGGGCGTCTATCTGGTGGCGCGGTTGGCGCCGGTATTCGCGGATAGCCCGGCTTGGCATCCGCTGATCCTCACACTCGGTGTGGCGTCCATGGTGCTCGCGGGATTGCGGTCGTTGCAGGTGACGGATCTGAAGCTGGTGCTCGCCTTCGGGACGGTCAGCCAGTTGGGGTTCCTGATCATGCTGGTCGGGCTGGGGACGCCGGATGCGGCGCTGGCCGGGGCGACCTTGATCGTGGCGCATGCGCTGTTCAAGGCGTGTTTGTTCATGGTGGTCGGGATCATCGACCACGGAGCCGGTACGCGGGATCTGCGGGAGTTGTCGGGGCTGGGGCGGCGCGCGCCGGTACTGTGCGCGGTTGCGGTGTCGGCGGCGCTCAGTATGGCCGGAATTCCGCCGCTGCTCGGATTCGTCGGCAAGGAAAGTGCGCTGGCCGCGGTGTTGGATGCGGATGTCCTTGCCGAACCGGCCAAGGCCGCGTTGGCCATCGGCATGGTGCTCGGGTCCATGCTGACTGTTGGCTACAGCATTCGGTTCATTTGGGGAGCCTTTGCGGATAGGGAGGTGCTACCCCGTTGCGAGCCCGAGAGCGGAGATCCGCACGCTGACGGGGACGGGCGCTTTGCGCAGCACGGTTATTCGGAAAGTGGTCACTGGCATGCGCCGGGAGCCCAGTTCACGGCTGCGCCCGCCGTGCTCGCGGTGGCGAGCTGGGCAGCGGGACTCTGCGCACCATGGATGGACGAACTGCTGAGTCCCTACGCGAAAACCCTTCCCGGCGTACTCGATTCGCATCTCGCACTCTGGCACGGTTTCAATGTCACACTGGCGCTGACGATCCTGATCATCTGCGCGGGCATCGTGGTTTTCCAGCTGCGTGGTCGCATCGGCGAATCCGCGACCATGCTCGGCAATGCCGACCGCGCCTACGACGCCACCCTGCGGGCCATGGACCGGCTGTCGCTGCGGATGACCGGTGCGGTGCAGCGCGGTTCGCTGCCATTGAGTCAGGCGGCGATCCTGGTGACGTTGATTCTGCTGCCGACGGTGCTGCTCGCGGTCGGCACGCGCACCGGAGTTCGCCTGCGCCTGTGGGATTCGCCGTTCCAGGTCGCGATCGGCGCCATCATGGCCGCGATGGCGCTGGCCGCGACGGTGCTGCGCAGCCGGTTGGCCAGCGTGCTCGTCGTCGGCGTCACCGGTTACGGCTGCGGTGTAATCTTCGCGCTGCACGGTGCGCCCGATCTGGCGCTGACCCAATTCCTGGTCGAGACACTGACTTTGGTGATCTTCGTACTGGTATTGCGGGCCTTCCCGGCCGAAATCGACGAAAGCCGCACGGCCGCATTCAAGGTTCGTCGGGCGATCCTGTCGGCACTGGTCGGTGCGACGGTCGCGGTGCTGGCCGCCTTCGCCGTCGCAGCCCGCTCCACCGAACCCATCTGGCGCCTGATCCCCGATGCCGCATACACATTCGGCGGCGGTAAGAACGCCGTCAATGTTCTGCTCGTCGATATCCGGGCCTGGGATACCCTCGGCGAGATCTCGGTGCTCGTCGTGGCCGCGACCGGTGTGGCATCGCTGGTATTCCGCAGCCGACGTTTCGGCAGCGCGCCGCGCGCGGCGGACTCCCCGGACTACGATCCGGACCTGATCAGCTGGTTGCCCGCGGGGCGGCTGGTGGATCGGCGCGAACGATCGATGGTCCTGCAGGTCACCACCCGACTGGTCTTCCCCACCGTCATGGTGCTGTCGGTGTACTTCTTCTTCTCCGGCCACAATGCGCCGGGCGGCGGTTTCGCGGGCGGACTTACCGCCGGACTAGCACTGACGCTGCGCTATCTCGCGGGCGGCCGCTACGAACTCGGCGAGGCGCTGCCCGTCGATGCGGGGCATCTGCTCGGCGGCGGGCTGGCACTGGCCGCGGGAACCGCGAGCACCTCAGTGCTGCTCGGCGCGCCGCCGCTGTCGTCGGCGATCGTGGAGGTGACGCTGCCGGTGATCGGGCATGTCAAGGTGGTCACCGCATTGTTCTTCGATCTCGGCGTCTATCTCATCGTGGTCGGGCTGGTCCTGGACGTGCTGCGCAGCCTGGGCGCGCGTCTGGACAGTGAGCTGGCCACCGACGAGGACGAATCCGCCTCGGCGCAAGGACGTTTCCAGTGAGTGCGAATCTGACCCTGCTGATCCTGATCGGGATTCTCGTCGCGTGCGGTGTCTATCTGATTCTCGAACGCGCGGTCTCGAAAATGCTGCTCGGCATGATCCTGTTCGGCAATGCGGTGAATCTGCTGATCCTGACCGTCGGTGGGCGGGACGGTCGGCCACCCATCCGCGGTGAGGGAGAAGATATGGCCGATCCGCTGGCCCAGGCGATGGTGCTCACCGCGATCGTGATCACCATGGGTCTGGCGGCCTTCGTGCTCGCCCTCGCCTATCGCTCCTACATCCTCACCACCACCGACACCGTGCAGAACGATCCGGAGGACGCCGAGGTCGCGGCCCGGCGCGAGGCAGAGGATCCGGAGCGTTGAGTCTGCTGAGCACGCTCACGCCGCTACCGGTCCTGGTGCCCCTGCTCGGGGCGGCGGGCACGCTGGTGTTCGGGCGGCAGCCGCGTATCCAGCGCTTCGTCATGATTTTCGTGCTGTCGGTCGTGGTGGGCATCTGCGGGGTGCTGCTGTATCTGGTCGATCGCGAAGGAACCACCGCGTTGCAGGTCGGCGGCTGGGGTACGCCGATCGGCATCACCCTGGTGGTCGATCGACTATCCGCGGCCATGCTGCTCGTCTCCGCGATCGTGCTGCTCGCGGTCTCGGTCTACGGTGCGGGCCAGAACATCCGCGACGGTGACGAGCGCCAGCCGACCTCGATCTATCGACCGACGTATCTCATACTCACCGCGGGTGTTTCGGCCGCATTCCTGGCCGGTGATCTGTTCAACCTCTTCGTCGGCTTCGAAATCCTGCTCGCCGCATCGTTCGTGCTGCTCACCGTCGGCGCGACCGCGGACCGGATCCGCGCCGGTATCGCGTATGTGATGGTCTCGATGGTGTCGTCGCTCATCTTCCTGACCGGCATCGCGCTGGCCTACGCGGCCACCGGAACACTGAACCTGGCCCAGCTGGCGGTGCGAATGGGCCAGGTGCCCAACGGTATTCGAATGGCCGTCTATGCGGTGCTATTGGTTTCCTTCGGTATCAAGGCGGCGGTCTTTCCGCTCTCGAACTGGCTGCCCGACTCCTACCCCACCGCGCCCGCGCCGGTGACCGCCGTTTTCGCGGGCCTGCTGACGAAAGTCGGTGTGTACGCGATCATCCGGACGCACTCCCTACTGTTCCCGGACGGCGGATTCGACGATGTGCTGCTGGTCTGCGGCCTGCTCACCATGGTGGTCGGCATCTTCGGCGCCATCGCGCAGAGCGATATCCGGCGGCTGCTGTCGTTCACCCTGGTGAGCCACATCGGCTACATGGTGTTCGGCATCGGACTCTCCACCGCCGCAGGCCTTTCCGGCGCGGTGTTCTATGTGGCGCACCACATCCTGGTGCAGACGGCGCTGTTCCTGGTGGTCGGACTGATCGAGCGGCAGGCGGGATCGGTATCACTGCGACGACTGGGTGGTCTGGCGGCGGCAAGTCCGCTGCTGGCGATCCTGTTCTTGGTGCCGGCCTTGAATCTCGGTGGTATACCGCCGTTCTCGGGATTCATCGGCAAGGTGGCATTACTGCAGGCGGGTGCGGCGGCAGGCAGCGTACTGGCCTGGGTGCTGGTCGCGGGGTCGGTGCTGACCAGCCTGCTGACGCTGTATGCCATGGCGCGGGTGTGGAGCAAGGCGTTCTGGCGGCCGCGCGTCGAGGCACCGGAGGGGCATCTCACTGCGGCGAAACCACCGACGCTGGTGGAGGATTCGACGGACATGCTCTATGACGAGCGCACCGATCCGGGACGCATGCCGCTGCTGATGGTCGGCTCGACGGCGGCACTCGTGGTGGTCGGTCTGTGCCTGACCGTATTCGCCGGTCCGATTCTGCGCATCGCAGACCGCGCCGCCGACGATCTGAGCAATCCGGCGGTGTATGTCGGTGCGGTGCTCGGCAATTCGCATACCGATGCGAAGGGACCGATCCGATGAGCACGGCACGTCGCCTTGTCCCGAATCGATCGACGGTCGTGCGCATAGGCGTGCTGCTGTGGCTGACGGCGGTGTGGGTGACGCTCTGGGGTGATCTCAGTGTGGGCAATCTGCTGGCCGGCCTCGTCGTCGGTGCGTTGATCATGCTGACCTTGCCGTTGCCGCGCGTCCCGGTATCCGGACGCCTACATCCGCTGTCGCTGATCGAATTGATCATCGTCAGTTCGTATTACGCGCTGGAATCCAGTCTGCAGGTTGCCTGGTTCGCGATCCGTCCGGCGCCGCCGCCGGTCTCCGGTGTACTGCGGGTGAATCTGAGCGTGCGATCCGATCTGGTGCTGGTGTTGTGCGCCGATGTGCTCAATCTGATTCCGGGCACCATGGTGCTGGAGATCGACCGGCAGCGTTGCGTCTTCTATGTGCACGTCCTTGACGTGAGCAGCGAAAAGGCGGTCGACACGTTCTACCGGACCACCCGGCGGCTGGAGCGGCTGCTCATCTCGTCGTTCGAACGCCCCACCGAATGGCGTTCGGCCCGAACAACTCCGGAGGTGGAGTCGTGAATGTTGTCGCGATTGTGGCGGGCATCATGCTGATGGCCGCCGCGGTGATCGTCAGTTACCGCATCCTGGCCGGTCCGAGCACCCTGGACCGCGTTGTCGGCATCGATTCGCTGGTGGCCATCGCCGCCTCCGGCCTGGCGGTCTGGGCCGCCTACAGCGACGACGCCACGGTCGTTCCCGCGATCGTCGCGCTGGCGCTGGTCGGCTTCCTCGGCTCCGCAGCGGTGTCCCGATTCCGCGTTCGGGATGACGTATGAATCTGTGGCACTTGGCCTCCGGCGTCCTGATCCTGAGTGGCGCGACACTCGCGCTGACCGCGTCGATCGCAATCGTGCGCTTTCCGGACACTCTCTCGCGCATGCACGCCGCCACCAAACCCCAGGTCGTCGGCCTGATCCTGGTTCTGGAAGGTGTGGCGATCCAGTTGCGCGGGCACGGCAATATCTGGCTGCTGGTGCTGGTCGGGCTGTTCACGCTGCTCACCGCGCCGGTCATCGCGCATCTGATCGGGCGGACGGCCTATCGGGAGCAGCGCTACCGTGACGGGCTGCTGCGGGTGAACGAACTGCGGGACGACACGTTGTAAACGGAGCGATCCGGTCCTGACCGCCACCCTCGCACCGGATCTGCGGGATACCGCTCGACCACTGACCGTGATGAGCGCATCACTACTGAGATAACGCTCAGAGCTATCGAGCAGCGCCGACAGGTACCTCTTCCACCTCGACGACCGGAGCCGCGGCAAACCACGTCGCATGGAATGCCGCGGCCATCGCGGCCAGCAGCGCGAGCACGGCAGTCCCGGCCAGCACCGGATATTCGGCCATCGAAACCGCCAGATAGCGGAACGAGAGCAACAGCGCGCCGAGGATCACCACACCGAACAGCACCAGACGCACTCGGAACCAGCCCCAACCACGCTCGGGATCGCGCAGCGCGGATTCGACGGTCAGGCACAGCACCGCACCAGCGACCAGATCGACGCCGTAGTGGTAACCGAAGCCCAGCGTCGCGGTCAGGGTGGCGGCCAACCAGAACGCACCGAGGCAGCGCAGCCACAGCGGAGCAGGCGAGCCGTCCGTGTCCCGGCGGGTATGCAGGAAGACCGACAGCGCCCAGGCCGTATGCATCGAGGGCATGCAGTTGCGTGGTGTGAAGGAGTCGAAGGACAGCGGCGCCGGATTGCGATCGATCGGCGGGACGAAATCGGGCCAGAAGTTGCCCACCTGCATGCCGTGGCCATCCGCACCGTAGCCGAACATCGGGCCGACCACCGGGAAGATCACATAGATGACCGGACCGATCAGCCCCAGCACCAGGAAGGTTCGCACCAGATAGTGGGTCGGCCACACCCCGCTCGATACCACCCGGCGCAGCTGCCACACCGCGACGACAATCGCCGCCACCGGCAGTTCGATATAGACCCAGTGCAGCACCGCGTAGACCACCGGTCCGAGCGCATCCACCACGCGGCCCATCACCCAGGACGGATCACCGAGCGCATGGTCGGCCAGCGCCACATAGACGTCATAGACCTGTGGCCGGCTGACGACCGTAATGTGCAGCCACACATCACCGACCTTGGTAGCCAGTACCAGCAACGCGCCCAGCGCGGCGGCGTGCAGCGCATTGCGTCGCTCCACTCCGCTCCAGCGGAATCCGGCGACCAGCGCCAGACCGGTGAGCACGAGCGTCGGCCCATTGCCGATGGCGAACGACTCGCCGCTCACCAGTCGAATACTCGCCCACACCACGTCGATACCCGCCGCGATGCCGACCGCGATCATCCTGCGGCGCTTGGAGATTCCGACCAGCGCCAGAATGAGTCCGGCCCACGGCAACGACATGGACTTGGGCGTGCCGACATAGTCGTGCCACAGACTGCCGAGCGGCCCCTCGAAATCGTGCCCGATCGAACCCACCTGTAGGGCGATCAGCAGCACCGGCACCGCCGCGATCGCGGCCGCCGTCCAGATCCGCGAACGCGGCACGCGCACCCGCTCGGTATTCGATTTGCGGCGCTCCCGGGTCCCTCCGTGGTTACGCTCCGCTATCGCCTCCGGGCCCGTCGCTCGCGCCGCGGAGACGCGGCCACCCTTTTGGTTCGGATCTTCGACAAGCACGTCGACCATAGTAAACGGCGGATGAACGCCATCCCCCTGACCAGCTGAACGTCAGCCGACCTTTCGACCAGGCAGAACTACTGGTCCAACTCCTTGACCAGGGCATCGACCACCGCGACCAGATCGCCCTGCGTGCTCGCGGCCACTTTGCGCTGCCGCTGATAGGACGCGCCGCGCTGTGGGATCTCCGCCACCAGTGCGAGTTCGTCCGCACAACCGAGCCGCTTGGCGGTCGGCTCCAACCGCTGCAACAGATCCATCAGATCATCGGTGACCAACCGCTCATTGCTGTCGTCGTCCACGATGACGATCGCATCGAGGCCGTAGCGGGCCGCGCGCCATTTGTTCTCCTGGACATGCCACGGCGGGATGGTCGGCAGCGTCTCGCCGTTGTCGAGGCGCTGATCGAGATCGACGATCAAGCAGTGGATGAGCGCGGCCATGGCCGCGAGCTCCGCGCGGGTCGAGATCCCATCGCAGACCCGCACCTCGATGGTCCCCCATTTCGGCGCGGGCCGGATATCCCAGTGCATGCCGCCGAGCTGTTCGAAAACCCCGGTCTTCATCTCGTCGTGCACGAAATGCTCGAACTGGGTCCAGTTTTCGAATTGGAACGGCAGACCGGCGGTGGGCAGCTGCTGGAACATCAACGTCCGGTTGCTGGCATAGCCGGTATCGGAACCCGCCCACATCGGCGAGGACGCGGACAGCGCCAGCAAGTGCGGATACGACAGCAGCAGCGAGTTGAGGATCGGAAAAACCTTCTCGGCGTGCGAAACTCCGACATGCACATGCACGCCCCAGATCATCATCTGGCGGCCCCACCACTGGGTTCGATCGATAAGCTCGTCGTAATGCTCTGAGCGCGTTAATTGTTGGGCCGACCACTGGGCGAATGGATGGGTGCCCGCGCAGAACAGATCGACGCCGAGCGGATCGGCGGCGCGGCGCACGGTATCCATGGTGCCGCGCAGATCGTCGACCGCCTCGCCGACCGTGTTGTGTACACCGGTGACGAGTTCGACCGTATTGCGCAGTAATTCCTTGGTGACCTGCGGGGTTCCGTCGTAGGAGTGTAGGTCACCGAGCGAATCGAACACGGCCGCAGCAGTATTCGACAGATCGCGGGTCACCTTGTCGACGAGCGCGATCTCCCATTCGATACCGATGGTCGGCCGGGGCGACCCGGGGAAGGGAACCCGCGCGATTGCTGTCCCGGCCATATCGGTGACCTTGCTACTGGATTACACCGCAGGCGATGCGACCGCCAGCGTCGCCCGTCGCCAGTGTGGTGTCGTCCGGGCCGGCAACGCCGTCGGCGCGGACATAACGGTTGGGGATATTGCCGAAGTTATCGGCATCGGCGTGGATCATCAGGGCCTTGCCCTTGATGTCCTCGAGCGTCACCGCATCGGTGGTGGTGACCAGTTTGGCCGTACCGTCGCCACGGACCTCGAGCGAGGTCAGATCGCCGCTGGCCGGATGGGCATTGGCACTGCCGACCTGCAGGTGGCCGCCGGCCGACAGGAAGTCACCCGCCGGACCGCCGGTGGGCGCGACCGAGTTGGGCTCACACTTGCCGACCTGGTGGATGTGCAGGCCGTGGAAGCCGGGGCGCAGGCCGTGCGCCTCGATGCTGACCTGCAGGTGGTTGCCGTCCTTGGTGATATTCGCGACGGCGACCGAGGAACCCGCGGGGTCCTTCAGGTCGACCTTCACTCCGGTGTTGGCATTCGGGGCGCCCGTTTCGGTGCCGGATTCGCCGGCCGACGGGGCGGACGCACCGGTCCACACAGGCGGCGTAGTTCCCTGGACGTCACTCGACTCCTGGCTGTTCGAGCAGGCGGCGAGGCCGAAGACCGCGACAGCGAGCACCGGGGTCACAGTCCGCCAGGACGGGCGAAAAGTTGTGGACGGGGCCATCGGGGGAACTCCTTTACGAGTACCGAGTTTACGAGTAAAGCTGGGTGGACACGTTCGTTACCGGACAAGATGATGCCACGCCCGCCGTGTCGCACCCGTGACCGGGCCGTGTCGCGAGCCCCGCACTGGTCAGTTACCCGTGACAACCACTGTCACACCCGAACCCGACCCGCCGGAGCGTGGCTCGGCGGTCGCGCCCAGTTCATCGGCTATGGCCAGTGCGGCTTCCTTCTCGCCGGGGTTATTGCCGTAATACACAGTCGTATTCGTGAGATTGGGGCCGGGATAGTTGCCGACCTCGGCGACCGTCCAGCCGTTGGCGGTGAGCTCGCCCGCGGTGCGCGAGGCCAGTCCGGCAATGGTGCTGTTGTTCAGAACATGTACCGGGACAGCGCGATTCGCCGTGGTTGTCGTGGGCGTCGTCGTGGTGGTCGACGGCTTCGTGGTGGCCGACGCCGAACTGGTCAGTGCCGCACTCGTGGTCTGCACCGGCGAGTTGGTCGTCGCGACCGTCGTGGCGGCGGCGGCCCGACTCGTTGTACTCGAGGGATCACCCGCCCCCGAGGTATCGGAATCCGAACTCGATAACGACATCGCGCCGAGCCCCGCGAAAACGATGGCCAGTGCGATCAACACCATCGCCAGCGCGCGCAACGGCGGCCCGCCGGAGGTGGGATTCGGGTTGCTCACGCTTATGACCCTATCCGCAAACCGGGCCCTTTGGTCTTTGCGCAGGCTCCGCTTTTACGGCGGCGCGTCATACCTGGAAGCCGAGCCTCCGAGCGGCTCGCGCCTTCTGCCTGCTCGCCCGCAGTCGGCGCAACCGCTTCACCAGCATGGGATCGGCCGCCAGTGCCTCCGACCGATCCACCACCGCATTGAGCACCTGGTAGTACCTGGTCGGCGACATGCCGAACAGTTCACGAATGGCCTCTTCTTTAGCCCCGGCGTATTTCCACCATTGCCGTTCGAAGGCCAGGATGTCGTGTTCGCGACGGCTGAGACCGTCACCGTCATCATCGACCCGCTGGGCTGCCGTGACATCTTCGCTCGCAGAAGGGCCGTCCTGGATCGCGGAAAGATTCAGAGCCGCTGCGCCGTCCATCTTGCTCCCTCGCCGAGTGACCACTAGACGAAAATGATGCTTGTACGTCGCGGATCATTCAACCACGGGCCGCGGGATTGCCCCAGCACTGTCGCGGCGTGTTCGCTACCGGTCGGTAGCGAGTCGCGACCACCCGCGATCGCGGCGGCCGCGACCCCTGCGAGCCCATCGGCAATAATTGCCCCATGGCAATCCTCCCCATCGTGATCGTCGGTGACCCGGTTCTGCACAATCCGACCGAGCAGGTCAGCCAGACGCCGGAGGAACTGGCCGAGCTGATCGCGGATATGTACGAGACGCTCGATGCCGCCAACGGCGTCGGACTGGCCGCGAACCAAGTCGGCGTGCCACTGCGGTTGTTCGTCTACGACTGCCCCGATGTCGGTGCCAACGGTTCGGCCGTGCGGCGCAAGGGCGCGGTGATCAATCCGGTGCTGGAGACCTCGGAGATTCCGGAGACCATGCCGGATCCCGATGACAATGACGAGGGCTGCCTGTCGGTGCCGGGTGAGCAGTTCCCCACCGGTCGCGCCGAATGGGCCCGCGTCACCGGAACCGATGAGCACGGCGAACCGGTCGAGATCGAGGGCAAGGGTTTCTTCGCCCGCATGCTGCAGCACGAGGTCGGACATCTCGACGGATTCCTCTATGTGGACGTGCTGATCGGCCGCAATGCTCGCGCGGCCAAGAAGGCGATCAAGCGGAACGGTTGGGGCACACCGGGACTCAGCTGGATTCCGGGTACCGTGCCCGACCCGTTCGGACACGATGACTGATCCTGCGGGTGATTCGTTATTGCCCGATATCGAGTTGGGTCGGCGCGTGGTGCTGCGGTACCGGTTGCCGGCGGGTTATCCACAACCACTCACTGATGTGATCGGCGAACTGGTTTCGCTGGATCCGCCGACCGTGCGTGCCGCGGACGGGCAGGTCGTCGCGGTCGCGGTGGATCGGGTGGTCGCGATGAAAGCGTTGGGGCCGAGGCCGATTCGCACCAGGGAGATCCGGGCGCTGGAGGCCGCGGCGGCCTACGGCTGGCCCGGTATCGAACAGGGTTGGATCGACGGCTGGCTGCTGCGGGCCGGAAACGGCTATACCAACCGTGCCAATTCCGCTGTGCCGCTCGGCAGCTCGGACGGCCCGGCGGCGCTCGGCGCGGATACGCTGCAGCGCATCGGCGAGTGGTACACCGCGCACGGGCTGCCGGTGCAGATCGCGCTGCCGGATCGGCTCGCGGCGCTCCCGCCGGGTTGGCGGAGTTGGCGGGAAACCCAGCTGCTGGCGATCGATATCGAGAATTTCGTACTGCCGCAGGGGCCGCGGATGGTGCGCATCGTGCCCGCACCCGATGACGCCTGGTTGTCGATGCACCGCTACAGCGGCGAAGATCCTGCGACACAACCTGTTTCGACGCCGCCGGTGGTGCAGGTGCTGACGGCCGTGCACGACGGCGAAGTGGGTTTCGCCTCGCTCGGATTGCCGCAGCCCATCGCGATCGGCCGCGGCGCACTCACCACCGCACCGGACGGCCGCCGCTGGATCGGCCTGACCTGCGTCGCGGTGGCGGCCGAGCACCGCAGGCACGGACTGGGTTCGCTGATCTGCGCGGAGCTGATCCGCTGGGGCGCCGACCGCGGCGCCACCCACGCCTATCTCCAGGTCGAGGCCGAAAATATCGGGGCCATCGCGATGTATCACGAGTTGGGCTTCCTCGACCACCACACCTACCGCTATGCCGCACCGGACGGCTCTCGCTGAACCTACGGTCCTGCGGTACAACAGACCTATAGCCCACTGTGTAAGGAAGGCATCCGTGCGTCTCGCGACCTGGAACGTCAATTCGATCCGCTCCCGCCTCGACCGGGTCGCGGACTTCCTCGACCGCCAGGACATCGATGTGCTCGCGATGCAGGAGACCAAATGCCGCGACGACCAATTCCCGTTCGAGCGCTTCGACGAACTCGGCTATGAGGTCGCCCACATCGGGTTGAACCAGTGGAACGGTGTCGCCATCGCCTCACGCATCGGCCTCGACGATGTGGAAGCCGCATTCCCGGACCAGCCCGGTTTCGACAAGGATGCGGCCGAATCGCTGATCAGCACCCCGATCGTGGAATCGCGCGCACTCGGTGCGACCTGCGGCGGGGTGCGGGTGTGGAGCCTGTACGTCCCCAACGGCCGCACCCTGCACGACCCGCACTACACCTACAAACTGGAATGGCTTGCCGCCCTGCGCGCCAACGGCGCCCAGTGGCTCGCCGAGCATCCGGAGGCGCAGATCGCCCTGGTCGGCGACTGGAATATCGCCCCGACCGACGACGACGTCTGGTCCGTCGAATTCTTCGCCGATAAAACCCACACCTCCCAACCCGAACGCGACGCCTTCAACGCCATCGTCGAAACCGGCTTCGCCGACGTCATGCGCCCCTACGCCCCCGGCCCCGGCGTCTACACCTACTGGGACTACACCCAACTGCGCTTCCCCCGAAAAGAAGGCATGCGCATCGATTTCATCCTCGCCTCCCCCACCCTCGCCGCCCGCACCAAAGACGCGATGGTCGACCGTGAGGAACGAAAAGGCAAGAGCCCCAGCGACCATGCCCCGGTGATCGCCGAATTCACCGACTGATCGCTGACGCCGATCTCATTCGTAGTGGAAGCGGCAGGCGACAATCTTGGCCGTATCATCTTCGATCACATACACAACGCGATGCTCGGTTGTGATGCGACGTGACCAGAACCCAGCGAGGTTCTGCCGCAATGGTTCCGGCTTACCTATGCCGTCGTAGCCGTTGCGGGTGATGTCCTCGATCAGTCTGTTGATTCGTCTCAGCGTTGCCTTGTCGCTGGCCTGCCACCAGAGGTAGTCGGCCCAGGCATCAGGCGTGAACAAGATCTTCACTCCGCGCCCTCGTCGTCGGTTTCGACGAGCTCATGGTGTTCGGTTTCGCCAGCCCGTAACTGCTCGATGGATCGCTCCAGATGACGGGCGTTGGCCGGTGATCCAAGCAGGTATGCGGTTTCCTTCAGCGACTGGTACTCACGCAGCGAAATCACGACTGCAGACTCGCGTCCCGCACGGGTGATGACGACCTCTTCCAGGTCTTCGGTAGCCGAATCCAGGACAGAAGCCAGATTGGCGCGAGCCTCGGTGATGGAGATAGGTCGCATAACGGTCCTCTCGAGCGTTCGTAGTTCCAATGTACTGCATCATGTACATAGAAGCTCGAGCTGCGCCCCTCACACACACGGTCGACTAGTGGATGCTGCCAGGGGCGGCGTTGCCGTCACGGGAACGGATTCCGCGGGGGCGAGCTAGGGGTTCATCTCGTAGTTGCCAGCGTGGGCTCGGGCTCGAGCGAGTACTTGATCGAAACGAGAGCGCGAGGGGATCGGGCGGCGGACGAGGTCTAGGGCGCGGGTCTGTTGAGATTTGGTTGCGGCGGGCTTGGTGTGCAGGGTCAGTGCGTTCTTGGAGAATTCGCGGACGAAGACGTCGAAGATTTGGTCGAGCACATCCGTTGTGGTGCCCTCGATTTCGGCTTGCTCCAGGATCAGCTGGGCATAGGGCACCGCGGTGAACAGTTCGCCCAAGGCGAAGAGGAAATCCACGTCGCGCTGTTGCGTCGTGGTCGGTGCGGCGGCGGCCAGCAGCGTCTGGAATGCGAGCGCCTGTTCCAGGAAGAGGGCGACATTCGGCACGTGCGCGAACCTTTCGAAGACCGGGCGCCAGTCGCGGAAGCGGATTCGGCCGAGGCCGCTGCTGGGGCCCTGCCGGAACAGGAATTCGTCGTCGGCGGCATCGCGGCGCGTGGACACGGGATCGTAACTGGCACCGGCCAATTCGGCGCGCAGCTTGGGTACCGCCGCACCGGCGCGCGGGGTGAGCTTGCGGCTCGACCAGCTCAGCGCACCGGAAACCGCCCGAACCGTGCCCTTCGGCGCAATACCCGCACCGGGCAGGTAACGCAGCGCGACCAATCCGGCGTCGGCGGGATGGAACATGTAGTTGGCCATGAACTTCAGCGACAGCGCCATATTCACATGCACCGTGCCTTCGAGCCGCGGCAGCCCGAAGAGCCCGAGCATCGCCATCGGGAAGTACATATCGTTTTCGAAACCGCGGGCCGCGATCACATCCGCGAGATCCTCGGTGATCCGCTGTCCCTGCCGGGTCACGGTCATTTTCTCGATCGCATTGAACAGCAGGTAGCGACGGTCGTCCGGGGATGCGGAGCGCATGTAGTCGATGGCGCGCTCGCTGTAGAGCTTCATACCGAGCAGCCGCGCGTAGGAATCGGTCAGCAGCGATTGCACCTGCGGGAACTCGGTGACCCGATGCCCGAACAGGATTCGGTTCTCGGCATGGGTAATCGCCTCGTAGAAGGCGTGCTCACAGGCGCCGACCGCACCGAATCCGAGATTGAACTTGCCGACATTGACGGTGTTCATCGCGGCGTGGAAGGCATCCTCGCCGCGATGCAGGATGTCCTCCTCGGCGACCGGATATTTCTCCAGATCGAAGGCCGCCACATACATCTGGCTGTCGACGACATTGCGGCGCAACTTGTAGTTCTTGTGTTTGCTGTCCGCGACGAAGAACAGATACCCCTCGTAATCCTCCTGCGTCGGCTTGCTTTCCAGCGCCTTGGCGCTGTCGATGATCGGTTTGTCGGCCCGGCGACCGAATACCGACACCATGCCCGCCAGATTGCCGTTGCCGATGTAATGCTTACTGCCGGAAGCGGTATACCCGCCGCCACGCTTGGGTGTGAGCACCATATCGGTGGAGTAGACATCCGCGCCGTGCTCCTTCTCGGAGAGCCCGAAGGCGAAGATCTCACCGGAATCCAGTAGCGCGGCGGCCCGCTGCTTGGCGGCCTTGTTCTCGCTCTGCCAGATCGGGCCGAGTCCGAGAATGGTCACCTGCCAGACGTACCAGTAGGACATGCCGTAGAAACCGAGAATCTTGCTCATCATCGCGATCCGGCCGGTATCCCAGCGCTTGTTCGGATCGCCATTGGCCTCGGCCGCCGGGGTGAGGAAGGTGGCGAAGACCCGCTCCCGCTTCACGAAATCGAGGAAGTCGGCGTACCAGATCCGCTCCCGATCGTCGTGCTTCAGCGCCGCCTTACCCCGGCCCTCGAACCACTCCACGGTGGCGCGCAGCAGCCTGCGGGTCTCCGCATCGAACTCGGCGAATTCGCAGGTCTTCGGGTTGAACAGGGTTTCGGTCATCGATGACTCCTCATTGATCCGGACATGCACCGGCCACTTCATTCGCGACTGTAGCATTATTGTTCGTCGGTGTAGGAATTTGATCTTCAGGCCCGGTACCAGGGCGAACCCGGCGACTAACGCTGATATCTTGGTGCCCATGGGTAGCGAGACGGCGGTGCAGCCACGGCAGCGGGCACAGCACTTGGGCCCCGAACGTCGCCGCCCCCAGGTGCTCGACACCGCGCTCGCGATCGCCGTCGAGCACGGCGTCGCGGCGGTAACCATGGCCGCGATCGCGGAGCGGATGAATGTGACCCGGCCCGTGGTCTACGCCTGCTTCCCGGATCGCGTCGAGTTGATCGAGGCGCTCATCCAGCGCGAGGAGAGCTTCCTGGTCGGCGGAGTACTCGAGGTGCTCCCGCCCCGCGATGTCGACGCGGGCGAGACTGTATTCGTCGAAGGCTTCCGCGCACTGCTGGAGAAGGCGGCCGAGCGACCGGATGCGTGGCGGCTGCTGTACGGCAATCCCGATCCGGCCGTTGCGGATTCGTTCGGGCGTGGTCGCAAACTCGCCATCGAGCGCTGCATCACGCTGCTGCGACCGACGTTGCGCGCGTGGGGCACCCAGGACGCCGAGCGCAAGTTGCCGGCACTGGTCGAGCTGTGGGTATCCGCGGGTGAGGGCGCGGTGCGCACACTGCTGGCGGGCGAGGGCGAATGGGATCCGCAGAGCCTCGGGGCCTTTGTCGGGGCGGCCGTGTACCGCGCATTGCGTCACGCCTGACAATTGTTCAGCACTTCACCCCATCACTAGGCGAAATGCCGTAGAAGACGGCAGAGGACCGACAAAATGTCCACCGTACCGGCCCTTCCGGCACTACGATGGAAGCAAATCCAGCGGTCCAGCCGGAGGTGCGGTCATGGCGTTCTATCGGCAGGTGGGAGCGGTGCCGCCCAAGCGGCACACCCAGCATCGAGACGACCAGGGACGGCTCTTCTACGAAGAGCTGATGGGCGAGGAGGGCTTCTCCGGCGATTCCTCACTGCTGTATCACCGCGGCCTGCCGCCCGCCATAGTCGATTCGACGGTATGGGAACTGCCGGACCAGACCCTCACCCCGAATCATCCACTGCGCCATCGACATCTGCGCCTGCACGAACTCTTCCCCGGCGATACCCCGGCCGGAACCGATCCGGTTACCGGCCGTCGACTGCTGCTCGGCAATGCGGATGTGCGGATCTCGTATGTGGTGGCCAAGGGTGCGTCACCGCTGTACCGCAATGCGATCGGCGACGAGCTGGTGTACGTGGAATCCGGTGCGGCCGTTGTCGAAACGGTCTTCGGCACCATCCCCGCCCGGCAGGGCGACCAAGTGCTGATTCCGCGCGCGACCACGCACCGCTGGCTACCGAGCGGCCCGGAACCGCTGCGCGCGTATGTGATCGAAGCATCCGGTCACATCACTGCGCCGAAACGCTATCTCTCGAAATTCGGTCAGCTGCTGGAACATTCGCCGTACTGCGAGCGAGATCTGCACGGGCCGGGGGAACCGCTGGTCGCCACCGGAACCGATATCGAGGTGCTGGTGAAGCATCGACCCGGCGGTCAGGTGGTCGGCACGCGGATGATCTATGCGACCCATCCGTTCGATGTGGTCGGCTGGGACGGCTGCCTGTATCCGCTCACCTTCAATATCGCCGATTTCGAACCGCTCACCGGCCGGGTGCACCAGCCGCCGCCCGCCCATCAGGCTTTCGAGGGGATCAATTTCGTGGTGTGCAATTTCGTACCGCGCAAGGTCGACTACCACCCGCTCTCGATTCCGGTGCCGTACTACCACTCCAATGTCGACAGCGACGAGATCATGTTCTACTGCGGCGGAAACTACGAGGCGCGCAGGGGTTCCGGCATCGGTCAGGGTTCGGTATCGGTACATCCCGGCGGTTATGCGCACGGTCCGCAGCCGGGTGCGTATGAGCGCAGTATCGGCATCGATTTCTTCGATGAACTCGCGGTCATGGTCGATACTTTCCGACCGCTCGAACTCGGCGAAGGCGCGCTGGCCTGCGAGGATCCCGGATATGCGTGGACCTGGTCCGGTCGCGGACCGCAGTCCGACCGACACCGGCAACCGAATCGGCGCCCGCATGCGAATCAGCACCGTGGGCCCGCATGAAGACCCGCATCGAGGTTCCCGACAACACCCTCTTCGGTCCGAACAATCTTCCCTATGGCGTCTTCGCGCCGGAGGGCCAGGACTTCCGGGTCGGTGTGCGACTCGGCGAGCAAGTCATCGATCTGGCTGCGGCACTGGAGGATCCGGTATTTGCCGAGCCGAGTCTCAATGCCTTCATGGCGGCGGGGCCACGTCGGTGGCGGGCGGTGCGCAGCCGGATCCGCGAGCTGGTAGATGACGAAATCCCCAGTGCGGCAGTGCATCTACTGCACGACGTGCGCACCAAGCTGCCGGTTGCGATCGGCGACTACGTCGATTTCTACGCCAGCATCGACCACGCGACGAACCTCGGCAGGCTGTTCCGCCCCGATGCCGAACCGCTGCTGCCCAATTGGCGGCATCTGCCGGTCGGATACCACGGACGTGCGGGCACCGTCGTCGTGTCCGGTACCGATGTCGTGCGGCCCTGCGGCCAACGCCGAACCCACTCCGGCACACCGGATTTCGGACCGTCACAGCGTCTCGATATAGAAGCCGAGCTCGGATTCGTGGTCGGAGTCGGATCCGAACTCGGCACACCCATCGATATCGACCAGTTCACCGAGCACGTCTTCGGCGTCGCGCTGGTGAACGATTGGTCCGCCCGCGATATCCAGGCCTGGGAGTATCAGCCACTCGGACCGTTCCTCGGAAAATCCTTCGCGACCTCGCTCTCGGCCTGGATAACGCCACTGGCCGCCTTGGAGACCGCCCGCATTCGACTGCCGAAGCAGGAACCCGAGCCACTGCCCTATCTGCGGGGCGGCCAGCAGTGGGGACTCGATATCGACCTGGCCGTGCACTGGAACGGCCAAACCGTCTCCCATCCGCCGTATTCCCGGATGTACTGGTCGCCTGCGCAGATGCTGGCGCATCTCACCGCGAACGGCGCCGCCACGCGCACCGGCGACCTCTACGCGTCCGGCACCATATCCGGACCGGAACCGGACCAGCGCGGTTCGTTTATCGAATTATCCTGGGGCGGAGCCGAACCCGTCACGGTGAACGGGCTGCACCGGACCTTCCTGGAGGACGGCGACGAGGTAGTCATCACGGCATCGGCCCGGGGTTCGAATTCGCGGCGCATCGGCCTCGGTGAGGTCCGCGGACGCATCTGGCATGCGCGCGACTGAGCGTTCAACGCGCGGCAGTTCGAACACCCGCATCGACGACGGCGATGAACCGCTGCAGATCCTCGATCAGCGTATCGACCATATCGGGCGCGCCACCGTCGTCATGATGGTGCAGCCAGTCCGCGACGAGTTCGAACATGCCGCCAATGGTCGCCAGCGCCAAGGCGATTCGCCTGCGCTGCTCCTCCGGATCCGATGCCGCCGCACCCGACCACTGCTGATCGAGAAAGCCCGCCGACCAGCGCCGATTACTGCGCCGTTGCCTCTCCACCGCGGGTGAGATGCCGCCCGCCTCGCCGAATGTCACCTTGGCCAGCCGCGGATCATCGGCAATGGCATGCACGAAGGCCGCGATAATGGCCTGCGCGCGCTCCGGCCAGGACAGTTCGGCGGATGCGGTGGCCGCCTCGATGGCCCGCTGCTGAATCTGCTCGGTGATATGCGTGAGCAGCGCGACGTAGCACGCTTCCTTGCTGTCGAAGTGATCGTAGAAACCCTTGGTCCCGACGAACGCGCGCTGACAGATCTGTTCGATCGAAGTACCCGAAAAGCTTTGCTCGGCAAATAGTTCGGTGGCCGCGTCGAGCAGTTGGCTGCGCCGTTGCGCGCTGCGCTGCTCGGCATCGAGACCACGGATGCGGCGCCGCGCCGAAGTCGGATCGGGCCGCGCGGCGGATTTGCTGCGGGTCATACCTCGACGATAGCCGGAGCAGTTTCAGAAAGACTTCTTGTTGGTAATCGGAAGCCGTGTTGTAATCACTGTCACGTCGATGAGGAAGGGACAGACGTGGCAGTGATCAATGGGGATCCGACCCGCAGACCTCTGCGCGGATTGCGCGCGGCGGCCGTGCTGGTATCGATAGCGACGGCATTGACGGCCGGGGGTGTCACGGCCACGCCCGCCACCGCTGTACCTGTGCCGCAAGAAGATTCGTTCTATCAACCGCCGGAGGGGTTCGAGACGCAGGAAGTCGGCGCGATTCTGCGCTCGCGCGAGGTGCACCTGGCGGTGCTGACCGTACTGCCGCTGAGCGTGCGCTCATGGCAGTTGCTCTACCGCAGCACCGATCTGTTCGGACAGCCGACGGCCGCCGTCAGCACCGTGATCCTGCCCGCGGGGGCGGATCCGAACCGGTCGCGTCCGCTGGTCTCGCTGCAGTTCTACTACGACAGCGCCGGCATCGCCTGCTCGCCGTCGTTCGTACTGCAGCAGGGCGCCGGGCTGCCTGGTGTCGAAGGCATCCACTCACAGAGCGAGCTGATCGCGATCGCCGCGCTGATCAGCCAGGGCTGGGCCATTTCGGTGCCGGACTACGAGGGCCTCGACGGACATCTCGCGGTGGCCGAGGAGCCGGGATACCTGACCCTCGACGGCATTCGAGCCGCCGAGCGATTCGAACCGCTCGGCCTCGACGGCGCGAATACCCCGGTGGCGCTGTGGGGCTATTCCGGCGGCGGCATGGGCAGCGGCTGGGCCGCGGAGATGCAGCCGAGCTACGCGCCGGAGCTGAACGTGCAGGGTGTCGCGCTCGGTGCGCCGGTTTCGGATGTCGAATCCCTGCTGCACGTCAACGGATCCATGTTCTCCAGCCTCATCGGCATCGGCGTCTCCTCGCTCTACAACGCCTACCCGAAGTTCCGCGAGGCGACCGATCAGTACCTGACGCCCGAGGGCAAGGCGCTGATGAACCGGACCAACTCGCAGTGCCTGCCACGCAATGCACTGACCCAGATGTTCACCGATTACCAACGGATTCTGACTATTCCGATCGCGCAGTACCTCGCGCTACCGGAAATCCGCGAGGTCTTCGACGCGACCGTCCTCGGCAAACACACCCCGACCGCACCGCTGTTCATCTATCAGGGCGTCCTGGACGAGGCCGTCCCGATCTGGACCACCGATCGCCTGAACCAGCAGTGGTGCGCGGACGGTGCGTCGATCGTCTACAAACGCGACCACCTCAGCGAACACCTGACCCTCCCGTCGCTCGGCATGGCCGATACCTTCAACTGGTTGAAGTCCCGCCTGTCTCCCGATGCGCCGGATCAGGTCGGCTGTCGCACCGAGAACGTGGTTTCCATGCTCGCCGATTTCAATGCCCTGCTCACCCAGATCGAGATCAATCTGAACGCCACCTTCGGCGCCCTCGGTTTCCCGATCGGCCCGCGCGAACGCTGATCACGCAACTCCCTCGGCATCAATTTGTGCGAATCCACTCCTGAGCGGCGGATTCTTCGTGTACCTTCCAGTTAGAAGCCCCGGACCACGCGTTGGTCCGGGGCTATCGCCATTTCAGTGGCCGCCTCGAGCGCTACTCACGACACGACCGGCAAATACACCTGTGCGCCGTGGTCGGCGAATTCGGCGGACTTCTCCGCCATACCGGCTTGCAGTGCTTCGATCTCGGTGAGCCCCTGGCGCGCGGCGTATTCCCGCACGTCGGCGGAGATGCGCATGGAGCAGAACTTCGGCCCGCACATAGAGCAGAAGTGAGCGGTCTTGGCAGGTTCGGCCGGGAGGGTTTCGTCGTGGTATTCGCGGGCGGTATCCGGATCGAGGGAGAGGGCGAACTGGTCGCGCCAGCGGAATTCGAACCGCGCCTTGGACAGCTCGTTATCCCGGTCCTGCGCGTGCGGATGGCCTTTGGCGAGGTCAGCGGCGTGCGCGGCGATCTTGTAGGTGATCACGCCGACCTTGACGTCGTCGCGGTTGGGCAGGCCAAGGTGCTCCTTGGGAGTGACATAGCAGAGCATCGCGGTGCCCGCCTGGGCGATGATGGCCGCGCCGATGGCCGAGGTGATGTGGTCGTAGGCGGGTGCGATATCGGTGGCGAGCGGGCCGAGGGTGTAGAACGGCGCCTCCTCGCACAGCTCCTCCTCCAGCCGCACGTTCTCCACGATCTTGTGCATCGGCACGTGCCCCGGCCCCTCGATCATGACCTGTACGCCATGCGATTTCGCGATCTTGGTCAGCTCACCGAGGGTGCGCAGCTCGGCGAACTGGGCCTCGTCATTGGCATCGGCGATGGAGCCGGGACGCAGGCCGTCACCGAGGGAGAAGGTCACGTCGTACTTCGCCAGGATCTCGCAGAGTTCGGCGAAGTTGGTATACAGGAACGACTCCTGATGATGCGCCAGACACCATGCGGCCATGATGGATCCGCCGCGCGAGACGATGCCGGTGACCCGCTTGGCGGTCAGCGGCACGTAGCGCAGCAGCACACCGGCGTGCACGGTCATATAGTCGACGCCCTGCTCGCACTGCTCGATTACGGTGTCGCGGTAGATCTCCCAGGTGAGCGCGGTCGGATCGCCGTTCACCTGCTCCAGCGCCTGATAGATCGGCACGGTGCCGACCGGGACGGGCGAGTTGCGCAGGATCCATTCGCGCGTCTCGTGAATGTTCTTGCCGGTGGACAGATCCATGATGGTGTCCGCGCCCCAGCGGGTGGCCCACACCATCTTCTCCACCTCCTCCGCGATCGAGGAGGACACGGCCGAATTGCCGATATTGGCATTGATCTTCACCAGGAACTTCTTGCCGATAATGGTCGGCTCCAGCTCCGGATGCTTGTGGTTGGCCGGGATGACCGCACGACCAGCGGCGACCTCGTCGCGCACCAGTTCCGGCGTGACGCCCTCACGCGCGGCGATGAAGCGCATCTCGGGGGTGATGATGCCCTGCCGCGCCCAGGCCAGCTGGGTCGGCGGACCTTCGATCTCAGGCTTGGTCCAGCCGTCGCGCAGCTTCGGTAGCCCGGCCTCCAGATCGATGGATGCCGTGTCGTCGGTGTACGGGCCCGAGGTGTCGTAGACGTCGAAGTGCTCGCCATTGGTCAGATTGATCCGACGCACCGGAACGCGCAGGTCATCGACCCGTTGGTAATGCTTGACGCTGCCTTCGATCGGACCGGTGGTCACGGAATCTACAGGTGTGCCCATGAATATCCTCCCTACGCCGGCATTACCCGGTCAGGTTCATACGGTCGACGGCCCTGAACGCCCGAATTGGGCTAGCCGTCCTCTCAGCCCGCTGGTGCGAGCCCCCGTTGGTGTGTGAAATTTTCCCGCCCGACCATACCTTTCCACGTCCGCGCCCCGCTGGGCGATCGGAGGAACATACAGCGAAGCACCCGAGGCCCGACCGGGCGCCGGTAGATTCCTCAGGGTGAAATTCACCCTGGAGGTAGATCTGGACGTCCTGCCCGACGGCGTGGCCGCGCCGGCCGATCTAGCCGATGAGCTCGGCCGGATCCTGCGCTATTGGGGCGGAAATATGAAGCACTACCAGATCACCGAGGGTGACAGCTCCGCGATCTACAACTCCGGATACCGCGAGGTCGGCTCCTGGCAGATCAGCTGATCTTGCCCGCGTAGGCGTCCCGCATCCCTTGCAGGTCGATCTTCTGCATACCGAGCATCGCCTGCATGGCGCGGTTCGCGGCCGCGCGGTCGGTACTCGTCAACAGGGTGTCGGCTTCCACGGGCCAGATCTGCCAGGGGATACCGTATTTATCGTTGAGCCAACCACATTCGATCGGCTGGCCGCCGTCGGCGAGCAGTGCCGTCCAGAGTCGGTCGACCTCGTCCTGGCTGTCGCAATTCACCAGCAGCGACATGGCGTGGGTGTAGTGGTAATCGCCGCCACCGTTGATGGCGGTGAACTTCTGTCCGTTGAGTTCGAAATCGACGAGCATCGTCAGCCCGGCTTCGCGCGGACCCACCTCGGAGTAGGGCACGACATTGGTGATCTTCGAATCCTCGAACAGCGAACAGTAGAACTCGGCAGCCTCTTCGGCCTGGGTGTCGTACCAGAGGTTCGTGACGATCTTCTGCATGGTGGTCCTCCCGATCGGTGTGCCTGTATCAGTGCCGACGGTGCTGGCGGACGGTATTCATCGCCCGTCAGTAGGACTGGAGCTCGATCAGGGTACCCGCTGGGTCGCGCAGGTGTGCTGTGCGCAGGTTCGGACCCCAGTTCGGTCGATCGGCCGCGGCGGCGGCAAGGGTCGCGCCGTTGCGCAGGCAGAGGTCCAGGCCCGTGTCGACGTCGGGTACTCGGCAGACGAACATCACGGCATCCTGTGCGGGCGCGGCGGTGCAGGGCAGATCGGTGGTGCCGACGACTTCGGACATCACGCCGCGATCGAAGAGCACGAGTACTGCTTGGTCGTCGACATCCCAGTTCGCGTACGGGCCCGCCGCGGTGCCCTTGATCAGCTTCGCGCCGATGAGCTCCGGGAGGACGGTGTTGTAGAAGTCGAAGCATTCGGCGAAACGGGTGACGAGCAATCTCGGGTACAGGGCGTCCACGCGGTCTCCTTATTAGTAGGTGCAAACCTATCGTAGGTTCCACCCTATAATTAGTCGCATGGATTCCGCGCGTGCACTTCCGCCGAGCCTGCTCGGGCTCGAGACCTACCTGCTGTCGCGGGTCGGCAAGGTCGCGCGGGGACGGTTCGCCGATCGGCTCGCGGCGCGCGGACTTCGGCTGTGGCATATGGCCGTACTCGCCGCGCTCGCCGATTTCGGGCCGCATGCGCAGCGCGATCTGGGCATGCGGCTCGATATCCATCCGAGCGATGTGGCGAAGATCGTCGATGAATTGACAAGTGCCGGCCAGGTCGAACGCACTCGCGATCCCGCCGATCGTCGTCGAATGTCGGTGCGGATCACCAGGACCGGCCGGGCCTTGTTGCGATCCCTCGAGAAGGAGGCGGGACAAGCACGCGACGAGATCCTGGCTCCGCTGCGTCAGGATGAACGAATTATGCTGGCGGACATGATGCTTCGACTGTTCGAGCACACTCATCCGGACGCCGTGACGGATTGATCGTCGATATCGTGCCTGCCCGATCCCAAGCGTGATCGGGCAGGCACGATGGCAATCTCAGGCAGCGGCCTTGCTTTCGGGCTTGCCGAGGGCAACCGGCTCGGGAGCCTTGCCGCGCAACGGAACTTCTTCGATGAACCAGGCGATCAGGAAGCCGAGTGCGCAGATCGCGGCGGCGGCCAGGAAGACGTGTCCGGTGCCGGTGGCGAAGGCCGCGAGGTAGCCGTGCCCCTCGGTGGGCACATGGCCCTGTAGCGACCCGGTGAACAGGGATCCGAAGGCCGCGACGCCGATTGATCCGCCCAGGGTTCGGAACAGTGTGACCGCACCGGATGCCGCGCCGATGTTCGCCATTTCCACGCTGTTCTGTGCGACGGCGGTGGACAGCTGCATCGAGAAGCCGAGTCCGGTGCCCATCAGCGCCATGGCGAAACCTGTTGTCAGACGACCGGTTTCGGCGTCGATGGTAGACAACAGTACTGCGCCCGCAGTGAGGAAGAGCCCGCCGAGGATGAAGAAGATCTTGTAGTTGCCGGTCGCGGTCATCCGCTTCCCGACGATCTGGGAGACCACCAGCAGCGGCACCATCATCGGCAGCAGGAGCAGTCCGGAGTTCGCGGCCGAGGCGCCCTGCACCGTCTGCTGGAACAGCGGCAGATACAGCACCGAGCCGAACATGACCACCCCGCCGACCAGGGCGGTCAGTGCGGCAAGGGTGAGATTACGGGTGCGGAAGATCCCCAGCGGGATCACCGGGTCGACCGCCCGGCGTTCGATCACCAGGAATGCGGCCGAGGCCGCCACCGCGAGCACCGCCAGCCCGATGATCTGCGCCGAGAGCCACGCGTAGTCGACACCGCCCCAGGTCGCGATCAGCACCAGGGCTGCGATCGCGGTCGTCAGCGCGAGAATGCCCGCGTAGTCGATGGTCACCTTCCTGCGCGCGACGGGCAGTTCGAGCCGCCACCACGACCAGGCGAAGGCCACCAGCCCAAGCGGAATATTGATATAGAAGGCCCAGCGCCAGTCGAGACCGTCGGTGATCACGCCGCCGAGCAGCGGTCCGCCGATGGTGCCGACGGCCATCGTGGTTGCGGTCATGCCCTGATACTTTCCGCGTTCGCGCGGCGGGACCAGCGCGCCGATGACGGCGAATGCGGTGACCGCGATACCACCCGCGCCGAGGCCCTGCAGTGCCCGGAATCCGATGAGCGCGGACATCGACCAGGACGCGCCCGCCAGCACCGAGCCGATCAGGAACACGCCGATGGCACTGAGGAATACGGTCTTTCGGCTGTAAAGATCGCCGAGTTTCGCCCATACCGGCGTCGAGATCGCCGACAGCAGGGTGTAGGCGGTCACCACCCAGGCGACGTGCGACAGTCCGCCCAATTCGCGCACGATCGTCGGCATCGCGGTGCCGACGATCGCGTTGTCCAACATTGCCAGCAACATCGCCAACAGCACCCCGGCCAGTACCAATCGGATCGGTCGCGTGGGCGCGGTCTTCGTCTCGGTCATTTCTGCGGACATGGCCGCTCACCTCCTTCGAGTCTCGGCAGCTGGGAACCCGCCGACGGCTCCAGAAAATCACAGTCGATACAAAAGTACAACTGCTCCGACTTTAGTGCCGATAGCCTAATCGGGTACAGTTGCGGCATGACCGCGACGATCGGGCGCAGGGAGCGCAAGAAGGCGCAGACGCGGCAGGCACTGGCCGATGCCGCGACAAAGCTGTTCACCGAACGCGGCTACGACAATGTCGGCGTCCGAGAGGTCGCCGAGGCGGCGGATGTATCGCTGAGCACGCTGTTCAAGCATTTCCCCAGCAAGGAATCACTGGTCTTCGACCTGGACGCGGATGTCGAGGCCGACCTGGTGGCAGCCGTGCGCGACCGGCCCGCCGGACAATCGGTCATCCACGGGCTGCGCGACTATCTGATGCGCACCCGCACCGCGCGCAACGACGATCCTGGAATCGTCGCCTTCCACCGCCTCGTGGACTCCACCCCCGCGCTGCGCGAGTACGCGCACCAGATGCTGCTGCGCCACGAATCCGCATTGGCGGACGCGATCGCCGAGGCGACCGGCGCGCCGGCGGGCGATCTCGCGGCCGCGGGACTCGCCCACTTCGCACTGGAAACCGCCAAAGTCGCGAGCGCCAGGGAAGATCCGGCGAGCGCGTTCCGCGAGTTGTTCGATCTGCTCGAAAACGGTTGGCGTCAGTGACTTCCGCGCCCTGAAATCTCTTGGGCGCCGATCACATTCATAATCCACGCCAGGCTGTCCGGCGCTTTCCGGCGGGACCGCCGAGACCAGTGCCGCTGCGGCGGCGATGATCGCCGCGCCAGGCGCTGCGCGAATCAGCCGCCGCCGAGGACCCCTCTGCTCGCCGATCCATATTCCGTCGGCATCTCAGCCGACAACAAGCTACCGAGCCGGATGGTTCAGCGGCGTTCGGAATTCCGATACGGGTTGACCAAAAGTTCTAGCGTTGCTAGATTCTCTAACAACGCTACAAGCAGAGAACGGAACAGCTCATGATCACCACACTCATCCAGGTCGTCGCCATCGTCTCGGTCCTCGCGAACGCCGTCGTCTACGGCACCGATGCCTGCTTCGCACTGATCACGCGGTCGGTGTACGACAAGCTGGACGACCGGACCGTCACCATGTCGGCGGGCTGGGGTCACTACTACGGCGACCGCCGGATGCCGATCGTCGGCATCAGCGGTGTGGTAACCGCCGTTGCGGCAACGGCTCTCGCGGCGATCAGCGGCCACGCGGCAGCGGCGATCGCGGCGGGTATCGCCGTCGTGGCGCTGGTGACCTGGCTCGGAATCTACGTTCGGGTGGCGAAGCCGGTGAACACCCAGCAGACCGCCGCGGCGCACTCCGGCGTCATTCCGTCGAATGCCCGTGCGCTGCAGGACAAGTGGAACAGTGTGATCAACGGCCGGGTGGCCCTGCAGTTCATCGCCGTCGCCGCACTCTGCGCCGCGATCGCCCTCGCCTGACCCACCTCATCGAAACCCTGTGTCGGGGGCCCCCCCCCCCGGGGGGGGGGGCCCCCCGGGGGGGGGGGGGGGGCCGCCCGCGGGGGGTGGGACTGGGGGGGCACAAACCGAGCGAGCCACAAAG
>NZ_JBITMA010000008.1:0-54795 GCF_044465765.1 Nocardia sp. NPDC049526 | reverse complement strand
GAGCGCCGACGATCCCCCCAGCCAACCCACAGGTGGGGGCCCCCCCCCGTGGCTGGGGGGCCCCGACACAGGGTTTCGACTTGCCCGAGGGACCAGGGTTTCATCGATACGGTCTACCAAACCGGCTGTACCGAAATATGTTGTCTAGCGGATGGTTTGGTCGATCAACCTGCGCGCCGCCCGGTTGGTGCGCTGCACATCACCGGTTATCAGCCGATCCTGAATGATGCCGCGCAGCCCCGAAACCAACAGCGTGGCAACGGCTTCCGGATCGTCGATGGATTCGATTCGACGCAGCGCATCGGCGAGCGTCCCGATGAAGGTCGCGATCGCGGCATTCGCGTATTCGCCATAGGGACTACCCGGCGCACACGCCGCCCCCAGCACCTGCAGCAACACCCGCACGCTCGTCGTGGCCTCCCCCGCGATATTGAGCGCACAGAATTCACCGAGCCGCTCGCGCAGCGAAGCCGCGTCGGAGACCCCCGCGAAGACGGCGGCGATATCCGGGCGCTGCGTAGTCAGCGCCTGTACCAGCAGTTCTTCCTTGCTGTTGAAGTAGTGGATCAGCATGCGCGAGCTGGTGCCGAGTTCGGCGGCGAGCGGGCGCAGCGACAGGTCACCGAGGCCGTGGGCGGCGATGTATTCGACGACGCCGGCCAGCAGGTCGGCGCGTTTCGCATGGTCGAGTGGGCGAGCCATGAGTTGACTGTAGCGATTGGTACAGGTATTCATGACATCGTGACTGTAACAATCGCTTCAGAAACTCGCCCGGCCGTCGTGGTCACCGCGGTCGCCGCGACCACTTCGATCGCCGATGACATCGACGCAACCTGGTCCGGACTGCTCGCCGGGCACAGCGGTATCGGCATGCTCGCCGACGATTTCGTGGCCGAATACGATCTGCCGGTCCGCATCGGCGGCAAGTTGAAGTCACGACCGGGCGATCAGCTCACCCGCGTCGAGCAGCGGCGCCACTCCTACGTCGAACAGATGGCCCTGGTGCTGGGCCGCAAGGTCTGGCGCAATGCGGGCGCACCCGAGGTCGAGGGTGAGCGGCTCGCGGTTGTCATCGGCACCGGGCTCGGCGGCGGTGATGCGCTGATCAATGCCGTCGATTCGATGCGCGATGGCGGCTACCGGAAGGTGTCGCCGATGTCGGTGCCGATGGTTATGCCGAATGGTCCGGCCGCGACGGTCGGACTCGAAATCGGTGCCAAGGCAGGGGTTTTCGCGCCGGTATCGGCCTGCTCCTCCGGCTCGGAGGCGATCGCTCATGCCTGGCGACTGATCACCACCGGCGAGGCGGATGTGGTGGTGGCCGGTGGCGTCGAAGGGCATATCGATGCGGTGCCGATCGCGAGTTTCGCGATGATGCGGGCGATGAGCACGCGCAATGACGAACCGGAGCGGGCATCGCGGCCATTCGACCGGGATCGCGACGGGTTCGTCTTCGGCGAGGCGGGGGCACTGCTGGTGCTGGAGTCCGAGCGGCATGCGCGGGCGCGCGGTGCGCAGATTCACGGCCGGGTGTTGGGCGCGGGGATCACCTCGGACGCCTATCACATCGTCGCATCGGAGCCGGAGGGCATCGGTGCCGCACGCGCTATGCGCAAGGCGATATGCACTGCCGGACTGCAGGTTTCGGATATTCAGCACGTCAATGCGCACGCCACCTCGACATCGATCGGCGATGCGTCGGAAGCCAATGCCATCACCGCGGTGACGCCGGAGGCATCGGTCTACGCACCCAAATCCGCACTCGGCCATTCGATCGGCGCGGTCGGTGCGCTCGAATCCATCCTCACCATGCTGACGCTGCGCGACCAAATAGTCCCGCCCACATTGAATCTCGACAATCGGGACCTGGAGATCGATCTCGATATCGTGGCGGGCACGCCCCGCGAGCAGCGCATCGACTTCGCACTCAACAACTCCTTCGGCTTCGGCGGCCACAATGTCGCCCTCGCCTTCGGCCGGGCGTAGCGATGGCGGCTCGTTGCCGCGAGTAGCGTCGTAGCAGAATCGTTAACCGTACGAACAACCCAGCGGAACGGGACAACGACGTGGCCGACGCCTTCTACACCCCAGATCCGGCGAACCCGAATCGGTTCGTCTCGACCGAACTGACCCGCGGGCCGTGGTCACCCGACGCTCAGCACGCCGGACCGCCCTCTGCGCTGCTCGGGCACGCGATCGAACGCTGTGAGCCGCGGGCCGGATTCCAGGTCGGGCGGGTCGCGGTGGAAATCCTCGGCCCGGTTCCCCTGGAGCCGCTGACGGTGGAGACGCGGGTTGCCCGCCCCGGACGCAGTGTGGAACTGATCGAAGCGACCCTGTCCACCGATCGCGGACCGGTCATGCGGGCGAATGCCTGGCGATTCAAACTCGCCGAGCCGGAGCTCGAACTGCCCGAACAGTTCCTGCCGACCGGTGCCCGGCCCGGACCGGATCAGGCGGTGTCATCCCACTTTCCGTCGACCCAGCCCGTCGGTTTCCACACCGGCATCGACTACCGCTTCGTGTCCGGATCGTTCGCCGATCCCGGCCCGGCGATCTGCTGGATCCGGCTGAAATATCCGATCGTCGCCGGTACCACGCCGAGTCCGCTGGAACGCACACTCGCCGCGGCGGATTCGGGCAACGGTGTCAGCCGGGTGCTGGATTGGAACCGATACCTGTTCATCAATACCGATCTCACGGTCACCCTGCACCGACAGCCGGCCGGCGAATGGGTCTGCCTGGACGCCGCGACCTATCCGCAACCGCACGGCATCGGCCTGGCCGAGTCCGCGCTCTTCGACGAGAAGGGCCCGCTCGGCCGCAGCACCCAAACCCTGTTCCTCGGCCCGCGCTAGCTTCCCGCGCTAGCTCGGCTTCACCTGCGCGGTCGAAGATCGCGGCCCCACTCCGGGCACCTGGTGCGCGCCGTCTGATCGGGTTGCGCGGCAGACCGGATCGAAGCTGAAAGCGCGGACAATACGGTCCGAACTTCGCGGGGTCGAGACCACGGGCGGCCTGTTGCTGAGCAATCGCCGCATGTGAAACCATGATGTGATTCGGTCGACCGAAGAACTCTGATGACTGGACACCCGGCAGCAAGCCGTGCACCGCGGACACCGGGCCCAGCGACCGATACCACTCGCGCAATGGTTTCCGGTCCGGGTCTTGCGGGGTTTTGTGCCCAATTCCGGCTGCTTCCAGCCGCGCCACTGCTGGCCTGGATCGCCCCGGGCGACCGAGCATTGCGGCCACGGACGGATGTGCGCGACTGCCCACACCTGGGGAAGAGTCGACGATGTCGAATCCGACGCGGTTCCGGCTGACCCCGGACCAACTCGCCGCGGCCTTGTCCATCGCTGATCTGAAGCCGGGGCCGCGGTCCACGCTGCCAGCGAAGACCCCGCCGCACGACCCGGCGGCGGCGCTGCGGGACACCGGACTGCTCGAAGCGGACGACCGGCTCGCCGGACCGGCGACAAGAGCACTGCGGATCGCCGCCGATCCCGCCGACACCACCGCCGTCACCGCCAACCGCGTCGGGCAGGACAACTGGATTGCGGCGCTGCTGCTGCGCGGCGACGAAGACGACACCTTCGTCATGCAGGCCGGAACCGGCGAGGACGGCTTCGATTTCGCCGTCGTGCCCACACTCACCCAGGCCACCGTGCTGGTGGACGAACTGCTCGATCTCACTTCCTATGGCCCCGGATCCGCATCGCCCCCGATCGACATCGATCTCATCGCGTTCGCCGCGCTGCTCGCCGCCGCCGACGCGGCACAAGAGGCCCGCCTGGCCGCGGTCCTGCGTCGAAACGGCGCGCCCGGACCGCTCGAGCTGAGGGCGCTCGAGCTGGAGGAGCAACTCGCCAGGGGGCTGGCCGTCGGCGATACCCGTTGGGCCCTGTCCGCCGCCCAGGGGGCCGCACCGGTATCGCTCGCGGCGGCGGCCGGTCGGATGACGGAGGGACTGGCGCGGCTGGCGTTGCTGGGCCTGGTCCGACTGGAGGCGCTCGGTAGCTATCGATTCACCGATGCCGGGACCGCAGTGGCGCGGTCCTTCGGCCAGCTGGTGACGACCGGGAGCATTGCCGTAATGACCGGTGCGGCAACGAAACAGGACGCACTCGCCCATTTCACGGTGTTCCGTTCGACGTTCTCGACCCGGTTCGCATGCTGGCGCGAGCTTGCGGCGCGCAATCCGCGTGCCGAATTGTTCGAGACCACAACCGAAGTCGCGCTCAGGCTGGTGCGCGATGTGCTGGATCCCGCCGTGGTCAAGCCGTTCGCCGGTGGCATACCGGCATTCGACGCGTCTGCCGTGCCCACGGAGGTGGTGCCGGCGGTCGAGCGCGGCAGCACTCCGGCATTTCATCCCACCCACCAGGTGCCCGCCAACGGCATGCCCGCATGGGCCACTCCCGACTCGACCCGGCCGCCCGTCGCCCGCATCGACCCGCGCGTCGAACTCCAGATCCTCGAGCACTCCGGCGACTGGGTGCATATCGTCTGCAATAACGGCTGGACCGCATGGGTCGACGGCCGCGCCATCGAACCCCTTGCTGCCCTCTGGTACCCGACCCACCTGGTGCCCCAGGGCGGATTGGATGCATGGGCCGCGCCCGATCCGAGCCTCGGCCCCATCACCAGCATCGATCCCGGCGTCGAACTCCAGATCCTCGGCCGCGCCGGGGACTGGGCACATATCGCCTGCAATAACGGCTGGACCGCATGGGTCGACGGCCGCGCGATCCAACCCCTCGCACGGCCCGGTGCACCCTGGACATCCACCGGCGACAGGCACCTCTGATGCCGCGGTCACGAGATCACGGGACCACCAGAACGAGCTAGGGGCGTGTCGAAATCTGCTGGACCGCCCAGCCATTGCCGTCCGGATCGGAGAAGAAGCAGAAGCCGACATTGTCGAGCGGGTCGGGCACCTGCCGGGGATTGGTGCCGATCACCTGGACTTCGCTGACCTCGACGCCGCGCTCGACCAGTTCGGCGTGGGCCTTGTGGATATCGGGGACGACGAGTTGCAGACCCTGTATGGAACCCGGCTCCATCTTGGGGACGCCACCCCTGCCGATCACGATGGAACAGCCGGAGCCGGGCGGGGTCAGTTGGACGAGGCGGATCTGATCGCCGATCTCGGTGTCGAAGTCGAGGTCGAATCCCACCTTGTTCGAATAGAAGTCCTTGGCCCGGTCGATATCCGACACCGGCACGATCACGACCTCGAGTGTCCAGTTCATGGCGAGTCCCTTCGCTGCTGTGGACATGGGCATGCCTGAAAGTGCAGACGTCGCGTCGCAGCCGAAATCATCGCTGACTGCGCGGTTCCCACCGCCACGCGAATTCACCCGCCTCCGGCGGCGGACCGGGCAGTTCACCTTTTCCCGAGAGCCCCGCGATCAGCATGGCGAGCACGCGTCTGCGCAGTTCAGCGGTTCGGGCCTGGTCCGGCATGGCGATGGCCGCACACGATTCCAGGACGAGACCGAGGTCGTTGGCATTGGCATCCGCGCGCAGCCGACCGGAGGCGTGCGCCCGCCGGACCAATTCCTCGGTGACCTCACCCGAATGCATGACGTCCGGGAGCATCGACTCGTCCGGGGCGAAGGTGCCCGCCAAGTGCACGGTCAACGAGTGCACATCCGCGTCGACCACCCGTTCCAGGAATCCCACCAGACCGTGCCAGCCGTCCGAATCCTCCAGTGCGGCATCGGCTTCGGCGTTGTAGCGGCGCAGGCCATCGTGGCAGAGGGTGCGCAACAGCACCTCCTTGCTCGGGTAGCGGCGGTAGAGGGCGCTGATGCCCACCCCGGCACGCTCGGCGACGGCGGCGATGGGGGCATTGGCGTCGGCGAGGAAGACCGCGCGGGCGGCCTCGAGGATGAGCCCGTCGTTGCGGGCGGCCTGCGCCTTGCGGCCGGGCAGACCCTTCTGAGCTGGGGCATCGGATGTCTTCGGCATGAGTTCAGATTACCACTTGAAACGGAACAATCCGTTCTGATACGGTTCAAACAGAACGAAGCATTCCGTTTCACAAGGAGTAGAGATGACCGCCATCACCCCCTTCCGCATCGACGTCCCGCAGGCAAAGCTCGACGACCTCGCCGACCGGCTGTCCCGAGCCCTCTACCCGAACGAATTGCCCGGCGTCGGCGACGCCTACGGCGTACCGAACGAGCGGGTGCGCGATCTCGCCGAGTACTGGCTGGAACGCTTCGACTGGCGTGCGCTGGAGGCGAAGCTGAACTCCTACCCGCAGTTCACCACCGAGATCGACGGCGAAGATATTCACTTCATGCACATCAGGTCCTCCCGGCCGGATGCGCTGCCGGTGGTCCTGACCCACGGCTGGCCGGGTTCGGTGCTCGAATACCTCGATGTCATCGCGCCGCTGACCGAGCCGGAATCGGCCGATGAGCCCGCCTTCCACCTGGTCATCCCGTCGCTGCCGGGATTCGGATTCTCCGGGCCGACCCGCAGCACCGGATGGGGCACCGTCCGCACTGCCGCCGCCTGGGCGGAGCTGATGGGCCGACTGGGCTACGCGCGCTACGGCGCCATCGGCAACGACGGTGGCTCGATGGTCTCACCGGAGATCGGACGGCTGGATTCCGATCACGTCGTCGGAGTGCATGTGACGCAGCTGTTTTCGTTCCCGTCCGGTGATCCATCGGAGTTCGAGGGGCTGTCCGAGGAGGATATGGCGGCGCTGCAGCACCTGCAGTGGTTCCACGAGAACAAGATGGCCTTCAACGCCTTGCACAGCCAGCAGCCGCAGACGCTGGCGTTCGCGCTGGCCGATTCGCCCATCGGATTGCTCGGCTGGAATGCCCAACTGTTCGGCGAGAGCCTCGACGAGGAGTTCGTGATCGGAAATGTGGCCATCTACTGGCTGACCGGAACGGCCGGGTCGTCGCTGCGGTTTTACTACGAGAATGCGCACACCGCGCAGCAGCCGAGCGGACCGACCACAGTGCCGACCGGATTGGCGATGTTCAAGGGTGATTTCCAGTCGATTCGCCGGTTCGCCGAGCGCGATCACAGCAACATCGTCAGCTGGAATTCCTATGACGTCGGCTCCGTCCAAGGCGGCCCGAACGATGCGGCCGGACACTACGCCGCGCATGAGGCACCGCAGGTGATCGTCGCCGATATCCGGCAGTTCTTCGCCGATCTCGGCTGAGCGCACACAGCGCAACGGCCCGCCTCCGTTTTCCGGGTGCGGGCCGTTGCGCGTTTCCCAGCAGAGACCCTCTCGTATGTCTTCGAGACGCACGGCCATGGTTCGTCTCGTTCTCCGTTGATGTACTGGATTCACCAACAGCTCAACAGCTTTCAACACCCGCGGTGCGAGCGTCAGGCCCGGAGGCGACAGCCTGCGTAACCACGTAGGGCCCGGGAGCACCGCGAATTCGACACAGGAGAACATCATGCGTATCGCAGTATTCGGAGCCACCAGCACCGTCGGTCGGCTGGTCGTCGAGCAGGCGCTCGAGCAGGGGCACGAGGTCACCGCCTTCACCCGCAACGCGGCGAGTGTCGGGCAGCGGCACGAGCGGCTGCACGTCGTCGAGGGCGATGTGCTCGACACGAATTCGGTCGAGCGGGCCGTTGCCGGACAGGACGCGGTGCTGATCTCGCTGGGTGCGGGCCGCAAGGGCGTCATCCGGGCCGAGGGCACCCGCGCGGTGCTCGAGGCGATGAACCGGACCGGCGTCGAACGCCTGATCTGCCAGACCACCCTGGGCGTCGGCGACAGCCGCGGCAACCTGAACTTCCTCTGGAAGTACGTGATGTTCGGGATGCTGCTGCGCGAGGCCTACGCCGACCACGTCAAGCAGGAAGAATACGTCCGCGCCAGCAACCTCGACTGGACCATCGTCCGCCCGAGCGCCTTCACCGACGGCCCCCGCACCGACGCCTTCCGCCAGGGCTTCCCCGCCGACGCCAAGGGCCTCTCCCTCAAAATCGCCCGCGCCGACATCGCCGCCTTCATGCTCACCCAACTCACCGACCCCACCTACACCCACCGGGCCCCCGGCATCTCCAACTAGTGGCCGAGAATTCGGTGGTGGAGGGGCGCTCTCGACGGTTGCCTGCGTGGATGCATGGTGATCGGTTGTCCAGGTCAGTGCTGGTGGAGAGTGCCCCAGGTGGGGAAGGGGTCGGGGTAGGTGATCCAGGCGGTGGGGCCTGCGCTGAGTTCGTCGTCGGTGAGGAGGGCGGCGTCGAGGAGGGCGCGAATGTGGGCGGTGTCGAGTTCGATGCCGATGAAAACGATTTCTTGGCCGGCTGGGACCTCCAGGGCGGACCACCAGGCGGCAGGTTCGAAGGTGAGGTTGGGACCGGCTTGGGACCAGATTGCGGCGAGGTCGGGGCGGCTGGCCAGCCAGCAGAAACCCTTGCTGCGCAACATGCCTCGGAGTCGGGTGAGGGCATCGGCGAGGCGGTCGGGGTGGAAGGGGCGGTCGGCGGTGTAGGTGAGGCTGCGGATGCCGTATTCCTCGGTTTCCGGGGTGTGGCCGCCCGCCAGTTCCTCGGCCCAGCCATCGGATTCGGCGGCCACCACCGGGTTGTAGCGGCCGGTCGCGAGCACCTCCGCGAGATCTACCGCTCCCTTCTCGGTGCGCAGCACATGGGCGCGTGGATTGAGCCGTCGCACAGTGGCTTCCACGGTTCCGGCGGCATCGGCGCTGACCAGGTCGGTCTTGTTGATCAGCAGGACATCGGCGAATTCGACCTGATCGACGAGCAAGTCGGCGATGGTGCGCGTATCGCCTTCGCCCGCTTCGAGATTGCGCTCGGCGAGGGCCTGCCCGCGGGCGATTTCGGCAAGGAAGGTGGCGGCGTCCACCACGGTGACCATGGTGTCCAGGCGGGCGATATCGCCGAGTTTGAAGCCGTCCTCGAATTCCCAGTCGAAGGTCGCGGCGACCGGCATCGGCTCGGCGATGCCGGTGCATTCGATGACCAGCTGATCGAAGCGGCCCGCGCGGGCGAGCCTGCCGACCGCCTCGATCAGATCCTCGCGCAGCGTGCAGCAGATGCAGCCATTGGTCAGTTCGACCAGCTTCTCCTCGGTGCGGTCCAGGTGCCCGTCGCTCGCTGCGCTCGCCGGCCACGGCCGCTGTGTTGAATTCGGGGCGCGCTTCACTTGCCCCTGCCCGGCGACGAGTGCGGCATCGATATTGACCTCGCTCATGTCGTTGACGATGACCGCGACGCGGCGACCGTCGCGATTGGCCAGAATGTGGTTGAGCAGGGTCGTCTTGCCCGCGCCGAGGAAGCCGGAGAGCACGGTGACGGGCAGCAGGTCAGGAGTCGATGAAGTGGTCACGCTTTAATGATAATGGTTTTCATTTAACGCGTGAGTGGGTGTCACGCTCCGAGCCATCCGGTCGAGTACTGTCCGGCCGCTGAGTAGGGTCTGGGATGTGAAATTCCTGCCGCTCGTGCCCGACGGGCAGACCCCGGTTCGCGTCCTCACTATCGCCGGGACCGACTCCGGCGGCGGCGCGGGTATTCAGGCCGATTCGCGGACCATGGCCCTGTGCGGGGTGCACGCGTGCGTGGCGGTGGCCGCCGTGACGGTGCAGAACTCGGTCGGGGTGAGCGGGTTTCACGAGATTCCGCCGCAGGTCGTGGCCGATCAGGTGCGCGCGGTCGTCGGGGATATCGGGGTCGGGGCGGCCAAGACCGGAATGCTGGCCTCGACCGCGATCATCGAGTCGGTCGCGGCGGTTTGTCAGGAAGTCGGGATCGGACGGGGTCGGACGCCGCTGGTGGTCGATCCGGTCGCGGCATCCATGCACGGCGATCCGCTGCTGCACGAGGAGGCCCTGGACGCCGTGCGGCACACGCTGATTCCGCTGGCCACGGTGGTGACGCCGAATCTCGACGAGGTGCGGCTGATCACCGGGATCGAGGTCATCGATGACGCCTCGGCGCGGCGCGCGGCGGAGGCGCTGCACAAGCTCGGAGCGCAATGGGCCATCGTCAAGGGCGGTCATCTGCGATCCTCGGCGGTGAGCACCGACCTGCTCTTCGATGGCGATCGCTTTCTCGAGTTCACCGCGCCGCGAATCACCACCGGCAACGACCACGGCGGCGGCGACACCTTGGCCGCGGCCATCGCATGCGCACTCGCCAATGGTTACTCGGTCCCGGATGCCGTCGAATTCGCCAAGGACTGGACCTACCGCTGCCTGGCCGCCTCCTACGACCTCGGCGCAGGTCACGGCCCCGTTTCTCCGCTGTGGCGGCTCGCGCACTCCTGATACCTGATCCAGCTACCGCCGCCGAAGCTCTCCGTCGGTACCACCGCGGGTATGGCGACACCGGCTATAGCAATGGCGGATACGGCTACGGCCGTCCGGGATATGACCAGTGCCGCAACGGTGCCGAAACCTGTCGGTGGGTGGGGTCATACTGTGGGCATCGCAGACACCGTTGGCCTCGATGATGCGGTCGACGAGAACGATGGGGTTCGAAGTGGATGCGGGAGCCGACCGCTAATGGCGCGCTCGCGGTCGGTGCCACCGGTGGGTACAAGTCAGTCGCTGGAGAACGCGAGGTGCAGCGGTTGGTCCGCGTCCATGCGGATGCCGTTCAGTCGCGCATTGGCCTCGGCCAGTGCGGAGATGATCTCGGCCAGGTAGGCGACGAACTTCTCGATCGGCATGGTGTGTGCCTGTAGCCGGTTCGCGCCCAACCACCAGTCGGTGGCCGAGGCCACCGCACCGAATACCGAATAGTTGACGAGTTCGACGCTGGACACCTCGACGGATTTGTCGGCGAGCAGTCCGGTGAACAGATCCGCGGCCCGCTTGGCCGATTGCCGAGCCGACTGCAGCGCCCGCTCGGATTCATCGGCCCGCCGCGTGAAGTGGCTGTGCAGCATGAACCGGAAAACATTGGGATGCTCGGATACCACGAGCACATATTCGGCTGCGCCCCGCCGAATCAACTCCCGCGCAGAATCATTCGTCAGATCAGCGCTGGAAACGATTCGCTCCCATAGCATGTCGCGAATCCGGTCGACAATCGCGTTGTACAGGTCGGTCTTATCCTCGAAGTGCCGATAAAGTTTGGGCTTGGCCGCCCCGGCCTCCTTCGCGATATCGCCCATACTCACCTCGGGCCCGAACTTGTCCAGCGCGCGAAACGCCGCATCGACAAACTCCGCCCGAACCTTCACCCGATGCTCCCGCCACCGCTCGGTCCGAGCATCGACCCGCCTGGGCGTCCCCGCATCCACTCCCCGCCCACTGCGCATCACAAATCCGACCGTACCAATACCTGCACCCGACGTCGGTAGACCCAGTTGCCGAAACGGCAAGAAAGTTGGCGCCGGCGCGGCCCCTGCCTACATCATGCGAGCAGGGTCGATGGACCGAGATAAGCGACTTCGATGGGAGAGCGACGCATGACCGAGAGCACCGCTTCTGGCAATACCCAGGAGTTCTGGGAGGGGTTCTATCAGGATCGGGATCAGGTGTGGACCGGGAATCCCAATCCATTGTTGGTGCGGGAGGCCGTGGAGCTCGAGCCGGGGACCGCATTGGACCTCGGATGTGGTGAGGGTGCGGACGCTGTTTGGCTCGCGGGGCGTGGGTGGCACGTTACCGCGGTCGATGTGTCCCCGACAGCGCTGCGGCGTGCGGCTGTGCATGCCGACGAGGCCGGCGTCGGGGAGCGCATCACGTTCGCGGAACATGATCTGGCGCAATCATTTCCGGACGGAGAGTTCGATCTGGTTTCGGCGCAGTTCTTTCATTCGCCGGTGGCGCAGGAGCAGGAGCGGACGAAGGTTCTGCGGCGGGCCGCCGAGGCGGTGGGCATCGGCGGGGTTTTGTTGATTGCGGGACATGCGGGGTGGCCGTCGTTTGTCGAGGATCGCCATGACGTGCACTTTCCGACCATGGACGAGGTACTCGACGGGCTGGCTCTCGGACCGGACTGGAACGTGGAGACCAAGGATGCGGTCGAACGGGAAGTCACGTGGCCGGAGGGGCAGGTGGGGCTGCGTACCGATACCGTGTTGCGGATTCGGCGGGTGCGGTAGGCACGGTCCCCAGGAACTTCACAGGTAGGGCCCAGCTGGGGTCCAGCGCGGTTCGCGAGGGTAGTCACCATGACCGAATCGACGACCGCCGCGCACCGGGCGGAAATGACCGAAACGGTGATCACGCCCGTGCTGGACGTCGTGATCCCCGTCTACAACGAAGAGGCCGACCTGGGTGTCTGCGTCCGGCGGCTGCACGCCTACTTGCGCGACGGGTTCCCGTTCCCGGCGCGGATCACCGTAGCCGACAATGCGAGCACCGATGACACCATGCAGGTCGCGCAGCTGCTCGCCGATGAACTCGATGGCGTGCGGGTCGTGCACCTCGACGCCAAGGGCCGCGGCCGCGCACTGCGCGCGGTGTGGGAGCACTCCGACGCCCAAGTCGTCGCCTACATGGACGTGGATCTGTCCACCGACCTCAATGCGCTGCTGCCCCTGGTCGCGCCGCTGATCTCGGGCCACTCCGATCTGGCCATCGGCACCCGGCTCGACGCGGCATCGCGAGTCGTGCGCGGACCCAAGCGCGAAATCATCTCGCGCTGCTACAACTTGATCCTGAAGGCCTCACTGCAGGCGCGCTTTTCGGATGCACAGTGCGGTTTCAAGGCGATGCGCACCGATGTGGCGCGGCGACTGCTGCCGCTGGTGGAGGATGGTGAATGGTTCTTCGACACCGAGCTTCTGGTGCTCGCCGAGCGGGCCGGGTTGCGCATCCACGAGGTGCCGGTCGACTGGATCGACGATCCGGACAGCCGGGTCGACATCATCGACACCGCGCGCAAGGATCTGCTCGGCGTGTGGCGGCTGCTGCGCGGACTGACCACCGGCGCGCTGCCATTGGACGAGCTGCGCCGCTCGGTCGGCCGTGAACCACTGGTACCCGGTGTGCCGCTGGGGATGGTCGGACAGGTGGTGCGGTTCGCGATAGTCGGCGTCATCTCCACGCTCGCCTATATGCTGCTGTACCTGGTGTTGCAGCCCATGACCGGCGCGCAGGTCGCGAACTTCGTCGCGCTGCTGATCACCGCGGTCGGCAATACCGCCGCCAACCGCGCCTTCACCTTCGGGGTGCGCGGATCGAATGGCGTTGTGTCGCATCAATTCCAAGGTCTACTGATCTTCGGCTTCGGCCTATTGGTCACCAGCGGATCGTTGTTCGCCTTGCACCGGTGGGCACCCGACGCCGCCGTTCATCTGGAATTGTTCGTACTCGTGGTCGCCAATCTCATTGCCACGCTGATCCGATTCGTCGGCCTGCGCTGGGTCTTCCGTAACCCGACGGCCACCCGCACGCCACTGGTCACCGAGGGCGGACAGCTGTGACGGCTACGCTGACACAACCGTCGACAGCGGTACCGCCGCAATCGCGCCCCAAGCGCGAGATCGGCTGGGAATACCCGGCATTGGCGGTACTGCTGCTCGGCACCGGAATCGGCTACCTGTGCAACCTCAGTGCCAGCGGGTGGGCGAATTCCTTCTATTCCGCCGCGGTACAGGCGGGTTCGGAGTCCTGGAAAGCCTTCTTCTTCGGCTCCTCGGATGCGGCGAACTCGATCACCGTCGACAAACCACCGGCCTCGCTGTGGTTGATGGAACTGTCGGTGCGGGCATTCGGACTGAATTCCTGGAGCATCCTGGTTCCGGAAGTCCTGCTCGGCGTCGCCTCGGTGGCACTGGTGTGGGCGACGGTGCGCAGACCATTCGGCCCGGCGGCCGGACTCATCGCCGGACTGGCGCTCGCGGTGACACCCGTCGCCGCGCTGATGTTCCGGTTCAACAACCCGGATGCGCTGCTGGTATTCCTGATGATCGCGGCGGCCTGGGCAATGACCAGGGCGGTCGAGGACGGACGCACCCGCTGGCTGGTACTCACCGGTGTCTTCATCGGATTCGGATTCCTCACCAAGCAATTGCAGGTGCTGCTGGTGGTGCCGACACTGGCGCTGACCTATCTGTTCGCCGGTCCGCCCAAACTCGGCAAGCGGATCCTGCAGCTGCTCGCGGCGGGCTTGTCGATGATCGTCGCGGCCGGCTGGTGGCTGCTCGCGGTCGAACTGTGGCCGGCCTCTTCGCGACCGTGGATCGGTGGGTCGCAAAACAATTCGATCGTCGAGCTCACTCTCGGCTACAACGGTCTCGGTCGCTTGAACGGCAATGAACACGGCAGCGTCACCCCCGGCGGCGGCGATATGCCGCGCGGTGGCGGCGGTGGCGGTGGCATGTGGGGCAGCACCGGCATCACCCGGATGTTCGAACCGGCGCAGGGCGGTCAGATCGCCTGGCTCATCCCCGCCGCACTGGTCGCGCTCATAGCGGGAATTCTGTTGTGTGGCAAGGCTGCTCGCACCGATGGACGACGCGCGGCGCTGATCCTGTGGGGCGGCTGGCTGCTGGTGACCGGGCTGACGTTCAGCTTCATGGCGGGCATCTTCCACCAGTACTACACGGTGGCGCTGGCACCGGCGGTCGCCGCATTGGTCGGTATCGGCGCGGTTCAGCTGTGGCGGGATCGGCACCGGCTGTGGGTTCGGTTGTTCGCGGGACTCGCGGTCGGCCTGACCACCGCGACGTCGTGGATGTTGTTGTCGCGCAGCTCGACCTTCGTGCCGTGGTTGCGCTGGGCGGTGCTGGTGGTCGGTGTGCTCGCGACCATCGCGGTGCTGCTGCCCGCACCGCGGAAGGTGGCGCTGGTCGCGGCGTTGGCCGCCGCATTCACCGGATTCGCCGGTCCCGTCGCGTATTCCGCCCAGACCATTTCGACCGGACACGAGGGCGGGATCCCGTCGGCGGGACCGAATGTCGGGATGTTCGGGATGTTCGGGCATCGCCCCGGCGGCGAGGGCGGCTTCGGTGGCCCAGGCGGCTTCGGTGGTCCCGGTGGTCCCGGCGGCGGGATGCCCGGTGGACGAAACACTGACGGCCGCAATACGAATGGCGCTCAGGGTAGCGAAACCAACCTGCAAGGCAGCAACGAGGCCGCGGGCAATCCGATGATGGGCGGCCCCGCCGGCGGTCTGCTCGGCGCGAGCAGACCGAGCGAGAAGGTCATCGCACTGCTGGAAAGCAACGGCTCCGACTACACCTGGGTCGCCGCCGCCACCGGCTCCAACAGTGCCGCCGGATTCCAGCTGGCCACCGAACTGCCGGTCATGCCGGTCGGCGGCTTCAACGGCAGCGATCCGTCGCCGACCTTGGATCAGTTCGAACAGTATGTCGCCGACGGAAAGATCCACTACTTCATCGGCAGTGGCAATCGCGGCGGCGAGGGTGGCGGTTTCGGTTTCGGCCGCTCCGGCACCAGCAGCGAGATCAGCAAGTGGGTGGAAGAGAATTTCACCGCGACCGAAGTCGACGGCATCACCCTGTACGACCTGACCGCCGCCCACTGATCCGATGTTGCGGGATCCGCACCCCTTTGGGAACCCATATCGGATACGGATCCCGACAACCAGTGCGGCGCAGGCGCGCAACGCAATTCGCCCGGTGCGTGTGCTCCGGGCGAATTGCGTTGTGGGTCAGGCGTACGTGGCTTCGAGCCACTCGGCGAACGTCGGCCCCGCCAACTTCGCGTGCGCACCCGGCAGCAGCCCGCCGTTCTCGAACTGCTCACGATCGGGGTTCGCCGGATCACTCGACTCGATCACCTGGGCAGGCGCACCGAGCTTTGCCGCGATCAGACCTGCCGCACCCGCCATGGTCTCCGGCTGCGGCCCCGCGATCTCGGGGAACGGGCCGTCGAGCGACTCCGGCAACGGATGCACCGCCAATTCCACCAGCGCCTCGGCCACCGCACGCGCCGCGACCAACTGGGTGCGCATCTTCGGCAGGTAGGCGACCTCGCCCTGGGTCCCCCACTGCACCATCACCTCGACCAGCTCGTGGAACTGCGCGGCCCGCAGAATCTGCACCGGCAGCGGTCCTTCCAGCAGCGCGGCCTCATGCGCCAGCTTCGCGGCGTTGTATCCGGCGAGCGATCCATCGATGCCGATGATGGACACCACGACCAGCCGCTCGACACCGGCCTTCTGCCCCGCCTCGTGCAGGTTGCGCGCTGCGGCCCGGAAGAATTCGGTCGCGATGGTCTGGTCCGCGGACGGCGTGCTCGACGCGTCGATGACGACATCCACCCCGTCGAGCGCTTCCACGAGCCCGACACCGGTCTCGATATCCACCCCGTTGGCCCGGGAGAATGCGACGACCTCGTGCCCCTGCTCGGTCAGCACGTCCACGACATGGCGGCCCAGCCGTCCGGTCGCTCCGGCCACTCCGTAGCGACTGCTTGCAGGTCGCTCGAAGGGATCAGCGATCTTCTTGATACTCGACATGTTTCCCGCTCCTGTTTTCCGCTGCGCTGTTCCGCTTTCACAGTGAGGACGACGCAGTGCGCACGAGTGTGACATGCCGGTTGCGACCGTTCCTCGAGATCCCTTTACCTGCTTCCTCGAAATCCTCTTAATGCGGCATTCATCCGAAACCCTTTCGCATGCCGCGAACTCCGGGAATGATGAGCCAGTTGCGCCAACTCCGACCATCAGGAAAACCGTGAGAAGCATTTCGAGATTCGTCCTAACCGTCATCGGCGCACTCGTCGCCATCGCGCTCACCGTCGGCTTCGCGTCGACCGCATCGGCCGCACCGGGCGAAGCGCCGGAGCCGACCGCACCGATCGCGACCGCACCGATCGCCGCGGCAGCCGAGCCGACCCCGCAGGCCGACCTCATCGGGCAGTGCCTGGCACCCGGCGACACCATCGAAGTCAGGACACTGGTCGGCGGTCTGCTCGGCGCCACCATCGGCGGCATCGCGGGCCTGCCCCTTTTCTTCGTCGGCGCGATTCCGGGACTGGTCATCGGCGGGCTCCTCGGCGTCCTCATCGGTTCCACCTCCTACGCGGTCGACGAGGGCCACATGCAGCAGGCAGGGCTGTGCTGACGCCGAATTCCCCTTAGTGGCAAGCTGTTAGCGTGCGGGTATGAGTTCGACCACCGATCGGTTCATCGACGCCGTACTCGATTTCGAGAGCGCGGTGCACGCGCAGGACTCGCAGGCTCAGCAACAGGCTCATACGGAGCTGCATCGCCTCTACGAATCGGCGACTCCGGAAGAGCTCGCGCAGGGCGGGAAGCGACTCGCCGAACTGCTGCCCGATGTGCCGACGGGACCGCGAGCGAATATCGCGGTCCTCATCGGCGCGTGCGTCGAGGGTGGTGCGGATCCCGTGGCTTGCGCTCCCCGCGTGCTGGCGAATCTCGCGATAACACTCGACGGCGCAAAGGAATTCGCCGAGAAGTGGACGGCGGCGGCCGATGGCGTCGACGTACCCGACCCCGAACAGTTCGAGCTGGATCCGGATCTGTTCGAGGTCTTCGGATTCAACCAGACGCTGGCGTGGTGGACGCTGGACCTCTGGAACCGCGCGGGTCTGGCCATGTTGCAGCACAAGGCTGTTCGACAGAAGTTCGGACAATCGGGTCGCGAGATCATCCGGGAGCGGCACGACGCACTCGGCGAAATCTCCGACCGGTGGGACAAATGCCTCGGCTACGCGCTGATCGTGCTGGACGACGAGCCGGTCGTCGTGCTGCACCGTGAGACCGGCACCGGCTACGTCCTGCGCATGACCGGCATCGGCGACAACTTCCAATTGCACACCCTGCTCGCCGACGCCCTCATCGGCGGCGGACATATTCCGGGTGAGGCACCGGCGGCGGAAGCGGTCGCCATGTGCCGCGATATGCCCGGCATGGTGCACACCACCGGATCGTTCAACCTGGTCGCGCCGGACGGCGGCTGGATCTGGAACGAGGGCACGCCTTCCGATATTCCGATCGTCGACGGCACTCGGCTGCTGGTGCTGGATCCGCCTCCGTACCAACGCACTTGGCCGGCGGGACGCTTCTTTCCGCATATGGTCGGCGACCTGACGCTGGAGCGGGTGCTCACCGCGGATGAGACAGCCGCCTGGTTCCAACAGGTGTCACCGGCCAAGGGGCCGACAGAGGACTAGCTGGGTGTCTCATGAACGCTCGAGCCGTCGCTTCTGACAAAGAGGTGCTACCCGTGGTCAGAAACGGTGACGGTTTGCGGCCCTTGTAGGCATATCTGTTGTTTCCTCGCTGATACTACGAGGCCCCTTTCGACCATGAGCCACAGCGGAAAAGGGTGGGCAGACCAGCGGCTACCCACACCCGATTCGACCCTGTCCGCGCGCCGAAGGCGCGCGGACAGGGTCGAATCCTTTCGGTGTGTTGGGGCTCAGCTTCGAGTGATGGTGTTGGTGTCCAGGGTGATCGCGCCGTTGAGGGCCAGGATATCCCCGTTCGAGGTGGTGCCGGTTGTCACCGTGACCGAGGTGAAGGCCAGGATGTTTCCGGCGAAGTTGGTGCCGGCGCCCAGTGTGGCCGAGCTACCGACTTGCCAGAACACGTTGTTCGGGGTGGCACCGTTGATGAGGTTCACGACGCTGCCCGCCCCGGTGATCAGTGTCGTCCCGGCCTGGAAGATGAACACCGCGTTCGGATTGCCTTGCCCGTCGAGGGTGACGGTGCCGTTGAGGCCGATCCCGGCAACTGCGTGGTACACCCCGGAGGTCAGGGTTTGTCCCGCGAGATCGGTGGTCACGACAGCGGTGGGCGTCCGGCCCGCCGCGTCGGTGTAGGCATTCTGTAAATCGGTGTGTGCCTGCGCCGCGACCGCGTCCCCGGCATGGATCGCTCCGCTGGTCACCGTTCCCGGTGGGAATCCGGTCACTGCGGTGCCCGGGCTGACACCCAGGTCACCGGTGATAGCCGTGGCCCCGGTGTTGGTGACTGTCGTGGCGCCCAGCACCGCGAACGTCGAGGCTGTGCCCAAATTGACCGGCAACAGACCCGAAACATAGGTGTAGGCGACACCGTTGCTGGTCCCGCCGGGGGTGGTGACGGTAACCTGCACCGTCCCAGCCACATGGGGCGGGGTCAGCACGGTTATCTGGGTGTCGGAGTTGACCGCGAACAGGGTCGCCGGGGTCCCGCCGAAACTCACTGCGGTCGCACCGGTCAGGCCCGTCCCGGTGAGCACTGCCACTTGCCCACCGCTTGGCGGGCCCGCGTTCGGGACGATGGCGATGAGGGTGGGCACCGCGATATAGGTGAACGCGACACCGTTGCTGGTCCCGCCGGGGGTGGTGACGGTAACCTGCACCGTCCCAGCCACATGCGGCGGGGTCAGCACGGTTATCTGGGTGTCGGAGTTGACCGCGAACAGGATCGCCGGGGTCCCACCGAAACTCACTGCGGTCGCACCGGTCAAGCCCGTCCCGGTGAGCACTACCACTGTCCCGCCGCTCGGCGGGCCCGAGGTCGGAGCGACGCTGGTGAGAGTGGGCACCGCGACATAGGTGAACGCGACACCGTTGCTGGTCCCGCCGGGGGTGGTGACGGTAACCTGCACCGTCCCAGCCACATGCGGCGGGGCCAGCACGGTGATCTGAGTGGCGGAGTTGACGGTGAACAGGATCGCCGGGGTCCCACCGAAACTCACTGCGGTCGCACCGGTCAAGCCCGTCCCGGTGAGCACTACCACTGTCCCACCGCTCGGCGGGCCCGAGGTCGGAGCGACGCTGGTGAGAGTGGGCACCGCGACATAGGTGAACGCGACACTGTTGCTGGTGCCACCAGCGGTGGTGACGGTGACCGCCACCGTCCCAGCTGAATGGGCTGGGGTCACCGCCGTGATCTGCGTCGAGGAGTTGACCGTGAACGAAGTTGCCGGTGTCCCACCGAAACTCACTGCGGTGGCTCCGGTCAAGTTCGTCCCGGTCAGCACGACCGTCGTCCCACCGGCCGCCGACCCCGAAACCGGACTGATGCTGGTCAAGGTAGGAACAACCGCACCATAGGTGTAGGGCAGCGGGTTGCTCGTGCCGTCCAGCAGTGCCTGTACGGTGACGTTCACCGTGCCGGTTCCCGGCGGGGCGATGGCCGTGATCTGGGTGTTGGAGTCGATGGTGAATGTCGTTGCCGTCGTACCGAATCGGACCCCCAAGGGGCCGACATTGCTGAATCCGGAGCCGGTGATGACTACTGTGTTGAAACCCGCTGGAGGGCCGGAAGAGGGGTTCAGCGAGGTGATAACAGGTGCCATTTGCTTACCTTCTAATCATTGATCAGCGAAGAGGGTTCTCCCCCAGCAGCACAGGCCTGGTCGTTTGTGATGCCGCTCACACCAGTAACCCTCCAGTGGCGACACTTCGGCAATGCATCTCGCGTCCGTCTTTGTCCGCTTTCGGATTTCGGCCAGTAGCTATTGGGAAACTGGACACCCAGGCGTGAGCTTGTCGCCCCTGCTGCGTGTCGGTGCCTGGTGCGACACTCCCCCGTATGTCGGATCTCGATAACCAAGGTTTCGAGACGCAGCCTCGGGAAGTGCTTGCCGCTGTCGATGTTCGAAGTCGTGTCGGTGCCGACGTGCGAGTTCGATTGCGACTGAACAGACTTCGAACATTGGTCTGCCTCGTACTCGTGTTCGGCACTACGCTTCGCCGGGACCTGGTGAGCGAGCAGACGGAAGGCGATGGCGGGCACGCGGCATGATCGATCGGGAGAAGCATCCGTACACCGGTGCGATGACCCCGGAGGGGATTGTCGAGTTGCTGGGCAATTTCGGCATGATCGTTCCGCTCGACGACGGCGATCGGGAGATGCAGAAGGTGCAGATGCTGGTCGCGGCATTGTCCGCGATGACGCAGGCCGCCGCGACGGCGGTGAACGTGGACGGGGAGGACGGGCCAGCGCCGAGTCCGGGCACCTGCTCGAGCGGGCGATGGACGCTCTCGAGGAAGCAGCGAAAGACATTCCGCTGTACTGCGCCACCACACCCCTGCCAATGCGATCGAAGCGACCACCACCGCCAACCCACCGGTGATGACGGTCGTGTACGGCTGAGTCGACCAACCCACCGATGGCGTGGACACCGCGGGCGTCGTCAGTGGCACGCCCGGTGTCGTGGTGGTCTCTGGTCGCGCGACAGCGGTACCCGCCACGGCCGCCGGCACGACAGGCACGGCGACCAGCCCCCGAGAATTCTCCTCATGCGGCCGGTCGTGTCACCAATCGGTCTCCACCACCCGGAGAATCATGTTGCGGCTCGAGCGGTCCACCCGGGGGCGTCAGGGCGATGGGGGGTGTAGTGCGGCGTGCAGCGTGGCCGCCCACTGCGACACGATCTGCTTGCGGCGGGCCGAGTCATCGGTCAGGACATCGGCCAACCCGAGTCCGCGCGCCATATCGAGCGTCGCCTGAACGAGGTGATGGGTGACCGGATCACCGTCGTCCACGCCCAACGCCTCTACGGCCCGCCGATGCGAAATGCGCCCGAACTTGGCCTCCAGCGGCACAATTCGCTCCCGCAGCGCCGGATCGGCGGCCGCATGCGTCCACACCTGCAGCGCCGCCTTGAACAGCGGGCTGGTGTAGGACTCGACCAACCCGGCCACCACCGCCTCGGTGCGCTCGACGCCATCGGCCAGCACGGCCACCGCCTTCGCCTCGTCCTTGGCCTGCTGGGTGCGGCTGTCGAACATGTACTCGAGCGCGGCGGTGATCAGGTCTTCCCTGGTCGGGAAGTGATGTTGGGCAGCGCCCCGTGACACCCCGGCCCGTTCCGCGACGACCGAGACGGTGGCCGCGGCCCAGCCCATTTCGGCCAGGCAGTCGATGGTCGCCTCGAGCAGGCGCTGCCGGGTGGCTCGGCTGCGGTCCTGCTTGGGTTCGTGGGGTGTGGCCATGGCGCTATTCTGCCCAGCTCGGTGGACGGCGCTGCAGGAAGGCCAGCATGCCCTCATGCACCTCGGATGTGCCGAAGAAGCTCGCCGAGCGGGTGGCGAGCTCCTCGGCGGAGCTGTCGAACTCCGCCAGGATGCCCGCGTTGACCAGTCGCTTGGCCTCGGCGAGACCCTGCGGGGAGCCCTTGCGCAGCTCCGCACACAGCCGGGCCACCTCGGCCGCCGGATCGTCGGCGGTGATAGTGACCAGACCGATCTGCTCGGCGATATCCGCGCCGAACTTCTCGCCGGTGAGGTAGTAGCGACTGGCCGCGCGCGGGCTGAGCCGCGGCAGCAGGGTCAGCGAAATCATGAACGGCGCCAACCCGATTCGCACCTCGGTGAGTGCGAAGCTGCTGCCGGGACCGGCGACGACGATGTCACATGCCGCGACGATGCCCATGCCACCCGCGCGCACATTGCCGTCGATCTGCGCAATGATCGGCTTCGGCGTTTCGACGAGTCTGCGCAGCACGCCGATCATCACCCGGGTGCGCTCATCGGCGGCCACCGCCGGATCGGCATTGCTGGCCTCGGTGAGGTCCGCGCCCGCACAGAAGGTATTGCCGGTGTGCGCGAGCACGATGCCGCGAACGGCGGGATCCGCCGCGGCATCGTCGAGGCCCTGCAGCAGCTCGGCGACCAACCGCGACGACAGCGCGTTTCGGTTGTGCGGCGAATCCAGGGTCAGCGTGGCGAATCCATTGCTGACCTCGTAGCGCACATACGGTGCGGTGGATATCTCGGTCATCGACCCTCCTGTTGCGGCATCCGGCCCGATCCTCGTCGCAGCGGGCGACAAGGGCGGGGTGTCAGTAGGACTTCGGCAGGCCCAGCGAGTACTGGGCGACGAAATTCAGGACCATCTCGCGGCTGACCGGGGCGATCCGACCGATGCGGGCTGCCGCGAGCATGGCGGCCAGGCCGTACTCCTTGGTGAGGCCCGCGCCGCCGTGGGTCTGGATGGCCTGATCGAGCGCCTTGATACTCGCTTCCGCCGCAGCGTATTTCGCCATATTCGCGGCCTCGGCCGCACCCATCTCGTCACCCGCGTCGTAGAGTGTCGCGGCCTTCTGCATCATCAGCCGGGCCAACTCCACCTCGACCTTCACTGCGGCGAGCGGATGCGAAATGCCTTGGTGCGCGCCGATCGGCGTCTTCCACACCGTGCGTTCCTTGGCGTATTCGACGGCACGGTCGATGGCGTAGCGCCCCATGCCGACGGCCATGGCCGCGCCCATGATGCGCTCCGGGTTGAGGCCCGCGAACAGCTGCATGAGCGCGGCATCTTCCTTGCCCACCAAGGCATCCGACGGCAGGCGTACGTCATCGAGGAACAGCGTGAACTGGTGGTCCGGCTCGATGATGTCCATTTCCTGCGGTGTCTTGACGAAGCCGGGGGCATCGGTGGGCACGATGAACAGCGCGGGCTTGAGCTTGCCGGTCTTGTGGTCCTCGGTACGCGACACGATGAGCACTGCCTCGGCCTGGTCCACGCCGGAAATGAAGATCTTGCGGCCGTTGAGGATCCAGTCGTCACCGTCGCGACGTGCGGTGGTGGTGATCTGGTGCGAGTTCGAACCAGCGTCGGGTTCGGTAATGCCGAAGACCATCTTGGCGGTGCCATCGGCGAGTTGGGGCAGCCACTGCTGCTTCTGCTCGTCGGTGCCGAATTTGGTGATGATGGTGCCGCAGATGGCCGGTGAGACCACCATCAGCAGCAGGCCCGCGCCCTGCGCGGACAGCTCCTCCATGACCAGCGCGAGCTCGTACATGCCCGCGCCACCGCCACCGAATTCCTCCGGCAGATTCACGCCGAGGAAGCCGAGTTTGCCTGCCTCATCCCATAATTCGGTGAGCGGTTCGTTCTTGCGCGCCTTCGGTAGCACGTAATCGCGGAAGCTGTACTTCGCGGCGAGCCCGGCGACCGCGGCCCGCAGCGCCTTCTGCTCTTCGGTTTCGATAAAACTCATGAGTTCTCCTGGGATTCGGTGGGATCGACGACGGCGAGCACGGCGCCGACATCGACCTGCTGGCCGACGGTGACATTGACGGCGCTGAGCACGCCGGCGGCGGGCGCGGAGATGGTGTGCTCCATCTTCATTGCCTCCAGCCACAGAATCGGCTGCCCCTGTTCGACGGCGCTGCCGACCTCGGCGCCGATGCGAATCACGCTGCCCGGCATGGGCGCGAGCAGTGAACCGTGCGCGACCTGATCGGCCGGATCGCTGAAGCGCGGCAGTCTGCGTACCGATACCGGCCCGAGCGGGGAATCCACACAGACCAGCTCGCCATAGCGGGCGATATCGAATTGCCTACGCACCAGGCCGCGTTCACCCGGAACCGCAAGGACCACACGCTCGGACTCCGCCTGCACCAATTCGAGTCCATCGTGACCGTCCACGGCGACACCGGTTCGGTTGAAGCGGTAACCGATGTCATGTGTGCCGCTGGTGCGACTTTCGTACGATTTGTGCTGCGACTGCGACGGCAGATTCCGCCAGCCCGCGGGCAGCCCGCCACCGACCCTGGCCGCCTTCCGGTTCCCCGCGGCATCCGCGAGTGCGGCGGCGACAATGGACAATGCCTCATCGGCCTCGTTCGCCAAAGGCGCGGAGAGCGAATCCAATCCGTGCGTTTCGAAGAATGCGGTATCGGTGTCTCCGGCCAGGAATGCGGGATGCCGCAGCACCCGCACCAGCAGATCGCGGTTCGTCACCAGACCGTGAATCTTGGCCCGCTGCAAGGCCGTTGCCAACAACCGTGCCGCATCGCCACGAGTCTCGGCGTAGGAGATGACCTTCGCGAGCATCGGGTCGTAGTGCACACCGACGACCGAACCGTCCACCACACCGGTATCCAGACGTACGCCCGGTCGATCGAGAACATCGAATTCGGTTACCACCGAAGGGATATCGAGTCGGTGCACCGTCCCGCTCTGCGGCTGCCACTCATTCGCGGGATCTTCGGCGTACAGCCGCACCTCGATCGAATGCCCACGCAGCGGCGGCGGCGCAGCAGCCAACTCACCGCCCGCCGCGACCTCCAGCTGAGTCCGCACCAGATCCAGTCCGGTCGTGCATTCGGTGACCGGATGTTCCACCTGCAGCCGGGTATTCATCTCCAGGAAGAAGAAGTCGCCCGCCTCGTCGGCGAGGAATTCCACGGTCCCGGCACCGGTGTAGCCGATCGCACCGGCCGCCAGCTTGGCCGCCTCGAACAGCCGCTCGCGCATGCTCTGTCCATCGGCCGTGCGCGCGGGCCCCGCGTGGTCACGCTCCGCTACCGCCTCCGGGCCTGACGCGCGCATGGCGTCGATCCGCTCGACCAGCGGGGACGGCGCCTCCTCGACCACCTTCTGATGGCGGCGCTGAATGGAGCATTCCCGCTCGCCGACGGCCCAGATGGTGCCATGGTTATCGGCCATGACCTGGACCTCGATATGCCTTCCGGTCTCCAGGTACCGCTCGCAGAACACCGTCGGATCGCCGAATGCCGATTCCGCTTCCCGGCGCGCAGCGGCGATCTGCGGTTCCAGATCGGCGAGTTCGCGCACCACCCGCATGCCGCGCCCGCCACCACCGGCGGAGGCCTTGATCAGCACCGGCAGCTGCGCCGCGGTGACCTCGTCGGAATCGAGTTCGGCGAGTACCGGGACTCCGGCCGCGTCCATCATCTTCTTGGCAGCGACCTTCGAACCCATCTGCTCGATGGCCTCGACCGGCGGGCCGATCCATACCAGTCCGGCCGCCAGTACCGCCTGTGCGAATTCCGCGTTCTCGGAAAGGAATCCGTAACCGGGGTGGATGGCATCGGCACCGGTGGCCAGGGCAGCCTCGATGATCAGCTCGCCGCGCAGATAGGTCTCCGCCGGGGTATTGCCCGGAAGACGCACCGCCGCATCGGCTTCGGCGACGTGCGGTGCCGCGGCATCAGCATCGGAGTAGACCGCAACCGTGCCGATACCCATGCGACGGCAGGTGGCGAAAACCCGGCGCGCGATCTCACCGCGGTTGGCGACCAGAACATTCGTGATAGACATCGTGGCCCTCACATCCGGAAGACGCCGAAGCCATCGGCGCCCTTGACTGGGGCACTGTGAATGGCCGACAACGCCATTCCCAATACCGTGCGGGTATCACGGGGGTCGATCACGCCGTCGTCGTACAGCCGCCCCGACATGAACATCGGCAGCGACTCGGCCTCGATCTGCGCCTCGACCATCGCGCGCATCCCGGCATCGGCCTCCTCGTTGAACGGAATGCCCTTGGACTCGGCGGCCGCCCGGCCCACGATCGAGATCACACCGGCCAGCTGCGCGCCGCCCATGACGGCGGATTTCGCACTGGGCCAAGCGAATACGAACCGTGGATCGTAGGCGCGACCGCACATGCCGTAATGGCCCGCACCGTAGGACGCGCCCATCAGCAGCGAGATATGCGGCACCTTCGAATTCGAGACCGCGTTGATCATCATCGCGCCGTGTTTGATGATGCCCTTCTGCTCGAACTCCTTGCCGACCATGTAGCCGGTGGTGTTGTGCAGGAACAGCAGTGGCGTATTCGACTGGTTGGCCAGCTGGATGAACTGGGTCGCCTTCTGCGACTCCTCCGAGAACAGCACGCCGCGCGCATTGGCGAGAATGCCGACCGGATAGCCGTGCAGCTCAGCCCATCCGGTGACCAAACTGCTGCCGTACAGCGGTTTGAATTCATCGAAATCGGAGCCGTCGACGACGCGGGCGATCACCTCGCGCGGATCGAACGGAATCTTCAGATCGGACGGGACGATGCCGAGCAGATCCTCCTGGTCGTACCGCGGCTCGATCACCTCGGCGCGCGGCGCCGGCCCCTGCTTCTTCCAGTTCAGGCGCTTGATAATCGAGCGGCCGATGCGGATGGCGTCCTGCTCGTCGACCGCCAGATAATCGGCCAGACCCGAGACGCGCGCGTGCATATCCGCGCCGCCGAGCGATTCGTCATCGGATTCCTCACCGGTGGCCATCTTGACCAGTGGCGGTCCGCCGAGGAATACCTTGGAGCGCTCCTTGATCATCACCGTGTAGTCGGACATGCCCGGAATGTAGGCACCGCCTGCGGTGGAATTGCCGAAAACCAAAGCGATGGTGGGGATTCCGGCCGCCGATGCCCTGGTGAGGTCGCGGAACATACGTCCACCCGGCACGAAGACTTCCTTCTGTGTCGGCAGATCCGCGCCGCCGGATTCGACGAGCCCGATCACCGGTAGCCGGTTCTGCATGACGATGTCGTTCATGCGCAGGTTCTTGCGCAACGTCCACGGATTCGAGGTGCCGCCGCGCACCGTCGGATCCGGCGCGACGATCATGCATTCGACACCCTCGACAATGCCGATACCGCACACCACACTCGCCCCGACGTGGAAGTCACTGCCCCACGCGGCAAGTGGGCACAGTTCGAGGAATGGTGAATCCTCGTCGATGAGCAGTTCGATGCGCTCGCGCGCGGTCAACTTGCCGCGCTTGCGATGCCGGGCCAGTTTATCCGGGCCACCGCCCGCGATGGCCTTGGCGAATTCGGCCTCCACCTCGGCGAGTTTGCCGGTCATGGCCTCGGCCGCGGCCGTGTACTCCGGCGATGCGGTATCGAGTGTGGTGCGTAGTGTCGTCAAGACTGGTACCCCAATCGTTTCGCCGCCAGTCCGGTCAGGATTTCCGTTGTGCCACCGCCGATGCCGAGAATGCGGATATCGCGGTACTGCCGCTCGACCTCGGATTCGCGCATATAGCCGAGGCCGCCGAACAGCTGTACGGCCTGATTGGCCACCCATTCCCCCGCCTCCACGGCGGTGTTCTTGGCGAAGCACACCTCGGCGATCAGATCGGTTTCGCCGTCGGCGCTGCGCTGCACCACATCTCGGGTATAGACGCGGGCCACGTCGATGCGGCGGGCCATTTCGGTCACCGTGTTCTGCACGGCCTGCCTGCTGATCAGCGGGCGACCGAAGGTCTCTCGATTGCGCACCCAGTCCAGGGTCAGGTCCAGGCAGCGCTGGGCCTGTGAATACGCCTGTACCGCGAGCCCGACCCGCTCGCTGACGAAGGCGCCGGCGATCTGGTAGAAGCCGGAATTCTCCGGTCCGACCAGATTCTCCACCGGCACCCGGACATCCACATAGGACAGTTCGGCGGTATCGGAGGCCAGCCAGCCCATCTTGTCGAGTTTGCGGCTGACCGTGAAGCCAGGCGTGCCCTTCTCCACCACCAGCAGCGAAATCCCGCCGGAGCCGGGGCCGCCCGTGCGCACGGCTGTCACCACGAAATCGGCGCGCACACCCGAGGTGATATAGGTCTTGGCGCCATTGACGATGTAATGGTCACCATCGCGGCGCGCGGTGGTGGTGAGGTGGCCGACATCGGAGCCGCCGCCAGGTTCGGTAATGGCGAGTGAGCCGATCTTCTCCCCGGCCAGTGTCGGGCGCGCAAAGCGTTCGATCAGGTCTTCGTTGCCCGAGGCGATGATGTGCGGCACCGCGATACCGCAGGTGAACAGCGAGGCGAACAGGCCGCCGGAGCAGCCGGCCTGATGCATTTCCTCGCAGACGATCATGGCGTCGATACCGTCACCACCGGAACCGCCTGCGGATTCCGGGAATTGGATGCCGAGCAGTCCGAGCGCCCCGGCCTTCTTGTGCAGTTCGCGCGGGATCTCGCCGTCGCGCTCCCAGGCGTCGAGGTACGGAAGAACCTCACGCTCGGCGAAACCCCTTACGGTGGCGCGCAATTCGCGCCGTTCCGGCGTATTCCACGGACTCATAGCAACTCCAATGGGATATCAACATGACGCGAGCGCAGCCATTCGCCGAGCCCCTTGGCCTGCGGATCGAAGCGGGCCTGGTAGGCCACACCCTGTCCGAGCAGACCCTCGATGATGAAGTTCACGGCACGCAGATTCGGCAGTACGTGCCGGGTGACGGTCAGCGGCGCGGCCTCGGGTAGCAGTTGCTTGATCCGCTCCACCGTCAGCGTATGCGCCAGCCAGCGCCACTGCTCATCGGTGCGAACCCACACGCCGATATTGGCATTGCCACCCTTGTCGCCGCTGCGGGCCAGCGCAATCGTGCCAAGCGGTGCCCGGCGAGTTTCGTTGGCGGGCAATGGCTCCGGCAGTTCCGGCTCGGCCACGTCCGCCAATTCCAGCGTGTCCGATGCGGGTGCGATATCGACGCGAGTGCCCTGCGGGAGCACGGCCGCGTGCGGCACCTCGGCGGCATCGACGAATCCCGGTGTGTACACGCCATACGGCGAACCGTTGCCGGGCAGGCTGGTGAAGTTGGCACCCGGATAACTGGCCAATGCCAGCTCGACCGCGACATTGGAGAAGGAGCGGCCGACCTTGTTCGGATCCGGATCGCGAACCATGCAGCGCAGCAAAGCGCTTGCCTGCTCCTCGGTTTCGGCATCCGGCCGGTCGAGTCGCGCCAGCGTCCAGGTCAATTCCGCAGGCCGCACGGGCAACCAGGACTCCAGCTGTCGTTGCGCCAGTTCGGCTTTCGCCTCGATATCGAGTCCGGTGAGCACGAACTCCATCTCATTGCGGAAACCACCGAGAGTGTTGAGCGAAACCTTGAGCTGCGGCGGCGGCGCTTCACCGGTCACCCCGCTGATCAGCACCCGATCCGGACCTTCCCGAGTCAGCTCGATCGTATCCAGCCGGGTGGTGACATCCGGCCCCGCATAACGCGCACCCTGGATCTCGTACATCAGCTGTGCCGCAACGGTATCCACCGTGACCGCACCACCCGTGCCCTGATGCTTCGTGATGACGCTGCTGCCATCCCTGCGCACTTCGGCGATCGGGAAACCAGGCCGTCCGAGATCGGCCAGCTCGGTGAAGAATGCGAAGTTACCGCCGGTGGCCTGCGTACTGCACTCGATGACATGTCCGGCGACGACCGCACCGGCAAGCTGGTCGTAATCGGTTCGTCCCCAACCGAAATGAGCGGCGGCCGGGCCGACGATCACCGAGGCGTCGGTAACCCGGCCGGTGACCACGATATCCGCACCCGCATTCAAACATTCGACGATGCCCCAGGCACCGAGATAGGCATTCGCGGTCAGCGGTGACCCGAGGCCGAGCTCGCCCGCTCGGCTGAGCAGGTCGTCCCCCTCGACATGCGCGACCTTGGCATCCAGTCCCAGATCCGCCGCAACCTTGCGCAACTTCTCCGCGAGCCCGGCCGGGTTGAGGCCACCCGCATTGGTGACGATCTGAACATTGCGCTCCAGTGCCAGCCCGAGGCAGTCCTCGATCTGCCTGACGAAGGTCTTGGCATAGCCGAGGCTGGGATCCTTCATCCGGTCGCGGCCGAGGATCAGCATGGTCAACTCGGCGAGATAGTCGCCGGTGAGCACATCGAGCTGCCCGCCCTCGAGCATCTCCCGCATGGCGCTGAGCCGATCACCGTAGAACCCGGAACAGTTGCCGATTCGGATCAGCTCCGGATCGGCGGCCAGCATACTCATCAGCTGGAAGGCCCTCCTGTGCGGCGAACCGTCCCGGCGCGCCGCGTTGCGCCGCCGGTGGAGTCCGCGTTCCGGAGTCCAGCATCACACCTGACCCAGAAAAAAGCAAGCACGCGTGCTTGTTAATCGAATGGAAGCGCGAGGCAGAATGACCAGATGTCGTCCGTCATCCTGTTCGCGCTGGCCGGATTCCTGCTGGGCGGGGCCTACTCCACCTGGAAGACCGCCCGCCCCCTCGCCATCGCCCTCGTGGTGCTCGCCGCCCTAGCGACCGCAGGCGCGGTCGCCTGGTTGATGTAGGCACTCACAGCCCCACTCGACCACCACAGAGCGAGCCTTACAAGCGACCGTTCGCGGCCCGTCTCGCGTCCGAGCCGTCGAAGCGCATGCGCCGCAGGCACGACGGTCGACGACGCCGCGAGCGAGACTGCTTGCAGGCCGCTCGAAATGGCCGGACGCGAGACACCAGGGGGCCGCGAACCCGCCGCGCCGAAGGCGCGGCCATTAGACCCAGCTCAGTTCTTCGACAAGCGGAAGATCCGCAGATCCTCCGGCACGCCGGTCAGTGGGGCGGCGAAGAAACTGCGCCTATACGGCTTGACCGAGAACCCGAGTTCGTCGAGTGTCTCCGGTTCGACGGACTGCAACGTCGCATGCGAAAGCATGGTGTTGCCATTGCCGCCGGCCTCCATCACACGAGCGGCGATCGTCACATCCACGCCGAGCCAGTCGCCGCCGATCTCGCGCGGCGAGCCGGTGTGCAGGCCGATCCGCATCTGCGGGCGATAACCGCGCACACTGACGTCGGCCAGATTCCGTTTCGCCTGTACAGCGGCACGCACCGCACGATCGGCCGAGGTGAACACGGCCATCACACCGTCACCCATGCGCTTGACCACCTGACCGCCGCGATCGGCGATCGGCGGCTCGATGGCCTTGGCAACCCCGCGCAACAGTTCGAGGGTCGCCTCATCGCCCGCCGAGAGCGACCAACTGGAGAACGCCACCAGATCGGTGAACATCACAGTTACTTCTTCGCTACCTCGACCGCGGCCGACACGCTCCAACATGGCCTGCCAGACCTGCAGTGCGCCGAACCCGATTTCCCGGGCCGCGCTCGGCGTATCGCCGACCAACTTATCCGCGGCGCGCGCTACCGCGCGGGCACCGCCCGGACCCGAAACCGACAGCGGGTCACCGAAAGACGGGTCACCAGGCAGCTGTTCACGCGCCCTGCGCAGCACACCGATGAAGTCTGGCCGCTGGTTCGCGGCATTCATCAAGGCGGAGAACTGCCCGCGTCGCATTCCCGAGCCGGGACGACGAGCGGATCGGTCCTCGTCGGCGGGCACCAACGGTATGGTCACCTCGGACGGAACGCCCCCGTTGTCTTCCGGATCCGTCCCCGGCTCAGCACCGCCGGAAGGTGTTTCGGTCACGCCCCGAGCGTATCTCAGCCGACCAACCGTCGGCGGGTTACTTATTGTCGCCACCTGCGCCCCCTCGATCAGACTGAGCGGGCACTACGCCGGGTCCGCCAATGGGTAACTCACTGGTTGCTGACTCCGAGAGTAGCCAGCAACGATTCTGGATGGAAGCGGTGCCAGTCATAGTTTTCGGGATGTTCACATCCTGCCTGGATTGCCCGAATACATACACCGGCCCGGTGTGGAAGGGGATTCACACACCGGGCCGATGTTCGCATCGTCCGCCGGGCAGTGGCGGACAGTGCGCGGGGCGCTCGGACCTCCCGACAAGGTCGGCACCCGTCACCCGAGCGGCGAGGGAGGGCAACTCGGGTAGTTCAATCATGCATCGCGTTGGTTGACCATAACCAGAGCACCGCCGAAGACAATCGCGACGAAAGCCGCGAAGTAGAGCAGGCCGCCCCACGGTCCCCAGTGCCAGTTCGCCGTCGATTCCGAGGCGCTGTAGAAGTGGCTCGCATTCGCGAAGGGCAGGAACGGCTGCACATTGCGCCCGAAGCTGCCGAAAGCGCCGAGCAGCGGCTCGATCAGCAGCGGCCAGAGCACGATCAGCGAAATCGCCGCGGCCGACTGCCGGACCAGCACACCGATACCGACCGCCAGGATCACGCTGAGCAGGGCATAGATCGGAATACCGTAGATCTCGCGCCAGGCATCGCCGCCGGAGAGTGTCAGGTTGTTGCTCGCATCGCCACCGATCGCCTTGGCGATCGCGAAGGCAGCGAAGGCCAGCACGATGGTGAGCACCGCGCCGTATCCGCCGACCAGCCCCGCCTTGGTGGCGATCACCTTGGCGCGATGCGGCGTCGCCTGGTAGGTGGTCCGGATGATGCCGAACCGGTATTCGCTGGTCACGGTCAAGGTGGCCATGATCATCAGGACCATCACGCCGAATCCGCTGATCCCGCCGACCGCCGTGGACACGGTGAGATCGAGCGCATTCTCCTTGCCCGATGACGAGCGGGCCACCGCCGCGAACAGCGCGGCCAAGCCGAGGCCGAGCACCACCACGATCGCCGAGCACCACCACGGCGACCTGGTCGAGGTGAGCTTGATACGTTCCGCTGCCAGTACGCCCATCAGAGCGCACCTCCCATCGCTGTGTAGGGCGCGGCGTCCGCGGGCCCCTGCGTGGTTACGCGAGCTGCAGCCTCCGGGCCTGACGCTCCCGCCGGGTCGAAGCCTTCGCCGTGGTACTGCACCGCGCCGCCGGTCATCCGCATGAACGCCTCCTCCAGTGAGGCCCGCTGCGGTGCCAATTCGTACAGGGTGATGTCGTTCGAACCGGCCAGCTTGCCGACCGCGTCGCTGGTCACCCCGGCGACGACCAATGCGGCGCCGTCCTGGCCCGTGCCGTCCTCGCGGACGGTCATGCCATTGGAGGTGAGCAGGCTGCGCAACTGCTCGAGCTGCGGACTGCGCACGCGCACCGACTGTTCGGAGGCGCGCTCGATGAATTCCTGAGTGGTCGAATCGGAAATCAGCTGACCGCGTCCGATCACGACCAAATGCTCTGCGGTCTGGGCCATTTCGGAGAGCAGATGGCTGGAGACCAGCACCGTCCGTCCCTCGGCCGCGAGCCGCTGCATGAACCGGCGGATCCACAGAATGCCCTCGGGGTCCAAGCCGTTCACGGGCTCGTCGAACAGCAGTACCGGCGGATCGCCGAGCAGCGCCCCAGCCAGGCCGAGCCGCTGCGACATGCCGAGGGAGAAGCCACCGGCATTCTTACCCGCCACCTCGGACAGGCCGACCAGCCGCAGCACCTCGTCCACGCGGGACATGGCGATCTCGTTGGAGGCGGCCATCCACTGCAGATGCGCGCGGGCCGAACGGTTCGGATGCACCCACTTGGCGTCCAGCAGCGCACCGACGGCGCGCAGCGGATGGTCCAGCTCGTGGTACGGCTTGCCCTGGATCAACGCGGTGCCCGCGGTGGGCTTGTCCAGGCCGAGGATCATCCGCATGGTGGTGGATTTACCGGCGCCGTTCGGCCCAAGAAAGCCCGTCACCTGTCCGGGTCGAACGGTGAAGGAGAGATCTTGAACCGCGACGGTCTGCCCGTAATGCTTGGTCAGGCCCCTCAGCTCGATCATGGTGACCAGCTTTCCTCATTGCGTTGCCACGCGCGTCATTAAATGGTGCCGAGTTCAATCATCCTCGAGGATGACGAAGGCCCCCAGGCCGCATCAGGGAATCCCCCTGACCGATGTCTGCGTTAACGCGCCGGTGAGGATGCCTGGGCCCAGAAGCGTTTGGGAATGCGGCCCGCACGACGGGCCAGGTGACCGGCATTGACGGCGTCCTTCATGGCGGCGGCCATGAGGGCGGGTTGCTGGGCGCGGGTGACGGCGGTGGCCAGCAGCACGGCCGAGCAGCCGAGTTCCATGGCCAGCGCGGCATCGCTCGCGGTGCCGATGCCCGCGTCGAGGATCACCGGGACGCCCGCGGCGGCCACGATCATCTCGATATTGTGCGGATTGCCGATGCCGAGTCCGGTGCCGATCGGGGCGCCGAGCGGCATGACGGCGGCGCAGCCCGCCTCCTCGAGGCGGCGGGCCAGGATCGGGTCGTCGGTGGTGTACGGCAGCACGACGAATCCGGCGTCGACCAATTGCTCTGCGGCGGTGAGCAATTCGATCGGATCCGGGAGCAGGGTGCGCTCGTCGGCGATCACCTCGAGTTTGACCCAGTTGGTGTCGAGTGCCTCCGCGGCCAGTTGCGCGGTGAGCACGGCCTCCGCGGCCGTCCGGCAGCCCGCGGTATTGGGCAGCGGCATGATCTCGAGGCGTTTGAGCAGGTCGAGGACACCGGTGCCGCCGACGGCGTCGACCCGGCGCATGGCGACCGTGGTGAGCTCGGTGCCCGAGGCGACCAGCGCTTCCTCCAGCACGGCGAGGTTCTCGGCGCCGCCGGTGCCCATGATGAGGCGGGAGCCGAACCGCTTGCCCGCGATCTCCAGCATGTCAGGGGTTTCCAGTGCGTCAGCCACCCTGAACCGCCGTCAGCACTTCGATCTTCCAGCCGCGACCGACCGGCTCGCCCCAGCGGGACTTCGGGAAAACCGCACCGTCCACCGCGAGCGCGACGCCCTGGGACGGCAACCCGAGACGATCGAGCAGTTCACGCACCGTGAGGGATCCGTCGAATTCGTGGTCCTGCCCGTTCACGGTGACACCGATGGGGACCGAGGTCATCGAACTCCTCCTGCAGATGTAGCGAGTGACGGCGGGTGCGCCGTCGAAAAACGTTGGGGGTCGGCGGCTTTCGCGTCATCGAGCGGTGTGCCGTCGAGCAGGCCCAGCACCGCGTCCACGGTGAGCGGCACCGCGAGCATGCCGTTGCGGCCGTGGCCGGTGGCCGCCACGACCCGGTCGGTGAGCCGCCCGATCAAGGGCAGATTGTCAGGGGTGCCCGGCCTGGATCCGGCACTGGCCTCGGCCAATTCGTATTCGCCGATACCGGGCAGCACCGCCTCGGCGTCGGCGATCAGATCGCGGACTCCGGCGACGGTCACCGTCGTGTCGTAGCCCGCCTCGTATTGTGTTGCGCCGACGACGATTCCGTCCGCGCGCGGGACCAGGTAGACCTGCCTGCCGTGCACTCGCGCACGAATCACGCGCCGCGGCGGGGGTGTCGCGCCCGGACGATGGCGCAGCCGCAGGATCTCGCCCTTCACCGGGCGGACCGGGAGTCCGGGCCACAGCAGCGACGATGCCGCGCCCGCGGCGAGCACGATCTGATCGTGCGGCAGTGCGTCCACCGAGTCGACCGTTCGGGCACGCACCTCGACTCCGACTGTGCCGCAAGCCTTTTGGAGTGCATCCAGCAGCCGCCGGTTGTCGATGGCGGGTTCGGTGGGGGCGCGCAGACCGGCGCGCACCGTGCGTGCCAGCGCGGGTTCCAGCGCACGCACCCCGGCTCGGTCGAGCACCTCGAGTTCATGGCCTCGGCCACCAACCCATTCGGCCACGGTGCGCAGATCGGCGGCATCGGCACCATCCAGCGCGACGGTCAGGGTTTCATCGGCGACGAATACCGATACACCGGTGGTCGATTCCAGTCGGGCGGCGAATTCGGGCCAGCGGGCCAGCGAGGCGGCGCCGAATTCCAGGACCAGATCCTCCCCCGGCCAGCCCTCGGACAGAGGTGCGAGCATCCCCCCGGCAACCCAGGAGGCGCCGGAGCCGACGGCGGGATCGAATACGGTGACCGACCACCCCGCCTCGGCCGCCCGCCAGGCGGCGGCGAGTCCGATGGCGCCGCCACCGACGACGGCCAGAGTCCGCATTTGATCCACCTGCCTCACTATTCGCATCCCCACGGTAGCGCGACTACGGTCGAGCACGTGCAACCCTCCCACCAGTTCCGGTCCCTACCGCCCAGGGAGCGTTTGGCTACCGCCCGGCTGTATCTCTGCACGGACGCACGCAGGGAGAAGGGCGACCTGGCCAGGTTCGCCGAGGCCGCGTTCGCGGGTGGTGTCGACATCATTCAGCTCAGGGATAAGGGTTCGCCGGGTGAGGCGAAGTTCGGCCCGCTCGAGGCCAAGGCCGAGATCGGCGCGCTCGCCGAATTGAAGGCCGCGGCCCGCAGGCACGGCGCACTGGTCGGGGTGAACGACCGTGCCGATATCGCGCTCGCCGCCGGTGCCGATGTGTTGCACCTCGGACAGAACGATCTGCCGCCGTGGTACGCCCGACGCATTCTCGGACCCGATGTGGCGATCGGGCGCTCCACCAACAACCGCGCGCAGGCCGGGCTCGCGGCGATCGACGAGAATGTCGACTATTTCTGCACCGGGCCGGTATGGGCCACGCCGACGAAGCCGGGACGTCAGGCGGCAGGTCTGGATCTGGTGCGTTCCACCGCCGACGCCCACCCCACCCGGCCGTGGTTCGCGATCGGCGGCATCGATGCCGAGCGGCTACCGGAGCTGTTGGCGGCGGGCGCCGAGCGCGTTGTCGTAGTGCGCGCGATTACCGAAGCGCGCGATCCGGAAGCGGCAGCCCGCCATCTGAAAACAGCACTGCTGCACAACGCACAGCTCCGCTGACACTCGCAGCGCGGCTCAGGCTCATCGAGCGCACCATTCGACTACCCTCGGCAAAGCCCACACGGACGAACCCCCACAGCTTCAGGACAGCACCTGAACCCGGGTGAGCGACAAGACCGAATCGGGCGGGGCGAGCTCCGAATTCGCGTCTGGCTGCACGGCATCCGTCGCATCAATATCCGCGTCGACGATGCGGGCGTAGGCACCGGGGCCTTCGGGATCCGCGTGCAACCAGACGAAGCCCTGATCGGCGAGGTCGACGGTGCGAGGCAGCACGGCCGCGACCGTATCGGCGTCGTCGACATCGATGTCGTCGAGGCAGACGCGCGCCGGGGCCGCGCGTAATGCAGGCCAGGAGGCGGCGAAGCCGGGGTGCAGCGGATGGCTGTCGACCTCGTCCTCGGGAACCCAGGCCAACGCACTGCTCTCCCGGTTGCGACTGGTCGGCAGGGTCATCACGGCATCGGCCACCACGGTGGTGTACGTCCAGCCGCTCAATGCCGTCGCGGTGATTCGCTCGCCGCGCACCCGAACATCGGCTGGATCGATCCCCGCTTCCTCCCATGCCTCGCGGACCGCCGCGTGCACAGGGGTCTCGTGGCTGTCGCGGGCGCCGCCGGGCAGCGCCCAGGTGCCGCCCTGATGACTCCACGGCGCGCGGTGCTGCAACAACACCGCGGAACCGCCGCCCGCGAGCGGGGCGCGCAGCAGAAGTCCGGCGGCGCCGAAGCGGCCCCAATGCCGCAATCCGTCCGGGTCGCGTGACCAACCGTCACCGTCACCACGCATCTGGTTACCATCCTCATCTAGCCGTTGCGCGGTTGTTTCACACGCCACGGCGCCGGTAAGACCACAATAAGCTCCCAGTAGGAGCACATGTGCGCACCAACCGGGGAGGTGGAGATGGCAGCGCTCGACTCGACGACGGCCCCGCGGCCGCCGTCGGTCACGGCCGATGTCGGGCCCGAGCGGCTGGACGTGCCGCGCGAGGCCGGGCTACGCGCCCATTTGGACCCGGCCAACCTACGATCCTTCGCGCTATCGACCCCGGGCCGGCTCATCGCCATCGGTCTGCTGCTCATCGGCCTTTGCCTGGCCGCGGGCATGATGACCGCCGCGACGGTGAGCGACCGCCAGCAGGCACTGGACATCCTGCTCGACGACACCGAGCCGGATGCGAACTCCTCCCACCACCTCTACACCTCGCTGTCCATCGCGGACGCCGCGGCGAGTACCGCGTTCATCGCGGGTGGCCTGGAACCGGAGACCGTGCGCGATCGCTACAGCCAGGCGCTGGGCGAGGCGTCCGCGGAATTGGTGACGCAATCGGGTCACGCGGCCGGACAGGCCACCGACGACGACCCGGATACCCGACTGCGTACCGGCATCGCCACCGGCCTGCCGGTCTACTCTGGTCTGGTCGAAACCGCCCGCGCGAACAATCGCAACGGGTACCCGGTCGGCGCCGCGTATTTGAGCGAGGCATCGAATCAGATGCAGACCGTCCTGCTGCCGATGGCCGCACAGCTGCAGAGCCATCGCTCCGATGCCGTGAGCGCGGCCCAGCGGCATCACGTGCAGCCGCCGTGGTCCGCGATCGGCGTGCTGATCCTGGCGCTGGGGGCGCTGGTCTGGGCGCAGTTCGATTTGTCGAAGCGCTGGCACCGCGTACTCAATCCGGGACTGCTGCTCGCCTCGATCGGGATGCTGATCCTGTTGGCATGGACGCTGATCGCCGGATCCGTCTCGGCCGCGGAGATGATCGGTGGCCGCGACCACGGCGCGGTACCGAGCTCCCGTTTGACCGAGAGCCGCATCCTGACCCAGCAGGCGCGTTCGGCGGAGACACTGAAGCTGGTGCGCCGCGACGCCACCGGCGACTACGACCGGACCTACGAGTCCAGCGTCACCAGGCTCAACGAACTGCTCAGCGGCTATCCGTCCGATGCGCCCGCGGCCGATGAGATCGCGAAGGCCCGTGAGGCGCTTACCCGTTGGCGAGCGGCCCATCAGCGCATGAACGACAGCCTCGCCCGCGGCGATTTCGTCGGAGCGGCGGCGGTGGCGACCGGACCGGGCTCGGCGGATGCCGCGGCACAAGTGGAATCACTGGACGACGCATTGGGCCTGGGCCTGGACGCGACGCGCGATACGTTGCGCGACAACATCTCCGGCGCGGCCCGATCACTGGACTTCCTGGCACCGGGCGCGATGGTGTTGGGAATACTCGCCGCAGGCTATGTCGGCCTCGGTATCTGGCCGCGACTTCGGGAGTACCGGTGAACCGCGTGCGCGGGCTACTCGCCGCGCTCGCCGCAATCGCCCTGCTCGCCGGGTGCGCAGGGGGGTCGGACACGATCGATACGAAGACCACCAAGTACACCGAACCGCCGCTGCCCGCCAAGGCCGTTTCGATACCGACGGACTCACCGATTCCAGCGGAACGCGACGAGCAATGCGGCGATCCGACCGCGAGTCTGCGGCCCACCGGGGCGGGTGCGGCCGCCCGTGGACCGACCATCGATGCGATTCGGGCCCGCGGCCGGCTGGTGGTCGGATTGGATACCGGCAGTAACCTTTTCAGCTTCCGGGATCCAGTGAGTGGCACGATCGTCGGGTTCGATGCCGATATCGCCAGGGAGGTCGCGCGCGATCTGTTCGGTAGTCCGGAGCAGATCGAGTACCGCAGTCTCGGGTCCGCGGAGCGCGAGTCCGCGCTGCAGAATCACCTCGTCGATATCGTCGCCAAGACGATGACGATCAATTGTGAACGGCGGCAGAAGGTCACCTTCTCCACCGTCTATCTCCACGCGAATCAGCGCGTGCTCGCGGTGAAGAACTCCGGCATCCGAAGTCTGGCCGATTTGGCGGGCAGGCGGGTGTGCATCGTTTCCGGCACCACCTCGCTGGACCACATGCGCCGCGAACAGCCCGCAGCGACCATCCTCACCGTGCCCACCTGGGCCGACTGTTTGGTAGTACTGCAGCAGCGCCAAGTCGACGCGATCAGCACCGACGACGCCGTCCTCGCGGGTCTGGCCACGCAGGACTCGTCGTACACCGAGTTGGTCGGCCCCAGCATCAGCGTCGAGCCCTACGGCATCGGAATTCCCAAGGGCAACGACGATCTCGTCCGCTTCGTCAACGGCACGCTGGAGCGCATCCGCAATGACGGCACATGGGCACGGCTGTACCAGCAATACCTCATCGCTCTAGGGCCGGTCCCAGCCCCGCCCGTCCCGACCTATCAGGACTGACGGCGATGACATCACCGCACGATGCCACCGATTCGACCGAGGGCGAGCCGAAGGAACCCGCCGAGGAATCCGGAGAAAGCACCAGGGCAACCGCGTTCGTCGAACCAGATATGGCCGAACCGGGCTCCGCGGCCGTCGAAACGATCAGGTGGTCACCGGGCACCGGCCCCGAGGCCGAAAATCTGCGCCCCGAGGCCACTTCCGGCACCGGGGAGAGCGCCGGCAAATCCGCTCGTAACCACGCCGCCTCCGCCGAGACGACCCGTGACCACCCCGCCTCCGCGGAAACCATCCGCCACCAACCCGCGTCCGGCGAAACCGATCGCCGCGACAATATGGCCGCCGAATTCACCGTCGGCGCGTGGAATGCCCCGCAGCCGACCTCCGCCGCGACCATGCGCACCTCCGGCCGCAGCGTCCGCACGGCGCGCTCGCGACCGACGACGCGCAAACTCGGCGCCGGATTGGTCACGATTCCGAATATCCCGCCCGCCGATCCACGCACCGCGGTGCTCGCCGATCCCGTCGTCTCCGAGGGCAGACGCTACTGTTGGCGCTGCGGCAACCCGGTCGGCCGGGCCACCGCGACCCGCCCCGCGACAACCGCAGGCACCTGCGAAACCTGCGGTGCGCCATATGATTTCCGCCCGTCGCTGCACGAGGGCGATATGGTGTCGAGCCAGTATGAAATCCAGGGCTGTATCGCGCACGGCGGACTCGGCTGGATCTATCTCGCGATCGATCGCAATGTCAGCGACCGCTGGGTCGTCCTGAAGGGCCTGCTGCACGCGGGCGATACCGAGGCGCAGGCGGTGGCCGTCGCCGAACGCCAATTCCTGGCCGAGGTGGCACATCCCAGCATCGTCAAGATCCACAATTTCGTCGAGCACACCGGCCCGGACGGCGAGTCGATCGGCTACATCGTCATGGAGTACGTCGGCGGCCGCTCACTGCGCGATATCCTCGACACCTATCCGCGGCCGGAGCGGATGCCGGTCCCCGAGGCGATCGCATATCTGCTGGAGATCCTGCCCGCGCTGGAGTATCTGCATTCGATCGGGTTGACCTACAACGACCTCAAACCCGACAACATCATGGTCACCGAGGATCAGGTCAAACTCATCGACCTCGGCGCGGTCGCCACCATCGATGCCTACGGAAACCTGTACGGCACCAGGGGTTTTCAGGCACCCGAGATCGCCAGGACCGGTCCGACGGTGGCCTCGGACATCTACACGGTCGGGCGGACGCTGGCCGTGCTGACGTTGAGCATGCCGATGGAACAGGGACGCTATCTCGACGGCATTCCCGATCCCGCCGACCACCCGGTGCTCGAACGCTACGAGTTCTTTCATCGTTTGCTGCTGTGCGCGACCGATCCCGATCCCGAGCGCCGCTTTCCCTCAGCGCGCGTTATGTCGGCCCAGCTGGCCGGTGTACTGCGCGAGATCCTGTCCATGGAGACCGGCACCGAACATCCACAGTTGTCCACAGTTTTCAGTCCACAGCGTGGCAGCTTCGGCACCGAGGAGTTGATCAGCCAGACCGACGCCTATGCCGACGGCATTGCCAGGAGCAATCTGCTGCGCGCCGGCGAAGTGGCTGCGGCACTTCCGGTTCCGCTCATCGATCCGACGGACGCATCGGTGCCGGTACTCGCGGCCGTGGCACATCCGGAACCGAACGATGCGCTTGCGGCGCTGCAGGAGGCACATGAGCGCGCCGTGGCCGATCCCGAAAAAACACAGGAGACATGGGATCTGGAGCTGACGCTGGCCGAGGCCAAGCTCCGGCTCGAACTCGGCGAATCGGCGGCCGTGCTGCAGATGCTGTCACGGCTGCCCGGCGATCACGATTGGCGCATCGACTGGTATCTGGGCCAGGCCCAGCTGGTCGAGTTGGACTACCAGCAGGCCTATGACAGCTTCGATGCGGTGCTGCGGGTGCTACCCGGCGAGATCGCGCCCAAGCTGGCACTCGCGGCAACCGCGGAACTCGTTCTGCAGCACTGGGATTCGGACGACCACGAACAATGGCGGGCCTGCGCGGAGAAGTTCTACGCCACTGTCTGGCGCACCGATCGCGCCGTGGTGAGCGCCGCATTCGGCCTGGCCAGGCAGTCGGCCGAGGCGGGTCAGGTCGACGAGGCCGTGCGCGCGCTCGACGAGGTGCCCGCCGCCTCCCGGCACTACACAACGGCCCGGATGACCGCGGTGTGGTTATTGCTCACCGCCGCCCCCATCGCCGAGCTCCCCGAATCCACCCTGCACCTTTCGGCCTCGCGCGTCGTCGGCCTGCCCAGCGGGGAGAGCCGCGCGACCCAGATGCGCGTGCTCGTCCTCGGTGCTGCGCTGGCCTGGCTGCAATCGGGCAATACACCGAGGAGCGACGGGACGACCCTCTTCGGCGCGCCGTTCACCGAGCGCGAGCTGCGTGCGGGCACCGAGGCCGGGCTGCGCGCCCTGGCCCGCAGCGCCCCCGGCCGCAATCACCGCTATGCGCTGGTCGACCTGGCGAATTCCATCCGAGCCAAGACCTGGATCTGATCGCTGTACAAGCAAAACCCGGCCGGGAGGGAACGCCGGCCGGGCTCGGATCTCGATTCGCGGAGCAGTCGGCACACCGATGATCCCCAGGGTTTCCGCCCTTCCGGGCCCGCCCCGGGGGCAGCCGGAGCGGGCACATCGGGAGCGGCGAGGGCATCGCGGTCCCGACAGCGGCGGAGGTCCGGCCCCGGTTTCGGCGTCCGGCGCGAACCTGATCCGATACCAATACTGCCGCAGCGAGTGTGAGGATTCCGTGAGGTTTTCTAGAGCCGCTCAATCAGCGTGCTGAGCTGCGACAACGTGCAGTGCGGCCTGCGCGATCGCCAATTCCTCATTGGTCGGCACGACCAGCACGGCGACCTCCGCGTCCGGTGCGGAGATGTGCCGGGCCGCGCGGTCCTCGGCGGTATTGCGGGCCGGGTCGACCGCGATGCCGAAGCGAGACAGCCCGGCGAGTGCGTCGGCGCGGACCTGCGGGCTGTTCTCGCCGACGCCCGCGGTGAAGGTGATGGCATCGACGCCGCCGAGCTCGATCAGATAGGCGCCGAGATAGCGCCGCAGGCGGTGGATGTACACGTCGTAGGCCAGGCGAGCCGCGGGGTCACCCGCGTCGATGAGCCGCTGCAACTCACGGAAGTCGTTGACGCCGGATAGTCCCTTGAGTCCGGCGTTGCGGTTCAGCATTTCGTCGATCTGGTCGACATCCATGTGGGCCGCACGGACCAGATGCGCGAAGATCCCGGGATCCAGATCGCCGCCCCTGGTGCCCATCACCAGCCCCTCCAGCGGGGTGAGGCCCATGGTGGTGTCGATCGGCTGTCCGCCGCGAATGGCCGATGCCGATGCGCCGTTGCCGAGGTGGAAGATGATCTGGTTCAGGTCGGCGGGGTCGCGATCGAGCAGCGCGGCGACCCGGCCGGAGACGTACTCGTGCGACGTGCCGTGGAAGCCGTACTTCCGGATGCCATGCGCGGCAGCGAGTTTCGCGTCGATGGCGTAGGTCTTGGCGGCATCGGGCAGGCCGTGGAAGAACGCGGTATCGAAGACCGCCACCTGCGGGACGCCGGGCAGCAGTGCACGCGCGCTCTCGATGCCCGCGACATTCGCCGGATTGTGCAGCGGCGCAAGCGAAGACAGGTCGGATATGGCCGCGACCACATCATCATCGATGAGCGTCGGCCGGTAGAACACCTCACCGCCGTGCACCACGCGGTGCCCGACCGCGCGCACCCCGGCAGCGGCCAGATCGTGGCCGGATTCGGCGAACACGTCGAAGACCAGCCGCAGCCCCGCCGTGTGATCGGCGATCGGCCGGCGATGTTCGATGGTTCGGCCATCGACCTGATGCTCGATCCCGGCCTGCTCCTCACCGATCCGATCGACCATGCCGGACGCGGCGACCACACCCGACTCCGGGTCCAGCAGTTGGTATTTGATCGACGACGAGCCGGAATTGATCACCAGCACCAGGTCATTGCTCATACCAGCGCCTCCTGCAACACGCGCGTCCCCCCGCATTCGGTCAGCAACCGCGAACCCGGCCGCATTTGTTCCGCCGTGTGCCACACCGCACATCAGCTCTCCTGCGCCTGGATCGCGGTGATGGCAACCGTATTGACGATATCGGCGACGAGCGCACCGCGGGACAGGTCGTTGACCGGTTTGCGCAGCCCCTGCAGCACCGGGCCGATCGCGATCGCACCGGCGCTGCGCTGGACCGCCTTGTAGGTGTTGTTACCGGTGTTGAGGTCGGGAAACACGAAGACCGTTGCGCGCCCGGCTACTTCGGAATCCGGGAGTTTGGTGGTTGCCACCGTGGGTTCGATCGCGGCGTCGTACTGGATCGGGCCCTCCACCAGCAGTTCCGGCTCGCGCTCGCGAACCAGTTTGGTGGCGACGCGCACCTTGTCCACATCGGCTCCGCTGCCGGATTCACCGGTCGAGTAGGACAGCATCGCGACGCGCGGGTCGATGCCGAAGCGGGCCGCGGTGTGCGCGGAGGAGATCGCGATATCGGCCAACTGCTCCGAGGTCGGATCGGGGACGACGGCGCAGTCACCGTAGGCGAGCACCCGATCGGCCAGGCACATGAGGAACACACTGGAGACGGTGGATACGCCCGGCACGGTCTTGATGATCTCGAAAGACGGCCGGATGGTGTGCGCAGTCGTGTGCGCGGCGCCGGAGACCATACCGTCGGCGATACCCTTGTGCACCATCATGGTGCCGAAATACGAGATATCGGCCATGGTTTCGCGGGCGCGCTCCAGTGTCATGCCCTTGTGCTTGCGCAGTTCGGTGTATTCCGCGGCGAATTCGTCGAGGTAACCGGAGGTGCGCGGGTCGAGTACCCGTGCGGCCGAGATATCGACGCCGAGTTCGGCGGCACGGGCGCGCACCGCCGCCTCGTCGCCGAGAATGACCAGATCCGCGATCTTGCGCTGCAGCACCCGCCCAGCCGCGCGCAGGATACGGTCGTCGTCGCCTTCTGGCAGCACGATGGTCTTGCGGTCCGCCCTGGCGCGTTCGATCAGCTGGTATTCGAACATTTGCGGCGTCACCACGGAGGTATCCGGAATTTCGATGCGCTGCAACAACTCCGACGCATCGACATGCTGTTCCATCAGTGCCAGCGCGGTGTCGACCTTGCGCGGGCTGCCCGCCGACATGCGGCCGCGGGTGCGGTAGGCGGCGCTCGCGGCGTCGTAGGTGCCCAATTCGGTGGTGAGGATCGGCAGTTTGGGTTTGAGGCCGTTCATCAGCCTGGCAATGGCCGGATGGGGCAGCATGCCGCCGTTCATGATGATGCCCGACAGCGACGGAAAGCCTTCCGCCTCATGCGCATTCACGACACTGAGCAGCACGTCGGAGCGATCGCCCGGCGCGATGACCACGACACCGTCGACCAACCGCTCCAGAATATGTTCGGCCGTCATGCCGCCGACCATGACCTTCAATGCCTCACGCTGCAGCAATTCCACATCGCCGCTGTACATTTCACCGTCGATCGCGGTACACAGTTCGGCCATTGTGGGCGAAATCAGCAGCGGCACTTCGGGTAACGTCCACGAGGGCACGTCGAAGCCTTTGAGCGCCGCACGGACTTCGTCCAATTGCTCTGGATCACAACGGTTCGCGATGATGGACATCAGATGCGCGTGTTCGAGGGACAGCTCGTGTGCGCACAGCTCGGCCAGATGCTTGACCTCGTCCGCAGTACGGCCGGAACCGCGCACGACCAGCAGTACGGGCGCGCCGAGGTTCACCGCGACGCGGGCATTGAAGCGCAGTTCGCTCGGGCTGGCCACATCGGTGTAGTCGCTGCCGACGACCACCACCGCGTCACACAGCTTCGCGACCTCGTGGAACCGCATCACGATCTCGCTGATCGCGGCATCCGGATCCGCGTGTACCTGCTCGTAGGTGACGCCGATGGCCTGGGCGTAATCGATATCGGCGGTGCTGTGCTCGAGCAGCAGTTCCAGGATGTAATCCGGCTCGGTGGTCGAGCGGGTGATCGGCCGGAATACGCCGACCCGGGCGGTGGTCGCGCACAGCATCTGGAGCATTCCGAGGGCCACCGTCGATTTTCCGGTGTCACCCTCCGGAGATGCGATGTACACAGCGGATGGAGCGGTATCGGCCATGCCCGTGAGCTTAGTGAACCCGCGGCTACCCAGACCGTGCAGCGAGACGGCGATCACGAATTCCTATTCGCACCGATCCGGATATAGTCCGGGCATGGCTGAGCAGTTCCCGAAGCGGCAGTGGGGTTCGAACACCAATTTTCTTGCCCGCCTGGCGACCAAACTCGCTTCCACCAAACCCGGGTCGTGGCTGATCCGGAAAGTCACGCCGCTGGATCGGGCCATCCTCGAGCGCACCGACGCCAAGTACACCCTCCTCGGCCCGATCGGCGCCCCGGTCATGCTGCTGACCACCACCGGCCGCAAATCCGGTGAGCCGCGCACCCAACCACTGCTCTGCCTGCACGACGGCGACACCATCTACGTGATCGGCAGCAACTTCGGCCAGCAGCATCATCCGGCCTGGACCACCAACCTGCTGGCGAACCCGAATGCCACCGTCGCCATCGCGGGCCAACGCATCCCGGTACGCGCCACCCTGGTCGAGTCCGACAAGGACGCCCTCTTCGCCCGCTTCGTCGAGATCACCAACGCGTACAGCATCTACCGCACCCGCACCACCCGAGACCTCCGCATCTTCGCCCTCACCCGCGCCTGAGAAACCGCACCCTTTCTCGGAATCCCGCCACCTGGTGCGGATTGCGCAGGCCCCGATTGCGCGCACCGGCTCAGCACGCCGAGGCCAGTCGAACGGTCGCTGCGGGACTCATCGCGGCCACCATCCGACTCCCCTCGATTGAGCATTTCGCCTGAGCCGGCCGAGCATCGGCGAGCGGGCTCGGCGATGCCCGGCCGGGTCCGGTTGTAACTCAGGCCAAGGCGCGGAGGCGGGGGGCCAGGTCGCGCTGGAAGAGGTCGAGGAAGCGGGACTGGTCGTGGCCGGGGGCGTGGAAGACCAGGTGGTTGAGGCCGGCGTCGAGGTACGGCTTGATCTGTTCGACGGCCTGATCCGGATCGTTGGCGACGATCCAGCGTTTGGCGATCTGCTCGATCGGGAGGGCGTCGGCGGCAGCCTCCATTTCGATCGGGTCGGTAATGGAATGCTTCTGCTCGGCGGTGAGCGAGAGCGGGGCCCAGAAGCGCGTATTCTCCAGTGCCAGTTCGGGATCGGTATCGTAGGAGATCTTGATCTCGATCATCCGGTCGATCTGCTCGACGGCGCGTCCGGCCTTCGCGGCGCCCTCGGCGACGGCGGGCATCAGCTTCTCGGTGTACAGATCCATGCCCTTGCCGGAGGTGCAGATGAAACCGTCACCGGCGCGGCCCGCGTAGCGCGCGACCAGCGGTCCGCCCGCGGCGATGTAGATCGGGATGCCGCCCTTGGGTACGTCGTAGATCGAGGCGCCGACCGTTTTGTAGTACTCGCCGTCGAAGTCGGTGCGCTCCCCGGTCCACAGCGCGCGCATGAGGTCGACCGATTCGCGCAGCCGAGCGAAACGCTCCTTGAATTCCGGCCATTCGCCGGTGTAGCCGGTGGCGATCTCATTGAGCGCCTCACCGCTGCCGACACCGAGCATGATGCGGTCGGGGTACAGACACCCCATGGTCGCGAAGGCCTGCGCGATCACCGCGGGGTTGTAGCGGAAGGTCGGGGTGAGCACCGAGGTGCCGAGTTGGATGCGTTTGGTGCGCTCGCCGACCGCGGCCATCCAGGCCAGCGAGAACGGCGCATGCCCGCCCTTGTGCCGCCAGGGCTGGAAATGGTCGCTCACCGTCGCGCTGTCGAGGCCGTGTTCCTCGGCGGCCACCGCGATTTCCACCAATTCCCGCGGTCCGAACTGTTCCGCCGACGCCTTGTATCCGAGCTTGAGATCACCCATATGCGCCACTCCTGTCGCTTCGCTCAACGGTCCGTGCGGGAGGTTCCGCGCACCGTCGGCCGCCTGAATCCCGCGACCGCATCCCGGTACAACCGCAAGGGCGACACGGGAGTTCCCGAGCCGCGATCGGCCTACCTGAGCGCTGCGCGATCGGTTCTCACACGGCCTCCCCTCGACCATAGTCAGCGCCATTCGAGCAGGTGTGCCGGGTCGCACCTGGGCTATCGCATAGCCGGTGGGCATCACGCACAACTCATATGGTCTGCGGGATGCCCACCGGATGGACGGGATGTGGGGATGGTCGCATCGGGACCGGTATTCGGGCGGTGGGCGGGCGGATAGCCGACAATTGACTCGTGAGCACACCAGATGAACCGATCCTGTCCTACCTCACCGATATGGATGGGGTGCTGGTGCACGAAGACCATCTGGTGCCCGGTGCCGACAAGTTCCTGGCCGAGCTGCGCGGCAACGAGATCCCGTTCCTGGTGCTCACCAATAACTCCATCCGCACGCCGCGCGACCTGCAGGCCCGCCTGCGCCACACCGGACTCGATATTCCGGAGGAGGCGATCTGGACCTCGGCGCTGGCCACCGCGACCTTCCTCAACGACCAGCGCCCCAACGGAACCGCCTACGTGGTCGGCGAATCCGGACTCACCACCGCGCTGCACGAAATCGGCTATGTGCTGACCGATAGCGATCCGGACTACGTGGTACTCGGCGAAACCCGCACCTACTCCTTCGAGGCGATCACCACCGCGATCCGCCTGGTCGACCGGGGTGCGCGCTTCATCGCCACCAACCCGGACGCGACCGGACCGTCCCGCGAGGGCCTGCTCCCCGCGACCGGCTCGGTGGCCGCGCTGATCACCCGCGCGACCGGCAAGGAGCCGTACTACGTCGGCAAGCCGAATCCGCTGATGATGCGCTCGGCACTGCGCCGGATCGGCGCACATTCACAGTCGACGGTGATGATCGGCGACCGGATGGACACCGATATAGTCTCGGGACTCGAGGCGGGCATGCGGACCGTCCTGGTCACCACCGGCATATCCACTCGCGAGTCGGTCGAGCAATTCCCCTACCGCCCGACCCTGGTTGTCGATTCGGTGGCCGATCTGGTCGGTCGGACCGACAAGCCCTTCGCCTGACGCGCGATTCGCACCCGGTGCGGACACTTACCGAATAAGGGCGCGGGCCCGCGTGAGCGGATTCGCTCAGCCGATCATCGACTGGGCCGAATCGACGACCGGCTGATCATTGGGTGGCAGCATCGGCGTGGGCACGGTGGTGAGCGCGTTCGGAATCGGTCAGCCGGTAATCAGGTTTGGTCGGTAATGGCGTCGAGTGCGGCGGAGAGTCGCGTCATGACCTGTACGGTCAGCGCGAGTTGCTCGGCGCCGAGTTCATCGGCGAGCCGTTTCGCCATGACCGCATGCTGCGGATTGATGCGCTCGATCGCCTCGCGCCCCGCGTCGGTGACCGCCACGAGTTTGGCCCGGCGGTGCGCCGGATTCGGCTGGAACTCGGCAAGTCCCTTGTCCACCAACAGATCCGCGATGCGTTGCACACTCTGCCGGGTGATCCCCATGGCTCGGGCGATACCGGCCACCGGCAGCGGTTCGCGCAGCACCGCGCCGAGCACCTGCCACCACGCCGCCGTGATTCCGGCGGGAGCGGCCAATTCCTCTGCGATGGCGAGGAATTGACCGTTCAGCTGGAATGAGGTGATCGCGACCGTTGCGAAGAGTTCCTGCTCGGGTGTGTCACTCATACCGTGGCGACCCGCTGCGCCTCGTACTCGGAAAGTGCGGCGTAGCCCGCCGGATCGCTCTGGCCGAACAAGCGGTACCACGCGTCCAGCACATGCGGTTCATAGACATCGAGCCTGCGCAGCACCTCGCGGGCGAATTCGAAGGGCGCGGTCGGACCTGCCGTGATGAGATCGCCGTCCAGTACCGCCGCTCGGTCCAGATAGCGATCACCGCCCGAATATCCGCTGTAGGCAAGGTATTCCGCGGCGGCACCGGTATGGGCGTGGTTATCGAGGAGTCCTTCCTTCGCCAATCCGAAGGTGGCACCGCAGATCGCCGCGACCGGAACCCCCGCATCCAGAAACTCCCGCGCCTTGTGCGCGAAGGGCACGAGTTCGCCGGTCTCCCATGTGTCAGCGCCGGGCAGGATCAGCATCGCGCTTGCGGCGGGCGTGAGATCGGCGAGCGCCACATCCGGCACGATCCGCATCCCACCTGTCGTAATGATCGGATCGGCGGTGCGCCCAACGGTCTGCACCCGGAAGGTTCCCGGCGCTTTCTGCCAGCTGGGCCGATTGATATGCGCGGTCGCCGCACCGACCTCCCAGTCGGCGAGGGTGTCGTAAACGGCCATGTGAACTGTTTTAACGAGCATGACAGTATGCTGTCATATTTGACAGCATACTGTCAATGCCTCAGTGTCCGCGTTCGATCTTCGCCAGATGCGCGATATTGGCGCGATCCTCCGCATCAGCACTCGGTTCACCGCCGAACCACGCGTCCAGGATCTCCGTCAACTCCGCCCTGGAAGTCGAACGCAGGCTCAGCGCAAGCACATTCGCGTCATTCCACTTCCGCGCACCGGCCGCCGTCGCCGCATCGCCACACAGCGCGGCCCGGATCCCCGCCACCTTGTTGGCGGCAATAGAAGCCCCGGTCCCCGTCCAACAGCACACCACCCCCTGCTCGGCCCGCCCCTCTGCCACGTCCCGCGCCGCCGCCTCACTGGCCCAAGCCCAGTCGTCGCGCTCACTATCCGACAACGCCCCATGCACCAACGTCTCGAACCCCCGCCGCCCGAGCTCCACCACCAGCTCCTCGGCCACCCCCACCCGCTCATCCGCCGCAACCGAAATTCGCATACCCCAAGCGTAATAACGTCCCCACCGCACAGCCGCGGAAACGGCGAGCGGCCTGTCCTCGATTCGGAGGACAGGCCGCCGCACCGGTCACCAGGCAACGGGGCCGAGGCGATCGATGAAGATCCCGGTCGGCCCGTCGGCGTCGATCGTGGCGAGTTCGAGGATCGAGTCGGTGCCCTCGGTGACCGTCAGTTGGCCGGTGTGATTGTTCATATCGGTGGCCGCGAATTTGCGATTCGCGACTTCACCGGGAGTCGCGACGTTGAACTTGATCTTCGGTAGCGCCTGGGCGTACCGCACGGTGATCATGTTCAGCGCCGCTTTCGACGAGCTGTAGGCGAGCTCGTGCATCTTCGAGACGGGCTGCTCCGGATCGGTCACGACCGCGAAGGAACCGCCGCCACTCGACACCATCACCACCCGCGGATTGTCCGACGCCTGCAACAACGGCAGAAACGCATGCGTGACCCTGATCGGTCCGTACACGTTGGTGTCGTAGACGGAATGGATTTCGTCCGCGGTCGCGTCCGCGGGCGCGACGATATTCCCCGGTGCACCGGCGTTGTTGATCAACACATCCAGCCGGTCGGTGTGCTCGCGAACGAGCCGTACCGCATCCGACACCGACTCCTCCGAGGTCACATCCAGCGGCACCATCACGACGTTCACCCCCGCAGCGGCGAGTTCGTCCGCGGCGGCCTGTCCTCGAGCTGCGTCACGCGAGCCGAGGAAAACCGTCCACCCCTGTTCCCCGAGCCGCCGCGCCGCTTCGAGGCCGAGTCCCTTGTTGGCTCCGGTGATCAATACTGTGGTCTGCTCTGTGTTCGTCATGCCCACTAAGACGCACCGGCCCGCTCGCGCTGTGACAACCTGTGAGCGGCCTCACAAACACCGGGAATCGGCACTGTGCACCGACCCCGCGAGTAGGCCAGAATCCTGGCAGCGTGACTAGACGTGGAAAGCGGAGGGACCGGCAGTGTCAGCTTGGGGTGAGGTCGTTGTCGGCCTGGTAATTCTGGTCGGGCTGGTCGGGATCATCGTCCCGATTCTGCCGGGGGTCATTTTGATCTTCGGGGCCATTGCCGTCTGGGCGTTCATGACCGGGGGCGCGACGGCGTGGATCGTATTCGCTATCAGCACAGCGTTCTTGGTGCTGTCCGGCATCATCAAATACACCTGGCCGGGCCGGAAAATGAAGGATGCGGGCGTATCCAATCGCGCACTGTTCATCGGCGCGATCTTCGGCATTGTCGGCTTCTTCATCATCCCGGTGGTCGGGTTGTTCGTGGGATTCGTTCTGGGTGTGTATCTTTCGGAGCTGCACCGACTCCGCGACAACCAACCTGCTTGGCAGGCAACGGTTCACGCGCTCAAGGGCGTCGGCCTATCCATGCTCATCGAACTCTTCGGTGCGCTGCTGGCGACCGGGGTGTGGGTCATCGGTGCCATCGTGAGTTGAGCCGAGGCCGGGCATCGATGGCGTTTCCCGCCGCCGGGCTTCGGGGCTACGAGGTGGTGTCGGCGATAACGCCGACGATCAGCACGATGATGGCTCCTACTACTGCCAGGATGATGAATGCGGAGGAGATGATTCCGCAGATGTAACCCGCCATCACCATGCTGCGGCCACCGATCGCGCCGCCGGAGCGATCGATGTCGGTCAATGCGCGCCGCCCCATGAACCAGGCGAACGGCCCGGTCAGGATGCACAGCACCAGACTCACGATCCCGAGAATCAATATCAACACGGCCTGGGGATGATCCCTCGGCGGTTGTGGATAACTTGGGTAACCGGCCCCCGCTGGAGTTTCGGTCATGCGAAAAGCGTATGCCCGACCACCTTGCAGTCGGGACGAACTCGGCAAATGAGCGAAACGCGCGGCGGCGACCGTGTCACGGCCGAGTCGTACTCACTCGATGGCGGGGAACGGAATCGTGTCGGCCGGTTCGAGTTTCGGTAGCTCATCGCGCCGCAGCGGAAGTGTCGGCTGTTCGGCGCGATGGATCGGCAGGGTCGGCGTCGGATCGGCCTGGATCGCTCGTTCGCGGGCGGGCAGTCGATAGAACGCCCGCGCATTGTCTTCCAGCACCTTGAACATATCGGTGCCGGCCACATCGCAGATCAGATCGACGTCGGAATCCCGGAACGGTCGCCCCGCGCGAGTGCCGGGCAAATCGGTGCCGAACATCAGCGCCTCGGGATTGACCGCGTGGATCCGGCGCAGTGTATCGGCCACTTTCATATGCACCCGCCCGAAACCGGTCGCCTTCACCCGCGCCCCGCGATCCACCAGATCCAGCAGATAGGGCAAACCCTCCTCGGACATGCCGAGATGGTCGATGGAGAACGCAGGCAGCTTCGAGATCACCGGCTGCATCGAGGCGAGCATGTTGCCGTCGATATACACCTCGACATGCCAGCCGGCGAGGTCGTGCGCGCGCAATGCCTGCAGCGTCATCGCGGTGATATCGGCGGCCGCGCGCTTGACATTGAACCGCAGCGCGCGCACTCCGATCCGGTCGAGTTCGACGATCTCTTCGTCGGTGGCGTCGGGGTCCAGCGTGGTGACGCCGACCCACCCCTCGCCGAGCTCGGCCAGCGCCGCTTTCAGGTAGGTCTGATCGGTGCCTTGGAAGGATCCGCTGACCACGGCGCCACCGCCGACATCGAAGCGCGACATACGCTTTCGATAGTCGGCGATGGTGAACGGGTCGGGCAGGTAGCCCTCGTTCTCGGCCAGCGGGAACCGCGGGTCGAAGATGTGGAGATGGGCATCGAACACTTGTACAGAATGCCTCAGAGACGGAATTTCCGCTGCCGCAGACACGACAGATTTTGTGCTGCTGCGGCCGTGTCGGATTGTCGAGAGCCACAGGAGGTGACGGTCACCCCCGGTGGCGCTCGCACTAGACCTTGTGCGGCTCGCTGGCGCGCAGCATGTCCTCGCGTTCGACGACCTTGACGCGCTCGCGGCCCTCCGGCTCGCCGAGGGCGCGCTCGTGCGCGTCGAGGCGGTACCAGCCCTGCCAGGTGGTGAACGGGATGCCCTTGCTCTCGAGGAACTCGGTGACCGCATCCAGTTCCGGCTCGGCGGCCGGGGTGAAGTTCACGCTGTCGTCCAGCAGGCAGGCCACGGTCTCGTTGGCATCGCCCTTGGTGTGACCGATGAGGCCGACCGGACCGCGCTTGATCCAGCCGGTGACGTAGGTGGCGGGCAGATAGCGGTCCGCACCGTCGGCGTCTTCGTCGGCGAGGACGCGTCCGGCCTCGTTCGGAACGACACCGGCCTGGTCGTCGAACGGCAGGTTGGTGAGGTTCTGCGACAGGTAACCCACGGCGCGGTATACGGCCTGGATGTCCCAGTCCTTGAACACGCCGGTGCCCTTGACATTGCCGGTGCCGTCGAGCTGGGTGCGCTCGGTACGCAGGCCGGCGACCTTGCCGTCCTCACCGAGGATCTCGGCCGGGGACTCGAAGAAATGCAGGAACAGCTTGTGCGGGCGGTTACCGACATCGCGGATGGCCCACTGCTCCAGGGTGTTGGCGATCATGTCGACCTGCTTGGAATGCCGGCGCGCGGCCTCCGAACCCTCGTCGTAATCGATGTCCTCGGGATCGACGATGACCTCGATGGTCGGGGAATGGTCGAGCTCACGCAGCTCGAGCGGGGTGAACTTGGCCTGCGCCGGGCCGCG
>NZ_JBITMA010000007.1:351527-531084 GCF_044465765.1 Nocardia sp. NPDC049526 | reverse complement strand
CGAGTCGTCGAAGCGCATGCGACGAAGTCGCGAGTCTCGACGACTCGGACGCGAGACACCAGGGGGCCGCGAACCCGCAGCGCCGAAGGCGCTGCAATCAAACACAGCCCAGCCCGCGTGTCCGGTGACCCGATGGGCGAAGATAGACGGGTGAGTTTCTGGCCAGCGCCCCATGTCGATGTCCCCGTGCACGCGACCGTGACCCTGCCCGGATCGAAATCGATCACGAATCGGGCCCTGATCCTGGCTGCACTCGCCGAGGGTCCCTCGACCATTTCCGGCGCGCTGCGCAGCCGCGATACCGATCTCATGATCGGCGCGCTGCGCGCATTGGGCGCACGGATCGAGGGCGACGCCGAAACGCTGACCGTGACACCCGCGCCGCTGCGCGGTGGCACCGTCGACTGCGGCCTGGCCGGCACCGTCATGCGGTTCCTGCCCCCGGTCGCGGCCCTGGCCACCGGCGATGTCGCCTTCGACGGTGACGAGCAAGCCCGGGTCCGCCCACTCGGCACCATCCTGGAAGCACTGCGCCGGATCGGCGCGGAAATCGAGGGCGACGCATTGCCGTTCACGGTGCACGGCAAGGGTGCGCTGCGCGGCGGCTCGGTCACCATCGATGCCTCCGGATCGTCCCAGTTCGTCTCCGGACTGCTGCTGTCGGCAGCCCGGTTCGACGAGGGCATAGTGGTGCACCACGACGGCAAGGCACTGCCCTCGATGCCGCATATCGAGATGACGGTGGAGATGCTGCGGCGCGCCGAGGTCGCCGTCGATGCCCCGGCCGACAGCCGCAGGGCCCAGACCTGGACCGTCGCACCCGGCCCGATCCGCGCGGTGAACTGGGATGTGGAGCCGGATCTGTCCAATGCCACGCCCTTCCTGGCCGCGGCCGCCATCACCGGTGGCGAGGTCCGCATCCCGCACTGGCCGCGCCTGACCACCCAGCCCGGTGATGTGATCCGGGAGATCCTGGTGCGCATGGGCGCCGAGGTCACCCGATTCGACGGTGTGCTCACCGTGCGCGGCCCCGAGCGCCTGGCCGGTATCGACATCGATCTGCACGATGTCGGCGAGTTGACCCCCACCGTGGCCGCCCTTGCGGCACTTGCGGATTCGCCGTCCCGGCTGCGCGGTATCGCGCATCTGCGCGGGCACGAGACCGATCGGCTCGCGGCCCTGTCCACCGAGATCAACCGGCTCGGCGGCAATGTCACCGAGACCGAGGACGGACTCGAGATCACCCCGGCCCCGCTGCACGGCGGCAACTGGCATTCCTATGCCGACCACCGGATGGCAACGGCCGGTGCGATTCTCGGACTCCGGGTGCCCGGCGTGGCGATCGAGGATATCGGCACCACAGCCAAGACGCTGCCCGGATTCGTCGGCCTGTGGGAGCAGATGCTCGATCCCACGCTCACCGATCAGGGAGCGGCCCGCTGAGACGACGCGATTACGACGAGTCGGATGTCCGGGTGCGCCCGGGCAAGTCGTCTCGTCCACGCACGAAAACCCGTCCGCAGCACAATGATGCGGAATCGGCCATGGTCGTTTCGGTGGACCGCGGTCGCTGGGGTTGTGTGCTCGGCGGCGATCCGGACAAACTGATCGTCGCCATGCGGGCCAGGGAACTGGGCCGCACCCCGATCGTCGTCGGCGATCAGGTCGACGTGGTGGGCGATCTATCCGGCAAAGCCGACACCCTGGCCCGCATCGTCCGCGTCGGGGAACGTCGAACCGTCCTGCGCCGCACCGCCGATGACACCGATCCCTTCGAACGGATCGTCGTCGGCAATGCCGAACAGCTGTTCATCGTGGTCGCCCTCGCCGATCCGCCGCCGCGTACCGGTTTCGTCGAACGTGCCATGGTCGCCGCGTATGCCGGTGGGCTGCAACCGATCCTGTGTTTGACCAAACACGATCTGGCCGCCGAATCCGAATTCGCCGCCGCCTTCGACGATCTCGACCTCACCATCATCTACGGCGGCATCGACGACCCCAGCGAACCGGTCCTCGATCTGCTCACCGACCGACTCACCGCCTTCATCGGGCACTCCGGCGTCGGCAAATCGACGCTGGTGAATCGCCTTGTGCCCGATGCGGATCGGGCGGTCGGCGAGGTCTCCGGTGTTGGCAAGGGCAAACACACCTCAACCCAATCCGTCGCCCTGCCGCTCCCGCAGGGCGGTTGGGTCATCGACACACCCGGTGTCCGTTCCTTCGGACTGGCTCACATCACCCCCGACGATGTCATCGCCGCCTTCACCGATCTGGCCGCCGCGATCGAGGATTGTCCCCGCGGCTGCACCCACCTCGGTCCCCCAGCGGACCCCGAATGTGCGCTGGATACCTTGCCCGGTAAGGAACGCCGCGTCGCCGCGATCCGCCTCCTGCTGACCGCGCTGAACTCCAACGAATCCTGGTAGTCAGTGCCCGTCGGCCTGTTCAGGCGCGAAGGGCCATTCCTCGAATCGGTCGCACCGACCATCGGAGTCGAACCGCAATACCCACAGATCCCGCCAGCGCGACAACGTATCCCACCGATACTCCACGCTCACTCGCACCACCGCGGTCGAATTCTGCACCGCGACAACCTCGGCTGCCATCGTGAACGCCTCATCCGGCCCACTGCGCTCGGCCTCCCAGAACACCTCGAGCGGTTCGAGACCGACAATCGGTTCCGCCCACGGCGACACCAGATACTCGATGTCGCGGGTGAACAGCTCCCCGAGCATCGCGGTACCCGGCGCACGCCAGGCCCGTTCGTAACCATCGACCCATTTCTGCACAGCGTCCCGGTCCACGCCTCGTAAGCTACTCCGCCGCACCACCCCTCGTGGGCGTTAGCGACTGCTTGCAGGTCGCTCGAAAGAGTCCGCTTCACCGACGACGAAGGCGCCCATGGACTCGGGTCCATGGGCGCCTTCGTGATCGATCAGTGCCGACGACGCGACTTCGGTGCGCGCTTCGGCTTGGCCTGCGCACGGGCCGCCTCGCGGCGCTCACGGCGAGTGCTGCCGTCGCCGTACTCCTCGGCGTCACTGTGCACCGCGGCGTGGCCGCCCTCGTCCGGACCCGAGTAGTGGAAGCCGTTGTTGGCCCGGGAATCGCTGATCCCCTTGGCGCGCAACGCGGCCGGCGCGCCATTGCCGACCGGCGCCTCCTGGGTGGGCAGTGGACGCGGCGCGGTGGCGCCGACCGGCGAGCGCAGGCCCGGCTCGACCGCGACGCCCTCGGGCTGCGGCTGCTGCACCTCGACCTGCAGGTTGAACAGGAAGCCGACCGACTCCTCCTTCAGGCCTTCGAGCATCGCGGCGAACATGTCGAAGCCCTCGCGCTGGTATTCGACCAGCGGATCGCGCTGCGCCATGGCACGCAGGCCGATGCCCTCCTTGAGGTAATCCATCTCGTAGAGGTGCTCGCGCCATTTGCGGTCCAGCACCGAAAGCAGCACCTGGCGTTCGAGATTGCGCATCGAACCCTCGCCGGCCAGACCGTCGATCTGCTGTTCGCGCTTCTCGTAGGCGTCGTGCGCGTCATCGAGCAATGCTTCGATCAGTTCGTCCTTGGTCAGGTCGCCCGCCTCGCCGATACCGGTCTCACCGGTCAGCTCCTTGTAGTCCAGGCTCACCGGGTACAGCGTCTTCAGCGCGGTCCACAGCTTGTCCAGATCCCAGTCCTCGACGTAGCCCTCGGCGGTGGCGCCGTCGGCATAGGCGGTGATCACGTCGGTGATCATCTCCTGGACCTGGCCCTCCATATCCTCGCCGCGCAGGATCCGGTTGCGCTCGCCGTAGATGACGGTGCGCTGCTGGTTCATCACCTCGTCGTACTTGAGCACGTTCTTGCGGATCTCGAAGTTCTGCTGCTCGACCTGGGTCTGCGCGCTCTTGATGGCCTTGGAGACCATCTTCGCCTCGATCGGCACATCGTCGGGCAGGTTGAGCCTGGTCATGATGGCCTCGAGCGCGGCGCCGTTGAAGCGCCGCATCAACTCGTCACCCAGCGACAGGTAGAACCGGGACTCACCCGGGTCACCCTGACGGCCGGAACGACCACGCAGCTGGTTATCGATACGCCGCGATTCGTGACGCTCGGTGCCGAGCACGTACAGACCACCGGCATCGCGGACCGCGTCGGCGTCCTCGGCGGTCTGCTCCTTGACCTGCTCCAGCGTCGGCAACCACGCGGCCTGGTACTCCTCCGGCGTCTCCACCGGATCCAGCCCCTCCTTGCGCAGGATGATGTCGGTGATGATGTCCGGGTTACCGCCGAGCACAACGTCGGTACCACGACCGGCCATATTCGTCGCGACCGTGACCGCACCCGGGCGACCGGCCTCGGCGATGATCTCGGCTTCCTTCTCGTGGAACTTCGCGTTCAGCACGTTGTGCGCGATGCCGCGCTTGGTGAACTGCTTGGACAGGTACTCCGAGCGCTCGACGCTGGTGGTACCGATCAGCACCGGCTGGCCCTTCTCGTGCCGTTCGGTGACATCGTCGACGACGGCCGAGAATTTGGCCTCTTCGGTCTTGTAGATCAGATCGGACTGGTCCGCGCGGATCATCGGCCGGTTCGTCGGGATCGGGACCACGCCGAGGCTGTAGATCTGGTGCAGCTCGGCGGCCTCGGTCTCGGCGGTACCGGTCATACCGGAGAGCTTGTCGTAGAGGCGGAAGTAGTTCTGCAGCGTGATGGTGGCCAGAGTCTGGTTCTCCGGCTGGATCTCGACGCCTTCCTTGGCCTCGATCGCCTGGTGCATGCCCTCGTTGTAGCGGCGCCCGACCAGGATGCGGCCGGTGAATTCGTCGACGATGATGACCTCGCCGTCGCGGACGATGTAGTCCTTGTCCCGGTGGTAGAGCTCCTTGGCCTTGATGGCGTTGTTCAGGTAGCTCACCAGCGGCGAATTGGCCGCCTCGTAGAGATTGTCGATGCCGAGCTGATCCTCGACGAACTCCACGCCCGCTTCGTGCACACCGATGGTGCGCTTCTTGATATCGACCTCGTAGTGCAGGTCCTTCTTCAACAGCGGTGCGATGCGGGCGAATTCGGCGTACCACTTCGAGGAGGCGTCGGCCGGACCCGAGATGATCAGCGGGGTGCGGGCCTCGTCGATGAGGATGGAGTCGACCTCGTCGACCACGGCGAAGTTGTGACCGCGCTGGACCAGATCGTCCAGCGAGTGGGTCATATTGTCGCGCAGGTAGTCGAAGCCGAATTCGTTGTTGGTGCCGTAGGTGATGTCGGAGTTGTAGGACTCGCGACGCTCGGCCGGGGTCATCCCGGACAGGATCACGCCGACGCTCAGCCCGAGGAAGCGGTGCACGCGGCCCATCCACTCGGCATCGCGCTTGGCCAGGTAGTCGTTGACCGTGACCACGTGCACGCCGTCACCGGAGATCGCGTTGAGATAGGCGGGCAGCACACAGGTCAGGGTCTTGCCCTCACCGGTCTTCATCTCGGCGATATTGCCGAGGTGCAGCGCCGCGCCACCCATGATCTGCACCTTGTAGTGCTTCTGGTTCAGCACCCGCCACGACGCCTCACGAGCCACCGCGAACGCCTCCAGGAGCAGATCGTCCAGCGTTTCGCCGTCCGCGTAGCGGTCTCTGAATTCGTCGGTCTTGGCACGCAGCTCGTGGTCGGTGAGCTCCTCGATCTCGGGCCCGAGCGCGAGGACCTCTTCCGCGAGGTGGGCGAGCCGCTTGACCGTGCGTCCCTCACCAATCCGTAGCAACCTCGTCAGTGTCAGCGCAGGCACGGGTCTCGTCAGTCCTCTGGTCGGTGTGTCAAATGTTCGGCCGTCACCCGGGGCGGGCAGTGTGCACATGGCCCCGCCGAGCATGGCGGAATCCGCAGCACGCTTCATGGTAATGCGGCATCCATGTTAGCCGTAGCGACTGCTTGCAGGTCGCTCGAAGGGCCAGTGCCGATGACCAGCGACATAGCGCCGCCTCCGCCGCTGCCGCCTGGGCCGCAGCCGTTTCTTTTCACCGTACCGTGTGCCGGCTGTCGGAACGGGTGGGAATCCGGTGGACCGGAACCTGTTTCAGCGCAGGTGTCATACGATGTAAGGCGATCGTCGTGCCGGACACCGCGAGCCCTGCCTACCAGGGATGACCCGCAATCCGACGGCACGTGACGACACCAAGGGGCAGCGCGGCTCAAAAGGCATCCATTATGCGGCACCCCGATTAATGTGTGCGAATCGAGTTCCTCCGGTCTCGAGCCAATGCAGCCTTCCATGGAACCAGGCGTGGGTAAAGGGATGCGCGAATATCGCTGGATATGCCACAGGGGGCAGGACGAACCGTTGTGGGCGACCACAATGGGCGATGAGACGGCTCGGGTGGGAGCCACATCGGAAGGAGCACCGGGCAGCGTGATCACGAGATTGACGCCGCAGGACGTGTCGTTTTACCGGCTCGAGTCGAGCAGCAATCCGATCCATATCGGCTCTCTCGCGATCGTCCGAGGTAGCGGCTCCGCACAGGGGGAAACGGCACTCGACTACGACGGACTGGTCGATCTGGTGGAGAGCAGGCTTTCCCTGGTCCCCCGCTATCGCAGGAAGGTCCGCGAAATCCCGTTCGCGCTCGGCCGCCCGGTCTGGGTCGAGGACAGCCATTTCGATATCACCTATCACATCCGCCGCTCCGCACTGCCCGCTCCGGGCAACGACTGGCAACTGCACGATCTGGTGGCGCGACTGGAATCGCGACCGCTCGATCAGAGTCGCCCGCTGTGGGAGATGTATTTGATCGAGGGCCTGGCCGAGGGCCGGTCCGCGATCTTCACCAAAACCCATTCGGCGCTCGTCGACGGGGATACCGCACTCGAGATCGGGCACGTCATCCTCGATACCAGCGCATCACCGCGCGGTATCGCCGACGACGCCTGGGTGGCGCCGCGCGAACCCAACGAGATGGAACTGCTGATCGGCGCGCTCACCCACTTGGCCGCGCAGCCGCGCGAGGCGCTCGAGGTGGCGCGCGACGCGAGCGCGCACGCGTTCTCGGTGGTCGAGACCGCGGGCAAGGCGGTGGATTCGATGGTTTCGGCCGTGCGCGCGGCCACCGTCGGCGCACCCGACAGCCCGCTCAACGCCAAGACCTCGCGTAACCGCCGCTTCGATGTGGTGCGCACGGATCTGGAGGACTACCGCAAGATCCGCAAGCGCTTCGAATGCTCGATCAACGATGCGATCCTGGCCGTCGTCACCGGGGCGCTGCGCAATTGGCTGCTCTCACGCGGTGAGGCGCTCACCGAATCGACCGTGCTGCGCGCGGTGGTACCCATGTCGGTCTACGTCGAAGGCATCGACGACCAGCTGAAACCGACCAGCGAGGTCTCCTCGTTCCTCATCGATCTGCCGGTGGGCGAACCGAATCCGGTGATGCGCCTATCGCACATCTCCCACGCCACCGAGGCCACCGGCAAGCACCGGCGCGGCGTGCGGGCGCGCACCCTGGTGCACCTGGCCGGCTTCGCTCCGGCGAGCCTGCATGCGATGAGTGTGCGGGCGGCGAGTACGTTCGCAGAGCACACGTTCAATCTGGTGATCACCAACGCACCGGGTCCGCAGACCCCGATGTATATCGGCGGCGCGCGGATGCTGGAGATGTATCCGGTGTCGCCGCTGCTGCGCAACCAGGCCTCGAGCATCGGGATCACGTCCTATGACGGACGCGTCTTCTACGGACTCAACGCCGACCGCGACGCGATGGCCGATATCGGCGTGCTGGCCGCGTCGGTGCACGAGTCCATGGAGGAGATGCTCGGTGCCTGCGTCTGAGAACACCATGCGGGTCTATATCCCCGCCACCGTGCCGATGCTGCGGGAGCTCGTCGCGAACCGGGAACTCCGCCCGACCGGCGGCACCGCCTTCGCGGTCACGCCGACACTGCGCGAGGCCTACGCCTCCGGTGACGACGAAGAATTGGCCGAGGTCGCGATGGCCGAGGCCGCGCGGGCCTCGCTGCGGCTGCTCGCCGCCGAGCGCGAGGAGGCCACCGAGGCGTCCGACAACGAGGACGCCGACGCCGACGACCCCGCCACCACCTATCACAGCCCGGTCTATCGCCGCGCGGTCATCGCCGCCGATGTGACCGGCGCGAAGCTGCGCCCCGACCTCGACGACGCGGTGGTGCGATTGGCCGGACCGATCGGTTACGACCGGATCGCCTCGGTGCACGTCGACCTGGCCGAAGCCGAACCCGAGGTGGCCAAGGCGGTCGATGTCGTCGATGCCGCCGACCTCGGTGACGCCGATGCCGAATTCGTGCTCGGTGATGCCGAGGACCATCAGCTGGCCTGGTACGCCGCCCAGGAGCTGCCGTTCCTGCTCGAATTGCTGTGAGCGAACGCCAGCGAGTGAACCAGAACACAGCGCCCTTCGGGGCACGGCGGAACCGAGCGCCCGCGATGTGGAGCCGTGACGCGGCAGCCTGCACATCCCGCACTAACCTACGATGCCGTAACCTGGCTGCGAGGCGGCTTCACCGGTCGCTACGACAGGGAGACGAACGGCGGCAATGGTCTTGAAAAAAGCGGCACTCTCGGTGCGCACGGTCCGGGAGTGGCTGGAGGCTCCGGCGGCGGAAGTCGCCGAACGCGGTGGACGGCTGAACGTACTGCGCGGCGCCGTCGCGCGCGTCACCACGCCACTGCTGCCCGACGACTATCTACACCTGGCGAATCCACTGTGGTCGGCGCGTGAGCTGCGCGGCCGAATTGTCGAGGTGCGCAAGGAAACCGCCGATTCGGCCACCCTGGTCATCAAGCCGGGCTGGGGTTTCGACTGGAAATACGAGCCGGGTCAGTACATCGGCATCGGCATTCTGGTCGACGGCCGCTGGCACTGGCGCTCGTACTCGCTGACCTGCCCGCCGAACTGGACCGATCCGGAACACCGCGGCAAGCGGCTGATCTCCATCGCGGTCAAGGCGATGCCCGAAGGTTTCTTGTCCAGCCACCTTGTCAGCGGTGTCGCGGCGGGCACCATCGTCCGGTTGGCCGCACCACAGGGCGGTTTCGTGCTGCCGTCGCCGCCGCCGGAAAAGGTGCTGTTCCTCACCGCGGGCAGCGGCATCACCCCGGTCATGGCGATGCTGCGCGCACTGGATCGCCGCGACGCGGTCACCGATGTCGTGCATGTGCACTCCGCGCGCACCCGCGACGATGTGATGTTCGGCGCCGAACTGCGCGATCTGCACGATCGCCACCCCAGCTTCTCCTCGCATCTGCACCTCACCGACGAGCAGGGCCGGTTCTCCCTCACCACACTGGACGAACACTTCCCGGATTGGCGCGAGCGGCAGACCTGGGCCTGCGGTCCGGCCGCCATGCTCGACGAGATCGAACAGCACTGGCGTGATGCCGACATCAGCGACCTGCTGCATGTAGAGCGTTTCGAGATCGAGCGCTCCGCCGTCGGCGAGGGCGGCACCGTGACATTCGGCAAGACCGGTCGCACCGTCGAGGTCGACGGCGCGACCAGTCTGCTGGAGGCGGGCGAGTCCGCCGGTGTGCAGATGCCGTTCGGCTGCCGGATGGGCATCTGCCAAACCTGTGTCGTCACGCTGACTTCCGGACATACCCGCGATCTACGCAATGGTGACGAGCGCCGTGAGGGTGACAAGGTGCAGACCTGTATCTCGGCCGCGGCGGGCGACTGCACTCTCGACGTCTGAGACAGCGACACTCGCAGACGCACCGTCGGGGGGGATCCGACAGGTACCCTCGAGATACATCCAGTCAGGGAAAGGACCCCGGTGGCCATCACCGATATCAAGGCGTTCGCCCATCTCACGGCGGCCGACATCGAGACACTGGGGCAGGAACTCGATTCCATCCGACGCTCCGTCGAACTGTCCCGCGGCGAGCGTGACGCCAAGTACATCCGGCGCACGATCGCGGCGCAGCGCGGGCTCGAAGTGCTCGCGCGCGGTGTGCTGTTCGGCAGCCGCAACCGGTGGGCCTGGCTGACGGGGACGGCACTGCTGTCGGTCGCCAAGATCATCGAGAATATGGAGCTCGGGCACAACATCAGCCACGGGCAGTGGGACTGGATGAACGATCCGGAAATCCACTCCAGCACCTGGGAGTGGGATATGACCGGGCCGTCGGCGCAGTGGCGGCGGGCGCACAACTATTCGCACCACACCTACACCAATGTGCTCGGCAAGGATGAGGACCTCGGCTTCGGCATCCTGCGGATGACCCGCGACGAGCAGTGGCGGCCGATCCATCTGATCCAGCCGCTGGCCAATATCCTGCTCGCGGCTACCTTCGAATGGGGTATCGCGCTGCACGACTGGAGCATCGAGAAGGAGCTCTCCGGCGTGCCGCCCAAGGAGCTGATGTCGGAGCCGAACAAGGAGTTCGCCCGTAAGATCACCCGCCAGGTAGCCAAGGACTTTCTGTTCTACCCCGCGCTTACCGGCCCGGCCTTCATATCGACGCTCAAGGCGAACGCCACCGCCAACCTGGTGCGTAACCTGTGGGCCTACGCGGTGATCTTCTGCGGCCACTTCCCCGACGGCGCCGAGAAGTTCACCACCGAACAGCTCGAGGGTGAGACCAGCGGCGAGTGGTATCTGCGCCAGATGCTCGGCAGCGCCAACTTCAAGGCCGGACCCGCGATGGCCTTCATGAGCGGCAATCTCTGCTACCAGATCGAACATCACCTGTTCCCCGACCTGCCGAGCAACCGGTATCCGGAAATCGCCGAGCGGGTCCGCGAACTGTGCGACAAGTACGACCTGCCCTACACCACCGGCTCCCTCGGTAAGCAATACCTGCTGGCCTTCCGGACCATCCACAAACTCGCACTGCCGGACCGCTTCCTCAAGCGCACCGCCGATGACGCACCGGAGACCTCCTCGGAGCACAAGTTCGCGGGCATCTCACTGCCTGCCATGCCGTCGATGCCGAATGCCGAGCGCTGGGCCGACAAGTGGAACGAGACGCACTGGCTGCCCGTCGACCCCGAGACCGGTAAGCGTCGCGGCCTACGTTCGGCGCTCAACGAGGCCAAGGTGGTGTTGCGGGAAAAAGCTCGGCACGAGAAGGAAGTGCTGCGCGAGGCCAAGCTGGCGCTGCAGGAAAAGGCACGTCAGGAGAAGGCGACACTGCAGCGAAAGGCCATGCGCGAGCGGGTGATCCGGCGCAGCCGACGCCGCCCATGAGATAGCATCCCCCAGCCACGTTTGCAATGCGGGATTTGCCACATCCCGGAGACAGTCCTCGCAACCTACGGTCTCGTAACTTACGGTACTGTAACCGTCATGGCGATCTCGGATGTCAAGGAATACGCGCACCTCACCGAAGCCGATGTGGAGGCACTCGGTGCGGAGTTCGACGCGATCCGGCGCGATATCGAGTCCTCGCGCGGTGCTCGCGACGCGCGGTATATCCGCAATGTCATCCGCCTGCAGCGTGCGCTCGAGATCAGCGGCCGCACGGTGCTGTTCGCCAGTTTCCTGCCGCCCGCCTGGCTCGCCGGTGTGGCCCTGCTCAGCACTGCCAAGATCATCGAGAATATGGAGATCGGGCACAACGTCATGCACGGGCAGTGGGACTGGATGAACGATCCGGAAGTCCACTCCAGCACCTGGGAATGGGATAACACCGGCCCGTCCAAGCACTGGAAGCAGACACACAACTATCTGCACCACAAGTACACGAATGTGCTGGGCATGGACGACGACATCGGCTACGGCCTGCTGCGCGTCACCCGGGATCAGCGGTGGAAGCCGTTCAATATCGGCAATCCGGTGTACAACCTGGTGCTGCAGCTGTTCTTCGAATACGGCGTCGCGATCCAGCACCTGGAGCTGGGCAAGGTGCACCGGCTGAAGGAGGGCTCGCCGGAGCGGGCAGCATTCGAGGTCAAGCGCCGCGAGGTGCTGGTCAAGATCGGCAAGCAGGTCGGCAAGGATTACCTGCTGTTCCCGCTGCTGACCGGCCCCGCCTTCTTTTCGACGCTCACTGCGAACCTGACCGCCAATATCATCCGCAATATCTGGACCAATGCGGTGATCTTCTGCGGCCACTTCCCCGACGGCGCGGAGAAGTTCACCAAGGCCGATATCGACGGCGAATCCAAGGGCCAGTGGTACCTGCGCCAGATGCTGGGCAGCGCCAATATCTCCGGCGGTCCGGTCATGCACTTCATGACCGGCAATCTGAGCCACCAGATCGAACACCACCTGTTCCCGGATCTGCCGAGCAACCGCTATGCCGATATCGCGGTGCGGGTGCGCGCCCTGGCCGAGAAGTACGACCTGCCCTACACCACCGGCTCACTTCCCGTGCAGTACTTCAAGGCCTGGCGCACCATCCTGAAGCTGGCGCTGCCGAACAAGTACCTGCGCGCGACCGCCGATGACGCCCCCGAGACGGCCTCGGAGCGCAAATTCGACGGCACCACCATGCCGAGCTTCGACCCGGTCACCGGCAAGCGTCGCGGCCTGCGCACGGCGCTGAAGGATGGGCGCCGCCGGTTCGCCCGTCGGGCCGTTTCCGTCGCCTGACGCACAGCCGCACCGACGGCGCCCACGGAAGTCCGTGGGCGCCTTCGCCTTTCGATGGGCCGGCCATTCAGGGCGCGACGGGCTCGTGGTATCCGCCCGGGCCTCGGCGGGAGCGCGGGTTGCGGCTGGTTGACTGAGGACGTGTGTGCTGAAGATCTGAGCGTTTACGAGGCCATCCGGATGCGGCGGGATGTGCGGGCCGAGTTCACCGGTGACCTCGTCGACGATGCCACGCTGTGGCGGATACTCGATGCCGCACATCGCGCGCCCAGTGTCGGCAACTCGCAGCCGTGGGACTTCGTCGTGGTGCGCGAGCATGCGACGCTGCGGAAGTTCGCCGACCACGTCGCGCAGAAGCGGATGGAATTCCGAGACGCACTGCCACCGGGGCGGGCGGCGACCTTCGACCCGATCAAGATCGAGGGCATTACCGAGAGCGGCACCGGCATCGTGGTCACCTACGACCACGACCGCGGCGGCCCCCAGGTACTCGGCCGCGCCACCGTCCCCGAAACCGGCATCTACTCGGCGGTTCTGGCCATCCAGAACCTCTGGCTGGCCGCCACCGCCGAACAGATCGGCGTCGGCTGGGTCTCGTTCTACGATGCCGAATTCCTCACCGACCTGGTCGGCCTACCCAAGGGCATTCGCCCCGTCGCCTGGCTGTGCGTCGGCCCGGTACACGAATTCCAACGCGTACCCGACCTCGAGCGCTTCGGCTGGCGCACCGGCCGCCCCCTCACCGAAGCCGTCCACCAAGAAACCTTCCGCACCTGATCCACACGTCAAAGCATGGTTCGAGCTCGCCGAGCGTAGTCGAATGGCGGTGCCGACAACCACCGTTCGACTCCCCTCGACAAATGCTCGAGTACGCAACCACTGCCGGTCGACCGAGCTGGGAACAGCGTGCATGCCCACCCGTCTGCGGGAGGTAATCCGGGTATGGCACACGACGCGCCCAGCACTGCAACTGCAAAATCGCGGGACCGCTAACACCCCGGGGCGGCAGATCCCGAGAAGTCGGTGCAAGACAACGGGACCCACCGCGGCACGCCAAGAGAACCCACTCCCGCAATAGTCTCGGCCCCTGCACAGTCGAATCCATGGGGCCGGATGCTCGGGGCCGTCAAATGCGTTCCAGCACGGCCGATGCGCCGATTCCGCCTGCGGCGCAGATGCCGAGCAGGGCGGCGTTCTTTCCGGTGCGGGCCAATTCGTTCGCCATGGTGGTGACCATGCGCGCGCCGGTCGCGCCGAACGGATGTCCGAGCGACACCGAACCGCCGTGCACATTGAGTTTGTCGATATCGATCTCGCCGACCGCGGTGTCGCGATCGAGGCGCGTCTTGGCCCATTCCTCGCTGTTCAGTGCGGCGAGCACGGACAGCGTCTGGGCCGCGAATGCCTCGTGGATATCGACGAAATCGATATCGCCCAGCGACATTCCGGCCTTGTCGAGGGCGCGCGGCATGGAGATGGCCGGGCCGATCAGCACCTGATCGGCCGGGTCGACGCTGACGTAGCTCCAGGAGCGGAAGGCGGCAAGCGGACGGTAGCCGAGGGCATGCGCCCGCTCCTCGCTCATCAGCAGTACCGCGGACGCGCCGTCGGTGAGCGGGCTGGCATTGCCCGCGGTCACGCTGCCGTCGCGGGCGAAGACCGGCTTCAGCTTCGCCAACTTCTCGACACTGGTATTCGTGCGCACCAGTCCGTCGCGCGTGACATCCGTGCCGTCGGGGGTGCGCACCCGCAGCACCTCGTCGTCGAAGCGGCCCGAATCGATGGCCGCTGCGGCCCGGTGGTGTGAACGCGAGGCGAATTCGTCCTGATCCGCGCGGCCGATCCCGTGGATGCGGGCCATCTTCTCGGCCGACTCCCCCATCACCTCGCCGGTGGTGCGTTCGGCGATCTTCGGTCGGCTCGGCAGCAGATCGGTGAAGGGCGCGAGCTGACGCGCCGCCGCGAGATAGTCCTTCGGCTTCGGCTTGCCCAGTGCGAGCGGCGCACCGGCGTGCACCAGCTTCTGCGGCAACTTCACCTCGGCATTACTGGTCGAATCGCTGCCGCCGGCGATCATGATGTCGTATTCGCCGCGCTCGATGGCCGCCACCGCCGAGGTGACCGCCTGGAGTCCGGAAGCGCAGGCCCGCGTCACCGTGTAGCCCTCGCACCCGGGGTCGAGGCCGAGATCCAGTGCGATCTCCCGCGCGATATTCGGTGCGGCACTCGGCAGAATCACGCCACCCCATACGATCGCCTGCACCTGCGCGCCGGGCAGACCGGTCCGCTCCAGTAGCCCACGCACCGCGGCATCGGCCAGCGCGATCGAATCCATCCGCGTGTAATCACCGAACGCCTTGACGAACGGCGTGCGCGCACCGGAAACGATGACGGCACGGCGAGCAGCACTGGTAGCCATGGGATTTCCTCCTCGAGAGATCTACACCACAAACTTACTCGGAAGTAAGTTCGAGGTCCAGACCCGCGAGCACCCGGCTCAGCGATCCCCTCCATCGCCGCTGAGCCGGGCATTCGCCACCGTCCCGCTGCGCCCGATTTCGCGAGCACATGGGCAACTCCTCGGGCGCGCCCGAAAAAGAGCCCCGGCACTCAACCGCCGGCCCGCGACAACGCTGTCGGGGCACCCCGCGCCGGCAAAAGGCCCGGGGAGGCGGATGAGCGGCGCCTTGTCCCGGCGAACGCCCCTGCTCGTCCCGGAACCCGCAAGGCCGACGTCGACACCACTCGGCGCGAGGAAACAGTAGCAATCTTTCTATTAGTTTTTCAAACCTTTTCTATGAAGTTGTCATTTCTACCAAAGGGCCTCTAGCATGAGGCTCACTATGCAAAGCCCTTCGGAGCTGTCGCGACATAAGCGCTTCGGCCGAATCATCAAGGAACGCCGGGACGAACTCGGCCTCACCCAGATGCAGATCGGCGATCTGGGAGGGCCCTCGGCGCCGACGATCCGCAAGATCGAAGACGGCGATGCGACCATCAGCACGCACACGCTGAACAAACTCGACGCGCCACTGCGCTGGCTGCCCGGCAGCGCGGCGCGCACCTATGCGGGCGGCGATCCGACCGCGCACAAGGTCGCGGCGCACACCCCGAGTACCGATGAGTCGGTCGTCTCCGGACCCGATTCGATCCGCTTCGAACTCTCCGACCTGACCGGACTGCTCGCGGCGGCGGGTCGGCTCAACGATGCGGTCGAGCGCGGCCGGACCACCGAACCCCATGTGGTGGCGGCCATTTCGGATCTCAACGGGGTGGTCTCCCGGCTATCCGCGCGCTACGCCACCGCGATGCTGGAACGCAACGGCGGACCGGGCAAAACCCTGCATCCGTTGGTCGCGATGGCGTTCTCGCATCTGCTCGACGTGCCCGCCGAGTCCAGCGACCCCGCCGACCTGGAGGAACGCCGCTATCGTCGCTGGCTGGCCGGGCGCGCGGAGGATGTGGACGCCGGCACCGAGGGCCGCTTCCGCGCACGCTGGCTGGCGGCCAATCCTGGGGCAGCATCGATTCGAAACGGCAAGCAGTAGAGGGCAGTACAGATGACCGAAGATGCGGCGAGCCGAGCACGACTGACGCTCAGCCACAAGGTGAATCGACTATTCGCGACCGTGCACCCACGCTCGGAGCCCGAACGCACGACGGCCGCGGTGGCCGAACAGGTCGGTGCGCAATTGGGCAGCACCGTCCCGGAAGAGCAGCTCGACCGGTTGCGGCGCGGCGAATTCGACTCGGTGCCAGTCGGATCCGAACTGCTCAGCGCCATCGCACAGTGCTTCGGCGTGAGCGCCGACTATCTGATCACCACGGGCGCGGCGGCGGCTGCGATCGATCGGGAACTCGAACTTCTTGCCACCATGCGCGATGCCAATGTCGCCAGCATCGCGCTGCGCGGATCCGATGTCGATCTCACCACGCTGACCGCGCTCATCCACCGCACGGATCAACCGATCGAGCGACCGTAGACCGGGCAGTTTTCCGAACAGTCGGTAGCATCGTCGGTTGCATGGGGCGGGACCGCAGCACTGTAGGAGATTGCCGACGAATGCCCGGTATGGAGAACCGGTTCCGGGAAGTATCCCGGAACGTACCGATACCGTCCCCGTGGAATCTGACCGCATACCTCGATGCCGTCGCCGACCATCGCGGTCGCACCATCACCCTGCAACCGGTCGACACCGCATTGCTCGCGAGCACTGGCTGCGGCACCGGCAGCGGTCTGTGGATTGCCAAGCGCGACAGCGACATCATCGTCTACGGCGCCGATACCACCGAATGGCATGCCGAGCACATCATCGTCCACGAACTGGGTCATATGCTGCTCGGCCACGGACCGGAATCGTGGACCGAAACCCCCGCGCCACAACCGATGTCGGCCCTCGCGGACCTACTGCCCTCGATTTCCCCGGAGTCCATCGCCTACGTGCTCGGGCGCAGCGACTACGCATCCGCCCGCGAACGCGATGCCGAAACCTTCGCCGACCTGGTCATGTTGCAGACCATGCGCCCGCAGCGCCGAGATTCCGTGCTGCACAGAACCTTTTTCCGCGAACGCAGGCACTGACGGCAGATACGCAAATTCTCCGGGCATTCAGCTCATGCGCTGAATACCCGGAGAACGAAGGGTTGGCGCGGTACTACGCGAGCCGGATCAGGCCGTAGTCGAATGCGTGGCGACGGTAGACGACCGACGGTCGGTCGGTCTCTTTGTCTTGGAAGAGGAAGAAGTCGTGCCCGACGAGCTCCATCTGGTAGAGGGCGTCGTCGACCGACATCGGGGTCGCGGAATGGACCTTGGTTCGGACGATATGGCCGGGACCGGCCGCGTAATCCGGGGACTCCGTTTCGTGCCGACTACGTTCGGCCTCGGGATGCTCATGTGCGGCGGCGCCCTCCGCCTGGGCGAACAGTGAGTCATCGATCAGATCGGCGGTCGCCTCGGCCACCGAGACCGGGGTCTTGTCCCCGTAGTGGACGCGGCGGCGATCCTTGGTTCGACGCAGCCGGCTCTCCAGCTTCGCGGTCACCGATTCGAGGGCAGCGTAGAAGCTGTCCGCACATGCCTCCGCCCGGACGACCGGGCCCTTGCCGCGCGCGGTGATTTCGACGCGCTGGCAGGCTTTACGCTGACGACGATTGCGTTCGTGGAACAACTCCACATCGAAGATGAATATCGAAGGATCGAAGCGTTCGACACGGGAGAGTTTCTCCGCGACGTAAATTCGGAAATGGTCAGGAACCTCCACGTTGCGGCCCTTCACCACGACATCGCCGCGCGGCGCGCGAGGTCGGTCCGCTGTGGATTGCTCTGTCGCATCCAGGGTGCTGTCATCGAGCACCGAGGCCTGTGTTTCTTTCACAGCGAGGGCGTCTTTCACTGAAGGTCGTGAAGAAGTCGTCACGCGTACCTCCCGGATATGGCCGCACAGACCAGCGTGCGTGCGGCGGGATGAGCCGTGCCGATAGACAATCTCTCGGCACATGATGTCCGAGGCGCCACCTCCAAACTCCCGGTTCGGGTGTGTGATCGCGACGCTAGTACGTCAACGGGCGGTCCGCCACTGTTCACGCAAATTTCCCGGAGTCAAGCCGAACACGTCACCAGCACGGCACGTACCGGCACCCCGATCCGGTCGAGTGCGCGCACCGATTCGCGGGCCGTAGCGCCGGTCGTGAGCACATCGTCGACCAGTACGACCTCGGCATTCGCCGCGCTTGCCGACCCGGCTCCGGTACCTGGTCGGGCCATGATCCGACCGCGCAGATTGTGTTGCCGCTCACCGACTGTCAAGCCCACCGAATCGCGCACACCCCACCACACCCGCAACATCGGTATCACCCGGCTATCCGGCAGCCATCTGGCCGCCGCCCGCGTCGTGCGCACCACCGGATCTCCGCCACGGCGGCGCGCGGACAGCCGCCGACTCGGCGCCGGGACCAATACCAGCGGCCGCTGGTCATCGCGCAGTCGCGCCAGACCATCGGCAAGTGCCAGCCCCACCGGCTCGGCCAGATCGCGACGCCCGTGTTCCTTCGCCGCGAGCACGGCCCGCCGCGCCGGACCCGTATACGACGCCAGCGCCCAGCACGGCACACCCGGATCGGCGCGCGGCCGCACCCGCATCGGCGGCCCGGCCAGGGTGGCCGCACAGTCCGCACACCAGCCCATACCCGCCACACCGCATCCGGCACAGGTTGTCGCCAGGATCAGATCCAACAGCGTTCGCATCGCCCGAGTCTGCGCCCACCCACCGACAGATTCGGGAATATCGGTGGCGCAGTACTCGTTTCGGTGCCGACGATCAGCCGGGTAGCACCGGGACCGAGTTGTCGCCGTTGAGGCCGGGCACCTCGCGCCAGAACCGGTCGGAGGTCTGCTCGCTGTACTGCAGTTGGAGCACCGCACGCGAGTCGCCGACGTACTCGGTCTCCGGCGACGCACTGACCACCCGGACCGGCGCGGTCAGATTCTGGCTGGTCTGCGGTGCGAACTGGGATCCGTCGATGGAGACGGTCGAGAGCGGATCGACATTGCCCTCCCTGGCAATGACGATGGTGTCCGCGGTCAGCCAACTCAACGAAACCGCGCGGGTGCTGAGTGAGAGCGCGAGCGGCACCGGCGAGGTGAGCGCGTATTTGCCGTCCGGGCGTCGTTCGACCACCGCCACATAGACCTTGCCGTCGGCGATGAGCGCCGCGCGCACGCCCGTGCGCGATACCCGCAACTCGGTGATCGGCAGCCGGAGCGCCGATCCTTGTGCCGACGCCATCAGGGCCGAGATGTCCACATCCTGTACCGAGACGTTTCCGGTGGCGCGATCGTTGACCGCGCGGATGACCCGTTCGCCATCGATCACGGCCCAGGCGGCGGTGCCGTCGGCATTCCAGGACGGTCGGCTGATGGTGGAGCCCTCGGCGACCGGGAAGGCGTTGCCACCGTAGCTGCCGACCATCAGCGTGCGCGGCGGCTCCGGTGGCGGACGTCCGGCATCGGCGACCGCGGCGACCAGTTGACCGTCCGGAGAGAGTGCGACCGACTGCAGATTGTTCACCGCGCCGAAGTAGCCGGGCGGTGTGATCATCCCGCCGTCGGTGACCTGTACCAGCGAGCCGTTGCGCAGCGCGTGCAACCCGATCTGGTTGCGCGCGTAGACAGCTGGGCTCAGCTGTTCGACATCGGCGACCGACCAGCCGTTGGCAGCGAAGCGATCGTCGAACGGCTTGCCGTCGGCGAGCAGCATGTACGGGCCGAGGATTTCCGCACCCGCCAGCGTGAGCACCACCTGTCCGGCGAGGAGTTCTTTATCGCGCGGGGACAGCCCGGACGCACCGGCGAAATCAATGCGCACGCCACCGAGCCCGACACCGACGTCGTTGTTGTCATTGTTCGGCTTGGTGATCGAGCCGCGCAGAGTCACCGGTGGTGCGAGTTGATTGCGTACGACCGAGGCGAGGGCGGGTTGGGTGCCCTCGGCCAGCAGGCTGAGCAGGCGTTGGGCCAGCTGGTTCTTGGCCACCGAGATCCAGCGCAGATCGGGGACGGCGGTGGTGCCGGTCGGGTCGATGAAGTACAGGACGTAGCGCCGGTAGGACTTGGCGAAGGCGGTCTGCTCCATCACCACGCCGTCGGGCAGCTCATCGATGCGCCATTCGCCGTCGACCTTGGTCATTTCGATCTTGTTTTCCAAGGGCGCGTCGATGGCCCGATAGGCGCCGTCGGCGGCCAGTTCGCCGACCTTGTGCGCCCGGATCACGTAGGTCGCCTTATCGCCCGAGCGCGATTCGCGCAGGGTATCGGCCTTGTCCACGATCAACGTGCCGGCCGCGTCGTCCCACTGCGCCGACGCCGACGGTGTCATGTACTGGCGTGCGGCCAGGTGCCGGTTGGCCGGATCGGCGGTGGCCTGCAGGAAATCGCGGAGCAACAGGTCCGGATCGCGACCGCCGATGGGCGGCGGCGGACCGTCGGAGGTGGGCTGGCGATTGATGGTGCCGAGGGCCTGCGGTGCGGAGGATTCCGGCAGGCTCGCGCATCCGGTGAGTACCAACAGCGCGGCCACGGCGGCCGCACCCAGCGCGGACAGCCGGAGCGAAGTGCGCCTCGGATACCAGCTACGCATCCTCATGACTGTACGTCCCCGCCGTCACCCGGCACGCTGTGCCCGGCCTGCTTCGGTTCGGTGGATTCGGTTTGCTCGGCCTCCGGTCCCGTGCCATCGAGTCCGATCGAACCGGCACCGTTCGAGTCGTTCGCGGCCGCCGCATCGGTGTCCGTCGCTTCCGCGGCAGTTCCACTCGGGAGCGCGTCGCCACCGTTGGTCTCGACATGGATCACCGGCAACTCGGTGACCGTGGCTTCGGGTTCCGACTCGTCGGTGGCCGGATCCTCGGCCGGTTCCGGATCGACCCGCGGCGCGGACAATGCCTTGCGCAGCACCGGTTCCAGCGGCAGCGGGCTCGCGCCCATCTTCTTGCCGCGCACCAGCGGCAGGGTGAGCCGGAAGCTCGCGCCGATACCGATCTCGCCCCACGCCTCGAGCTTGCCCTCGTGCAGATTGGCGTCCTCGACGCTGATCGACAGACCGAGTCCGGTGCCGCCGGAACGCCGCATCCGGGACGGGTCCGAACGCCAGAACCGGTTGAAGACCAACTTCTCCTCACCGGGCCGCAGGCCGACACCCTGATCGCGCACGATCACCGCGACCGCATTGGCCTCCAGATCGCCACGCATCCGGATCAGCACCGGCTTGCCCTCGCTGTGGTCGATCGCATTGGCCAGCAGATTGCGCAGCACTCGCTCCACCCGGCGCGGATCGACCTCGGCGACCAGCGGCTCCTCCGGCATATCGATGACCACCTCGACACCGGATTCCTTGGCCAGATGCCGCACGGTGGAGATCGCCGCCCGCGCGCACATCCGCACGTCGAGCGATTCGACCTGCAGTTCGGCCACACCGGCATCGTGACGGCTGATCTCGAGCAGATCGTTGAGCAGACCCTCGAAGCGGTCGAGTTCGGTGACCAGCAATTCCGAGCTGCGGGCCAGCGCCGGATCGAGATCGTCACTGCTGCCGTGGATCAGGTCGGCCGCCATGCGGACGGTGGTCAGCGGGGTGCGCAGCTCGTGGCTGACATCGGAGGTGAAGCGGCGCTGCAGATTTCCGAACTCCGCCAACTCGTTGATCTGGTTGGACAGACTCTCGGCCATCTCGTTGAAGGCCTGAGCCAGCCGCGCCATATCGTCCTCGCCGCGCACCAGCATGCGTTCCTTGAGCCTGCCGTCGGCGAAGCGGCCCGCGATCCGCGCGGCCGAGCGGATCGGCAGCACCACCTGCCGGGTGACCAGAGCGGTGATCGCGGCCAACAGCACCAGCAGTACGACGCCGCCGATCAACATGGTGCCGCGCATCAGCGACAGGCTGCGCTCCTCATTGGTCAGCGGGAAGATCAGGTAGATCTGCAGTGTCGGAATCTCCGCGCTCGGACTGCCGATGATCAGCGCCCGGCCGTGGTAGCCGTCCGGATCCGCGACCGTGGCGAACTGGTAGCTGACCTGGTTGCGCGCGACGAAGCGGCGCAGTTCCTCGGGCACCTCCTGGATCGGCCCGGTCGAGATCTGCTGCTGCGGGGTACCACCGACGATGCTGAGCGCGGAATCGAAACTGCCTGCGACACCGGTGGATTGGCCGGTCCCGCCGCGGTTGGACAGCGCGTTGCGGGCATCGATGAGCCGCTGCTGCTGAGTGCCGATATCGTGCACACCCGCGAGCTGGCTCTCCACCGTATTGCGGGCGCGATCCATCTCCTCGACCGCACCGTTGATCTTCGCGTCGATCAGCCGATCGGTGATCTGGCTGGTCAGCACCACGCCGAGGATCGTGATGACGATCAACGACAGGGTGAGTGTGGACACGATGACGCGCAACTGCAGCGAACGCCGCCAAACATGGCCGAGTGCGCTGCCGACTTCCTTGAGCCACGCGACCACCGGCGCGAGGGACCGTTCGAGGCGCTGCACCACACCGGGCGAGGCGGTCGAACGATCCGCGTCGCCACCGATCACGGGGGTCCGGCCTTGTAGCCCACACCGCGGACGGTCAGCACGATCTCCGGATTCTCGGGATCCTTCTCGACCTTCGCCCGCAACCGCTGCACGTGCACGTTCACCAGGCGGGTGTCGGCCGCGTGGCGGTAGCCCCAGACCTGCTCGAGCAGGACCTCACGGGTGAAGACCTGACGCGGTTTGCGGGCCAGCGCGACCAGCAGATCGAACTCCAGCGGTGTCAGCGAGATCTGCGCACCGCCGCGGGTCACCTTGTGCGCGGGCACATCGATGACGATATCGGCGATGGAGAGCAGCTCGGCGGGCTCCTCTTCGGTGCGCCGCAGGCGAGCACGCACGCGGGCGACGAGTTCCTTCGGCTTGAAGGGTTTGACGATGTAATCGTCGGCACCGGACTCCAGACCGAGCACGACGTCGACCGTATCGGTCTTCGCCGTGAGCATCACGATCGGAACTCCGGAGTCGGCCCGCAGCACCCGGCACACGTCGATACCGTTCATGCCCGGCAGCATCAGGTCGAGCAGCACGAGATCGGGACGAATCTCCCGAACCGCCGCCAACGCCTGCGTGCCGTCGCCGACCACATGCGGGTCGAACCCTTCCCCGCGCAAGACGATCGTCAGCATCTCAGCGAGTGCCATATCGTCGTCGACGACCAGAATCTTCGGCTTCATAAGTACTATGTTGTCATCTCTCGCGCTCGGAACGGGCCGCCACGCCAACACTGGTGCAATCCCGCCGCACATCCAACCTTATCCGGCAACAATTTCGACCAAACGAGTAGTCAGCGTCGCCGGATCGTCATCGGATCGGTATCTCGACCACGGCCCGTACCAGTCCCGTTCGGCCAGCTCACGGTACACCTCGCCGGTGCGGCGCTGTAGTCCACCGTCGCGCTCGTAGGCATCGAGTGCGCGGCTGTCGTCGAGTTCGCCACGCAGCCGGGCACGCTCGGCCGCGACCTCGGTCGGCACGTCCAGCAACAACTGCAGCGTCGGCACCGGTAACTCGAACCGGCCGAACTCCAATTCGCCCACCCAGCGCACGATTTCGCCGTCGGCCGACTGATGTAGGCGCGCAGCCGAATACGCGGCATTGGAGGCCACGTAGCGGTCCAGGATCACGATGTCGTTGTCGGCCAACAGCTTCGACAGGTCGTCGCGCGCCGCGGCCCGATCGAGTGCGAACATCAGCGCCATACCGTGCACCGAATCGGCGAGATCGCCATGGGCGCCACGCAATGCCTCGGCCGCGAGATCCGCGTGGATGGACCGGTCATAGCGCGGAAACGCGAGTGTTTCCGCGCGCAGGCCCCGCGCGCGCAGGTTCGCGACGACGCTGTCGATCAGCGTCCGCTTCCCGGCGCCGTCGAGGCCCTCGACCGCAATCAACACGCCCATGGCGAGCAGGCTACCGCCAGGCCACGACACCGAACGACAGTGCCCCGCCGACCGGACTCGGTCGGCGGGGCACAGGCCTTTTCGGTGCTACCTGCGGCGGCTCAGTAGCGGTAGTGCTCGGGCTTGTACGGGCCCTCGACATCGACGCCGATGTACTCGGCCTGATCCTTGCTGAGCTTGGTCAGTGTGCCGCCGAGCGCCTCGACGTGGATGCGCGCGACCTTCTCGTCCAGGTGCTTGGGCAGGCGGTAGACCTCGTTGTCGTACTCGTCCGGCTTGGTCCACAGTTCGATCTGCGCGATCACCTGATTGGAGAAGCTGTTCGACATCACGAAGGACGGATGTCCGGTCGCATTGCCGAGATTCAGCAGCCGACCCTCGGACAGCACGATGATGGACTTGCCGGACTCCTTGAACGTCCACAGGTCGACCTGCGGCTTGATATTCAATTTCGTTGCGCCGGAACGCTCCAGCGCCGCCATATCGATCTCGTTGTCGAAGTGGCCGATATTGCCGAGGATGGCCTGGTCCTTCATCGCCTTCATATGGTCGAGGGTGATGATGTCCTTGTTGCCGGTCGAGGTGATGACGATATCGGCCTGGCCGATCGCCTGCTCGACGGTCACGACGTCGTAGCCGTCCATCAGCGCCTGCAGCGCGTTGATCGGATCGATCTCGGTGACCTGCACCCGGGCGCCCTGTCCCGCAAGCGATTCCGCGCAGCCCTTGCCGACGTCGCCGTAGCCGCAGATCAGTACCTTCTTGCCACCGATCAAAACGTCGGTGCCCCGGTTGATTCCGTCGATGAGGGAGTGGCGGGTGCCGTACTTGTTGTCGAACTTGGACTTGGTGACCGAGTCGTTGACGTTGATCGCCGGGAACACCAACTCGCCCGCCGCCGCGAACTGGTAGAGCCGCAGCACGCCGGTGGTGGTCTCCTCGGTGACGCCCTGCACCGACGCGGCGATCTTGCCCCACTTGGTCTTATCGGTTTCGAAGCGCTCGCGCAGCAGGTTCAGGAAGACCTTGTACTCGGCCGAGTGGTCCTCGTCCTCCGGCGGCACCAGGCCCGCCTTCTCGAACTGCGCGCCGCGCAGCACGAGCATGGTGGCGTCACCGCCGTCGTCGAGGATCATATTGGCCGGCTCGCCCGGCCAGGTCAGCATCTGCTCGGCGGCCCACCAGTACTCCTCCAGGGTCTCGCCCTTCCAGGCGAAGACCGGGGTGCCCTTGGGCTCGTCCACGGTGCCGTGCGGTCCGACGACGACCGCGGCGGCGGCATGGTCCTGGGTGGAGAAGATGTTGCAGGAGGCCCAGCGGACCTCGGCGCCCAGCGCGGTCAGCGTCTCGATCAGCACGGCGGTCTGGATGGTCATGTGCAGCGAACCGGAGATGCGCGCACCTCGCAGCGGCAGCACCTCCGCGTACTCGCGGCGCAGCGCCATCAGACCGGGCATCTCGTGCTCGGCGAGGCGGATCTCCTTGCGACCGAATTCGGCCAGCGACAGGTCCGCCACCTTGTAATCGATGCCGTTGCGGACATCGGCGGTCAGGGACGTGCGTGCGGGAAGTTCTGAGGTCGTCATCTGCCTCTATCAGCCTCTCCTGGTTCGTCAGTACCGGGTTAAGGCTAACCGCTGAGCGCACCCGCCGGACTACGCGGTCACGCCATAGGACATCAGGATCCGACGGCGCTTACGCGGCTGGATATTCGCGAGGGTGATGTCGCCGCCGTAATGGGCCAGTACGCGGTGATCCATGATGTGTCGCCACAGCGGCGGGATGGCCGCGAACACGATCATGGACAGGTATCCGGCGGGTAGTTGCGGCGCCTGCATCGAACTGCGCAGGGTCTGGTACCGACGCCCCGGATTCGCGTGGTGATCGCTGTGCCGCTGCAGATGGAACAGGAAGATGTTGGTGACGAGGTGGTCGCTGTTCCAGCTATCGCGCGGCGAGCAGCGCACGTAGAGGCCATTGGGGCGGCGGGCCCGCAGCAGTCCGTAGTGCTCGATGTAGTTCACCGTCTCCAGCAGCATGACGCCGACCACCGCCTGCAGCGCCAGATACGGAAGCACGCGCCAGCCGAAGATCGCGATCAGCGTGCCGAACAGCACCACACTCATTGCCCATGCCTGCAGAATGTGGTTGTCCAGGGTGAACCAGCCTTTGCCCTTGCGGGTAAGGCGCTCGCGTTCGAGCCGGATGGCCGAGCGGTATCCGCCGGAAATGCTGCGCGGCAAAAACTCCCAGAGTGACTCGCCCAGCCTGGCGCTGGCGGGATCCTCCAGTGTCGCCACGCGCGCGTGATGGCCCCGGTTGTGCTCGACGAAGAAGTGTCCGTATCCGGATTGCGCCAGCGAAATCTTGGCCAACCAGCGCTCCAGATGTTCGACCCGATGCCCGAGCTCATGCGCCGCGTTGATGCCGATACCGCTGACGAACCCGAGAGTCATTGCCAGCCCGAGCTTGTCGACCACGGCCAGCTCGTCGCCCGACCACATGACGGCGGCGATGACCAGGCCGACCAACTGGACCGGCAGGAACAGATAGGTGCACCACCGGTAGTACCGATCGTTGGACAGCAACTCGTAATCCTCATCGCGTGGATTTGTGCCGTCCACACCGACCACCCAGTCCAGCACCGGGATGACGATCAACACGATGATCGGCCCGATCCACCAGCAGACCGGGGCGCCGGTACGCAAGACCAGCTGCGATGGCAACAGCGCGATCGCAGGAGCGATCAGGCCGAGAACCCACAGATGGCGTTTGGGGTCGGGCGACCCCGCCGGTTTGCCAACCGTTTGCACGTTTGCCCCGCTAAATAATTGCCCTAACTCCGACGCATGACAATACATACAGACCTTACGTCCGTTACACAGCAGCTTGGCGCCGAAAGATGTCAACCGTTACATGCGTGGCGGTCGGTTTTTAAGCATCTTCACATGTGGTCATGATCAGGGCATACTCACCGCAAACAGTCAATTTCCCAGTGGTGGAATCAGTGCAGCTCACGCGCGGCCAGAATCGCCTCGACATACGGGCTGAAGACGGCGCTCAATTCCGCGGGCGCATTGCGGCCTTGCGCGGGCGGCGTCGGGATGTAACTCAGCGCGATACGCACCAGAGCCTGTGCCAGCACATCGGATTCGGCGACCGTCGCCTGTACCCAGCTGTGCTGGAACGCGATGGACAGCCGTGCGGTCGCATGTTCGACCAACGGCTCGGCATCAAGGGTGATGAGCCGCAACAGATCCAGCTTCACCTCACCGGCGACCAGCGACTGGACCAGCGGGTCGGCGGCGGCTGCCTGGAAGAAGTCGCGCAGCCCCTCTTCGAATGCGGCGAGCGCGTCGCCGATATTGCCATCTATCGCCGAGCCGACATGATCGACCAGATCGTCGGCCAGGCGTAGCGCATAGGACTGCGCAAGCCCGGCGCGCGAACCGAATTCGTTGTAGAGAGTCTGTCTGCTGACACCGGCGCGGGTGGCCACATCACCCAGGGTGATCTTGGACCAGTCCCGCTCGGTGAGCAGCTCGCGCATCGAATCCAGAACGGAGGTGCGCAGCAGTTCCCGCGCCGCCTCCTGATAGGAAACTCTGGGTCCGTTGCGCGGCATACCCGCGAGGTTGTCACGGGTGGTTGCCGCAGTCAAAATTCACGACCGTTCGATCTCGACCATGTAGAAGTCGGCCTTGGCGGCGCCGCAATCCGGGCAGGACCAATCGTCTGGAATGTCGTCCCAACGGGTGCCCGGCTCGATCCCGTCCTCCGGCCAGCCCTTGGCCTCGTCGTACTCGAAGCCGCACTGGATGCATTGAAACAGTTTGTATTCACTCATTTGAGAACCCCCATCGGTTCGAAGTCGATCTTCTCGCGCACGCCGCAGTCCGGACAGCACCAGTCGTCGGGTATCTTTTCCCACGCCGTGCCCGCCGGAAACCCTTCGTGCGGTGCGCCTTTCAGCTCGTCGTAGACGTAATCGCAGACGGGACAACGAAATCTGCTCATGATCACGCCTCCGATGCGGCTGTGCCGTAGCGCGCGATCACCTTGTCCCGCTTGGCCGGATGGATATTGGCGCGGGTGATATCGCCGCCGTAATGCGCGAGCACCCGCTTGTCCATCACGCGCCGCCACAGCGGCGGGAAGTAGGCGAGCAGGATCATGCTGGCATAGCCGCTCGGCAGATTCGGCGCACCGTCCCAACTGCGCAGCGTCTGATAGCGGCGGGTCGGGTACGCGTGGTGATCACTGTGCCGCTGCAGGTGGTACAGGAAAATATTGGTGACGATGTGGTCGCTGTTCCAGCTGTGCACGGGGGCGGGCCGCTCGTACCGGCCGGACGCGGTGCGCTGACGGACCAGACCGTAGTGCTCGAGGTAGTTGACCGCCTCCAGCAGGCTGAAGCCGACGATCGCCTGCAGGATCAGATACGGCAGCAGGCCGATTCCGAACACCCCGAGCAGGACCGCGAACAACGCCACCGACATCAGCCAGGCGCTGAGCACCTCGTTGCGTAGACTCCACGACTTCTTGCCCAGCCGATCCAGCCGGGTCTTCTCCAGCCGCCACGAGGAGATGAAGCCGCCCCATACCGTGCGCGGCCAGAAGGCCCAGAACGATTCGCCGACACGGGAACTCGCGGGATCCTCGGGCGTCGCGACGCGCACGTGATGGCCGCGGTTGTGCTCGATGTAGAAGTGGCCGTAGCAGGACTGGGCCAGGGCGATGCGCGAGAGCCAGCGCTCCAGATCGACCTTCTTGTGGCCGAGTTCGTGCGCGGTATTGATGCCGATTCCACCGATCATGCCGACGGTGATGGCCAGGCCGATCTTGTCGACGATGTGCAGCCCGCCGTCGATGCCGAGCCAGCTCAGGTTGTCCGCCGTGATCAGGTAGCACCCCAAGATCAGCGTCGCGTACTGGAACGGCAGGTAGAGGTAGGTGAGATAGCGGTAGTACTTGTCGTTCTCCAGGTACTCCATCACCTCGTCGGGCGGATTGTCGCCATCCGGCCCGAAGAAGATATCGGCCAGCGGGATCACCACGTAGACCAGCACCGGGCCCAGCCAGAACGGCACTTGGGCCAGCCCGTGCCAGCCGAATTCGTTGAACGCCCAGATCAGCGGAAGGCCGATGGTGAAAAGGCCGGTCGGCGCGAACAACCCCCACAGCCACATGTATCGCTTGCGGTCGCGCCAATCGGTCGCTGCGGCCTGCCGGTCTGGCGCATGGGTTTCCGTGGACATCGTTGTCTCCTCATCCAAGCGGCACATCACATGTGATGTGCAGTACCACTTACTTGGACATTAGAGATCGACTTGTCTTCTGTCTAGACAAATTTATGAATTTGTAAAGACTGGCGGAAACGGCAAATCTGGCACCGCGGCACGCGCGAAACGACAATCGCCGCGTCATCCCGTCGAGGGCGGGATGACGCGGCGATCGAGCTGTCGAGATTCAGCGAAGCAGGACGTCGGCGTTGTCGGGCAGTGCGTCGATCGGCCACCAGCGCAGATCGGTGGATTCATGGCTGCGGATCGGGACCGCACCGGGCGGCGCGACGATGCGGAACAGCAGGTCGAGGTGGCGCGTCGGGACGCCGAGCGAGCAGGTGATCGGATGGGCCTGCGCACCGTAGAGTTCCGCCTCCATGCGCAGGCCCGTCATGCCGGACTCCTCGGTCGCCTCGCGCAGCGCGGCGTCGGCCACCGTCTCGTCACCCTCCTCGCAGTGCCCGCCGAGTTGGATCCAACGGCCGACCCGCGGGTGCAGCGTCAGCAGCACCTCGCGCCCGTCGTGCGAGAAGACGACGGCAGAGGCGGTGATATGACCGGGTGCGTGCTCGCGCAGACACCCGCGCGGTGCGGATCCGAGGAAGGCCAGCATCGCCTCGCGCAGCGAGGCATCGACCCCCGTCGGCTTCCACGTCTCCAGTAACTGCGTTGCCGAGGCATGCAGCGAACTCGCGCTCACGACTGCGCCTCGCCGACGCTCGGCTCCGTCGTGCGCGGGGGCGCACTGTGCCCATGGTTCACTCGCCGGCGCTCGCTCACAGTTCGACCAGGCCGGGGCCCGGGCCGAAGACCGGACGTGGGGTCAGTTCTTCGAGGGGGTGGCCGATCGCAATGGCGCCCAAGGGGTTCCAGTCGTCGGCAAGGCCGAGAACCTCGCGGGTGGTCTCCGGAGCGAAGATGGTCGAGCCGATCCAGCAGCTGCCGATGCCCTCGGTGGCCAGCGCGACGAGCAGGCCCTGAACCGCGGCGCCCACCGCGACGGTGAACATGGTGCGTTCGTTGGCGCGCCGCCGCTCATCCGGATAGTCGTGTGCGCCATCGGGCACGCAGAACGGGATGATCACCTCGGGTGCGTCGTGCAGGATGCGGCCGCGGGCGATGCGACGTTCCACCCGCTCCGGATCGAGACCGTCCGCGCTGAGATCGGCCCGCCACCGCTCGGCCATGGCCTCCAACAGTTGCGCGCGCAGACCGGGTTTGCGGACCCAGACGAAGCGCACCGGACGGGTGTGATGCGGCGCCGGCGCGGTGAGTGCCTTCGCCACCGCGGCGCGGATGCGTTCGGGATCGACTGGGGTATCGGCGAATTGACGGATCGAGCGACGTAGCAGCAATGCCTCGGAGCGCCCCTGCTCGATCGCTTCGGCCGTGCCGAGCCAGAACAGGTCATCGGTGCCGCCGCGCAGCAGATCCGCGGCGCAGGAGCCGTCATCGGTGACCGGCAGCCCGCGCACCACCGCGACCGGGACACCACCGAGCTTGCCCTTCACCAGATCTGCGGCGGCGGCCAATTCGTCGGCCACCGCCACCTGGGTGACATGCAGTTCATTGCCCTGCCCATCGACCGCGCCCGCATAGTCGTGCAGCACCCGCAATCCGGCGGCGCCGATGGCGGTATCGGTCTGCCCATTGCGCCAGGCCCGGCCCATGGTGTCGGTGACGACCACCGCGACGTCCACCCCGAGCCGCTCGGACAGCGCGGTGCGCAATGCCTTCGCACTCCCATCCGGATCCGATGGCAGCAGGACGAGCTCACCCTGCTCGACATTGGATCCGTCCACCCCGGAGGCGGCCTGCACGATGCCGAGCTTGTTCTCGGTGATCAGCGTTCGCCCCTTGCGCGCGAGCACGCGCACGGCCTCCTGCTCCACCAGCGCGCGGCGCGCGGCATCGCGCTCCTCCGGATCCAGCGGCGCCTCGACGATGCGGCCCTCGACCTTGGCGACGATCTTGCTCGTGACGACCAGGATGTCGCCGTCGACCAACCAGGGCGCGACGGCGGCGATATGTTCGGCGAGATCGTCGCCGGGCCGGAATTCCGGCAGCCCGGTGATCGGCAGGATCCGCAACTCCCCCGCCGCGTGATCGGCCGGTTCCGTCAATGGCTCTTGCGTTGTCATGGCTTCACCTCGCTGACGCTCGGTTCCGCCATGAATGACGGCGCTGTGTCCTTGGTTCGCTCGATGCGCTCGCTCACGCCGGCCAAGTCGAGCGCCTCCCGCACCATTTCAGCGGTGGTCGGCGGATCGGTCATCAATAGCGGCACGCTGCGCACTTCGACACCGGGCACATCCGCGGTATCGGTGCTGTGGATCAGCCATCCGTCCAGGATGCCGGTGGCCGAGCGCGCGCCGTAGTGGCGCCCGATCGCCTCGGCGGTGGTTTCCACGCCGATCACCGAGAGGCATTCATCGGCCATTCCGCGCAGCGGTTTTCCGTCGATCACGCCGGAGATGCCGATGACCTTGGCCTCGGTGGTGCGCAGTGCGCCGCGAATGCCGGGCACCGCGAGGATGGCGCCGATGCTCACCACAGGGTTGGACGGGGCCAATAGCACCGCATCGGCCTCGGATATGATCTCTGTCACATTTGGCGCCGGTTTGGCGTCATCGGCCCCAATTGTGGCGAATCCGTGCGTCTCGATGTCCGCGCGATAGCGAACCCACCACTCCTGAAAATGGATCGCGCGGCGTTCGCCAGGGTTGTCGGGGTCGCTGACAACGACATGCGTTTCGCAGCGATCGTCGGTAGCCGGGATGAGTTTTACGCCCGGCTGCCACCGGTTGCACAACGCCTCGGTGACCGCGGAGAGCGGGTACCCGGCACGCAGCATTTCGGTCCGAACCAAGTGCGTCGCGATATCGCGATCCCCCAAACCGAACCAATCGGGCTGGGCGTGATATTTGGCCAGTTCTTCCTTGGCGTGCCAGGTTTCGGCGACCCGACCCCAACCGCGTTCGGTATCAATTCCGCCGCCGAGGGTGTACATGCAGGTATCGAGGTCGGGGCAGATCCGGAGGCCGTGCATCCAGACGTCGTCACCGACATTGACGATGGCGGAAACATCCGCATCGGGCAGTAGTTCCCGGACGCCCTGAAGGAAGCGCGCGCCGCCGACCCCGCCCACCAGGACGGCGATCTTGGGCCCACTTGCGGGTGCGGTGTCCGCTTGTTGTGGAGTCACATCGACACAGCCTATGCGCTGCCGAAGCGGCCGCGGTTCGCACTGTATTTGCCGGTCATTTGCTGTTCCGCGTTCAAGATCAGCTACGGAAAGCGGTAGCGGATAGTAACGGAATTGCGACGGCGGCTTGACCATCGACACGTTCGGCGTGTCTAATCACAGTCATGTCATTTCGGGTTCGCGCGAGAGTTCAAGGCGCGGACAGCTTTTCGAACAGGTGTTCGCACCGGGGTGGCAAGCTCGGGGATGTCCGCGGGACAACGTCGCGGGGTACGGCCGTCGGTGTGCGTGTTGGTCCGGCGGAAAGAATCAATCTGCGCTAACACACAGTGAGGAGGCGGAGCGATGGCCAATGAGCTGGCCCCTTCGGGCATGCCGGGCGGCGTATCGCAAACCGATTCCACAGCAGGCGCAGCACGTGGCGTCTGCGCAGAGATCGGTCGGATCGAACCGGACCGGATCGGGCCTGAGATGACCGACGGAGTGACAGCACCCCGGCTCAGCTTGGTCGTGACGGGCTTCGACGAGATGTTCGAATCGATCGAGGAGCAGTGGCAGGAACGTGCCCTGTGCGCACAGACCGATCCGGAGGCGTTCTTCCCCGAGAAGGGCGGCTCGACCCGTGAGGCCAAACGGATCTGCATGGGCTGCGAGGTACGCGACGAGTGCCTGGAATACGCGCTCGCACACGATGAACGCTTCGGCATCTGGGGCGGCCTCTCCGAACGAGAGCGGCGCCGCCTGAAGCGCGGCATCGGCTAGAACTTCGCGTCGGCCCGCCTCGGGTGCGCATAGCAGAGGCGGGCTGACTAAGTTTTAGTCATGGCCCGTTCACGTAATCGTCGTCCACCGACCGCACGATCGGTGATCCGTCGTGGACGCGGGGTGCGCGGGCCGATGCTCCCACCGACGGTGCCGGCCTGGCGCACCAGGGGGCAGCAGTTCGACCGGCTGGTCCTGGAGGCCTTCGCACCCTTGGACACCCGGTGGCACGATCGACTCACCAAGCTCGATATCGCCGTCGACGATGTGCCGAAAATCCGTCCGCTGCACCCGGATTCGGTCACCTGGCCGGACGAGGTGGTGGCCGACGGACCGGTGCCGCTCTCGCGACTCATTCCGGCCGGCGTCGACCGGCACGGGGTGGCCACCCGCGCCCGAGTTGTGTTGTTCCGCAAGCCACTCGAACTGCGTGCGGGCGATCCCGACGATCTGGTCGATCTACTGCGCGAGGTCCTCGTCCAACAGATCGCCACCTATCTCGGCGTCGATCCGGACATCATCGATCCCGAAGGCGCGTGACGAACACACCGCCGAGCGGGGATGAACTCGCCCGAAAACGCCGAATCCTCAGCGTGTCTGAGCACATCGCAACGTCGAGCGCGTTACTCTCATCGGCGTGATCCCCATGCGTCGTTGCTGCCGACCAGGTTGCAAGAATCCCGCTGTTGCGACGCTCACCTACGTGTACTCCGACTCGACCGCGGTGGTCGGGCCACTGGCGACGGTGGCCGAACCGCATTCCTGGGATCTGTGTGAAACACATGCTTCCCGCATCACCGCACCAAAGGGCTGGGAAATGGTTCGCCACGAAGGCGGATTCTCTTCCAGCACACCGGATGACGATGATCTGACGGCATTGGCCGAAGCAGTCCGCGAGGCCGGGCTGCGCCGCCGTCCGCCGGAGCACGACCAGCGTGGCTACTCCGATTACGCCCCGCCCGCACCGCGCGCCACGCGCACCGGCCGGCGCGGACACCTCCGAGTACTCCCGGACCCACCCAGCTAGCAGTCGGGACGGGACCGTGTCAGGGGTGTCGGCGCGAGCCACTAGGGTGGTCACCATGACTGTGGCCCGCTCTGCCGAATTCGTGAACGCGGTGATCAAGGCTTATGACGTTCGCGGGGTCGTCGGTGAACAGATCGACGGAGAATTCGTCAAGGATGTGGGGGCCGCGTTCGCGCGGTTGATGCGTGCCGAGGGCGCGACCCGCGTGGTCATCGGACACGATATGCGCGAGTCCTCCCCGGAACTGGCCGCCGCCTTCGCCGACGGCGTGCGCGGCCAAGGCCTCGACGTGGTGCACATCGGGCTCGCCTCGACCGATCAGCTCTACTACGCCTCCGGTGACCTCGACTGTCCCGGCGCGATGTTCACCGCCAGCCACAATCCGGCCCGCTACAACGGCATCAAGCTGTGCCGGGCGAAGGCGCTTCCGGTCGGTCAGGACACCGGCCTGGCGACGATCAAGGACGAGGTGATCAACGGGGTACCCGGTTACGACGGAACGCCGGGCAGCGCCACGAAAGTCGATCTGCTGGCCGATTACGCGAAGTTCCTGCGCGGGCTGGTCGACCTCGACGATGTCCGCCCGCTCACCATCGCGGTGGACGCGGGCAACGGCATGGGCGGGCACACCGTGCCCGAGGTGCTCGGCACCGTGGCGCAGCTGACCCTGGTGCCGCTCTACTTCGAGCTGGACGGCTCGTTCCCGAATCACGAGGCCAATCCGCTCGATCCGAAGAATCTGGTCGATCTGCAGGAGCTGGTCCGCAAGTCCGGCGCCGATATCGGACTTGCCTTCGACGGCGACGCCGACCGCTGTTTCGTGGTGGACGAGAACGGCAATCCGATTTCGCCATCAGCGATCACCGCCCTGGTCGCCGAGCGTGAGCTGGCCAAGGAACCGGGCGCGGTCATCATCCACAACCTGATCACCTCGCACGCGGTGCCCGAACTCGTGCACGAACTCGGCGGCACCCCGGTGCGCACCCGGGTCGGGCATTCGTTCATCAAGCAGGAGATGGCGGCCACCGGCGCGGTATTCGGCGGTGAGCATTCCGCGCACTACTACTTCCGCGATTTCTGGGGCGCCGATTCCGGCATGCTCGCGGCCCTGCACGTGCTCGCGGCGCTCGGCGAGAAGGACCGGCCGATTTCGGAACTCATGTCGTCGTACGAAACATATGCGGCGTCCGGAGAGATCAACTCGACAGTGGCGGACGCGAAGGAGCGGACGATGGCTGTAGTGGACGCATTCGGGGCTCGGGCCATATCGGTGGACCGGTTGGATGGGGTCACCGTCCAGCTCGCCGACGACGCCTGGTTCAATCTTCGCGCGTCGAATACCGAACCGTTGCTGCGGCTGAATGTCGAGGCCCGGTCGACGGAGGAAGTAGACGTACTCGTGACCGAGATTCTGAGCATCGTCCGGTCCTGACTGGGATAGTGGAATCACAGCCGGAATGGACGCGCAGGCTCACGATTCGACGCCCGAGGAAGGGGACGGCTCAGCCCGAAACCGCGATTCTGAGCATCGTTCGCTCCTGACTGGAATAGTGGAATTACAGACGTTGGATTCGCCCGACCCGGGCGCCCGTGTCGAACCCTCCGGGTCGACAGTCCGGGTGGGAGCAGGGCGGGACCGCACACAGCGCGATGAGGGGAGGTGGGACGCCCGATGATCGCTGGAACACCGGTGCTCGACCTCGACGATGCCGCTTCGCTCGAGGCCGCCGATGTCGGCGGCGCCCTGCGCTCCGCGGCATCCGGCGGCGCGCAGGTACGCGCGACCGCGGCAGCAGTCGGTGAGGACGCGCTCGCGCGCCTCGCGGATCTGCGACCACGCAGCGTGGTGTTGGTCTCCGGCGCGGGCCGGGCCGCACGCGCCGCGAGTCTGATCGTCGCCGCACTCGGCGACCGTGCCGGCCTACCCGTGGTCCCGGTCGCTGCCCTTCCGCCATGGGTCGGCCCGTTGGACGTCGTGCTCGTCGCGGGTGACGACGCGGGCGATCCCCGGCTGATCGATGCGGTCGACCGGGCACAGCGCCGGGGCGCGGAGGTTGTGGTCGCCGCGCCGCACGAAGGTCCGCTGCGGGCCGCGGCGGCCGGGCGTACCTCACTGCTGGAGCCGCGGATTCCGGTCCTGGAGCACAATCGGCTGCTGCGTTTCCTCGCCGCCTGTATTGCGGTGCTGCGCATAGTCGATCCGACCCGCTCCGGCGCGGCCGTCCCCGATCTGACCGAGCTGGCCGATGTGCTCGATGCCGAGGCATTGCGCGATGGCCCGCACAACGAGGTCTTCCATAATCCGGCCAAAACGCTGGCCGCGCGCATGCAGAAGCGCGCCGTCGTGCTGGCCGGGGACTCCCCGGCCGCCAGCGAACTCGCCGAGCACGGCGCCGAGGTGCTGTTGCAGTCGGCGGGCAGGGTCGCCACCGCGGTGGATCTGGCCGAGGCCGTGGCCGCCAACCCCCGAATGGTCGAGGCCGCAGGAGAATCCGCGCCGAACTTCGATCCGCTGTTCCACGACGAGGAACTCGACGGACCAGCGCCGGTGGAGCGCATCCGGGTGTTCGTGCTCAGCGCGGATCTGGATCAGGCCGCGGCGCGGCGCCGGCTCGCCGTCTTCGGCGGCAACGGATCGGGTCTGGTCGACGCCGATCTGGTGAGCGCGGATATCGAACCGCTGCACACCTCGCTCACCGATCCCGCCGCGCCCTTGCCTGCAAGAGTGGATGATTCGGGCGCGCCGCTGCCCGGCACCCTCGCCCATGCCAGCGAACTCGAACAACTCGCGGTGCTCGCGCTGCGCTTGGAGATGGCCGCCGCCTATCTGCGGTTGATCGGATCGCGCAGCGGTGCGACACAGTCCACGGAAGAGCTCGACGGGGGACACTACTAGTGCACGAACTCGTTGGTGCGCTGCGTTCCTATGCCTGGGGTTCACGCACCGCACTCGCTCAGTTGTGCGGCCGACCGGTCCCTTCCGCGCATCCGGAGGCGGAGCTGTGGTTCGGCGCGCATCCCGCCGATCCGGCGCATGTCCGCTTGGAGAACAGCACCCGCTCACTGCTGGAATTCGTTGCGGACGATCCGGAGCGTGAACTCGGCTCCGCCGCACCGGAATTCGGCGGGCGGCTGCCGTTCCTGTTGAAGATCCTGGCCGCCGAGGAACCGCTATCGCTGCAAGCGCATCCGAGTTCGGCGCAGGCGCGGGCCGGATTCGAGCGCGAGAACCACGCGCGAGTGCCGCTGGATTCGCCGATGCGCAACTATCGCGACGAGAACCACAAGCCGGAATTGGTTGTCGCGCTGGACCGGTTCGAGGCGCTGGCCGGATTCCGAGATCCACATCGCACGGTCGAACTGCTACGCGCACTGGATGTGCCGGGACTGCGCTCATATGCGGATCTGCTTGCCGCCCAACCTGATTCGGCCGGACTGCGGACGCTGTTCACGACCTGGATCACGCTGCCGCAGAACGTCCTCGGCACACTGCTCCCCCAGGTGCTCGATGGATGCGTGCGTTATCTCTCGGTGAAGGGCGCCCGGGAGTTCACCGCCGAGGCGCGCACCACACTCGAACTCGCCGAGGCATATCCGGGCGACACCGGTGTGCTGGCCGCGCTGCTGCTCAATCGGCTGACGCTGGAACCGGGACAGGGACTGTTCCTCGCGGCTGGCAATCTGCACGCATATCTGCGCGGACTCGGTGTGGAGATCATGGCCAATTCCGACAATGTGCTGCGCGGTGGTCTCACGCCCAAGCATGTCGATGTGCCGGAGTTGCTGCGGGTGCTGGACTTCGAGCCGATCGATCTGCCGGTGGTGCTACCGGAACCGGCGGGTGACGGGTCGGTGCGCTATCGGACACCCGCGCCGGAGTTCGCGCTGCGGCGGTTCGACCTGACCGCGGGAGCAGGGCAGGTGCCGCTGACATCCGCCGGACCGGGAATCGTGCTGTGCACGGGCGGGACTGTGCGGCTGCTGCAAGGGGTGAGTGAGCTGGTGCTGGAACGCGGCGCGGCGGCGTGGATATCGGCGGCCGACACCGAGATTCGCGCCCAGGCCGTCGACGGCGACGCCCAGTTGTTCTGCGCCTGCGTCGGTGGCACGAACTGACCTGTCGCCCAGTTTGTTCGTCTGCTGCCCTAGGCTGTTCGTTCGACGGCCTTAACCGGACCGCAACGGAGCGAGTCTTACGAGCGACGTTCGCGGCCCGTCTCGCGGCCGAGTGGCCGAAGCGCATGCGACGAAGTCGCGAGTCTCGGCCGCTCGGCCGCGAGACACCAGGGGGCTGCGAACACGCAGCGCCGCAGGCGCTGCAGATCGGACACAGGAGGACCTACCCAGATGTCGGCTGGTGGTGGCAAAAAGGCGATTCTCGCCGCGTTGTCGGCGAACGCGGGGATCGCGGCGGCGAAGTTCGTCGGCGCGTTCATCACCGGTTCCGGATCGATGCTGGCCGAGGCGGTGCACTCGGTCGCGGACACCGCCAACCAGGGTCTGCTACTGCTCGGTCAGCGCCGCGCTGCGCAGGATGCCGATGAACTGCACCCGTTCGGATACGGGCGCAACCGCTACTTCTATTCGTTCATCGTGGCGCTGGTGCTGTTCACACTGGGCTCGATCTATGCCATCTACGAGGGCATCCACAAGATTCAGCATCCGGAGGAGCTGAGCAATCCGATCGTCGCGATCGTCATCCTGTTCCTCGCGATCTGTCTCGAGGGCTACAGCTTCATGACCGCGATGCGGGAATCCATCCCGCTCAAAGGCAATTCGAGCTGGTGGCGGTTCATCCGCAATTCGCGCAGTCCGGAACTGCCGGTGGTGCTGCTGGAAGACACCGGCGCGCTGATCGGTCTGGTCTTCGCATTCGCGGCGGTCGGGCTGACCATGCTCACCGATGACCCGGTCTGGGACGGCATCGGCACCCTCGCCATCGGCGCACTGCTCGGCGTCATCGCGCTGATCCTGATCGTGGAGATGCAGAGCCTGCTCATCGGTGAGGGCGCGACGCCGGAGGAGGACAGGGCGATCCGGGCCAACCTGGTCGACGGCAAGCGCATCGACCGGGTGATCCACCTCAAGACGCAGTACCTCGGGCCGGAGGAGATCCTGGTGGCGGCCAAGATCTCGATCGTGCCCGATCTGGATATCGAGGACATCGCCGCGGCCATCGACGATGCGGAGGCCAGGGTGCGGGCGGCCGTGCCCGCCGCACGGGTGATGTATCTGGAACCCGACCTGTACCGGACGCCGCGGGCCTGATTCGGTGATCGCGCGCGCGTCCTGCCGCGCGATCCGGCCTGGGCGCGCACTTTCCGCCAAATCTGGGGACTCTTGCCAGATCCCGCGAGAAATGCATGCTCAGGCGGGGTTCGGTGTGCGCAGCAGATCCAGTGGATTGGTGTGAATGCCGAACTCCGTGCGCAGCACGTGCCGCGCGGCATGCAAACCGGACATGCCGTGAACACCGGGGCCGGGCGGGGTCGAGGCGGAGCAGAGGTAGACGCCGGGTAGTGGTGTGGCGTAAGGGTTCCAGCGCGGAACCGGGCGGAAGGCGAACTGGCGCAGAGTCATCGCGCCCGCGGAGATATCGCCGCCGATGTAGTTGGCGTTGTGCGTCGGCATTTCGGCGCCGGTGACGACATTTTTGGCCAGGATCAGGTCGGCGAAACCCGGGGCGAAGCGTTGCACCTGGGCGATGACGGCGGCGCTGATATCGCGGGTGGAGCCGTTCGGGACGTGGGCGTAGGTGTAGAGCGTGTGGCCGCCCGCCGGTGCCCGCGTCGGGTCGACCACGCCCGGCTGAATGGCGAGGACATACGGACGATCCGCGTGCTGTCCTGCGGCGACGGTCTTTTCGGCGGCCATTGCCTCCGCGCGGGTGCCGACCAGATGCAGTGTCCCGGCGAGTTCACAGCCCGGTGCCTGCCACGGCACCGGCCCGGACAGCGCGAAGTCGACCTTGCAGGCCGCGCCGCCATAACGGAAGCGGCGCAACCCCTTTGCGTAATGATCCGGCAGCCGGTCCCCCGCCATGCGCAGCAGTTCGGCGGGCGCGGTATCCAGCACAACCGCCCGCGCGCCGCCGAATTCGTCGAGCGATTCGACGCGGTGCCCGGTGACGAGCTTGCCGCCGAGGCGTTCGAGTTCGGCGATCAACGCATCCGGAATGGCCTGGCTGCCGCCGCGTGGCAGCACCCAGCCTCCGGCGTGCGCGAGTGTCGCCAGCAGCATGCCCGCGCCGGCCGCGGGGATGGCCCGCGGCGGTGTGATCGCATGCGTGGCAACGCCGGTCAGCAGTGCCGGCGCCGTCTGCTCGCGAAATCGTAGATTCCACAGGGGCGACCCCTGCTCGAGCACCCGAAGTCCGAAGCGGAGTCCGGTCAGCAGGTCGGCCGGCGGACGGCGCAGATCCGACATCGCGAAATCCACGACCTGCTGCCAATGTCGGACCATCGGCTCGAAGAGGGCACGCCATGCGGCACCGTCACGACCGAGACCGGCGGCGGTGCGGTCCAGATCGCGCCAGGCCACACCGGCCGTCCCGCCGTCGAGCGGATGCGCGTAGGACACCTGGGGCGCGAGCAGTTCGACACCGTGCGCGGACAGATCGAAGGCGCGGAAGAACGGCGACGCCAATGCCATCGGATGCGCACCGGCACAGACATCGTGCCGATATCCGGGCAGCGTCAGCTCGGCGGTGCGGCTCCCACCGCCCGCGGCGGCCTGCGCCTCGTACACCTCGACGGTGAGACCGGCACGGGCCAGGATCACCGCCGCGGCGAGACCGTTGGGACCGGAACCGACCACGACGACATCAGGCATACCTCGATTCTGCCGGGCCGACCCGGGACGTGCCGTCACCCGAGCGAGGTTTCGATCACTGATGTGTCCATTGGCCGAGCAGCACCCGGATGCGTTCCTCGCGCAGGTCGTCGACCAGGCGACCGCTGCGGTCCAGGGTGGCGATGCCGTGCACCGTGCTCCAGACCACCTCGGTGCCCGCCTGTAGATCGAACTCGCCGGCGAACGGCGCGTATGCGCTCTGGATCTCACCGAACGCATCGCGCAGCGCCTGTGGTGCGTCGTTGCCGAAGGTGAGTTCGGTATCGAGGACGAACATCGCGTCATAGCGGGCCGGGTTCTCGGTGGCGAAGTCCAGGTAACCGCGCACAACGGCCTCGAGTACCGCGACCGGATCCTGCGCGGCCGCCCGCCTTTCCCGCAGGTGGGCGGTGAGTTCGGCGATTCCCTGCTCGGCGACGGCCGACACGATCGCCGCCTTCCCCGCGAAATGGCTGTAGAGGACCGGCTGGCTGTATTCGATTCGTTCGGCCAGGCGGCGCACGGTCACCGCCTCCCAGCCCGAGGCTTCGGCGAGTTCACGTGCGGTGTCGATGATGCGCTGATGGCGTTCGGCTCGTTCGCGTTCTTTGCGGCTCTGCGTGGTCATGCCGAAAATTCTAGCAGCGCTAGACAAACTAACAGGGTCTCCATTATCGTTGCTCGCAGACCTAGCGACGCTAGATTTCAGAGCAGCACGCAAGCACGTATGGAGGAGCACCCATGACCATCTCGCGCATCGCCACCACCCTTTCCCTCATCGGCGCGGCCTTCATCCTCTACATCGGCATCAGCTACCTGGTCACTCCGGAGACCATTGCCACCGGATTCGGCCTGCCGGAATGGCCGAAGGGCGACGCGGTCGCGTTCATGAATCTCAAGGGCGTCCGCGATACCGTCTCCGGGCTGATCATCTTGGTACTGCTCGCCACCGGGCAGCGCTATGCCCTCGGCATCGTCACCCTGGTCATCGCGCTGATCCCGATCGGCGACATGCTCACCGTGCTCAGCTGGGGCGGATCCACCGCGGCCGCCTTCGGCATCCACGGGCTGACCGCCGCACTGGTCGCCGTGACCGGTGTGCTGCTGATCCGCGAGCGGACTGTTGCGGACCAGCAGGAACGCGCGTCCGTCAACGCCTGAGCACCGATGAGTTTCGGCGATCGGCCCCGTCCATATCGCTGAACGCACGAACAGAGGAGACGAACATGGCAACGACCAAGCCCAAGGGGCCCGCGTCCTACTTCCCGTCGATCGAAGCCAAATACGGTCGCACCATCGATGAGTGGAAGTCCGCCGTGCGCGCGTCGAATCTGGCCTCGCACAAGGAAATCGTCGAATGGCTGAAGTCCGAGCACGGCTTCGGCCACGGCCACGCCGCCGCGATCGCCCAGCACTACCTGCATCCGGAGAAGTGGGCCGACTGATCCCACCCGACACCACGAAGGGGCCCGCAGATCCTGCGGGCCCCTTCGTCATACGGGTACAGCTAGGCCGAAACCAGATCCTTGGTGTCGTCCTGCTGTGGCCGCGGGCCGTGGTCATCGTCGACCATGGTCCGCTCGTCGAAGGGCAGTTTGCGATCGAGGACCGTGTGGACTCGGTCCACATCGACGGTCTTGGTCCAGGTGCCGACCAGCACCGTGGCGATGGCGTTGCCCGAGAAGTTGGTCAGCGCACGGGCTTCCGACATGAAACGGTCGATGCCGACGATGAGGCCCACGCCGTCGAGCAGTTCGGGACGATGGCTCTGCAATCCGCCGGCCAGCGTGGCCAGACCTGCGCCGGTGACACCGGCCGCGCCCTTGGAAGCGACGATCATGAACAACAGCAGGCCGACCTGTTCCCCGATGCTGAGCGGTTTGCCCATCGCATCGGCGATGAACAGCGACGCCATGGTCAGGTAGATGGCGGTGCCGTCCAAATTGAACGAGTACCCGGTCGGCACAACGACACCGACGGTGGTCCGTTCGACGCCGAGGTGCTCCATCTTGGCGATCAACCGCGGCAGCGCCGACTCCGAAGAAGAGGTGCCGAGGATCAGCAGGTACTCCCGCGCCAGATAGCGGACCAGCTTGAAGACCGAAACCCGCGATACACCCCACAGCAGCACGCCGAGCACACCGAAGATGAACACCAGACAGGTCAGGTAGAACGCGATCATCAGCAGTGCCAGTTGCTTGACCGCATCGAGTCCGGTCTTGCCGACCACATTGGCGATCGCGCCGAACGCGCCGATCGGGGCCAGCCACAGGATCATCGACAGAATCCGGAACACCAGCTTCTGCAGCGATGCGACACCGCGCAGGATCGGCTCGCCCGTCCTGCCCATCGCCTGCAGCGCAAACCCGACCAGGAGGGCGATGAACAGCGCCTGCAGCACACTGCCGGTGGTCAGCGAGGACAGCAGTGTGGTCGGGATGATGCTCTGGATGAACTCCCACGTGCCGCCCGCGGCATGCGCCTGATCGGCCAGCTTCGCGCCCTGCTTGGCGGTCCTGGCGATATTCATGCCGGAGCCCGGCTCCAGCAGGTTGCCGACGACCATGCCGATGCCGAGCGCAACTGTCGACATGACCAGGAAGTAGCCGAGCGCAAGTCCGCCCACCTTGCCGACATTGGCGGCCGAACGCACCGAGCCGATGCCGAGCACGATGGTGCAGAAGATGACCGGCGCGATCATCATCTTGATCAGATTGACGAACATCGTGCCAAGCGGGCCGACGTCCTGACCGAATTCGGGGGCCTGCCAACCGACCAGAATTCCCGCGATGACAGCGACGATGACGGCCAGATACAGCCAGTGGGTACGGTCGCGTGGCACCTGTCGCTCTGGTGTTTTGGCGAGGTCGATTGTTCGGTCGCTGCTATCGCTCATGGTGGGTGAAGTCCCCTTCAAGTGGTACCGGCGTGAGGTGGCTCACGCCCTCACGGCACAATGTTGGCTGCTAGAGGTGATGCCGGTCACGCTTTGGTGCATTACGTTCAAAATGGCACGAGGGAAAGAAAGTGTTGCGCGGTGAGAAACACGGGGGACGCGGTCGGCTATCGCTGGCCGGACAGGCCTTCGTGCTCCAGCTCGTGGTGCTCGGGTTGGTCATCGGAATCGGGGCGGTTCTAGCCGTACTGGACGCCAGGCACAACAGCGATGTCACCACCTCACGCGAGGTCACCGATGTCGCGGTGGCCGTGGCGGGCGCGCCGTCCACCATCGAGGCCCTGCGCACCCCGGACCCCACAGCCCTGCTGCAACCGGTAACCGAGCGGACCCGCAAGGCGACCGGGATGGACTTCATCGTGGTGATGGCACCGGATCGGACCCGGTACACCCACACCACACCCGAACGCATCGGGCAACCGTTCAGCGGCAATATCGATCGGGCACTGGCCGGGGAGACGTTCACCGAGACGTTTTCCGGAACGCTCGGGCCCTCCATTCGAGCGGTCACACCGGTCTATGACGACGGGCGCATCGTCGCGTTGGTGTCGGCGGGCGTGACGCGGGCGCGGATCGGCGCTCAGGTCGGTACGCAATTGCCGTTGATTCTCGGCGTTGCGGCGGCCGGTCTGGCGGTCGCGGCGGCGGGTTCGTTCCTGCTGAGTCGCCGGATTCGCCGGCAGACGCACGGTCTCGCGCCGGATGAGCTGCGCACGATGTACGAACAGCACGATGCGGTGCTGCATTCGATCCACGAGGGCCTGGTGGTGTTCGGTCCGAGCGGTGAGGATGCGGAAGTCGTCAACGATGAGGCGCGCAGGCTGCTAGATCTGCCCGATGGCCGCGTCGCGCGCGCGGATCTGCCGATCTCGATGCAGCGGATGAGTTGGGGGGTGGTCCGTGACGAGATGCATGTGACCACGGATCGGATTCTGCTGGTCAATCAGGATGTCGTCACCTGGGAGCGGCGGCCGATCGGCACCGTGATCACCATTCGCGACCACACCGAATTGCGTACCGTGATGGGCGAACTCGATTCGGTGCGCGGTTTCGCGGAATCGCTGCGCGCGCAGGCACACGAATCGGCAAACCGGCTGCACACCGTGATCACCATGGTCGAGTTGGGGCGCTATCGGGAAGCAGTGGAGTTCGCGACCGCGGAACTTCGACTGTCCCAAGCCCTTATCGATCGACTGCTCGCCTCGGTCGGCGATCCAGCGCTTGCGGCACTATTGCTCGGCAAGGTGAACCAGGCCGCCGAGCGCGGCATCGAGCTGACGATCACCGAGGATACGGCGCTCGACTCGACCGCGCCGCTGTCCGCGCAGGAGACGGTGACGCTGGTGGGCAATCTGATCGACAATGCCATCGACGCGGCCGCCGAAGGTGACGCTGGATGGGTGGAAGTGACTGTGCGCCAGCATGATTCGGCATTGCATGTGCGCGTCGCGGACAGCGGGCCCGGAATGTCGGCCGAAGCTTTCGCCCGCGCCGCCGAACGCGGCTACTCCACCAAGGCCGACCATCAGGGCCTCGGGCTGGCACTGGTCCATCGCCTTGTCGACCGGCACAGCGGCGTGATCGGCACCGAACGTGATCCGGAAAGTGCCGTAACCGTGACGATCCCACGAAAGGATGCGCGATGATCCGAGTGTTGATCGTCGAGGACGAGCCATTGATTGCCGAGGCGCACCGCGCCTACGTCGAACGGATTCCGGGCTTCAGCGCGGTCTCGGTCGCGCACACCGGTCGCGAGGCCATGCGCGCCGCCGCCGATGCCGCCGCCGAGAATGCGCCGATCGACTTGGTGCTCATGGATATCGGACTTCCCGATGCCAGCGGCCTCGATGTGGCCGCCGCCCTGACCGGCCTCGCACCGCGCCCCGACGTCATTGCCATCACCTCGGCCCGCGACCTGGCCATGGTGCGCACCGCGGTCTCCTACGGCGTGGTCCTCTACCTGCTGAAACCGTTCACCTTCGCCGCCTTCCGCGACAAACTCGAACGCTACCGCGAATTCCGCACCGCCCTGCCCGCGGGCGAAACCGCCATCTCCCAACAGGACATCGACCGCGCCCTCAGCGCCCTACGCACCTCCGACCAACGCGCCACCGCCCCCAAAGGCGTTGCCCCCCAAACCCTGGACGAAATCTCCCGCACTGTCCGCGACGCCCCGGGCGGCCTCACCGCCGCCGACACAGCCAGCACCGTCGGCGTTTCACGCATCACAGCCTGGCGCTACCTGGAAAAGCTAGCCGACGACGGCCTGGTCGACCGCAAATCCGACTACGGCCGAGCCGGCCGCCCCAAAACCCGCTACACCTGGAAGATCCGCCCAGAATAAATCGCTATTCCGGATGGACAGTGCGGCTTATCAGTCCGGACGGGGTTTGGGGGTGGTGCGCAGGTGGGCGCGTTCGCCTTGTTTGCCGAAAAGGCTCAGGAATTCGACGGGGTCGGGGCCGGCGGTGCCGAACCAGTGTGGGACGCGGGTGTCGAATTCGGCGGCTTCGCCGGGGGTGAGGACTACATCGTGTTCGCCGAGGATCAGGCGGAGGCGGCCGTTGAGGACGTAGAGCCATTCGTAGCCCTCATGAGTTCGCGGGTCGGGCTCGCGGCGGATATTCGGGGGGATCACCAGTTTGTAGGCCTGGATGCCGCCCGCTCGGCGGGTCAGGGGCAGGTAGGTCATGCCGTGGCGGGTGGTCGGGCGCAAGTGGATGCGCGGGTCGCCGGTGGGTGGGGCGTCGACGAGTTCGTCGAGGGTGACGCCGTGCGCCTTGGCCAGCGGCAATAACAGTTCGAGGGTTGGGCGGCGGGCGCCGGATTCCAGGCGCGACAGGGTGCTCACCGAAATGCCGGTTTCCGACGAAAGGTCGGCCAGTGTGGTTTCGCGCTGGCGGCGCAGCGTGCGTAACCGAGGTCCGACCGCGTCGAGGGCACTGCCGAGGTCGTTGTCCATGCCGCCAGTTTGCCATATCGGCAAGATAGTTTGCCAATGTCGCCGACCGGCCTGCATGGTCTTCCCGAGGAGGTGGTCATGGTGACTGATCAGCTGAAAGACGGCTATGACGTGGTGGTGATCGGCGGTGGCGCGGCCGGATTGAGCGGCGCGCTGATGCTGGCCAGGATGCGCCGGTCGGTGGTTGTCATCGATGCGGGGCAGCCCCGGAATGCCCCGGCCGAAGGCGTGCACGGACTGCTCGCCAGGGACGGAACGCCGCCGGGCGAGTTGCTGGAACGCGGTCGGGCCGAGGTCCGCGGCTATGGCGGACATGTGGTGAACGGCGAGGTCGTCACGATTGCGCGGGACGCCGACGGGTTCGCGGTGTGCCTCGGTGACAGGTCCGTGCGGGCACGTCGGCTCTTGGTGACCACAGGCCTGATCGATGAGCTACCCGAGATCGCGGGACTGCGGGAGCGTTGGGGCCGCGATGTGATCCACTGCCCGTACTGCCACGGCTGGGAGGTTCGCGACCAGGCCATCGGTGTGCTCGGCACCGGCCCGATGGGGGTGCACCAGGCATTGCTGTTCCGTCAGCTCACCGCCGATGTCACCTACTTCTCGCACACCATGCCACTCACCGCCGAACAGTCGGAGGAGTTGAACGCCCGCGGCATCCGCGTGGTGCACGGCGAAGTGACGGCGCTGGAGATCGTCGACGACCGCCTCGCGGGAGTGCGGTTGAGCGACGGCACCGCAATCGCCCGCGAGGTCGTGGTGGTCGGCTCGCGGATGGTCGCCCGAGCGAACTTCCTCGAAACACTCGGACTGCAACCGACCGAACACCCGGCCGGTGTCGGCGAATACCTCACCACCGACGCCACCGGCCGAACCGATGTGCCCGGCATTTGGGCCGCAGGCAATGTCACCGACCTGACGGCCCAGGTCGGCGCGGCCGCAGCGGCAGGCGCAGCTGCCGGAGCTCAGATCAACGCCGATCTGGTCGCCGAGGAGACCCGTCGAGCCGTTGCCGCCTACCGCGAACCGTTCTCCGCCGAAGCCGAAGCGCAACTGTGCGAGGCCGTTACGGGCGACCGTCGGCACGGCATGTAGCCCCTCAGACCGTCGTCGGCTCGGGAGCCGGGGTGCTGGCCCGGCGACCGAGCCGAACCGGCATCCGCTCATATCCGTGCAGCGTGAACAACTTTCGACGCTGCGGCGCCCCATCGAGTTGCAGGTCCGGGAAGCGCTCGAACAAGGATTGCAGCGCGTAGGTGGCTTCCATTCGGGCCAGGCTCGCACCGAGGCAGACGTGGATGCCGCTGCTGAATGTCAAGTGCTCCTTGGCATTCGAGCGGCCGACATCGAAGACATCCGGATCGGCGAAGACCGCGGGATCGCGGTTCGCGCCTGCCAGCGACAGCACCACGGTATTGCCCTTGCGCAGCCGCACACCCTCGAGTTCCAAGTCGGTCGATGCGATTCGCGCGGTCGTCTGCACCGGCGCATCGATGCGCAGCACCTCTTCGACCGCATTCGGCCAGAGATCCGGTTCGGCGCGCAATCGGTCCAATTGTTCGGGATGCCTGACCAATTGGGCGACGCCGTTGCCGATCAGGTTGACCGTGGTCTCGAAACCCGCGCCCATCAACAGGCTCGCGGTCGCCTTCAAGGCGAAATCGTCGAGTTCACCCGAGGTGACCAGAGTGCTGAGAATGTCGTCGCCCGGTTCGCGGCGCAGTCGCGCGATATGGCCGTCGAGGTAATCGTTCATCACCTCCATCGAACCGAGCGCACGCCGGAATGCCCGCCAGGAGATCCCGATATCGAGCAGCGGCGTCATCCGATCGCCCCAGTTCAGGAATAGCTTTCGGTCCTTTTCCGGGAAGCCGAGCATTTCCGAGATGATGGCGATCGGCACCTGCGCGGCATACGACGCGATCAGATCGGCCGAACCGCCCGAGGGCAACGCACCGAGCAGTTCCTCGGTGACCGTCTCGACCCGTTCCCGCAATCGGCCGATCGCTCGCGGGGTGAAGGCCGATGCGACCGGCTTGCGCATCTGCGTATGCTCCGGCGGGTTGATGACCAGCATGGACGGCGGCTCGACCGGATTGGGCGGCAAAGGAAGACGCTCGGCGAGCAATTGCAGCGGCTTCGGAATATTGAAGGTGTCGGTGGTGCGCACACCGAATCGGTTGTCCCGCAGCACGGCGCGGCACAGCTCGTGGTCGAAGCTCGCCCACGCGATCGCGGTGCGCTGCAGCCGCCCCTGTCCGCGCAGCCGCTCGATCAGTGGATAGGGATCGGCGAGACCATCCGGCCCGCCCATCAGTTGGGCGAACGGATCGCCGCGCCGCGCCTGGGTGCGCAGGGCCAACCGCGGCGCACCCTGCACCGATAACCACCGGAACCAATACTGCGGCTTCATCACTTCACCAACCCCATCGTTGCGCGACAATTCCACCGTACGGACTCCCCGGCCAGGGTGGAACGTCCCATGGTCGGACGCCGACCTGATACCAGGGTAGGAGCTCAGCCGCGCTGCGCGGTGACTCGCTCGGATTCGATGCGCCGCTCGCGCAGCGCCGGATCCGGATTGACCACCTGCACCAGCGAGGCCCCCGCCACCAGCACCGAGACGAACCCGTCGATCAGTTCGGCCGGGGTATCCCAGGAAGTGCTCGCCAGCACCCGGTCGCCCTCGGAAAACCCTTGTAGCACAGCGGATTTTCTGGCCTCGGCGAGCACCTCGGAGACCGGCATCCCGTCCAGCGCCACCCCGGCGCCGCGCGGCATGAACTGGTCGCCGTGCACCCGCACCGAGGTGGCGAAGTCGGTGATGCCGATCGGCAGATCGCGCACCGGCATGCCGAAGGCATCCAACGAGAGCGCGGCGACCTCCGGAATACCGTCGGTCTCGTCCAACCGTTCGGCAGTCGCCAGCGCCAGATCGGCATCCGGATCGGGCCCGAGCACTACCTCGGTCCCGGCCCACCAGCAACCGAGCAGCACCGCGGCGGTCTGCCAGTGCGCGGGCAGCAGCACCGCAACGCGCGCACCCGGGCTCAGCCCGAATTCGTCGCGGATCAGATTGGCGGTCTTGGCCGCCCAGTTCGCCAGGGTCAGCCCGGATAGTTCGATCCGGGCGCCAGTGGCGTCGTCGTAATAGGTGACGCGCGGACCGGCGGGGTCGCGCTCGAGGATGGGATCGAGCACCGCCTCGGTGAGTGTCAGCACCTGGTCGTGGTCACGCATCGGTCAATTCACGCATGGTCAATTCACGCATTTCGGTCCGTTCTGGCCTGCGTCGATCGGTGGAGCCGGCGGTACGGGCGTTGCGGTGCTCGACGTTCCGGAGAAGTCGAACATGCTGCCCGCGGTCGAGCCCGGACCAGAATAGTCGCTTGCCAGCACGACGCTGACCGAATCCGGGGACAACGTGCTGTCCGCGATGACCGTCAGCCCGCCGAGCGCCTTCGCGACCGCCTTGGCCTTCGGATTCGAGGCATCCATCGCGAGCACTCGACTGCTGGTGACGGTGGGCCCGGTGTAATTGCCGACCAATCCCTCCTGGAATCCCCTGGCCGTCAACGCCTGTGCCACCTGTCCCGCGAGCCCGCCGATCCCACTCGCATTGAACACACTGACGCTCACCGATGCCGGATCGATCGTCGGCTCAGCATGATCCTCCGACTTGCCGTCGACCAGCGACGCCACATACGACTGCACCGCTTTCGGATCCACTCGCACGACCGATTCACCATCGCTGGTCGTGTCGTTGAGATCGGCGACCGGAATCGTCTCGAAACCGACCTGACCGCCCGAAAGATCCTTCAGCTGTTGCAGAAACGCCAGCACGTCCCAATCGTCGTCCAGCACGACGGTGCGCCCGACGGCATCACTGAGATTCTGCAACTTGCCCGGATTGCTCAGCGTCTTGGCGCTGAGCACCTGGCCGACCAACCGCGCCATGAAAACCTGCTGGCGCACGATCCGGTCCAGATCGCCGCGCGGCAGATCGTGGCGCTGGCGCACGAAGCTCAAAGCCTGTGGGCCGTTGAGCTTCTGGCGACCCGCACGGAAGTCGGCGCCGGACATCCATTCGTCGACGGGATTGTTCAGGCAGACATCGACCCCGCCGACCGCATCGGTCAGCAGCACGAACCCGAGCAAACTGACCTCGGCGTAGTGGTCGACCGTGATGCCGGTGAGATTGGCCACTGTCTTGATCAGCGCCTGGCGCCCAGCCTGCGTGGACTGCTTGTCCGCGTCGGCCGCCGAGAGGCCATGGTTGATCAGCTCGCGGCGCTGTGCCTCTTTGGTCGCGCCGTACGCCGAGTTGATCTTGCTCTTGCCGATGCCCGGAATGTCGACATAGGAGTCGCGCGGAATGGAGATGGCGGTGGCGGAGCGGCCGTCGTTCGGGACGCGAACCAGCACGATGGTGTCGGTATTGGTGCCGACCTCATCGCCCGCGTGCAACATGGCACGCTCATTGCTGCTGAGCGGATTGCCGTGCGCGTCGGTGCGGCTGTCCACACCGACCAGCAGGATGTCGACCGCGCCGTCGCTGCCGCCGCCGAGCCCGAGGCCGCCGATGCGTTCGATATTCGAAATCAGCGAGTCGACGCTGTGCCAGGCGAATCCGGTGATGAGCAGGACCAGCACCGCCCCGACCGCGACGACCGCGCGTAGCGGACTCAGGCCGCTCCCGGCTGCGGGTAGTCGCGACGACGCTGTCGCCCTCATCTTCTGCGGCACCACTGCATCCTCTCGCCAAAAACCGAGCATCCTGCCGCGCTTGCCCGCGCGCTCCCAGCTGATGTACCGACCGCGCAGCGCCGGTTTCGTCGAACCGACGCGTAGCTGACTCGACTGCCCCGCCTCCGGTAGCCCCCGTCTTGCTTGCCCCGAGGCTAACCGACGGCTACCGCAGCGGACCACAACCGCAGGTGCCACGGCGTGCCAGACTCGTGCCCGTGACCGCGATATCGCCCTCATCGACCGTAGCCGCGCGCCTCGTCGTGACCGGAGCGGGTGGGCAGTTGGGACGCGAACTGTTGCGCCGCGCACCCGACGCCCACGCCTTCGGTCGCGACGAATTGGACATCACGGACGCGGCCGCCGTGCGCGCCGCACTCGAACCGGGTGATGTCCTGCTGAACTGCGCCGCCTACACCGCCGTCGACCAGGCCGAATCCGATCCCGAGGCCGCCTTCGCGGTCAATGCGAACGGACCGGCCGTACTCGCTGCCGCCTGTGCGGAGGTGGATGCCCGATTGATCCATGTTTCGACCGACTATGTGTTCGCAGGAACCCACGACAAGCCGTACGACACCGACGACCCGACCGAACCCGCCACCGTCTACGGCCGATCCAAGTTGGCAGGCGAACGGGCCGTGCTGGCAACCGCGCGGCACGCACATGTGGTGCGCACCGCGTGGGTATACACCGGGCACGGAAGCGATTTCGTCGCGACCATGCTGCGGCTGGAACGCGAACGCGACACCCTCGACGTGGTCGACGATCAGCTCGGCTCCCCGACCTATGCCGCCGATCTCGCCGACGGACTCCTGGAATTGGCGGGTCGGCCGGATGCGCCGCGAGTGCTGCACGCCACCAACTCCGGCCAGGTCAGCTGGTTCGAATTCGCGCGGGCGATATTCGCCGGAATCGGCGCTGATCCGACTCGGGTGCGCCCGTGTGACTCGACCGCATTTCCGAGACCCGCACGGCGCCCGGCATATTCGGTGTTGTCCAGCCGATCCTGGGCCGATGCCGGACTGACTCCGTTGCGGCGGTGGGAGGTCGCACTCGGGGACGCGCTGTCGGGGTTGTCACAGTAGGCTGCAGTGCCGTGAGGGAGCCACAGCGAGTGAACCATCAACACAGCGCGCAATCGCGCACCACGGAGCCGAGCGTCAGCGAGGCGCAATCGTGAGCGATTCCGGATCTGCTGCCCCCGGCGGCCTTGTCGTCGTCACGGTGACTTATTCACCCGGCGAGCACCTCGAGCACTTCATCACCACCCTGGCCGCTGCCACCAGCGAAAAACCACAGGTGATCTTGGCCGACAACGGTTCGGTGGACGGTGCGCCGGAGCTGGCTGCGGATGCCAACGCACACGTGCGGCTGCTGCGGACCGGCGGAAATATCGGATACGGCGGTGCGATCAACCGGGCGGTCGCGGAGATCGATCCGAGCGTCGAATTCATCGTCATCGCCAATCCGGATATCCGCTGGGGCACCGATTCCATCGACAAACTGCTTGCCGCCGCGAAGCGCTGGCCGCGGGCGGGCGCGCTCGGGCCGATGGTGCGCGAGCCCGACGGCAGCGTCTACCCGTCCGCACGCTCGGTGCCCGGCCTGCTCGACGGCGCCGGACACGCCATTCTCGGCACGATATGGCCGTCGAATCCGTGGACCCTGCGCTACCGCCAGGACAACGAGCAGATCTCCGAGCGGGCCGTCGGCTGGCTGTCCGGTTCGTGCCTGCTGGTCCGGCGCGCGGCCTTCGATTCGATCGACGGCTTCGACTCGCGCTACTTCATGTACATGGAGGACGTGGACTTCGGCGACCGGATGGGCAAGGCGGGTTGGCACAACGTCTTCGTGCCCGACGCCGAGGTCACCCACGCCAAGGGCCACGCGGCCGGACGCCATCCCGAGGTGATGCTCCCCGCGCACCACGCGAGCGCGTACCGATTCCAGGCCGATCGGCATCCGCACTGGTGGCAGGCACCGTTGCGGTTGGCGTTGCGGGCCGGACTTGCGATCCGTTCCCGAATTGCGGTTCGGTCTGCGCTGCGTCAACAGGCGCGGGAAGCCCAGAGCTAACGTCACAAGTTCGGCACACAACGGTGCCGAACCCGTGTCGCCGGATACTGAAACTGGTGTCTGTGGCGTTGACGCGCACCACCGAGCACACGATTCACCGTGAACAGGGAGCATGATGGCAGGAAATGCAGGCACCGACGCCGTGATTCTGGTCGGCGGCCAGGGCACGCGGTTACGTCCGCTCACCCTGTCGGCGCCCAAGCCGATGCTGCCGACGGCCGGACTGCCGTTCCTGACCCACCTGCTCGCTCGCATCGCGGACGCCGGAATCACCCACGTCGTGCTCGGCACCTCGTTCAAGGCGGAGGTCTTCGAGGAACACTTCGGTGACGGCGCCGACCTCGGCCTCGACCTCGAGTACGTCACCGAGACCGAACCGCTCGGCACGGGTGGCGGCATCCGCAATGTGCTGCCCAAGCTGCGCGCCGACAACATCATGGTGTTCAACGGCGACGTGCTCGGCGGCACCGATCTCGGTGCGATCCTGGACACCCACGAGTCCACGAACGCGGATGTGACCCTGCATCTGGTTCGGGTGAGCGACCCGCGCGCATTCGGCTGCGTGCCGACCGACGAGGACGGGCGGGTCACCGTCTTCCTGGAGAAGACGCAGGATCCGCCGACCGATCAGATCAACGCCGGTTGTTATGTCTTCCGGCGCGAATACATCGAGAAGATCCCGGCGGGGCGGCCGGTGTCGGTGGAGCGCGAGGTGTTCCCTGCACTGCTCGCCGAAGGCGCCCGAGTGCAAGGCCACGTCGACTCCTCCTACTGGCGCGATATGGGTACGCCGGAGGACTTCGTCCGCGGCTCGGCCGACCTGGTCCGCGGCATCGCCCCCTCCCCGGCCCTGCCCGGACAGCGTGGTGAATCTCTCGTCCACGAGGGTGCGGGCATCGCCCCGGGCGCGCTGCTGATCGGCGGCACCGTCGTCGGACGCGGCGCCGAAGTAGGCGCAGGTGCGCGCCTCGACGGCGCGGTGCTCTTCGACGGCGCCCGCATCGAAGCAGGCGCCACCGTGGAACGCTCCATCATCGGCTTCGGCGCCCGCATCGGCCCCCGCGCCCTCGTCCGCGACGCCGTCATCGGCGACGGCGCCAATGTCGGCGCCCGGTGCGAACTACTACGCGGCGCCCGCATCTGGCCCGGCGTCGACATCCCAGACGGCGGTATACGTTTCTCCACAGACGTGTAATAGAAAGGCGCACCAGGTATTCGGCGTGCGCGAGGTGAGCCGTGCGCTAGCTCGACCGGATGCATGGTGAACCATCCGCGGGCTCAACCGACCCGCGCCGCCAACCCTGGCTGTCCCTCGGTGGCCTCGAGGAGGTGCAGAGGGACTCAGCTGAAGCCGACGGCTTGTTCGCCCCAGGCGGTGTGCAGGTCGCGGTCCGGGTCGTCGACTACGCGGTCGATGTTGTCGATCAGAAGTGTGGTGCGGGTGCTGGGGCGGTAGGGGGGCCAGTGTTTGGAGCCGTCGATCGCGGCGGGAACCCCGTGGGTGGCGAAGGCGAGCCAGCGGCGTTGCATGCGACCGGAGACTTCCATGGCTACCTTGCGGCCGCCGAGCCAGAAGGTGGGATCGTGGTTCAGGGTGCCGAAATTGCCGAAGACATAAGGCAATTCGGTGGCGTGACCGGCGCCGACGCGGGCCGCCTTCAGCATAGGGGTGGCGTGGTCGAAGCGGTACATCCAGGTCGGTGAGTGCTGGGCGTGGCCGTCGGCGACCCAGTGGGCCGGCATGCGGAAGGCCGCGTCGGTGGACATGGCAAGCGCGCCACGGGTTTTCGCGAGATCCGGATAGGCCGAAGTGATTTCGGCGATGCGCTCGGGCGACATATCCGGATGATTGGCGGCCACATCGCGCAGCATGGCATTCACCGCATCCGGGGTCACCGGCATGATCGGCGATCGGAGGACGCGGAACAGCGAGGCCTCGTCCCTATTGGTGCCGATGATCAGCGGTACGCGATGCGAACGGCCCTGTTGGAAGCGGTCGATGGGATAGGTCGGGACCAGATAACCGTCGACGACGGGCGCGGCGGCCAGTCGGCCCGGCTCCTTCAACGGAATCTCGTCCAGCAGTACGCCCGCGGCGGTCACGATCCGGTCGATCGGGCACTCCAGCAATTCGCTTGCGCGGGAATACGGCAACTCGATCAGTTCCAGAAAGCGTTGGGCCACGGCGGCAGCCCGATCCTGTCCGAAAACCGTTGTCGCGGGCGGACTTTGCGCGATCGCCTGATGGAACAGACCGGCCGCCGGCGGTGCAGTCAGCAGTGCGGTTACGCATCCGGCGCCGGACGATTCACCGAATAGCGTCACGTTGCCCGGATCACCGCCGAATGCGGCGATATTGTCGCGAACCCACCCGAGTGCGGCGATCTGGTCGTGCAGACCGAGATTCGGCGTGAAATCGTCGGAGAGCGAGGACAAGTCGAGGAAGCCGAGGGCACCGAGGCGGTAATTGACCGTCACCACGACCACGTCACCGGCTTCGGCCAACTTGCGACCGTCGTAGATCTCCTGGGCTGCGGTGCCGAGGCAGTATGCGCCGCCGTGCAACCAGACCATGACCGGGCGCGGCGCACCGGTGTCAGCGGAACTACGCGGTGACCACACATTGAGCCACAGACAGTCCTCCCCCATCCGCAGGTCGGAGTCGACCGGGACCATATTGCCCATTGTCTGCGGGGCGATCTCGCCGAAGGTCGTGCACTCGCGGATTCCATCCCACGGCTGCGGCGGCTGTGGCGGCCGGAACCGGTTCGGACCGGACGGCGCGGATGCGTACGGAATGCTGCGCCACACCGCGACCGGTCCGTCCCAGCGTCCACTCACGCGGCCCCAGGTCGTCTGGGCGACCGGCTCGGTGTCGCCGACCTCGAAGCCAGGTTCGATATCGAACTGCGTGGTCATCTTCCACACCTCCTGCCTACGCCCCGGGCAGGTGCGCTGCGAGTTTGCTCCGGCCGGGTCCAAGCACCTAGCGATCTCTTATTCGAGAGTACGTCCAGTTGGACAGTGGATAGGTGGGACGCACCTCTCACCTTTGGCGCTACGCTGGGCCGATGCCGAGTTATAGCTTCCGGTGCCGCAGCTGCGGCGACACTTTCGAGATCAACCGTCCGATGGCGGAGGCGTCGAATCCGGCGGCCTGCCCGAACGGCCACGATGACACGGTCAAGCTGCTGACCACATTTGCCACGGTCAGCAGGGGTGGTGGCGGTGCCGCGTCACCCGCGCCCGCGCCGCGGCCCGCCGGTGGCGGGTGCTGCGGTGGCGGCTGCTGCTCGTGAATCCGGCGTAGTGCTCGGCGTGGTCGATATCACGCTGAGTCGGGTCGGTCTCGCTTGTCCACGTGGCCGAGGTCACGGTCCGGTGCGACGCGGTCACGCACGCGCTGCTTGAGTACAGCGATATCCGGGAATCCGCCGTCCGCTTTGCGCTCCCATATCTGGTCGCCGTCGATGGTGATGCGGAAGACGCCGCCCGTGCCGGGGATCAGCGCCACCTCGCCGAGTTCGGTGGCGAAGGTGCTCAGCAATTCCTGTGCCATCCAGCTCGCGCGCAGCAACCAGCGGCACTGCGTGCAGTATTCGATCGCGACACGTGGCATGGGTGGCACGCTACCCGTCACGGTTCGATGATGCCGTCGAGGTAGCACCAGGCGCCGTCCACACGGGTGAATGTGCTGACCTCGTGCAGAGATCCACGTCGGCCCTCGGCCCTGTAGTGGGCGATGAATTCCACAGTGCCGGTGTCGTCGAACGGTCCGCCGCGCTCGGTGCGCACGATCTCCAAGAACAGCCAGCGCTGGTCCGGATCCAGGTCGAGCGTCTTCGGTCGGGTGCGCGGATGCCAGGACCGCAGCAGGTATTCGGTATCGCCGACCGCGAATGCGGTGTAGCGCGAACGCATCAGCGCCTCCGCCGTCGCCGCGGACCGCTCCCCCGCCAGCACCGGTCCACAGCAGGCGCCGAACGGCTCCCCACGCTTACAGGGGCACGGCTGTGAATCGCCCATGACTCCAAATCTTGCTCGCCCTGCGGATCACTGCGTGCTCCGGGGCCCGGATCAAGATCAGGTGGCACTGGTGGAGGGGGCTACTCGGGCGATGCCCGCGCAGATTCCACCTGATCTTGATCCATACGTTCGAGAGCGCTCAGGGCGAATGGATTTCGTTTAGATTGGCGTGTCGCGCGGAGTGTCGCGTAGAGGTGCACTGGCATCGGCGATCCGGCGATTCGGGGGCGACGAATTACGGTGTGGGTAAGCGGGAGTGTCGACACCGAATAAAGGAGCCCGCCATGGGACTGCTGAATGTGTTGAACATGTTGGGTACCGGTTCCGCCATTGCCTCGGAGGGCCTTTCGCTGCTGGCCGGTGTCATCGGACTGTTCAGTCAGTCCTGACCTCTCGATCGATCCAACGGGTGGCGGCTGTGGCGAGTGCGGTTGCGATGGCCGCGGTCTGCTCGCGCCAGCGGCGTAATTCGGTGACGCTCGGGGCGAGTTCGTAATCGTGGTGGTGGGCGGCGCGGGACAGGGCTGCCCATACCGTTGCGACCTGTGCGGCGGTGGCGTCGCCCGCGAATACGCGCAGGGCGAGCAGTTGGGCGCGCATCGGGCAGCGCGCCAATTCCGGTGCCACCTGCAACCACAACTCGTCGACGGATTGCTCGAGCGCGAGCCGCAGAATCCACACGGTCGCCCGCGACCACAGCCCATCGGCATCGGTCACCGACCCTTCGAGCAGCCGATCCACCGCATCGAACCGCTCGGCCACCGTCGGCCGCGGCGGATGCGGTTTCCCCGCCACCCCCTGCTTGCGCGCGCCCCCTCGCCGGCCCGCCCCACCCACCTTCCGCTGCCGAGCCCCCTCACCTCGGCGAGTCGTACCGCCCTGCCGAGCCGCGGCGCTCTTCCCAGCCGATTCGTCCGGCACCCCGACTTGCCTACCCGCCCAACCCTTTCCTCCCTGCCCGACCGGCTTCCCCTGCGAGCCGCCATCCCCCTTTCGACCGGCACCGTCTCGTCGCCCCTCGAAACGGTGCAAACCCGCGCCACCCGATGGATCACTATCTCGCACCCGACGGTCGTCCGCGTCGCCCGACGTGCCCGCGTCATCACGCGACGCGCTCACCGCCACCCCCGAGCTATCGACGCGCAGCCCCAGTTCATCGTCGTAGCCAGCCGACGAACTTCTCGGTGTCCGCGATCAGGTCGCGCATGCTGCGGCCGATGGGTACGTGGGCTCCCGCGGTGGCGTCGCGTAAGGCGTCGACGACCCATTTGCCTTCCCGGGCGAGGTGTTTGTTCAGGTCGTCTACTCGGCCGCCGATACCCATTACCGCGAGCGCGACCATTGCGCGAGTTGTTTGTGCGCCTTCGATATGGCGTTCGACGTCGCGGTGGTCCATGCCGTCGGCGAGCAGATTGCGCCTGGCTCTGGCCAGGCTGGCCGCTTCCACGGCGGAGCGGCAACAGGTGGCCACCAGTTCGTCGGCGATCGCCGGGGGGAGTTGGGGGGTGCGGACCAGGGAGCGGGCGTCGTCGAGGTAGCGGCGGATAGGGTCGCTGGATACCCGTACTTCCACTACCGAGCGTTCGCGGCGCTGCACTTCGAGCACGCTGGCGTCCAGTTGCATGCGCCGCACCGCCTCGGCCAGTCGCTCGTCATGGGTGAAGACGATGACCTGCCGCGTCCACGCCATGACCTCGAGCACCCTGGCCAGTCCGTCCACCTTGGCCGGATCCATGGCCTGTACCGGGTCATCGATCATGACGAAGCGAAAAGGACTGTCCTCCACCGTCGCTCGCGGCAGGAACAGCGAAAGTCCGAGGGCGTGCAGCTCGCCTTGACTCATCACGCCGAGCGCGGCGCCGTCCACCTCGTCGACGGTGACATCGAGCAGCACCCGACGCGCGGTTCCGGCGTTGCCCTGCAACCGAATCGCACCGAGTTCGACATTGCTCTGCTGACGCAGTGTGCGCCAGACCCAGCGCGCCGTGGTCTCCAACGGCGCCATCCGCTCCCCGCGCAATCCGGCCGTCGCGGATTTGAGCCAATCCTCGGCGCGCTTGAGTGTGCGCAGCTCGCTGCCGTTCGCGACGACGGCACGGGCCCCTTCGAGCCAACTGCTGATGCGCGGCACCAGCGGGGCCCACACCTCGTCGAGGCGGTTGAGTTCCTTCCGGGTGCCCTGTTGCAGCAACTCGAGTTCGTCGACCAGGCGCGTGTGCGCACCGCGTAGTCGATCGGGCAGGTCAGGTGAATAATCGGCGCCGGTCAGCGCCGCCCAATCCGTCCAGGCGCGACGCACGGCGGTGGTGTCGACGGTGGGCGGATTGCGCGGATCGAAATCGAGTTCCGGGGGGATATGTTCCGGGAGTGCGCGGGCGTCGCGGACGGCCTGTCGCAGTGCGGCCCGCGCGGTCGCGAGTGCGTCGACTCGGGAGGTCAGCTCGGCAATCGAGGCGTCCGCACCGCGCAACCACGTCGCGTCCAATTCCCCTCGCCCACAGACCGGACACGCACATTCCCCGCTGGCACCGACATGATCGCGCGCCCGCCGCAGCAATTCCAGCACCCGTAGATCGGCCTCGGCATCGGCGGTCGAATCGCGCGCGAGCACCGTGCGGCATTCTTCGAGGCGAGCGGCGATCGCTTCTACTTCGGCACCCGACGGCAAGATCAGCCGCACGATTGCCCGCAGCCCATCCGGCCCGACCGGATTCTCGGCCGTGCCGAGTATTTCGCGACCGATGGCCCTGAGATCGGGGCGGTCCGGCCGCAGTAGCGTCGCCATCCGTACCGCACGGTCGTCGGCCACCGTACCGAGCGCGGTCACCAGTTCGATGCGTTCCTGGCGCGAATCCCGCACGGCGCGTTCGAGTTCCAGTCGGCGGGTGCGAATCCGCTCCTGGGCCACGGTCAGTTCGTCGAGGCCGAGCAGCCGGTGTAGCGCGTCGAACAGATCGCTCGGTTTGCCGTCGACGAGTGCGCCGAGTTCGCTGTAGGACAGAAAGGGGCGATACAGCTCCAGCAGACCGGCCCAGCGGTTGCCGTCGAAATCCGTTGACGCGGTGCCGGATCGCTGTTCGGTCCAGTGCGCCTGTCCCAGATCCGCCTGCGGTGACCACTCTTTGGCGATGGTCAGCTCGGGATCGGCTCCGGTGGTGAGTAATTCGAGTTCGATGCGCGCCGAGCCGCCGTCGTGCAGATTCCGCCAGCCCTCGCGCCATGCCGCCGACCGGCCGTCCCAGCGGCGATTACTACCGGTGAGCACCAGTTCTGCGGCCTCGGCGAAGCTCGACTTACCACTTCCGTTGCGGCCCACCACCAATGTGAGACCGGGACCCGGCGGCAGCTGCAGTGTCGCCTCGGGGCCGATACCGCGGAAGCCGCGCACCCGGATCGCACGCAGGAAGATGCCGGAGCCGTCGAATTCGGTTGTCAGATCATCGGACTCGCCGCCGCCGAGGGCGCGGAGCACGGTGTGCGCGACATCGGGGGTGACCGCGGGATCGGCCGCGAGCCGTCGGGATACCACTTCGGTCAGGCGCGGCACCGTCGCAGTATCGGTTCCGGGATCTGTACGCATGCGTAACCCCCTAGACCACGAACCGCGGCACGTCCTCCAACCCCGCACGGGTATCACCGTTGAAAGCTGAGCGAAACGCTACCCGATGGCGTCGAATTCGCCCACAGCGGTGCCGTCGCGCGGTCGGAAGGGGAATGCGAATCTGCCCGCGGGGATGGTATGGCCATCGAACAGGCTGGGCCCCGCTCGATGTCCACCCCTCGCCAACCCCGGCGGGCAGCTCGATGGTGTGTCACCCGATTTGGGTGGCCCGGTCGGAGCCGAACAGGACAGAATGCCAGAATCGGACAACCAGCGCAAGGCGATTTTTCTGCCGAATCTGTCGTGCGCGCAGCGTATTCCAGAAAAATACCCGCTCACCACCTAACTTGTCGGTGGGCTGCGGTAGAAATTCGGCAACCGAGTAACGGGGGAAGACATGACATACAGTCGATCCGGGGCCGCCGGATGAACCAGGCGGGAGCCATACATATGACCGCGCCGTGGACCGAGGAACAGGTCAGCGCGCTCGCACCCGATGCGAGCTCGCTATCCGCCGCGCGCAAGCTCACCGGGCGCTGGCGCGGCACCGGACGGTCGGACACCGCGCTGTGGGGCCAGTGTCAGGGCAGCGGCGCCAAGCCGTATCAGACAGTCGTGGATCTGGCGGGTCCGGCGTACAAGTGCTCGTGTCCGAGCCGCAAGTTCCCGTGCAAGCACGCATTGTCGCTCTTGCTCGCCTGGTCGGGCGGCGCGGTCGCCGAAGCCGCGATCGCGGACTTCGCGGCGGAATGGATCAACGCCCGCGCGGTCCGCGCGGCCGAGCCCGCCACCGACCCGCAGGTCCGCACGGCAAATCCGGCGACTGCCGAACAGCGGCGGATGCGGGTGACGGCTGGTCTGGAGGAACTCGATATCTGGCTCGGCGATCAGGTGCGCACCGGGCTGGCCCAGACCGACCGCTCGTTTCGTGCTTTCGAGTCGATCGCGGCCCGGATGGTCGACGCGCAGGCCCCCGGCGTCGCCGCCGCGTTGCGCCAGCTGCCGACCACCGTGGTGACCAGGGCGGACTGGCCAGATGTCGTACTCGCCGAATACGCGAGGCTGCATCTGCTGATCGCCGCGCACCGCCGGCTCGACGAATTGTCACCGGAGCTGCGGGCCGGCGTCCGCACCCATATCGGCTATCCGACATCCGCCGAATCCGTGCGCGCCGAACCCGCGGTCCGGGATCAGTGGCAGGTACTCGGCATTCGAACCAGCGAGGAGGAGCGGCTCTACACGCGCCGAACGTGGTTGTACGGCAGGCAGACTCGACGCTGGGCGCTGCTGCTCGAGCACTCCTTCGGCGCGCCGAGCTTCTCGGCGGAGGTGCCGCTGCCCGGCATGATGGCCGAAGCGGATCTGCACTATTACCCGGGTGGCGCGCCGCTGCGGGCGCTCTGGGGCGAACGGCACGGTGCGACCGAACCGTTCACCACGCTGCCGGTTGCCGACGGGACGATCGCCGCCGCATTGACCGAGCATGCCGAGGCACTCGCGGGCGATCCATGGTTGCGATTCCGACCGCTGCTGCTCACCGATGTCGTGCCGGTGTGTATCGAAAATGACTGGTACATAGCCGAATCCGACGGTACTGCGCTACCCGTTGCGGCTACCGAGCAGCCGTGGCGACTGCTCGGGGTGTCCGGTGGGCATCCGGTGACGCTGGCCGCCGAATGGGGTGTGGCCGGATTGGTGCCGATCTCGGTATTCACCGCGGGTGAGGTCGTCGATGTCGACAGTGCGGAGTTCGGCACGCGTGCGACGTCGAACGCGCCTGCCGCGCCGGTGTCGGAGGAGCTGACCTCGGTGGCGCTGCTCGGCACGGCCCGCAGGGCAGCGGATCCCGCGCGGCTCGAGGCTCCGATTGCCGCCGCGGCGAGCCGGTTGCGCACCGATCCGGCATTTGTCCTTCTCGAATCTGCCGCGCTGCGTGGCGCTTTCGCGCGTGGTGGCGTATCCGTCAGCGCGGCGACCAAGCCCGAACCCGCCGTGGATGACGCGCGGCGACTCCTGCCCCGCGCCGCGGCGTCCCGACTCGCCCGCCTGTTGCGGGATCGGTCCCCCTTCCTGCCCGAATGGTTCGCGGCCGCAGTCCCGTTCGACTATCGCGCCCCGGATGCACTGTGCGCGCTACTGCTCGAGCAGGCGAAGGCGAATACCGAACTGCGCGAGCCGCTATTGCGGCTGGCCGGAACCCGCGGCCGCTGGCTGACCGACCAGCATCCGGACTGGCGCGACCTGGTGCGGCAAGGTCCTTTCGCTGCGCCGACCGAGCTGAGCTGGGAGTTCGGCCGACCGCCCGAGCGCCGCGAATGGCTCGCCGAACTGCGCCGCCGAGATGCAAAAGCCGCACGTGCAGCGCTGACCGCGTCGTGGCCGAAAGAATCCGGCCCGCTGAAGGCCGAACTCTTGGCCATCCTCGCCGATGGGATTTCGGCCGATGACGAACCGCTGCTCGAAACCGCGTTGGACGATCGACGATCGGATGTCCGGCGAGTCGCGGCCGGACTGCTGCCGCTGCTATCGGATTCGGCATTCACACAGCGCATGACCCGGCGCGCGAGCGCATGGGTCACGGTCGAACATCTGCTGCCGCATCCGAATCTGGTGGTCCGCATTCCGGAGGAGCTCGACGATGCCGATCGCAGGGACGGCATCAACGACCGGACGGTGGAGTTCACCTATCGCTGGGACGGCGCACCGGACCTGCGTGCGGGTCGGCTGCGGCAACTCGTCGCGGCGACACCGCTGAGGCACTGGGAGTCCGAACGCGGCGCACCGGATAAGGCCACCCGAGCCGAGATCAGTGACCGGTTCCGGCAGCCGCTGTTCGACGGTTGGGTGGATGCCGCACTGGCCCAACATGATTCGGCCTGGGCGCGGGCGCTGTTCGATGCCGGGGTGCCGACCGATCTGGCCATGCTGCGGCGCCGCGAATTGTTCGCGCTGCTGCCGCTGTCCGATCGCACCCGGCATCTGCTGCAATTGGACGGCGCGTGGCTCTCGGAGCTCGAGGCGCTGCTGCCCGCCATGGGCCATCCGTGGCCGGAACCCCTTGCCCAACACCTGATTCTGTTGTTGTTCGAACGCGCACGTGCTGCCGCCAAACGCCCCGAAGCACATGGCACCGGCCCGAGCGCGCATCGGTCGCTGCTGTCCGCGGCGGCCGTGCACCTGCCTGTCACGGCGGCGCGGACGGCCACCGCGGTGGCGCGCCGATGCACCGATCCCAATTGGGAGCGAGCCTTCGATCAGCTCGCCCATGACCTCAATCACCGCTCGATGATGCTCGAGGAGTTGCAGTGACCACTACCCATTCGAAGCCGGAGCTGTTGCGTCCGCATGCCGAACAGGCCTATGCCGAGGAACTGCGGGCACTGGCGGCGATCGACGATCGGCCGCGGCCGCCGTCGTGGCAAATGTCGCCGTGGGCGGTGGTCACCTATCTGCTCGGTGGCACGCTCGACGACGGCACCGTGATCAGCCCCAAGTACGTCGGGCCACGACGGCTCATGGAGGTGGCGGTCGCGACGCTGGCGACCGATCGGGCGCTGCTGCTGCTCGGCGTGCCCGGCACCGCGAAAACCTGGGTATCGGAACATCTTTCGGCCGCGATCAGCGGTGAATCGACGCTGCTGGTACAGGGCACCTCGGGTACCGCCGAAGAGGCGATCCGCTACGGCTGGAACTATGCGCGGCTGCTCGCGGAGGGGCCGAGCGAGGGTGCGCTGGTGCCGTCGCCGGTCATGACCGCGATGCGTCGCGGCGCCATCGCCCGGATCGAGGAACTCACCCGCATTCCGTCCGATGTGCAGGACGCGCTGATCACCGTGCTGTCCGAAAAGACCCTGCCGGTACCGGAGCTCGGGATGGAGGTGCAGGCCGCCAAGGGTTTCAATGTCATTGCCACCGCCAATGACCGCGACCGTGGCGTCAACGATCTGTCCTCTGCTCTGCGTCGCCGCTTCAATACCGTTGTGCTGCCGCTGCCCGCCAGTGAGGACGAGGAGGTCGCCATCGTGACCCGCCGCGTCGAACAACTCGGCTCCGCGCTCGAACTTCCGGCGGTCCCCGCCGCGGCCGAGGAAGTACGGCGGGTCGTGCGCGTCTTCCGCGAGCTGCGTTCCGGCATGACCTCCGACGGCCGTACCAAACTCAAGACGCCGTCCGGCACCCTGTCCACCGCCGAAGCAATCTCGGTGATCACCAATGGCATAGCCCTGTCGGCACACTTCGGCGACGGCACCCTGCGCGCGTCCGATATCGCAGGCGCGGTCCTCGGCTCGGTCATCAAGGATCCGGTGGCCGACGCCGTCATCTGGACCGAGTATCTGGAAGCCGTGGTGCGCGAACGCCCCGAATGGTCCGACTTCTACCGCGCTTGCCGCGAGGTCCACGGATGAGGCGGCGCCGCCGACTGATCCGACCACACCGCATGTTCAACCGGAGGTGACACGGTGAGCAAGACGAACACGGCCGACAGACATCTGGATGACCGGCAGAACGCCGCCTCGACTGGTCCGGTGACCCGCGTTTTCGGCATCCGCCACCACGGCCCGGGTTCGGCCAAATCCCTGCGAACCGCGCTCGAGCAGTTTCGCCCCGACGCGATCCTGATCGAGGGCCCGGCCGATGCCGACCCCTTGGTCGGATACGTTGCGGCCGAGGGAATGTCGCCGCCCGTGGCACTGCTGGCCTATATCCCGGATCAACCAGCCAAGGCCGCGTTCTGGCCGTACGCGGTGTTCTCCCCGGAATGGCAAGCACTGCGTTATGCGGCTGAACACGCAGTGCCGGTACGGTTCTGCGATCTGCCCGCGACCGCCGTCCTGGCTGCCGAAGACGAGCCGGGCGATCGCATCGACCCACTCGCCGAATTGGCCGCGGCCGCCGGCTACGACGATGCCGAGCGCTGGTGGGACGCGGTGGTCGAATCCGTCGCCGACGCCGACGCTTTCGAAGCGATCACCGAGGCGATGGGGGCGCTGCGAGAAGCCGCTGAGCAAGGCCTGTTCGCAATCGGAACTGCCACGGGCACAACCGAAGACGTTTCGCCCGGAGATAAGCCGGACGGGGTGCGCGACATCTCGGCGAGCGGTCACTCAGCCGCAGGTGGCGCCAACGGCGTAGGCCTCGACCCTGACGACGAGTCCAGTCCCGCCGGTCACAACGGGTCGGCCGACGACGCATCGCCGACCGATAACACCGCCGACGAAGCAGCCGAGATCGGCACCGACAGCGCACACACAGAGCCCGCCGGTGACCGACGCCCTACCGCCCTCCCGACATCCAACGGCATACCGGGACCTGCCGCACACCGGTCGGCGAGCGAAGACTCGCCGACCGGTGACTCCGTCGGCGAAGCGATCGGGCTAGAAGACGTTGAGCGCCAGCCCATCGACATCGACGCGCACACCTTGCGGCGTGAGGCGTATATGCGGCAGACGATGCGCAAGGCGTTGAAGGACGGGGCGCAGCGGCTTGCGGTGGTGTGTGGGGCGTGGCATGCGCCGGCGTTGGCGGGAAAGTTGGGGCCGGCGACGGCGGATACCAAATTGCTCAAAGGGCTGCCGAAGGTGAAGGCGACGGTGACATGGGTGCCGTGGACACATTCCCGGCTGGCGACGACCTCCGGATACGGCGCCGGAATCACCTCGCCGGGCTGGTATCACCACCTGTTCACCGAGACCGAGCAGCCGATCGCGCGCTGGCTGACCAAGGTGGCGGGGGTGTTGCGCGCACACGATCTGCCGGTCTCCAGTGCGCACATCATCGAATCCGTCCGGCTCGCCGACACGCTCGCGGTGCTACGGTCTCGGCCGCTGGCCGGACTGTCGGAGGTCACCGAGGCGGTGCGGTCGGTGATGTGCGCGGGCGATGAGACGATGCTGCGGCTCGTCGCGTCCGAACTGGTGGTCGGCGAGGCACTCGGCGCAGTACCCGATGGCACGCCGACCGTGCCGCTGGATGCCGATCTGCGTGCCCGGATCCGCACGCTGCGGCTCAGGCAGGAAGCCCTGTCCCGCAATCTCGATCTCGATCTGCGCAAGGAGCGCGAGGTCGAACGCTCGCGACTGCTGCACCGGCTGCGGGTACTCGGAATCGACTGGGGCACACCGACAACCGGCGAGGTGCGCAGCACCGGCACCTTTCGCGAATCCTGGACGCTGCGGTGGCGACCGGAATTCGCCGTCTCGATCATCGAGGCCTCGCGCTGGGGCACCACTATCCGCACCGCGGCGGAAGCCAAAATCCTCGACACCGCGGGCCGCGAGGGCAGCACCGTCGGCGATCTCACCGCCGCACTCGAGGTCGCGCTGCTCGCCGATCTCGGCGACGCCACCAACGGCCTGATCACCCGCCTGGAATCGGCCGCGGCACTCGACCACGACGTAACCCACCTGCTCGCCGCCCTCCCCGGCCTGACCCGCACGCTGCGCTACGGCGACGTCCGCGGCACCGATACCGAAGCCCTCGCCCACGTCGCGGACGGCCTGCTCGTGCGGATCTGCGCCGGCCTGCCCAGCGCGGTCACCGGCCTGGATACCGACGCCGCCGAACAACTCCGCACCCACCTCGACGCCGCGCACACCGCCATCCACACCCGCGACAACGACTGGGCCACCGGCGAATGGCTCGCCGCCCTGCACCGCCTCGCCGACCGTGACGATGTGCACGGCGCCCTGGTCGGTCGCGCCGTCCGACTACTCGCCGATGCCGGACGCATCGACGAATCCGATTCCGCACGTAGACTTTCCGCCGCGCTCTCGATCGGCAATACCGCCGCCGCCAAGGCCGCCTGGATCGACGGCTTCCTCGGAGGTCGCGGGCTGCTGCTGGTCCACGACCGAGAGTTGTTGCGGCTCATCGACGATTGGCTCCGCAGTCTCGGCGACGATATGTTCGTCGAAATCCTGCCGCTGCTGCGCCGTACCTTCGGCGCATTCGAATCCGGCGAGCGCCGCGCCATCGGCCAAGCCGTCCGCGACGGCGGCTCCGGCACATCACGCACCGGCGCGGACGTGACGTTCGATATCGAACGAGGACTCGTCGCCATGCGCACGGTCGCGGACATCTTGGGGGTGCCGGTTTGAGCCCGCGCAACCCACACCAGTTCAGCTCGCCGCAACGCACATCGACGACGGGACGGCCCTCGATGCCGAGGCGAGACCGATCGCCATGCGCACGGATGCCGGAAAGGCAGTCCACGAGCAGCCGCAAGCACTCCGGTAACACCGCGCTCGGCCCCCGAACCACGATGTGGCGGCATCCTGCCGTCCCCAACCCCCCGGAGTGACCGGATGAACGCGATCGATGAAACCCAGTCCAGGCGTTGGCGTCTGGTCCTCGGCACCGCCGCCGAACAACCCCTCGGTGGCTTGGATTCCGCGGACGACGAGGCCATGGATCGAGCCTTGGGCGCGGTCTACAACACCGACGACCAGACCTCCGGTAAGCGCTCGGCCGGCCTCGGCGGATCCGCGCCGAAGGTAGCCCGCTGGCTCGGCGATATCCGCACCTACTTCCCGTCCACCGTCGTCGAGGTCATGCAGCGCGATGCCGTCGATCGGCTCAATCTGACCCAGCTCCTGCTGGAACCGGAACTACTCGAAGCGGTGGAGCCCGACGTGCACCTGGTCGGCACCCTGCTGAGCCTGAATCGGGTGATGCCCGAAACCACCAAGGCGACAGCGCGAATGGTGGTCGAGAAGGTGGTCCGCGAAATCGAACAGCGCGTTGCCGCACACACCGTCGCGGCGGTATCCGGCGCACTGAACCGTGCCGCCCGAGTCACCCGACCTCGGCTGCGTGATATCGACTGGGACCGCACCATCCGCAAGAATCTCGCCAACTACCTTCCCGAACACCGGACCGTCGTGCCCGAACGCCTGGTCGGATACGGCCGCAAGGCGCAGGCGGTGCGCCGGGATGTCGTCCTCGCCATCGATCAATCCGGTTCGATGGCCTCCAGCGTGGTCTACGCATCGGTCTTCGGCGCGGTCCTGGCCTCGATGCGGTCGCTGAAAACGTCCCTGGTCGTTTTCGATACCGAAGTCGTCGACCTGACCGAACAACTCACCGATCCGGTCGAGGTCCTCTTCGGCACCCAACTCGGCGGCGGCACGGACATCAATCGCGCCATCGCCTATTCCCAATCGCTCATCACCCGCCCCGCCGACACCCTGTTCGTCCTCATCTCCGACCTCTACGAGGGCGGTATCCGCGAAGAGATGCTGCGCCGCGTCAACGCCATGCGGGAATCCGGCGTCCAGGTGGTCGTCCTGCTCGCCCTCTCCGACGACGGCGCTCCTGCCTTCGACCACGACAACGCCGCCGCTCTCGCCGCCCTCGGCATACCGGCCTTCGCCTGCACCCCCGACAAGTTCCCTGACCTGCTTGCCCTCGCCCTCGACCGGGGCGATATCCAAGCCTGGGCCAACCGAAATGCCGGAACCAGCTGACTCAGCGCGTCGGTACCGGCTGCGGGCCCACCGGCCCCATCGCACCCCACGCTGTCGCCGACGCGGGCACCACCAGCGGATGCAGCAGCGCCGACAACCCGAGTAGCACCACCGCGACAATCGCGTCCAGCCAGTAGTGATTGCCGGTCCCGACCACAACCACCGTGGTGAGCACCGGATGTGCCAGCGCCAGCCACCGCCAGGAACTCCGGGTCGCCGCGACCACGGCGAAGGCCAGCAGCAGGGCCCACCCCACGTGCAGCGAGGGCATGGCGGCGAACTGGTTCGATAGCCCGCCGGAATCCGGTGAGCCATAAACGGATTGGCCGTGTATGGCGGCGAGGTCGACAAAACCGTACTCGGGCAGCATGCGCGGCGGTGCGAGCGGCATCAGCACATGCACCACGAGGGCGGCTCCGGTCAATGCCACCATCAGGTTGCGGGTCCAGCGGTAGTGCTCCGGCCGGAAAACCCACAGCCACAACAGCACCCCGACCGCCACCGTGAAATGTGCGGTGGCGTAATAGAAATTGGCCGGTACCGCGAGCAAATCCCGATGCAGGAATACCGCCTGCACCGTGGTCTCCTCCGGCAGACCGAGCTTATCCTCGAGCCCGAGCATTTCCCTGGCATTGCCGAGTGCGTGCACGGTGTCGTCGGCGGTGAACATCCGCCCGACCCGGTAGGCCAGATAGAGCACAGTAATCAATGCGAGCTGCCCGACCGCCTCGCCGCCACGGCCGTGCACCGCCGCCCTCATCTTCTCGGCGATGCCGCCGACCGCGGGCGAAAAACCCACGTTCGGACCACCGAGACCCACCGCCACCATTGCCAGCGGCCTCCTTACCCATCCAACCCCACATGTTAAACGGAGTAACAACCTCCGTTTACCGTAGCATCACTCGTTAGCCAGACTCAGCACACTGTGACCGGACAGACACCGCTCCGATAGGTTTCTCGGCGCACTGGGCCCGCATGCCGCGCCGGGGAGATGCATTCGCGGAGTATGTGATCGACCGGGAATTGGGCCGCGGAGGTATGGGCGCGGTGCGTCGAATTGGCCGAGGCGGCCACGAGTGGCCGAGCGGGCGCACCGCTCGGCACCCGCACCGCCCCCATCGACGACTCCAAGGGCCGCGCTGCTGCCGTCCGCGCCGCACCGTGCGGACTCGACCGCCGCAGGACCATCGAGCAGATCTTCGAATTCGGCTGTGACGCAGTGCAACTCTCACCCACGGCAATTCGAGCGGCTGGCTGCCTGCGGGCACCATGGCCGCGATCATCGCGGGTCTGTCCCAGGGTGCCGATCTCGGTGCCGCACTCGATCTAGCCCGCACCGAACTCACCCGGCACGACAAACACGACGAGACCTCGACCATCCTCGCCACCGCCATCGACCTGGCCGCACGCGGGGGCGGCCGAATGCCCGCGCCGGAGGATATGGAGGGCCTCGGCCTCGGCTGGATCGGCCCGGAAGCCTTGGCCATCGGAGTATTCGCCGCACTCACCGCCGAGAAGGTCGGTGGCACACCGGAACAGATCTTTTGCAACGGAATCCTGTTCGCGGTCAACCATTCCGGCGACAGCGACTCCACCGGAGCCATCTGCGGCAGCAGCTCGGCACCCGCTACGGCCGCCGCGCAATTCCACACGAACGGCGCACCATGCTCGACGCCGGTCCGATCATCGAACGCTTGGCCGCGGACTTCCGTATCGAATTCGGCCCCACTCCGCCGAGCGACGCCTACGGTGCGCCGACGGCGGAGTGGTATGCCGACTATTTTCCGAGGTAGACCTACAGGTCCGCGATGGCGGCCAGTGGTGGGGTGCGGGCGGCACGAATTCCCGGCCACAGCGCGGCGAGAACACCGACCACGGCCGAGCTGATGAGCACCAGCACCAGTTGATTCCACGGGATGGCGATCTCATCTATGCCCAGGTCACGCAGGGTTCGCAGGAAGCCGACACCGAGACCGAGGCCGAGCAGCATCCCGACGATCGCACCGAATACCGCTATCAGCATGGATTCCAGATAGATGGTTCGGCGTACCTGAGCCCGCTGCATGCCGACCGCGCGCAACATGCCGATCTCCCGACGCCGCTCCACCACCGACAGCGCCAGGGTATTGACGATGCCGAGAATCGCGATCACCACCGCCAGCGCGAGCAATCCGTACAGGATGGCGAGCAGCGTATTGATCTGCTTGCCCTGCGCGCCCTTGAACTCCTCCCGATCCTGCACTTGGACCACGACGAACCGCTCGGTCGCATTCTCCAGATCGGTGCGCATCTGAGCCAGATCGGCACCGGGCTCGGCCTTGACGAACATGAACAGGTTGGTCCGGAAGTTGACCGGCATCACCTCGTCGTACATGACCGGCGACACCACCAGCGGGCCGAGCAGCGGCGTCTTCTTGTAGATGCCGACCACCTGGACCGGAATCTTCTTGAACCCCAGGCTCGTCACGCTGACCTGATCGCCGACCTTCCAGCCGCGCTTATCGGCCTCGTCCTGCGACACCATGACATCGTGATCGCCCAGCGTATTGGTGCCCTTGATCATGTCGTAGTTGATGACACTGGCGGGCGAGCCGTCGAATTCGGTGCCGGCCAGCTGCTCATCGCCGACCTTGAATGTGACACCGCGCAAGCCGACCACATCGGCCACCCCGGGCACGGATTTGCGCACGGCGTCACCCGCGCCGAGCGGCACCCCGATCATCTGCGGTCCGGCCAGCACATAGTCGGCCTTCACGCCCTTGTCGACGAGCACGCTCACGCTGGCCTTCGCCGATGCGCCGAGCATGCCGATCGCGGTCACCAGCATCAAACCGAGGGTGAGCGCGAAAGCCGTTGCGGCAGTACGCCGTGGGTTGCGCGCGGCATTATTGCGCGACATCCGGCCGATCGGGCCGAACGGCCGCAGCAGCACCCCGAGACCGCCCACCACCGGCCGCGACAATGCGGGCGCGGCGAGCAGCACCGCGAAAATCAGGCCGAGCGCGCCGATCCCGACCGTCAATGCGGCATGGCCGCCGGTCTTCTGCGCACCGAGCACCACGAGCACCACACCCGCGACGGCCAGCGCAATGCCGAAACCGGTCCGCAGCCGCAGCGATTCACCGGCCGAGGCGAACTCCTCGCGCATGGCCTCCACCGGTGGAATCTTGGCGGCGCGGCGCGCGGGCGCATAGGCGCTGACTACCGTCACCAGCAGCCCGACGAGCAGTCCGACGATCACCGTGCGCGGCAGCACCGTCAACGATCCGGTCGGCAGGCCGAGATCGAACGCATTGAGCAGTGCCGAAAGCCCGAAGGCCAGACCGATGCCGCCCACCAAACCGATTGCGCTGCCGACCAATCCGATGACCAGCGCCTCCGCCACCACGGATCGGCCGACCTGTTGTCGACTCGCGCCGACCGCACGCAGCAGCGCCAGCTCACGCAACCGCTGTGCCACGATCATCGAGAAGGTGTTGTAGATGATGAAGGTGCCGACGATCAGTGCGATCGCACCGAAGGCGAGCAGGAAGTAATTGATGAAGTTGAGCGCGTTGGAGACTTCCTTCTTCAGATCGGCGCGCACCTGATCGCCGTTCTGCACCTTGTAGTCCACCAGCACGTTCGCGATCTTGTCGCGCAAGTCGTCGCCCGGTATGCCGACGGCCGCGATATCGATATAGGCGACATGCGAGCCGTCGGTGAACAGCTGGCGCGCCTGCGCGTCGTCGAACAGCACGCCGATGAATCCGCCGGTGTCCGAAGGGACTTCGTAGATTCCGGTGAGGGTGACGTCGATCGGGTTGCCGTGTGAGGGAACCAGCACCTTGGTCTTGTCACCGACATGCAGACCCGCGCGTTCGGCGCCGCCGGTATTCAGTGCGATTTCGCCCTCGTGCGCGGGCGGGACGCCCTGCACGAACTTATCCGGTTCGGCGACCGCCTTATCCGGCGCAATGTAGGACTGGCCGAAAGTCGGTGCACCACCGGTCTGTACGGCCTTCTTACCGTCCGGATACAGCAGCACCAGCGGTCCGTTGACGCTCGGCGCGACCGCCCGCACCCCGTCCATCTTCGAGATCTGGTCGACCACGCTGAGCGGAATGCCCTGGGCCTGTTGCTTTTGCGGACTCACCCGCACATCGACGCCCTTGGCCTGATTGGCGAAGATCCCGTCGAAGGTCCGCTGGAGAGTATCGGTGAAGACGAAGGAGCCTGCGATGAATGCGGTTCCGAGCACCACCGAGAGCAGGGTCAGTGCCAGTCGCACCTTGTGCGCGGCGAGATTGCGCAAGACCACCTTGCGCATCGGTTTGCCGCTCACGACTGCGCCTCGCTGACGCTCGGCTCCGTCGTGCGCGAAGGCGCGCTGTGTCTATGGTTCACTCGCTGACGCTCGCTCACGACTGCGCCTCGCTGACGCTCGGCTCCGTCGTGCGCGAAGGCGCGCTGTATCTATGGTTCACTCGCTGACGCTCGCTCACGACTGCGCCTCGCTGACGCTCGGCTCCGTCGTGCGCGAAGGCGCGCTGTATCTATGCTCGCTCACTACACCTGCTCCAGCGACTTCATCTTGTCGAGCACCGATTCGGCGGTCGGATCGCGCAACTCGTCGACAATGCGACCGTCCGCGAGGAACACCACCCGGTCCGCATATCCCGCCGCGTGCGGCTCATGGGTGACGATGACGACCGTCTGCCCGAATTCGTCCACCGCCGCGCGCAGGATCGAGAGCACCTCCTCCGAGGCGCGCGAATCGAGATTGCCGGTCGGCTCGTCACCGAAGATGATCTCCGGCTTACCGGCCAGCGCCCGCGCGCACGCCACCCGCTGCTGCTGCCCGCCGGACAGTTCGCTCGGCCGGTGGGTGAGTCGATCGGTGAGCCCGAGCCGCTTGATGACCGTATCCAGCCAATCCTGGTCTGGCTTGCGGCTGGCGATATCCAGCGGCAAGGTGATGTTCTCCTGCGCGGTCAGCGTCGGCACCAGGTTGAATGCCTGGAAGACGAAGCCGATGCGGTCACGCCGCAGCCGGGTCATCTGCTTATCGGAGAGCCCCGCGAGATCGGTATCGCCGATCCGAACGGTGCCGGTGCTGGCGCTGTCCAGGCCGGCCAGGCAGTGCATCAGGGTCGATTTGCCCGATCCGGAGGGCCCCATGATCGCGGTGAACTCCCCCTTCACGAATTCGGCCGAAACCCCGTCCAGTGCCCTGACCTGCATATCTCCGTGGCCGTAGACCTTCACCAGGTCGATGGCGCGGGCCGCGACCGTGGCGGCAGCCGATTTCTCGAGGTCGGCACCTAGGGCTTGCGAAGTCATGGAACCCAGTCTGTCCGGTATCGCGCGCCCGCGCCATCAGGGACCTCCCCCAACTCTCGAGGTCTCAATGAACCCTTAGAACTACGCCGACCGGCCCAGACCGAAGACCGTCGGATCCAGCGCGAGGTCGCGGAAGTAGCGCGCGCCGTCCGGCACCAAGCGCCGTTCGGTCAGATCGAGCAGACCGCCGACGCCGACGATCTCCGCGGAGACCGTCCCATCCGCCTTGCGAATCTCCTGGATGGTCCGGTGGGTCTTGCCATCCCAGGCGAAATCGCAAGTGACAGTGACCTCGTCGCCGACGAAGAGTTCCTGTTTGAATTCGAGCGTCACCTGCAGCGAGATCGGCCCGACCCCGGCTTCCAGCAACTTCTCCTGCGATAAGCCGCCCTCGCGCAGGCAGGCCCAGCGCGCCCGTTCCGCGTATTGCAGATAGACGGCCTGGTTCATATGTCCGTTGCCATCGATGTCCTCGGGCGACACGGTGATCGAAAGCGCGAATCCCATTGGCTCACGGTAGCGGCGGGGTACGACAAGTATCGGCCGCTACCGCCCCGGCCCTCATGCCTTGATGAAGTCGAGGATGTCGGCATTGAGCTGCGCGGCGTGCGAAATCATGATGCCGTGGCCGGTGGCCGGGTATTCCTTGTAGGTATTGCCCGGAATCAGGTCCCTGATCACGCGCCCGCAGAGGTCGATGGGTGCGGAGGCGTCGGCGTCACCGTGGATGACGAGCGTGGGCAGTGTGAGTGCGCGCAACTCGTCACGGAAGTCGGCGTTGTAGATCGTATTCATGATCTCGTCCGCCGCGAGAAGTGAGCAGTCCATGCACTTCTGGACCATCCACGCGATTCGCGCGGAGGACACCTGGTTGCCAAGATGCGTCGCGAAGAATGCCTGGGCGTTCTGCTCCATCCACAGCGGTCGGTCCGCGGCGCGGGCCGCGCCCACCGCATCGAAGACGGCCTTCGGCACACCGTTCGGATTGTCCTCGGCCTGTGCGAAATACGGCATCGTCACCGAGACCAGCGCGACCCGGCTGATCCGATCGCTGCCGTACCGGGTCAGGTACCGGACGATCTCACCGCCCGCCATCGAATGCGCGACCACGATGACCTCGTGCAGATCGAGATGTTCCAGGAATGCGGCCAGATCCGCGGCCAGGGTGTCGTAGTCGTACCCGTGCCCGACCCAGTCGGACTTGCCGTGCCCACGCCGGTCGTAGGACAGGCACCGCAATCCCTCCTTGGACAGCGGCAGCATCTGCAACTCCCACGAAGTACTGCTCAACCAGCCACCGGCGAGGAACAGCACCGGCCGCCCGGAACCCCAGTCCTGGTAGTGCAGCGTGGTGCCGTCGTGCGATTCGAAGTAGGGCATCGGTTTCTCCAATCATCTGGTGCCCCATCATCATTGCGACACCCGATAATGAAGTCGATTACCTGGCGGGTAAGTGCCCTACTTCAGAATCAGCAGCGCCGACTTCTCGATGCGGTCGGCGATCTCGGAGTAGGAGGCGTAGCCCATGCCCGCGCGGACGAGTGCGCCCGCGTAGACGAGTTCGAGGGATTCGACTACGTCCTGGTCGGCGTCGGGGCCGAGGGCGCGCACCAGTCGTTTGCGGATTTCGATGCCGATGCGCGCGCGGAGGTGTGCCACATCGGGATCGCGGCCGAGCAGGGCGCTGGTGACGGCGCCCGAGAGTTCCTGTTCGTCGGCGACGAGCATGGCGATATTGCGGAGTTCGGCGATGACCCGGACGGTGGGGTCCGGGTCGTCGCTGACCGGAGCCGAACTGGCGAACAGGCGGCGCCAGAAGATCTCGGCGACGAGATGTTCCTTCGAGGAGAAGTAGGTATACGCCGTGGCGGTGCCGACGCCGGCCGCCGCGGCGACCATGCGGATGGTCATCCCCGCGAAGCCTTCGCGCGCAAGCACTTCCACCGCGGCCTTGGTCAGCTTGTCGACGGTGTCGGCCTGCTTCTCGGTGAGGCGACGCCGGGTCGCCTCCAGGATGATGGACTCGCCTTCGGACATGTGTCTAGATCCTACTTTGCGGCGGCGCGACCGGCGCGCCGGCCATAGAAGCTGCCGTCACCGAGGGACGCACCGCTGACGTAGCCGCCGGCACAGAGCCCGGAGGTGCAGCGGCCCGCGGCGAACAGGCCGGGAATCGGTTCACCGGAGACGTGCAGCACTCGCGAGTCCAGGTCGGTGCGCAGCCCGCCGAGGGTGAAACCCGCGGTGAATCCCCGCATGTCGAAGGCGGCGAGCGGGGTGCCGATCGGCTTGACCCACTCCGGCTTCTTCCCGAGCAGTGGATCCTTGCCGTCGGCGGCGTGCAGGTTGTAGCAGTCGACGGTGCCCTGCAACGCGCGCTCCGGCAGACCCATATCGGACTCCAACTCCACGACCGTCTCGGCCGCCCAGGTCGGCGGCTGCCGGAAGAACGGCGTGGATGTCACGGTGGCGAGCGCTGCCTCGAGCGACTCCTCGTCGATGACCAGAAACGCTTGGTTGTCCTGCTGGATCAGCGTCGCCTGTCCGATCCGCCCCGGATAGGTGTCCTCCGGGATATAGCGCTGACCACGCCCGTTGACCAGGATGCCGCGCGCCAACAGCTGCGGATCTCCGAAGAACGCCACCTCGGTGGCATCCATGTGCGCCAACTCGGCACCGAGCGCCTGCGCGACCAGAATGCCGATGCCGTCGTGCTCTTCGATGGCGGCGGCGGGCCGCCCGATCAGCCGCGGCGCATAGCCCTCGATCATCTGCTGGTGGTAGGCGAAACTGCCGGTGGCGAGCACGACCCCGCGTTCGGCGCGGATCGCGACCTCCTTGCCGAAGCGCGTCGCGAGGACCCCGACCACCCGATCGGTCTCGTCGATCACCAGCCGCCGGAGCCTGATGTCGTATTCGACGCCGACACCGAGACTTTCGGCGGTATCGGCCAGCGGCTTCATCAGCATGTAGCCGCCGCTCTTGGCGCCGATCTTCTTATTCGCCATTTGCGGAACATGGCCGCGCGGAGCGGGTTTCGCGATCGCATTGAACGGCGCGGCATTCTCGCCGCCGGAGTACATCAGCCCTTCGTCGTGCGGCGGCTCCCAGCCGGGCTCACCCCAGAACTCCTCCTTGAACGGCACCCCGCAGGACACCAGCCAGTTGTAGTGCTCGACGCTGTTCTGGCAGTAGTCCGCGATTTTCGCCCTATCCTGTCCGGGACCCAGCGCGGCCTGTAGGAATGTCTCCATATTCTCCGGCGTGTCCTCGAACCCGAGCGCCTGCTGCAGGGGGGTGCCGCCACCGAGGTAGATGAATCCGCCCGCCATGGCCGCCGCACCGCCCCAGCCGCCGGTGCGCTCCAGGATCAGCACCTCGGCGCCGGCGCGGGCGGCCTCGATGGCGGCGCAGACACCGGCGATGCCGTATCCGGCGACGACGACATCCGCCTCGAAATCCCACGCGGCAATCGCGTCGGCACGCAGCGGCCGGATCTTTGCTGCATCAGACATGTTTCGCGTTCCTCACTTGCTCACGTCTTCGGACGACAGAGACGATTCGGACTCCCCCACCTGTTCGGACTGCTTGCGGGCCGCCTTTTTCTGTTGGGCGACAATCGTTCCCACCAGCAGGTCGAGTTTGGTGCCGGTCGGCCAGCCGACGTAATAGCAGAGGAACAACGCGATCTCGTGCAGCTGCGCCTCGGTCAATTCCGCATTGCGCAGCGCGGCGCCGATCTGGATACCCGCCGTATCCATCGCTCCCTGGGCGGCGAGCGCACCGAGCAGGATCAGTCGGCGGTCCCGAATGGTAAGCCCAGGGCGCGACCAGATTTCGGCGAAGAGATGATCGGCCGTCACGGCGAAATGGTCGCTGGGGTAGTCCTGGAACTCGGTGCCGTAGACCTCGGCCATCTTGGCCAGCCCGCGCTGACGCACCGAATCAGATCCATTGTCACTCATGAGTTTCCCTTTCCTTCGGCACGCCGAGCCCCGGCCCGAGGCGGTCGAGAGCCAGTTCCGCCAGCGGCAGTTCGACGCCGAGTCGCGCGCCGAGATCCAGGGCCAGGCTCAGATCCTTTTCGCCGAGATCGCGCACGTGGCTCAGGATCGGCAGCCAGAAATCATTCGGTTCGATCGGCGCGGTGCGGTCGCGCAGCATGATCGCGCCGGGGCCGCCGGTGACTGCGTCCGAGTGCCGGACGACGTTGCCCAGCACGGTGATATCCAGATCCGCGGCCTCGGCGAGCCGCTGCGCCTCGGTCGCCGCGGTGAATGCGATGAAGTGCAAGAGGTTGCGCGCCAACTTCATTCGGGTGCCCGCGCCGACCGGTCCGGCATGGACGACCAGATCGGCGAAACAGCCGAAGGGTCCACGCACCCGCTCGAATGCCGTATCACTGCCGCCGACCATGACCGCGAGTTTGCCGCGCGTGGCCCCGGCCGCACCACCGCTGATCGGCGCGTCCACCAATTCGACGCCGTACTCGGCACATTCGCCCGCCAATTCTTCGGCGGTCCGGTCACTGATGGTGGAGTGCACGGCGATAACCGTGCCCGGGGCGGCCGTCCGCAACAGCCCGTCCGGTCCGGTGACCACCGCCCGCACCTGTGCGTCGTCCAGTACGGTCACCGAAATGACGGCTGCCTTCTCGGCGATTTCCGCGGCCGAAACGGCCGATGCCGCACCGGCTTCGGTGAGCGGCTGCACGGCATCGGGGCGCATATCGCAGACGGTGAGTCCGCCGGGCCAGGACAGCAGGCTCTTGGCCATCGGTGCGCCCATATTGCCCAAACCGATGAACCCGACCGGCAATTCGTTACTCATGACCGGAATACTTGTCCGCCGTCGACATTGAAGATCTGCCCGGTGACCCAGCCGGCCTCGTCCGAGAGCAGATACAGGCAGGCGCCGACCAGGTCATCCGGTGTTCCCATTCGCTTGAGCGGCAACCGTTTCACCATATCGTCGACGATGACGCTCGGTGTCACGGTTTTGGTGGCTTCGGTATCGATGGGCCCGGGCGCGATGGCATTGATGCGGATCTTGGAACCGCCGAGTTCGAAGGCGAGCTGCTGGGTCAGGCCGTTGATGCCGACCTTGGCCAAGCCGTAGAAGCTGGAGTAGGTCCATGCGGCGGTGGAGGATTGGTTGACGATCGATCCGCCGCCCGCCTTGACCATGTGCTGCCACACCGCGCGGGTCATATTCAGCGCACCGTCCATATTCACGCTCATGAACTTCTTGTAGTAGTCCCACGGCACGCTGAGCAGCAGGTTGAGTTTCATCTCGCCGTAGATGGCGGCATTGTTCACCAGGTGGTCGATCGCCCCGAATTCGCGGACGGTCAATTCGGCGAGGGCGGTGGCCGATTCCGGATCGGCCACATCGACCTCGCCGAAGACGGCGCTGCCGCCACCGGCGGTGATCTCGGCCGCGACGGCCTTACCACGTTCGGCATTCAGGTCGGCGACAACGACATTGGCGCCTTCGTTCGCCAGCGCCTTGGCGTATGTCGCGCCGATACCTTGGGCCGCGCCGGTGACGATGGCGGTCTTTCCCGGGAATCGAGTCATGAAATCAGCTCCTTGCAGCTGTAATTGGTCTATCCGGCGGTCGCGACGAGCTTGGTTTCCAGGTATTCCTCGAATCCGGCGAGGCCCATTTCCCGGCCGATGCCGGATTGTTTGTAGCCGCCGAACGGCGCGTCGGCCGAGTACCAGATGCCGCCGTTGACGCCGATCGTGCCGGTGCGAACGCCATCGGTGACGTGCCGAATTCGGTCCGGGTCGGTGCCCCATACCGAGCCGGAGAGTCCGTACGGGGAGTCGTTGGCGATCCGGATGGCATCGTCGTCGCCGTCATGCGGGATCACCACGAGCACGGGTCCGAAGATCTCCTCGCGGGCGACCGTCGCCGTATTCGGCACATCCGCGATCAATGTCGGTTCGATGAAGTACCCGCGCTCGCGGCCCGCCGGCCGGCCGCCGCCGACCACGATCCGGCCGCCCTCGGCGCGCGCGATCTCCAGATACCGTTCCACCCTGGCCCGCTGGCGCTCGGAGATCAGCGGTCCACAGACAGTGCGCGCATCGGCCGGATCACCAGGAACGATGCCCGACAGGGTGGCCGCCGCGGCCTGGATCGCTTCGTCGTATGCGGCGCGCGGCACCAGCAGCCGGGTCGTGAGGGCACACCCCTGTCCCGCGTGCACGGCCACCGAAAACGCCGCCACCGAACAGGCTCCCGCGATATTCGCATCGTCGAGCACGATGAATGCCGATTTGCCACCGAGTTCGAGAAAAGTCTTCTTCAAAGTTGTAGCCGCGCCGGTCATTACCGATCTACCGGTCTGCGTCGAACCGGTGAAGCTGATCAGGTCGACGCGCGGATCGGTGGTGAGCTGCGCGCCGAGACCGTGATCGGTGGAGGTCACGATATTGACGACGCCGGGCGGAATATCGGTCTGCTCGGCAATGATCGCGCCGACGGCCGCCGCACACCACGGGGTATCCGGTGCGGGCTTGAGCACCACGGTATTTCCGGCGGCGAGCGCGGGACCCAGTTTGGCGAAATTGATCTGGTGCGGGAAGTTCCACGGCGTAATTGCCCCGACCACGCCGACCGCCTCGCGGCGCAGCACCCGATGGCTCTTGATACCCATGGGCGTCGCGGTGCCGAGATCGGTTTCCCAGCTGTAGGTTTCGGCCAGCGATGCCGAATACGAAAGATCGGCGACCGGGCCTTCCAATTGCGGCCCCCTGGTCAGCATGGTCGGTGCGCCCGCCTCGGCGACGGTGATCTCGCGCAGCTCGTCGACATTGGCCTGCAATGCGGTGCGCAACTGTTCGAGGCAGCGGGCACGGAAGGTGTGGTCGCGCGACCAGTCGGTGTCGTCGAATGCGGTGCGGGCGGCCGCGATGGCCGCGTCCATATCCGCGCCGTTCGCATTCGCGGCCTGACCGATGACCGCTTCGGTCGCCGGGTTCACTGTGGCGAAGACGCCGTCCCCACCGGCGACCAGTTTGCCGCCGATCAGCAGGCGCGAACCGTCGGCGGGCAGGAGGCTGCGCCCACCCGTCGCCCGACCATCGCCCCCCATCGAATCACTGCGCGATGCTGCATTCATAAAGGCTCCGATACTGTCTGGACAGGTGTACGGAATATAGTCTCGGTCCGCTTCCAGACGCAAGAACTTGCTTCAGAAGCAACGCTCCAAAACTAGCCTGAACGCCCCCAACGGGAACTACCAGTCGTCTTGCGGGCCCAACCCCGACCTCACCTAGATTGTTCAGGGAAACCTCTGTCGATTCCGGCATGCCGGTGGTACCGTCCAGACACATGTCCAGCTATGTGTCTCCCATTGATGACGCGACACCGGTCACCGATGAGAACTGGTTCTCGAATTCCGGGTTATCGCGATGACGGCCGCCTCACTGGAGCCCCTGACCTTCGACCCCTACGACTACGCGTTCCACGAGGACCCGTACCCCACCTACGAGCGGCTGCGCACCGAGGCGCCGCTCTACTACAACGCCGACCTGGATTTCTGGGCGCTGTCCCGGCACGCGGATGTGACCGCGGCCTTCCGCGACAGCGTCCGCCTGTCCAGCGCCAACGGGGTCTCGCTGGATCCGGCAGCCTGGGGTCCGCACGCCAGCCGGGTGATGTCGTTCCTGGCCATGGACGATCCGCGGCATATGCGCATGCGCCGCCTGGTCTACAAGGGCTTTACACCCAAGCGGGTGGCCGAGATGGAAGACCGGATCAGGGACCTGACGGTGTCCTACCTCGAACCGGCACTCGCGAGCGGCGAATTCGACTGGATCGATGAGGTCGCGGGCAAACTCCCGATGGATGTCATCTCCGAACTGATGGGTGTGCCCGAGGCCGACCGCGCGGAGATCCGCAGGCTGGCCGATCTGGTGGTGCACCGCGAGGACGGCGTCCTGGATGTCCCGATGGCCGCCGCGCAGGCATCGATCACGCTGCTCACCTATTACGCGGATATGGTCGCGGCGCGAAGGCGTACTCCGACAACGGATCTCACCTCGGCGCTGCTCGATGCCGAAATCGACGGCGATACCCTGTCCGACGAGGAGATCATCGGCTTCATGTTCCTGATGGTGGTGGCCGGCAACGAGACCACCACCAAACTCCTCGGCAACGCGCTGTACTGGAGTGCGCGCAACCCGTGCGAATACGCCAAGGTCGTCGCGGAACCCGAGCTGGTCACCGACTGGGTCGAGGAGACGCTGCGCTACGACACCTCCAGCCAGATGGTCGCGCGCTGTGCCGCGGTGGATATCGACCAGCACGGCCGCACCATCCCGAAGGGCGCAAAGGTGCTGTTGCTGATCGGTTCGGCCAATCGGGATCCGGAGGTCTTCGCCGACGGCGACAGCTACCGCATCGGGCGCACCGATAAGGCCGGACTCGCGAGTTTCGGTGCGGGCGTGCACTTCTGCCTCGGCGCGCACCTCGCCCGGCTGGAGGCCAACGTAGCGCTGCGCGAATTCGCTTCGCGCGTGCGGTCTTACGACATCGTCGACGCCGGGATCAAGCGCGTGCACTCGACCAATGTCCGCGGGTTCGCCAACCTGCCCGTCATCGTGGAGGCGAAATAATGCCACGGTTCGAACCGAATCCGGTGCGCCGACCGGCGATTGTGGCCGGAGCGTCCTCCGGTATCGGCGCGGCGACGGCCGAGGCGCTCGCCGAACTCGGACACCCTGTCGCGCTCGGCGCACGCCGGGTGGATCAATGCGAGGCGCTGGCGGCCAAGATCCGCGCCAATGGCGGCGAAGCCTTCGCCCACCAGCTCGATGTCACCGACGCGGCATCCGTCGACGATTTCGTCGCCGCGGCCGAAGACACCCTCGGGCCCACCGAAATCCTGGTCTCCGGTGCGGGCGATATCGAATTCTCGCTGGTGCACGAGATGGAACCGGATCGGTTCCTGCAGCAGGTGCAGGTGCATCTGGTCGGCGCGCACCGGTTGGTGCACCGGGTACTGCCGGGCATGATGCGAAGGCAGCGCGGCGATTTCGTCTTGATCAGCTCCGATTGCGCAGAGGAGCCACGCCCGCGCACCGGCGCCTACAGCGCTGCCAAAGCCGGGCTCGAGGCAATGGTCCAGCAGATGCGAATGGAGCTGGAGGGCAGCGGAGTTCGCGCGTCACTGGTGCGCCCGGGTCCGACGCTGACCGGCATGGGCATGAATTCCACTCCCGAGGTGGTCGGGCCGATGCTGGAGGACTGGAAGGCCTGGGGTTTCGCCCGTCACCCGTACATGCTGCGCGCCGGCGACCTGGCCGCCGCGGTCATCGCCGTGGTCTCCGCACCACGCGGGGCGCATCTCGTGTTGGTCGAGGTCCAGCCCGAGGCCCCGCTGCGTCCGTTACCGAATGCCGAGGACAGGAGCCGACCGTGAGGATCATCGCCGATCTGGATTTGTGTCAGGGGCACGCCGTTTGCCAGGACGAAGCGCCCTCGGCCTTCACCGTGCCCAAGCGCGGCAAGGTCGAAATCCTCGACCCGGCACCGGGTCCCGAAGCCCGCGCCGATATCGAGCGCGCGGTGCGCTACTGCCCCACCCAAGCGCTATCGATCCGTGAGGATCCTGGGGGATTGCAGCCGGCCGAGCAGGCGAACACAGCCGCGAAAGGAACACGGTAATGCCAGATTTCGACCGCGCCGAACTCGACGAGATGGTCCGGCGCTGGGTGCTCGAGAACCAGCGCTGCGAGGAAAAGGGCGACTGGAAGCCGCTCGCCGAGATGTACACCGAGGACGCCACCTACGGCTGGAATTACGGCCCGACCCAGGAATTCATGGCAGTGGGGCGGGCCGAGATCCGGGAACTCGCACTCGGTCAGGAGATGGAGGGGCTGGAGGGCTGGTCCTATCCGTACCAACAGTTCGTCATCGATGAGCGCAGCGGCGATGTCATCGGCTTCTGGAAGCAGATCAGCGATAACAAGCGATCCGACGGCCGCAACTACAGTCCGGAGGGCATCGGCGGCAGCTGGTTCCGCTACGGCGGTAACTACCAATGGTCCTGGCAGCGTGACTTTTTCGACTTCGGCAATGTCTCGCAGTTGTTCGTGGAGATGATCCAGAACAATGCGCTGACCGCGGGTATGCAGAAGCGCATCCAACGGTCGGTCTCCGGAAAGACGCTGCCGGGCTGGTATCGGATCGGCGAAGCACCGGTTCCACTGTGGTGATTTCGAGCTTCGACCGGTTGTCGCGGGCCCAGCTGGCGACGCTGGTGCCCGAGCTGCTGCTGTGCGGTCATCTGATCGACCGGTCCGGAATGGCACACTCCATCGGCGCATTCGGCCGCGAGGGCATGGCGGCGGTCGCCATCGAAGAGTGGCAGCTGGCCAGTCCGGTCTATACCCGCCGCATGCGCCGCGCACTCGATTTCGAGGGCGATGACGTGCCGACGATCTTCAAGGGCCTGCAACTCGATATCGGTGCGCCGCCGCAATTCATGGACTTCCGTTTCCGCGTCGACGATCGCGATCACGGCGAGTTCTGGCTGGACCACTGTGGCGCGCTGGCGGATGTGGAGCCACTCGGCGAGGAGTTCGTGGTGTCCATGTGCCACGACATCGAGGATCCGACCTTCGACGCGACCGCCCTCGCGACAAATCCGCACGCTCAGGTCCGGCCGATCCACCGGCCGCCGCGTCATCCGGCGGACCGAGAGCCGGTGTGCGCGTGGACCGTCATCATCGACCCGGCACATATCCCACCGCCGACACCGCCGAATGCCGAGGTGGTGGCCAACTCCCGAGCCGCCCTGCTGGAACTGTCCCCCATCGATAAGGACGATCCCGGCCAAAGCGATTACGCCGGTCCGCTGCTCAGTGATCTGCGCTTCGCCGACTTCTCCAAATCTGCGCTGGTGCGCATGGCCGACGAGGTCTGCCTGCAACACCATCTGCTCACCATCGGCTTCATGACCGCCGTGCGTGCTCGGTCCGCCGACACCGCAACCGATATCGGCCGCAAACAATTCACCGGCATCGCCGGACTCACCTCCGAGCGGATCCGCAACGCACTCGGGCTCGGCGACGATCCGGCCGCACTGGCCGAGGTATTGCTACTGCATCCGGCATGGAATCCCGTGTCGTACGCCGGCATCGACGTATTCGTTACCGACGATTCGGTGCGACTGCGGGTGCCGTGGCACAGCGATGCCAACACCGACCGCACCTGGCCGTCGATGATCGATCCCGAGCATCTTGCACCGCTAGCGGCAATGGCCCGCGGCGTGAATCCACGGTTCGACGTGCACTCGACCACCTCCGATGAGCACGGCTGGATCGCCGAAATCGCCCTCGCCGCAGCGCCGTTCAAGGAGGCGACCGAGGTGGCGATCACCCGGATCAGCACCGGCGCCGCCTTCACCTTCACCGACCGCGGCATCCCGCTGCCGCTCACCGTCATTCGCTGAGAGTGAATTGCCATGTCCCACAACTTCGCGGACCTCTTCGAGCATGCGGTCGACGCGATACCGGAGCGCACCGCGCTGATCGAGGGCGATCTCGCACTCACCCTCGCCGAACTCGACGCCCGCGCGAATCGCCTCGCCGACCATCTCGGCTCGATCGGCGTCGGCCCCGGTACGCACGTGGGTTTCCAGATGCACAACGGCATCGAAACCATGACCACCCTCATTGCCTGCTTCAAGCTGCGGGCAGTCCCGATCAATATCAACTATCGGTACGGCGCCGAAGAACTGCGCTATCTCTACGACAACGCCGACCTCGAAGTGCTTGTGTGCCATGAGAAATACGCAGACACGGCATTGGAAGCACTCGCCGACACGCCGTCGATCCGCGTGCTGATCGTCGACGACCGGCCGCCCGCTCCAATTCCCACCGACACCATCAACCCGGCAAACCTGTCCGCTTCGTATGAGCAGGCCTTACTCTCGGGCTCCCCCGCCCGCCGTTCGATCGACCGCAGCCCCGACGACCTGTTCATGATGTACACCGGCGGCACCACCGGCCGGCCCAAGGGCGTCATGTGGCGGCAAGAGGATATGTGGCGGGTACTCGGCGGCGGTATCGACTTCTACACGAACGAACCGGTTTCCGACGAATACCAACAGTCCCGTGTCGGCGCACAGGGCGAACCGAGCACCTGGTTCGTCCTCCCACCGCTCATCCACGCCGCCGCGATGATGCCGTCGTTCACCGCCCTGTGGTCCGGCAATGCCGTGATCTTCGAGCCCAAATTCGATGCGCAGCGGGTGTGGCAGGTGGTCGAACAACATCGCCCGCAAATCATGGTGATCACCGGCGATGCCATGGCCCGTCCGCTGATCGATGCCTACCGCGCCGCCCCGGTGGACGCATCCTCGCTCGTCGCCATCGGCTCGGGTGCCGCACTGCTGTCGCAACCGGTGAAAAACGCACTGCTGGAACTGTTTCCGTCGACCGTCGTCTCCGATTCCATCGGCTCCTCCGAAACCGGTTTCGGCGGCATCGGTTTCGCACAGAAGGACGACAACCCCGGCCGCGGTCCGCGCGTGCAGAGCGGGCGCGGCGCGATCGTGGTCGACGATGCGGGACGGCAGGTCGAACCCGGTTCCGAGGGCTGGCTGGCCAAGACCGGTGCGGTGCCGATCGGCTACTACAAGGATCCGGAGAAAACCGAGCGGCTGTTCAAGACGGTCGACGGCGCCCGGATCGTGGTGACCGACGATCGCGCAAGGGTCGAGCCGGACGGCTCGGTGACCCTGATCGGGCGCGGCAATATGGTCGTCAATACCGGCGGCGAGAAGGTCTTCGTCGAAGAGGTCGAGAGTGTGGTGAAGGCGCACGAGGCCGTCTACGACGCGGTGGTGATCGGGGTGCCGCACGAGCGCTGGGGCCAGCAGGTGGCGGCGGTCGTATCGGTCGCGGGCGCCGGACCGGTGGATTTCGGCGCGCTCGAGCGCCATGTGCGCGAACATCTCGCGGGGTACAAGGTGCCCAAGCAGATCTGGCTGGCCGACGTCGTCACGCGGGCCCCGAGCGGAAAGCCCGATTACCGCTGGGCGCGGGAGTTCGCGGCGGGCCGCGCACCGGATCATCAGGCGGATTGACCATGTCTCGGCATGCATTCGACCAGGTCATCCCTATCAAGCCCCTGACAGCCGGGACAAGAACGTGTTCTAATTCGGGGGCATCTGCCGTCAGCACGGAGAAGGTCCGATGAATACAACCGAAGCCAAGAAGGATTCCGCCCCGGCACTGCCCGCCCGGATCACCGAAGCGCTGATCGGCAGGCTGACCGGAATGGTCGCGGCCTCCGGCACCGCCGATCCGTATTCGATGGTCGAGGTCTACACCGGCGCCGCGGTCGGTGAACTACCGCAGTCGACGCCCGAGGACGTCGCCGCCGCTTATGCGACCGCCCGGGCGGCCCAGCAGGAATGGGCCGCCTGGCCGCTGCAGCGCAGGCTCGAGGTCTTCGCACGCGCACACGACCTGATCCTCGCCGAATACGAAACCATCGCCGACCTGATCCAGATCGGCTGCGGTAAGACCCGCCGCATGGCCTTCGAGGAATCCTGCGATGTGCCGATGGTCATCAGCCACTACCTCAAGACCGCACGCCGGGTGCTGAAGCCCAAGCGGCGCGGTGGCCCGGTCCCGCTGATCACCACCTCGACCGAGGAGCATCGCCCCAAGGGCGTAGTCGCGGTCATCGCGCCATGGAACTTCCCGTTCGCCATCGCGCTGTCGGATTCGATGCCCGCGCTGATCGCGGGCAATGGCGTCGTACTCAAGCCCGATAACAAGACCGCGCTCTGCGCGCTGTTCGGGGTGGAGCTGCTGTACAGGGCGGGTCTGCCGAAGGGGCTTTTCCAGGTCGTCTGCGGTACGGGCCCCGATGTGGGGCCGACGTTGATCGACAATGCCGACTTCGTCATGTTCACCGGCTCGACCGCGACCGGGCGGGTGGTCGGCGAAGGCGCGGGCCGCAATCTGATCGGCTGCAGCCTCGAACTCGGCGGCAAGAATCCGATGATCGTGCTGGACGATGCGAATCTCGACGAGGTGATTCCCGGTGCGTCATTCGCGGTCTTCGCGAATTCGGGCCAGGCCTGTATGCACATCGAGCGGATCTATGTGCAGGACAGGTTGTACGACGAGTTCGTGCGCCGATTGGTCACGGCGGCAGACGAATTGAACGCCGAGATCGGCGCGGCCTACGACTTCACACCGGAATTCGGTTCGCTGGTCTCGGTGCAGCATATGGAGCGGGTCGCGGCGCATGTCGAGGACGCGCGCGCGAAGGGCGCGACGGTGCTGACCGGTGGCAAGGGACGACCGGATATCGGCCCGGCATTCTATGAACCCACCGTGCTCACCGATGTCACCCCCGAGATGACGCACGCGACCGCGGAAACCTTCGGTCCGGTGGTGAGCGTCTACCGGTTCACCGACGAGCAGGAGGCCATCCGGCTCGCCAACGACACCACCTACGGCCTGAACGCCAGCGTGTGGAGCCGAGACCTGGCCCGCGCCAACCGAATCGGCGCCCAGCTCGAGGCCGGGAATATCAATATCAACGACGGTTTCGTGACCACCTACGCCGCCAAAGGCACCCCGTCCGGCGGCGTCAAACAATCCGGCGTCGGCACCAGGCACGGCGATCAGGGCCTGCTCAAATACACCGACACCGTGAATATCGGCGTGCAGAAGCGCCAGGTGATGGCCGCCCGCGCGGGCCTGCCCTACGAGAAACAGCTGAAGACCACGCTGACGACGCTACGGCTCATGCGCCGGCTGAGGCTGCGCTGAAACACTTTTCACTCCAGGAGGTAGCTATGGCAGCGCCCGTGTTCCCCGCAGGCTTCGATTTCACCGATCCCGGGCTGTGGGAAAACCGCATGCCGGTCGAGGAATTCGCGACCCTGCGCCGCACCGCACCGGTGTGGTGGTGCGCGCAGCCGGATGCGACCTCGGGCGGCTTCCGCGACGGCGGGTACTGGGTGGTCAGCAAATACGAAGACGTGAAGGAAATTTCGCGCAGCCCGGAGATCTATTCCTCCGCGCAGAAGGGCGCGATCATCCGGCTGCCCGACGATGTCACGCCGGAACAGATCGAACTCACCGGTGCAATGCTGATCAATATGGATGCGCCGAAGCATGCCAAGACCCGCCGGATCGTCTCCAAGGGATTCACCCCGCGTGCGGTGGAAGGCCTACGCGCCGCACTCACCGAACGCGCGGCGCGAATCGTGCACGAGGCCAAGCGGACCGGCGGCGGCGATTTCGTTCAGCAGGTGGCCTGCGAACTGCCGCTGCAGGCCATCGCGGAACTGCTCGGCGTGCCGAACGACGACCGCCACAAGCTGTTCGAATGGTCCAACCAGACGCTGAACTACGACGATCCGGAGTACGGCGACGCGACCGCCGCCTTCACCGAAATCCTCGGCTACGCCTGGAATATGGCTGAACAGCGGCGCGCCTGTCCGGTCGACGACATCGTCAGTCAATTGGTGCACGCCGATGTCGACGGCGAGGCGCTCGGTTCGGACGAATTCGGATTCTTCGTCATCCTGCTCGCCATCGCGGGCAATGAGACCACCCGCAATGCCATCACGCACGGCATGAAGGCCTTCGTGGACCATCCGGACCAGTGGGAGCTGTATCGAGAGCAGCGACCGCGCACCGCACCCGACGAGATCGTCCGGTGGGCGACCCCGGTGAATGCCTTCCAGCGCACCGCGGCCCAGGACACCGAACTCGGCGGGCAGCAGATCGAGCAGGGTCAGCGGCTGGGAATCTTCTACAGTTCGGCCAACTTCGACGAGGACGCCTTCGAAAATCCGTTCACCTTCGATGTACTGCGCGATCCCAATCCGCACGTCGCATTCGGCGGCACCGGTGCGCATTATTGCGTCGGGGCGAATTTGGCGCGACTGGAGATCGACCTGATGTTCAATGCGATCGCCGACGTCATGCCCCAGATCAGCCAGGTCGCCGATCCGGTACGGTTGCGATCGGGGTGGATCAACGGAATCAAGAACTGGCAGGTGCGATACGAATGAATATCCGCAACATTCCCCTACGTACCCTCTCCGGCGACCCGGCAACACTGGGCGAATTGGTCGGAGATAAGGCGGTACTGCTGGTCAATGTGGCCTCCAAGTGTGGGCTGACGCCGCAGTACACCGGACTCGTCGAACTTCAGAAAACCTATGGCGACCGTGGTTTCAGCGTGGTCGGCGTGCCGTGTAACCAGTTCATGGGCCAGGAGCCGGGTACCGCCGAGGAGATCGCGGAATTCTGCTCGACCACCTATGGCGTCGATTTTCCGCTGCTGGAGAAGACCGATGTCAACGGCGACCAGCGGCATCCGCTCTACCAGGCGCTGGTGGAGACCTCGGATGCCGAGGGCACGGCCGGTGATATCCAATGGAACTTCGAGAAATTCCTGATCGATCGCGAGGGTGCGGTGGTGGGCCGGTTCCGGCCGCGCACCACACCCGATGATGCGGTCGTCGTATCCGCCGTCGAATCGGTTCTTTGACATCCTCGCATTCGTGTACGAAGGCGATTCCTGCTAGACCGTAGCGGTCTGTCGGTGGGTTCCTGCTTCATCGCACGGTGCCGGAACGGGTTCCGGTCTTACCCGCACTCCACAGGCGTTTCGTCTCTCCGCCTGCCCGGCGGCGAGAATGTTGTCGGCGGCGTTGCGGTCCCGGTCGTGGACCGCACCGCACCGGCATGTCCACGTTCGCACCGACAGCGGCTTCGGCCCGTCGATCACCCCGCACCGAACATAGCTGCGACGACGGGAAGAACCGACCCACCCGGGCGAAGTACCGGTCGTAACGGCCGGCTTTCTCCTCCAACCGCCGAGTGAACATGCCCCACCCGGCATCGTGCACCGACTTCGCCAACCGGGTACGCGCCAAACCCTGGATACACAAGTCCTCGACGTACACCGCTTGGTTTTCGCGGATGATCGTCGTGGAGTGTTTGTGCGCCCAATCCCGGCGTGTATCAGCGACTTTCGCGTGCGCCTTCGCTACCCGCAGACGTGCCTTCGCCCTGTTGCGGCTGCCTTTCTGCTTCCGCGACAGCGCCTGTTGGGCCTTGCGGAGTCTGCGTTCGGCACGGTGGAAGAACTTCGGGGACTCGATCACCTTCCCGTCGGACATCACAGCAAATGTGGTCAGGCCCAAGTCGATACCGACCTCGCCCTCCGCCACCGGCAACGGCTCGCTGTCGGCCCGCACGACAAACGACGCGAAATAACGCCCAGCAGCATCAGGGACGATCGTGACCGACGACGGCACCGAGGGCAGTTTCCGCGACCACCGCACCGCGACATCACCGATCTTCGGCAACCGCAGCCTCCCGCCATCGGTGACCGCGAAGCGGGCGTTGGCGGTGAACCGGATCGCCTGCCGATGATCCTTGCGAGACCTGTATCGGGGCGGGGAAACCTTGCGGCCCTTGCGTTTCCCGCTGACTGAGGCGAAGAAGTTGCGGTAGGCGGCGTTCAGATCCGCCAGAGCTTGTTGCAACACCACCGCCGACACCTCACCCAACCACGCCCGCTCCGAAGTCTTCTTCATAGCAGTCAGGGTCCGCGACAGTGCGGCATCACTCACATACAGCTCTCCGGCGGCTCGCGCGTTCTGCCGCGCACGTAACGCATCGTTGAACACCACACGCGCGCACCCGAACGCCCGCGACAGCGCTTGCCGCTGGCCAGGTGTCGGGTAGACGCGAAAGGTGTACCGCAACTGCACATCTGCCACGGTACAGCTGGTTTGCGATGTCGAAACTGGTCAAGTCGTTGAAAGGCGTGTGGGCGGAGCAGTACACCACATTCTGGTCGCGATGCGAGCCGGAACTCGCCTGAACTCCGGCTCGCGCTGCCTGCTCACGCCATCGCGAAGCGCAGCAGGGCCTGCTTATCGCCCTGCTTGATCTTGCCCTTGCGATTGAGAACCTCGAGCTGCCAGCTTCCGCCGTTGCGGAACGCCTTGGCCACGGCATTGGCGTTATCCGTGCCGAGCAGCGACGGCCAGATATCGGCCACCTGCTGGGCGCTGCCGCCGGTCGCGTCGTAGACCTTGAAACTGATGTTGTTGGCCTTCTCGAACGATGAGCCCTTCTTGAATGCCGCGGCCACGAAAATGATCGCGTCGATGGCCTCGGGCACATTCGCGAAGGTGACGTGCACCGATTCGTCGTCGCCGGAGGCCGCGCCGGTCTGTTCGTCGCCGGTGTGCTGGACCGAACCGTTGCCGAGCGGGTCGAGGGAGTCGAGTCCGGCGAAACGCACCGGCTCGGCGCCTTGCATGAGGATGGCGATCAGATCCAGGTCCACACCGCGCTTGCGGCGCAATAATCCGACCGCGCCGCCGCTGGTACCTCCCGACGGGTCCCAGCTAACCCCGACCGTCAGCTTGGTGATGCCGTTGAGATCAGCGGCGCCATCTTCCTTTTTGAGCGTGATCATGTCTTCACCCTACAAGCGAATTCGCAAAGTCCATGGGCCCAGAATCTTCCTGCTCACGCCCTCGTAACTGGGCGTTTGCCTACACCTTTCGCCGCCTGCGGTAGCGCACCGCGCAAGGCTGTTGCAACTGCACCACCATCTTGCTGTGGTCGTTGCGGTAGCTGTCGGATGGTTGTGCCATCTCGAATTCCCAGTCCCGCAGCAGTATCGAGAAAATCGCCTTGAGCTGCATGAGCGCGAAGGCCGCACCGACACAGCGATGCCTGCCCGCCCCGAAGGGGATCCAGGTCCAGCGGTTGACGATATCCGCCTGATTCGGATCGATATAGCGATTCGGGTCGAACGAATCCGGATTCGGGAAGTCCTCCGGAATCCGGTTGGAGATGGCCGGAGTCGCCGCGACGAGATCGCCCGGTGCGATGCGATGTCCGCACACCTCGAATTCGCCCTGCGCCACCCGCATCAGAATGATCAGCGGCGGATGCAGCCGCAGGGTCTCCTTGACCACCGCCTCCAGATTCGGAATCTGGCGCAGCGCACCGAAACTGATATCGGAACCGTCGGCGTACAGCTCGTCGAGTTCATCGACGACGCGACGCAATTCCGCCGGATGCCTGAGCAATTCGATGACCGACCACGCCGCGGTACCCGAAGTGGTGTGATGTCCCGCGAACATCATCGAGATGAACATCCCGGTGATTTCGCTCGCACTGAATCGCGGCCGACCCTGCTCGTCCTTGATCGAGATCAGGATGTCGAGCATGTCCTGATCTTCCTTGTTCGCGGGTGGATTCGCGGCGCGGCCGTCCATGATGCCCTGCACCAATTCGACCAGTTCGACGCGGGCGGCGTCGCGGCGCTGGAAGCTTTCGATCGGCGCGTAGGGATCCACATAGGCCAGTGCGTCGGTACCGCGCTCCAAATCGTGGTAGAGGTGTGCGAAGCGCTCGTCGAGCTCATCGCGGAAGCGCTTACCGATCAGGCAGGCCGATGAGGTGTAGATGGTCAGCTCGGCGAAGAAGTCGAGCAGGTCGATCTGGCCCTCGTCGCCCCAGTTCGCCAGCATGCGCTCGACCTCGCGCCCGATGGTCGCCGCATGCCCGCGCATTTGCTCCGCGCGCAACGCCTGGTTGTGCAGCATCTCCTTGCGCCGCTCCGGGCTGGCATCGAACACCACGCCCTCGCCGAAAATCGGCTTCATGAACGGATACGCGGCGGCCTGATCGAGATCCTCGTCGCCGGACCGGAAGAAGAACTCATTGGCCTCGGCGCCGGACAGCAGAATCACATGCCGCCCGGCGAGATCGAACGCCCCGACATCCCCGCATTCCGCCCGCACCCGTTGCATCAAAGCAAGTGGGTCGACGCGGAATTCCTCGAGATGCCCATGCTCGTGATCGCCTCCGGAAACCCGCAGCGGCTTGACCAGGGTCATGAAAATCCTCCTGGGATATCTGTCCACACACATGATGGACACGTGTCTGGACAGTACTACGACCGACGTGGGGCAGGCAAGGCTCAGCGCCCGACTTCGCCCTGCGCCTGGGAAAGCGTGCTGCCGCGACAGAAAGACCCGGCACTCGCAGTGCCGGGCCTCTTGTTCGTCGGTCCTACCGGCGATCGAACTCGCCGCAATCCACGCCCGCGGTGTCCCTAGCCAGTTCCCTTCGAGGAACGCGACCTCGGCACAATCCTTGCCACGCGATGCGCGGGAGCTGGGTGAACCAGCTCGAGCGCCGCCGCCTGGAGGCCGGATCAGCGGCGGAAGAGGTTGTTGAGATCGTTCTGGGTGAGTTGCTCGGCGGCGTATGTGAAGGTGCCTCGATCGGCCAATTCGTGTGCGGTATCGAGCAATTGGCGGTACATGGCGCGGAAGATGCTGCCGCCGACAGTGACTCGGCGTACGCCGAGCTCGCGCAGGTCATCGAGGGACAGTGCGTTGCCGGTCAAACCCATGACCACGTTGAGCGGGCCGTCGAGTTCGCGCACCAGTGTGCCGATGGTGGTTGCGTCGCCGGCACCCGGAACAAATGCACAGTCCGCGCCTGCTGCCAGATAGGCGTTCGCCCGTCGGATGCATTCTTCGAGCGAGATATCGACCAGAAGTCCGTCGGTGCGGCCGACCAGAACGAATGGCTCGCCGCTGGCGTCAATGGCGGCGCGGGCCGCGCGAATTCGGTCCGCGCACAACTCCAGGTCGTAGAGCGGTCGGGTGCTGTCGCCGGTGAAGTCTTCGATATTGCCGCCCGCGGCACCGGCGTCGAGCGCCGACGAGATCGTGGTCGCTACCGTCTCGGGTTTCTCGCCGTATCCCTCTTCGAGATCGGCACTGACCGGCACCCCAACCGCGTCGACGATCTCGCGAACCCGGCCCAGCATGGTCTCGCGATCGACCCGCCCGTCCTCGTGCTCAGCGAAGAAGTCGTGATCCGGACGTCCGAGGGAGAACGCGACACCGGCGCTGGTGGTGGCGACAGCGGGAAACCCGACCGATTCCAAGATCCGAGCACTGCCCGCATCCCATGCATTCGGGAGCAGAAAGCAGCCTTCCCGGTGCAGTCCGACGAACCGTTGCGCGCGTAGTCGCCGATCACTGTCCACTTCGTCTTCCTCCCTCTTCCCGTGTTCATTCGTCCACTGCGAAGGCCATCGAGGCAGCCGAACTTGTCAGCCCCCTTCGATACCATCACATAACACAAAAGGGGGTTGGTAGCCATGGTTATTCAGCGAATTCTCGAGCTGCCCCTCCGGCGACGGCGGGATGCGGCGTCCTGGTCCGCGGCCGATGAAACCGACGCTCGCCGCACGGCCGTGGTTCGCGACCTCCAGCGGATTCGTCGCGCTGACGAACGCAATCGGCCGCGGGAGCGCAACCCGTATGACCACACCGACAACTCGATCGCGGGCGGCTGCGCCGGCGGCTGAGATTCGGAACACGCCGAGACAACGGTCCGTGGCGCGTCCCTACCCAGCGGACCCAATTCGACGCGCCCGCATCGCCAGCGCTCCGCATCTCGCCGGCGACTTCGCAGCGGTTCCATCACCACGTGACCACCTGAACCCAACGGCGCAGCACCGCACGAGAATTGACCGCATCGCAATGGGTAGTGCTGCTGCGATCGTGCCGACATGCGGCAGCTTCCGGCCGCCGGGTTGGGCATAGACGATGTATGCCCAACCCGGTGGGAACTAGCCGACGGTCAGGACGGTGCCCGCACCGACAGTCCGTCCGCCCTCGCGGATGGCGAAGCCGAGGCCGGGCTCCAGCGGGACCGGGCGGCCCAATTCGACTGTCAGGTCGATGGTTTCGCCGGGGCGGGCGACCGCTGTGGTGGCGGGCAGGGTCACGTTGCCGACCACGTCACCGGTGCGCACGTAGAACTGTGGCCGGTAGCCGGTGGCGATCGGTGTGCGCCGACCGCCCTCCGCCGTACCCAGCAGGTACACGCGCGCGGTGAACCGGGTGTGTACCGCGATGCTGCCCGGTTCCGCCGCGACCTGACCCCGACGCACCTGACCGCGTTGCACGCCGCGCAGCAGCAATGCGACATTGTCGCCCGCTTCCGCGAACTCCATTGTCCGGCCGAAGGTTTCCACCCCGGTGACAACGGAGGTCAGCTCCTCCCCGCCGTAGAGCTGCACCCGATCGCCGAGCCGAATCCGGCCGCGCTCCACCGCACCGGTAATGACGGTGCCACGACCGGTAATGGTCAGGACGTTCTCCACCGGCAGCAGGAACGGCGCGTCGGTGTAGCGCACAGGTGTGGGCACATGGTTGTCCACGGCGTCCAGCAGGTCGAGGAGCGCGGCGGTCCACCGCGAATCCCCTTCCAGCGCACGCAAACCCGAAACCCGCACGACCGGCAATTCGGCACCCGGGTAGCCCTGTGCGCTGAGCAGCTCACGCACCTCGAGCTCGATCAGATCGAGCAGTTCCGGATCACCCGCGTCGGCCTTGTTGAGCGCGACCACGATGTGCTCCACCCCGACCTGACGCGCGAGCAGCACATGCTCGGCCGTCTGCGGCATGACGCCGTCCTGCGCCGAGACCACCAGGATCGCCCCGTCGAGCTGGGACGCGCCGGTGATCATGTTCTTCACGAAGTCGGCGTGTCCCGGCATATCGATGTGCGCGTAATGCCGTGTGGTGGTTTCGTATTCGACGTGCGCGATATTGATGGTTATCCCGCGCAACGCCTCCTCCGGCGCCCGGTCGATCCGCTCGAACGGCACGAAGCTACCGCCACCGCGCTCGGCGAGCACCTTGGTGATGGCAGCGGTCAACGTGGTCTTGCCGTGATCGACATGGCCCATGGTGCCGATATTGAGATGCGGCTTGGTCCGCACATACGTCTTCTTGGACATGACTTTCCCTGAGTAGGAAATGATTTCCGGCGATCTCGCCGTGGGACCTCTCTGCGACGGGCCACCTTCCCCGTCAGAGGTCCCGGGACATCCCGGGGAAGGTCAGCTTCGGGCGCCGTCGAAGTGCGCCGCAGCCACTGCTGCGGACGCTGCCAGGGCAGCCGCCATCGCGTCCGCGACCGCGGACTCCAGAGCGATGGTGTAGCCGAACATGCGCAGAACTGTACGGACCGAGCGGAACCGGGCGCGAGCCATTTTTCGCGCCCGGTTCGAGGGTCAGTTCAGCGGGGCCGAGCGCCACCAGCGCAGGACCTTGTCCTGAGCGCCCGCCAAACCGTCGGCGTACATGAGGAATTGGGCGCGCTTGCTGTCGCCGGTGAACGCGGTGACGATCTTCGGCCCGTCGTTGACGAACTTGTAGTTGGTGTAGGTCTTGCCGCCGTTGGTGTCGGTCGACTTGGTGGCGTCGGAAGGCAGGTTGCTCAGCGCCTTCTGCACATCGGAGGCGTTCTTGTAGACGTAGATCGTGTAGAACGGGTCGTCGTTGTCACCGCCGCCGTAGCAATCCCACTGCGCGGCCCAGGCGCCGAAGTCCGGCGTACCCGGCGTGGGCAGGGTCAGGTCGCCGGTCTTGTGGGCGTTGCATTTCGCGCCGTTGTAGCCGACCGAATCGGATTCGCTGGCGGGCACCATGCGCGGGAACTCTTTGCTGATCGCGGCCGCGGTCGCGTCCACCGAGCCGCCGCCGCCGTTGGAGGAACTCGACGAGGTCGTCGTGCTGCCGCCACCGGAGTTCGACGAACCACCGTTCGATACCACGCCGATGATCGCGAGCACGACCACCAACAGGATCACCAGACCGACGCACAGCGCGACGATCAGCCCGACATTCGATTTGCGCTGCGGCGGTGCGGGCGGTCGCGGCCCGTTCATCGGCGGCCGGGGCGCGAATCCGAGCGGCTGCTGGTTGTAGGGATTGCTCGGATGCGGTTGCTGTTGGGTCGGTGCGGTCTGCACCGGCTGCGGGCGTGGGGTGCCCTGCGAAGCGGGATTGACGGTCGTCGGCGCCAACGGCTGCGGCTGCACGGTGTGCGGTGCGCTCGTCTGCGGGTACGGGCCGCTGGTCTGCGGATACGGTCCGGCGGTCTGCGGGTACGGACCGTTCGTCACCGGATGCGGCGTACCGGTCACGGGCATCGGCTGCCCGGTGACCGGCCGGGGCGCACCAGTCACCGGAATCGCCGGTCCGGTACCCGGACGCGGGCCGACCACCGGCATCGCCGGGATACTCGGATTGGTGAATGCCTGCTTGGCGGCTTGCGCGAACTCCGAGCACGAGGCAAACCGGTCATCGGGTCGCTTGGCCATGGCCTTCGCCAGCACCCCGTCCAGTTGGAAGGGCAGTCCGGGACGGACGCTGCTCAATGCCGGGGGCGTGCCCTGCAGATGTCCCTGGATCACCGCCGCCGGATTGGTCGCGGCGAACGGACCGGATCCGGTGAACAACCAGAACAGCGAGCAGGCAAGCGAATACTGGTCCGAGCGATGATCGAGCGAAGCGCCGGTCAGCTGTTCGGGCGAGGCGTAGGCCAGAGTCGCGGTGAAGGTGCCGGTCTGGGTGAGATGGCCGGTGTCGTCGCGCAGCCGCGCGATACCGAAGTCGGTCAGGTAGACCCGCTCACCGCGCCCGCCGCCGGAGCGGGCCAGCAGGATATTCGCGGGCTTCACATCGCGGTGCAGTACGCCCATGCCGTGCGCGTAGTCGAGCGCGTCGGCGGTCTCCTTGATGATCTGGACCGCGCGCTCCGGCGGCAGCGACTTGGGATCGACCGATGCGGCATCGATGCCATCGATGTACTGCATCGAGATCCACAGCTGCTCGTCGTCGAGACCGCGGTCGTAGACGGTGACGATATTCGGGTGATCGAGCTGGGCGACCAGATCCGCCTCCCGCTCGAACCGCGCCCGCACCTCCTTATCGAAGAACATCTCCCGATTCAGCAGCTTCAGCGCCGTCATCCGCGGCAGTCGCGGATGTTTTGCCAGGTACACCGAACCCATGCCACCGCGACCCAATTGCCGATCGATGACATAACCGGCGAATACGTCACCGCTGGCCAGCATGTCTGCTCCACTTCCCGCCGCCCACCGGGACCCACCGATGAACGGGCGTACAGCATAAGAATGCGCGATCAGGACCTCCTGACCACGGAAAACATCGAAACCTTAGCAGGATTCGCTTAAGCCCTGGTTATCGTCGACTTACAGGTATCGCATGCGACATCGGATCGTTTGCGGCTATGGCGGAGGGCGCGGCGCTGGTCCGGGCGGCGTTCTGCCGGGGCGACGTGGGATATCGGGCAGGGCGATGGTGCCGGGTCGCGGCGAACGGCGTGGCGGCAGCGGCAGGCGCGGCTGGGACGTTCTCGGAGACTCGGGCGCGCTGCGGCTGGTCGGCTCGGTCGGCCGGGCGGTTCTGCTGCTGCCGACTCGCTCGGAAGTGTTGGGGGGCACCGCGTTTCCAGACGGCACCGCGTTTCCAGACGGCACCGCGTTTCCAGACGGCACCGGGTTTCGGGCCGAACCGGGATCGCGAGGAGGTTCGGTGCCGGGACGCGATTCGGGGCCCATGCCCATCGGCGGGCGATACGGACCGTTCGCTCGAGGCGAGTGCGGCGCGGACGACACCAGCGCCCGCCGAGCCGCCACGGCGAATTCGGTACAGCTGCCGAACCGGTCCGCGGGCCGTTTGGCCATGGCCCGCGCCAGCACCGCGTCCAGCGCGGGCGGCACGTCGGGGCGATACCGGCGCAGCGACGGTATCGCCCCATACAGATGCCCGTTGATGACGGCCATGGGATTCGCCCCTTGGAACGGCCCGACACCGGTCAGCATCCAGAACAGCGAGCAGGCCAGTGAATACTGGTCGGCCAGGTAGTCCGGCGTACCGGTCAGTTGTTCCGGCGCGGCGTATGCCAGTGTGGCGGTAATGGTTCCGGCCGAACTCAGCGTGGACTCGCCATCGCGCATGCCCGCGATGCCGAAGTCGGTGAGCAGCACCCGTTCCGGCTGCCCGATCGGCGCCTTGGCCAGCAGGATATTGGCCGGTTTGACATCGCGGTGCAGCACGCCGTTGCCGTGTGCGAAATCCAGGGCGGCCGCGGTATCGGCGACGATCTGCACCGCGCGACCCGGCGCGAGCACATTGACATCCGCGCAGGACGCATCCGCGCCCGGCACGAATTGCATCGAGATCCACAGCTGCTGATCCTCGGCGCCGCGGTCGTAGACGGTAACGATATTCGGATGGTCGAGCTGAGCGACCAGATCGGCCTCCCGCTCGAAGCGGCGCCGGATCTCGGCATCTGTATAGAGTTCGCGCTTCAACAATTTCAGCGCGGTCAGGCGCGGCAGGCGCGGATGCTGGGCCAGGTAGACGGTGCCCATACCACCCTGGCCGAGCACACGTTTGATCGTGTATCCAGCGAAAACATCGCCAGTTCGCAGCACAGTGGATTCACCCCCCGTATCGGGTCGAGCACCTGGATCCTACCGATGTATCTGTTCGCACGGCCCGGACGCAACATGTTCGTTGCGGTGGGCGAAGACGTTGTCGGTGGCACTCGTTAGGCTCGGCCCCATGCGCATTGGAGCACACGTCCGGCTCGACAGCGATCCGATCGGCTTCGGTGAAAAACTCGGCGCCGATGTCATCCAACTGTTCGTCGTCGACCCGCAGAGTTGGGACAAACCGACCCCGCATCCGCGGACCGAGGAGATCCTCGCAAGTCCGATCGATGTGGTGGTGCACTCGTCCTATCAGATCAATGTGGCAAGCCTGAACAATCGCCTGCGCATGCCGTCACGCAATGCGGTCGCACAGCAGGCCAAGGCCGCCGCCGATATCGGCGCGTTCGGTCTGGTGGTGCACGGCGGACATGTCCGCTCCGACGGCGAACTCGAGACCGGAATCGATAACTGGCGCAAGCTGTTCGAGCGTCAGCAGGACAAGGGCGGCTTCGCGGTGCCGATCCTGATCGAGAACACCGCGGGCGGCAACCACGCCATGGCCCGGCATTTCGATTCGATTGCCCGGCTCTGGGACGCGGTCGGCGATTTCGGCGCGGGCTTCTGCCTGGACACCTGCCACGCCTGGGCCGGCGGTGAGGATCTGGTCGGTGTCGTCGAGCGGATCAAGGCCATCACCGGCCGCATCGACCTGGTGCACCTGAACTCCTCCCGCGACGAATTCAATTCGGGCGCGGACCGTCATGCCAACTTCGCGGACGGGACGATCGATCCGGAGTTGCTCGCCGAGGTGTGCCGGACGGCGGATGCCCCGGTGGTTCTGGAAACGCCCGGCGAGGGGGTTGCCGAGGATCTGGCGTACCTCCGGGAGCACGTCGGCTGATCGCCCCGCCTTCCGAGGTGAGGCATGGGGGCCGAGGGTACGTCAGCAGACCCGACCGAACAGCTCACCGAGGGTCGTCGAATGGTGGCGCGAAACGCCACCGACAACCGCCATTTGATCACCTCGACAACAGCCCGATCACCACCCCCATCGAGGGCAGTCATATGGCGGCTCTGCGACATGCACTGCGCCGCCATATGACTCCGCTCGGCGGGGCGTAGGTTGGGATCACGGCGACGAAAACCCTGGTTGGGGTGCGGGTTTCGGTGATGTGCTCAGGGACGCATCAACCGATTCAACCCAGCGAAGGTGATCTCATGACGGTCGACTACGCCCAGACAACCGCCACCGTGACCAAAATCGGCGCTCGCATCGGCGCCCAGGTCGACAATGTCCGGCTCGGCGGCGATGTGGACGCGGCAACCGTCGCGGTGATCCGGCGCGCGCTGCTCGAGCACAAGGTCATCTTCTTCCGCGGCCAGGACCATTTGACCGAGGACGGGCAGTACGAGTTCGCGCAACTGCTCGGCACCCCGACCACCCCGCATCCGACGGTCACCTCGCACGGCGTCAAGAGCTTGGCCATCGACTCGGAGTACGGCCGGGCCAATAGCTGGCACACCGACGTCACCTTCGTCGACCGGATCCCGAAGGCCTCCATCCTGCGCGCGGTCACCCTGCCGACCTACGGCGGCTCCACCACCTGGGCCTCCACCGCCGCCGCCTACGATTCGCTGCCGGAGCCGCTCAAGCGTCTGGCCGAGAGTCTGCGGGCCGTGCACACCAACCTCTACGACTACGCCGCCACCGATGCCGACCGGAGCAACCCGAATACCGACGCCTACCGCGCCGAGTTCCAGTCCGACTACTACGAGACCGAGCATCCGGTGGTGCGGGTGCACCCGGAGACCGGTGAGCGCGCCCTGCTGGTCGGGCACTTCGTCAAGCGTTTCGTCGGGGTCTCCACCAGCGAGTCCCAGGCCCTGTTCCGCCTGTTCCAGGACCGGGTGACCCGGCTGGAGAACACCACCCGCTGGAACTGGCAGCCCGGTGACGTCGCCATTTGGGATAACCGCGCCACCCAGCACTACGCCGTCGACGACTACGACAACCAGCCGCGCAAGCTGACCCGGATCACCCTCGCCGGCGATATTCCGGTCGGTGTCGACGGTCTCGAGAGCACCTCGCACCACGGCAATGCCGAGCACTACTCGATCATCGAGGAAGTTTCCCCGCTCGAAGTGTGACGACGATCGCATGGCTGCCGCAGTACCGCCGATTGTGCTGCGGCAGTTGAGGGGCCGTGCGGCTGCTTTACCTGCATTCACCGAAGTACGAGGTCGGGCCGTTGCCGGGCGGCACGATAGTACAGACTGATGCCCATGAGTATCAGCCCGCTGGACGGGGTTCGCGTCCTGGAACTCGGCAATTACATCGCCGCGCCGACCGCTGGTCGGATCCTCGGCGATTTCGGTGCCGAGGTGATCAAAGTAGAGCGGCCGAAGGCCGGGGACGAGCTACGCAACTGGCGACTCTACGGCGGCGATACCTCGATGCTGTACCGCACCATCAACCGGAACAAGAAGTCGATCACGCTGGACCTGCGCACCAAGGCGGGTCGGGGCATCGTCCTGGATCTGCTCCGGCACTGCGATGTGCTGCTGGAGAATTTCCGGCCGGGCATGCTCGAGAAGTGGGGGCTCGGTCCGGAGGTGCTGAACGAAGTCAATCCGGATCTGGTGATCACCCGGATTTCCGCTTACGGACAGACCGGGCCGCTGGCCGCGCGGCCAGGTTTCGCCGCGGTCGCCGAGGCGGTGGGCGGGCTGCGCGAACTCGTCGGGGATCCGGATCGGCCGCCGGTACGGGTCGGTGTTTCCATCGGTGATTCGATCGCGGGGATCTACGCGGCGTTCGGCACGGTGATGGCGCTGTTCCAGCGGCAACGCACCAACGAGTCGATACCGCTGGGGGAACGTGTCATCGATGTGGCGCTGAACGAGGCGATCCTGTCGGTGATGGAATCGCTGGTGCCCGACTATCTTGCGTACGGCATCAATCGCGAGCGCGTCGGCGGGCGGATGGAGGGCATCGCGCCGAGTAATGCCTACCCGACCAGTGACGGCGCGAGCATCATTATCGGTGGCAATGGAGACGCCATCTTCCAGCGCTATATGGAGGTGATCGGCCGTCCCGATCTGGCTGCCGATCCGGAACTGCAGGACAATGCCGGACGCTGGCGCAATCGCGAACGGCTCGACGCGTCCATTGCCGAATGGACCGTGCGGCACACTCGCGACGAGGCGCTGAAACTGTTGGAGGCGGCGGCCATTCCGTGCGGCCCCATCTACACCGCCGCCGATATCGTCGACGACGAGCAATACAAGGCGCGCAATATGATTCAGCCGTTCCCGGTGGATGTCGGTGCGCCGCAACCGAAGACGGTCGGCTTTCCCGGCATCGTGCCGGTGATCGGTGGAAAGTCCCTGCCGATCCGCAATGTCGGACCGGACCTGGGTGAGCACACGCGAGAGGTGCTGTCGGAACTGCTCGGAATGAGCGATGCCGATATCGCCGGATTGGAGGCGTGATGCGCGCCGGTATCGATGGAGTGGAGGCGGTATGACGCGACGGGTATACGGCAGGCGTCGACCGCCGGGGCGCAGTGCGCGCGAAGTGAGTGCGCCCGGACACGCGCGTCCGACGGTGCATCCCACCCCGGCCACGAATGAAAAGCCCTGCGGTGGGGTGATGTGCGTGCCGCCGCATGTGCGTCAGGCGCCGCCGCCCCGGGATGCCCGGGAGGAGGAGTGATGCTGCGCGATGTGACATTGCGCGATGGGCTGCAGTTGACCGGAAAGGTGCTGCCGGTCGAGCGCAAGGTGGATATCGTGCGCCAGCTGCTCGCCGTGGGCGTGCCCGCACTGGAGATCGGGTCGATGGCACGTCCCGATCTGGTGCCGCCGATGGCCAACACCATGGATCTCATTGCCGCGTTGAGTCCCGAAGAGTTGCAACGCTGTTGGGTCTGGGTGGCCACGCCGCGCCATGTGGAGAAGGCCGCCGCCGCGGGCGTGCGCAACTTCCAGTACTGCTTCTCCGCGTCGGACGCACACAACAAGGCCAATATCGGCCGCAGCACCGAGGACAGTGTCGCCGCCATGCCGGATGCCGTTCGGTTGGCGCGGGAGGCGGGCGGCGAAATCCAGCTCTGCCTCGCCACCAGTTTCACCTGCCCCTTCGACGGCCCCGTGGATCCAGAGCGAGTTCTGGCCATTGCCAACGACCCGCGCACCGAGGGCGCTTCCGACATAGTCGTCGCCGACACCCTGGGCCAGGCCCACCCGACCCAGGTATCGGAGCTGATCTCGGCGGTGCGCGACCGAACCCCGCACCGCCGCATCGTCTTCCACGGTCACGACACCTGGGGCATGGGCGTCGCCAACACCCTCGCGGCCCTGCAAGCCGGAGCAACCATGGTCGACGGCTCCCTCGGCGGCCTCGGCGGCTGCCCCTTCGCCCCCGGCGCCAGCGGCAACACCTCGACCGAAGACATCCTCTTCGCCACCCGCCCCACCTGGTTCACCCCACCGGTCCTGGCCACCCTGGTAACCCTCACCGAATCCCTACTCACCGACCTGAACGAACCCAACCGCTCCCGCACCGCCGAAGGCACCCGCTCCAAAGCCACCGCCTTCGAATGGGTCACCTACACCCCCTGACCGCCGCACAAACAGGCGTACCTCGCAAAAGCTGTAGGCCCTGCGAGGTCACCCATGCTTATGCCACATGCTCAGTCCTGGCAGACGGAGTTGAGGATTTGGGAGCGGTGGCCGGTGCCTTTTTGGATGGCGTTGTAATCGGCTTCATCGCGGGTGCTGCCTCGGCCGGAGGTGTACCAGGATGTGCCTTCGGATTTGGTTTCCGGGTCGTATTCGGTCGACTGGACGATCGCGGCGCATTCGCCGCTCTCGATCCAGACCTTCCAGTCGCAGTCGCCGCCGGTGGTGTAGGGACCGGCAGAGCCGGTGCCGGGGTGTTGCACCGCGGGAGCGGCTTCGTTGCAGGAGTTGATGGCGGCATCGCGGGCTTCGCCGGGCGACGGATAGTTCCAGGCCCGTCCGGTGGAACCGGTCGACGTCGACAGCGCGAGGGCGGCGTACTGCGTACTGTCCGCCGACGCCGAAACCTGCGGAACGGTGATAGCGGTGGCGACCGCAGCGGCGATGACGCCGCCTCGAACGAGCAGCGTGGTGGACCGTGCAACGAAGAAAGGCATGGCCAACAGGGTTCCGTGCTGATCTTGTAGAAATCTGAAGAAACGCAGAAAGTTTGGCGTGCGCCGATCAGGGAGCGATTGCGGCCTAGGTGAATTGGTAGTGCGTGAAATCGCGGACGGGTTCGAAGCCGATGGTTCGGTAGATGTGGTTCGCGGTGCGGTTGGCGATGTCGGCGAAGAGGCAGACGTTCAGGTTTTGCCAGTGCAGGGTGCGGGATACGTGGGCGGTGAGGATGCCGGCGTAGCCGTGGCCGCGGTGGACGGGTGGGGTGTAGACGGGACCGATTCGGGACCAGCCGAAGACCGGGACCTGGTGTGCGGCAAGGGAGACGGGCCTACCGTCGAGCTCCCACAGCCACCACCGGCCGGTCGCGATGCGGTTCCGGATGGCGATGGCGGTCAGGCTCGGCGGCGGCATACCGGATTCGCGGCGCATGGCTTCGGCCCACTCGACGCACAACCCGATATCGGAATCGGTTGCGCGGCGGGCTGATCCGGCGACAGTCGGAAAGTTCAAGTCCGCGAGCCGGTAGAGGCGGGTCGAGTACGCCTCCCGATAGCCGACACCATGCCGCTCGCCCCAGCGCTCGGCGAATTCGGTGGCATCGTCGGTCGCGCCCTCGACCCCACCCGCATCCGCAGCGACCTCGGCCATCGCATCGGCAACGGGCACAACACTTCCCGCAGGCAGCTCACCGAGATACACGCCGCGTCCGGCCGCGCGCATGGCTACGCCGATCACCATCGCGTCGTCGTCGTGGACGGACAGGAACCGCGAGCAGTCGGCATCGACTTGCATACCGGTCAGGTGGTTGGCGATCCCGGTGGTGATCACCGTGTGCCGCAACGGATCACGCAGCAGAAACGGCTCGGTCAGCGACCGGAACCGTGCGGCATCGGCGGTGATCTCGATCCTCATACCGAATTACGCTAGAGCCCGAAAGCCCTGCGCGCTCGCGTTTTTCCGCGCCGCCGCGGCATGGTTCAGCTGGTTCGATCCGCGCGTAGCTTCAACAGCACCAGACCAGCTGTGCACGCCAGAATCAGTCCGGCGACGGTGATTTCGACGTGCAGTCCGGCGATGCCGAGCACGGCTCCGACGATGCCGCCGATGAAAATCAGCCAGGCCGTTATCCGCGACAAAATCGTGGACAGCGTGCGCACCGGCGGGTTCGACACGACTTGCTGCGAAGCTTCCGGGGCGGCCGATTCGTCGGCCGCGGCGGAGGCTCGCAACGGAGTTGTCGAGTAAGCTCCCATCATCAACTCCTCGATGACGCCGATCAGAGTATTGCCGTCGCCCGATTTACACCGCGCGTCTCTCATCTAGGTACTGGCGTCTCACGCGTAACTTTGATCACACACGCTACGGCCCCGGAACGTGGTTCGACCACGACACGTGTCCGCGACACGCCGAAGAGACCAATTCGATATCTGAATCACCACTGTTTAATTCGCGCTGGCGGCGTGCGTGCCCAGTGTGTGCTCGTCTGGCCGGGTCGACCGGCCTCGATTATTGTGAGTCCACTCGAACGGACGAGGAGTGTCACCGATGGAGAGCAGCAGGGCCAAGATCGCCGGTCCGGTGATCGCCGCGGGCGCGGTCTCGCTCGGACTCGTTCTCATCGGCGCCTGCGGACTCGGCAAGCACGACACCTACGTCGCTCCCCCGCCGATCAAATCCGCCAATGACGACGCCGTCCCCGCCGTGCGTTACGGCACGAGCACCTCTGCGGCGCCGAAGGTGTTCATCCCGCCGTCGCCGAGCTGGCAGGTCGCGCGCCCGGGACCGCCGCGCAAGTCGGTCGATTTCACCGTTCCGCCGTCGGCCTTGCCGGAATCCACGACCCGAGGGTCACAGACCTCCGCCCCGACAGCCGCGCCGTCGCCCGCCTTCAGCACCGAGATCGAGCTGCCGCCGGCCACCCAGCCGCGTCCTACCGTCGACCCGACCTTCGAAGAGCCGCCGACGACACGCCGCGTGCCGACGGCCACCTCGCCGGGGCTGAGCGACGACGAATAGCGAAACGGCGGCACGTACTTCGTACGCGCCGCCGTTGGGAACTACCGGACCCTACAGCTCCGGCAGGTCGTAATCGCCGACCTGCGCACTGAGCACCCGCAGATGCTCCAGCCCACCTCCGAGCGTGCGCTCGATCGCGGTGAGCCGGGCGACGTAGTGACTCACCGGGTATTCCGCGGTGACACCGATGCCGCCGTGCATCTGAATCGCCTCCTGGCCGATATGCCGAGCCGAGCGTCCGACCTGCAGCCGCGCCCGAGACGCCACCACCGGATCGTCGGCACCATCGGCCAGCGACGCGTTCGCGTAGAGGCTCATGCTGCGCGCCAGTTCCAGCGAGACGTACATATTCGCCGCCCGCTGGGTCAGCGTCTGGAACTTCGACAGCGTGACGCCGAACTGCTTGCGCGTCTTCAGATAATCCGTCGTCAGCCGCAGCGCCTCTTCCATCGCACCGATGGACTCCGCGCACAGCGCGGCCTGCGCGTGCCCGATCGTGATCTGCACCGCCTCGGCGGCGTCGATATTGTCACCGAGCAATTCACCTGGAACCTTGTCGAATTCGATCTGCGCGCCGCGCTGACCGTCGAGCGTCCGGTACGACTTGCGTTGCACCCCGGCTGCATCCACCAGGAACAGCCCGATACCGCCCGTCGGCAGCACCGCGCTGACCACCAGCTCATCGGCGCTGTCACCGTGCGGAACCGGATTCTTGAGACCTGTCAGCACCCACGAATCCCCCTGCTGCACAGCGGTGGTCGCGAGGTCGGTGGACGGCCAGCGCACACCGGGCTCGGCATGCGCGAACGCCAGCAGCTTGGTGCCGCCGGTCACCTCGGGCAGAATCCGCTGCCGCTGTTCGGCACTGCCGACCCGCGCGACCAGACCGCCCGGCACCAGCACCGCATCCAGCAGCGGTTCGGGCGCCAGCCGGCGCCCGATCTCCTCGAGCACGACCATGGTCTCCACCGGACCGGCGCCGACGCCGCCGTCCTCCTCGGTGAAGCTCAGGCCGAGCACGCCGAGTTCGGCCAGCTGGTTCCAGACATCGCGGCTCCAGCCGAGTTCGGTGTCGGTGACCTTCAGGCGGGTCTCGGGATCGTAGTTGCGGGCGAGCAGGTCGCGAACCGTGTCGCGCAGCATGGCCTGTTCATCGGTGAGTTCGAAATCCATGGCGGCGCCTCACAATCCGAGGATCGTGGAGGCGATGATGGTGCGCTGCACCTCGCTGGAGCCTCCGTAGATGGTGGTCTTGCGGTAGTTCAGATAGCCGGGGCCGCTGCGCTGTGCCCAACCGGGCGAGGCGATATCGGCGGCGTCGACCGGGAGTGCATCCTGGCCCGCGATATCGAGCAGCAGCTCGGTCGCGGCCTGCTGCAGTTCGGAACCGCGCAGCTTGAGCACCGACGAGGCCGGATTCGGCTTACCGTCCGAGGAGTTCGAGACCACGCGCAACTGGGTCAGCTCCAGTGCGAGCAGTTCGTTCTCCAGTTCGGCGATGCGCGCGGCGAAGACCGGATCCTCGAGCAGGGTGCCCGAACCCGACTTGGTCTGGCGCGCGTAATCCTTGGCGACACCGAGCTTGACCTTGGTACGCCCGACACCGGTGATGCCGGTGCGCTCGTTGCCGAGCAGGAATTTGGCGTAGGTCCAGCCCTGGTTCTCCTCGCCGACCAGCTGATCGGCGGGCACCCGCACATTCTCGAAGAAGACCTCGTTGACCTCGTAGCCGCCGTCGATGAGCTTGATCGGGCGGATGGTGACGCCGGGAGACTTCACATCGAACAGCAGGAAGGAGATGCCCGCCTGCTTCTTCGGTGCGTTCGGATCGGTGCGGACCAGGCAGAAGATCCAGTCCGCGTACTGACCGAGCGTGGTCCAGATCTTCTGGCCGTTGACGATGTAGGAGTCACCGTCACGCACCGCGGTGGTGCGCAGCGAGGCCAGATCGGATCCGGCGTCGGGCTCGGAGAAGCCCTGGCACCACCAGATATCCAGCGCGGCCGTCGGCGGCAGGAAGCGCTCCTTGATCTCCTGCGAGCCGAATTGCGCGATCACCGGGCCCACCATCTGGGCATTGAACGTCAGCGGCTCGGGCACCGAAGCCAGCTGCATTTCGTCCTGCCAGATGTGGCGCTGAATCGGCGTCCAGTCCTTGCCGCCCCACGCGACCGGCCAGTTGGGCACGGCCAGACCGTGGTCGTTGAGGATCTTGTTCGAAGTGACGATGTCCTCGCGGGACAGTTCGTGGCCGTATTTGACGCGGTCACGGATGTCGGAGGGAATCTCGGTCCGGTAGAAGTTCCGCAGCTCGTCGCGGAAGCCCACCTCGTCGGGCGTCAGACTTAGTTTCATACACATCTCCCGGTGTGTCTCGTACGTCCGCGTCAAACCTACCCCCCGGTAATCTCTCACTGTCGAGTGGGTCACAAGGGCAGATCGGGTATGTGTCGCGCGTCGGCCCTCAGCGGCCTGCGCGGTTGGTTGTGAGTCCCTGGGCGACGTAAGCGACGAACTGGTACGTTGCTGCACGTGGGGCCGGGCTATCCCGGGTGTTCGGTATCGAGGAGAACGAGTGAACGGCAGATCCATCGCACGCGCCGCCGCGGCAGTGACCTCTTTCGGCATCGGTGCGGTCCTCGCCCTAACCGGTACGGCGGTCGCCGAGCCATCCACCGTCGATACCGGACTCGCACAGCTCACCACCGATGCCGGATCCGATCCGGCCGCACAGGCGGGCGTCGGCGCGCTCACCCAGTTCACGAAGATGGTGGATATCGCCGAGCTGCGCAATGTCTCGGCCGCGTTCACCCCGTTCGCCTATGCCGCGCCGACCTTCGGCTGCGGCAGCATCGGCCCGGTCACCACGATCATCGCGGCGGCCTCCACCGACGGCTCCAACCCCAATGGCGCCGCGGACCCGCTGCCCGGCAGCCTGCGGTTCAGCGCGACGCCCGCGCATTCGGGCGCACCGCTGTCCTCCGGGCTCGTCGTGGCCTGGCTGAACGTCAATACCGGCGCGAGCGGCCTCACCACGCTCGACGACCGGACCGAATACAACATGCCGACGCTGTCGAAGACCGTGACCAGCGGTCCTGGCACGGTCATCGCCTCGATGTGGGGCATGATCGACTACCCGTTCGCACACTGCGTGATGACGCCGACGGTCGGGATGTTCTTCGTTCCGAATCTTCCCGTGCCGGCGCCGGCGCCCGAGAGCGCCGCACCGGCACCGGCACAGCCTGCCTCGACTCAGGAGCCGGTGGCACCGGCCGCCCCGAACCACGCGGACTCGGTATCGCGGGACGAAATCACGCACCAGAACAACTGAGCGCTCGCGTCACCTTGCCGAAGAACGCTCGGATATCGGCGACGTGCATATCCGGCAGTTCCATCGGCACGAAGTGGTTTCCGGTATTGCCCTCGGGCCAGTGCGCAATGGTGTTGTCGCGCTCGGCGAGTCGCAGCATGAGTGCGGAACCGCCCGCGTAGACGCCCGTCGGTACCGCCTTTTGTCCGGTAGGCCAGACGAATCCGCCGTCGCCGAGTCCGTTGTACATCGGCCAAGACGACGTCCCTGCCGTGTTGGTGAACCAGTACAGGCTGATATTGGTCAGCAGATGATCGCGGTCCATGACGTCCTCGGCCAGTTCGGCCAGCGGGGTGAATTCGTCGAATTTCTGCATCAGCCAGGCGAGCAGGCCCACCGGCGAATCGGTCCAGGCATGCGCGAAAGTCTGTGGCGCGGCGCGCAATAGCACGTGGTGGTTCACGCCGCCGGACATCCAGCCCTGCATCTGGTCCCATTCCGCGCGTTCCTCCGGCGTCATGGTCGGCACGTCGGCCTCGGTCGGCATGCCGATACCGCCATCGATATGCACACCGACCACACGATCCGGTGCGATACGGGCGATTTCCGGTGCCACATAGGCCCCGAGATCGCCGCCCTGGGTGCCGTAGCGCTGGTAGCCGAGCCGGTCCATCAGCTCGACCCACATCTCGGCCACCCGACGCACCGTCATCCCGGTCTCCTTCGGCCCTTCGGAGAATGCGAAACCGGGCACCGACGGGACCACGACATGGAATGCCTGCGCCGGATCGAGTCCGTGGGCGCGCGGATCGGTCAACAGGCCAATGGTTTTGGTGAATTCGACGAACGAATTGGGCCAGCCGTGGGTCAGGATCAGCGGCAGCGCATCCGGTTCGGGTGAACGCACATGCAGGAAATGCACGTCCAGGCCGCCGATTTCGGTGGTGAACTGCGGGAACTCGTTCAATGCCGCCTCCTGGACCCGCCAGTCGAATCCGGTGCGCCAGTACTCGGCCAGTTCCCGCAGATAGTCGACCGGGACACCGCGCTCCCAGCCCTTGCCCGGCAGTTGCGCCGACCAGCGGGTGCGGGCCAGCCGGTCGATCAGATCGTCGATATCGGCCTGCGGAATGTCGATGCGGAAGGGGCGAATCTCGTTCATCGGGTGACTCCTAGCTCTTGGGTTCATCAACTACGTTAGGAGCCAAGTAGGACAATCTAGGTCCTAGTTATCTGGAATCCTGAAATCATGAACGACACCCCCGCGCGCCTGCTGCGCTTGCTCTCCCTGTTGCAGACACCACGGGAATGGCCGGGCAGCGAACTCGCCGATCGACTCGGCGTCACCGACCGCACCGTGCGCCGCGATATCGACCGGCTGCGCGAACTGGGCTATCCGGTCGAGGCGACGATGGGCGCGACGGGCGGTTACCGGCTCATCGCCGGTACCGCGATGCCGCCGCTCCTGGTCGACGACGAAGAGGCGGTCGCCATCGCGGTGGGGCTGCGTGCCGCCGCCGGATCGGCCATCGTCGGTATAGAGGAGGCCTCGGTCCGCGCGCTCGCCAAGCTGGAACAGGTGTTGCCCGCCAAACTGCGCCGCAGGGTGCGGGTACTCGGCACCGCCCTGGTGCCGCACACCGACGATGCCCCGACCGTCGATCCCGAGGTGCTGACCGCGCTGGCCGCGGCCGTAACCAATAGGGAGCGGGTACGTTTCGCGTATCGGGGCGAATCCGGTGCCGAAACCCGTCGCCATATCGAACCGGTCGGGCTGGTGCCGTCACGGCGTCGCTGGTACCTCGTCGGCCACGATATGGACCGCGACGACTGGCGCATCTTCCGAGTCGATCGCATCGACCGACCGCAGCCCACCGGAGCCCGCTACAGCCGGCGAGCACTGCCCGCCGCGGATCCGGCCGCCTATGTGGCAGGTCGCCGAACCGATTGGGGCACGCCGTCCTTCCGCGTCCGCGTGAGCATCCAGGCCCCGATCGGCCGGGTCGCGGGCCGTCTCGGCGACTCCCCCGGAGATATCGCACCCATCGACGACGACTCGTGCCGACTGGAGGCTACCCGCGACGACGACCCGACCTGGTTGGCATACCGCCTGATCGAACTCGGCGCGGACTTCCGAGTCCACGAGCCGCCCGTCCTGGTGGAGCGGTTGCGCACGATCGCGTCCCGCATAACCGACGCCGTCACTTGATGACCGACGAAGCGATGTGCACGATAGGAGTCCGATTTCCGAACCGGAGGCTGAACCGTGCTCGACGCCGACGACGTGCGCCGTATCGCGTTGTCCTTTCCCAAGACCGTGGAGAAGGAACGCTGGAACCATCCCACCTTCGATGTGGCGGGCAAAATGTTCGTCACCATCCCCGACGATCAGACCTCGTTCGCCATCCGCTGCCCCAGACACGATCGCGCAGAACTCATCGCCGCCGAACCGGACAAGTTCTGGGTCCCGCCGCACGAGTCGTCCTCGTCCTGGGTCCGGGCCCGGCTCTCCGCCGTGGAAGATATCGACGAACTGTACGACATCCTGCTGGATTCCTGGCGTCAGGCCGCGCCCCCCGACCTCGTCGAGGACTGACGATTCGCTCAGTGCGGCAGGCGAATCCGCAGGATCGCGCCGCTCTCGGTGCCGGCGATGAGTTCGTCGGAACGGCCGGGCACGGCGACCACCGATGTCATCGGTTGGCCGGTCAGTACCGCGCATGCGGTATTCGCGGCCGGGTCGACCCGAACCAGCTGGCCGGTCAAGGTGGTCACGTAGAGCACGCCCGCGTCAGTGACGACGAGATCGTCTACGAAGTCCGGTATTCCGGGTGACACCGTCAAGTCGGCGACCACCGCGACGCCGGCCGGATCGTCGATCGGGAACCGCACGATCCGACCGAGCGGATTGCCGTTCATGCTGACGTAGATCGAATTGTCCTGCACCACAATGCCATTGGCACCGGCGTAGTTCGCCCGAGCGGTCCAGTCGGCATCGACGCTGCCGTCCGGACGGATCCGGATGACGCCGAGGCTGGACGCGACGTACAGATTGCCCTGCGCATCGAAGGCAGCACCGTTGGGCATGGTGAATCCGGAGGCGAATACCGCCGGCCTGGGCTCGTCGGGGTCGAAGCGCATCACACCACCTGGACGCAGCACGCTCGACGGTGACACGCCGAAGACGACATAGAGCAGTCCATCCGGGCCGAGCCGAATCGCGCCCGGGAATTCGACCGGCACCGTCGCGGTCAACCGGCCCGCGCTGTCGTAGCGCTGCACCTCATTGCGGTACAGCCGCGATACCCACAGGTTGCCCTGCGCGTCGTACCCCACGTTCTCCGACCAATCGAGCAGCGGCAGACCGGCGGGCACGGCCGTCGCCGCCTGGGCCGGCGCGCATGCGGCGACCGCATCCGGCTGCGGCTCGGCCATCGCGGCCGCCACATCCACACCGGCACAACTCAGCGCAAATCCGACCGCCCACACTCCTACGTTCCGCAAAGCGAACCTCAAAGCGAACCTCGACTCTCTTGTCCGACCCTCGGCCGGTAGTCCAGCCACCTTGTCAGTTATGAACTCACCAGTAGTTATGTCAGGAACTCGACTGCATCTCAGCAAGTTGCCAGTATTTACGGATGCCTTTCTTCGACAGCGCGCGGGGCCGGATGCATTATCGGCGATGGCCGGTCGACAACCCGACGGCGGTTGCGGTGCTCTTGCCCGGAATGGGCCAGCACAGCGGCCACTACCACCGCTTCGCCCGCACCCCGAAATCCGCCGGGATCGAGGTGTGGGCGCTGGACACCGCGGGGCACGGATTGAGCGAGGGCGATCCGAATAATCCCGGCACGCTGGTGGAACTGGTGGCCGATGCGATGCAGCTGGTCGAGCTGGTTCGCACGGAATTACCGGGTACGCCACTGATCCTGATGGGCCATTCACTCGGGGCCGTCACTGCCCTGGGGATCCTCGGCGCGGCGGTGCCGGATCAGACCAGTGCGGCCGACGACTTGCACGGACTGGAGGCCAAGTACCCGCTGCAGCCGAGCCTGCCGCCGAGTGAGCTGATCGGGTTGGTGCTGTCGGGAGTGCCGAAACGAGCGCTGGGTGGCGGCGCACCCGGTGCACCCGGCACGCCGTTGCCGAACACCCTGCCCGTCCTCGCCGTGCACGGCATCGAGGACCGACGGGCGCCGATCGATGCGATGAGGGTCTGGACTCGTCGCCACGATTGGGTAAGTTTGCGTGAGTACGCCGACGCCGGGCACGACCTGTTGCACGAGCCGGTGCACGCGCGGGTCGCTGCCGACATCGCGGACTGGATGCAGGGTGTCGTCGTGGGGTTGGCGCACCGGTGAGTTGATCACGGCTGCGCGGGCAGCACGACGAGGAAGGGGGCGGCGAGATGTCGGACGTGACAGCTCTGAATCAGGCGATCGACGACGGCCAGCTCTGGATCGATGGGGTACTGGTCGCCGAGGGGGCGCACGAGCAGTGCGCCAAGCGCTATGAACAGCTCGCCGATGAGGTCGAGGGCCAGATCGCCGTATTGAGTGGGGCCACTTCGCTTCCCGGCTTCGGCGGCTTCGATTCCGGTGCGGCGCTGCGACGCGGCTTCGAGGACAAGGCCGATGGCGCTATCACCCGGTTGCGGGCCTACGCCGACGCCGCGCGGGTGCTCGCGCAGACCTTCCGCGCGGCCGGAGTGGCGTACACCCAGGCCGATACGGATCTGGCAGCGGCGGTCGGTCAGGTCGAGGTGGCGGGAGCCGCGCATGCGTAAGATGCCGCACTCCGGTGAGAAGACGCCCATTCGGTATGCCGACCCCAGCTATACGGACCCCAACTACGCGCGGACCGTCGAAATCTTCGACAACCTGTCGCATCGGGAAATCCACGACGGTGTCCAGCTGATGAATCCGGTTGTCCTCGCGGCCGGACGGCAAGCGTGGCAGGGCAGTTCGACCGGGCTCGCCACCGCAGTCGAGCAGGCGCACAGCGATATTCGGGCCGCGATGGCCGATGGTTGGCGCGGTGCCGCGGCGGATTCCGCCGCCGATGCGGTGCGCGAATTCGAGCGGCAGGGACAGCAACTCGCGGATGTCATGGCCGCGGTCGGTCAGCGGCTCGGCCAGGCGGGCGATGCCGCCGAGGCACTGCGCGCGGCTGTAGTCGAACCATCCAGCCAGACCACGGATCTGGCCGGCGCACTGCTGGATCCGACCAAGGCGACCGAGAACACCGCGACCCAGAAATCCGCCGATGGCACCCGTCAGGACGTCGTGCAGGCGATGGACAGCATCTACACGAATGTGTTCATCTCGACCGGATCCGGCGTTCCCGCCTTCCCGGATGCGGTGACCGCCGACGTGCCGCAGCCGTCCGGCACCACACCGGCCGCGCAAGTGGCCACGATGCCCGTGCTCGACACCGGTACGCAAACCCTCACCACCCCAACGGTTTCGACCACCGCACCGGTGCCGACCACACCGCACACCACCGTCGAACCGGCCGCCGTGACGACCCAAGCGGCGGCTGCGCCGACCACCGTGACTCCGGTGAGCACCGCCGTCGAAACCACGCCCGCCACCGCCAAACCCGTTGTGCCGACGGCAGATTTCCCCGCATCGACCACACCTGCCGCAGCCACCACACCGACGACCACACCGGATCGCCCGGTGCGACCGGGTACCGCCGCACCGGTAACCACCGCCGCGTCCACCTCGGTGGTCGCCCCGACCGTTCCCGGCACCTCGAACACCGACGACGAACGCAAACGCGATGAGCGCAAACGCGATGCGAGTGGCGATGCGATCAACGGCGTCGGCGCGGGCGCGGTCGGCGGACTCATGGGCGGCGCCATGGTCGCGGGTGACAGCCCGCGCTCCGGTGTGAGCACCAGCGCGGCCGCCGCCCGCGCACAGGCCCGCGAAGAGGACGAGTACGACGAGGATTACCACTTCTTCGACGACGATCTGACCTTCTTGGAACCGGCCGATGACGGCGGTGAGCTGATCGGCGATATGGATCCGACGACGCCCCCGGTCGTCGGCGAATGGACCGAACTGGAGTGAACTGGACGCTGACCCCGGACCAGTTCGCCATGGCCTGGGCCCGCACCGATGGCGACCGCATCCCCTACCCGCTCGCCGTCCGCCTCTCGGCTCGCGACACCGTTGAGCGCGCCGCGCAACTCCCCGCCCTTAACCTTTGGTGCGATGAGACTCTCGACGCCGACCTGGAGGGTGCACTGCGGGTGCTCGCACGCCCCACCCTGCGCATCGAGGTCTTCGGGGAGCGCGCTACAGCCGAGCCGTCGGCGGTCGACGACGGGCCGAACGGCACGGTCGAGGCAACCGGTCTGGTCGAACAGACCGGTCCCGTAACGGCCCAGCCAGGCATCGCGGCGGAATCGCGTCCGGTGCGCGTACTCGGCGCGATCACCGGGGATATCGCGGTGGTCGCGGCGCAACGTGCGGGTGCGACCACCGATCGCGGCGGCGATATCCGACTGTTCGTCGATCGCGTGAAAAACCTTTCCGCACGGATTATTTCGGTGCTGCCGGAAAATTCGCCCGGCACCACACCGCAACTGACCGCACCGCTGGCCCGAGTCACCGAGGACAGCCGGGATCTGGTGACCGTGCCGGTGGCCGGACCCACCACGCCGACCCGGATTCGCAAGCTGCTCAGGCAATCCCGCGACGGCATCGGTCAGATTGTGGTGTCCGTGCGGCGCGCCGACGGCGAGCTGCATCCATTCGGAGTGCTGTGTTGGATCGACGTGATCGGCGACGGCAGATACTCGGTGCGCACCGGGGTCGATGTCGATATCGTGCCGGTCACCGCGCAGCGGTTCACCGCGCAGCTGCGGCCGATGGTCACCGCGGCCGAACGCACCCTCGCCTTGGCCGAACGCTGGTGAGATAGCGCTGGGTTACCGTGAACCGGTGCCACTCTACGAATTCGAAGGCAAACGGCCCACGGTCGATCCGACGGCGTTCATCGCGCCGACCGCGACCCTGATCGGTGATGTGCGCGTCGAGGCGGGCGCGTCCATCTGGTACGGCGCGGTGCTGCGCGCGGACCTGGCGCCGATCACCATTCGGGAACGTGCCAATGTCCAGGACAATGCGGTCCTGCACGTGCCGCCGGATGTGCCGATGGAAATCGGCCCCGGCGCGACCATCGCCCACAGCGTGGTCTTCCACGGTGCGTCGGTCGGCGCGGAGGCCATTGTCGGCAATGGCAGCACGGTCCTGGATCTGGCCGAAATCGGCGCGGGGACAATGATCGCCGCGCACTCCCTGGTCCCGCCGCACGCCAAAATCCCCGCGGGCGTCCTTGCCGCCGGTGCACCCGCCGAGGTCAAGAAGTCCATCGAAGGCACCCAGGCCGAAGGCTGGGTCAAACTCAATCCGGGCTTCTACACCGAACTCGGCCGGCGCCACCGCACGGGCATCACCGAAGTCCAGCCCTGACCTCGGGCTCAGGAGCGTGGCTTACGCCGTTCCGGTCGCTTGCCGCCGTCGCGATCGCGACGCGGTCCGGGGCGGAACGAACGTCCGTTCGGCGGGCCGGAATCGAGTTGCAGCTGGATGAGCTGGCCGCTGATCCTGGTGCGCCGCAACGCTTCCAGCGTCTCCGAGGATAGGTCGGCGGGCAGTTCGACCAGGCTGTGGTCCGGACGGATGCTGATATGGCCGAAATCGCTGCGGCGCAGTCCGCCCTCATTGGCGATGGCGCCGACGATCGCGCCGGGCACCACCCGGTGCCGCTTGCCGACGCTGATCCGATAGGTCGCCAATTCGGCTCCGGTCCCGCGGTGATGCGAAGGGCCGCGATCCTCGCCCTCGAACCGGCGGGCGGGCCGATCCCCGCGCGGCATGCGCTCGCGCTGCGGGCGTTCGACCGGCTCCGGCTCGGGCTCCATGAAGAAGTTGTCGCCGTCGTAGCCGCTGACCGCCAGCGCCGCCGCGATATCCACCAGCGGAATGTTGTGCTCGCGCTCGTAGTCCTCGATGAGCTTGCGGAACAGCGCCAGATTCGTCGAGCTGAGGTTCTCGGTGATCGAATCGCCGAATTTGGCGACGCGCTGGGTGTTCACATCATCGACGCTGGGCAGCTGCATTTCGGTCAGCGGATGCCGGGTGGCGCGCTCGATCGACTTGAGCAGATGACGTTCCCGCGGCGCGACGAACAGCAGCGCCTGACCGCTGCGCCCGGCCCGGCCGGTGCGGCCGATGCGGTGCACATAGGACTCGGTGTCGTGCGGAATGTCGTAGTTGACCACATGCGAGATGCGATCCACATCGAGGCCGCGCGCGGCGACATCGGTGGCGACCAGGATGTCGAGCGCACCGGACTTCAGCTGGCCGATGGTGCGCTCACGCTGGTTCTGCGCGATATCGCCATTGATCGCCGCGGCGGAGAAACCACGCGAGCGCAGCTTTTCGGCCAGTTCCTCGGTGGCCTGCTTGGTGCGCACGAAGAGGATCATCGCCTCGAACGACTCGACCTCGAGGATCCGGGTGAGTGCGTCGAGCTTGCGCTGATGCGAAACCTGCACCCAGCGCTGGGTGATGTTGGTATTGGTCGAGGTCTTCGACTTGACGGTGATCTCGACCGGTTCGCGCAGATACTTCTTGGAGATGCTGCGGATCGCCGAGGGCATGGTCGCGGAGAACAGTGCGACCTGCTTCTCGCGCGGGGTATCGGCGAGGATGCGCTCGACATCCTCCTGGAACCCCATCTTCAGCATCTCGTCGGCCTCGTCGAGCACCAGATACTGCAGCTGCGACAGGTCGAGCGTGCCCTTCTCCAGATGATCGATCACCCGGCCCGGCGTGCCGACCACGACGTGCGCGCCGCGGCGCAGGCCGGAGAGCTGGACGCCGTAGGCCTGGCCGCCGTAGATCGGCAGCACATGCAGTCCGGGGATGTGGGTGGCGTAGCGGCCGAATGCCTCGGCCACCTGGATCGCGAGTTCGCGCGTCGGGGCCAGCACGAGGGCGCGCGGGAGTTTGCCGGTCACCTCGATACCCATGAGGATCGGGATGGCGAATGCCGCGGTTTTGCCGGTGCCGGTCTGGGCCAGCCCGACCACATCGGCGCCGTCGAGCAGCGGTGGAATGGTTGCCGCCTGGATGGGAGACGGCGACTCATAGCCCACATCGGCGATGGCCGCGAGGATGCGGTCATCAATGCCGAGATCGGCGAAGGTCGGGCCGTCGTTGTCCCTGTCGTTGTCGCCAGGAACGCTGTCGACCTGATTGGTACTCATTGACCAGCAGTTTACTGCCTAGCAGTGGTCGTCCCGGCCACCGGGCCAATACGGTGAGACGTATGCAACCCGAAAGCGTGTCCGCGCATCACGTCCCAGCGGTGTCAGCGGTGGCTGTGGCGGTGGTCCAATTCGCAGCGGGAACCGATCCGTCCGCCAACCTCGAAGCCTTGCGCGAGCACGTTCGCGCCGCTTCCGAACGGGGTGCGAAGGTGGTGGTCGCGCCCGAATACTCGATGTTTGCCGTGGCGCGGCTCGACGAGCGGGTCGTGGCCGTCGCCGAACCGCTGACCGGGCCGTTCGTCACCGGCCTCGGCGAAATCGCGCGCGAATTCGGGGTGTATCTGGTGGCCGGAACGGTCGAGCAGGTGGCGGCGGCCGGGCGGATCCGCAATACCCTCGTCGTGCTCGGACCCGACGCGAACCTGGTGACGACATACCGCAAGGTGCATCTCTACGACGCGTTCGGATATCTCGAATCCGATGTCGTCGAGGCGGGTGCGATCGAGGCTCCGGCCACCTTCACGGTCGGTGGTGTGACATTCGGCATGCAGACCTGTTTCGATCTTCGCTTCCCGGAAGGCTGCCGTCGCGTCGCCGCCGCCGGAGCCCAGGTGCTGGTACTGCCCGCGCAGTGGATTCCCGGTCCGGCGAAGGTCGATCAGTGGACGACGCTGCTGCGCGCGCGTGCCATCGAGAACACGGTGTACGTGGCCGCCGCCGATCAATGCGCGCCGCGCGGTGCGGGCGCCTCGATGATCATCGATCCGGCGGGTGCCGTCCTCGCCGAACTCGGCGACGAACCCGGCGTACTCACCGCGGATATCGACCTCGAACAGCTGGCCGCGGTCCGCCGTACCAACCCCAGCCTGGCATTGCGACGATTCGCGATCACCGAGCGCGCACCGGAGTAGCGTTAATTCGGATGATCTACTCCGATCGGACAGCGGCCGGTCGCGCGCTGGGTTTGGAACTCGGCCACCTGCGTGCGATGCAGCCGCTGGTGCTCGGACTGCCTCGCGGCGGGGTTCCGGTCGCAGCCGCGGTGTGCGGGGTCATCGGGGGCGATCTCGACATCATGCTGGTCCGCAAGCTCGGTGTGCCCTGGCAGCCGGAACTGGCGATGGGCGCAATCGGCGAGGAAGGGATCCGGGTCCTCAATCAGGATGTGTTGTCGCACACCGGGATAACGACGCGCCAGATCGCCGAGATCGAGGATGTGGAACGCGCCGAACTCGAGCGCCGACGCGAGATGTGGCGCGGTGATGCCAAGCCGATCCCGATCTCCGGCCGCACGACGGTGATCGTGGACGACGGCATGGCGACCGGGGCGACGGTGGCCGTCGCCTGCCGGGTGGCCCAGCTGCACCAGCCGACGCGGATCGTGGTCGCGGTGCCGGTGTCGTCCACCGAGGCGTTGCGCCGGGTGGCCGCCGAGGCGGATGAGGTGGTCTGCCCGTGGGTGCCGCGCTCGCTCGGCGGTGTCGGCATGGCGTACCGCGACTTCCATCAGTTACAGGACGACGAAGTCACTGTGCTACTCGCTGCGAAGCAGTCGCGTCGGGGTTGAGTTGGCGGAGTGAGGTGCGCCAACAGGTCTTCGAGGAGGCCGCCGTCGATTGTGGTCGCGCGCTGGCTGCGTGGTCGGACCGCACCAACGGCTGGAACCGACGACGCCCGAGAAGGGCAATGTCCGCTACTCGGCTAAGCGGCGCTGGACATGCTTTAGCTACAGTGTTGCCGTCCGTGTCCGGCGAAGACACAGGAGGCCGCGTTTGATCGTGTTCGGTGATCGTGTCGTCTGTTCCGCCGTCGACCTGGTGCGCGCGGCGCAGTGTGAATTCGAGTTGCTGCGTGCCCTCGATACCGAACTGGGCACCATCGCGGGCGCGGCGGATGTGGCGCCGGATCATGCGCGGCGCAGCGCATTCGACGATGCGCGCGCACGCAGGCTCGCGGACTTCCGTGATCGGTTCGGCAGTCCGATGGTGGAGATCCATTGCGCCGCGCACGATCCGGCGGCCGATCCCGAAAGCTATATCGCCGTGCTGCGGGCCGCCAATGCCGAGACGGTCGCGGCACTGCGGGCCGGTGCGCACGTGATCCACGGTGCCACCTTCTTCGACGGAAAATTCGTCTGTACCAGCGATTTTCTGGTTCGGGCCGGTCATCGGGTGCGCTATACCGTGCACGGCACCGCGGCGGGACCACCGGATCGGATCGACGCGGCACTCGAACTCGCCGCCTGCGCCGACGCTTTGGACCGCAGCGGCGCGCTCACCGCTCCCCTGGTCCGGTTGTACCTGGACGAGAACAGCGAGACCCTCGCGCTCACCGATCTGCTGCCGGTGTATCTGGCTCGGCGCGGTCGGGTGGAACGGATCCTGGAAGACAAACTGAGCGAGTTGCTGCCCGTGCAGTGGGGCGATCCACGCTATCTCGCCTGCGGCCACTGCCCGACCTGCACCAGCGCGATCTCGGCGGCACGTGACCTGCTGCTGGTCGCCGGTATGCCGCGCACCGCGCGGGCCAGGTTGCGCGAAGCCGGGGTGAGCACCATCGACCGGCTGGCGAGCAGCACCGCGACCGTGCCCGGCCTCCCGCCGCGTACGTTCAGTGCATTGCATCGTCAAGCCGAAATCCAGCTGGCTCGAGAAGATTCCGGGCAGCCGACCCACACGCTGGTCGACGCGATCGCGCTGGGCGCGCTGCCGCCACCGTCACCGGAGGATCTCTCACTCACCATCGAAGAGGGCCCATCGGGTCGGCTGCTCGGTATCGAGGTCGGCGGCAACGGCACCGTCCATCTGGCCTTCCGCGCCCCTTTCGGCGCAGCGCGCGCACCGTATCGGGCGATGACCGATATCGCCGACGAGGAGGCCGGACAGCGGCGCGCATTGGACGAGGTGCTCGACTTCGTCGCACAAAGGCTGCGGATGTATCCGGATATGCGTGTGTACCACTACACCTCCGGCGTGCGCTCGGCGCTGCTGCGATGGACCGGTCGGTACGGTGTCGGTGAGGAGACCGTCGAGGATCTGCTGCATGCCGGTGTGCTCGTCGATCTCTATCCGATCGTGCGCAATGCCCTGCTGATCGGGGAACGCTCCTATCGGCTGAGTCGACTGCGGCGGCTGCTGCCGAATGCCGCGGGCCAGGAACGCGATTGCGTCACCGTGCTGCGGCTGCGCGACTGGCTGCTGGATCGGATCGCCGAACGGCGCGTGGACTCGGATGCGGTGCTCCTGGATCAGGCGAGTTCATGGTGCCTGGTGCCGAGTCCGGAGGAGCCCGATCCGCTGCCGCCGTCGCGGCCGTCGTCGATCGAGGCCGCACTCGCGGAATTCGCGGCGGCGCAGGGCGAGCCACGCCATCCCGCGGCATTGATGGCGGCTGCCCTCGGCTATCACCGGCGCGAACGGCAGCCGCTGTGGTGGGCACATGCCGACCGGCTCAGTCATCCGGTCGACGAATGGGCCGACGCGCCAGGGGTATTGGTGGCCGATTGGGGCTCGGTCGACACCAAATGGCATCGCAGCCCACACCAGCCGACGATGCGCAGATACCTCACGCTCACCGGACGGATCGGCATCGGCTGGGGCGGTAGCGATACCGCGGGCGGCGCGGCGACCGGCACGGTGCTTACGCCGGGCGCCAAGGTGTACACGTTCTACGATCAGCCGGTCGCCGCCGGGATGATCACCGCCGTCGGCCGACGCGCGACCGCCACCGCGACCGTGCTCGGCTGCTCGGTGGACGCGAACTTCGACGACACCGTGCGGCTGGAGGAACTACTGCCGCACGGCTGCGAACCTTACGACGAGCTGCCGACCGCGATCGCACCCGGCCTGCCCGCCTGGGACGAGAATATCGAGACCGCGGTCGAATTCGCCGCCCAGCAACTGCTGATGGCACTACCGGAGATCCCGGCGGGCGCGGTCTTCGACATCCTCGCCCGCCGGCCCCCGCGCCTGCGGCGTGCCGAGCGGCTACCGGATGTGCACGGTGACCACGCGGCGGCCATCAAGGCCGCGCTGCGCGATCTCGACGATTCCTACCTCGCGGTGCAGGGTCCGTCGGGCACGGGCAAGACCTCCACCGTCGCCAGGGCGATCGAACGTCTGGTCACGCGGCACAAGTGGCGCGTCGGCATTGTCGCGCAGACGCATTCGACGGTGGAGAGCCTGCTCGACATGATCGTCGCGATGGGCGTGCTGCCGGAACTGGTGGCCAAGAAGGATGCCGAGGCGGTGGCGCCGGAGTGGTCGGTGATCGACGGCACGCGCTATCCGCGGTTCCTGGACAATGCGGTCAACGGCTGCGTAATCGGCGGTCTACCGGCCGATTTCGCCGATGACGCGGTGGTGCCCGGCGACAGTCTCGACCTGCTGGTGATCGCCGATGCGGGCCGCTTCCCACTCGCCGATACCATCGCCGTCGCGGTGAGTGCGCGCAAGCTGCTGCTGGTCGGCGATCCGGCGCCGTCCGCGGCGCGCAGCGCGCATCCGGAACCGGTCGACGAATCGGTGCTCGGCTGGCTCACCGAGGGCCGCCACACCCTGCCCGCCGACCGCGGCTACTTCCTGGACCGCACCTGGCGGATGCACCCGCGCGTCTGCGATCCGATCTCCCGGCTGTACTACGACAACCGGCTGCGCTCCAACGAAACCGTCACGCTCGCACGGCAGCTGGAGGGCATCGAACCCGGCGTTGAGACGGTGCTGGTGGCACACAGCGGCGATTCGACCGAATCGGTGGCCGAGGCCCGCGAGGTGGTCCGTCGGGTACGTGCGCTGCTCGGGGTCTCCTGGGTGACCGGTGCGATGACGCGACGGCTGCATCCACACGACATCCTCGTGGTCGCGCCCTACAGCGCCCAGGTCGGACTGATCCGAACGCTGCTTGCCCGGGCCAAGATCGAGGATGTACTGGTCGGCACCGCCGAGCGGTTCCGCGGTCGGGAGGCGGCGGTGGTGCTCATGTCGATGACCACCTCCAGCCCCGCCGACGCGCCCTACGGTATGCGATTCCTGCTGTCGCGCAGCCTGGTTCAGGCGACGCTGTGTCGGGCCATGTGGAAGGCCGTCATCATTCGGTCACCATTGCTCACCGAATATCTGCCGAGTACGCCGGACGATCTATCGGATCTGGCGACATTCCTACAACTCAGCTGAATATTTCTTTCAGCATTTGCTCGGTTCGTGACCGAAATATTCAGTCCGGACCGGTTGGTTCTTTTAGTGGAATTCGATCTTGAAATTGCGGTCACGCCCAATTCGCAATCAGCAGCCGGCTCAGCCGAAGCAGTTGCCCTCACCGCGATAAGTGGGCACCGTTGTCCGCGTGCCGTCCGCATCGACCAAGTGGACGTGGTTGAACCGTTCGCACATCTCCCCGGCCTTGGCATGCCGGAACCACACTCGATCGCCGATCCGCAGTTCGGCGGCTCCGGAAAGGGGCGTCTGTACCTCACCTGCGCCCTCGGCACCGAGCAGCTTCAAGCCGGTGGGCCACGCCGGCTTCGGCACCCGCGACGCCCCGGCCGGACCGGAGGCGATGTACCCGCCCGCGAAAACCGTTGCGATGGACCGGGTCGGCTTGCGCAGCACCGATGTGGCGAAGAACAACGCTGGACGTGGAGTGAAGGCGCGGTAGTGATCGAAGAGCGTCGGCACATACAGCCCGGAGCCTGCGGTCACCTCGGTGACATCCGGATCGGTGACGCTGACCTCGATGGATCCGGAGCCACCGCTGTTGACGATCGCCAACTTGCCGACCACCGAGCGCACCGCGTCCAGAACTTGTCTGCGCCGCTTGCCGATTTCGGCCGCCGAGGCCCGCTTCACCAGGCGCACAGCGATATTGGAGTCGGGTAACCCGGCGATCTGTGCCTCGTATGTCATCACGCCGACCACGTCGAATCCGCGATTCACAGCCGCACGCGCGAGCGCGGCGGCCTGTTCGGGAGTGCGTACCGGCGAGCGCCGAACACCCAAGTGCAGCGGTCCGATTCGCAGCGAGGCGTCCACATCGAGGCAGATCCGGGGCCGCACCAGATCGGTGCCGATCGCGGCGCGGATCAGGTCCAACTGCGCGACATCATCGACCATCAACGTAATGGATTCGCGCAGCGTGTCATCGGGGGCGAGTTCGGCGAGCGCCGCGCGGTCGACGGTCGGATAGCCGAGCAGCACATCGCGCGCGCCGAGGCGGACCAGCCAGATCGCCTCCGCCAATGAGTAGGACATGATGCCCGCGAAGCCGCCGGACGCGGTGAGCCCGGCGCCGAGCACCTCTTCGAGCACCGCGCGACAGCGCACCGATTTACTCGCAACTCGGATGGGCACTCCACCCGCGCGACGGACCAGGTCAGCGGCGTTGGCGCGCAGCGCGGTCAGGTCGAGGGCGGCCAGCGGCGGGTCCAGCTCGGCCGTGGCCGCATGCAGTGCGACAATCGGCGACGTATCTGTCACCGGACCCACTCAACCACCAAACTGGTCAAACGTCCAGTATCGCGGAGATCAGACTTCGGCGGCCCGGGTGGCCAGGCTGCTGACCAGGTCGTCGAGCACCACCAGCATCGTTTCGTCATTGCAATCCGCGAGCCAGCGCAGCACCGTGCCCTGCAGCATCGAGACCACATAGGCCGCGATGGCATCCGTCGGCTCCAACCACTGCGCACCCGAACGTTCGGCGCAGAGGTCCAGGAAGCTCGCGACCTCGGAATCCATCTCTTGAAACAGAGCCGTGGCCTGCGGGTCGGCGACACATTCGGTCTGCGCCTCCCACCGTTCGGCCAACTGATGCGCGGTCGCCTCGTACCTGCGAGCCTGCCTGGCCGGAGCCGCCTTGACCAGCGGCCAGTACGCGCTCACACCGGCATGCAGCAGCACCCGAAGTGCTCGCACTCCGGTGAAATCGAGCGAGGCGGCCGCCTTCTCGACGGCCTCACAGATGGTCGGCCGCAGCCTGACTGCCGCTATTTCTCCACGTACGCTCAACGATGACTCCCTCGAGGAAAGAACTCGCGCACCCTCGTTGGCGCGACTCGCTGACCATGACAGGCGGCTCTCATGAATCCCCTGCTAGGGAATTTCCTGGATGCCCAGTCCAACATTCATCAATGGTAGAGGGTTTCCAGGGTTTAAGAATGGGTTCGATGGGTATTTCCAGACTGGAAGAATGTTTTGTTACCCAACCGGAATCCCGCCGCGATCGAGCGGTGTTCACCGGAATCGCCTCCCCTGGTGCCACTCTCGCGTCTGCCCAACGCAAGATAGACCATCGACCAGACTACGGTACGAGCCGGTACCGTACCGGCACCCTGTGGTGTATCACACACCAATACCTCGCAAACTGGACGGCCGATGGTTCCGCGATCGACACCGTGCCGACACCGCGAGGTAGCTAGCCTGGACCGGTGACTCTCTCGCCCTCCGCCGACCAGTTCTATCTGACCGGCACGTTCAACTTCCGCGATCTCGGCGGTCTGCGCACCGTCGACGGCGCGCGGATCCGCCCCGGCGTGCTGTTGCGCTCGGCTCAGCTGAGCGGCCTCGATCTGCCCGGACACGCGATCCTGCGCGAACTCGGCGTCACCGATATCTTCGACCTGCGCGGGCCGCGCGAGATCGAGCACATCGGCCACGACAATCTGCCCGAGGGCGTGCGACTGAATGTCACACCGTTCGACACCCGGATGGCCGAGGCGCCGCCGCACGATGCGCAGACCGACGCCGCCTTCCCGCACATGCTCGAGGTCTACCGTGACTTCCCGGCCCGGCCCGAGGCCAATGCCGCGATCATCGCCATCGCCGAGACGATCGCCCACGGCGACGGCGCGGTGCTGGTGCATTGCGCGGCGGGTAAAGACCGCACCGGCTGGGCGATCGCGACTCTGCTGCGCGCGGTCGCGGTCGGCGAGGCCGATGTGCTCACCGACTTCATGGCCAGCAATGACGCCGTCCCCGCCCTGCGCGCCATGATGGCGCCGAAACTCACTGCGGGAAACGAACTTTCCATCGATATCCTCGGCGTACGCGAGGACTACCTGCGCACCGCAACGGATGCGGTGCACGAAAGCCATGGTGATTTCGAGACCTATCTGACCGCCATCGGATTCACCGCCGAGTTGCGCGCGCGATTGCGCGACCGCATGCTCGAGTGAGTCAACCCGCCTGCGCCTGCTCGCGTCGGACCAGACCGTCGGCGTCGATGTTGACCTGATCGCCGGTGTGGAACCAACTTCCGGTGAAGCGGTCCGCGGTGGTCTCCGGATCGTTCCAGTAGCGGTGGGTGACATTCGGTCCGCGACACAGCAATTCGCCATGTCCGGTCTGCGCCTGCGGCCCCCACAGCGCCAGCTCGGTACCGCCGAAGGGGAATCCGAGCACCGGTTCCGCGCCGGGCGCGGTATCGGTGTCGTCGTCGACGACCAGGCCGATGCCGCTGGTTTCGGTCGCGCCCCAGACCGACCACCGCCGCGCGGCCGGGAACATATCCCGCAGGGGGGCGGCCAGATCCGCGGGATCGGTGGGAGCGGCGGCACGTTCGCCGCGATGGCCCGCATTGCTGACCCGGGCGATGCCCTCGGTGCACAGTCCCTCGGTGCGCAGCGCCGCGAGTTCGGGCAGCAGGCGCGCGAAGATGCGCGGTGTCGCGGAAACCATATCGATCCGTTCGGAGACAATGGTTTCCGCGAGACTGCGACTATCCGGCGCGAGGACGACGGTGCCGCCGACCGCGAAGGTCGGCAGCAACTGGTCCACACAGCCGCTGGCATGCGCCAGCGGTAACAGCACCAGATTGCGCAGTCCATCGGTCGGCAGATCCAGCGCCGCGACTACGGAGCGGATCGCCGAGAGCAGATTTTCGTTGGTCAGCTCGACGCCCTTCGGCGCGACGGTGGCATTGACCGGACACGGCCCGGTGCCGCTGGTGTAGCAGAGCAGCGCCAGATCGTTCAGGGCCGCACCGTCATCGATGAAGGCGGCGCCGTCGGGCAGTTCGCCACTGCCGCCGCCGAGTACGAAATCGGTACTGCTGTCGGCCATCACCCGCTCGGCCACCGCTTCGGGCAGTCCGTCGTGCACGAGCACTGGGACCGCGCCGCTGAGCAGCGCCCCGAGGAATGCCTGTACCCAGCGCGCGCCCGTCGGCATGTGGATGGCGACCCGGTCGCCGAAGCCGATGCCGTGTTCCTGCAGACCGCCCGCGATGCGGGAGGCGGAGTGCCACAGTTCCCGATAACTCAGCCGGGGGCCGCCGATCTCTACCACCGCCTCCCTGGTCGAGAAGGCGTGCACCTGCAGATCCAATAGTTCGGTCAGTGCCGGGGTGAGGTTGCCGTAGCGCAGCACGCCATCGGCGCCGCGGGCCAGCGGGGCATCGCAAGCATGCGGACGGTTGAGTGGATATTCGACCAGAAACTGCGACATGGGTCCTCCGCACACGCCTCGAGCCTGCAGGCTCTTGCGACTATATGACGCGAGTCACATTTTCGCTGGCATAGGCGGTGAACTCGCCGACGCACGTTCGAGCGCGGGGCTGATGACGGACTCCGTCCGGCAGCGCCCGACTATGCGACGAACGTGTGCTGGCTGTCACCGGCCGGTGTAGGTCGCCTTTCCCGGTCCGACCTCCAGGAAGCTGCGCACTGCGCCGCGCAGATCCGCGGTGTCGAACAGTGCACCGGACACCTCCGGCGTCACCGAATCCGCGTGCGCCACACCGCCGGATCGCCACGCCTCGATGATCTGCTTGGTCGCGGCATGCGCCCGGGTCGGGCCCTGGGCCAGGCGATTCGTCAAGTCCTTTGCGGCGGCATCGACATCCTCGTGGATGGCGTTGACCACGCCCCATTCGGCCATGGTCGCGGCGTCGTAGAGGTCACCGGTCATCACGAATTCGCGGGCGCGGCCCGAACCGGCGCGCTCGGCAAGTCGCTGTGGCCCGCCCATCGACGGTGTCAGGCCGACGACCGTCTCCACCAGCCCGAATTTCGCCTTCGGCGCGGCAAGGATGATGTCGCATGCCAGCGCCATTTCGAACGCGGCGGTGAGAGTCAGGCCGTGCGCGGCGAAGACCACCGGACACGGCAGCGCCTCCAGCGGATGGATGATCTGCGCGAACAGAGTGCGCCACAGTTCAGCGCCCTGCTCGATAGTCAGCCCGTCGAAGACATGCACGTCGACGCCACCCGAGACCAGCTTGCCCTCGGCCCGCAGCAGCACCGCGCGCGGCGGGTTGGCCGACAGCTCGGCGAGATCCTCGACGAGCGCGTCGAGCATCGATCGGTCGAAAAGATTCAGCGGCGGATTGGCCAGGGTGAGGGTCGCGACCTCGGCGCCGGCGTCGGTGGTTTCCCGGGTCAGCCTGGTGGCCTTCGTATCACTCATCCGGCAAGAGTAAGGCGTCGATCTGCCAGACTAGGCGAGTGACCAAGTCGGTATCGGAAAACGGCTCCTACGTCGAAGCCGGTGAGTTCAAGCGGGATACGAACTACATCACCACACGCATTACGGCTGATGGCCGGGACGGGTATCCGGTCGAGCCGGGCCGCTATCGGCTGATCGCGGCGCGGGCCTGTCCGTGGGCCAACCGCACGCTGATCGTGCGCAGATTGCTGGGGTTGGAAGACGTCCTATCGCTCGGGTTGTGCGGGCCGACGCACGACAAGCTGAGCTGGACCTTCGATCTGGATCCAGGTGGAGTGGATCCGGTGCTCGGCATCCCTCGGTTGCGGGACGCGTATCTCGCGCGGTTCCCGGATTATCCGCGCGGCATCACGGTGCCCGCGATCGTGGACGTCCCCACCGGGCAGGTGGTGACCAATGACTACGCGCAGATCACCCTCGACTTCTCCGGCGAGTGGACCGAATTCCATCGCCCCGGCGCACCGGCGCTGTATCCGCAGGAGTTGCGTGCCGAGATCGACGAGGTGAACCTGGCCGTCTTCCACGATGTCAACAACGGTGTCTATCGGTGCGGATTCGCTGGTACGCAGGAGGCGTACGAGGCGGCCTACGATCGGCTCTTCGCTCGGTTGGACTGGCTGTCCGAACGGCTCACCACCCAGCGTTACCTGGTGGGCGACACCATCACCGAGGCCGATATCCGGCTGTTCACCACGCTGGTCCGCTTCGATCCGGTCTATCACGGCCATTTCAAGACCAACCGCTCCAAACTGAGCGAAATGCCGGTGCTCTGGGCCTATGTGCGCGATCTCTACCAGACGCCCGGATTCGGTGACACCATCGATTTCGGGCAGATCAAGGCGCACTACTACGTGGTGCACACCGATGTGAACCCGACCCAGATCGTGCCCAAAGGTCCGGAGCTGACCAACTGGCTGACCCCGCACGGCCGAGAAGCGCTGGGCGGCAGGCCATTCGGCGACGGCACCCCGCCGCCACCGCCACCGCTCGCGGAAAGGGTGTCTGCCCTGCGCGAACCGGCGTGATCGAACCGACACGCTGGGAACCCGGCCGACCGGGTACATCGTTGTCATGACGAGTTGATGGCGACCGGTGCAATAAGGTCGTTCCGTACGGGCGGAAGAGGAGGATATCGCCGTGTTCAAAGGCACGTTCGAGAAGACGGTGGTCCAGCTACTCGATACCGGGTCCCGCCTGCAGGCGCCCGCGGTCGCCAAGTACGTGGACCGGCTGCGGCGTTCGCACCCGTCGGAGAACCCCGCGCAGATCATCGAGCGGCTCGAGCACCAGTACCTGCTCGCGGTCACCGGCAGTGGCGGTGCGGTCGGCGCGACGGCCGCGGTGCCGGGAGTCGGCACCATCGCGGCACTCGCGGCGGTCAGTGCCGAGACCACCTTCTTCATGGAGGCGTCCGCGGTGTTCACGCTGGCCGTCGCGGCCGTACACGGCATCTCTCCCGAGGACCAAGAGACCCGGCGGGCGCTGGTGCTCGCGGTCGTGCTCGGTGAGAGCGGGATGGAGATCGTCGAGAAGACGGTCGGTCATTCGGCGAAGAACTGGGGCACGCTGTTCGCCAATAAGATTCCCGGCCTGTCGAGCATGAACGATTCGCTGCTCAAGCGATTCATCATCCGCTTCATCACCAAGCGAGCCGCATTGATGGCGGGCAAGGTGGTGCCCGCCGGTATCGGAGCCGTGATCGGCAGCGTCGGCAATCGGGCGCTCGGTAAGACCACGATCGGCAACGCGCGCAAGGCATTCGGACCCGCGCCGGTGACCTGGCCCGCCGATCGGCAGCTCGTCATCGACGCCGATCCGCTGCCCGCCCTGGATCCGGCCAAGCCGCAACCCCCGACCACGCCACGATGAGCGCGGGCCGACCGCTCGCCTTCTCCGTCCGCGGCCTGACCAAGCGCTACGACCTGGTCACCGCGGTCGAAAACGTGAGCTTCACCGTGCCGTCCGGCACCACCGCCGCCCTGGTGGGTCCGGCGGGCGCGGGTAAGTCGACGATCCTGCGGATCCTGCTCGGTCTACATCAGCCGACCTCCGGAACCGCCGCGGTCGGCGGGCCGGGCTCGCGGCGGCGTGACGGATCCGCGGTTGTCGTCGGCGGCATGTTGCAGCCACGTGGGCTGCATCCGGCTCGAAGCGCGCGTGATCATCTGCTGGTCTATGCGGCGGCCGCGGGAGTCGAGGACGCGCGGGTCGACGAGGTGATCCAGGTGGCCGGCCTCGGTGAGTTGGCGAGGACACGGGCAGGCGAGCTTTCGGACGGATCGCAGACCCGGCTGGCGCTGGCAACCGCGTTGCTAGGGGACCCGCAACTGCTGATTCTCGACGAGCCCTTGGCCGGTCTCGACGCGGCGGAACGCGCCTGGCTGGCGGACTTCCTGCGGCGGCACACCCGTCGCGGTGGCTCGGCCCTGCTGTCCAGCGAAAGCCTCGCGAACGTGATTCCGATGGCGGACAACATCATTGTCGTGAGCGAGGGCTCAGTGGTCTATCAGGGCACCCCCGCCCGGCTTCGGCGCGGACACCCCGATCGGCTGGTCGTCGCCGCATCCACCCCGATCGCACTCGCGACCATGTTGGCCGCACAGGGCTTCACCGATGCGGTGATCCGCCCCGACGGACGCCTCGCCGTCGCCGAAGCGACCGAAGCGCAAATCCGCGCGGCGGCGACGGCGGCCGGTGTGCGCGTGGACAATATCGCCGCCGACCAGATCCATCCCGACCGAGTGCTCGCCTCATTGGTCAAACCGGCCCGCCCACCCCAGCCCGCCCCCTATGCCGGGATCGCACCGCAGCAACCGACCCCCTACGGGATTACACGATGATCGCCGCTCTGCCACCGGACCTCGTTCCGGCCGTCAACTCCGAGGTCCGCAAGGTCAGCACGCTGCGCGCAGGCCGAATCCTGGCCGCACTGATTCCCGCGGTCGCCCTCGTAGCGAGCACGGTGACCGCACTGCTCGCTGGACCCGCCGATCCGAAATCCAATCCGGCCACGGGCGCGGCGACCATCGGGCTCTATATCGGTCTCGCGGTCGCGATCGTGGTGGCCGGCGCCTTCGGCGCGGCCGGTGCGGGAGCCGAATACCGTTACGCGACAATGCCGACCACCGCCCTGTTCACCTCCGACCGGGACCGGCTCGTCGCCGCGAAGTTCCTCGTCACCGCGGGCTTCGCCCTGGCGGCGACCTTCGTCGTCGAACTCATCGCCTTCGCCTGCCTGCTCGGTTTCGGCCGCGGCAAATTCGACTTCGGAGTGCGCTTACTCGCCGTCCTCGGCGGCGGGCTACTCGCCGCGGCCTGCTGGTCCCTGATCGGCGCCGGCCTGGGCCTGCTGCTGCGCACCTCCACCATCGCGGTCGTGGCGATGCTCGGCTGGCTGGTGATCATCGAACCGTTGATCTGGGTCGTCGCCAAGGCGATCGGTTTCGCCGGAGTGGTCACCGTCCTGCCCGGCTCCGCCACCGTCAGCACCGTCGCCGTCGGTTCCTTCAAAGACAGCGACTTCCTGGCCCCCACACCTGCCGCCCTGGTGGTCCTCATCCTCTGGACTATCGCCGCCGCCGGTGGGGCCTGGTGGTTGCTGCGCACTCGCGACATCTGATCCGGCCCCGGCCGCGGGGAACAAACAGCGGTGCGGCACGTGTCATTACCGTCGGTACCAGCACGACGAGACGGGTGAGCAGCGGAGTGACCGAGCGCGATACGGGTTGGATGCGCAGATTGTGGACCGAGTGTTGGGGCCACCGGGGAACGGTCACGGGCATCGCGATCGCACTGACGGCCGGAGCACTGGTCGAGATCTCCGCGCCACTGCTGACCAAACGCGCGGTCGATGCGGCCGGAGTCGGCGACACCTCCGTCATCGGGATCATCGCGGCCCTGCTCGCCCTTGTCGCATTCGGCCGCTTCTCGGCGGCCTTCGGACGCCGCATGTTGGCCGGACGGCTTTCCCTCGATGTGCAGCACTCGCTGCGTGTCAGCCTGCTCGCCTCGCTGCAGCGACTGGACGGCGTCGGGCAGGACGCGCTGCGCACCGGACAGGTGGTGTCGCGTTCGATCACGGATCTGCAGTTGGTGCAGGGCCTTTTGGCGATGACGCCGCTGTCCGGGTTGGCATTGCTGGAGTTCCTGCTGGCTGCCGCGGTGATGGTGTGGCTGTCGCCGCCGCTGGCCGCCGTCGCATTGCTGGTGGTTCCGGCAATCGCGGTGCTGGTGTATCGGATGCGGCCGCGCCTGTACGCGGCAACGTGGTCGGCGCAGCAGCGAGCCGCCGAGGTCGCGCAACATGTCGAAGAGACCGTCAGCGGCGTCCGGGTGGTCAAGGGCTTCGGACAGGAAGCTCGGATGGTGCGCGTGCTGGAGGACCACGGGCGCGTTCTCTACGCCGAGCGCATGCGCGCCGCCAAGATCAATGCGCGCTTCGCACCCGTGGTGACCACGATTCCGCAAGCCGGGCTGGTCGCGGTGATCGTTGTCGGTGGGCTGCTCGCGCTGCACGGCGTCATCGGCATCGGCACCTTTCTCGCCTTCTCCGCATACGTCACCACCATGACCGTCACCACCCGCACCATGTCCTCGGTGGTGATCATGGCCCAGCTGACCAGGGCCGCCGCCGAGCGCGTCTACCAGGTCATCGACGCCGCGCCCGAAATCGCCGACCCGCCCGCTCCCGCCGAACTCCCCGATGGGCCCTTGGGTATCGAAATCGATTCGCTGACTTTCGGATTCGAGCCATCGCAGCCCATCCTGCGTGACCTCGACCTGACCGTGCAGCCCGGCGAAACTGTTGCCGTCATCGGGCCCGCGGGCTCTGGAAAGTCAACGCTGTCACTGCTACTCCCCCGCTTCTACGCCCCGGAGTCCGGCACCATCCGCCTATTCGGATCCGCGGAAACCACTGAGCAGGTGGATATCGCCGACCTGCGCGCGTCCGATTTACGCAGCGCGGTCGGGGTGGTGTTCGACGACCCGTTCCTGTTCAGCGACACCATTGCCGCGAATATCGCACTCGGCCGACCGGCGGCTACCGATGCCGAAATCCGCTATGCCGCGAAGCTTGCCGCCGCCGACGAGTTCATCACCGAACTCACCGACGGCTACGACACCGTGGTCGGCGAACGCGGATTGACGCTCTCCGGCGGGCAGCGGCAGCGAATCGCTTTGGCCAGAGCGTTATTGGCGCGGCCACGGATTCTGGTGCTCGATGACGCGACCTCCGCGGTCGATGCGGTGACCGAGGCGGCCATCTTCGAGAAGCTGCCCGATGCGGGCGGACGCACCACACTGATCCTGGCGCATAGGGAATCCACACTGGCCCATGCGGATCGGGTGATCCGGCTCCCCGGACCGATCTCATATGCCACCGATGCAGCCACAACCGCCGACACCCCACCGTCAGCCGGTTCCCGACGCACCGCAATACCCACCAGCGGCCCAGGCGGATTCTCCGGCGCCGCAGCCGATCTCAGCGAAACCCCCGAATTGCGCCGCACCATCGAACGTCTGCCACCGGCCACCGAACAACCCGACCTCGACGACGAACAGCTGCGTCAACCGGATCCCGGATTCCGACTCGCTCGCCTGTTGCGTCCGGTGCGCTGGCTGGTCCTGACCGTAATCACCCTGCTCGCACTGGACACCCTGATCGGCGTCGCCTTTCCACCGATCGTCCGCTATGCCATCGATTCCGGCGTGAGCGGCCATGACTCGAGCGCACTCGCCCGGGCGGGCGCGCTCGGCGCGGTCTTGGTCGTGCTCGGTCTCGCGGTAGGTGCGGCGACCACCGTCCTCACCGCCCGCAGCGGCGAACGCGTCCTCTACGGCCTCCGCGTGCGCAGCTACGCCCATCTGCAACGGCTGGGATTGGACTACTACGAGCGCGAGCTGTCCGGTCGCATCATGACCCGGATGACCACCGATGTGGACGCACTCTCGACCTTCCTGCAAACCGGCGTCGCGACCACGCTGATCGGCGCGCTCACCCTGGTCGGTATCGCAGTGGCGCTAGTGGTCATCGATGCCTCGCTGGCCGCGGTGGTGCTGATCGCGCTGCCGCCGCTGCTGGTGGCGACGGCACTGTTCCGCCGCGTCTCCTCCACCGCCTACACCGTCTCACGCGAACACGTCTCGACCGTCAATGCCGATTTCCAGGAAAATGTCGCCGGACTGCGCGCCGTCCAGGCCAACCGGCACGAGCCGATCGCCGCCCGCCGCTTCGCCGAATACTCCGATCGCTACCGCGCCAGCCGGATGCGCGCCCAGCGCGCGATCGCCATGTACTTCGCCTTCGTCATCGCCTGGGCGGATCTGGCGCTGGCCGCGGTCGTGTACTTCGGCGCGCGCGAAGTCGCCGACAACACCACGACCGCGGGCACTCTCATCGCCTTCGTGCTCTACCTGCAGCTGCTCTTCGGCCCGATCCTGCAGTTGTCCCAGGTTTTCGACGGCTACCAGCAGGCGCGCGTCGGCCTGCGCCGCATCGGCGACCTGCTGCGCACCCCGTCCTCGATCGCCGCCGATCCACCGGACGCGATCGGGATCGACCACGGATTGCGCGGCGAGGTCGTCCTCGACGACATCCGATTCCACTATCCGAGCACCGAGAAGGCCGCGCTCGACGGAGTGTCACTGCGGATTCCGGCCGGATCCACGCTGGCTTTGGTCGGACCGACGGGCGCGGGCAAATCGACCATCGTCAAATTGCTGGCCCGCCTATACGATCTGCCCCGCGACAACCCGGGTGCGATCGCCGTCGACGACATCGACATCCGCGACTACCGGCTCACCGACTACCGCGCCCGGCTCGGCATCGTCCCCCAGGAAGCTCACCTCTTCACCGGCGATGTCGCCAGCAACATTGCATTCGGGAAACCTTCCGCGACCGAAGCGGAGATCGCGGCGGCCGCCACCGCGGTCGGTGCGGCCGACATGATCGCCGCGCTACCGCAGGGCATGCGTCATCCGATCGGCGAGCGCGGCCGCGGCCTCTCGGCGGGCCAACGCCAGCTGATCGCACTCGCCAGGGCCGAGCTGGTCCGTCCGGATCTGCTGCTGCTCGACGAGGCCACCGCCACCCTCGATCCGGAGACCGAAGCATCGGTGCTGGTAGCGAGCCGATCGCTGACGCGTGGCCGGACCACCGTCGTCGTGGCGCACCGGCTGGGCACCGCCGCGCGAGCCGATCGGATCGCCGTCGTGGAACGCGGACGAATCGCCGAAATCGGGCCGCACGACACATTGGTTGCGGCCGGTGGCCGCTATGCCCAGCTATGGGCGGCGGCCAGCGAAGCGGGGGGAATATTCTCGGGTGAGGACGGGTCGTCATCTTTGGGATCGGGGTTGTCCGGTGGTCAGTCGATCCACTGATTTGCTGCTGGGCCTATCCTCAGAGAGGGCGCATCGGCGCGCATCCGCTGATCCCCGTGCCGGGCACGTCACAAACGTCGCAGCGCGAAGAACGAAATGAGGCGAACACCTGCTGTGAGCAGCTCAACTTCCCAGTTCGGACAGAACCAGTGGCTAGTCGATGAGATGTATCAAAAGTACAAACAGGATCCATCTTCCGTCGATGAAAGTTGGCACGAGTTCCTCGCCGATTACACGCCCGAAGTCCCGGGTGATTCAGGTAACAGCGCCGCGCCAGCGGCCGCGCCCGCGCAGGTGGCCACCCCGGCACCGGCCCCCGCGCCGGTGAACGCGGCCCCCGCCGCTGCGGCCCCCGCTCAGGCAGCCCCCGCGCCCGCCGCACCCAAGCCTCCCGCGCCCGCGAAGCCCACCACCCGCGCGCCGCAGACGACGCCCGCGCCGACCTCGAATGCCGCGCCCACCTCAGGCGCGCCGAAGCCCGCCGACACCGCTGCCGACGAGGCAAAGGTTTTGCGCGGCCCGGCCGCCGCCGTGGTCAAGAACATGTCCGCGTCGCTGGCCATCCCGACCGCGACCAGCGTGCGCGCCATTCCGGCGAAGCTGATGATCGACAACCGGCTCGTCATCAACAACCACCTGGCCCGCACCCGCGGCGGCAAGATCTCCTTCACCCACCTGCTCGGCTACGCGATCGTGCAGGCGGTCAAGTCGTTCCCGAACCTGAACCGGCACTTCGCCGAAATCGACGGCAAGCCGAACTCGGTCACTCCGGCACACACCAACCTCGGTCTCGCCATCGACCTGGCGGGCAAGGACGGCAACCGCTCGCTGGTCGTCGCGGCCATCAAGGGCTGCGAGACCATGAAGTTCGGGCAGTTCCACACCGCCTACGAGGACATCGTGCGCCGCGCCCGCGACGGCAAGCTCGGCATCGACGACTTCACCGGCGTCACCATCTCGTTGACCAACCCGGGCACCATCGGCACCGTGCACTCGGTGCCGCGGCTGATGCCGGGCCAGGGCGCGATCATCGGCGCCGGCGCGATGGAGTACCCGGCCGAATTCCAGGGCATGAGCGACGAGCGCATCAACGAGCTCGGCGTCGGCAAGCTGATGACCCTGACCTCGACCTACGACCACCGCATCATCCAGGGCGCGGAATCCGGCGACTTCCTGCGGACCATCCACAACCTGCTGATCAGCGACGAGTTCTACGACGAGATCTTCCACGGCCTCGGCGTGCCCTACGAGCCGGTGCGCTGGCGCAAGGACGTCAAGGAACGCGGCGTCGACAAGAGCACCCGCGTGCTCGAGATGATCGCGGCCTACCGCAACCGCGGCCACCTGATGGCCGACACCGATCCGCTGCGGCTGGTCAAGGACAAGTTCCGCAGCCACCCGGACCTCGATGTCACCCAGCACGGCCTCACCCTGTGGGACCTGGACCGCACCTTCGATGTCGCGGGCTTCCACGGCCAGGAGCGGATGAAGCTGCGCGATGTGCTCTCGGTGCTGCGCGATGCCTACTGCCGCCACGTCGGTGTGGAGTACACCCACATCCTGGAAACCGAGCAGCTGCAGTGGATTCAGGAGCGGGTCGAGCAGAAGCACGTCAAGCCGACTGTCGCACAGCAGAAGTACATCCTGAACCGGTTGAACGCGGCCGAGGCCTTCGAAACCTTCCTGCAGACCAAATACGTCGGCCAGAAGCGCTTCTCGCTCGAGGGCGCCGAAGCCGTCATCCCGATGATGGACGCCACCATCGACCAGTGCGCCGAGCATTCGCTCGACGAGGTCGTCATCGGTATGCCGCACCGCGGTCGCCTCAATGTGCTCGCCAATATCGTCGGCAAGCCCTACTCGAAGATCTTCACCGAGTTCGAGGGCAATATGAACCCGGCCGCCACCCACGGCTCCGGCGACGTGAAGTACCACCTCGGCGCACGCGGCACCTACCTGCAGATGTTCGGCGACAACGAGATCGAGGTCTCGCTGACCGCCAACCCCTCGCACCTCGAGGCGGTCGACCCGGTGCTCGAGGGTCTGGTCCGCGCCAAGCAGGATCTGCTGAACAAGGGCGACGGGCCGGAGGGCTTCTCCGTCATGCCGCTGATGCTGCACGGTGACGCCGCATTCGCGGGTCAGGGTGTGGTCGCGGAGACGCTGAACCTGTCGGGGCTGCGCGGCTACCGCGTCGGCGGCACCATCCACATCGTGGTGAACAACCAGATCGGCTTCACCACCGCACCGGAGAACAGCCGCTCCACCGAATACTCGACCGATATCGCGAAGTTCATCGGCGCGCCGATCTTCCACGTGAACGGTGACGATCCGGAGGCCTGCGACTGGGTCGCGCGCCTGGCGGTCGACTTCCGCCAGAAGTTCCGCAAGGACGTCGTTATCGACATGGTCTGCTACCGGCGTCGCGGCCACAACGAGGGCGACGACCCGTCGATGACCCAGCCGGAAATGTACGACGTCATCGACACCAAGCGCTCGGTGCGCAAGGCCTACACCGAAAGCCTGATCGGCCGTGGCGATATCTCGCTCAAAGAGGCTGAGGACGCGCTGCGTGACTACCAGGGTCAGCTGGAACGGGTCTTCAACGAGGTTCGCGAGCTGGAGAAGTATGTCCCGGAGCCGAGCGAATCGGTCGAGGACGACCAGCAGGTGCCGGCTACGGTCGTGACGGCCGTGGACAAGACCGTGCTGCAGCGCATCGGCGACGCCTTCCTCGGTGTCCCCGAGGGCTTCAATGTGCACCCGCGCGTCAAGCCGGTGCTGGAGAAGCGACGCGAAATGGCGTACGAGGGCAAGGTCGACTGGGCCTTCGCCGAGTTGCTCGCCTTCGGCACGCTGATCGACGAGGGTCGCGCGGTGCGCCTGACCGGTCAGGACTCGCGTCGTGGCACCTTCACCCAGCGCCACTCGGTGATCATCGACCGCAAGACCGCCGAGGAATACACGCCGCTGCACAACATCGGCAGTTCCAACCCGGGTTGGTTCGCGGTGCACGACTCGGCGCTGAGCGAATACGCCGCCGTAGGCTTCGAATACGGCTACTCGCTGGGCAACCCGGACGCACTTGTGTTGTGGGAGGCGCAGTTCGGTGACTTCGTCAACGGTGCGCAGTCCATCATCGACGAGTTCATCTCCTCCGGTGAGGCCAAGTGGGGTCAGCTGTCGGAGGTCGTGCTGCTGCTGCCGCACGGTCACGAGGGTCAGGGCCCGGACCACACCTCCGGTCGCATCGAGCGCTTCCTGCAGTTGTGCGCCGAGGGCTCCATGACGGTCGCCGTGCCGTCCACCCCGGCGAACTACTTCCACCTGCTGCGCCGCCACGCACTCGACGGCATCCGCCGCCCGCTGATCGTCTTCACCCCGAAGTCGATGCTGCGCAATAAGGCTGTGGTCTCGGACCTGAAGGACTTCACCGAATCGAAGTTCCGCTCGGTCTTCGACGAGCCCACTTACGAACAGGGCGTCGGCGACCGCAACAAGGTCAAGCGTGTCCTGCTCACCAGCGGCAAGCTCTACTACGAGCTGGTCGCCGAAAAGGCCAAGCAGAAGCGCGAAGACGTCGCGATCGTCCGCATCGAGCAGCTCTACCCGCTGCCCAAGTTCCGCCTCAACGAGGCACTGGCCGGCTATCCGAACGCGACGGATATCGCCTGGGTCCAGGAGGAACCGGCCAACCAGGGCGCCTGGCCCTTCTTCGGCCTGAACCTCCCGGAACTTCTCCCGGAGCGCTTCACCAAACTCCGCCGCATCTCCCGCCGCGCCATGTCGGCCCCCTCCTCGGGTTCGTCGAAGGTCCACGCTGTGGAGCAAGCCGAAATCGTCGGCGAGGCCTTCGAGCCGACCGCGTAGTTTCGCCACCCACGCCGGGCCGAGTCCACTCTCCCCAGAGTGATTCGGCCCGGCGTTGCTATTCAGGCGTCAGCTACGATTCGGCCGATATCAACGAATGAACATGCCTCGGGCGCGAAACCAGGTGAAGCACAACGCAATATGCGTTGCGTGTCATGATTCCGATTCGATCAGCACATGCTCCAAATGGGCGGTATCGTCGGAGTCCTCATCGACACCGACCACTGCGACGAACTCGTGATCACCGGCACGTCGCTGCAAGGGACTCCAGGAGTTGGCGAGATACCAGCTTGCCCCGGTGGTACCACGCGGGCCTAAGCCCGCGCAGAATATCCAGTATCGGTCGGGGTGCAGAACCGGGCTCGGTCGCACCCGGGCGATGAGGCCGATACTGTGATCTCCGCGCGAGTCGTACCGGCTGCCGTCCGTCAACTCCAATTGCACGAAACGGGAACCGCCTTCGGCACCACTGCCATTGAGAGTGAAAAGCGGACGATCGGCGCTTTCGAGGTACATACGTGTGCAGTCGTTGCAAGTCAGTCCAAAGCTGATATAGGGGCGGTCACTGCGCGCAACGATGTCCCGGTCACTGCGGATCTCAGCAAAGAGGCCAGTGTGGCGCTGGAGCACAGAAAATACGTAAAGCAGCCCGCGAACTTCCTTCTCCGGTAAGGCAGCCAGCACATCGGAGCGATGATCAGCCGCAAATGCGCGGACCTTCCCGAATGCGCACCCATTGGGAGCCTCGACCGAATCGAGTGCATGCAGGGGCCGCAGTGGTAGCTCGAAGGTCGGGTACACGAGAGTAATCCCGTTGGTGATCATCTCGGCCCCCAGAAATGCCCCGAGCTCGATATCCGTTCCGGGAGGATCCATCTCGTGCGCGGCGACCGGTGCGCCATCCGCCATCTGAAACAAGCTCTCGATCGTCCAGCCAGGGAACATCCTGGCCAGCACCCGGCAATGGTAGTCGCGGGGGAGCCCGATCATCCCGCCCGAAAGCCACTGGTAGAACTGTGTCTTCGCGGGCCCGTAACCAGGAGGAATGGGCGGATCGAGCTGCGCGGCGTACCTATCGTACGCGGCCATGAAATCCGAATGGCTCTTGAGATGCTGCTGCGCCAGCAGCATCTTCAGAACGGTAGCCAATGAAACCCCCTTACCCCTGAAATCACCGCCCTGGTGACGGCGACTCGATCTACAAACGCAGCTCGCACGGGACATCAACACTGTCCGGTGACCGCCCGGACGCAGTACCGCTCGGACAAGGCGTAGGAGACTCTGTTACCGATCCCGCTCACCGTGGCCACGGTGAGCTGTACCGTCCCCTCCCGGCCGGGGCGAGCGCAAAAGCTGCATGTCCGGGTCGATGGTCAACGCGGTGGCCCGCAATGCTGCCGACGAAAGCGATCGCAGTGGCAGTCGACAGGCCTGTCCCGATGAGGCTGGGGCCGTAGCGCCGCCTGCGCCAGGCCATTGGATGGGACTGGCGCTGTTCACGGCAGGTATCGCAACGTAACAGACACTGTTGCTGGGTCCCTCCGCGGGGGTGGTGACCTGCACCGTACCCGCAGGCGCGATGGCGGTGACCTACGTATCGGAGTCGATGGTGAAAGTGGTCGCGGTAGTACCGAATCGCATGATCGAAGGACCAGTGCAGCCGATACCCATCACAGAACGTTCGCGTCTCCCGATGTGGGCCCCGACGTCGGAGAGCGGGAGGTGATGGTAGGCATGACGTGGCTCCTTTGCCGCGATGGTGATTCCCCGACTGCACTGGATGGCTACTTCCAGTAAGCCTCCTACTCTGTTGCAGGGCAATGCATCTCTGATCCGTTTTCGTCCGTTTTCACACTTAGACCTTGCCTCCCGTCGATGTAATTCATTTCCCGGTGCAAGTCATTAGCGGGCGACATACCGGACCGAGCCCGACCGACCGCGGCAACCTCGGGAAATTCCCATGGACAGCGGGATCCCCATGATCGGACAGCATGTGCGGCTTCGAGTGGCCGCGAGCACCAACGACAGTGCGGCGCTGCCGCTGCCTCCGATGGTTGCGCGCCATCGCGGTAGTGCGTTCGCAGCGCGGACCGCGCCGCCGCAAACCGGGCGAAGCTGCGCCGAGACGAACGCCGAAGTAACTATTTCCGCTCGGCCGAATAGCGCATCCATAAAGCATGGGTCTCGATCACGCTGTGTCCGTGCGAAATATGGTTCGACGCCAACCGATTCTCGGTGCATCGGAAATCACCTCCGGATTCCTTTCGGTTTCGGGTTGTCGAAATATCCCGGATCGACGCGCGCTTCGACGACTCACCCACGACGACATTGCGCACACGATCGGACGTAGTGCGGCGGCGGGACCTCACGATCACCGGTGCGGGGCTCACCGGCCAACGATTCGGCACTACCGCAACGACTTTCATCATCGACTCGCCGACGCAGATCACCGCCGTCGCCCCAAGGGGCTCGGTCGGTACTGTCCGTGTTACCCAGCCATCATCGTGGGCCCGGCGATATCCCGGTGTCTCCAGCGGCGGGAGCATCGTCGGAATGGGTCCGCGAAGCCGCGATGACCCCCGGGAGCCGGTCTTGCACGACGAAACTCGCGCGGGTGTGGATCGAGGCGCCGGGGCGGCGGATGTAGGGGACGACGCGGAAGTCGGCGTGCCACAGGGCACGGTCGAGGGTGACTCGGACGTATCCGCGTTGGGAGTTGAAGAACTTCATGTCCGGGTTGGCGGTGAGGAGGTTGCGGCCGGTGGGGTTCATGTCGGTGCCGTCGCCGCCGGTGGTGATCGAGGTGCCGGTGAATTCGGCTGCTACGACTGGGGATTCGGGGGTGTCCGGGCGGAGATCGGCGGCGTAGTTGTGGTGGCGGTCGCCGGTGATGACGACGAGGTTGTGAATGTCACGGGTGGCGGCGGTGGCTAGGACGGTGTTGCGGTCGGCTACGTAGGCGTCCCAGGCGTCGGTGCCGAAATTGGTACCGGGCCCCGGGTCGTAGTCGGATTTGGCCATGGCCACCTGGTTGCCGAGGATCTGCCAGCGGGCGGTGGAGTGGGTGAGGCCGTCGAGCAGCCAATCTCGTTGTGGTGCACCCAATATCGAGCGTTCGGGCGAGAGTCGGTCGGGACAATCGTCGCCGATATTGCCCTTACCGCAGGTCCCGCCGGTGCGGTACTGGCGGGTGTCGAGCATGGTGATGTCGGCGAGGTCGCCGAAGGTGTAGCGCCGATGGATGCGCATGGTCGGGCCGGACGGCAGGGCCGCGATGCGCAGTGGCTGATGTTCGTACATCGCTTGGAAGGCGGCCGCTTTGCGGCGGCGGAACAGGGCGGGTATGCGGTAGATGTCGAGACCGAGGCCGGGGTTGTCGGCGGACCAGTTGTTGTCGATCTCGTGGTCGTCGAAGGTGACGAGCCAGGGAAAGGCGGCGTGCGCGGCGCGCAACGGTTGTTCGGCCTTGGCCTGAGCGTAGCGGAGCCGGTAGCCGGGCAGATCGACCGCTTCAGCGGCCAGATACGGCTCCACCGACATCCCCTCGCGGCCGCGGTTCCAGCCCCTTTCGTAGATGTAATCACCAAGGTGCACAACCAGATCGAGGTCTTCGGCGCTCATATGCTCATAGGCGGTGTAGTAGCCGGAGGCCCACGATTGACAGGATGCGAACGCGAATCGCATGCGCGCCGTGGGCTGCCCGAGCGGCGGAGCCGTTCGGGTGCGACCGATCGGCGAAATTGCCGAGCCCGCCCGAAATCGATAGAAGTACCAGCGATTCGGCTCCAACCCGCGCACTTCGGGATGCACGGAATGCGCGAGTTCGCGCGTGGCGACCGCCGTCCCCCGGGCAACCACCTGCTGAAACTGTTCGTCGTGTGCGACCTCGTACTCCACGGTGACCGGATGCTGCGCCATCCCCCCGAGCCCGTCCGGCGCCAGCGGATCGGGCGCGAGCCGCGTCCACAACACCACCCCATCCGGCAGCGGATCCCCCGAAGCCACCCCCAAGGTGAACGGGTCCCCCAACCACCGCGGTGCCCGAAACCGCCCACTGCTCGCCGCAGACGCCCCCACCAACACCGCAACCGATCCAGCGGTCCCGAACCGCAACAACTCCCGCCGCGACAGACCCATACGTCAGGGTATCTCCAGGCGCTTCGCCGAATCCGCATTCCGACCGGGTATGGATCCAACAACGGGCGCGCCAGCAAGACGCGGGCCGATCACGCCTGTCCGGCGGCACCAACCGATCGAAGACCGAGTCGCCGAGTTCAGTCCACCCATTGGAATATCGGAGCAGGGCGCGGGGCGCAGACCACCGATGTGCAGATCGCCGCAGTGGCACTACTTCACGACGACACCGACTTCCGCACCATCCGTCGAGCGGTACCAGATCTCCAGCAGATCCGAATCGAACCGGAGTAGCAATCACACGAAGGCGGTGGCTAACCGCGGAGAGCGGCGGCCAGTGCGGGATTCAGCGAAAGAGCCAGGGCGAGTAGGGATTCGACCAGCAGGTCGACCAACTGTTCGCGGGTGATGGTTTCGTGGCGGAGCCAGGTGAGAGTGGTTTCCTCTACAAAGGCGATCCAGCCGCGCATGGCGAGAGTGAGGCGGGGGCGGTCGGTGTCCGGAATGTCGACGGGCACTTCGGTCAGGATGATGTCGATGATGGCGTTGCGGGTCTGGTCGACGAGTGGGAGCACCTCGGCGCTCACACTCGCCGGGCCGCGCAGCAGCGATACGTACGAATTGCGGTTCTCGCCGACGTACTCGATGTAGCGCTCGATCGAATCGCGCAGCATCTCGAATACCCCGAGGGTGCGGTCTGGTGCGACGCGCTCCATCAGCTCGGCATTGGCATGGCGGACTATCGCCAGCTGGAAGTCCTGTTTGGTCGGGAAGTAGTGGAAGAGCAGGCCGCGGGAGATCCCGGCTTCCCCGGCGATTTCGGTGATCGAGATGTCTTCGATGGCGCGGTCCCCGAGCATCTTCGCGCCCAGGGTGATCAGTTGTAGACGGCGTTCGTCCGGGCTGAGCCGGGTGCGCTTGACGGTGCCTCGACTACTCACGGACCCATCTTACTGAACGCTGCTCAATACTGTTGACTCATGCTCAATAGGACCGTAGTCTGGATTATATGAGTCGCAAGGTTACAGACAAAGCTGTCGGCAACCGGCCAGCCCGCCACGTCAAGACCATCATCATCGGCAGCGGTTTCGCTGGTCTGGGCCTGGCGATCCGGTTGAGCAAGCAGGGCCACAACGATTACCTCGTGCTGGAACGCGGCAGCGATGTCGGCGGCACCTGGCGCGACAACACCTACCCGGGCGCCGCCTGCGATGTGCCGTCACACCTGTACTCGTACTCCTTCGCGCTGAACCCGAACTGGTCGCGCTCGTTCTCCAAGCAGGGCGAGATCCAGCAGTACATCCAGGGCGTCGCGCGCGAGTACAACGTGCTCGACAAGCACCTGTTCAACTGCGACGTGACCGCGGCCCGTTGGAACAACGCCACCAACCTGTGGCATATCGAATCGACCCAGGGCAGCTTCACCGCCGACACCGTCGTGTCCGCCGTCGGCGCGCTGTGTGAGCCGGCGCTACCGGATATCAAGGGCATCAACGGTTTCGAGGGCGAGGTCTTCCACTCCGCCCGCTGGAACCACGACGCCGATCTGACCGACAAGCGCGTCGCCATCATCGGCACCGGAGCCTCGGCCATCCAGATCGTGCCGTCCATCGCCCCGAAGGTCGCGCACCTGGACGTATACCAGCGCACCGCGCCCTGGCTGCTTCCCCGCATGGACCGCCCGTATACCCTGCCGGAGCGTCTCGCCTTCCGGCACATCCCGGGCTTCCAGCGACTATCCCGCGCGGCCATCTACGCCGCGCGCGAAACCCAGGTCGTCGGCCTGGCCAAGGTTCCGGCACTGATGCAGGCCTTCGAGCTGATCGCCAAGGCCAAGCTGCAGCTGGAGATCCGCGATCCCGAGCTGCGCAAGAAGGTCACCCCGAACTTCCGGATCGGCTGCAAACGCATGCTGATCTCCAACGACTACTACCCGGCGCTGAGCCGCCCGAATGTGGACGTGGTCACCGACGGCATCGCCGAGGTGCGCGCGAATTCCATCGTCACCAAGGACGGCACCGAGCGCGAAATCGACGCACTCATCGTCGCGACGGGTTTCCACGTCACGGATTCGCCGACCTACAACGCCATCTCGGGCAAAGACGGTCGCACGCTGGCGGAGGTATTCGACGAGATCGGCCAGCAGGGCTACAAGGGTTCGGCCGTCGCCAACTTCCCCAATATGTTCTTCCTGCTCGGCCCGAATGTCGGCCTCGGCCACACCTCGATGGTGTACATGATCGAATCCCAGATCAACTACATCGCCGACGCTCTGGCCACCATCGATCGCCTGGGCCTGCGCACCGTCGAGGTGAAGCGCGCGATGCAGGACGCCTACAACCAGGATCTGCAGGGCAAACTGGTGAAGAGCGTGTGGAACACCGGCGGCTGCGCCAGCTGGTACCTGGACAAGCACGGCAACAACACCACACTGTGGCCGGACTTCACCTTCGAATTCCGCAGGCTGACCAAGAATTTCGACGTGTCCGCGTATGAAACGACGACCGTCGACAACGCACGAAACGATTTGAAAGTGGTGGCAGCACAGTGAGCAGTGACGCTTACTTCAAGGGCAAGGTCTGCGTGATCACCGGGGCGGGTTCCGGCATCGGCCGCGCCCTCGCGGAGAACCTGGCCAGGCGCGGCGCCAAACTCGCGCTCTCCGATATCGATACCGAAGGCCTGGCCGAGACGGTGCGCCGTTGCGAGGCGTACGGAGCCGAGATCAAGTCCGACCGGCTGAATGTGGCCGAGCGCGAAGCGGTACTGCTGTACGCCGACGCCGTGAAGGCGCACTTCGGCAAGGTGCACCAGATCTACAACAACGCAGGCATCGCCTACCACGGCGAGGTGATCCGCTCGGAGTTCAAGGACATCGAGCGCATCATGGACGTCGACTTCTGGGGCGTCGTCAACGGCACCAAGGCCTTCCTGCCGCTGCTGATCGAATCCGGCGAGGGGCATGTCGTCAACGTCTCCAGCCTGTTCGGTCTGATCGCGGTCCCGGGCCAGAGTGCTTATAACGCAGCCAAATTCGCGGTGCGCGGGTTCACCGAATCGCTGCGCCAGGAGATGCTGGCCGGCAAGCATCCGGTCAAGGTGACCTGTGTGCATCCCGGCGGCATCAAGACCGCCGTCGCCCGCAATGCGACCTATGCCGAGGGCATAGACAGCCAGAGTGCCGCATCGCTGTTCGACAAGAAGCTGGCCATTCACACACCGGAAATGGCCGCGCAGACAATTACCGAGGGCGTCCGCAAGGGACACGGCCGCGTGCTGATCGGCTGGGAGGCCAAGGTGCTCGACCTATTCGTCCGGGTCACCGCCTCCGGTTACCAGCGCATCGCCGCCGCGGTGAACCGTCCATTCCTACCCTGAACCAGCGCGGGGAATCGAGGAAAACCCATGCGTGACATCAACATTCCGCTACCCATCGCGCGGGCGCTGCTCAGTCCGATCTTCCGGGTCTCGCTGAACGCGCGACTGCCCTGGCAGATGCAGCGGCTGCTGCTCGATATCGGTTCGCGCGCACAGTTTTTGCCATCGGGCACGACCGTGCACCGGCTCCGCCTCGGCGGACGACCGGCGGAACGAATCACCGCCGGCTCGGCCAGGCCGAATCTGAACGCGGGCGCAGTGCTCTACCTGCACGGCGGCGGCTATGCGGTCGGATCGCCGGCGACGCACCGTTCGCTGGCCGCCCGGCTGGCGCACGAAACTGCTTGCGCCGTCTATGTTCTCGACTATCGACTGGCGCCGGAGCATCCGTTCCCGGCCGGACTCGAGGACGCCGAATCGGCCTTCCTGGAACTGGTCGGCAATATCGGTTACCGCCCCGAACAGATTGCGCTGTCGGGTGATTCGGCGGGCGGGGGGCTGTCGCTGGCCACCGCGCAGCGGCTCATCGCCGAACACGGCTACACCCCGGCGGCGCTCGGCCTGATCGCGCCGTGGGTGGATCCGAATCAGGTCCCGGACAAGTTCCGCGATCTGGTGATCAACCGGCCGTGGTCGCGCGCGTGCGCCGCGGCCTATCTCGGCGACGGGGACGGCAAGGACACCGGCTACGCACCGCTACACGGTGAACTGCGAGGTCTGCCGCCGACGTATGTGCAGGTCGATGTCAGCGAACTGCTGCATGCGCAATGTGTCGAATTCGTGACGGCACTGCGGGTTGCGGGCGTCCATACCAGGTTCACCGAGAGCGAGGGGCTATGGCACGTCGCGCAACTGCAGGCCGCGCTCGTCGGGCCCGCCGCGGCGGCACTGACCGAACTTGGCGACTTCCTGCGGGAAGCGGTCCAGCCGATCTCGCTGCGCGACCTAGGATAGATAGTGGCTCACCTGCGCTAGTTCGAACACACCAAACGTAAGACCGACTCCGTCCGACGACAACACATCGGGGCCCGACGGGACTGCAGACAGGCCACCGAATCCGAACCGGACCGGTTTTCCGGTGGCCGGAATGACGTCCCGGTCACAGGTGTCGTAGATTACTGGCGAGTAAACCCACGTGGAAGGGCACTGATGCGAGAGTTCGAAGTTTCGGCTTCCTACACCATTCCGGAAGACGCGAACAATTCCGATAACGTCTTCCGGCATGCCGAGCAGTCGCCCGGCGCGGTGCTGTTCAACGTCACCGAAGGTGGCGGCTCGCGGGATATCAAGGCTGCGGAATTCGCCAAGACGGTCACCGATGTCGCCAAGGGCCTCATCGCCTCCGGTCTCGAACTCGGCGATCGCGTCGCCATCATGGCCCCGACCCGCTACGAGTGGGTGCTGCTCGACTTCGCCATCTGGGCAGCCGGCGGTTGCACCGTCGCCATCTACGACAGCTCGGCCGCCGAACAGGCCAAGTGGATCCTGCAGGACTCCGCCACCAAGCTGCTGGTGGTCGACAGCGATAAGCACCGCAAGGTCATCGATGAGATCGAGGCTGGCGCGCTGCCGGATCTGAAGGAGACCCTGCAGATCGACAAGGGCGCCGTCGACGATCTGATCGCCCGCGGCGCCGACCTCGACGACGCGAGCGTGCACGCGCGCCGCGCCGAGGTCAATGCCAAGTCCCCGGCCACCCTGATCTACACCTCGGGCACCACCGGCCGACCCAAGGGCGTCATGCTCTCGCATTCGAATCTGTACGCGGAGTCGAAGTCCGACCGGATCGCGCTGAACAGGTACGTCGCCGAGGGCAAGAAGACGCTGATGTTCCTGCCGCTGGCGCACGTCTTCGCGCGTGCCGTCACGCTGGCCGCATTCGACGCCAAGGTGATCGTCGCGTTCACCGCCGACTGGTCCACCCTGGTCGAACAGTTCGGCAGCTACCGCCCGCACTTCATCCTCGCGGTGCCGCGCGTCTTCGAGAAGGTGTTCAACAGCGCCAAGCAGAAGGCGCACGACGGCGGTAAGGGCAAGATCTTCGACGCCGCCGCCGAGACTGCCATCGCCTACAGCCAGTCCCTCGACAACGGTGGGCCCGGCCTGGTGCTCAAGCTCAAGCACACGGTTTTCGACAAGCTCGTCTACAGCAAGCTGCGGGTCGCGCTCGGCGGTCAGTGCGAGGCCGCGGTCTCCGGCGGCGGACCGCTCGGTGCACGCCTGGGCCACTTCTTCCGCGGCGTCGGCGTGACCATCTACGAGGGCTACGGCCTCACCGAGACCACCGCCGCCATCACCGTGAACACCCCCGGCAATATTCGCGTCGGCACCGTCGGCAAACCGATCGAGGGTCACGCGGTGAAGATCGCCGAAGACGGCGAACTGCTGCTGCGCGGATCGGTTGTCTTCAACGGTTATTGGGGCAATGCCGAGGCCACCGAGGATGCGTTCACGGACGGCTGGTTCAAGACCGGCGACCTGGGCGCCGTCGACGGCGACGGGTACGTCACCATTACCGGCCGCAAGAAGGAAATCATCGTCACCGCGGGCGGTAAGAACGTCTCCCCCGGTCTGATGGAGGATTCGCTGCGGGCCCACCCGCTGATCAGCCAGGTCATGGTGGTCGGCGACGGACAGCCCTTCGTCGGCGCGCTGATCACCCTCGATCCGGAGGCGCTGCCGGGCTGGAAGGAACGCAACAACCTGCCCGTCGAGACCCCCATGGAGCAGGTGATCGAGAATCCGGCGCTGGTCGCGGAGATCAATGCGGCGGTCGCGGAGACCAATAAGAAGGTCTCGCATGCCGAGGCGATCAAGAAGATCCGCATCCTGCCCGTCGACTGGACGCAGGAGACCGGTGAGCTGACGCCGAAGATGTCGCTGAAGCGGGCCGTGGTGATGAAGCAGTACGCGTCCGAGGTGGAGAAGATCTACAGCTGACGCCGGGTTTGCAAAGGCGCCGCCCGCGAGTTGCGGGCGGCGCCTTTGCTTTCGGTTGTTCTGAGCCGATCACCGCCGCACAGTGCGACCGTCCAGGAAACCGGCAATCAGCGGCGCGATCTCGGCCAGATGAGTTTCCAGGGCGAAATGGCCCGTATCGAAGACATGCAGCTCGGCGTCCGGGAGATCTGTGAGATAGGCGTGCGCGCCGGGCCCGGGGAAGAAGGGGTCGTTCGAGCCCCAGACGATGAGGGTCGGCGGGGTGTATTTGCGCAGCCACCGCTGCCATTCGGGGTAGGCAGCGACATTCGACTTGTAATCGAAGGCGAGGGCTACCTGGGCCTCCTTACGGCCGGGCAGGTCGAGGAAGTACTGATCGAGAACCCACGATTCGGGGCTGAGCACGGTCGGGTCCGGGACGCCCTGCTCGTACTGGCCGCGGGTTCCTTCCAGAGTGAGTAGACCGCGAATCGTATCTTCTGCTCCTTCGTCCTCGGGCCGCAGTGCCGTGAAGTCGCGAGCGAGATCCGACAGTCCCGCCTCGTAGGCATTGCCGTTCTGGACAATGAGGCCGTTGATCCACTCGGGGTGGCGCAACGCGATGCGGAAGCCGACCGGAGCGCCGAAATCGAAGACGTACATAGCGAACTCGCGCAGTTCCAGCCGTTCGACGAAGCCCTCGACGACATCGGCCAATCGCTCGAACGAGTAGTCGAAATCGGCTGGTGCGGTGGTGTTTCCGAAGCCCGGGTAGTCCGGGGCGAGCAGCCGGTACTGCGCGCCGAGCACATCGAAGAGCCTGCGGAACTGGTGCGAGGCCGACGGAAAGCCGTGCAGCAGCAATAGCACCGGAGCGTCCGCGCGGTCAGGAACCGATTCGCGGTAATGGACCTCGACGCCGCCGACATCGGTGTGGCGGTGGTGGATGACGGGCAGCTCGATCATGCTTCACATGCTTTCATTCCGTGATGTTGCATTAGTTCTAGCGGATCGACTTCTAATGTGTCAACTGATCGATATAGCATTAGATTCATGAGTGAAGCTCCGCTCGTCGGCGAGCCGTTGGCATTGGACCTGGTCAATACCCGACCGACCGGTGTCGATCTGCTGGCGACCCCGGATGACCTCGCAAATTGGCTTGCGCTGCAGGCCGAAAGGTTCCCGGAGCCGGCTATTGCACACCCCACTTCCGCCGACCTCGCCGCCGTTCATTCGGTGCGCGACCACATCAGCGCCGCCCTCGACGCACTGCTCCACGATCGTCGCCCGCCCACCGATGCATTACGCGGACTCAATGCCGCGCAGGCCGCCGCGCCCGCGATCCGACAGCTCGAATGGGGCGGCGATGCGGTGATCACGACCGTGCGCCGCACTGGCACGGCGGCCGAGAAGCTGGCCGCCATCCTGGCCGAAGCCGCCGCCGACCTGCTTGTCGATCCATCGATCGGCAAGCTGAAGCGCTGCGAGGCCGACGACTGCGTTCTGCTGTTCCTGCCCGCACACCCGCGCCGTCGCTGGTGCTCACCCGAACGCTGCGGCAACCGGGTCCGGGTTGCCCGGTACTACCAGCGGCACAGGTCCGCGGACTGACGTTCACGTCACCGAATGGTCATACTCCCCGTCCACCCCCGGCAGTAGGCTCGGACCATGGCTGAACTGCGCTTTCGGGTGGCGGCGGGCATTGTCGCCGCCGGTCTGGCATTCGGCGTGTCCGAGCTCGTGGCCGCCTTCATCGGCCCCGACAGCGCACCCCCGAACGCTCTCGGCTCCACCGTCATCGACCACACCCCGGACGGCCTGCGCGAATGGGTCATCCAAACCTTCGGCACCAATGACAAGACCCTGTTGTTCGTTTGTATGACACTCGTGGCCGTGCTGGCCGCCGGATTGATCGGAGCCATCGAACGAACAGATCACCCGCGAGGATCCTGGCTCCTGGCCGCCCTCGGCCTGCTCACTGCGGTCATCGCCTTCGGCCGCACCGGACTCTCCGCCGCCTGGCCCACCGTAATCGGCGTCGCCGCAGGCATTTACGCCCTCCGCGCCCTCACCTCCCGAATCGACGACGCAGCCGCCGCTGCACACATGGCCCGGCCCGCCGCGCCTGCTCCTGTCCCAGTGATCACACCCGGCGAAGACCAAGCGGTCAGGCCGCAGACAACGGCCGCGTCGGCAACGCCGAAAAACACTGCCGCCGAAGCCGACTCATCCAGCACCGACACGGCGGCCGCGCCCAGTGAGGGCGCCGCGCAAGATAGGGAGAGCGCGCCGGCATCGTCATCGACGACACCGGAACCGACTGCCGGCCACCGTGACTCGGCCGACCAGGGCACGACGAGGATCACTGAGGCCAGTTCGGTCCCGGCTGAAGAACTGGCGTCGAGTAGCGGCGGGAAGGCGGCCCGTTCGACCGCAGCGGCGGCCGAGAAGGAACCTGCGGCTTCGCGGCCACAGCGGCGACAGGTGTTGCGGGGCATTGCGATTACGGGTGGGCTGGCACTGCTGAGTGGGGTGGGTGGGCGACTGATCGGGGCACAGCGGCAGGATGTTTCCGGTGAGCGGGCGGCGATTCAGTTGCCGGAGCCGAGTGGGCCGACCGTTTCGCTCGCACCCGACGCGGATTTGAAATTGCCGGGGCTGACGCCGTATCTGACGTCCAATAGCGACTTCTATCGGATCGATACCGCGCTGATCGTGCCGCAGGTATCCGTCGACGATTGGTCATTGCGGATCCACGGGATGGTGGATCACGAAATCCAGCTCAGCTGGGACGATCTCGCCAAGCGGACACCGGTCGAGACGCTGGTGACGCTGGCCTGTGTATCGAATCCCGTCGGTGGCGATCTGATCGGCAATGCAAGCTGGCGCGGCTACCGCCTGGACGAGCTGCTCGCCGAGGCCGGACCGCATCCGGATGCCGATATGGTCCTGTCGCACAGCATTGATGGCTTCACCGCGGGCAGTCCGCTGGCCGTACTCACCGACGGCCGCGATGCGCTGCTCGCGGTCGGCATGAACGGCGAACCCCTCCCGGTCGCACACGGCTATCCGGCCCGACTGGTCGTCCCCGGCCTCTACGGATACGTCTCCGCCACCAAATGGGTCACCGAACTGGAGATCACCCGCTTCGACCGCGCCACCGCCTACTGGACGCGTCGCGGCTGGTCCGCCTACGGCCCCATCAAGACCGGCACCCGCATCGACACCCCGCGCGCCCGCGCCAAACTGCAACCGGGCAGCGTCGCCATCGCCGGCGTCGCCTGGGCCCAACACCGCGGCATCCGGGCCGTCGAAGTCCAAATCGACAACGGCCCATGGCAACCCGCCCGCCTGTCCACCGAACAATCCATCGACACCTGGCGCCAATGGGTCTACGACTGGAACGCCACCCCCGGCCCCCACACCATCCGCGCCCGCGCCACCGACGGCACCGGCGAAACCCAAACCGAAGCCCGTGCCCCCGTCGTCCCCGACGGCGCCACCGGATATCCGTCCACCACCGTCCAGGTCGGCTGACGATTACAGCGCTCCGCCGTATTCGATTGGGCGCGGGAAGAGAATCTGCAGCCAGACCGAACGAGCCTCAGACCACCGTCGACCTACCGATTCGGATAACCATCGATTGGACCCAGCTGACAGGTCTGGCCCGCTGACGGGTGTGCCCCGTGCGCGAATTACGCACGGGGCACCTCGAACTCAGACGCCGACAGTATCGGCCTTGGCCAGGTCGGTCTTCAGGCCGGATGCGGCGGATCGACCGTGGCGGATGAAGAGGGCCGAGGCGATTACGCCGATCAGGAGGATGCCCGCGGGGAGCAGGATGGCTTGGCTGAGGGCGGTGCTGAAGGCGTCCTTGACGAATTCGGGGATGGGCCCTTGGCCCGCACCGCCTTCGGAGACCTTGCCGCCGCCGAGGCCATTTGCGCTCATGCGGGCCGCGACCAAGGCGCTGATCGCGGCGCTACCGAGTACCGAACCCACCTGCCGGGTGGTGTTGTAGACACCCGCGCCCGCACCGGCCAGCTGGATCGGCAGGTTGTGCGTGGCGGTGGAAGCCAGTGGCGCCCAGATGCAGGCGTTGGCGAAACCGGCCAGCGCGGCCGAGAGCAGGAACCATACCAGTGAGGAATGCGGTGTCATCACTGCCGCGAACCAGAAGATCGACACCGAGAATCCGATGAATCCGACGGTGGGCACAAGACGCGGGTGCAGCTTGTCGGAGACCTTACCGATGATCGGTGCGAAGACGCCGGTGACGATCGCCATCGGCGCGAATACCAAGGCGGACTTGGTCGGTGACATCTCCCGCACCGCCTGCAGGTAGAAGTACGCAGGCACCATGAACGAGGTAACCGCGGCACCCATGGCCGCGATGGCCACATTCGACATCGCGAAGTTGCGATCACGGAACAGCCCCAATGGCAGCAGCGGCTCACCGGTATTGCGCGACTGATTCACCAGGAACACCGCGAGCACAACCACACCCGCGCCGATCATCAGCCAGATGCGCAGCGACCAGTCGTAGGTATTGCCCTCCTGGATACCGAAGACCAGCAGGAACAGACCGATACCGCTGAGCACCACACCGGGGATGTCGAACTTGTGCTCATGCGTCGGCAGCGCCGGAACCAGCCAGACCGCGAGCGCGAATGCGACGACGCCGACCGGAACATTGACGATGAAGATCCACTCCCAGCCGAGCCCATCGACCAGCACACCGCCGAGGATCGGGCCGACCAGTGTGGCCAGACCGGCGACACCGCCCCACAGACCCATGGCCGCACCGCGCTTATCCGGCGGGAAGGTCCTGGTGATCACCGCCATGGTCTGCGGTGTCATCAACGCGGCGCCGAGACCCTGTACGGCCCGCGCGGCGATCAGCATGGTGATCGATCCGGACAGACCGCACCACAGCGAGGCGGCGGTGAAGACGGCCAGACCGATCAGGTACAGGTTCTTCGGCCCGTAACGATCACCGAGCCGACCGGTGACCAGCAGCGGCACCGCATAGGTCAGCAAGTACGCGCTGGTCACCCAGATGACCTGGGAGATGTCGGCCTGCAGATTCGTCATGATCGCCGGATTGGCGACCGCGACGATGGTCATATCCAACAGGATCATGAAGAAGCCGACGACCAGCGCGAACAGCGCTAGCCACGGATTACGTTGTGTGGTCATGGATTTGGTTCCTATCTCGGATGTCTGTTCCGGAGGACGTGCGCACACCGGTACACATCAGGGCGATGACGCGCTGGTCTCGTTCCAGCGACGCGGCACCGGGGGTGGTTCGGAATGTTCCTGGTCGGACCAGGGATGCTGATGTTCGGTTATGCGGACGCCGGTGGCCGGGTCGAATTCGTCCCATTCCATCTCGCCGCTGTCCAGTTCGGAGATCAGGTTGTCGACCCACGCGATCTCGGCGGCGATGGTGGCATGCAGGTACGGGAGCACGATCCAGTAGCGCCGCGGCACAGCGTGCACACCCGCCCACTGGCTCATCATGTCGATATCGGCGAGGTCCTGCGCCAATCGCTCGACCCGCTCCCGCAGTAACGCGAGCACTTCCGGCGCGGGCAGGTTGTGCGCCTCCGCGAGCGCGACCGGGAACACCGGGTACTCCCGCCCGGGATTGCGCAGGATCTCGGCGATCCGGGAACGCAATGTCGCCCGGCCGCTTTCGGTGATCCGGTAGGTGGTGCGCTCCGGCCGGTTCCCGTCCCGGTCGACCCCCTCGGCCTGCACCATTCCTTGGTCGGCCAAGCGCGTCACCGTGTGATAGAGCGAGCCCGGACGCACTTTCACCAAGATGTCCTCCCGACGGGCGATCAGCAGTTGATACGCCTCGTAGGGATGCATGGGCCGCTCGTCGAGCAGCGCGAGCACGGCGATCGCCAATGGCGTCACCGACGGGCGCGCGTGCTGCCCCATTTTCGGTCACCTCCTGCACAACACTCGCGGATGCGAGATCGAATTCCCGGAACACGGTAGCCATGGCCACCGACATACTCCACATCAAATACTCCACATGGAATATACGGTGCGGAGCAATCCGCCCACAAGACCGCAGTATCGAGCGGAAAAGTGATGGGCGACATAGCAAACGGCCCGAGCGAAAACGCTCGGGCCGTCATGACCAGGGGTTTTGCTAGAGCGCGTGGTTGTCCAACCAGGTGCGCGCCACCTCCGCGGCAGCGGCACCTTCGCGGACCTTGCGGATCATCTCCGCCAACTCATCGGTCGTGAGCTCACCCGCGACGTAGTTCAGCTTCTTGATCTGCCGATCATCCAGCAGACCTTTGCGATAGACCGCGAGCACATTCTCGGCACGCACCGCGTAGTCGTTATCGGCGAGAACCGTCAGCCCATCGGTCGCACCGGAGGTGAGCGCGGGCGGACCGGTCAGGATTCCGGCCTGGATTTCGCCGTCCAGCAATGCCTTTCGCAGAGCCGTCGCATCGGGATAGGGCCTGGTACCGGCGAAGTCGCAACCGGCAATCCGCACGGGCGCCGCCGTTTGCAGCACACCCGGCACCGACGCCACCCCGGCCTGGATTTCGCCACAGCGCGGCGCGAGCGCGCCGAGCGACCGCACGTCCTTGCCCGCGGCTTCGGTCAGCAGCACCCGGGCTCGCATATCCGTGCCGTCGGCCGGATCGGAGACCGCGAGTCCTTCCGGCAGCGACCGGTTCAACTCCTCGGTCACCGACAGCCGAACGGGTGCGGACTTGTCCGCCACCTCGGTCGTCACCTCGGGCTTACGTGCCTGCGCATCGGCATTCAGAAAGGTGAGCAGTTCACCGCTGTGTTCGCCGACCACCGTCACCGTGCCCGCATCCAGTGCGGCCAGATAGTCCGCCCGATTACCGAGATCGGCGGTGACCGAGGTGCGCGCACCGGTCCGCGCCAACGCGCCCGCATAAATTTGCGCAAGCAGATTTGATTCCATCGAACCGCCCGCGCCGACCGCTATCGTCGGGCCGGAATCGTCGCTTCCACAGGAAACAGCCAGCCCTACGGCCGTGACGACCACGATCCGTGCCAGCATCCGCCTCGACGCGACCGACCCCATCCGGCGACACCAACCTTCGGTAGTGAACAGGAACTGCATGCAGCGGGCAATATGAACAACCAGAATGTACCGGGTGGCCGTGCGAGCACGGCTTCTCGCACCGCCCGTCATGCCGGAAGGACTCCAGTGAAAACCACGATCAACCCCGATGCCGCGCGGCCCGGGCGGTTCGCGCTGCGGCTGACGCTGCGCGCCGCCCGCATTCTCGTCGCCGCCGCGGCATTGGCCGCCGCCATGATCCTGTCCGCCTGTGGTAACTCCGATCCGCTTGCGGCCAAGGGCAATTGCGAGGGCGACGGGCTGACCGTCGGCTCGGCGAACTTCCCGGAATCGGAAACGGTCGCGAATATCTACGCGGAAGTGTTGCGCGCCAACGGATTCAATGTCGACACCAAACTCAATATCGGTAGCCGCGAAGCGTATATCCCGGCACTGCGCCAGTGCGCGATCTCGGTAATTCCGGAGTACAACGGCAACCTGCTGCAGTACCTGGACAAGAACGCGACCGCGGCAAGCGCAGCCGATATCGACGCCGCCCTCACCAAGGCACTCGGCTCCGATCTCGCCGTCGGCACCCCGGCCCCGGGCCAGGACTCGGACGCGGTCGTGGTCACCAAGGCCACCGCGGAGCGCTGGAACCTGCACAGCATCGCCGATCTGGCCGCACATTCGGCCGAGGTGAAATTCGGTGCGCCCGCCGAATTCCAGGAGCGCGCGGGCGGTCTGCCCGGTCTGAAGAAGAACTACAACCTGGATATCGCCGCGAACAATTTCGTGCCGATCGCCGACGGCGGCGGACCCGCGACGGTGCGCGCATTGGTCGAGGGCGCGGTGACCGCGGCCAATATCTTCACCACCTCCCCGGCGATCGCGCAGAACAATCTGGTGGTCCTGGAGGATCCGAAGCACAACTTCCCCGCCCAGAATGTCGTGCCGCTGTTCAACTCCGCCAAGAAGACCGATAAGGCGCTCGCCGCGCTCAACGCGGTCTCCGCGAAACTCACCACCGACGAACTGCTGAAGCTCAACGAGGCGGTCTCCGGTAGCAGCAAGACCGAACCCAAGGCTGCAGCACAACAATGGGTCGCCGCCCAAGGGCTGAACAAGCCCACCGGGTAGGAGCCAGCGTGTCCGATATCGAATTCAGCCGTATCAGCAAGACCTATCCGGACGGCACGCACGCCGTCTCCGAACTCGATCTACGCATCGAATCCGGTTCGTTCACCGTCTTCGTCGGGCCGTCGGGCTGCGGCAAGACCACCTCGATGCGCATGATCAACCGGATGATCACACCCAGTTCGGGAACCATCACCGTTGGCGGCGCGGATATTTCGACGGTGAATCCGGTCGAGTTGCGGCTCGGTATCGGATACGTGATCCAGAGCGCCGGACTCCTGCCGCATCGCACCGTCGTCGACAATGTCGCGACCGTGCCTGTGCTGCAAGGAGTTCGGCGCCGCGCGGCCCGCACGGCGGCACTCGAGGTGCTGGACCGGGTCGGGTTGGACCGATCGCTGGCCAACCGCTATCCCGCCCAACTCTCCGGCGGACAGCAGCAGCGGGTCGGGGTGGCCAGGGCACTGGCCGCGGATCCGCCGGTGCTTTTGATGGACGAACCCTTCAGCGCGGTCGACCCGGTGGTACGCGAGGAGTTGCAGGCCGAAATGCTGCGGCTGCAAGCGGAATTGCGCAAAACCATCGTCTTCGTCACCCATGACATCGATGAGGCGGTGAAACTCGGCGACCGGATCGCGGTATTCGGACCGGGTGGCGTCCTACAGCAGTACGACGAACCACAGCGCGTACTGGCCTCGCCCGCAACAGATTTCGTGGCCGGCTTCGTCGGACGTGATCGCGGCTATCGCGCACTGTCGTTCCGCAGTGCGGATAGTCTGACACTGCACGAGATTCGCACCGCGACCGAACCCGAACTCGCCGAATTGCGGTTGGACCGGGGCGAATGGGTATTGGTGGTCACTGATTCCGGTGTTCCGCGCGGGTGGATCGATGTCACCGGCGTCGAGAGCATTCGGGCCGGGCGGGCATTGCACGACAGCATCTCCGCGGGTGGATCGCTCTTCCCGCCGGACGGCGACCTCCGGCAGGCACTTGACGCGGCGATCTCCTCACCGTCGGGAATCGGTGTGGCCGTTGACGATTCCGGTGCGGCCCGGGGCGGTGTCAGGGCTCCGGAGGTACTCGAGCAGCTCGCCGGGCAGCGCACGGTGGAGGACGACGAGCGCAATCGGCATTTCTTCGAAACCGAAAACGCATGAAGTATCTGATCGACAACTTCTCCGAGATCATGGGTTTCACCAAGACCCATCTGTATCTCGCGTTGGTTCCGCTTGTGCTCGGGTTGATCATCGCGATTCCGGTGGGTGCGTTGGTGCGCCGGATCTTGTGGCTGCGACGCGTCACGGTGACAGTGGCCAGTCTGTCGTACACCATTCCGTCGCTGGCCCTGTTCGTGATCATTCCGCCACTGGCCGGAATTTCGACCATCGATCCGCTGAATGTGATCATCGCGCTCACCGTGTATTCGACGGCGCTGCTGGTGATCGCGGTGCCGACGGCACTGGATTCGGTGTCGCCCACCGTCATCGACGCCGCGGACGCCGTCGGCTTCAGTTCGCTGCGGCGCACCGTGACCGTCGATATGCCTTTGGCCATACCGGTTTTCGTGTCCAGCCTGCGCGTTGTGGTGGTCACGAATATCGCCATGGTTTCGGTCGGCGCGCTGATCGGTGTCGGCGGGCTCGGCAAACTCTTCACCCAGGGCTATCAGCGCGACTATCCGGACGAGATCATCGCGGGCATCATCGTGACGCTGGCGCTGGCACTGATCTTCGACCGCCTGGTGTACGCCATCGGACGATGGGCGACCCCGTGGACGCGCGCGGACACCAGGACGGCGAAAGGAGCTGCGGTATGAACCTTTTCATCGATGCCTGGCACTACTTCACCGACGGCGCGAACTGGAGCGGCCCGGCGGGTATCCAACACCGCATCGCCGAGCACCTCTGGTACAGCTTCCTGACCGTCGTCGTCTCCGCGGCCGTCGCGCTCCCGCTCGGGCTGGTGATCGGGCACACCCGTCGCGGTTCCGCGCTGCTGGTCGGATTCGCCAATGCCATGCGCGCCCTGCCCACTCTCGGCCTGCTCACCTTCCTGGTCCTCGGCCTGGGACTCGGCCTGATTCCGCCGTTGCTCGCACTCGTCACGGTCGGCATCCCGCCGCTGCTGGCCGGTGCCTACGCCGGAATCGCCAATGTCGCGGCCGATGTCGTGGACGCATCACGCGCGATGGGCATGACCGAGCGCCAGATCCTGTTCCGCGTCGAGGTCCCCAACGCACTGCCGATCCTGCTCACCGGCCTGCGCGGGGCCACCCTGCAGGTCATCGCCACCGCCACCATCGCCGCCTTCGTCAACCTGGGCGGTCTGGGCCGCTACATCTTCGACGGCATCGCCGTCTACCGCTACGACCGGGTCCTCGTGGGAGCCCTGCTGGTCGCGGTCCTCGCCATGGTCGTGGACGGCCTGCTGGCTTTCGTGGTCTGGGCAAGCGCTCCCGGCACGGGCCGCCTGCGCCGCACCTCTCAGCTGCCCGTCACCCCTGCCGGAATCCTGCAGACCGCGGACTAGAACTCAGGCATAGGGATCGGTGATCTCGCGCAGCCGGGCCAGCGTCTCGCGCAGCTGCCGCATGCGCTGCGCACCGAGGTGCGTCGCCCACTCGGCCTCGATCCGATCGGCGACGGAGTTCGCGTATGCCGCCATCTTCGCCCCGCGTTCGGACAGCACGACCAACCGTGCCCGACCGTCGCTCGGGTCCGGCACTCGCCGCACGTAGCCGGCGCGCTCGAGCTGATCGACCAGGAATCCGGCGGTTTGCTTGGTGACCTGGGCCTGCTCGGCCAATTCGGTCAGGCGGCTGCCATCGGGACCGATGCGCGCCGCGAGCCGCCCCTGGGCGACGGTGACATCGTCGTATCCGGACTCGGCGAGATCGGCGAAGATCCGGTCTTCCATCGATCGGTGGGCAATGAACATCAGCAGGCCCACATTCATATCGTCGTCGGCCATCCCACTCCTTGACGTTGATCAGATAAGCTTACTATATTGGTAAGTCTATCTGACCAATCTTACAAGAGGTCCAAACCCGGGAGCGCACCATGGACCGCGAAACATGTTGGCAGACCATCGAACAGCAGCGGCGCGCGATTGCCGACCTGCTGGCCGACCTTTCGGCCGACGAGTGGGAAACACCGTCATTGTGCGCGGGCTGGCGAGTCCGGGAGGTCGCCGCACACATCGCGCTGACACCGCAGCCGCCCCCGATCGGCGTCATGGTCCGCACCGGGATCCGCGCGCGCGGCAACTACAACCGGTTCATCGATGACCTCACCAGGCGCTACGCGAAACATCCAGCCGCAGAACTTGTTTCGGCGATCCACGGCAACGCCGATTCCCGGAAGCTGCCCAAGCTCACCAACTATCGCAATATCCTGTTCGACACGATGGTGCACGGTCAGGACATCGCGATTCCGCTCGGTCGCACAATCGAGATCGAACCAGCGGCCGCGGCCGCCGCGACCGCCCATGCGGTAACCGTCGGATGGCCGGTATGGGACAAACACCGCCTCGACGGCATCCGCTTGGTCGCATCCGACGTCGACTGGACCCACGGCAGCGGACCGGAGATCCGCGGCCCGATCACCGCACTGTTACTCCTGGCCACCGGCCGCACAGCGGCAATGGACCTGCTGGCAGGCGACGGCGTCGCGCCGATGACCGCTCGCCTGCGCTGACCGCCCCGGCATTGACCAATGATGTGACATGGGTCACGATGTGACGTGGCCGCAGGAGTTTGCTTCGCGGATGCTCGACGCACGATAGCGGAGCCGAATTCTGCGGGATCACTCATCCGAGACCAGGAGGCGTACCGTGAACAGTCGCTCTATGAAGGCGCGCGACATCATGCACGAAAACGCGGAGTGGATCCCCGCCGACGAAACGCTGGATCGGGCCGCGCAGATGATGCGCAGGCTGGATATCGGCGCACTGCCGATCGGCAGCGACGACCGGCTCGTCGGGATGCTGACCGATCGCGACATCGTCGTGAAATGCATTGCGATGGGCCATGATCCGAGCAAGGTACGGGCCGGGGATCTGGCCGAGGGCACCCCGCGCTGGATATCCGCCGATGCCGACGTCCGCGAGGTTCTCGACATGATGGAGCACGATCGGATCAAACGGCTGCCGGTGATCGACAACAAGAAGCGACTCGTCGGCATGATCTGCGAATCCGATATCGCCAAGAACCTCAGCGACGCCGAAATCGCAGAATTCGTCTCGGCCGTCTTCGTTCCGCACTGATCAACCCGCACAACGCAATACGGGGCTGCCCACTTGAGTGAGCAGCCCCGTATTTCCGGGTCGGAATTACGCGACGCCCTCCGCGCGGGCGGCGGCGGCCACGGCCTCGGCGACGGCCGGGGCGACGCGCGGGTCGAGCGGGCTCGGCACGATCTTGTCCGGAGCGATCTCATCGGCGACCACCCCGAGGATGGCATCGGCGGCGGCGATCTTCATGCCCTCGGTGATGCGACGCGCGCCCGCGTCCAGCGCGCCCTTGAAGACGCCGGGGAACGCGAGGACATTGTTGATCTGGTTCGGGAAGTCGCTGCGCCCGGTGGCCACGATCGCGGCGTACTTGTGCGCGACATCGGGGTGAATCTCCGGGTTCGGGTTCGACATGGCGAACACGATCGACTCCGGCGCCATCGAGGCGATCAATTCCTCGGCGATGGTGCCCGCGGAGAGTCCGAGGAACACATCGGCGCCGTCCAGCGCCTCGGCCGCACCGCCGGCGAGGCCGCGCGGGTTGGTGCGCTGTGCCAGTTCGGCTTTCACCTCGTTGAGGTCGCCGCGCTCGCTGTTCACGATGCCCTTGGAATCGAGCACGGTCACGTCCTTGACGCCCGCGGCGAGCAGGATGTTCGTGCATGCGACACCGGCCGCGCCGGCGCCGGACACCACGACCTTCATGTGATCGATGGCACGCCCCTGCACCTTGGCCGCGCCGTTGAGGGCTGCGAGCACCACGATGGCGGTGCCGTGCTGGTCGTCGTGCATGACCGGGCAGTCCAGGGCCTCGATGAGCCGCTGCTCGATCTCGAAGCAGCGCGGCGCCGAGATGTCCTCCAGGTTCACCGCGCCGAAGCTCGGGCGCAGCCGGATGATGGTCTCCACGATCTCGTCGACGTCCTTGGTGTCCAGGACGATCGGGATCGAGTTCAGTCCGGCGAACTTCTTGAACAGCGCCGCCTTGCCCTCCATCACGGGCAGCGAGCCGCGCGGGCCGATGTCACCGAGACCGAGCACCGCGGTGCCGTCACTGACCACCACGACGAGCCGGTCGGTCCAGGTGTAGCGCTTGCACAGCGCCTCGTCTTCCGCGATGGCCAGGCTGACCTTCGCCACACCCGGGGTGTAGGCGATGGAAAGGTCGCGCTGGGTGTCCAAGGGTGCGGTGAGTTCGACCGAGAGCTTGCCGCCTAGGTGGCCCGCGAAAATTTCTTCCTGGGTGATTTCGGAAAGGCTTGCGGTGGCATTCGCTGCGTCAGTCACAGATGACACGATTTCACTCCTGATCGGGTCGGACAAGCCGGGGGGACGGTTACCGCCGGGTACATGGGTATTAGCTATTTCACACGCTCATCGAGTGCGCTGACCGGGACATTTCGGGTCGAGCCGAGATCATCGGATATGCGACGATCTACTACCGAAACGTGGCGCGGCACTGATCCGCAGAGCGAAGGTCGGACGGGTGTGTCCGTATAAAACGTGCAGGTCTTTTCGACCGACCTGCAAGCAGTCGCTAACGATGGGGATCCTCGGGTCGCGACGGTGCGTCGCGAGGCGGTGATCGCCGTTGTCCCCGAACCCGGCGGTGGCGTAGGCGGGAATCCGCAACATTCTGCCAGCCGGGAGGACGCATTGCCAAACCGGCGTGTCGTGTCCCGGTCGAGCGTCATCTTTCGAGGGTAGGTCGCGGGAATTACCAGGGGGTAAGCAGAAACTCGCAGTTCGGCAGCCGTATCCGGTGAGCTGTCACAACGCGAGCGGATCGACCGCGGTGAGTTCCGGCCGCGCCGGAGGCTCGGGCGTCATATCGGCAACCCCGGGGCGCACCCATACCGCCTCGAGTCCGCCGGAGGTCAGCCGCACCCGCCAATCCGCCGCTGCGCCGGGATGATCGGTGCGCCGGTGCATCCCGCGACTCTCCGTGCGCGCGAGCGCACTGTATTTGGTCCAGCGCGCCACCGCGAGCAGCGCCGCCGCCTGCCTGGCGCGCAACCGGTCGACACCGAAGCCACCGAGATCGAAGTCGGCGCCCGGCCACATGGCGTCGAGTTCGCCGATGCTGTCGCGCAGACTTCCGGCGCTGCGCCAGTAGCTGCGCCGCAATGGCAGCGTGTGCTCCTGCACCAACCCGACCACCGCGCGCGGATCGATGCGGGCCACCGGATTCAGTCCCGCACCGGCCACCTCGCGCACCGGACCCGTCACGCCGCGCCCACGCGCGAAGCGCGCGGCACCCTTTCCGGCCCACACGCCCGAGGCCATGGCCCATGCTCCGCCCTGACCACCGAAGCCGCTGACCGCGCCGGTGATCGGCTCGCGCGTCATCACATCGCCCGCACCGTAGAGTCCGGCCACCGTGGTCGCGCAGTCGGTCCCACCTATGCGCAACCCGCCGGTCCCGCGGACCGTTCCCTCCAGCACCGCGCGCAGCGGTACCCGGCGGGTGTGGTCGACCAGCCCCTGTCTGGAGAGCCAGCGCCGGACCGGGTACGGCACATCATCCAGGGCCGCGTAGATCCGGCGGCCATCCGCGATCGCGGTGAATGCCGCCGAGCGATGACCGGTGATCTCCGCACCGGATTCGTCGTAGAGCGTCGCGAAATGCAGTGCCAGCCCGGGGGCGAAGGCGGAGTCGCGGGGTGCGGGTGCAACCGGTACGAGACCGTAGGCGCTGGAGAATTCCATGCCCGACAGTTGTGCGCCCGCCTCCGCCGCCAGCAGTAGTCCGTCGCCGGTATCCACATCGGTGCCCGCGCCGCCGGAGAGGAAGGCGCAGCCGCCGGTGGCGACGACGACCGCCCCGGCTCGGATGGTCCAGGTCCGAAAGCCGTTGTGCTGCTGCACACCGACCGCGCCGGCGACCACGCCGTCGCGATCGACGAGCAGTTGCAGGGCGGGATGATGATCGAGAATGCGCACTCCGGCTTCGAGCAGGCTGCGGCGCATCCGGCGCAGATAGCCTGCGCCGTCGAGGCATACGCGCAAGGGTGTTGCGCCGTTCCCCTCACCGGGAAACCGATAACCCCACGCCACGAGCTGTTCGACCCGCCGATGCGTTTCGTCGAGTACGCGCAGCATCCATTCCGGTTCAGCGAGCCCGCCGCCGTGTGCGTATGCGCGCCGCACCGCCTCATCTCGCGCGGTCCCCGGCGGGATATTCCACAGCGAGGTCGTCCCGGCGGCGGTCGGCCCGCTCGCACCGCAGCGGCTCTTGTCGACGAGCGTCACCCGAGCGCCCGCGGTGGCGGCGGAGATGGCGGCCCAGGTCCCGGCGGGACCACCGCCGAGGACGAGCACATCCGTCTCGAATTCCGTCACAAAGAGAAATGTTCGGCCACAATTCACGCGACCGCAACCATTACCGATTTATCAGCTCCACCACTGCGTCCACAGCAATATCCCGGCGACAATAAAAACGACCACCGATCCGGAAAAAGCTGCCAATCCCCGATGACGATCTGAAAAAATCTGTGCGCCGAGGCCGATCGCCGAGGTGGCGACATGCCACGTCACCGATTCGCCGCCGGGTCCGGGAAAGCCGCGCCGAGCAGCGATTACCGCGGTGCCGATAACAACGAGGGCCAGCACGAACATCCCACCGGCGACGATTCCGCTGAGTCCGCGCAGCACTCTCACGAGGCGATCACCGGCACGCCCGTCGCTTTGCCCGCGAGTTCCTCGAATTGCGCGGGGTCGGTGGTGAATTCACCTAGCCGGATGGTTTTGTTGGATCCGTGATAGTCCGACGAACCGGTGGTGATGAGACCGAGTTCGGCGGACAACTCCGTCAGCAGCGCGCGATCGGCCGCGGAATGGTCCGGGTGATCGATCTCGAGCCCGCCGAGTCCGAGTTCGGCCAGTTCGCGAATATCGTCGATCGCCAGCAGCCGCCCGCGCTTACGCGCCCGAGTGTGCGCGAGCACGCTGACCCCACCTGCGGTCGCGATCATTTCGACGGCCCGGCGCAGCGGTGTATCCGCCTTCTCCGCGTAGTAGGGGCCGTGCGGGGCCAGCAATTCGGTGAAGGCCGCGTCCACGGTCGGCACCACACCGGCCGCGACGAGTGCGCGCGCCAGATGCGGACGCCCCGCCGACGGTCCGGCCGAGGCCAGGACCGCATCCGGATCGATGGGCAGTCCGTCCTCGCGCATCCGCTCGGCCATCGCGCGCAACCGCTCCACGCGTTCGGCGCGCAAGCGTTCCCGCTCGTCGGCGAAACACCGGTCGGTCGGGTCGAAGAGGTAGGCCAACAGATGCACCGGGACCGGCCACCCGTCCTCACCGAGCCCGATACACGACATCTCCATGCCGCGTACCAGCGTCAATCCGTTCGGTAGCGCGTCGACCGCTTCGGCCCACCCCGCGGTGGTGTCGTGGTCGGTGATCGCGACGACGTCCAGGCCGGCCGCTGCCGCGTTGCGGACGAGTTCGGCCGGGGTGTCGGTACCGTCGGACGCGGTCGAATGGGTATGGAGGTCGATGCGCACGCCTTCTTTCATACCGTGCGCTCACCCGGCGCACGCACGCGCACGCGACGTAGCATCGGTCGGTGCCATCAATTCCGCCGCTACCGTCCTTCCGGAGCCAGAGCCGAGCACGTACGCAACTGCCCCGCATCCCGGTCCCCACAGCGCGTGCGGTGGTCGACTGTGCCGTGTACGTCGACGGCAGGCGGCTGCCCGGCCACTTCAGCCATGCGGACGCGATGGCCGAGGTCAACAATCGCGGAACCGGATTCGTATGGGTCGGACTGCACGACCCGGACGAGTACCAGATGGCCGATATCGCCGAGGTCTTCGACCTGCACCCGTTGGCCGTCGAGGACGTCATCCACGCTCATCAGCGGCCGAAGCTGGAGCGCTACGACGACACCCTGTTCCTCGTCTTGCGTACCGTCAGCTACGTCCCACACGAAATCCATTCGGTCAGTGAGATCGTCGAGACCGGCGACATCATGGTCTTCACCGGACCCAATTTCACCGTGACCGTTCGGCACGGTGAGCACACCGGACTCGCCGGTGTCCGAAAGGAATTGGAGGATCACCCCGACCAGCTCATGCTCGGTCCCGGTGCGGTGCTGCACGCGGTCGCCGACCACGTTGTGGATTCCTATGTGGCGGTGGCGCAGTCGGTCGAGAACGATATCGACGAAATGGAAGAAGAGGTCTTCACGCCGCGCAGCACGGTGGCCGTCGAATCGATCTACCAGCTCAAGCGAGAGGTTGTGGAGCTGCGTCGGGCGGTGAATCCGCTCGGCACCGCGCTCGAGGCACTCGGCCGCAACACCACGATGCCATTGCCCAAAGAGATTCGGCGTTATCTGCGCGATGTCGCCGATCACCACACCGCGGTGGCCGAGCGGATCAACGATTTCGACGAGGCGCTCAGCGCTCTGATCACCGCGGCGCTAGCCAAGGTCGGTGTCCAGCAGAACACCGATATGCGCAAGATCTCGTCCTGGGTCGCCATCGCGGCGGTGCCGACGATGATCGCCGGGATCTACGGCATGAACTTCGAGCATATGCCGGAGCTGAAACAGGTGTGGGGCTATCCGGCCGTGTTGCTGCTGATCGTAACCATCTGCACCGGTCTGTACGTCAACTTCCACCGCAACAACTGGCTCTGAGAACTACAGCGACGCAGCGCCTCTGGCCGGATCGTGCACATCGATCCCGGCCTCGGCCCACGCATCACGCAACGCCTGCGCCCCGCGCACCCGCACCCAGGCCGCCTCGGTCGCGGTCACCGGAACCACCGCGAAATATCGCACCGGTTCGGCGGGTTCGGGCAGCGCGACCTCGGGAATATCGCTGTCCCCCAACAACACCGCGGTAAACGGCGCATCCCGCCACATCGGCTCGCCCAGATCGAGCAGCGCATCGGCTTGCAGCACAACACCTTCCACAGCGGGCGCCGCGACCAGCACGCCGAGGGTGCGGGCGAGTCCGGAACTCGGGCCGACCCCGGCACGCAGCGTCAGCACCAATTCGGCCCGCGGCCCACGCACCGGGTCGGCGTGCAGGTCACTGGGATCGCCCATGGGATGACGTGATCCACCGAGGGTCACGTAGTGCACCAGCTCGTCGCCGGGAATGCGCAGAATCTCGATGGGCTCCAGGCCCAGGAACGTCACCGACGCGGAGTCGACACCCGTCGAGGCGGCACCGAAGTGATCCAGCACCTCGGTGCGGACCTTGTCCACAACTTCCATGCGCTCAGATCGCCAACCGCGCCAGCATGTCCCGAGCCTGCTCGGCCGACTTCGGGTCGCACAGCACGTCATAGCGGCCCGCCACCAACTGCATGGTGGAGGCGAAATCGCGCTGTCCCCTGGTCGCCGCGTAGGGGATCGAGGTAGAGATGACGCCGAAGATGATGCCGCCGACCAAGCCGACCAGCACCGGCGCGAAACCGCCACTGGTGGTGAACAAGCTCAATAGCAGGCCGAGGAACAGGCCGAGCCACGCGCCCGAAACCACCCCACCGCCGATCACCTTGCCCCAGGTCAGTCGGTACAGCACGCGCTCGACCTGCATCAGATCCACGCCGACGATGGTCACGTCTTGCACAGGGAACTCGTTGTCGGCCAGGAAGTCGACCGCCTTCTGCGCCTCGGCATAGGTCGGATACGAGCCGACCGGCCAGCCCGATGGCGGCGTCGGCAGGCCCTGGCGCGCGCGATTCGAGTTCCCCAAGGGATTCGTCATATCTCTATTCTGCTATTCCGAACCGGAGTTCGGGGGTGTGAAACGCGTGGTGCGCGTCATCCCCGCAGCTCGGCCCTTATCAGCGATTACCTGAGCCATCTTCGCGCTGGCCTCGTCGATCATTTCGTCGCCGAGCATTACCGCTCCGCGCGCACCGCCTTTTTCCGAGGTGTGGAAGGCATAGGCATCAAGAATCAGCTCGGCGCGGTCGTAATCGGCCTGGCGCGGACTGAAGATCTCGTTCGCGGCCTCGATCTGTCCGGGATGCAACACCCATTTACCGTCGAAACCGAGTGCCGCGGTGCGCCCGGCCGCCCTGCGGAATCCATCGATATCCCGAATTTGCAGGTAGGGGCCGTCGATTGCCTGCAGGCCGTGTGCGCGGGCGGCGAGCAGGATGGTCATCAGAATGTGGTGGTAGGCATCGCCGGTGTCATAACCCTCGGGCTGTTCACCGACCACCAGCGTGCGCATATTGATACTGGCCATGAAGTCGGCCGGGCCGAAGACCAGGGTCTGCACCCGCGGGCTCGCGGTGGCGATCTCATCTATATTGCGCAACCCCATGGCGTTCTCGATCTGCGGTTCGATTCCGATCCGACCGACCTCGAGCCCGCCGGCCTTCTCCAATTGCGTGAGCAGCAGGTCAAGTGCCCGCACCTGACCGGCATCGGTCACCTTCGGCAGCAGAATCGCGTCGAGTGCCGCGCCCGCGCCCTCGACCACGGTGATCACGTCGGCGTAGGTCCACTGGGTGGTCCAATCGTTGACCCGCACCACCCGCAACTGATCGCCCCAGCCGGTGTCGTTCAGCGCGGCGACGATATTCGCGCGGGCCTCGGCCTTGGCGGCGGGGGCGACCGCATCCTCCAGATCGAGAAATACCTCGTCGACCGGCAAGCCCTTGGCTTTATCGATCATCTTCTTGCTGCTACCGGGGCAGGCGAGCACCGAGCGGCGCGGCTTCATGATCACTCCCGTCGATCGTGGCATGGTGTGAGTACCGGTCGGCGAACCCTCTAACCTGACAGCCATGGCAGCAACCAGGGTGTACGTCGCCAGGCTCGCCGGACTGGTGGTACTCGGCCCGGACGGCGAGTCTATCGGCCGCATCCGCGACGTCGTCGTGGCCGTCCGCTACGACCGCCAGCAACCCCGGGTGCACGGCCTGGTTGTCGAATTGCCGTCCCGGCGCCGAATATTCGTACCGATGCTGCGGGTGACCACGATCGAACCCGGAGTCGTCGCGCTCAATACCGGCACGGTGAGCCTGCGCCGCTTCACCCAGCGTCCCGGCGAGATGCTCGCACTCGCGCAGATCGTGGATTCTTCGGTGCGCGTTGATGATCCGGATCTGCCGGATCTCGCGGATGTCGATGTGCTCGTGGTCGATCTGGGCATCGAACAGACCCGGACCAGGGACTGGCGGGTCACTAGGGTCGCGGTGCGCGGGCATCGCAGGCTCGGCCGCCGCCGGACCGTGCACGTAGTGGACTGGATGCAGGTCAGCGGGCTGACGCCGTACGAGATCGGCAGGCCGGGCCAGGACGTCACCCAGTTGCTCGAGCAGTTCGAGGGCCTGCGCCCCGCCGACGTCGCGCATATGCTGCGCGAACTTCCCGAGAAGCGGCGCATCGAGGTGGCTGTCGCACTCGACGACGAGCGACTCGCCGACGTCGTGCAGGAACTTCCCGACGACGACCAGGTCGATCTGCTCGGCCACCTCGAAGTGCGCCGTGCCGCCGACGTGCTCGAGGCGATGGATCCCGACGACGCCGCCGACCTGCTCGGCGAACTGCCGAAGGGTGAGCGGGAATCGCTGCTGGCACTGATGGATCCTGAGGAGTCCGAACCAGTCCGCAGGCTGCTCGAACACTCCCCCGATACCGCGGGTGGTCTGATGACACCGAAACCGGTGGTCCTGACGCCGGCCACCACTGTCGCCGAAGCGCTTGCCCGAGTGCGCAATCCGGATCTGACGCCCGCGCTGGCCACTATGGTGTTCGTGGTGCGGCCGCCGACCGCAACGCCGACCGGCCGCTTCCTCGGCTCGGTGCATTTGCAGCGACTGCTGCGCGAACCCCCTGCACACCTGGTCGGCGGCATCCTCGATACCGATCTGGCCCCGCTGCGTCCCGATGCCCCGCTCGGTGCGGTGACCCGCTATTTCGCCACCTACAACCTGGTCTGCGGTCCGGTGGTGGACGAGGAGAACCATCTGCTCGGGGCGGTCAGTGTGGACGACGTGCTCGATCATCTACTACCGGAAGATTGGCGCGAGCAAGAAGATACGGCCCACGAGGCGGTCGCAGGTCACGAGGGGGTAGTCGATGCCGAGTGAGAAGACTCCGGCGCGCCAGCGCCTGGAAACGCCGATGGAATCGCGGTTCCGCTTCGACTACGACGCCGAGGCGCTGGCCCGCTCCAGCGAACGGGTCGCCCGATTCCTCGGCACCGGACGCTATCTCGCGATCCAGACGATCGTGGTGATCGTCTGGATCCTGCTGAACATCTTCGTGATCGCGCTGCGCTGGGACCCGTATCCGTTCATCCTGCTCAATCTCGCGTTCTCCACCCAGGCCGCCTATGCCGCGCCGCTGATCCTGTTGGCGCAGAACAGACAAGACAACCGCGACCGCGTGTCGCTGGAGGAGGATCGCACCAGGGCCGCCCAGACCAAGGCCGATACCGAATTCCTTGCCCGCGAACTCGCGGCGCTGCGGATCGCGGTCGGCGAGGTTGCTACGCGCGACTACTTGCGTAGGGAATTGGAGGAAATGCGAGAGGTGCTGGACCGGATCGAGGCCGCGCAGTCACCGGATTCCGAGTCGAGCCCCGATAGACCGCCCAAGGCCAACCGCAAGAAAAGCTCCGGCAGAAAGCCGGGCACAGTTCAGGTTTCACCGCCAGTTGCTGACGATTGACAGGAAATGCTCTACAAGGTTGTGACCCACGGGTAACCTGGACGACGTTGTCCCGAGCGGACGGGCAGGGGATGTCCCGGACAGGCGCTCTCACGACGTAGAGGATTGGTGTGGCCGAATGCGAATCTCTGCTCCGATAACCGTCTCGGCCCTGGTCGTCGCCGGTCTTGTAGCCACAGGCTCGGGTACCAACACCACACAATCCACCACTCCCGATACCGCACCCGAGGCTTTGCTCGCGGCGTCGAACGGCCCGTCCGGCGCCGATGGAACATCCGGCAACACCAGTGAAGCCGCATTGTCCCGGACAGTTGGTCTCCTTCCGGTAACGCCGGAGGCTCCCCGCAAACTTCGAGCAATGACTCCGCTTGCGGATGGCACCCCGCTGTTCGCGGGTTCGGTGCCGTTGCACGACATCGCCCTGCCTGCCGCCGGCGGCGCGCTCGGGATCCCGGAAATCGTGCTCGCGGCCTATCGCAATGCCGAACTCGCGCTGGAATCCTCGATGCCCGGCTGCGGTCTGTCGTGGAGCCTGCTGGCCGGGATCGGGCGGATCGAATCGCTGCACGCGGGCGGCGGGCGTACCGACGCCGCGGGTACCACCGTGACACCTATCTTCGGACCCGCGCTGGACGGCTCGCTACCGGGCAACGAGGTGATCAAGGCCGCCGACGGCAGCGCGGTGCGCGCCATCGGGCCGATGCAGTTCCTGCCCGGCACCTGGAGCCGGTACGCCGCCGACGGCAACGGTGACGGTATCGCCGACCCGCACAATGTCTTCGACGCCTCGCTCGGCGCGGGCAAGTACCTGTGCTCGGGCGGATTGGACCTGCGCGATCCGCAGCAGGAACTGCGCGCGGTGCTGCGCTATAACAACTCGCTCGCCTACGCCGCCAATGTGCTGAGCTGGTCGGCGGCCTATCGCACCGGCGGCACTCCGAGCCAGGTGAGCATCTCCCCCGATCTCATTCCGCCAGGTACCGCACCGATCACGACGGGTGCGGACATGTTGGCCGCATCCACGTCGGCACCGAAGACCACCACCACAACCGAACTGCCGCAGAATACGGTGATCATCCAGACGCCGACCGAGGTGATGATCACCATCCCCGGTCTGCCACCGATCCCGTGCGGCATCTTCTGTCCGCGGCCGGTACCCAAGCCGCCGTGCGCTCCGCAGCAGGTGGCTCCGGCGCAGCTGCCCGCGCCCGGTGATCCGGCACAGTCGCCCATTGCGCCGGCGCAGACCTACGGTGCTGTGGAAAACGGCGAGCCGAAGGATCCTCAGCAGCAAGACCAGCAGCACCCGGATCAGCAGCAGCCGCAACAGCAACCCGCCAATTGCGCTCCAGCCCAACCGGATGCGGCCCAGCCCGGTGCGCCCCAGCCCGGTGCGGCCCAGCCCGCGCCCAATGCGCAGCCCCCCGCGCAATCGCCGGGCGAACCGCAGAGTTCCCCGGAGAAGACGCCGGAGCCCGGCGTGGCCGAAGCGCCGGAGCCGACGCAGACCGAAGCAGCTACCCCGCCGCCCGCACCGGGCATCACGCTCCCGTTCGGCATCGTGATCCCGCTGCCCGCCCCAGCACCGGCCCCGCAGGGCTGAGACCAGGCCTGATATCGAACAGATGACGCCACACCGAGACCCGATAACGAAGCAGTAACAAAAAGGTCTCGAATGCGGTACCCTCTACTTCGTCCATCACGAAGGGCTCGTTATCGAGTCAATGGGAGGGTCACCGCACAGTGGGGCGTCACCGAAAGCAGTCGCCTGCGACGATCAAGCGCAGCTCCGTTATCGCATTGACCGGATTGGTCCCCGCTGGACTCGTGGCCGTCGCCGCGTCCGCGGGCACCGGCGATCCGACCGCATCGTCTGTCCTGCAACACATTCCGGGGGACGATCAAGACGACCAGGCGGCCAGACTTTCGGTCGCCGCGGAACCGGCGGCGACCGAATTCGTCGCGAACGCAATGGCAAAGCAGGCACCGAGTGCGCCGCCGATCGTGAAAACCGTTGCGCTGCCGGATGGTAGGCACCCGGCCGCCCTGCCAGCCGGTCCGCTCGGCATTCCCGGCGTGGCAGTCGCGGCTTATCAGAATGCCGAAAACATACTCGCCGCGGAGAATCCGGTCTGCGGAATCCCGTGGTATCTGCTCGCCGGTATCGGCCGGGTCGAATCGACGCACGCCTTCGGTGGTAAGGCCGACGCGGACGGCAATCCGCTGACACCGGTCTACGGTCCGGTGCTCGACGGCAGCCTCGCGGGCAACCACGTCGTTCGCGATACCGACGGCGGCGCGCTGGACGGACTCAGCGGATACGACCGTGCCATCGGCCCGATGCAGTTCCTGCCGGAGACCTGGAAGCGCTACGGCGCCGACGGTAACGGCGACGGCATCGCCGATCCGCAGAATCTTTTCGACGCGGCACTGACCGCGGGCAGGTATCTGTGCGACGGCGGGTTGAATATGCGCGATCTCACCCAGCAGACCCGGGCAATCCTGCGCTACAACAACTCCATGGCCTATGTCGCGAATGTGATGGCGTGGGCCGGGTCCTATGCCTCCGGTACCGCACCGAAGCCCGGGGACCTGCCGCGAATCTGAGACAACGTAAAATTCATGCCATGCCAGTGGTAACGGAAGTGGATGTGCGGGGAGCCCTCGCGAAGGTCGACGACCCGGAGATCCGCAAACCGATCACCGAACTGGGCATGGTGAAGAGCATCGCGATCGGTGCCGATAGCAATGTCCATATCGAGGTCTACCTGACGACGGCGGGCTGCCCGCTGCGCACCGAGATCACCCAGCGGGTCACCAAGGCGGTGGCCGACGTAGCGGGCGTCGGCGCGGTCACGGTCGACCTCGATGTGATGAGCGATGAACAGCGCACGAATCTGCGCAAGCAGTTGCGCGGCGACTCCGCCGATCCGGTCATCCCGTTCGCCCAGCCCGGTTCGCTCACCCGCGTGTACGCGGTGGCCTCCGGTAAGGGTGGTGTCGGGAAGTCCAGTGTCACGGTCAATCTCGCCGCCGCGATGGCCGCGCGGGGTCTCTCGGTCGGTGTGCTCGACGCGGACATCTACGGTCACTCGATTCCACGGATGCTCGGTACCGACGCGCGGCCGACTCAGGTCGAGCGGATGATCATGCCGCCGCAGTCGCACAATGTGAAGCTGATCTCCATCGCGCAGTTCACCCAGGGCAATACGCCGGTGGTGTGGCGCGGGCCGATGCTGCACCGGGCGCTGCAGCAGTTCCTCGCCGATGTGTTCTGGGGCGATCTCGATGTGCTGCTGCTGGATCTCCCGCCCGGCACCGGCGATGTCGCGATCTCCATCGCGCAGCTGATTCCGAATGCGGAGATCCTGGTCGTCACCACGCCGCAGCCGGCGGCCGCCGAGGTCGCCGAACGCGCCGGCGCGATCGCGCTGCAGACCCGGCAGCGGATCGCGGGCGTCATCGAGAATATGTCCTGGCTCGATCTGCCCGACGGCACCCGGATGGACCTCTACGGTTCCGGTGGCGGCCAATCCGTCGCCGACCGTCTCACCCGGGCCGTCGGAGCGAATGTGCCACTGCTGGGCCAGATTCCGATCGAGCAGGAGTTGCGCGAGGCGGGCGACGAGGGCACTCCGATCGTATTGCGCGATCCGGAGAATCCGGCCGCCAAGGTACTGCTCGAGGTCGCCGACAAACTCGCGGTACGGCGTCGCGGACTTGCGGGCATGTCGCTCGGTATCGATACGACCCGCCACCGGTAACCGCCCGCGCCGCGCGGCCGAGGCGCTGCTGATGTCACCTACAAGCCAGCGGTGCGCGGGCATGTTGCTCGGTATCGATACGACGCGGCACCGGTAGCCACGGGCCGCGCGGCTAAGACACTGCC
>NZ_JBITMA010000007.1:0-351428 GCF_044465765.1 Nocardia sp. NPDC049526 | reverse complement strand
CGATGTCACCTACAGACACGCAGTACGCCCTGCGGACTCGCGGGCATGTCACCCGGAATCGATACGACCCGCCACCGGTAGCCACCAGCCGCGCAACTAAGGCACTGCCGATGTCACCTACGACTCGCGGTACGCCGCCGCGGACTCGCGGCATCTCACCCGGAATCGATACGACCCGGCACCGGTAGCCACGGGCCGCGCGGCTAAGACACTGCCGATGTCACCTACAGACACGCAGTACGCCCTGCGGACTCGCGGGCATGTCACCCGGAATCGATACGACCCGCCACCGGTAGCCACCAGCCGCGCAGCCAAGGCACTGCCGATGTCAACCTACAAACTCGCGGTACGCCGCCGCGACTTTCGGCATATTGCCAATCGATACGGCGCGGCACCTGTAACAGCGGGCCGCGCCTGTCCCACGGGCCACACCGATCTCTGAGGTGCTGGTGGTGTCACCTACAACCGGCGCCGCGCCGCCGCAGGCTCGCGGGAATGTCGCTCAGTCTCGATACGGCGCGTCAGCCTGTGGCAGCGGGCCGAAGCTGTCGTCGCGAGCCCACCACCTGCCATCGCGGGGGAGACCGTCGGCTGGGTGAATCTCGGCTGCATACGGTGTGGCCAGCCCTGCGGTGCCTGCACAATCGTGCTCATTGTCGGACTGCGACTGCGCCGTGCCGACTCGGATGGACCGGGCGATCGCACAGCTCGGGTGGGCGACGACCCTGATCGCTCGCAATCCGAGGTCCAATTTTCGCGGGCAGGCGGATGTCAGGTGTCGGCGTGGGCCAATAAGCTCGGGGACATGCTCACGCTGCTGTTGTACGTGCTGATCGTCGGCTTGGTCGCCGCGGTGCTGTTCCTGCTCGCCAGTGCGGTCTTCGGGCGAGCCGAGGAACTCGGGCCGCTGCCCGAGGGAACAACGGCGACCGTGCTGCCCGCCGAAGGCATCAGCGGCGCTGATGTGCGCGCCCTGCGCTTCCAGCAGGTGGTGCGTGGCTATAAGGCCGGTGAAGTCGACTGGGCGCTGACCCGGCTCGCGGCCAGAATCGACGAGTTGCAACTCCAGCTAGCCGAGGCGCGCGGCACCCAGCCCCCGAGCGTCCAGCTGCCGAAGCAGCCGCAGCCGAGCGCGCCGCACCAACCACCCCAGCCGGCGACCGCGCAACCGAACGGCACGATCGCCCAGCCCCACGCCCCGACCGGCCAGCCTCAGATACCGACCGGCCGGCCCCAGGTACCGACTGTCCCGCCGAACGGCTCGACTACCCCGCAAACACCGACCGTCCAGCCACCGGCGGCCCCGCAGCAGCCACCGGCCGTCCCGCCGAACGGCACAGCGACCCAGGCACCGACCGCACAACCATCGGTCGCCCCACGGCAGCCACCGACCGCCCGGCAGGCCACTCCCCTCCTGCCGAACGGCACGGTTGATCCGCCAGTCCCGACCGGCCAGCTGCAAGCGCCGACAGTCCCGCCGAACGGCTCGACTACCCCGCAGGCACCGGCTGTCCAGCCACCGGCGGGCCGACCGCAACCACCGACCGGCATAACTGAGACTCCTATCGCACAACCATCGGTCGCCCCGCCACAGCCACTGACAGACACAGCGCCCCAGGCCGGCACAACCCAAGGACCGATCGCACAGCCGTCAGTCGCCCCGCACCAGGTGCCGACTATTCAGACCACGACTGTCCCGCAGAACGGCGCGATCGCCCAGCCGCCGACCACGTACCCCTCCGTCACCGCCTCGCAGGCTCCGACCGCGCAGCACGGCCCGGGCGCGCAGCAGGTCCCAACCGCACAACACGGCCCAACCGTGCAGCAAGTCCCGACCGCACAACACAGCCCGAGCACGCAGCAAGTCCCAGCCACGCAGCAGGCGCAACAAGTCCCGACTGCACAGCAGACCCCGACCGCACAGCAAGTCCTAGCCGCACAGCAAGTCCCAACCGCACAGCACGGGCCAACCGTGCAACAAGTCCCGACTGCACAAGACGGCCCGACCGCACAACACAGCCCGAGCACGCAGCAAGTCCCAGCCGCACAGCAAGTCCCAGCCGCACAGCAGGCCCCGGGCGCGCAGCAAGTCCCGACCGCACAACACAGCTCGGGAACGCAGCAAGTCCCAGCCACGCAGCAGGCGCAACAAGTCCCGACCGCGCAGCACTCCCCAGCTACGCAGCAGACCCCGCCCGCACAGCATGTCCTAGCCGGACAGCACGACCCAACCGTGCAGCAAGTCCCGACCGCACAACACAGCCCGAGCACGCAGCAAGTCCCAGTCGCACAGCAGACCCCGACCGCACAGCAAGTCCCGGGAACGCAGCAAGTCCCGTCCGCGCAGCAACACTTCCGATTCGGGGTGGGCCAGTAATGACCGCTGAAATCACCGTGTCCGCGCCGGATGCGACCGAATCCGATGGGAAGATCCGTTGTCCCTGGTCGGAGGGGTCCCAGCTTTACCGGGACTATCACGACAACGAATGGGGCAAACCGCTGCACGGCGATGACGCCATGTTCGAGCGCATGTGCCTCGAGGCATTTCAATCGGGGCTGGCGTGGATCACCATTCTGCGCAAGCGTCCGGCCTTCCGAACCGCATTTGCCGGGTTCGCGATCGACCGGGTGGCGGCGTTCGGCGATGACGATGTGGCGCGGCTGTTGGCCGACCCCGGCATCGTGCGCAACCGGGCCAAAATCCAGGCGTCGATCGCCAACGCCCGGGTGGCCGCCAACCTCGATACCGGACTCGACGAGTTGATCTGGTCCTTTGCACCGGCCGCCCGGCCGCGCCCGCGCGCGATTGCCGAGGTGCCCGCGACCACCCCCGAATCCATAGCTCTGGCAAAAGAATTGAAGCGGCGCGGGTTCCGCTTCGTCGGCCCGACGACGGCCTACGCGCTGATGCAGGCGACCGGAATGGTAGACGACCACCTGGCCGATTGCTGGGTCTAGGGACGACGGCCCAACACAGGCCGAGCGGTCACATTTCGAACTCAGGTATCCGTCCACTCCGGCGATAGGGAAGAATGGGACGGGTGTAGCTCGCCAAATGCCGGCGAGCTCACTAGTTGGTGACAACTGGAGTTCCAAGAAAGTGCGCAGCATATCGCGCAGATCTGGAGGGAGCAGAGGATGGCGGCCATGAAGCCCCGCACCGGGGACGGTCCCCTCGAGGCAACCAAGGAAGGGCGTGGAATCGTGATGCGGGTTCCACTCGAGGGTGGCGGGCGTTTGGTCGTTGAGCTCACGCCGGATGAAGCGGCAGCGCTCGGTGACGAACTGAAGAGTGTCACCAGCTAATCCCACACTCGCTGATGTGGCCGGTCTGCTGGCCTGTCCGGAATGCGGCTCCGAAATGGAGTCGCGGGATCGGTCGCTGCGCTGCGGACACGGGCACAGTTTCGACATCGCCAAACAGGGTTATGTCAGTCTGTTGACCGGTGCGTCGACGAAGATGACCGGCGATACCTCGGCGATGCTGGACGCGCGTGCCGCGTTCCAGGTCGGGGGACATTTCGCGCCGATCGCCGATGCGGTGGCCAGGGCCGTCGCGGCCGACGATCCGGTGCTCGACGGTGCCGCGGTGCTAGAGGTCGGTGCCGGAACCGGCTATTACCTGGCCGCGGTGCTCGATGCTGTTCCGGCCATCGGGATCGCGTTGGATGTGGCCAAACCCGCGGCCCGACGCTGTGCCCGCGCCCATCCACGTGCCGCCTCGGTACTAGCCGACGCCTGGCGCGGACTGCCGGTTCGAGACGGTGCGCTGCATCGAGTGGTCTCGGTATTCGCACCACGTAATCCGAGCGAGGTCGCCAGGGTCCTCAACGCCGACGGCCGGTTCGTCGTCGCCACACCTACCCCACGCCACCTGGCCGAGCTCGTCGGCCCACTCGGCATGGTGACGGTCGACCCGGACAAGGATCGCCGTCTCACCGACGCCATGTCCGGCCATTTCGGCGCGGTCGACCGCACCGTCGTCGAATACTCGATGAAACTCACCCGCACCGATATCGGCAACGTGGTGGCGATGGGCCCGTCCGCCCACCACGCCACCAACCACCTGGATGGCCTACCGGACACGCTCGAGGTGACCGCCTCGGTCCAGGTCTCGACCTTCCGACGTCAGAACTTGCGAACCTGGTCGTAGATCGCCACGGTTTGGGCCGCGATCTGCAGCCAGTCGAATTCGGCGATGGCACGGTGGCGTCCGGCGGCGCCGAATTCGGCGGCTAGCACCGGATCACCAGCGACCTCGTTGACCGCTGCGGCCAGATCGTGTTCGTACTGCTCCGGCGCATTCGCGTCGTAGTGCACCAGGCGACCGGTCTGTCCGTCCACGACCACCTCCGGAATGCCGCCGACATCCGAGGCGACCACCGCGGTCGCACACGCCATGGCCTCGAGATTCACGATGCCCAGCGGTTCATAGACCGAGGGACAGACGAACATCGCCGCCGCTGCCAGAATCTGGCGAATCTGCTCGGTCGGCAGCATCTCGCGCACCCAGAACACATTGCCGCGCGCCTTGGTGAGTTCCGCGACGGCTGCGGCGACCTCGGTTTCCAACTCGCGGGTGTCCGGCGCGCCCGCGCACAGCACCAACTGGATCTCCGGATCGAATTCGCGGGCGGCGGCGAGCAGATGCCCGACCCCCTTCTGCCGGGTGATGCGACCGACGAAGGCCACCATCGGCAGGTCGGCACGCACGCCCAATTCGTCCAGGATCGTGCGGGATTCGCCGACGGGCGGTCCGGGATGCCAGACGGCCGCGTCGATGCCGTTGTGCACCACGTGAACCCGGTCCGGATCGATCGTCGGATAGGCGTCGAGCACATCGTGACGCATACCCTCGCTCACCGCGATGATCGCGTCGGCGTATTCCACGGCATTGCGCTCCGACCAGGACGACAGCCGGTAGCCGCCGCCGAGCTGTTCGGCCTTCCACGGCCGCCGCGGCTCCAGCGAATGCGCGGTCAGCACATGCGGTATCCCATAGAGGGTGGCAGCGAGATGTCCGGCGAGCCCGGTGTACCAGGTATGCGAATGCACCACGTGCACCTCACCCGCGGCATCGGCCATCCGCAGCTGGGCCGACAGCATCTGCATCGCGGCATTCGCCGCGTACAGCATCGGATCCGGTTGGTGGACTACCGCATCCGTGCGTGGCACGCCCATGCAATGCACTGTCACCTCGCACAACTGCCGCAATTGCGCGGCCAACTGGGTGACATGGACACCTGCCCCGCCGTACACCTCCGGGGGATATTCGCGCGTCAACATAGCGACGCGAAGCCGGTCGTGATCGCCGGCTCCCGCCCCCGCACCCCCACCGCCCGTGCCGAAACTCACGGCTTCAAACTAGACGTTCACTTTGGCATGGGCCACCTGTACGCGCGTCGCGCGGTAGTTTGGCAGGTGTGAGGAGCCAGCCGCACGTACTCGGGATCGTGCTCGCCGGTGGCGAGGGTAAGCGCCTGTTCCCCCTCACCGCGGATCGGGCCAAACCAGCTGTCCCTTTCGGCGGTGCGTATCGACTGATCGACTTCGTACTCAGCAATCTCGTCAACGCGGGCTATCTGCGCCTGTGTGTGCTCACCCAGTACAAATCGCATTCACTGGACCGGCACATCTCGCAGACCTGGCGACTATCGGGTTTCGCCGGTGAATACATCACGCCGGTGCCGGCGCAGCAGCGGCTCGGTCCGCGCTGGTACACCGGCAGCGCCGATGCGATCATGCAGTCGCTCAACCTGATCTACGACGAGGATCCGGACTACATCGTGGTATTCGGTGCGGATCACGTGTACCGGATGGATCCGGAGCAGATGGTCCAGCACCACATCGACTCCGGTGCGGGCGTCACGGTCGCGGGCATCCGGGTGCCGCGCAGCGAGGCGAGTGCCTTCGGCTGCATCGATTCCGACGAGTCCGGGCGGATAACCCAGTTCCTGGAGAAGCCCGCGCATCCGCCGGGCACCCCGGATGATCCGAACGTCACCTTCGCCTCGATGGGCAACTACGTCTTCACCACCAAGGTGCTGGTCGATTCGATCCGGGCCGACTCCGACAACTCCGATTCCGATCACGATATGGGCGGCGACATCATCCCGGCACTGGTCGCCGCGGGCGAGGCCTCGGTCTACGACTTCGCCGACAACGAGGTGCCCGGCGCCACCGAGCGCGATCGGGGCTACTGGCGCGATGTCGGCACCATCGACGCCTTCTACGCGGCCCATATGGATCTGGTCTCGGTGCATCCGGTCTTCAATCTCTACAACAAGCACTGGCCTATTCGCGGCGCGGCGGAGAATCTGCCGCCGGCCAAGTTCGCGCAGGGCGGGCTCGCGCAGGAGTGCGTGGTCGGCGCCGGTTGCATCCTGTCGGCCGCGACCGTGCGCAATTCGGTGCTCAGCTCCAATGTCATGGTCGACGACGGCGCGACCGTCGAGGGCAGTGTGATCATGCCCGGCGTCCGGATCGGGCGCGGCGCGGTGGTGCGGCGCGCGATTCTGGACAAGAACGTGGTCGTCGGCGAGGGCGAGATCATCGGCGTGGATCTGGACCGGGATCGGGATCGCTTCGCGGTGAGCAACGGCGGCGTGGTCACCGTCGGCAAGGGCGTATGGGTCTGACTACGTCGGATTCGACGGACAGAACGGCGCGCAGGCACCCGGTGTTTTCGGCACGGTCGTGGCCGGTGACTTATCGCCGAAATCGGCGGTGACGACCAATAGCATCAGCACAACGGCGAGACCGAGCACCAGCACGAGAATGATCGCCGACCAGCCCCAGTTGATCGGGTCTCGATCATCGTTGTCGCGAAACACGCTGAACCTCTCCCCCGACGGCCGCTCCCGGGACATCCTCTACTCCTTGGTACCCAGTCGGCGGCGGTTTCGCGCGAAATATCTCCGACGGTTATCGCGGGCCGGGTTCGGGTGGCGCGACGGTGACCGTACAGAACGGTTCGCAGGGGCCGGGAGTCAGCGGAACTTTTGTCCGCTCGGTGCCGAAATCGGCATTACTGACCCACACCAGCACCACCACGGCCAGCACCATGATGAAAATCAGAAAGCCGAGAGCGGGCAGCAGACAACCGCCGCGTGCTCGTCCTTCTTTGATCGTATGGCCGAAATGGCCGATTTCTAGGATCTGGGATCCGCGCTCCCACACCATGGGCGTACCTTGCCGTCGTCGAACCTGGCATCAGCTCGAATACCCGTCCGGCGGCGATGAAATCAGCACACGGCGAATGAAATCCACGCGCTCCCAACGCGTGTGAATAGCCGCACAGTTACTAGCCGCGTGATGCGCAGAGCAGACCGTCGCCGACCGGGATCAGCACGCTGGTGAGTTCGGGATCCTCGGCGATCGCCCTGGTCGCGGCGCGCACGGCCTGGGTCGCCGGATCGCGCTGGGTCTGGTCCGGAACCCGGCCGCCGAGCAGGGCATTGTGCAGCAGGATCGCGCCACCCGCACGCAGCAGCCGCACGGCCTGGGTGACGTATTGCGGATGCTCGAGCGGGGCCGCATCGATGAACACCAGGTCATAGGCGCCGTCGGCGAGTCGGGGCAGCACATCGAGGGCTCGGCCGTTGATCAATCGGGTACGCGCGGGCAGGATCTCGGCGGTGCGGAATGCCTCCTTGGCCGCACGCTGATGCTCAGGTTCGGAATCGATGGTGGTCAGCGTCCCGTCCTCGCGCATGCCATCCAGTAGCCACAGCCCGCTGATCCCCGCGCCCGTCCCCACCTCGACCACCGCACGCGCGCCGAGTAGCTGGGCATACATGCTCAGCAGGGCGCCGACCGACGGTGGTACGGGTAACGCACCGAGTTCAGTGGCCCGCTCACGCGCGCTGACGAGGACCTCGTCTTCCACGACGGATTCCTCCACGTAGGAGAGATTTCGCTCCAGATTCGATGCCACGCCTATGAATCTAGGGCACGAAGTCGCAAGTTTGGCTCACCGGTGAAGCGTTATCCCGTGGCCGTGCGATTAATTGTTTGTCGGGGGCGGGGGCGGATTCTCAGGTGTCCCTCAGGATCTCCATACCCTCGGCATATCGAGGCAGGAAAGAGTATGGGCAAGCAAGACCAGCCGACCGTCCGGCACGGGGGCGCGGGAACAACAACATACCGATCGTCTGTTGTAACCGTACGTGACGATCCGAGACCCGGATCGCCACTAGATCCGCAGCCACGGTCCCGAGTAGGAGGTATCACCATCCACATGGTCGATGCGGCGCGCGAGTTCGCCACCCTGCCAGCGCAAACCCTGCCGACGGAAGCGGCGCAAATTCTCCCGACGGAGGCCGAAATGCACGACGAGGACGTGACCGAAGTCGAGCTGAGCGGCACCGCGGCCTTCGACGCGACGGGCGACCGTTCCGCGATGCCGTCCTGGGACGAGTTGGTCCGCGAACATGCCGACCGGGTGTACCGGCTGGCCTATCGACTTTCCGGCGATGCGCAGGACGCCGATGATCTGACCCAGGAAACCTTCATTCGGGTATTCCGTTCGCTGTCGAATTACCAGCCGGGCACCTTCGAGGGCTGGCTGCACCGCATCACCACGAACCTGTTCCTGGACATGGTGCGCAGGCGCAACCGGATCCGGATGGAGGCGCTGCCCGAGGATTACGACCGGGTGCCCGCCGAGGGACCGAGCCCGGAGCAGGCCTATCACGACTCCCGCCTGGATCCCGACCTGCAATCCGCCCTGGATTCGCTGGCTCCGGAGTTCCGCGCGGCGGTCGTGCTCTGTGATATCGAGGGTCTGTCCTACGAAGAGATCGGCGCGACCCTCGGTGTCAAGCTCGGCACCGTGCGCAGCCGCATCCACCGCGGCCGTCAGGCATTGCGCGACTACCTTGCGCATAATGGAAGTGAGCAGCGGTTCGCCGCTGACGCGAACCTGGGGTGATCCGGCGCAAGCCGAACCGCACCCGACGGCCGGACATCCGTTCGGTCGAGCGCAGAAGTGGATGATGTCGGTTGGAAGGGTGAGCACCGAATGAGTGGCGACGCCAGCACGTCAGGTCGTCCCCGTTTCCGTCCCACCGAGCATCTGGCCAGCGAGGCGATCGCGGCCTATGTGGACGGCGAACTGCGGATGAATGCCTATCTGCGTGCCGCCCAACATCTTTCCGTCTGCCCCGAATGCGCGGCGGAGGTCGACGCGCAGCAGCAGGCGCGGATCGCGCTGCGCCGGGCCGGTCAGGTGTCGATTCCGACCGATCTGCACGACAGCCTCACCCGCATTCCACTCGCCGAGCTGCCCGGCGGCGCAACCAGTGCGGCCGCCCGGCCGCCCGCCGGAAGCCCCCGCAACGAGGCGGTTTTCGGATTTCTGACCGATTCGTTCACCGCGACCCGGTGGACAACCTGGTGGCGCAAGTAGAGTTTGCCGAGTGACCACCGAATCGACGAATTCCGGGCCGTCGGAATCGCGGCCCTCCGCAGGCGACACCAACGATTCGGCGCCCCGGGGGAACTTAAGGCCGTCGGACGCGCCCGTACTCGGACCGCGCCCGGTCTACCGGCCTCACGTGGACGGTCACACGGCGCATGCGTTCCGCCGCCCCTCGGGCCAGGCCGGTTCATTCGGCGAGCAGCCCAAGTCGACCGGTTCGGGCGTGCCACAGGTCGGCCCGGAACTGCACAACAGCCCGCCCGACGCCGTACTCGCCGAGGCCTTCGGTCGCCCCGAAGGCTCCACCGAACTTCTGCAGCGTGATCCTGACGCCGACGACACCGGCGCACCGGTGGCCGGTCCGGCCGATCCGTGGCGCGATCCCGATGCCGCCGCACGTCTCGGCGCGCCCGCCGTCGCCACCCCGCGGCCCGCACCGCTGCCGCAGGCGCGGAAGCTCTCGGCCAGGGAGGTGCTCTTCGGCTCCCGGGTGGCGCCCAAGGCGCTGGCCCTGCTCGCGGCCGTCGCGCTGGCCATCGGCGTGCTCGGTGGCCTGGTCGGCCGGTTGACCGCGGAGGCGACGTCCCCGTTGACCTCGCGCAAGGTCACCCTGGAGCAGTCCGGCGAGGTCGAGCGCCCGCACGGCCTGATCGCCAAGGTGGCCAATGCGGTGCTGCCCTCGGTGGTCTCGATCCGGGTCACGGTCGGTGACAACGGCGCGACCGGTTCCGGTGTGGTCATCGACGGTGCGGGCTACATCGCGACCAACAATCACGTGATTTCGATGGCGGCACAGGACAAGTCGAACCGAGCCGCCATTCAGGTGACCTTCTCCGACGGCAGCCGGGTGCCCGCGAATATCGTCGGACGCGATCCGAAGACCGATCTAGCGGTGCTGAAGGTCGATGTGAAGAATCTCACTGTCGCCAATCTGGGTAAGTCCAAGGACGTCCAGGTGGGTGACGACGTGCTGGCGATCGGTTCGCCGCTCGGCCTGAGCAAGACCGTCACTTCCGGCATCGTCAGCGCCCTGCACCGTCCGGTCGCGCTCTCCGGTGAGGGCAGCGATACCAAGGCCGTCATCGACGCGGTGCAGACCGATGCCTCGATCAACCCGGGTAACTCCGGTGGCGCATTGGTCGACATGGAGGGCCGGGTCGTCGGCATCAATACCGCGATCCGCAGTGAGACCGGCGGTTCGGTCGGCCTCGGCTTCGCGATTCCGGTGGATATGGTGACCAATATCGCGCAGACCCTGATCCACGACGGTCAGGTGCACCACCCGAAGATCGGTCTCAGTGCCCGCAGCAAGCAGGTCGCAAACGATGTGATGAGCGGCGCGGCGGTCGCCGACGTGGAACCCGGCGGACCGGCGGCCAAGGCCGGAATCGTCGAGAACGATGTCATCGTGAAGATCGGCGATCGCGAGGTGACCGGCCCGGATGAGCTGGTGGTCGCGGTGCAGCAGCGCAAGATCGGCGAGACGGTGAACGTGCAGTTGATCCGCGATGGCAGGCAGGTGGACGTGCCGGTCACGCTGGAATCGGACTGAGCCGCGGATGGAATCCGGAGCGGCCCGGCAACGTCGGCCCAGGTAGCCTGGACCCGTGTTCAGCAACATCAGCTGGGGCGAGATGGTCATCCTCCTCGTCGCCGCCCTCGTGATCCTCGGCCCGGAGCGACTGCCCGGGGCGATTCGCTGGACGACGCAGAGCCTGCGCAAGGCTCGCGACTACGCCAGTGGTGCGACCCAACAGCTGCAGCAGGAGCTCGGACCGGAATTCGAGGACCTGCGCAAGCCGCTGGCCGATCTGAACGAGCTGCGCCAGATGTCGCCGCGCCAGATGGTCACCAAACATCTTCTGAATGGCGACGATTCGGTCTTCCGCGACTTCGAGAAGGCGATCCCGGATAAGCGGGACCTGCTGGGCGCCAGCAGCGGCATGCCGGACTACCCGATGCCCAAGCTCGAAAAGCCCTTGGAGCACAACGAACGTCCGCCGATCGACACCGACGCGACGTAACTGTGTTGGATTGGCCGCGCCTGCGGCGCGGCGTGTTCGCGGCCCCCTGGTGTCTCGAACGTCGCTCGTAAGACTCGCTCTGTTGTGGTTGCTAAGGGCTGCAACGGGTCTGTTGTGTCAAGAAGACTAGACGCTTGATCGTGTCGAGATGTCTAGACTTCGCACATGTCGGCCGATGACGTGGCGCGCGTTTTCGCGATCGAAGATAAAGTCGAGCGACTCAAGGCGGCCACCGATGGGGTGGCGGCGGCCCAGCAGACCATCAACGAACTAACCCGTATCCGCAGGGCGGTGATCAGGGAACTTCATGCCGAAGGCTGGACCTTCGCCAGAATCGGTGCGGCGGCGGGACTTTCCCGCGCGCGGATCCATCAGGTGAGTACCCAGGGTCCCGCACCGGAAGGTCTGTTTTTCGGGCACGGATCGCTCACGGTAATCGCTCCGGAGGTGCGCGGTGGCCGAGTGCTCGGCGCACCGGATCCGAATGCGGCACAACGACTGGTGGAGCTACTTCGCGAACTCGGCTTCACCGCAACGGTCGAACACTTCCTGCCGGGCCGACCCGTCGACCTGAATCGCGACGGACTGATCGTGCTCGGCGGGCCCGAACTCTCGCCGAGCATTCGCCAGCTCATCGCGGCCGATCCGCGGCTGCGGCGCGCGGTGGCGCGAGCCGGGGATGTCCGGCGCGGCATCGAAGATCGGGCAGCCCGGCGGGTGTACCGGCCGGGCGGTCCGGAACCACACGATATCGCCTATGTCGCGCGTCTGCCGCGTCCCGACGGACGCGGCACCGCCCTGATCATCGACGGCCTGCACCCACCCGGCTCGCTCGGCGCAATCCGTTTACTCGCAACGAGATTGGCCACGCTGCACGAACGCGCTGCCACACATCTGTTTTCGGTGCTGGTCGCCGTCCGCTACGACCGTTCCACGGGTGAACCGGTCGATGCCGATCTGCTCACACCGGTGTATCGGCACGACGCCGAGCCCAGATCGATCTCTGGCCTTCGACGCTGAGTTGTTCGACTGCCGGAAACCTTTTGGCAACCAAGCAGAGATCGGTACCGCGCACGGCACCGGGATTCAACGGAGCCGCGCGACATTTCACTCGCACCCGAAGAACCCAGGTAGCTCACATCAGTTCGCAATGAAACCGTGATGTGCCACACATCACCTAGACCTTCCATCTGGGCTCGACAACCGTGATGCTGAGTTAGCTATCCGATAACTATGATGGTAGGTGGGTTTCACATGGAGGTTCCGCGTCCGATGAGCACGCGTACTGCACTCGGGTCGGAGGTCGAGCTCGAAGCGGGCGGTCCGACAGCGGAACCCGTGACCACCACCCATCGGCTCACCTACAGCAATCGACTCGAGGTCTTTATCGGTCCGGACGACTCCGTGCTCAACTTCCTGCGCCCGCTACGCAGGCTGGACGGATTCGATTCCTACTCGGTGAATCTCACGCGGCTGCCGCATCCGATGCCCGCATCGGAGATCACCGCGACGCTCAGCGCCGCGCCGGGCAGGAACTACGTGGAGTGCATAGGGTCGGCCGACGTGCTGGCCATCGAGCTGCGAACCGAGGAGGACGGGATGCCGCGCCGGTACCGGCTCGGCCTGCCCGGCGAGCGCGTCGGCTACCCGGGCGTCGGCGTGCCGAATGGGACCGAGCTGTTGCGCGTGTACCCCGACGAGATTTTCGACGCCGAACATGCGGCGAAGGTATTCGCGACCTACTTCCACACCGGCGATATCCCGGCGGGTTTCCAACTTCGTGAGGTTCTCGATTGATGCGCGACGTCTGGTGTGGACAACCATGAATGTCATCGTGATCGTGAGTGTCGTACTTGTTGTCGTGGTGATCGCCGCGGTGGTCATCATGCTGGTGCGGGCGCGTCCCACCCGCACTCATCTGACCGTTGCCGATCTGCAGGCGCGGCTGGCCGAGGAGGATGAGCGGTTGCATCCGGACGGTGTCGAGCACACCGCACCACAGGAACTCGGGCGCAGCGCATAAGAACTGGTCGGTAGTTAGGCTTGATGCCGGCGACGACGAACGGCTCCGCCCGGGAAAGGATCGGTGGCCGTGCGCACGATGCTCGAACAGTTGGTGCAGCTTGCCGATCGGGAGCCGGTGGCGTTGGCCCGCATCGTGGATGCGACCGGGCCCGGGCCGCGCGAATTGGGCGCGGCGATGGTGGTTACCGCGGGCGGCGAGGTGTTCGGCTCGTTATCGGGCGGATGTGTCGAGGCCACTGTGGTCGAGTCGGCTCGGGAAGTGCTGGCCAGTGGAAATGCGGTATCGGATCGGTTCGGATATGCCGAGGCCGACGGTTTCGCGGTGGGGCTGACCTGCGGAGGTGAGATCGAGGTGTTCGTCGAACGCGTCGATGACTCCCGACTGCCGGTGCTGTCCGCATTGCGTACAGCGATCGCGGCGGGCAAGCCGGTTTCGCTGGCCACCACCCTGGACGCCGCTCCGGACTGGAAACTCTTGCGTCCCGGCGCTTCCGAGCCATGGCGCGGCGTCGACCGCGACGCACGGGCGCTGCTCGCCGCCGGACGCAGCGGCCTGGTCGGCTCGGACGAATGCGAAACGGTCCAGGCCCCGCGCCCCCGCGTCTTCGTCCAGACCTTCGCCGCCCCGGCCCGCATGATCCTGGCCGGCGCCAACGACTTCGTCCGCGCCCTCGCCCGCACCGGCCGCCAGCTCGGCTACCGCGTCACTGTGGTCGACGCCCGCGAAACCTTCACCACCCCGGCCCGATTCCCCTCCGCCCACGAGGTGGTCGTCGACTGGCCCCACCGCTACCTGAGCGCCGAACACGCCGCCGGACGCATCGACGAACGCACCGTGGTCTGTGTCCTCACCCACGACACAAAATTCGATGTGCCGATGATCGTGGCGGCATTGGGCATCCAGGAAATCGGTTTCGTCGGCGCACTCGGCTCCCGACGCACCCACACCGAACGCACCGAACGCCTGCGCGCCGCCGGAATCACCGACGATCAGCTGGCACGCCTGAAAAGCCCACTCGGCCTTGACCTCAACGCCCACACCCCCGACGAGACCGCCATCTCGATAGCTGCCCAGATCCTCGCCGAACGCGGTGGGGCGTCAGCGCAGCCGCTGAGGGACACGCTCGGCCCGATCCATCATTGACCCCTCCGCAATCGACTGTGCCCCTTCCCCAGTCGGATGCCATAGCCGATGCGTGCCGCGAACACCGAATCACCCTCGCTCGCACCGGAGTACGGCTATTCCACCACTGATCGGCGCGCTGTGCGGTTGGGCCGGCCATCCAGCAGTGTCTTCTGCAGCGCGGCGCGTTCGTGCCACGGCAGCAGCGTGGTCACCTCGTGTACAGCGGCGCACAAGCCCGTGATCGCTGTCCTCAGCGTTGGGGCATGCCATCGGTTCAGCCGACTGTCCAGGGCCGCAGTTTTTCCGGATTCCGGATCGCCCAGATGCGAGTGATCCGGCCGTCGGCGATGTCGAAGGCGTACACCGACACGATGGTGTCGGCGAGCTGCGCCACCAGGCCGGGTTGACCGTTTACCGTGCGCTCGAGCAGTGTTACCTCGGGACCTCGGGCGGCGATTTCGATCCAGGCGCGCGCAACCTGCTCGCCGCCGATGATCGGGTGGCGGAAGGCCGGGGCCAAGCCGCCGCTGTCGGCGGTCGCGGTCGCGGTCGGATCGAGTAAACCGATCAGGGCCTCGATATCGCTTGTCTCCCAGGCCCGTTTGAAGTCCCTGACCACCTCGGAGCGCTGGGTGCTCGATGGGCCCCGCGATGTGTCGATGCGGCGGCGGGCAGAGGAAGCGAGCTGGCGGCAGGCAGCGGGAGTGCGCCCAACGATGTCGGCGACCTCGGCGAAGGAGTATCGGAAAACGTCGTGCAGCACGAACGCCACGCGCTCGGCCGGTGTCATGGAATCGAGCACGACGAGGAAGGCCATACTGATCGACTCGTCGAGGGTGACGCGGTCGGCCGGGTCGGCAGGGGCGGGCCCACCGAACCATTCCGAATGGCCGGGAATCGGCTCCGGAATCCATTCGCCCACATACCGTTCCCGCCTGGCTCGCGCCGAGCCGAGCAGATCGAGACAGATCCGGCCGGCGACCGTCGTCAACCAAGCGCCCGGCACCGCCACCTCATGGCGCTGCCGCTCGGATAGCGCGTACCAGCGCACATAGGTTTCCTGCACCACATCCTCGGCTTCGGCGAGCGAGCCGAGCAGCCGATAGGCGAGATTGATCAGCTGACGGCGTTCAGTGATCACGGAGCGCAGTTGTGGATCGGTCATGGTGTTCGGCTCCTTCGGTCGATATGTCTCTCACCGAATCCGACGAAGTAGCGGCCCGAACTGTGAGACGACCTGACATTCCGACCGCCTGCATCGTCGGGAGGTAGTGACAGTTTCAGCAGAGCAGGAGTTGCGAACATGATCAGAATCGCCATTATTCTCGGCAGTACCCGGCCCAATCGCAACGGTCCGCAGGTGGCCCAGTGGGTTCTCGACTCGGCATCGCGCCGCAGTGATGCCGAGTTCGAACTGATCGACCTGCACGACCACCCGCTACCGCATCTCGACGAACCAGTGCCGCCGATGTTCGGGCCGTCGGTCCATGAACACACCCGCGCGTGGGCCGAGCGGATCGCCCCCTTCGACGGCTTCGTGATCGTGACCCCCGAGTACAACCACGGCCTCCCCGGTGTGCTCAAGAACGCCATCGACCACCTGTTCCGGGAATGGGCCGGCAAGGCGGTCGGATTCGTCTCCTACGGTGCGGGCGGCGGCGTCCACGCGGTGGACCAGCTGCGACTGATCTGCAGCACGCTGAGCATGGCTGGTGTGGGCCCCCAGGTCACGATCTCGCTGCACCACGATTTCGAGAACTTCACCACCTTCACCCCCGGCGACCGGCACGTCACAGCCCTGAACACGCTGCTGGATCAGCTCGTCGCATGGAGCAACGCGCTCGCGCCGCTGCGTCAGCCCGGCACCGATACCCCACACACCATTGAAGGAGCCGATCATGACGACACCGAACGACTTTCAGTCACTCGCTGACCGGATCGAAACGCAACGCGAGGTGGACGAGGCCAAGGTTCGCCGGCAAATCGACAAGATAGTCGCAGCACTGCGAGCCAAGGATCTCGAGGCCCTCGAGCAGGTGTACACAACCGACGTCGTGTCATTCGATATCGAGCCGCCGCTCCAGCATGTCGGGATAGTGGCGAAACTCGAGAATTGGGCGAAGGTGTTCGCGGTCTTCGAAAGCGTGAGTTACGAGGTCCGCGACCTGACCCTCACGATGGGCGATGAGGTGGCATTCGGGCACACCTTCGCTCGTCTCAGCGGCACATTGCGAAACGGGACAGCGACGAGCGGTATGTGGGTCAGAGTCAGCTACGGTCTCCGGAAATTCGACGACACGTGGTTGATCGCGCATGACCAGGTCTCGGTGCCGCTCGACATCGCGAGCGGCAAAGGAGTGGTCGACCTCGAGCCGGTGACGAAAGCCTAGGCCGTCCTGGCACGAAACCCACTGCAGCTCAATACATCTGCGACGCCCATCTGGCGCATCGCCGCAAACGAAGGAACCCCGGGCGCGCCCGGGGTTCATCGTTGCTTCAGGCCGCAGCCCAGGCCGGGCGCAGCGTATTCATCGGCGGGCGATCGGCGAGGGAGACCTCCGTGTTGTGCGCGGTGAAAGCATCGCCGATCAGCGGGAACTGGGTCAGCGCCGCACCGGAGTCCTGGACGCCGCTGCGACCGAGCACGGTGCCGAGGATCTGGCGGCTCATTACGCCGAGGTCGGCGAGCGGGCGGTTGCGGTGGGTGCGTACGCCGAGATTCACCTGACCGATCGCGGATAGGCCGCGGCGGTCATAAGTGTCCAGGAGCAAACCGATCTCGACGCCGTACCCGGGGGCGAACGGCACCGAGGTCAGCAGTTCGCGGGTGCCCGCGTATTCGCCGCCGAGCGGCTGCAGCACCTGCGACAGCTCCGGACGTAATGCGGCGAGCAGCGGGCGGGCCACGAGTTCGGTGACACGACCACCGCCGTGTGCGTCCACGGCGCCGGCCTGCCGCAGCGGCCTGCGGTAATACGCCTTCACCAGATGCATATCGTCGACCAGCAGCAGCGGGCCGAGCAGCTTCGGCACGAAGGCCGGATCCGGGTCGATGAGATCGGAGTCGACGAAGGCGATGACATCGCCGCTGGTCACCGCCAGCGAGCGCCACAGCACCTCGCCTTTGCCGGGCAGCGGATCGAGTTCGGGGACGGCCTGTTCCCGACTGATCACCTCGGCGCCCGCGGCCAGCGCACGTTCGGCGGTGGCATCGGTAGATCCAGAATCGAGCACGATCAACTCGTCGACCAGGGTGCCGAGCAGCGGTCGAATGCTGGCCACCACATCGGCGACGGTGTTCTCTTCGTTCAGTGCGGGCAGCACCACCGAAACGGTGCGTCCACGTTTGGCGGCGATCAGTTCGTCGACCGTCCAGTCCGGGGTGTCCCAGGTATTCGTCGTCGCCCAGAGCGGGCTGTCGTGGTGGTGGAAATTCATACCAGACCTCGCAGGGTTCGTGCGGGGGGCCGGATGCCCTGTATCGCGGCGATCATGTCCACGACGCGCCGGGTTTCGGCAACCTCGTGCACTCGGAAGACTCGGGCGCCGGCGGCCGCCGACCATGCTGTTGCTGCCAATGTGCCCTCCAACCGTTCGGATAGACCGACACCTAAAGTCTCCCCGATAAAATCCTTGTTGCTCAGCGCCATCAAGACTGGCCATCCGGTATTTACAAGAACGTCTATTCCCCGCAACAACTCGAGCCCGTGGTAAGTGTTTTTGCCGAAATCATGGGTCGGATCGATCAGAATCGAATCCCTGCGAACCCCGGCCGCGGCCGCATCTTCTGCGGCGCGCAGCACGGTTTGCGTTACTTCTGCCACCACATCGGCGTAGCGCACCCGATGCGGACGGGTGCGCGGGACTGCCCCGCCGGTATGGCTGCACACGATGCCGACGCCGCGATCGGCGGCCACGTGCACCAACTCCGGGTCGGCGCCCGACCATGTGTCATTGATCAAATCCGCGCCCGCGGTGACGGCCGCCTCGGCCACCTCGGCCCGCCAGGTATCGATGCTGATCAGTAGCTCCGGATACTTCTCCCGGATCGCCGCGACGAACGGGACCACTCGACGAGCCTCTTCCGTCGCATCGACCAGGGTGCCCGGACCGGCCTTCACCCCGCCGATATCGACCAGATCGGTGCCCTCGTCGACCGCGCGCGCGACCGCGTCCATGGCGGCCGCGTCGGTGAAGGTGGCGCCCTTGTCGTAGAAGGAGTCGGGGGTGCGATTGACGATGGCCATGACCAGCGCCCGATCCGTCGCCACCGGCTTGCCGCACAAAGTGGGAAGCGGCGCTGCGGTGGGGCTGAACATGCCCCGACTGTACCTAGTCCTGTAACACGGCCCCAGGGAACGGGTTGTGGACGGTGCATTCTTGGGACGCGCAACAACGGATTTCGCCAGTACCCGGGCAACTTGTCGAGTGCGTCCACAGCGCCGCCGCGCGATCGGCGCTAGTTCTTCGGCGCGCGAGCCGCGGCGACGTCGGCGGCGTATTCGTCGTACGCCGGGATGTAGCCGTCGGTCCGACCTGCGAGCACGTACAGCTGACTGTCGGCGTCGGGTGCGTAGCCCTGCTTGCGGAGTTCGACCTTGCGGCTCTTGAAGGTGGAGGTCTGCTCGAGTTCGGCGACGACCCGGATGAACAGCGGGACCGCATAGCCGGGCAACCGAGAGTAGGCCAATTCAGCGAGCGCGCGACCGTCGAACTCAGCATCCGGGTACAGCGTCACCGCCGCCATACCCGCCTTGCCGTCGGTGCCAGGGATATCCACGCCGAAGACGACCGCCTGCGAGATCGGGTCGGATTCGGCGAGCACACCCTCGACCTCGGTGGTGGCGACATTCTCACCCTTCCAGCGGAAGGTATCGCCGAGCCGGTCGACGAAGGCGATGTGATGCCAGCCCTGATCGCGGACCAGATCGCCGGTGTCGAACCAGGCGTCGCCGTCGGTGAAGCCGTCGCGGACCAGCTTCGCCTCGGAGGCGGCTTTATCGGTGTAGCCGTCGGCGGGCGAACGATCGGTGACCTTGGCCAACAGCAGACCGACCCCGCCGCCCGGCACCCTGCGCAGTCGACCGTCCCTGTCGCGCTTGGCCTTTCCGGTCGCATCGTCGTATTCGACGATGGCGTAGGGCAACGGCCCGAAGCCCGCTGTGCGATCCAACCCGAAGGCATTGACGAAGGCGATATTCACCTCGCTGGCGCCGTAGAACTCGACGATCCGGTCGATGCCGAAACGGCTCTTGAACTCATCCCACAGCTCCGGCCGCAGACCGTTGCCGACGGCGAGCCGCACCCGGTGCTGCCGATCGGTCGGCTTGACCGGCTGATTGACCAGGTAGCGGCAGAGTTCACCGATGTAGATGAACGCGGTCGCCTGCTCCCGGATGATTTCGTCCCAGAACCGGGAGGCGGAGAACTGCCTGCCGAGTGCGAAGGCGCCGCCCGCGGCGAGCACCGACGACAGCGCGACGGTCAGCGCGTTGTTGTGATAGAGCGGCAGGCAGCAGTACAGAGTGTCGTTGCCGCGCAGGCGAATTCCGAGTCCACCCAGTCCGGACATGCTCTTGGTCCAGCGCAGATGTGTCATCACGCTGGCCTTGGGCAGTCCGGTGGTGCCGGAGGTGAAGATAAGGAAGGCACGTTCCTTCGCGGCGACCTGCGCGCAGCTCGGCGGATCGGCCGGGTCGGCATCCTCGGCCGCCTTGTGCAGCTCCTGCGAAAAAAGCACATCGGCAAGGGGTTCGGCGAGCGAGTCCAGTGCCGCCTGGCATTCCTCGCCGACCACGTTGAGCACACTGTCGAGCAGTCCGAAGCTGTGGGCGAGTACCTGGTCGCGCTGGTGGTGATTCAGCAGGCCTACCGTCGCACCGAGTTTCACGGTGGCCAGCACCACGAACAGGGTTTCCGGACGGTTGGTCATCAGCACGCCGACCACATCACCGCGCTGCACGCCACGGTCGGCCAGCACTCGCGCGTACCGGTTCACCTGTGCGTTGGCCGCACCGTAGCTGACGGTTTCGCCCTCGTACTTCAAGAACGGCCGGTCCGGATGCCGGTGCGCGTTGCGTTGGAAGTACAGCCCGACCGAAGATTTGTCATCCGGTCGCACCGTCATGCCGAGCGCGCCGCGCAGCATCGATGGTGCGTCGAATGCCATGAGCGGCAACCGCTTCGCGATATCGAATAGGCTGACCTTCTGGCGGGCGGGAGTGCTCAAGCGTCAGTTCTCCTCGTCGAGAGTGGTTCCCGGCTCCGGTGTCACCTCGGATGCCTGCACCGGTTTCAACGCCGCGAAGGCCGCGGGCAGATCGTCGACCACGGTGATCCTGGCCATAGCCGGCTGGGACACGAACTTCCGATCGTAGAGTTGGTCCAGCCAGTCGAACAGACCCCGATAGAAACCATTGGGATCGAGCACAACCACCGGCTTCTCGTGTTGGCCCAGATAACCGCCGGTCCAGGTTTCGAAGAATTCCTCCAGCGTGCCGATGCCGCCGGGCAGAGTGAGAAAGGCGTCGGCGCGGTCCTCCATGACCTGTTTGCGCTGGCGCATGGTGTCGGTGACGATCAGCTCGTCGGCATCGACATCGGCTACTTCCTGGTGCACCAAGTGTTTCGGGATCACCCCGACGGTGTGCGCACCGCCCGCGCGGGCACCGGTCGCGACCGCGCCCATCATCGAGACGTGACCGCCGCCGGAAACCAATTGCCAACCGCGCCTTGCGATCTCGGTGCCGACCCGGGCGGCGAGGGCGAGCATTGCCGGATCGGCGGTGCTGGCCGAACAGTAGACGCAGACCGCGTATCCGGCTTCACTCACCATTGATCCTCCGTCCCGAGAGCATCGGTGTCGGTGGCCCCGTCCGCGGTGGCCAGGATGATCTGCACGACCTCCTCGACGCTATCGGTCACATGCAGCAGGCCGAGGTCGCCGGGTGAGATCTTGCCGGAGCCGCCGAGCGAATCGCGCAGCCAGTCGACGAGTCCGGCCCAATACTTGCTGCCGAACAGGATGATCGGGAAGCGGGTGATCTTGTGGGTCTGCACCAGGGTGAGCGCCTCGAACAGCTCGTCAAGGGTGCCGAATCCGCCCGGCAGGCAGATGAATGCCTGCGAGTACTTCACGAACATGGTCTTGCGCGCGAAGAAGTAGCGGAAGTTGATGCCGAGGTCGACCCATTCGTTGAGGCTCTGCTCGAACGGCAACTCGATGCCGAGTCCGATCGAGTACCCGCCCGCCTCCGACGCGCCCCGGTTCGCGGCCTCCATCACGCCGGGTCCGCCGCCGGTGATCACCGCGAAACCGGCCTGTGCGAGCGCACCGCCGATGGCCATGGCGGCGTGATACTCCGGATGACCCGCCGTCGTGCGCGCCGAACCGAAGACGGTGACCGCGCGCGGCAGTTCGGCCAGCGCACCGAAGCCCTCGACGAATTCGGCCTGGATCCGCAGCACCCGCCATGGATCGGTATGCACCCAATCGCTCGGTCCGTGCCGGTCCAGCAGGTTCTGGTCGGCGGTGCCGCCCGGCTTGCGATCGCGGCGGAACATGATCGGTCCGCGGAATTTGGGTGTCGACTTCGGCGTGCTTGCGATCTCGTTGTCGGCGGCTTCGGTGGACATGGCGCCCACGCTACCGGGATACGCCGGTGAGGTAGCCGCGCAGCACCTCGGCGACCGAGCTGATCTGGGCGACCGGGACGTGTTCGTCGCGCTTATGCGCGAGATTGGGGTCGCCGGGACCGAAGTTCACCGCCGGGATGCCGCGGGCGGCGAAGCGCGCGACATCGGTCCAGCCGTATTTGGCGCGCACGCTGTCAGCGCCGACCACGCTGATCAGATCCTTGGCGGCGGGGGCGGACAGGCCAGGCAGTGCGCCCGCGGCGGCGTCGGTGAGCTCGAAATCGAGCTCGAGTCCGTCGAATACCTCGCGCACATGCTCGGTGGCCTGGGTGACGGTGCGGTCCGGGGCGAAGCGGAAGTTCACGTCGACCTCGGCCTCGTCCGGAATCACATTGCCCGCAACGCCACCGCCGATACGGACCGCGGACAGGCCCTCGCGATAGACGCAGCCGTCGATGTCGACCTCGCGGGCCTTGTAGTCGGCGAGCCGCTGCAGCACCGGGGCCAAGCGGTGAATCGCATTGTCGCCCTTCCACGATCGCGCCGAGTGTGCCCGCATGCCCTTGGTCGCGAGCCGGGCGCGCAGCGTGCCCTGGCACCCCGCCTCGATGACACCACCGGACGGTTCGCCGAGGATGGCCAGATCGCCGACGAGCCAATCCGGGAGGTCGCGCTCGATGTGGTTGAGACCGTTGTACTTCGCGGAGATCTCCTCGCAGTCGTAGAAGATCAGCGTCAGATCGTGCACCGGTTCGGCGATGGTCGCGGCCAGATGCAGGAAGACCGCGTCACCGGATTTCATATCGACGGTGCCGCAGCCGTAGAGCCGGCGCTCCCCCGCCTCGTCCACAAAGGTGCTCGGCACATTGTCGGCGATGGGCACGGTATCCAGGTGACCGGCCAGGATGACCCGAGTCGGCCGACCGAGATCGGTGCGGGCGAGCACCACGTTGCCATGCCGCAGCACCTCGAACCCCGTTGTCTGCTCGCGCATCGCCCGCTCGACGATGTCGGCGATAACCACCTCGTTCTGCGACACACTCGGGATGTCGACGAGAGCCGCGGTCAGCGTGATGGGATCGGCGCGCAAGTCGATGGTCACGCGCCCCAGCCTACGGTTCTCCGGTCGCACCCGTCGCCATCGCGGCGGCGATACGGTGTTCGGTATGCACCCGGCCCATCGGCGCAATCGGTTACCGCGCCGCTATCGGCGACGGCCACACGATACGGCGACGGTTTCGGTCGCCGGGGCCGACATCGTCGTAGTCGGCTTCTTCTCCGCCAGGGAGCCGGACTACGCGACGCGCATGGACGATGCCGCGAGCGCGGTCGCCACCCTCGGCGGTCGGGTCGTCGCGACCTTCACCCAGCGACGCGGGGTCTCGGCTGGCGGCGCCCGCCTGATGGCGCGGCCGTTTTCACCCCGGACGCTGTTCAGCGCCGGAAAAGTCGGCGAGATCGCCGCGGCCTGTGCGGAACTCGCTGCAGATGCGGTAGTGGTCGTCAACCAGCTCACTCCACACCAACGCGCGGTGCTGACCGAGGCTTTCGGGCGCTCGACGATCAGCCTCGCGGAAATGTGACGGGCCGGGTGGTGGGTAGCGGTCGACGTGGCTCACCATGGGCCGCGATGGGTGGGTAACCTCTGATGACGTGAGGGAGCGAAGCGAGCGAACAATCAACACAGCGCGCCTAATGCGCACGACGGAGCCGAGCGCTAGCGAGGCGCAGTCGTGAGCATTCAGGGAGCAGCAGCAGTCGGTATCGCCAATGTGACCGCGGACGGGACCGTATTGGATACGTGGTACCCGAATCCGGAGTTGGGCGCGTTCGGTGACACCGGCACGAAGCGCCTGGACGAGGCGCCCGCGGAATACGCGGCGCTGCTCGGATTCGACGAGGCGCGCGGGGTCGATGTGATCGCGGTGCAGACCACGATCGCCGATCTGTCGGCCGCTCCCGTGGACGCGCACGATGTGTACCTGCGCCTGCATCTGCTCTCGCATCGGCTGGTCAAGCCGCACGAGGTGAGTCTGGACGGGCAGTTCGGGCTGCTCAGCAATGTGGTGTGGACCAACCACGGTCCGGCCGCGGTGGAGGGTTTCGAGGCGACGCGCGCGAAGCTGCGCGCCCGCGGCCCGGTCACCGTGTACAGCATCGACAAGTTCCCGCGGATGGTCGACTACGTCGTGCCGTCGGGTGTGCGCATCGGTGACGCCGACCGCGTCCGCCTCGGTGCGCATCTGGCCTCCGGCACCACCGTCATGCACGAGGGCTTCGTGAACTTCAACGCGGGCACGCTCGGCGCCTCCATGGTCGAGGGCCGCATCTCCGCGGGCGTCGTGGTCGGCGACGGCTCCGACATCGGCGGCGGCGCCTCCACCATGGGCACCCTGTCCGGCGGCGGCACCACAATCATCTCCATCGGCGAGCGCTCCCTGCTCGGCGCCAACTCCGGACTCGGCATCCCCTTCGGCGACGACTGCGTCCTGGAGGCCGGTCTCTACCTCACCGCGGGCACCAAGGTCACCACCCCCGACGGCACCGTGGTCAAAGCCGCCGAGCTCAGCGGCCAGAACAACCTGCTCTTCCGCCGCAACTCCACGACCGGCGCCGTCGAGGTCGTCCACCGCAAGGGCACCGGCATCGAACTCAACGCCGACCTGCACGCCAACGATTGAGCTAGGCTCCCCCGCCTCGCTGCCCCGCCTCTCCGAACCTTTAGGCGCCGGACTCAGTCGCGGCAACAATGACGTTGGCAGGCAGCGGTGGAGCCGTGGGGCAAGTTAGCCCGTCCCCTACGAGTTACCAGTGTGCTCTCTAAACGCACCGCCGCTGGTCATGGTGCCGACAGTACCGAGTGTTCTGTGGCCAATTGCCATCTAGTCGTCAAGAATTCGGCCGACGTGTGTGGGGCCGTGCTGACTGACGCGGTGTCTTGGTCTCGCCCGGTCGGCCGGGGCCATCGAGGAGGGCGGGATGCAGTGAAGACGGGAGCATGGGCCCGGCGCGCGCCGCGTTCGGTCGCGGCCGGTCGTCGGTGAGGTGTGCGGGGTTCCATGCGGCGGCGGAGAACGGTTGAGGGGTGGCACCGCTTGGCGGTGCCCTCCGGGGAACCCTGCCCGCACCCGAACACCCCCTCCACGGCTGAGCAACGCGGTCATCGCCCACTCCTTGACCAACGACGTCATGATGTTCGGGTCCTGTCGCGAAACGGCGTTTCCGAGCCGGAAGCGACCTCACCGACCGACATCAGCATCTCGAATAGCGGCCTGGATTCTGCATGTTCGCCCCTCGATCACTCACGCAAGGACCACACGATGAGCATTGGTAAGAAGATCGCGCACAGGTCGCTCGTGAGTATCTATCCACTGAATTCGCCGCTGCAGGGAGAACCCGAGTGACCGTCCTCCGCCGCTGACACGTCGCCTCTTGGGGACTCGTCTCAGGGTTATGGTGCCGGCGTTGAAAGCTGTTGCAGGACAGCGTGGGCTGCGGTGACACGGGCGTCGATGGGAAAGTTCTTGTTCGCAAGCATGACGATGCCGATCCGTTCGTCGGGCACGAAAGCAGCGTACGCGCCGAACCCGGCAGTGGAGCCGGTCTTGTTGAACAAGGTCGGACGCGAGGGAGATTGCGGGGTGATGGACGTGGCCGGGTTGGGCTTCATAGCCGCGATGGAGTTGCCGACCAGTAGCCGCTCGAGGTCGGTCGGGTAGGGGTATTGCTCCCAGCCGAGCCCTTGGGTCATCTCGCCGACGTCGAAATATCCGACATGCGTTCCCTCGACAGCATCACGCAGGGGCGGTTCGAGGGTATCGGGCGCAATGTTGGCCTCGATGAAACGGAGCATATCGGTGGCAGAGGACTTGACGCCATAGGCTTCGGCATCCAAAACGCCTACGTTCACACGGACCGGCGTGTTGCTGTCGTCATATCCCCATGCGTAATCGTCCATCTTGGCTTGCGGAACGTCGATGTAGCTATGGGACAGCTCCAGATTCGGGAAGAGCTGACCTTGAATCAGGTCGGTGAAATCGCCGTTCATCGCCAGGGCGCTGAGATAGCCGAACAGTCCGATGCTGGGGTTCGAGTACCGCCGCTGCCGACCGGGAGCGGCATCGGGCGTCCACTGCTGGAAGTAGGTCGGCATCTGGGCTTTGTCGGTGACCTCCGGCGGAAATTGCAGGGGTAGCCCACCTGCTGTGTAGGTGGCCAAGTTCAGCAGCGTGGCCTTGTCGGTGGCACTCCCGGCCAATTGCGGCAGGTAGGTACTGGGGTGATCGTCGAGCGAGATCCGGCCGAGTACTCGTGCATAGGACCCTAGTGTTGCGGTGAACGTCTTACTGATCGACCCGATCTCGAAAATGGTGTCGGGTGTAACGGGAGCGCCGCTTTGCCGGGAGGCAACGCCATAACCGAAGTAGTGCTGTTCGCCGTCGACCGTCACTGCTACGGCCATACCGGGTACGTTGTACTTGGCCATGAGCGGTTGAAACGCACGGTCCACGGCGGCGGCGAGAGCATCGGAGCTTCCGGCGCAGGCAGCCGCGCTGACGAGCGTGCAACAGAGGGCGATCACCATGAGCAATGGCGCGACGGCTTTGGTGATGGCCCTCAATCAGTGTCCCTTCCCACAACAAGCAAGCCCGGTGATTTTGGGTCCGCCCGAGTCGAAACCCTACCTAATCTGCCCGCGTGAACCGCGACGACCCAGTCGCTTCCGTAGTACTCGGTAGTCCAAACCAAGACCGCGTTCGTGGCAAGGGCATGGGTTGGCGACGCCGACCATGCCCAGATCATCCGCCGCTAGCCACCTGGCATGTTTTTCCCCGGCTAGAACTTGCGTCGAGCACCGATCGCCTGTTTCAGAATCCTTTTCTCTAGTTCGTTCTGGCTCAGGCGATCCACCCGTGTGAGCTGCAATTCGGCAGCGACGGCGAGCAAACCTTCGCGGTCGAGGTGCTGCGCGCGGAGATATGCGGCCCCCTCCTCCTCGGCCTCTGTTCCCCGCAGGTGCGCGGCGATGCTCGCCACATCCGTGATTGCTGCCGACGGTGCTTCGGTTGGCGGCTGGGCCTGGTGCGAGCTGGCCTGCTCGGCTGCCGCGTCGTCAACCGGATCACGCGGAGCAGTCACTGGAGTTCGCGGCGCAGCCGCGGGCGGCTCAACTCGTGCCGGGCCGTCGCCAGCCAGCCGGTCCACGAGTTGAGCCTTCGGCAGCTTGCTGTAGCCGGTGAAGCCGAGCAGCTTCGCCACCTCCTGCAACCCTTTCACCGGCAACCTCGCCGCGTTCAAGTAGATCTTGCGTTCCGGCCCTGACGGCAGCCGTACAAGGTCCGCCGCGGCCTGCCTCGGCTCAGCTCACGGCGTTATGGTGCCGATGGAAGCCGGGCGCGTATCCGGGCCAGCTGGCGGGACCAGCACCTGCGCGTCGTCGTTGTGCAGGACGGCCAGTTGTGCCGGCCCCGTGGTTGCCAACGGACACTGCGCGATCGGCAGCGCTCAGACCGGATACACCTCCACGATGACCAGGCGTTTTCCGGTTGCCCATGTTTTGCGTTTCCTGCCTAGGGCACGAACCTACAACAGGGCCAACTGCAAGGGTTCGACGCCCATGCGACGGCAAACTGCACGCTTGTCCGATCGGCTCATGTCCGGCATGGTTGCTGGCCAGCCGTCGAGGCTTGTCATCAAACCCGCCATTAACGGCTGACGTCAACCAACGACACCCGCGCACGCCAACGCTAGTAATCGATATCACAGCCAGAATTGGGCAGAATTTCAATGTATCCGCAGCTCAGAGGCTCACGGAGCCAACGACACCCAACGCTGACAACTCTTGACAACGACACCCATCGCACACTATTTCGATGCGAGTACATGGAGTTACCCATGTACCTACGAAACCATTTGTCTCGTTGATCCGGACACAGTACTTGCGCGACAGGCCCTACCCGTGGGTGACGGCGGCCTCCAGGCCGAAGGCGATTACTCGGGTGGGGTGGATGCGGATCTTTTCTCGGGAGACGCCGGAAATGTAGGGCTCTACGTCGGTCAATTGTTCTGCGGTGCCGCGGATTTCGAGGCAGCGGACGCGCCAGGGTTGGACGGAGGCGACGTCGTCGACGACGAAGGCGATGCGGTTGTTGGTGGCGATATTGCGGAATTTCCAGGACTTGCCCATATTCCAGCCCGCGATGTCGATGGTGCCGAGTTCGGCGTTGTAGCGGAAGCCGACCGGGCTGTTCTGGGGTGAGCCGTCGGGGCGTACGGTCGCCAGTCGGCCCAGGCGCTGGGTGGTCAGGTACTCGATCTGTTCGGGTGTCAGTGCTGCGCTCATACCGGCGACCGTAGAACCTGAACCGAAGTAGAGGTCAAGTTGTTCAGCCGAGCAGCTTCTTCTGCACCTTCCCCATGGCATTACGCGGCAGCGAATCCACCACGCGGACCTCGCGCGGGCGCTTGTGCACCGAAAGCTGTTCGGCCACATGCTCGATGAGCGCCTTCTCGATGGAATCCGGTGCGGCACCGCGCAATACGACGTACGCGACGATCCGCTGTCCCAGATCGGCGTCGGGGAGTCCTACTACCGCGACCTCGGCTACATCCGGATGTCCGAGCAGTACGGTCTCGACTTCGCCCGCGCCGATGCGATATCCACCGGACTTGATGAGATCGACCGATTCCCGGCCGACGATGCGGTGGAAACCATCGGCATCGATCGCCGCGACATCGCCCGTCTCGAACCAGCCGTCCTCGGTCCAGCATTCGGCGGTCGCCTCGGCCCGGTTGCGGTAACCGTCGAACAGCATCGGACCGCGAACCTGCAGGCCACCGATGCTCTCACCGTCATGTGGGACATCCGCACCGGCCTCGTCCCGCAGCCGGGTCTGCACACCCGCGACGGGCGTGCCGACCCAGCCGGGACGGCGCTCCCCATCGAACCGAGTGGACAGCGTGATCATCGTTTCGCTCATCCCGTACCGCTCGATCGGCGCGTGCCCGGTGAGTTCGCGCAGTCGCTCGAATACCGGCACCGGCAACGGCGCACTACCCGAGACGAGCAGCCGCGCACCACTCAATTTCCTTGCGGCATCGAGATCTTCGACAACGCGCGACCACACGGTGGGCACCCCGAAATACAGCGTGCCACGCGCGTCCGCATATGCCTGCGGTGTCGGTTTCCCGGTGTGGATCAGCGGGCTGCCCACCCGCAGCGGCCCGAGCACACCGAGGATCAGCCCGTGCACGTGGAACAGCGGAAGACCATGCACCAGAACGTCATTCGGCGTCCACGCCCACGCATCGGCGAGCGCGTCGAGCCCGGCGGCAATGGCACCACGATTGAGCACGACCCCCTTGGGCAGACCGGTGGTCCCTGAGGTGTACAGCACGAATGCCGGTGCGGCGGCGTCGGGTTCGGGATAGGTATGCCATGAGCGCGCGTGTACGCGCACCGGAACCACCGGCAGCTCCGTCCGCTCCGGCGCCTCGCCCAACCACGCCTGCGCACCGGAATCGGTGAGGATATGCGCCAGCTCGGCGGTTCCCGAATCCGGTGGCACCGGCACCACCGTCACCCCGGCGATGAGACAGCCGACCACCGCGAGCACAGTGGTGACGGTCGGTCGCGCCAGTACCGCAACACGATCGGCACGCGCGATGCGCTCGGCCACCGACGTTGCCGCACCGAGCAGATCACTGCGCGACAGTGTCACCCCGTCGATGGTGACGGCATCCGGTATATCCGCTCCTCCGGCGACAGCGAGCGGATTGAGCGAGCGAAGCAGCAGCGGCGGACCGAACGACATTCGCTCACGCTACTTCGGCACCACACCGCACCACCAAGCTCCCCCTCGACGAGAACGTGACGGTTGACACACCCATGAGACGGTGAGAACGTCTAAGCAATTCCTTCTCAACGATGAGTACGGGGTCGACAATGACCAGCCCGTTTCGTAAACCCGAGCCCACACCCGCCGAGGACGCGTTCGATATCGAGCGATACCTCGAGGGTGTCGCCGCATTCTTCGGCGGAACGGCGAATGTCATCATGCAGCTCAGCACGCTGCCGGTCGGCTACGGCGTGCTGGAGAGCACCGTCGACAGCGGCAAGGTCATGCTGCACCCGATCAAGCGACTGCGCACCACCCTTACCTACCTCTCGGTCGCCATGCTCGGCACCGATGACGAACGCGACGCCTACCGCGAGGCCGTGAACCTGTCGCATCACTCGGTCAAGTCGACCGCGGCGAGTCCGGTGAAGTACAACGCCTTCGATCCCGAACTGCAGCTCTGGGTGGCCGCCTGTCTCTATTGGGGCGCCCGCGACCTCTACGAGCGCATGCACGGACCGATGGACGACGGCGACGCGGAGGCCTTCTACCGCTACGGGTCTCGACTCGGCACCACGCTGCAAATGCGTCCGGAAATGTGGCCCGCCGACCGTGTCGCCTTCGACGAGTACTGGACCGAACATCTCGCGAAGACCACCATCGATCCCCCGATCCGCGACTACTTCAACGATCTGATCGATCTGAAGATGCTCCCGCGCCCCGCCCGCTTACTGTTCGCCCGGTTCCAGCGCTTCGTGGTCACCGGCCTGCTGCCCGTGCATCTGCGCGACCAGATGGGCATGACCTGGACCGCGGACGACGATCGGAAACTCGCCAGAATCATGCGCACCACCGGCTCGATCACGGCCCGAATGCCGAAGCAGGCCAGGCTGTTTCCGATCAACGCCTACCTGTGGGATATGCGCATCCGCAGGCGGTTCGGCCTGCGACTGGTGTGATTGTCACAGCCGGAACGAAACGACCACGTGGTCGCGGGCGAACTTGCGGATCGCGGCGTCGTCGTCGAGCGGAAGGACCGTTTGCGGGGTCAGCGCCAAGGACAGCGCCGTTCGCGCGATCATCTCGGCGACCGGCTCCGGATCGTATTCGGGCAACTTGCCCTCCCCCTGCAGCCGGGTGATGAATTCGGCCACATAGTCGCGGCCGAGTTCGAGCACCGGCGCACCCTTGACCGTGAGATACGGCAGCACGATCTCCGGCTCGGTCTTCAACAATCGGTCGAGCAGCTTATTGCCGCGCAGTCCGTTCAGGAAGGCGACGAACAACTCCACGATCTGATCCTCGGCACCGGCGTCGCGATCGACCTGCCGCTGCTGCGCCGCATCCACCTCCGCCACGAATTGCCGCGCCTGCCGCATCCCGACGGCCTGGATCAGATCGGATTTGCTCGCGAAGCGCCGGTAGAGGGTGGCCAGCGACAGGCCACACCGCCGCGCGACTTCCACCATGCTGGTCCGCTTGATACCGAAGTCCAGGAACGCCAGCAGAGCGGCATCCAGCACCCGCGTCTGGTTGCGGTCCTCCGGGCCAGTGCTGCGCACCAGCGCCAGCAGTCTGGTCAGCGTCGCCATAACTTCCACCCCTGTTCCGCTCCGATGACACGATGACACCGCTAGCATCGCATGCCGTCAGTCGGCGCCACCCACAAACGCCCCCGAAAGCGTGATTGACACCACCGCGAGGCAATGAGAAGGTTTATGTAGAACCTTCTCATCCATCCGCCTTGTCGCGGATGGCCACAGAAAGGCGAGGTCAACGATGACCGAACCCCTCCGCAGCGCCGATCACCTGCCGATTCCCGACCGCGTCGGCCCCGCAGCCGTCGAACCCATCACCCCGGAAACCGTCGAGGAGTACGTCGACGGAGTCGCGGCCTTCCTGGGCGGCGCCGCCAATGTGATCATGCAGCTGAGCCTGCGTCCGGTCGGGCGCGGCGTACTGGAGAGCACGGTCGACAGCGGCAAGGTCACGCTGCACCCGATCAAACGGCTGCGCACCACCCTGAGCTACCTCGCGGTCGCACTGATGGGCTCCGATGAAGAGCGTGCGCTGTATCGGGAGGCGGTCAACGAATCGCATCGACCGGTCCGCTCGACCTCGGCGAGTCCGGTGAAATACAACGCCTTCGATCCCACACTGCAACTCTGGGTGGCCGCCTGCCTCTACTGGGGCATCGACGACCTCTACACCCGCATGCACGGACCGATGAATCCCGATGCGGCCGAGGCCCTTTACCAGTACTGCGCCCGGCTCGGCACCACATTGCAGATGCGACCGGAGATGTGGCCCGCCAATCGTGCGGAATTCCAACGGTATTGGGACGAGAACCTGCCGAAGCGAGGTATCGAACCCGCCCTGCGCGACTACTTCGACGACCTCATCGATCTGAAGATTATGCCGCGCCCCGTCCAATTCGTCTTCGCCCGGCTCCAGCGGTTCGTCGTAACCGGCCTGCTGCCACAGCATTTGCGCAATGAGATGCGAATGACCTGGTCCCAGCGCGATCAGCGCCGCTTCGATCAGCTGCTGCGGATGATTTCGGCGGTGCACACTCAGCTGCCGAAGCCGGTGCGAATGTTCCCGTTGAACGCCTACATGTTCGACGTTCGCCGACGCATTCGGCTGGGTAAACCGCTCGTATGAGGGGACCGTTTGACACGCTATCGAGGTGATGAGAAGGTAAATACCAATTCTTCTCATCACCTTTCGATTGCCGCCGATCGACCCCCGTGAAAGACGAGGCCAACGATGACCTTGCCGCTACCCGTGGAGCCACCCGATCCCGGACCGACCTGTCGCTACGGCACCGTCGACAACTTCGCGATGGACGAATTCTGGAGCGGTGTCGCGGCCTTCCTCGGCGGAACGGCGAATGTCATCATGCAGCTGAGCCTGCGGCCGGTCGCGTACGGCGTCATGGAAAGCACGGTCGAATCCGGCCGGATCGATGTGCACCCGTGGAAGCGGACGCGCACCACACTGACCTATCTCGCGGTGGCGCTGATGGGCACCGAAGAGGATCGTGCGAACTATCGCGAGGCCGTCAACGGCTCACATCGCGCGGTGCACTCCAAGCCGGGCGCCGCGGTCAAATACAACGCCTTCGACCCGAAGCTGCAACTGTGGGTCGCCGCCTGTTTGTATTGGGGCTTGGTCGATCTGGAGGAGCGGCTGCACGGACCGATGGACGAGGACACCGCGGATGTGCTCTACCAGTACGCCGCTCGGCTCGGCACCACCCTGCAGATGCGACCGGAAATGTGGCCCCGCGACCGAAAGGCCTTCCAGGAGTACTGGAATGCCACTCTCGCGACCAAAACCGTAGATGCCCGCACCCGCACGTACTTCAACGATCTCATCGATCTGAAGATGGTCGCCTGGCCGTTGCGCATATTCGGCCCGCTGCAGCGGTTCTTGGTGACCAGTCTGCTGCCGCCGCACCTGCGTGCCGAGATGCGCATGAATTGGAGTGAACGTCAGGAGCGCTTCGCGAACCGATTGCTGCGCGCGATCGGCGCCGTGCACCGCATACTTCCCAAGCCCGCCAGGCTCTTTCCGATGAATCTCTGTCTCTGGGATATGCGCAGGCGGCATCGTCTCGGCAAGCCGCTCGTCTGAGCTCACCCACTCCGCCGGCTGCCATCCCGCTGTGCTCACCCACCCCGCCGGCTCCGCCAGCCGCCATCCCGCTGTGCTCACCCACCCCGCCGGCTCCGCCGGCTGCCATCCCGCTGTGCTCACCCACCCCGCCGGCTCCGCCGGCTGCCATCCCCCTAGGACTTGCTGACCAATGCGCGCAGAAAGAATGTGAGGTTGGCCGGACGTTCGGCGAGGCGGCGGGTCAGGTAGCAATACCACTGGCTGCCGTACGGCACATACACCCGCATGGCATTGCCCGCGGCGGCCAGCCGCAACTGCTCGGGATCGCGGATGCCGTAGAGCATCTGGTGCTCGAATCGGTCTGGGCCACGGCCGGTTTCGGCGGCCAGCTGTTCGGCGGCGCGGATGAGCACCGGATCGTGGGTGGCCACCATCGGATAACCGGCACCGCCCATCAGGATCTTCAGACAGCGCAGATAGGAATCTGTCACTTCGGCGGAGCGCTGATAGGCGACAGTATGCGGTTCCCGATATGCGCCCTTACACAAGCGGATTCGCGATCCGGACAGCTCGCGACAGTCTTCCTCGGTGCGATGTAGATAAGCCTGCAATACCGCACCGAGCCAGGGGAATTCGGCACGCACTGCACGAACCGTGGTCAGCGTGGCTTCGGTGGTGGTGTGGTCCTCCGCGTCGACGGTGACCCACACTCCGGCCTGGGCCGCCTTGGTGCACAGAATGCGCAGATTATCGGTGGCGATGGCCGGGCCGTCGGCGGGCAGCGCCTGCCCGAGCGCGGAGAGTTTCACCGACACCTCGGTGCGGGCCGCGGCATCTCGGAAGCCGTTCACGGCCGCCAGATCGTTGATCAGCGAAAGATATTCGGCCACCGTGGCATCTGCCTGCACCCGGTCGATGGTGTTCTCTCCGAGGAAGTCGACGCTGATCAGCCGACGGCTCGCGAGCAGCTCCCGCACCACCGGAATCAACTCGTCACGGCCCGCACCGGCCACGAAGCGCCGGACGATCTCCGCGGTGACCGGCGTCCCGGTGACGATGCGCTTCATCCGTGGCGACGCGGAGGCTGCGAGAATGACCGGCCGCAGTGGATTCATTCCGACCCCATGTGCGGATACCGGTAATCACCCGGCGGCACGAAAGTCTCCTTGATCGTGCGTGGCGCGACCCAGCGCAGCAGGTTCAGCGGCGAGCCCGCCTTGTCGTCGGTGCCCGAGGCGCGCGCACCGCCGAAGGGCTGCTGACCGACGACCGCGCCGGTCGGCTTGTCATTGATGTAGAAGTTGCCCGCGGCGAATCGCAGTGCGGCCGAGGCCTGTTCGACGGCCTTGCGGTCCTGGGCGAAGATCGCGCCGGTGAGTGCGTAGGGTGCCGCCGACTCCACCTCGGCCAATATCGCCGCGTAGGAGCCGGGCTCGGCATCGTCGTAGACGTGCACGGCGAGGATGGGACCGAAATATTCGGTGGCGAAGGCGTCGTCGTGCGGATCGTCCACCACCAGCACCGTGGGCCGGACGAACCAGCCTTCGCTGTCGTCGTATTCGCCACCCGCCGGGATGGCGATACCCGCCGACCTAGCACGTTCGATCGCGGCCACATTCTTGTCGTAGGCGCGCCGATCGATCAGTGCCCCACCGAAATTCGTCAGATCGGCGACATCGCCGTAGCTTAGTCCACGGGTCAGTTGCAGGAAGTCGTCACCGATCGTGCGCCAGACCGAGCGTGCGATATAGGCGCGCGAAGCCGCCGAACATTTCTGGCCCTGATATTCGTAGGCACCGCGAATCAGCGCGGTACGCAAGGCATCCGGATCGGCCGACGGGTGCGCGACGATGAAGTCCTTACCGCCCGTCTCACCCACTAACCGTGGATACGAATGGTATCGGCCGATATCCGCGCCGACCTGGGACCACAGGAACTGAAATGTCTTGGTGGAGCCGGTGAAATGGATGCCCGCCAGCCGCGGATCGACGAGCGCGACCTCCGACAGTTCGGCACCGTCGCCGGTCACCATATTGATCACACCCGGCGGCAGCCCGGCCGCCTCCAGCAGCCGCATCGTGTAGAAGGCCGCGAGCGTCTGCGTCGGCGAGGGCTTCCACACCACGGTATTGCCCATCAACGCGGGCGCCGTCGGCAGATTGCCCGCGATGGCGGTGAAGTTGAACGGAGTGATCGCGTAGACGAACCCCTCCAGCGGGCGGTAGTCCATCTGGTTCCACACGCCTGCGCTCGACTGCGGCTGCTGCTGCAGAATCTGGCGCGCGAAGGCCACATTGAACCGCCAGAAGTCGACCAGTTCGCACGGCGCATCGATTTCGGCCTGCTGGACCGTCTTGGATTGACCGAGCATGGTCGCGGCGGCGATCGTCTCCCGCCACGGCCCGGCCAGCAGATCCGCCGCGCGCAGGAAGACGGCCGCCCGTTCGTCGAAGGCCGTGCTGCGCCAGCCGGGCGCCGCTGCGATCGCGGCCTCGATGGCGCCGTGGGCTTCCGAATGCGTGGTGTCGGTGTAGGTGCCGAGCACCTGCCGATGCCGATGCGGGGCGACGATATCGTGCCGAGCGCCGATGCCCGGCCGGTGCTTGCCACCGACGACCAGCGGAATGTCGATGGATTCGGCGGCGATCTCGGTGAGCTTGGTGATCAGCAGTTCCCGCTCAGGGCTGCCCGGCGCGTAGGAGTGCACCGGCTCGTTGCTGGGGATAGGGACTACCGTGACAGCGTCCATACCCCAAGGCTAACGCCGTTCCCCGGTCATCGGGCACGACCGCGGGACGTGTCAGGCCAGACGTTGCGCGGCGGCCTCGATGCGTTCGTCGGAGGCAGTCAGCGCGATGCGCACGTACTCCCCTGCGCCCGGTCCGTAGAAGTCGCCCGGTGCGGCGAGGATGCCGCGCTCGGCCAACCAGTCCAGGGTGGTGCGGCACGGTTCGCCCCTGGTCGACCACAGGTAGAGGCCCGCTTCGGAGTGATCGATGCGGAAACCGGCTTCCTGCAAGGCCTTTCGCAGCACCTCGCGACGCGCACGATAGCGCTCACGTTGCACGGCCTCATGGGCGTCGTCACCGAGTGCGGCGGTCATGGCCGCCTGGATCGGGAACGGCACCATCATGCCGGAGTGCTTGCGCACCTCGAGCAATTCGGCGACGAGTTCCGCATCGCCCACCACGAATCCGGCTCGGTAGCTGGCCAGGTTGGAGGTCTTCGACAGCGAGTGCACCGCTAGCAGGCCGGTGTGGTCGCCGTCGCACACCTCCGGATCGAGGATCGAGACGGCGCGACCCTCCCATGCCAAGCCCAAGTAGCACTCGTCGGAGGCCACGATCGCGCCGCGCTCACGCGCGAACTGAACCACCTTGCGCAGATGCTCGACACCGAGCACCTTCCCCGTCGGGTTCGATGGGGAGTTCACATAGATAAGAGCGGGCGATTGCGGACCCAACTGGGTCAGGCCATCCGCTCGCACCACTTTGGTCCCGGCCAGCAACGCACCCACCTCGTAGGTCGGGTAGGCGACCTCCGGGATGACGACCAGATCGTCCGCGCCGAGCCCGAGCAGCCGCGGCAGACCGGCAATCAGCTCCTTGGTGCCGATCACCGGCAGCACCGCGGCCGGGTCGAGTCCGGTGATCCCGTAGCGCCGCTTCAGTGCATCGACGGCCGCGACCCGCAGTTCGGGCGTGCCGTGCGTAGTCGGATATCCGGGCACGTCGGCGACCGAACTCAACGCCGCCCGGATCAGCGGGTCCACCGGATCGACCGGGGTGCCGACCGAAAGGTCGACGATCCCGTCCGGATGCGCGGCGGCCTCGGCCTTCACCGATGCGATGGTGTCCCATGGAAAATCGGGCAGCAGAGCGCTGACCCGGCGACGCGGTGACACAGAACTCACTCAGTACCTAATTACTCATTCAGTCGCCATCGGCGGCAGCTCTTTGATGAACGGCGGGTCGTAATCCACCTTGCCGACCTTCGTCGCACCGCCGGGCGAACCCAGCTCGTCGAAGAAGTCGACATTGGCGTTCACGTAGCCGCCCCACTGGTCCGGGGTGTCGTCTTCGTAGAAGATCGCCTCCACCGGGCACACCGGCTCACATGCACCACAGTCCACGCACTCGTCGGGATGGATGTACAGCATGCGACCACCCTCGTAGATGCAGTCCACGGGGCATTCTTCGATGCATGCCTTGTCCTTCACGTCAACGCACGGTTCAGCGATGATGTACGGCACTGCCGCTCTCCTAGTCTGTCCTCACGGGGATAGTCCGCCCAGCGTCACACTAGCCCGGCAGCCCAGGTTACTCCCGGCCAGCCTGCCCTAACCAACTTCGTCCCGAATACCACTCGCTGGATATGAAACGCCGCTGACATCCGCGCCTTTGCGAATCGTCCGAGCGCGACGACCGGGAATCTGGTATCGACTAGCCCACCGTCAGTGGCAACACCGCGGAGATCTTCCGTGGTGGTACCCCATAAGTAGTGGTCCGTTCGCGCACCGGGCGACCGATACCCTCGGCGATCTCGGCGAGTTCCGCGACGGTCTTGGCGGAACCGTGTTGCGATCCGGCCATGCGGGAGATGGTCTCCTCCATCAAGGTACCGCCCAGATCGTTGGCGCCGCCGTTGAGCATCATGCGGGTGCCCGCTGTGCCGAGTTTCACCCAGCTGGTCTGAATGTTATCGATGCGGCCGTGCAACATGATCCGCGCGAGGGCGTGCGCCGCTCGGTTGTCCCGGATGGTCGGGCCCGGTCGCGCGGCACCGGCAAGGTACAGCGGTGCGCTCTGGTGCACGAACGGCAGCAGCACGAACTCGGTGAAACCGCCTGTCGCGTCCTGGATTCCGCGCAGCACCCGCAGATGTCCGACCCAGTGCTTCGGGTTGTCGACGTGGCCGTACATCATCGTGGAACTCGAACGCAGGCCGACCCGATGCGCGGTGGTGATCACCTCGACCCATGCGGAGGTCGGCAGTTTGCCCTTGGTGAGCACCCAGCGCACCTCGTCGTCGAGGATTTCCGCGGCCGTGCCGGGAATCGTGTCCAGCCCGGCTTCCTTCAACGCGACCAGCCAGTCGCGAATGCTCTGCCCGCCGCGGGATGCGCCGTTCACGATCTCCATCGGGCTGAACGCGTGCACATGCATCGATGGCACCCGCTGTTTGATCGCGCGCACCAGATCCGCATAGCCGGTGACCGGGAGGTCCGGATCGATGCCGCCCTGCATGCAGATTTCGGTCGCGCCGTCGACGTGCGCCTCCCAGGCGCGGTCGGCGACCTCGTCCATGCTCAGGGTGAAGGCGTCGGCATCGCCCTTGCGCTGGGCGAACGCGCAGAAGCGGCAGCCGGTGTAGCAGATATTGGTGAAGTTGATATTCCGGTTCACCACGTAGGTGACATCGTCGCCGTTGACGTCGCGGCGCAGTTGGTCGGCGAGAGCAGCCACCGCATCCAGCGCTGGTCCCTCGGCCGTTGCCAGCGCCAGGTACTCGGCGTCGGTGAGCCCGGCCGGATCGTTTTCGGCGGTGTGCAGCGCGGCGAGCACATCGGAATCCAATCGCTCTGGTGCCGCGACGGCGAGGTCACGAGCCTGTTCGCGAATGGTGTCCCAGTCGCCGAAGGCCCCGACGACATCGGTGTCTGATCGGCGGCCCTCGGCTCCGTCGGGCGCGAAGCGCGCTGTGCCGATGGCTCGCTCGCTGCGCTCGCTCACGCCGCGGCCGAGTGCGGAATCGCTGCGGCTCTCGGTGTTTCGGCCCTCGGTATCGATCGAGGTGTTGAGGTCGACGCGGCCCGCGGATTCCCACGACTCGTCCGGTTCCTGCCAGGGCAGGCCGACTGGGAGCGCATCGGGATTCGCCAGACCGGTGTTCGGATCGGTGAGTGCGGCGACGTGTGCGCCGATGCGCGGATCGACCCACGGGTTGCCCGCGCGCACGTATTTCGGATGCGCCGAGGTGCGTTCGACGAGTCGGTAGCCCGCGGCCTCGGTGATTTCGCGCAGCGTATCGAGGTTCGGCCAGGGCCGTTCCGGATTCACATGGTCGGGGGTGACCGGCGAGACGCCGCCCCAGTCATCGATTCCCGCATCGATCAGCGCCTGGCATTCGGAGTGCGACACCAGATTCGGCGGCGCCTGCACTGGAACGTCCGGGCCGAGCAGCAGCCGGGTGACCGCGATGGTGGCCCGGAACTCCTCCATGCCGGCGTCGGGAACATCGCGCATGGCGGTGTCGTCCTTGGCGCGGAAGTTCTGGATGATCACTTCCTGGATATGCCCGAATGCCTTGTGCTGCTTGCGAATCGCCATGATCGACTCGGCGCGCTCGGTCAGCGTTTCGCCGATGCCGACCAGAATGCCGGTAGTGTAGGGCACCGAAAGCCGGCCGGCGTCGGTGATAGCGCGCAACCGCACCGCCGGATCCTTATCCGGACTTCCGTAGTGGCAGTTGCCCTTTTCGGTGAACAGGCGGGTGGCGGTGGTCTCGAGCATCATGCCCATGGACTGCGCCACCGGTTTGAGCCGCGAGATTTCCTCCCAGCTCATGACGCCCGGATTCAGATGCGGCAGCAGACCGGTCTCCTCGAGCACCATGATCGAGACGGCGCGCAGGTAGTCCAGCGTGGAGTCGTAGCCGCGTTCGTCGAGCCACTGCGCGGCCTCCGGCCAACGGTCCTCAGGCCGGTCACCGAGGGTGAACAGGGCTTCCTTACAGCCGAGCTCGGCACCTCGGCGCGCGATTTCCAGCACCTCGTCGGGCTCGAGGAACATGCCCTTGCCCTCGGCGCGCAACTTGCCCGGAACCGTGACGAAGGTGCAGTAGTGGCATTTGTCCCGGCAGAGTTTGGTCAGCGGGATGAAGACATTGCGCGAATAGCTGATGGTCTTCGGCCGGCCCGCCGATTCCAGTCCGGCATCGCGCACCCGGGCGGCACTGCGAGTCAGGTCGACGAGGTCGTCACCGCGTGCATGCAGCAGTACGGCCGCCTCGTCCACATTCAGTGTCACCCCGTCGCGGGCCCGCCGCAGCGCACGGCGCATTGCCGACGGCGTTGGCGGTGCGGACGGGACGCTCGGGGTCGCTAGCTCGGTCACGCCCTCGATCATGCGCTACACATCCTGGGCTGTCTCCCTCCAGTGCTTGTGAGCGGTGATAACTGTGCGGTCTCACGCAGTATTCCGATACATCCGGGCGAATTATTCCCGTGCAGGTAGGCGGGTTGCGGCGGACGAAGAAGACGGCCGCGCCGTGACGTGGAACCATGGCAAGCATGTCGCAGCCGCGCACGATCATGGCCGACCCGGCCTGGCGTCCGAGCACCAAGGCCAAGCTCTTGTGGACGATTCAGGCCGCGGTCGGCTGGGTGATTCCCGTCGTGGCGCTGATCTTGTGGGTTGTCGTCGACTCCGGGCATCGCGGTGCGCAGCTGGTGGTCTTCGCCGTGGCGCTCGTGCTCGCGGCGGTGAGCATCGGGGTGGTGCCGCTGTGGCGGTTCGCGGTGCATCGGTGGGAGGTGACCGATGAGGCGGTGTACACCCGGGTCGGATGGTTGACGGTGGAGAGCCGGGTGGCGCCCATCTCCCGGGTGCAGACCGTCGATACCGAGCGCGGGCCGCTGGAGCGATTCCTCGGGCTGGCGACGGTGACCGTCACGACGGCGTCCTCGGCCGGTGCGGTGCGGATCTCCGCGCTCGATCTGCCGGTCGCCGAACAGATGGTCACGCGGTTGACCGAGATCGCCGCCTTGCACCGCGGGGATGCGACGTGAGTTCGTACGAGACCGATCTCGCGCCGGAGACGGAGCAGTCGTGGTTGCGGCTGGATAAGCGAATGTTGTTGGTACACCCCGTCAACGAGGTCGTAAGGTTCATTCCGGTGCTGATCGGGTCGGTGATCCTCGGCACCAATACCGGTAACCCTGTCTGGGGGCTCATCGCGTTGGCGGTGATCGTCGGCTTCGCGCTGACGCGCTGGTTCACCACTACCTATCGGGTCGGGCCGACAGACGTCGAGTTGCGGACCGGGTTGATTCAGCGCAAGAAGCTGTCGGTACCACGGTCGCGGATCCGATCGGTCGATATCGAGGCCGATCTGTTGCATCGGGTGCTGGGACTCGCGGTGTTGGCGATCGGGACCGGGCAGCACGCGGATTCGGGTGAGAAGTTCAAGCTCGATGCGTTGGATGCGGATGTGGTGCCGGAGTTGCGGGCGGCGCTGCTCGCCCATACCTCCGGTTCGCCGGAATCTACTGCAGGACCAAAGGTTCCAGATCTACGGAAGGACCGGCCGGTGTCCGGGAACGCCCGGGAGATCGGTCATTGGCAAGCGAGCTGGGTGCGTTACGCGCCGCTGTCGCTGACCGGTTTCGCGATCATCGCACCCGTCGTCGGTTTGGCAATTCAGTACGGGTTCGACCAGATCGTAGTCAGTTCGGACGCGGTGCACAGCATCGAGGACGGTAGTGCGGCGCTCATCGCCGTCGCCATCGGACTGCTTGTCGTCGCGATCGTGGTGATCGTGAGCCTCGCGGCCTGCGCACGTTATCTGACAACGTATTTCGGGCTGCGGGTGCTCGATGACGACCGCACATTGCAGCTGCGCCACGGACTGTTCACGACCAGACAGATCACCCTGGATCTGGCTCGTTTCCGCGGCGCGACCGTCAACGAGCCGCTGCTGCTCCGCATGGCCGGTGCCGCCGAACTCGAAGCCATCATGACCGGCCAGAGCCCGCGCCAGAAGATCCTGCCCCAGGCGCCGCGCTCCGCGATCGAACGCACCCTCGCGGAATTGCTCGCACCCCGAGGCGCCCGACGTCCCGGTGCCACGAACGAACTCGCGTGGGCCGAAGATTCGGTGGGCCGAGCGCCGCAGCCGGCGCCGACCGCGAGCCACGCGTCGCGCGCAACGGTGAGCACCGCGCCGCTGATCGCGCACGGCCCGGTCGCGCGCCGCCGCCGGTATACCCGCGCGCTGAGCCCGATCGTGATCCCCGCGGTCGCGATGCTGTACTTTTCCCTTGCCGGAGTGGACTTTTCAGCATGGTGGTGGCTGCTGCCCGCACTCGCGGGCCTGATCGCCGCCGCGCTGGCCGCCGACCGTTACCGCGGCCTCGGCCACGCCGTTCTGCCCGCCACCGACAGCAGTCCGGCGTGGCTCATCACCCGTTCCGGCTCGCTCGACCGCGATCGCGACTGTCTCGAAGCCCCCGGCATCATCGGTTGGACTGTCCGCCAATCCTTTTGGCAGCGCCGCTCCGGCATCGCCACCGTGGTTGCCGCCACAGCAGCCGGTAAGAAGCGCTACCTCGTCGTCGACATCCCCCTCGAACAGGCCTGGGACCTCATCGAATCGGCAACGCCTGGCCGCCTGGGCACCCGCTGACCCCGCCGATCGAGTTCACGCATACCCGGTGAGCGCCGCGCACAGGCCATAGCTCTTGCGAGGTGCTCACGCGCTGTGCGGCAGGTTGCCTCCGGGATCGAATTGGCCTTGCGGCCGGGCAGGTCGGCGAGTCCGAGCGCGCTGTCCGCACCCCACGAATGTCCGATCGCGGTGGCATCGGTGAGATCGAGCTGTCTGAGACCGTTCGCTCCGAGAATTGAGCGCGACCGCGCGCCGATCCGACTCGCGCGGTGTCGCTGACCGATTGCCGGCACCGCGCCGAGTTCAATGGTGAGCGTGGTCGAGACCCCGATATCACCGACGCGGGAGTTGCCCATCGCCGATCGCCGCGTGCGGCGGATGCAGCGGGGCGACAAATATCGACTGACCGCGATCGGCGGTTTGGCGGCGTTATCGCTGGATGCCCTGTCGAGCGTGGCATACGGTCCCGAGGCGATCGTGCTGGTTCTGGTTGCGGCGGGCGCGGCGGCGGTGTCGTGGACATTGCCGGTGTCGCTGGCGATCGCGACACTGTTGCTGGTGTTGGTGCTGTCGTATCGGCAGGTTATCGCCGTACATCCGGATGGCGGCGGTTCCTATGCGGTGGCGAAGAAGGATCTCGGTCGCGGTGCCAGTTTGCTCGCGGCGGCGAGTCTGGTGGTGGACTATGTGCTGACCGTCGCGGTGAGTCTCGCGGCCGGTGCGGCCAGTTTGGCCAGTGCGTTTCCGGTGCTCGCCGATCATCTGCTGCTGATTACGCTGAGCGGGCTGGCGCTGCTCACCGTGATCAATCTGATCGGGGTGGCCGAATCGGCGAAAGTGCTGATGGGGCCGACACTTCTGTTCATCGTCGCGATTCTCGCGGTGATCGTGGTCGGGATGTTCCGCGCGACACCGGTCGCGGTGATCGGTACCGATCCGGGGCCGATCGTGCCATACGACACCGTCGGAATTCTGTTGCTGCTCAAGGCATTTTCGGCCGGGTGTTCGGCGTTGACCGGGGTCGAAGCGATTGCCAATGCCGTGCCGTCGTATCGGTCGCCCGCGGTGCGACGGGCCCAGCACACCGAGGTCGCGCTCGGCGTGCTGCTGTGCACGATGCTGCTCGGTTTGGCGCTGCTCATTCGTCGCCATCACGCAGTGCCGCGCGGCGGCGTCACCCTGCTCGCGCAATTGTCCGCGGCGGCATTCGGGACCGGATGGCCATTCTACGTGACCAGTCTGGCGGTCACGCTGGCGCTGTGCCTGGCCGCGAATACCAGTTTCGGCGGACTGCCGGTGTTGCTGTCACTGCTGGCGAAGGATCATCGGGTCGCCCACTTGTTCGCGCTGCGCTCCGAACGTCCGGTGTTTCGCTATGGCGTTGCGGCCCTTGCCATTCTGGCCGCCACCGTGTTGCTGGTCGTGCATGCCGAAACCCACCGCGTGCTACCGGTTTACGCCGTCGGCGTCTTCATCGGGTTCACCATCAGCCAGACCGGGCTCGTGCGGCACTGGTACGAGCAGCGTGGAGCCGGTTGGATTCCGCGCGCCGTCCTCAACGGCTTCGGTGCGGTGCTCACTGCCGTCGCCGCCGTGGTTCTGCTCATCGAGAAGTTCAACGAAGGCGCGTGGCTACTGCTGATCATCGTGCCCGCGTTGATAACCCTGTTCGCTCGCACCGAAAACTACTACCGCAGCGTCGCCGATCAACTCAGCCTCGGCCGAATCCCTTTCCTCCCACCGCAATCCCCGGATCAAGAACCGATGCTCATCGTGGTTCCGGTGGTCGCGGTCAGCGAGGTCACCGCTCGCGCCCTGCGCACCGCGCAGGCCTTCGACGGCGAAATCGTCGCCGTCGCAGCCGAAATCGACCACGCCGCTACTCGGCGACTCAGCGCCCAGTGGAAGCAGTGGGATCCAGGTGTCCCCCTCACCGTCCTCCCGAGCCCGCGCCGCAGTCTCATCACCACGCTCGTCGGCTACGTCCGCGCCCGAACCCGAACCGGCCGCCAAGTCACCGTTCTCCTGGCCCAGGTAGAAGCCGCCCACTGGTACCACCGTCCGCTCCACAACCCACGCGGCCCCGTCCTGGCCGCCGCCCTCCGCGCCCGCACCGACGCGGTAATCGCCACCCTGGCCATTCGCCTCGACTGAGTCCGCGTTGCGCCCGCAGGCGTTGCCGCGATACCCGAATGTCAGGTCCGAATGAACCGGGGGGTTAGACATGATTCGACGGCGGTCCATCCATGCCACGGCGATCGCGGCGATGCTGCTCGGCGCGGTCGGCTGCGGGGCCGACGACCCGGCGCCGCAGCACCCGGACCTGTACGCCTACGGCAGCGACCGCGAATTGATCGTCGCGGACGGGACGACGGTGCTCTCACGAACGCCCGGGCAGTTCACCTCCGCCGACGAGATCCGTTTTACTCGAGACGGCAAATACGTTGTCCGCAACGAGTTTCCGGGCAGCAACGATCCTGCCGGGATAGTTGCGGTGAATGTGGCGGAGCCCGGCGAGGTGCGGCGATTGCAGTGTGGGTGCGACAGAGTCTTCCCGACGCAACTCGGCACCATCGCGTGGCAAGCGTCCAACGGCTCCATCATGCGTGCCGATCTCACCGCGCCGAATCCGGAGCCGACGGTCTGGCGCACCCTGCCCACCGCCGTCCCACCGGAGGGCTCGCGCTACAGCGTCCGACTCCTCGCCACCGAGGGCGATCGACTCATGTTCAGCCGCACCGAATTCCGCTTCCTCGACCATTCCGTCCACCACGAATTGTTCACCATCGAGCCCGACGGCACGACCGGCTCGCTCGGGGAGACACCAGCGGGGACCGAACGCGTCATCGACGCGGCCTTCAGCCCCGACGGCACCTCCATCGCCGTCTCCGGCGATGCCCCGTCCCCCGGCCGAAACCCCTACCGCTGCCGCCGAACCACCTTCACCCTCGTCAGCACCAAGCAAGTCGGCATGACAACCAGAATCCCCGACTTCGAGAACTGCACCACCCCGACCAAGATCCGGTGGGATAACAACACCGGCGCAACAGTCACCATCACTCAACGCGCCGAATCGGAAGACCTGACGGCCGGACAGACAACACGCTGGCAAGCCCGAGGCGGCCTCTGGTTCCCCACCGGCACCCCAACCGCCGATACAACGTCAACCGCCACCGGCGCAGAACTCGAACTCACCCAGCCCAGCACCGAATCCGCCCACACCCTCTACCGCACAGTCGACGGCACCCGAACCGAACTGGCCGGCAACATCACCGCCATAGCCGTCCCCTAGCCGCGACAGAAGAGTCAGTGGGTGCTGAACAGACCAGCGTTGCTTCGGATGTAAATGTAGAGGAGGGGCGGGACAAGGCCACAGAACAGGAGCAGCAGGGTGCGCCAGTCGCTGCCCAGCATGATGTCGCCGCCGGGGCCGGTTATGGAGCAGGTCAGGAAGCCGAGGGTCCAGGCGGCCACGGGGAGGAACATTGCGCTTACGCGGTGGGTGATGGAGCGGACTCCCATTACCAGGAGGACGTTCACTACACCGGCCAGCACTGCGGACAGGGGGAAGGCGACGGTGTTGATATAGATCGGAAGGTAGAGGACCTCGAGGGCGAGGGTGATCAGGGCGTCCAGGACCAAGACCGCGATGATCACCGGACCCAGGGACAGGTTTTCGTGGGCGCCGTAGGTGCGGTCCGGTGCCTTGTCGAAGGTGACGCTCACAGCTCCGCCTCGCCGGCGTTCGGCTCCGCCGTGCGCGGCGGCGCGCTGTGTTGATGGTTCACTCGCTGACGCTCGCTCACGCGACCGGCGGGAAACCGAGGAGGGTCAGCAGGTGGCTCTGCATATCGACGAACGCGTACAGCACCGACATGTAGAGGTCGTGCTGTTGCTGCGCGCCAGGGCGCAGGCTGTCCACGAAGGCAGCGATGGCGTTCTGCAGATCCCAGTTGTACATGGTCGGAGTCTAAGCCGAAATCACTCGCCTTCAATCGGGATGTTCGCGACGACCGGGAATTCTCCGGTATAGCCCTTGCGCATCTGGGCGATCGCGAGCACCCGTTTGCGGGCGGCGAACCATCCGATGATCAGCGCCGGGATGAGCACCACGAGCGAGGCGACGGTCCAGGTGCCGACCGGATAGTCGACGCCGGTGAGCACCACCACGAAGAACAGGAATACCAGCGTGATCAGACCGGTCCACGGCGCACCCCACATGCGGAACTGCGGCCGCTGGAGTTTGCCCTGCTTGCACCGGCGCCACAGCTGCAACTGGCACAGCACGATGGTGGCCCAGGACGCGATAATGCCGAGCGAGGCGATATTCAGCACGATCTCGAACGCGCGCTCGGGCACGATGCCATTGAGCGCGATACCGCAGAGCGCGATCAGGCTGGTCAGCATGATGCCGCCGTAGGGCACGCCGTTGCTGCCCATCACCCCGGTGAACTTGGGCGCGCTGCCGTTCATCGACATCGACCGCAGAATGCGCCCGGTGGAATACAGGCCCGCATTCAGACTGGAGAAGGCGGCCGTCAGCACGACGACATTCATAATGCTGCCGATGCCGGGCACCCCGAGCATGGTGAAGAAGGTGACGAACGGGCTCTCGCCGGACTTGTAGCTGGTGTAGGGCAGCAGCAGACCCAGCAGCACGAGCGAGCCGACGTAGAAGACCGCGATCCGCAAGATGACCGAATTGATCGCGCGCGGCATGATCTTCGCCGGACTCTCCGTCTCCCCCGCCGCGGTGCCAACCAATTCCACGGCGGCATAAGCGAATACGACACCCGAGGTGACCACGACCAGCGGCAGGATCCCGGTCGGGAACAGTCCGCCGTGATCCGCGACGACGCTCGGACCGGTCGCCGCACCCTTGACGGTGAATCGGCCGATCAGGAATACCGTGCCGATGATCAGGAACGCACTGAGCGCGGCCACTTTGACCAGCGCAGCCCAGAATTCCATCTCACCGAACCACTTGACCGAGACCAGATTGACCCCGAGTACGAGCACCAGCGCGATGAGCGCGAGCACCCACTGCGGTATGTGAGTGAATCCGGCCCAGTAGTGAAAATATTGGGCAATCGCGGTGGTGTCGGCGATACCGGTCATCGACCAGTTCAGGAAGTACATCCATCCGGCGATGAATGCGGCCTTTTCACCGAAGAATTCGCGGGCATAGGAAACGAACGAACCGGACGACGGCCGGTGCAGCACCAGCTCACCCAGCGCGCGCAGAATGAAGAATACAAATACACCGCAGACCGCGTAGACCACGAAAAGCCCTGGTCCCGCACTCTCGAGCCGACCACCCGCACCGAGGAACAGACCGGTGCCGATCGCGCCGCCCATGGCGATCATCTGCAGCTGACGCGGTTTGAGACTCTTGTGGTACCCGTGGTCCTCGATGCTGAGGTGAGCTTTGTCGCCGACCGCTGTCATGAACCGCTATGCCCTTCGCATCGATGTCCAAAATCACAAAGACGGTACCCGCCGCCGAAAACGGCAACGACAGCAACCCTCAGGCAACGATCAGGGATTACAGGCCCGCGTACAAGTCGTGTTCACGGCCGTCGGCCCCGACCGGACCGCGCGTACCACGGACCAAGATGAAGTGCTCCTCCGGAACTACCGGCTGCGCAACATTATTGGACAGCGCGAACTCGCGCCCCGACGGCGCGACCGTCACCTGCGTGGCATGCGCCCGCAATGCCGCCCGCTTGGCGGCCAGCGAATCGGATACGTCGATGGTGGTCGTCACCGTGTGACTCGGCACGCTCGCGAGTTCTCCCGCAGCGGGCAAGCGCCAGCCGCGCGGCAATGCGCCGGGCAGCCCCTCCACGGTGCGCCGCGCCAGCGCCTCGGTATGCAGACGCAACATATCGGCGTCGGTGACCGTCCAATAGAGCTTCGGGGTGTCCCAGCCCTGCTCGGCCGCCGCGGTCACCGCCGCCGAGGTGACCCAGTGCGCCCGGATATGGTCCGGATGCCCGTAACCGCCGCGCGGGTCATAGCTGATCACCACCTCCGGCCGCAGTTCCAGCACGATCGCGGTCAGCGCCTCCACCGCAGCGGCACCGGAATGTACGAAGGCCCGCGGATTCTCAGCCGCCGCCGTGCCCGCCATACCGGAGTCGCGCCAGCGGCCCGCACCACCGAGGAACCGCGGCGGTCCGGCCTTCAGTGCGGTCAGCGCCTTGGCGAGCTCCGCGATCCGGTAGCCGCCCAACTGATCGGCGTGCTCGGCGGCCAGCTGTGCCCATTCGTCGCCGATCACCTCACCCTCTTCACCGAGAGTGCAGGTCACCACCGTCACCGGTACGCCGCGGCGGCGGTAGTGCGCGATGGTGCCCCCGGTGGTGATGGACTCGTCGTCCGGATGGGCGTGCACCAGCAGCAGTCCACCGGTCATGGGATCCTGCGCCACATCGCCGCATCGCCGAAGATGCCGACCTGAATGGCACCGCTCAACGACGCACCGTCCACGCGCGGGCCGGATGCGGCGACCACATTGTCCTGCACGATCGGCAGCACCGTCGCCAATGCCCACAGCCGCGGCTCGGCATCGGCCAGCGCCCGGCCGAGCTCGACACCGCGCAACGATTCGTCGATCGAGGGCTGCAGTCCGGGATCACAGATGCCGGACAGATTGCTCGGTGCCTTCTTGGCCGCCTCGATGGCGGTCTGCGAATCCCCGTTGGCGGCACCGGTATCCACCGGCGGGCAGCCGTAACGCGATGCGAGCACAGTGGCCGGATCCGAACCGGCGACCTCCCAGCCGACGATGGCGTCCACGCCGCTCTCGGTGAGTTCCTTGCCGTAGAGAGCATCGGCCGCGAGACTGCGCACGCTGGCATCGATTCCGGCACTGCGCAATTGGTCCGCGGCGGTATTGGCGACGGCGAGCGCGGTGGCGTCACCGGTTACCGCGCCGATCCGAATCGCAAGTGCCTTACCGTTTTTCGCGACCGAACGGGGCTGCGGTGCGGGTGAGGTAGGCGACTGCACCGGCGGCGTCTCCGGCGCCCGACCGTAACCCGCCTCAGCCAGCAGTGCGAACGCCTCCTCGGCGGACGGCCGCGGCGGCGCGGTCGGTGCATATCCGGGATCCGACGGTGTCAAGATCTGCGCGCGCACCGGCTCGACCCAGCCGCCGGTCTGCCCGGCGACGGTGGCCAGCAGCGTCGGATCCATCAGCGCGGTCACCCCGCGCCGCACCCGCGGATCACTGAGATCGCCACTGCGCCCATTGATTACGAACTGCAGCTCACGCGACTGCGGCATGATCACGGTGCGCACCGACGGGATCGCCGCCAATTGCGCCTGGGTCGCGACACCACCGTGCACCAGCGCCATCTGCGCGTCACCGGTGCGCAGCGAATCGGCCAGCTGCGCGGGAGTTCCGCCGCGGCGCAACAGAATCTGATCCGGAGCCGCGGGTGTACCCCAGTACCGATCATTGCGTTCGAGCAGGATCTCGTCGCGTCCGCGGTCGGTCGATTTGATCCGGAAGTTGCCGCCCGACACCTGAACGCCCTCGACCAAACCGGTGGCGAACCCGCCGGGCTGATCCTTGATCAGATGCGAGGGCAGCAGATTCGTGAACAGCTCACGCCAGGCCGGATACGCCTCGGTCATCGTGACGGTGACCGTCTTGCCGCCACCGGAGGAGCTGATATCGGCAATGTGCCGATAACCCGCCGGATCTACGACACCCGGCTGGGTGATCATCTGCTGCCACAGGAACCGGAAGTCCTCCGCCGCGATCGGCGCGCCATCGGACCAGTTCGCCTGATTGCGCAGCGTGTAGGTGATGGTGAACGGTTCCTGCGCGGTCACCTCGGCCGAGACCACCAGTGCGGTATCCGGCACCCATTCGGTGGCGCCGGGCACGCCCGGATTCGGTACCGGCCGGAACGGACTCGGCAGAACCATCGAACTCACCGCGGCGGTGGCCGGTGACTGATCGGAACGCAGGTGCGGATTGAACCCGATGCCGATGTCGTCGATGGCCACCACGACGGTGTTCTTGCCGGGTTTGGCCGGTGTCGTCTTCGGGCTGTCGGTGCTCTCGATCGGCGGTGGCGGATTCGCGGTGCAGCCGGCGAGCACCACGGAGGAGGCCGCCATCATGATCAGCATCGCGCGTCGTATAGCCCCCGAACTCACGTGCGGCACTCTACTTGGCCTCGCTGTCGCTCGGCCAAGTAGACCGTGACCTTGCCGAAATGGCCCCATGCCTTACAGCGCAGCCCGGTCCCGAGCCTTCCGTCGCGACAGTTCGCGACCGCGTTCGGTGGCACCGAGGATGACCTTGCGCACCCGCACGATCTCCGGCGTGACCTCGACACATTCGTCGGCGGCACAGAACTCCATCGCCGCCTCCAGGTCGAGCTGCAGCGGCTTGGCGAGCGTCTCCATCACATCTGCGGTCGAGCTGCGCATATTGGTCAGCTTCTTCTCGCGGGTGACATTGATATCGAGATCTTCGGCGCGCGGGTTGATGCCGACGACATGACCCTCGTAGGTGTCCGCACCCGGCTCCACGAAGAACTGACCGCGATCGGCCAGCTGGATCATGGCGAACGGGGTCACCGAGCCCGCGCGGTCGGAGACCAGCGAACCGGTGTGGCGGGCGCGGATCTCACCGGCCCACGGGGCGTAGCCGTGCGAGACCGCGTTGGCGATACCGGTGCCGCGGGTTTCGGTGAGGAAGTCGGTGCGGAAGCCGATCAGGCCGCGCGAGGGAACGATGAACTCCATCCGCACCCAACCGGCGGCGTGGTTGTTCATCTGGACCATCTTGCCCTTGCGGGCGGCGAGCAGCTGGGTGATCGCGCCGAGGTACTCGTCGGGGCAGTCGATGGTCAGCTCTTCGTAGGGCTCGTGCACCTTGCCGTCGACCTGCTTGGTGACCACCTGCGGCTTGCCGACGGTCAACTCGAAGCCCTCGCGACGCATCTGCTCGACCAGGATGGCCAGCGCCAGTTCACCGCGACCCTGCACCTCCCAGGCATCCGGGCGGCCGATATCGAGGACGCGCAGCGAGACATTGCCGACCAGCTCGGAGTCCAGGCGCGACTTCACCATGCGGGCGGTCAGCTTGTGGCCCTGCACCCGGCCGACCAGCGGCGAGGTATTGGTGCCGATGGTGACCGAGATGGCGGGCTCGTCGACCGTGATGCGCGGCAGCGCAACGGGATTGTCGATATCGGCGAGGGTGTCGCCGATCATGATCTCCGGGATGCCCGCGATGGCGACGATGTCACCGGCCACCGCGACCTCACCGGGCTGCCGCTCGACACCGATGGTCTGCAGCAGCTCGGTGATCTTGACCTGCTTGACGCCGTCGGCGTGCATCCACGCGACATTCTGGCCCTTGCGCAGCTCACCGCTGTAGATGCGGACCAGCGCGAGGCGACCGAGGAAGGCCGAGGCGTCGAGGTTGGTGACGTGCGCCTGCAGCGGCGCGGTCGGATCGCCCTTGGGCGCCGGGATGTTCTCCAGCAGCACGTCGAACAGCGCGTCCAGGTTCTCCGCGGCCGGCGCGCTGCCGTTTTCGGGACGTTCCTTGGACGCCTTGCCCTCACGGCCGGAGGCGTAGAGGACCGGCAGGTCCAGCGCGAGTTCGGCGGCCTCGGCGGCCTCGTCGTCCAGATCGGAGGCCAGGTCGAGCAGCAGATCGTGGCTCTCCTCGACGACCTCTTCGATGCGGGCGTCGGGACGGTCGGTCTTGTTCACCACCAGGATGACCGGCAACTTCGCGGCCAGCGCCTTGCGCAGCACGAAGCGGGTCTGCGGCAGCGGTCCCTCGGACGCGTCGACCAGCAGCACGACACCGTCGACCATGGACAGACCGCGCTCGACCTCACCACCGAAGTCGGCGTGGCCGGGGGTGTCGATGACGTTGATCACGGTGACCGAACCGTCCTGGTGGTGCCGGTGCACCGCGGTGTTCTTGGCGAGAATGGTGATGCCCTTCTCGCGCTCCAGGTCACCGGAGTCCATCACACGATCGACGAGCTCGGCGCGTTCGGCGAAGGCGCCGGACTGGCGCAGCATGGCGTCGACCAGCGTCGTCTTACCGTGGTCGACGTGGGCCACGATGGCGACGTTGCGAAAATCGCGTGCAGACGACACGCCTCAATCCTCCTGCTGTTGGTATAGATGCCGGCTGCATCCGATTTCGGCGTGATCGAGACCCTGCGTGGTTACGCAGGCTTCCACCTCCGGGTTCTGACGATCCCGCCAGGCACCCTGCAAACAGGTGGAGAATCGATACTCACCGGGCATTGCGGCCAGTTACACAGTACCGGCATCCGAGCGGCTCGCAGACCACGCACTCCGCTAAGGGTATGCTAACCAATCATGGGCAAGGTCAAGGCGAAGAAGGTTTCTAGCCTCAAACCGAAGAAGAAGTGCTGTCGCAAGAAGACGCGCTGCTTGAAGTGCCCCGTCGTCATCATGCGGATGAAACGCTTGGAAGCGGCCGGTTGCTGCGGTAAGGAACTGAAGAAGGGCCTCAAGAAGGCCCGCGCCGCCTGAGCGACGAATGCGGATTCCCTGATGCCTTTGCGCCCCTCGGGGTACAACTCGGATATGAGCGAACGCAGTGAGCGAACAGACAACACAGCCGCCCGAGCGGTCATGCTGGAGCCGAGCGCCAGCGAGGTGCAGGCCCTAGTGAGCGAACGTAGTGAGCGAACAGACAACACAGCCGCCCGAGCGGTCATGCTGGAGCCGAGCGCCAGCGAGGTGCAGGCATGAGCGCTCCGAAACTAACTGAGGCAGAACTCGCCGAAGCTTTGACCGAACTGTCGGACTGGACCCGATCCGGCGACACCATCACCCGCACGATCGAGGCCGCGACCTTTCCCGCGGGCATCGAACTCGTGCGTCAGGTCGCCGAAGTCGCCGAAAAAGCGAACCATCACCCGGATATCGATATCCGCTGGCGTCGGGTGACCTTCGCCCTCTCGACCCACGACTCGGGCGGACTCACCGCGCTGGACGTGTCGCTGGCTCGCGAGATAGATCGGCTTGCGGCGCAATCCGATTGACCATGCGCCCGGACCAGATCACCCAGCCCAAGAGCACCAGCACGCCGAGCACGTCCACGGCGCCGAGCCAGGACAGCACCCCCGGCCGCGAGATGGTCCAGATCGACGGCTGGGCGAACGAGAGCACCCACGGCACGCCGACGAGGGTGGTAACCAACCAATATCCGGCGAGTATCCGAGCGCCGGGCGCCTGCCGCAGCGGCCCGTACACCAACCACATCACCGTGGGCAGCAGCCACACGAAGTGATGCGACCAAGAGATGGGCGAAACCATCAGCCCGAACAGCTGCACGATGATCAGGGTGCCCAACCGATCGTCGGGACCCAGTGCGCGCCAAGCGAAGAAGGCCAGGACCGCGACCACCACGACGGACGCCAGCCACCACGGCCCGGATTGGACGTCATGACCGAGCAGACGGCTCAGCGCACCGCGTAGGGACTGATTCCAGACCGAGCCCACCGGACCGATCCGATCCGCATCACCGAGCAATGTGCCGAAGTACCGCTTGGCCTCCTTGTGGTTGATCAGGAAGCTGACCCCGACCGTCGCACCGAAAACCACCGCCGACCACACCGCGGTCCCCCACCGCCGCCGCGCTACGAAGTACAGCCCCGAAATCGCCGGTGTCAGTTTGATTCCCGCGATCACCCCGATCAGGCCGCCGGACAGCCACCATCGCGAACTGCGCACCGCGAGCATGGCCCCGACCACCAGGAAAACATTGACCTGGCCGTAGTCGATGGTGGTCCGCACCGGCTCCATCCAGATGCCGATCGCGGTCCACCAGACCGCGGCGGTGCGCCACCGCGGCTCGCGCATCCGCTCCGCGCCGAGGATCAATTCGAAGGCGATCCACACCACCACATACAGCGCGACGACAATGGCCAGCAGCCAGAGCACCGCTATCACGGTGAACGGAAAATAGTGCAGCGGGAAGAAGACCAGCGCCGCGAACGGCGGATAGGTGAACGGCAGCGGGAAGTCCGGGGTCTTCTCGGCGTAGGTGAAGTCGTAGAGGCGGTCGGTGAGCAGGGCCGCCGAACCGTCGACATAGACGTGCAGATCGACGAGATTCATCCCGTTCTTCGTCAGCAGCATCCACAGCAGCCTGGCCAACACGGACAGACCGAGCACCGGCACAGCCAATCGGAGACTTCGGTTCAATTCGCAGGCTTTCGAGTCGGTTCCGGGAAGGCTGCGACTAGCCTAACCGGCGCCGTGAGAGATCCCATCAATCCCCTGGACCGACCCCGGCGTGCGCGCCGAGCCCGGAGACGGTAACTTGCGTACCGCAACCGCCGATTATCACTGATAACATTTGCATCACCTTTCACTCTGGCAACAGGGGAAAAGCGCTAGCGTCTGATAACACTGATCGTCCACAACAGAAGTAGGGGCACGGCGGCTGTACAACACGGCAGTCATGTCCCTAGAGTGACCCCGAAACGATGGCTTTTTGCATCGCTCCTGTGATGTACCCGAGGTTAAGGACGGCTAGACAAGTGCTTCGCACCCGAGGAACGCGGATTGCCTTGTCCGCGCTCGCCATCGCAGCGAGCGCGTCGCTCGTTGCGCCGTCGACGGCAGTCGCGGCACCGGCCCCCGCGCCCGTTGCACCGAGGAACACCATTCCGATGGTTCCCGAGGGCGTCCCGATCGATACGCTCGCCTCGCTGGCCCCGGCCATTGTCGGCGCCATCGCCGGGCCAGCCGATGCCAAGCCCATCGCGGATGCCCCGAAGAACGCCATCCTCGACCAGGTCCGGGCGCTGCTCAACGCGCTGAACCTGCCGCCGCAGATCAAGTCCACGCTGGAACGGATCATCACCTTCCTGGACGGCAGCGGCGGCGGCGGCCCCGAGGTCCCGCAGGGCGGCCCGGCCATCGCCCAGTTCCTCTACCCGAGCATCGGCAAAGGCTGCATCGGCGACGGCGCCGATTCGATCGGCACCGCACTCGCCGTCCCCGGCCCGGCCGAGCTGCCGCCGCCGGGACCGCAGGCCGGTCAGACCGGATTCGTATTCACCGCGCTCGGCACCAAGTCGCCGACGCCGGAGCAGAATCCGCCGATGACGGTCCAGTGGCTGAACCTCGACACCCGTCAGTCCGGCGTCCAGCCGCTGACCGATGAGGCGCACATCAACCCGGACGGTCCGGCCACGCTTTCGGCGATCGTCAATACCGGCTCGGGCCGGGTCGTCGCGGTCGTCGGTGGTTCGCTGACCACCCAGGCCGCAGACGCCGCCCCGCGGACCTGCTCGTTCCTGCCGATGCTCGGCTTCTTCACCGTCGCCTAGCTGGTGGTTTTCGAAGCCCGGTGCACCTGAGGGGTCACCGGGCTTCGCTCTTTGTCGACACACGTGGTGCGAATCGCCGCGATAACGCGCCGTCTTGCAGGGACTGTGGTAGACCGAAGTCATGGCGACTGTCGATGATTCGCTTCGGGCCGGTCCCTCGATCCATCCGGGTCATTCGATCCGGAGCAGGCGTTCGCGTCGATCGATCCTTTCCATCCGCTCGGAAGGCTCGATTCTGTCCATCGGCTCGGCCTACTCGATCCTATCGATCGGCAGCGTGGGCTCGGTGCTGTCCATCGGGGCCGTCGGATCCTTCGGATCGGTGATCTCGTCCTTCTCCATCGGCAGCCTCGGCTCCGCCTTCTCCGGCATCTCCCGCTGGTCGTTGTTCTCCTGGCGCGGCGACCACGAGGCACCCGACAACCGGCCCATGCTCCGGGTGGTTCCCGACGACGAACCCGAACTCCGCCTGGCGCCCACCTGCCACTGCCAGACCTGACGCACCGTCACCACTGGCCGTATTCGGCGGCGAGGATGTTGTTGACGTCGACGCCGATGCCGTCGATGGCCCGTTTGTCGATCTCGATCTGGTGCAGATGCGCGGACGGGTGTACGAACCCCTTGGGCGTCCCCCAATTGTGCTGCCAGTACCAGGAACCCAGGCCCGCGGCGCGTGCCAGTTCGATGGTCGGCGCATTGGCGTAGATGCCGACGTTCTGTTTGCCGAGCACCGACTCCCAGCCGAGGATGTACGGCGCGATCATGGTCGCGAAATCGGCCGGGGTCGGATTGTCGTCGATGGAGGCGTAGATCGGCCGGTTCTCCGGACCGCCCGCGGCCAGATGCAGTTCCAGGCCACGATCGGCATGCTTCTTGCCCGCATCCAGGCCACCGCGCCAGTCGGCGGTCGAGCCCTTGCCGAACTGGTAGTTCGACACGATCGTCAGCCCGGCGGCGTGCAGTTGATCGACCTCCTTGGCGCGCAATGGCTTCCCCTCCATCCATTCGGCGCCCGGACGACGATCGGAGACGTAACGGATGACGCCGAGGTGACCGTCATCCAGGATCGCGCCGGCGGACGGAACACCGCCCGCGTAATCGACGAGGGTGCCGAGCACACCGGCCGCCGAAGCGCGGGGCGCGGCGATCCCGACGGCGGCGGCCGCGGCGGTGTAGGCGAACAGCTGGCGGCGAGACACAGAAATGGAACGCATCGCAGGACTCCTTCGCGCAAACCCGACATGGACAGGTAGCGTGCCCGGCGCACCTTCCCCAAGGTTCACTCGAGCGCCGGGAGCCTCGAACGTGCACTCATTTCACCATATTCACATTGGAACCGCCAGACCCACTGGAAACAGAATTCACACTTGTCACACAGGTCAAGGACTGGTCTAGGCGATGCTGTCGAGCCGCGCCGCGACATCGATCGTGCGACCCGAACTGTCGCTGAGCTCCTCGCGCACCACCCCCGCAACCTGCGCGACGACCTGCTTCTTGATACCGGCCAGCACACCGAGCGTCGCCGCCCGCATCCCGCGCGCCTTGAACTCCAGCCGCAGGTCATCGGCCGCGGGCGGCGGCACATCGACGACGATCAGCAGCGGATCGGCCGCCCGCGCGGTCAGCACCAGTGGAATCTCGACATCGGCGCGATACTGGTTGGCCTTGAGCACATCGACGGTGATATCCAGGCTCACCGGCAGTGTCAGATCGAAGGACACCGGCTCATCCGAACGATCCGTCAGCTGCGGCGTTCGAACATTGCCCTGCACCGTGACGGTGGCGGAGTCGCGCGGTCCGGCGCGCAGCGGCCCGACCTCGATGGGACGGCCCGCCATCCGCTCGACGAATTCGAAGACCCGATCGCGCGTCACGATGCGGGAGAAGAACTGATGCCCGAATTCGTCGTAGCCGATCCAGTCGAATTCGGCCTTGCCGACGTGCTCGGAACGGACGCCGTCGATGATGGCCTCGACGTCGAAGACCCGGCCGCGCCGCGCCTGCGGTTCGGCGAGCATCGCGTTCACCCGATTGGCGACCTCACGCTGCACCACCCCGGCGATCGGATCGAGCAACCATTCCCAGGCCGAATCGATGGCCTGGGCGCGCAGCACGAAGCTGACATCACGCGAGGTGATCGGCGGGATATCGATGACGATGAGCAGCGGATCCGCGGTGCGCGCATGCAGCGTGAGATCGATTTCGGCGACCGCCTCCAGCCGCATTTTCCGCCCGCCGAGCAGCACCTTCACCGACATCGTCAGCGGCACGGTCACCTCGAAGGTGATATGCGGGCCGTTGCGCAGAATGACCGGCTTGCCTACCTTGCCCTCGGCCATGAATCCGGCCAAACCCACTGGTCCGAGGGAGAACGGGCCGATTGTGATGCCGTGGTCGGTCATCGCGGAAACGGCGGCCTCGATCCGTTCGGCCGTCACCGCGTGGGTGACGAACCGTTCCCCGAAGTCGGCGTAGTCGATCCACACGGGATTGTCGGTCTTTTCCTCGATTGGCAGCATCAGAGTTTCCGAAACCCTCACCTCTCAACGGACAACCGACACGGTACGCGACGCAGATTTCGGCGAGGTCGGGCCGACATCCCCCCACCCAGAGGTCCCTGTCCTGCTGATGAGGGGGTAGCAGGACAGGGACCGGAAGACGGCGCTGCCGGGCGCCGCCTAGTCAATGGTAAGTGCTAGCGGAGGACCCGCCGACAATGCATAGCCACTGGGAAGACCGGCTGAGTCCCAACACTATTCACAAACGACCGAATCCCACCACCTCCGGCACCTCCACCAGTGCGAAACGATGGATCGCGACCTCCCCGAATTCGTTGCCGCCGATGGTCGTCACGGTCCCGTTCGCGGCCGTGAGCACGAAATTCGTGTGCTGGCCGAAGGCGCTTTCCCCGGCGTAGAGCAGCACGTCACCGGTGCGCGGCTGATAGCCCGAACCGGTCGGCGTGAAGCGATCCGCCCCCCGGTAGTACTCCTGCAGCGTGTACACACCCGGAATCCGCCACGATCCGGAATTCGGATTGGCCAGCGGCGCACCTGCCTCCCGCAGCACCCAGCTGACGAAGTCGGCGCACCATGGTTCATCGGAACCTTCGCTGTACTTAGGACCGTCGCCCTGTGCGTTGAATTCGCGTTCGAGAACCGCGACGATCCGTCCCTGCACGGGGTCCAGCCCGGATCTGTCGATCGCGGGAAATACGGTCACGCGATCTCCAGCGATTGCGGGTTGTGCGCGATCCTGCCACCAGCGCACCCCGGCCACACCTGCCGCGACCAGCGCAACCACCAGCAGGCCGAGCACCGGCCACACATACCGTCGCCGCTCGGCCACCGCATGCTCCGTCATAACTCCCCCTCCAGTTTCAGCTCTTGGTCATTAGGACGAACGGTCCCGGCCCGCGGTTCCCGCGAATGTGGTTGGGGTTTCAATTGGATGGGTACCGGGCAGTCTCTCGAAGGCATGACGGCGGTTGACGATTGCCGCACCGCGAATTCTGTCCCGGTCGAGCGGCCGACGCGATAGTCTCCGAGGACACCGGGCGACGGGGAGGTAAGGCCCTGGACACACTGTGGACATTCGTGGTGCATCGGCGCGCACAGCTGGTCACCGATTCGTATTTGCATGTCTCGGCGGTGCTGCAGTCGATATTGCTCGCGACGATCGTGGCCGTGCTGATCGGCATCCTGGTCTACCGCAGCCCATTCGGATCCTCGGTGGCGACGGCGCTGGCCAGCGCCATACTCACCGTTCCATCGTTCGCGCTGCTCGGGCTGCTGATTCCATTCCTCGGACTCGGTGTCGGACCGACGATTACGGCGCTGGTGCTCTATGCCCTGCTGCCGATTCTGCGCAACACCATCATCGGGTTGGCCTCGGTGGATCCGGCGATCGTGGACGCCGCGCGCGGGGTCGGCATGAATCGGCTCCGGGTGCTCGCGCGCATCGAATTGCCGCTGGCCTGGCCATCGATCCTGACCGGGATGCGAGTCAGCACCCAGATGATCATGGGCATTCTGGCCATTGCCGCCTATGCCAAGGGACCCGGACTCGGCAATCTGATCTTCTCCGGCCTGGCCCGGCTCGGTAGTCCGAACGCGGTGCCGCAGGCGCTGGTCGGGACGATCCTGATCGTCGTACTCGCGCTGATCCTCGATGGGATCTTCGTCATCGTCGGGCGACTCACCACCTCGAGGGGACTACGTGACTGATACCGAAATCCGCGGCGACAGTACGGCATCGGCGGTATCCGGCGTCGAGATCGTGCTCGACGATGTCACCAAACACTATCCTGGCCAACGTGATCCGGCCGTCGACCGGGTTTCGCTGACCATCCCGGCGGGCGAAATCGTCGTCCTCGTCGGGCCGTCCGGCTGCGGTAAGACCACCACCATGCGCATGATCAACCGCCTCATCGAGCCGACCTCGGGCACCATCACGATCGGCGGACGCGATGTCACCGGAGTGAATCCGGACCAATTGCGCAGGGGCATCGGCTATTCCATCCAGCAGGCGGGGTTGTTCCCGCATCTGACGGTCGCGAAAAACGTTGCGACAGTGCCCGGTCTGATCGGCTGGGACCGCAAGAAGGTCGCCGCGCGGACCGACGAAATGCTCGAGCTGGTCGGCCTCGATCCCGATACCTACCGCGGCCGCTATCCCAGGCAGCTCTCCGGCGGCCAGCAGCAGCGCGTCGGGGTGGCCCGCGCTTTAGCGGCCGATCCGCCGGTGCTACTGATGGACGAGCCGTTCGGCGCGGTCGATCCGATCACCCGCGGCCTGCTGCAGGACGAGCTGCTGCGCCTGCAATCCGAACTGGGTAAGACCATCGTGTTCGTCACCCACGATTTCAACGAGGCGGTGAAGCTCGGCGATCGAATCGCGGTCCTGGGCAACCAGTCCCGCATTCTGCAGTACGACACCCCGGCGGCGATCCTGGCAGATCCCGCGGATGAGACCGTGGCCGGTTTCATCGGCGCGGATGCCTCGCTCAAGCAGCTCACCCTCACCCGGGTCCGCGATGTCGAACTCGGCAGTTGCCCGACGGCACTGGAGACCGATTCGGTCGACAGTATCCGTGCCGCGCTGGCGGGCCGGGATTGGCCGTGGGCGCTGATTCTCGACGCGCAGCAGCGGCCATTGCGTTGGGTGTCGAGCGAGCAACTGGCACAGGCGAATTCGTTGCACGATGTCGGGTCTTCGGTCGGTGAGCAGCTGTCACTGCAATCGACACTCCAGGATGCGTTGGAGGCCTTGCTCGCCGAGCAGACCGCAACCGCGGTCGTCACCGGTCGGCGCGGTGAATACGCCGGTTTGATCACGATCGACACGCTCGTCGGCCATCTGTCGGCCATGCGCGCCACGCATGCGGGCGCGGAGACGGATGCGACGACATGACCACGGCGACCACCGCACCCGCCGCTACCTCGCCGACGACACTGCGTCGGGCCGAACGCATTCGGCTGCTGGTCCAACCGGCGCTCGTGCTCGTGCTCACCGCGGGTGTGCTGATGTGGGCATTCCGGCGCGATCTCACCGTCACCCAGCAGGCCAGTATCAGCGTTTCCAATATCGCGACCGTCACCTGGCAGCATGTGTTGATCACCGCGACGGTCGTGGTGATCGTCGTCGCGGTGGCGGTACCGCTGGGCACACTGCTCACCCGCCCCGGATATCGCCGTCTGGCACCGCTTTTCGTCGGCATCGCCAATATCGGCGCTGCCGCACCCGCGATCGGTCTGATCGTGCTGTTCTACCTCGCCACCCGCACCACCGGGTTCTGGATCGGCGTCGCGCCGATCGCCTTCTATTCGCTACTTCCCGTACTGCGCAATACGATCCTGGGCTACCAACAGGTGGATCCCGCGGTCATCGATGCCGGACGCGGCCAGGGCATGTCGGCGCTGACAGTATTGCGCCGCATCGAATTTCCACTCGCCATCCCCTATATCCTTGCCGGGCTGCGCACCTCGCTGGTGCTCGCCGTCGGCACGGCGACGCTGTCGTTCCTGGTGAGCGCGGGTGGTCTCGGCATTCTGATCGATACCGGGTACAAGCTGCGCGATAACGTCACGCTGGTGGTCGGAGCCGTCCTCGCGGTCGCGCTGGCGCTGCTCGTCGACTGGCTGGGCGCGCTGGCCGAACAGTACTTGGGGCCGAGGGGGTTGAAGTGAGGGCGTGGGTGCTGGGTGTTGCGGCCGTATTCGTGTTGAGCGCCTGTGGATTGCAATCCGGGAGCGCGGTGCCGCTGCGGGTGGGTCCCGGCAGCATTCGGCCGGTACCCGCGCTCGACGGTGTCTCGATTACGGTGGGCTCCAAGGACTTCACCGAGCAGAACATCCTCGGATATCTCATCGAATTCGCGCTCTCGGCGGCGGGCGCGCAGGTCCGTGATCTGACGAATATCCAGGGCTCCAATAGTGTTCGCGATGCCCAGCTGCATGGTCAGATCGATATCTCTTACGAATACACCGGCACCGGGTGGATCAACTATCTCGGCAACGAGACACCGGTTCCGGATGAAGTCGGGCAGTTCGAGGCGGTTCGCGACGCGGATCTGGCCGCGCACGGCATCGTGTGGACGGATATGGCCCCCATGAACAACACCTACGCGCTGGTGATGAGCACCGATACCGCGAAGCAAACCGGTGTTGTCACGCTGTCCGACTATGCCCGGCTGATCGCCACCGACCCGGCCGCGGCCGCGACGTGCGTCGGCACCGAATTCAATGTGCGCCAAGACGGTTATCCCGGAATGGCGCGCAAGTACGGGATCGATGTCGGGAAGGTGCACAAGCAGATCGTGCAGGATGCGGTGGTCTATCAGGCCACCGCCGATGCCAAGCAGTGCCGGTTCGGTTCGGTCGCCGCCACCGACGGGCGGATTCCGGCGCTCGGGCTCGTCCTGCTGAAGGACGATCTGGGTTTCTTCCCGAAATACAATGCGGCACTGGTGATGCGGAAGTCTTTCGCCGATGCGCATCCACAGGTCGCCGACATCATGGCGCCGATATCGAAGAAGCTGACCAATGAGACGATCACCGAATTGAATCGCCAGGTCGACGTGGATGGCCGCGAACCCGCTGAGGTAGCGCGGGATTGGATGGTGGCCGAAGGGTTCGTCACGGCCCGGTGACGGGTCTGAGCTGCACTTCGCACGCTCAGACCCGGTCGAATCAGGCTTGCGGATCGCGACCGAGGTAGCGCAGCAACTCGGCGACGGCCGTGTCGTCCGCCGCGCCATCGACGATCGCGGCGTAGGCACCCCACTGACGCAGCGGCTCAACGATTTCCGCCTCTGGACCGCCGCCCGGCGCCGGGTTCATGGTCTGCGCGGCGGTGAGCAGGTGTCCGGCGAGCTCGTCGTTCAACGGGGACGGCTGTCCGGTCGCGATCGCGATATCCCAGGCGTGCACGGCCGCGTCCAAGGCGCACATGACCGCGGCGACCGGGGTCGGCAGCACGCCGTGCGGCAGCGGCGTGGGGACGGTTTCGGTCTCGTCGGTGACCGTGGCCCAGGCGGTCGCGGTCTGCTCGACCGCATCGCGGACCAACTCGGCGGCCGTGCCGTCGATGGCGCCGGATGGGGCGAAGGGGTTGTAGGAAGGGCCGATTCCGATACCGAGCGCCTTGGCGAAGGCGAGCTGATCGCCCGCGGCGTGCTGAATCACCTGCGTGACATCCCATTCCGAGCATGGGGTCGGCAGCTGCCACTGGTCGTCGCCGATACCGGCGACCACTTCGGTCAGAGCGCGGTAGGAGGTGGCGAGGACATCGCGCCAGACGGGGCGCAGGGTCGCGGTGGCGTCGGCGGCAGTGGTGCTGTTCATGGCTGGCCTTTCTTTTTCCTTCTTGCTGATGTCACCAAGCCTATGAGGGCATTAGGCTAGTTTCGTTCCTAATACATCGGCTTCATCCCAAAAGATTTCCGGAGGCGACGGTGGCGGCCACCACAACGCGAGTTCTGCGCCTGCTCTCGCTACTGCAGGACCGCGCGCATACCGGCCGTGAACTGGCCGAACGGCTCGACATCACGGATCGGACGCTGCGCAACGACATCCAACGACTGCGCGAACTCGGTTATCCGGTGCACGCCGAGCGGGGTGCGATCGGCGGTTACCGACTCGGCCGCGGTAGCACCATGCCGCCGCTGCTGCTCGACGACGATGAGGCTGTCGCGGTGGCCGTGGCCATCGGCCTGGCCGAGGACGGCTCCACCGGCATCGCCGATATCACCGAGAACGCCGCACGCGCGCTGGCGAAGCTCGAACAGATCCTGCCGAAACGCTTGCAGCGCAAGGTGACCGCACTGCGCAACGCGACTGCCATCGGACCGGCGACCACCGGTTCACGCGAACCGGATGCCCCGGTCCCGGCCGCGATACTGACCACGCTCGCGAGCGCCATCCGCGATGGCGCCACCGTGCACATCGCCCTGGATCCAGACGCGGACAACGAAATCGAGCCCTACCGGCTCATCAACTGGCAGCGCCGCTGGTATCTGGTCGCCTACGACCTCGAAACCCATTCCTGGCGTGCGATTCCCGTCGCCCGGGTACAGCGCGCCGTCGCGGGGTCGCGCCGCTTCGCCGCACGGTCACTGCCCGATGGCGATCTGGTGGCGTTCGTCATGCGCCACATCGCCAGCACAGGTTGGAAAGTGCATGCCCGGGTGACGGTTCTGGCGCCCGCCGAGACGGTGATCGCCCGCATCAACCCGGCCGTCGGCGTGGTCGAGGCCGTCGACGCCGATACCTGCATCCTGCTGACCGGCGCGGATGCCCTGGAGACCATTGCCATCTACCTGAGCATGCTGATGATGGACTTTCGGGTCGACGGCCCGCCGCAACTGGTTGCGCACCTTCGCACCCTCGCGCGGCGTTATACCGAGTCCGTCGAAATGGCGCCGTAGCGTTATCCAGCGTCGCGGCAAGGTTTTTCGGTCGAAGTTAGGTTGGAGCGGGTATGTGAACGGGGGGATCAACTCTTGATCCCGAGGGAATCAGGAGGCATATCACCATGGCGGAGACCCGCCCTTCGATCGCCCGCTATCTGCGGGAACGCCGGGAAGCCGCTGGGCTGACCCAGGCCGCGATGGCGATGGCCACCGGATTTCCGCAGACGGTGATCCAGGATTTCGAACAGGGCGTGGTCGCGCCGACCTCGGCGACGCTGGGCCGGTTGTTCGATGCACTGGGTGTCCCGGTGTTCTTCCGCGACCACATCGTGAGTCTCACCCAGGCGAGCCAGTTTCCGGAGACCTTCGGCCCGGTGCCGAGCGTGCCGCTGCCCACCGATCTGCGCACTTTGCGCGGCCTTGCCCAGCCCGCCTGGTTCCAGATCGTGCCCACCTTCGATCTGGTCGCCGCGAACTCCGCTTACCTGCGGCTATTTCCCGGGCTCGAGCCCGGCGACAATATCCTCGAGTGGACGATGCTCAATCCGGCGGCCAGGCAGGCCGTGCACGAGTGGCACAAGGAGGCGCATCTGATGGTCTACGCGCTGCGGATGATGGCGCCGGGCCTGGTGCCGCAGGAGCGGCTGGACAAGATCATCTCCGCCTGCCGGTCGGCGCCGGAGTGGGAGCAACTGTGGCTCACCGATGTCACACCGGCCGATATCGCCAGGCCATGGATCCACGTGCGCGATCCGGCACGCCGCGAACTGCGCCGAATGACATTGAACGTCTTCATGTCCGAATTCCCGCGGCGGCCATGGTGGATGTACACCCTGGTGCCGATCGACTGAAGCATCCCGCGGCTAGGGTCGGATTGATGACATCCGACGAGTTGTTCCTCGAGCCCAATATCGGTAAGCCCGACGAAAAGGTCGGCTACTTCGCGAACCGAGCCGGTTTCGACCGCTTCGCGGCGGCATACCGCGCCGGTATGGCGCAGTTGCCGGAACCGGCCGAGCGGGTCGCGGTGTCGACTTCGTTCGGGCCGGTGCGCGGCTATCGCTTCGGCGACAAGCCCGGGACACCGCTGGTGCTGCTGTCCGGTAGGCAAGCGTCGACACCGATGTGGCGGGCCAATCTGCCTGGGCTGATGGCCCAACGCACCGTGTGGTCGATCGATAGCATCGGCGAGCCCGGCGCGAGCACCCAGCGCAAACCGCTTGTCGATGCGGCGGACCAGGCGACGTGGGTCGCGGAGGCGTTGGCAGGGATCGGTCTGGAGCGGGTGCATCTGCTCGGCGTGAGCATCGGCGGCTGGCTCGCCACCCAGGTGGCCATTCATCGGCCCGAATGCGTGGCCTCGGTGACGGTGCTCGATCCGGCGAATACCTTTGCGCCGCTGAGCTGGAAAATGATCACGGTATCGCTGGGCAGTGTCATTCCCGGTATGCCGATGAAGGTCCGATACCGGCTGTTGAGCTGGATTTCCGGCGGCGCCCGTGCCGATGATTCGGTGCCCGAGGGACGGCTGATCGCTTCGGCCATGCGGGATTTCACCGGAACCCAGCCGATGCCCGCGCGACCGACCGAAGCCGAACTCACCGGCATCGAGGTGCCGGTACTGGCAATCCTGGCCGGGCGCAGCATCGTTCACGATGCCGAGCGCGCCGCCGCGACCGCGCGCACCATTCCCGGCGCTCAGGTAGAGGTGTGGCCGCCGGCCTCGCACGCCGTCAACGGCGAATTTCCGGATCGGATCGCGGCACGCTTCGCCGAATTCACCGCTGAGCAGGCAAACGGGACCGATCCTCTTCGTTGAGGATCGGCCCCGTGGCCGTTCGGGCTCGTGACCCGATGATCAGGCGTGCCCGGTCTTATCTGCGGCATCGGCTGCCTTGCGCATCGGAATCACCAGCGTGAGCACGATGGCGACCAGGGCCGCGGCCGTGGCGATCAGGAAGGTGGTGTGGAAGCCGTCGCGCGAGGGCAGTACATGCGAGCCGAGCTGCATCGTCATGTGGGCGAGCACCACGCTCATCACCGCCGCCGAGGTCGACGTACCGATCGAGCGCATCAGCGAATTGAGGCCGTTGGCCGCGGCAGTCTCGGTGAGCGGCACCGCACCCATGATCAGCGCGGGCATCGCGGCGTAGGCCAGACCCACACCGCCCGCGACGATCATCGCCGCGATCATCAGCTCCCAGACGCTGTTCATCAGCACTACGGCACACAGATAACCGACCGCGATCACCGCCGAACCGAGCGCCAATGTGACCTTCGGGCCGCGCGCCGCCGACAGCCGCGCCGACACCGGCGACAGCAGGATCATCACGAATCCCGTTGGAGCCAGTGCCAATCCGGCATTGACCATGGACAGGCCGAAGCCGTATCCGGTCTGCTCCGGCGCCATCATCAGCTGCGGGAAGGTCAGCGACATACCGTAGAGCGCGAACCCGACCGCGATGGAAGCGAGGTTGGTGAACAGTACGCGCGGCCGCGCCGAGACCCGCAGGTCGACCAGCGGTGAGCGCTGCTTCAGTTCGAAGTAGCCCCAGATGAGGAATGTCACGAGGGAGAGCGCGAACAGGCCGAGCGTGCTCGCACTGCCCCAGCCCCAGTCCGCGCCCTTGGTGATCGGAATCAGCAAGGCCAGCAACGCAATCGACAGCCCGACCGCACCACCGAAATCGAAACGCGCAGGTGTGCGCACCGGCGACTCCGGTACGAAGACGAAAACCAGTGCGGCACAGACGACACCGAGCCCGGCCGCGGTCCAGAACAGCATGTGCCAGTCCGTATTCTGCGCGATCGCCGCCGCCAGCGGCAGGCCGAGCGCACCGCCGACACCGAGTGTCGCACTCATGATCGCCATCGCGGAACCCACCTTCTCGGCGGGCAATTCGTCACGCATGATGCTGATGCCGAGCGGGATCGCGCCGACCGCCGCACCCTGCAGCGAGCGCCCGATGATTTCGGGCGCCAGCGCGGAGGACAGCGCGCACACCACCGAACCGGCGACCATTGACACCAGATTGGCGAACAGCACCCGGCGCTTGCCGAACATATCGCCGAGTCGGCCACTGATCGGGGTCGCGACGGCACCGGCCAGCAGGGCCGCCGTGATCACCCAGGACGCATTGGACGCCGAGGTGTCCAGCAGCGTCGGCAGCGTGGGAATGATCGGAATGACCAGCGTCTGCATCAGCGATACGACGACACCGACCATGCCGAGGGTCGCTATGAGTAGGCCGGATGCGGGACGGCGCCGGGCGTCGTTCTCGGTGACGGTCGAAGACGCGTCGGCTGCAACAGTCATGAATATGTACGGTACATATCCTATGTATCGTGCACAATTTGCAATCGGCGTGATTCAGCCGACATAGTGTGGGCCATGCCCGAATCAGGTCCCGAGAATGACGATGAACTCACCCGCCTCGTCTTCGAGTTGACCCTGCTCTCCCGGCACTTCCCGGCCTCTCTCCTGCGTCGGCCCGGATTCCAGCTCGACCGGTCGGCGTATCTGATCCTGACCAGACTGGAGATGGACTTCCCGCTCAGCCTGCGCGAGCTGTCGGAGGCCTTCCAGCTCGATATCTCCACGATCAACCGGCAGGTCGCCGCGATGCTGAAGCAGGGCTTGGTCGAGCGCGTCCCCGATCCGGACGGCGGCATTGCCCGCAAGATCCGGGCCAGCGCCAAGGGCCTGGAATTGGTGACCGCCGATCGCGAGCAGAGTCAGGAGGGCATCGGCGCGGTCGTCGCCGACTGGACGGCCGCCGATATCGCGCAGTTGAGCGGGCTCATCTCTCGGTTCAACATGTCGATAGAGCATCTCGAGGAGAATCCGTGGCCGCGTCCGCCCGCTCGGTAGGCCACCGAGTGGCGCGGCACCCGGAGCGTCGGGCAATATCGCTGCGGTGAGGTTCGGATTCGGGGTGGTCGCGGCGTCACTGTTCGTGGCGTCGCCACTCGCCGTCGGCTGCGGACTCGATACCGAGGCCGACGAATGGAACGGCTGGACGGTGACGGTGTACTACACCGCCGTCGAGTCCTATCACTCCGGACCGGGCGAAACCGTACGCGGCTGCGGTGATCTCGAATGTACCGACGCCGATGTCGAAATAGGCTCGCTGCCAGAGGATTTCATCGACGTGGTGCGCGATGAGGGCACTGGCCGGATCACCAGCGGCGAGCACGCGGGTCGATATCTGAACTGGTCCTACGATGTCGGCTTCTGGCTGGATACCGAACCGCGGGACACCCGAGGCGAGGCGCTGCGTCCGTTCGAGAGTGCGGCCGCCGATGGCATCGAGCCGGGAACTCGATTGCGGCTCACCGGTTGCGGGAGCGCAAGGCCGGACAGCGTATGCGGCAAATTCAGTGCCACAACGTGGACGATCGGCGACGAATTCACACCCGGGCTCGGCGGCCCACGGCATCTGGACCTCTACATCGGCGAGGAAAATTCCGAAAGTTTCACCGAGGGACCGGATTTCGTGACATTTACCGGCGCGACGCTCGAACCCGTCGAGCCCTGACCCCCTTCGAAATACACGCCGGGCGTAATGCCGTAGCAGCGCCGGAACCAGCGGGTCAGATGGGCTTGATCGGCGAATCCGGCCTCGATCGCCGCCTGGCTGATCGGGCGGCCCGCGGCGATCAATCTGCGCGCCGTGCGCAGCCGCAGCAATCGTTGGTAATCGCTCGGCGCCAGACCGTAATTGGTGCGGAAGGCGCGATACAGCGCGAATCGGCTGCATTCCGCGGCTTCGGCCAGATCGTCCATGGAGATGGGGTCGAGATAACGATCGTGCAGTACCGCGCGGACCCGTCGCGCGATATCGGCTGCCGAACCAGCTTGTACCGCAGCGGTTCTCGTCGGCGTTCGGGTGCCACGCTGCACCAGTGCCGCGACCGACGCGGCCAGGGCCTCGTCGGCGGCGAGTTCGGTGGCGGGGCCGATCAGACTCGCACAAAGCCTGCGCAAGGCCGATGAAAGCACCGGATCTCGGAGCACCGGGTCGGTGAACAACGGCAGACCGGTCGGGCGGCCCGCGCGGTCGGAGAGCAGATCGGTGATCAACTCGGACCCGATATGCGCGATCCAATAGGTGAATCCGAGTTCGGTCGTGCTGTGGCCGTCGTGCGGCTCGTCCGGATTGAAGGCCATCACCATGCCGGCCGCGCTGGTGCGCGTTGCGCCGCGGCAGTCGAAGGTCTGCGCGCCGAATTCGGTCAGTCCGAACGAGTACGTCTCGTGACTGTGCAGGTCGTAGACGTGCCGTTCGAAATGCGCGTGCATGACCTCGACCGGGCGATCCGCCATTCGCCGGTAGTCGACCCATTCACGCTCGGTCACCTGTCCATTGTCACCGCACCAGCGTTCAATACTCGGGCGCGACCCCCGCCGATGATCGACCGGTGCGTATCCGATTGCTATTGGTCCTGGTCATGGCGTTGTGGGGCAGCGCGTTCGCCTCCTCGAAACTTGCGGTGAACGAGGTGCCGCATGCGGTCGCCGGATTTCTGCGATTTCTGATCGGCACGGTCGTACTGCTCATCGTGCTGCGAGCACCACGACTGCCGGCCGCCGATGCCGCTCGCGCGGCCGGGCTCGGGTTGGTCGGCGTATTCGGCTATAACTTTTTGTTCTTTCTCGGGCTCGCCCTGGCCCCCGCGGCGGACGGCAGCGTGATCGTGCCGATGGCCGCACCGATTTTCACGGTAGTTGTGACGGCGGTGCTCGGCCGCACACGGCTGTCTCGCATCCGAATGGTGGGGCTGACCGTGGCGATCGCCGGTGCGGGCGTGTTCTTTCTCGGCATCCCCGCGACCGGATCCCATCGGCTGCTCGGCGATCTCGTTTTCCTTGCGGCGGCGGCCTGCTGGGCGAGTTACACGATGCTCGGAGCGCCGCTGTTGTCTCGGCTGTCCGCCCCTACCGTCACCGTGTACGCCACTGCTGCGGGCACACTCGCGCTCGGGCTCATCGCCGCTCCTGAATTTTCCGGCGTTCGGTGGTCCGAGCTGGACCTCGGATTCTGGCTCAATCAGGCCTATCTCGGCGTGCTGCCCACCGCTCTCGCATATGTCCTCTACTACCGCGCGGTGAGTCAGGTCGGACCGGCGACCGCGGCGGCGGCGATGTTCCTCGTGCCCGCCTTCGGTCTCAGCTGCGCGTGGATGTGGCTCGGGGAGTCCATCTCGCTGACGCAGGCCCTCGGGGCCGCACTGATGTTCGTCGGTGCCTGGCTGAATAGTCGCCGCGCCGCGCCGCGCGCAACGACGCCCGCGCCGGAGCCGGTCGACGTCCGTTCCTGAGGTTTGGATGGCCGTCGGCGAGGCATTACGTGGATGACACGACCGTCTGAGCTAGGAGGATCGCGTGTCTTCTGCAGTGATAGCAGTAGTGGTCGTCGTGGTGGTGGTTTTGGTCGTGGCCGGGTTGCTGGTCGCGGCTTGGCCGATGCTGCGGAGAAAGCGGCTGCGCAAGAAGTTCGGGCCCGAGTACGACCGGACCAGGGAAGAGCTGGACAGCCGGAAAGCCACCGACCGGGAGCTGTCCGAACGGGAGCGGCGCCATGCCGAACTCGATATCCGTGAGCTGTCGGAGCAGGAGAAGCAGCGGTATCGCACGGAGTGGGCGCAAATGCAGGAGCGCTTCGTCGACGCTCCGGCGGATGCGGTGACCGCGGCCGATGTGCTGGTGGCCGACATCATGGCCGAGCGGGGCTACCCCACCGAAGGGTATGACCAGCAACTCGCCGATCTGTCCGTCGAGCATGCGGCGACGGTGGGCCACTATCGCGCCGCGCACGAGATCGCGATCCGGCGCTCCGATACCCGAATCTCCACCGAGGACATGCGATTCGCGGTGGTGCAGTACCGCGAGTTGTTCGAGGACCTACTCGGCGGCGCGCCGGGCGAGAAGAAGGATGTAAAGCAATGAGCACGGGACAGGAGCGGGAGCGGAGTCTGGAAGGCGAAGTGCCGGAAGGTGTTTCCCCGACCGGGACACGCACCGGGACCGAGGGCGATTCGGCTGCGTCGTATGGACCGGCGCCGATATCCGAAGCCGAGGCGAGCGGGGCGGAGGGTACGGCGGGCGAAGGCTCGGCTGAGAGTGAGCGGGCGACCAGGGGCGAGGGTGCAGCCGCAGACCAGCGCACGACCACAGGCGAGAGCGCAGCCGCAGACCAGCGCACGCCCACAGACCAGCGCACGGCCGCAGACCAGCGCGCGGCCACAGGCGGGGGCACGGCGGCGGACAAGAGCGCGGCCACAGATGAGCGCACGGCCACAGGGCAGCAGGAAATCGGCGATCAGCCGCTCTTCGGGGCCGCCGATGTCGAGCGCCTGCGCACTGCATGGCGGCAGTTGCAGGGCAGTTTCGTGGACAGCCCGCACGACGCGGTGACACAGGCCGACGATCTGGTCATGGCGACAGTTCAGCAGTTGTCCGCCACTCTGGCCGAGCGGAAGCAGTCATTGGAACGACTGTGGTCGCGCGAGGAGGACGGCGATACCGAGGATCTGCGGCTGGCGCTGCGCAGCTACCGCGCCTTCTTCGACCAGTTGGTCGGCACCGGGAAGTAGCACGGTTCAGGCCGAGGCGGCGAAGGAGTCCAGCTGCAGGCTCTTGTATCGAGCCCGGATCTTCTCGTATCGGAATCGGTTGTGGGCCAACGACGTCAGGGTGAGCCTGCGCGGCAGGTGTTGCCAAGCGAGCGTGGCAACCGTTGTGTACAAGGCGAATTCGAAGCGGTGCCGGGTCTTCCAGTCCGGGCCGAGCAGTTCGCGCATTTTCGGATGCGCCGCGCCTGCCGAGCAGATCAGGACCGGACGGGTCGCGACCGGCAGAGTGGCACGCCAACATCCTCGCCGGACTGGACCGCCTCATCTCCGCCGATCGTGACGCATGTGAAACACGTATGTCGTGTGGGCGCGCCGATACCATAGGCTTGCGCCGTGATTTCCGAGCGTGCAGTGGTCGACGGGCGTTTCGAGTTGCTCGAGCCGCTCGGTAGCGGCGGTATGGGGACGGTGTGGCGTGCGTATGACCTCGCGCTGCATCGTGAGGTCGCGCTCAAGGAGGTGCGGGCGGAGACGGATGGCGCAGGCTCGCCCGGCGTGCACCGCGAGCGGGTGCTGCGGGAGGCCAGGGCGCTGGCCCGGATCGGTCATCCGAATGTCGTTGCCATCCACCACATCGTGGATTCACCCGAAGTGGCGCATCCGTGGATCGTCATGGAACTGGTTCGCGGACAAAGTCTCGCCGATCACCTGGCGAGTGGACCGATGCCGCCTTTGCAAGTGGCGCACCTCGGCCGGGGCATCCTGGCCGCCCTCCGTGCCGCGCATCAGGTGGGTGTACTGCATCGCGATATCAAACCCGCGAATGTGCTGCTGCGCGAAGACGGTTCCCCGGTTCTGACCGATTTCGGTATCGCAGCGCTCAACGATATGACCGGGCTGACCTCCACCGGAAGTGTGGTCGGCTCGCTTGATTATGTTGCGCCGGAACGGCTCAGTGGTCAGGAGGGGCACACGGCCTCCGATCTGTGGTCGCTCGGTCTGCTGCTGTATTTCGCGGTTGAGGGTTTTCACCCGATGCGGCGGGAGTCGACTGTTGCCACGCTGGCGGCGGTGATCAGCGGGGCAGTGCCGCCGCCGCAGCGAGCTGGGGTGTTGACTGCGGTTTTGACGGCGCTGTTGGTGCCTGATCCGAATCGTCGGCCGAGTGCCGAGCAGGTGGATCTGATGCTTGCGCGGGCAATTGGGTTCGGTGCTGCGCCGGGAGTGTTTGGTGGGGCGGGTGTGGGTAGTGGGCCGGGAGCTTCTGATCGGCAGGGTGGGAGCAGTGATCCGGGGGCTCTTGGTGGACCGGGCGCGGGCAGCGGCCCAGGAGTTCTTGGTGACCCCGATGCGGGCAGCGGCCCACAGGCTTTTGACGGGCAGAGTGGGTTCGGAACGCCGAGTGCGGCCGATGCGCCGGGTGGATTCAATCCCCCAGGTGCGACCCATGGACCCGGCTTCAGCACGCCGGGCGCAGGCTATGGCCCCGGCGGATACCGCACTCCCAGTGCATTCGACACCCCTGGCGCAGGAAATGCGCGTGGCGGATTCGACACGCTGAGCGCGGCCAACACACCTGGCGGATTCGGCACGCCAGACGCAGGCAACGCGCCGGGCGCATTCATGGCACGCGGCGCAAGCAATACACCCGGCGCATTCAGCACACCGGGCGTGCGCAACACACCCGACGCAGCCTATGCACCCGGCGTATTCAATTCGCGAGGCGCGGGCAGTGCATCCGGTGGGTTCAATTCGCCTGGCTCAGTCGACGAGTTCCACGGGTCCAGCGGCGTGGCACCCGCCGCGCACCCATATGGCTCCATGAATCCCCCTGCGCACAAACCACTCTCACGCGGGATGGCCATCGGCCTCGCGGCTGCCGCACTCATCGCTGCCGTCGTCGCCACGATCACGATAGTGGCCCTGCGCCCCGATTCGACCGGAAACCAGGCCGATCCGGGCAATCCCCCCACCACCGATGAATTCCCCGCCACAAGCCGAGCCGCACTCCCGACATCCGGAGCACCCGTAACCGGCAAAACCGTCGACCTCCTGACCCCGGCCAACATCCGCCAGGCGATCACCGCACTCGAAAAGGTCTCCGGCAGCGACGAATTCAACGAAGCAACGTTCTACCCGACCTACGCCAACGTCGGCGCACCGGTCAAAAACAAACCCGACCTCTACGACCTCTTCGTATACCGCGACGGAACAGCCACCAGGAAAGGCGCGGGCGGCCCACTCTCGGACAAGGCCACCGTAAAGCTGAGCTCGATCAACTGGGACATCCTCCCCGACCTATTCCGCACCGCCGACGAAAGCCTCGGCATCCCCAACCCCACCCTCCGCTACGTAATCGTCGACCCGGCCTGGACCTTCAACAACGACCAACCAACAGTCATGGTCTACCTGACCGACGACTACGGCGGCGCCTACCTGGCCGCCGACACCGACGGCACCGTGGTAACCAAATACCCCAGAGGCCGCTAGCCTCGACAACTTTCCCCCCGACCGACACGAAACCCCCTGCACCTGACTGGAATTAGGTGCAACCGTGGATTCAACAGCCTCAAATATTCGTACCGGGAATAACACACCGCCCATCGGGCCCGATATTCCCGATGATCATCCCATCCGACAGCGTGCAAAAGCTGCCGATCTGAACGCACTCCCGATGCGTATTCATGACCATCTGGTCCCCACACGGCGTCCCAGGATCATCCGGACCAGCCTGCGCACTCACCGGAAAAAGCGCCGCGCCAATCGCTGCAGCACCGGTAGCAACCAATAGCGAAATACGAAGCATGATCAATCCTCCAAACCGATGACGGATCGCGAGCACTCCTCTATTCAAACCGTCCGATCGTCGGCATTTCACACCGAACAAACCCATCCCCGACCAGCACGATCCTACTCTCCAGCACTCCCGAATACCCACCCGCGGACACCCACTGGCGTCGACTGGCCACAGCCGGCTATCTCGGCTCGAGTGCCGGGGCGACCCAGGTGGTGAGGTAAGTGCGAAGTTCTGCGCCGCGGCGGGGCGGGCGGCCGGGGTCGATGACGAACGACTGGACGATGCGCAGCATGTGCTCGACGAGCTCGTCCAGATCGGTGTCGGAGATCCCGGCGGCCGCCCAGTCGACAGCGAAGCGTTGCAGGATCGAGCGGCCGAATGCCAGTGCGGTGTCGGAGGTTACGCCCGCGGAGAAGGCGCTGGCGCGGCCGGGGGTGAGCAGCAGGTTGAGGTATTTCTCGTGAGGCAGACGTTCGAGGGTGTAGGCGATGGCTTCCACAACGGCGGTGGCGGGGTCATGGATCTTGCTCACGTGCTCGGCCAGGACGTCGAGGAAATGCGTGGTCTGCGCGATGGCGGTCGCGGTCAAAAGTGCTTCCGCACTGGGGAAATAGCGGTACACGGTCTGGCGGGTGACGCCGAGGGCGCGCGCGACCTCCGCGATGCTGTAATCGCTGCCTGATCGGTCGATCGCTCGACGCGCGGCGGCCAGGATGCGCTCGACGGCTTCGTCGTCGTCCACGGGCGCCGTCCCCGACCATCCATGCGTGCGCACCGGCTTGCTCACTCCTTCGTCCGCGCGGTCTCGACCGGGTCATCGCGATCGCTTGACCATACACATGTGACAAGATGTATGGTCAAGCCAGTCGGCCGGATCGAAGGAACGCAATGACCCCTCCACCACGTCCCAAACAGCTCGACTCGCCCGTATTGCCGAAGATCTTCAAATACACAGGCAAAATCCAAGTTTGGGTCTACAAACGCACCGGTGGACGCATCGGCGGGAAATGGCGCATCGGCGCCGGATTCCGTAAACCGGTACCGACTCTGCTGCTCGAGCATCGAGGCCGGAAATCCGGGACCACCCACACCACACCGCTGCTCTACATCACAGACGACGCCGACACGGTTATCGTCGCGTCCCAGGGCGGCCTCGCCAAACACCCGCAGTGGTACCACAACCTGCGCGCCGCCCCCGACACCCACATCCAGATCGGCCGCGAACGCCATGCCGTGCACGCGGTTACCGCCGACCCCCGACAACGCGCACGTCTATGGCCGAAGCTCGTCGATGCCTATGCCGACTTCGACACCTACCAAGCATGGACCGAGCGCGAAATCCCGGTCGTCATCCTCCGCCCCCGCACCGCCCCCGACTGATCCCTGCCGACCGATCGATCCGGACGCACTGTAGCGCCAGGCCGAAGACAGGTAGGCGAGTCGAAATGCCTACACCGCCAACGCCCGGCGAAGACCGAGGCTGACCTCTCCGCGCTCACGGGCAACGGCGGCGAGCCGCGAGATCGTCTCTGCGCGCCGTGCGATCCGGATGTCTTTGTGGCCGCGTATGTTGCGACCGATCCGCCGAAGGCGGGTGCGAGAATGCTTGCGCGACAGGCCATGTCCGCGACAATGCTCCGTCGGCGACTACGCTCGCCGCAATATCGGCATAGGTCATGTGATCGACGAGAGGAAGGCGTAATGGAGGATCTCGCCGCGCGATTCGAGGAACTGGGTCGCCTGGTACCGATCCCCCACCCATGGAACATGGCGGAATATATCGCGCGGGTGGCGGAGTACCGGGAACGGCCGATCACGTTGTGCCCGATCGACGTCGGCGCACTCTTGGGGGACGGATGCGGCACCGGAAGCGGCCTGTGGATTGCCCGGGAAGGCGACGACGTGATCATGTACGGGGCCGACACCGAATGGCATGCCGATCACATCATCGCCCATGAGATCGGTCACATGCTGCTCGGCCACGGAGGGACTGCGAGCGGTCCCGGTGGTGCCGCGGCTGATCTGCCGTTGCGCGAATTGATGCCCTCGCTGTCGCTGGAAACCATCCGCAGCGTACTGCGCCGCCAAGACTACGGCAGTGAGCGCGAGCGCACCGCCGAAACCTTCGCCGACCTGCTGCTGGTCGAAGCGATGCTGCCGAAGCGGTCGGCGAGCCGGTTCCGCTCGACGTTCTTCCGAAACCGGCATCGATGAGATGACCTCCCCGATCCCGGGTCTGATCACCTGGCCCGTCCTGACAGGTATGACGTTGGTGCTCGCCGGTCGGTGGTGGTTGTTGCGGGACGGCATCGTCGACCGGCTCATCAACCGCGCGCTCGCCGCCGCTCTCTTCGAAAACCTGTTGCAGGAGGCGTGGTTCGAACAGTCACTGGCCTGGCTGCTGCCCGGCGACGACAGCGACGTGGTGAACATCGCCGGACAGCTCTCGCTGGGAGCAGCCGTGTTGACCATCTCGAATATCTACGGCATTGCCAAGTTGTGGGCAGGCGCCGATCCCGCCCACACGTGGCGCAGGCAGCGGCGCTATTACCTCGTCACGATCACCGCCACCGCCGTCATCCTGATCGCAGGGACGCCCGCCCGCCGCGCCGACCAGTTGATCGACCAAACCCTGGGCTGGCCCGCTGTCGTGGTCTGGGTCGCGTTCTCCCTGCCGCTCGGCGCTACGGCCCTGCTCATCGGCCGGGTATGTGTGCGCGAGATGCGCACCGGAGGCGACAGCACTTGGCAGGAACGCGCACTGTACACGGTGTCCCTGTGCAACACGGTTGGCCTGGGGTTCGTAGCGGTCGTAGACCCGCTCGAGACCGCCATCAGTGTCATGACAGGCCAACCTTCATTCGATCCCGAGATGCACTGGAAAGCATGGAGCGGCTTCTTTCTCTCGGCCGTCGGCGCCCCCGCCGCGGTCACGGTGCCGCTGATCAGCACCCTGCTCACCCACATCGGATGGGACCGCACCGGGCGATACTGCCGCCGCCTGCGGCCGATGTGGGCCGATCTCACCGCGGCCGTACCCGAAATCGTCCTGGAGATGCGGCGCGACCACAACGGCCGGACAGACCCGGCCATCCGTCTGCACCGCATGACGGTCGAGATCCGCGACAGCCTGCTGCATCTCAAGCGCTACAGCGACAGCCCCGACGATCTGGCCGCCACCGGCGGCGACCCACATACCTACGCCCGCCGCATCGCCGAGGCCATTGCCACCAAAGCTGCCGGACACCCGCCGACCGCAACCCGGTTCACTCCCCGGCACCAAGTCCTACCGGGGGCACGGGACCTCACCGCGGAGCTGCGCCAGCTACTCGCACTTGCCAAGGCATGGCCACACGTTCGCATTCCGACAACGTCGCCGTAGCGTCGCGCAGTCAACCTCGAACCCGACGCCGATCGTCGCGGTGCGCCTCATCACTGCACCGACCGACACCTCGTATCTGCGATTCGGGCGTGCGTTTCGGTGGTGGCGCACCCTCGGCCCCGAGGACACGGTCACCGTGGCGTGGCAGTTCACACCCGATCCTGATGGTGAGATCACGTTCTCCGCGCCGCTGTCGCTACGCCGAGGCCGATCGTGGCAGCACATCGTGGCTGCGACGGCCCCACGACAGCCTCGGAATGATCGAAACCTGTTGGGCAGTGCGGTCTGCGGTCCACACCGCATTCCCGACCTATCGCATCGACTGGCGCGATCGGCTTCGGGAGAACGAGCCCGAGAGGAGTCCGCACGCAGATGCGGACTTCCTCGAGCCTCAACGCACCAACATGCCGATGACCGCGCACGCCGAAGGGCCGCAGTCTCGGGGTCGGTGTACCGCGGCCTGGCGCCGTGACAGGGCTCGAAACCACAGAGATCTCTCACAAGTCATGGGAGCGGGGCCGGACCCGGCCCAGTAGCGTCCAGGGCGAACGAAGGAGATCGAACATGACTGGTGGGCGCAACGGATTCCTGCTGCTCGGTGGTGCGGCGTCGGTCGGGGCGGGTGCGTTGCACCTGTTCGCCGCGGGACTGCATACCGAGCACGCCACCCTCGCCCGGCTGATGGTCGTGCTCGCGGCAGCACAATGCGCGGCCGGGCTGCTGGCGTCGGTGAGCACGCGAAAGGCCGTGCCGGTCACGGTGATCGGGGTGAACCTCGTCGCGATGGTGATCTGGGGGTACACCCGGTTCGCGGGGCTGCCATGGCCCGACGGCCTCGATACGGCGGAGGCGCCGCAGTTCCTCGACAGCACGTGCGCGGCGCTGGGGCTGCTCGCGATCGCCGGTGCAACCGTCGCCCTGGCGCGCCCCAGGGCGACACTGCCCACGGCACCGACCGCGACCGCTGCCGGTCTGGCCGGCGCCCTCGCCGTCGCGGCGATGCTCGGCGGCGCCGGACACGCGCACAGCCACGACGCTGGCGACCATACCCATGCCGGCGGCGACCACACCGACCATGGGACCGGCACCGCATGGCCGCGGCCGTGGGATCCGGCGAGCCCGATCGATGTGTCCGGCGTGCCGGGCGTGACCGCCGCGCAGGAGCGGCGCGCGACCGCCCTGATTCGCAGCACCCTCGACCAGCTACCCGCGTTCGCCGACGTCAGTTCCATCGGCGCACTGGGCTTTCGCTCCATCGGCGACTCGGCCACCGGTTACGAGCACTACATCAACACCGGCTACATCCGCGACGACCGATTCCTCGACGCCACCCACCCAGAGTCCCTGGTTTACCGGGTCGACGGCACCGATCGGACCCTGGTCTCGGCGATGTACATCGCCAAGGGCAAGAAGATCGACGACACCGAGCTGGTGGACTACGGCGGGCCCCTGATGCAGTGGCACGTCCACGACAACCTCTGCTGGAAGAACAGCGCCGACGGTCCTCAGGTCGCTGGTGTCACCGACGCCCAGGGCACCTGCCCGCCCAACTCGATCAACCCCGGCGCGGGGAATCCGATGGTCCATGTCTGGATCACCGCCAACCAGTGCGGACCGTTCGCGGCCCTGGAAGGCCACGGCGCGGGGCAGGCAGCCACCACTGTGGACGGCCGCCGCACCGACACCTGCTCCCACGATCACACCGGCGGGCACCGCTAAGTGGCCCCTCGCCCCGGCGTGAACTCCTATGCAGCCCGTTCCTCCCGAAAAGGCCAGCGCTGCTGCGGAACTCACTAGATCAACGAGTGACAGGCTGTCGGCGTCGCCTGCAGCGGGAGCACCCCGGAACTCGCCAGAGGTTGGACTGCGGCGCGACACCAGGCACCGGCACTCCCCACGCTGACGGCGAAAGCACCCTCATGCCGGATGCAGTCTGTCGCGTAGATGGTTCCCCCGTCCGGCAGGTTCGGCTTCGGCGCATTCGTGATCACTTTGCCGTCTGCTGAGCCGCGATCCCGGTGAGGATGCGACGCAAGCCGTACGAGAACTGTTCGGCCGGGCTCAGGTCGACGGACTTGGTCATGCGCGAAACCTGGGGATATGCGCCGCTCTCGATGACCTTGCGCATATAGGGGGCGACGGCGGCGCGCCACTGGTCCTCGGTCTGACCGGTGCGCCGCTGGGTCTGTTTCTCGGCGAGCTCGCGCATGACCGCGCCGCGCACGTAGTCCCTGATCAGCCCGACGGCCGAGGCCGCGTCGGCGATGTCGGAGGTCAGCGGCGCGGCCGCGGTGAGGGCGTGTTCCAGGCCGCGCAGCCAGTTGGGGCCGAGCGATGGTCGGGTGGCCAGCAGTGGGGCGAGCCAGGTGTGCCGCAGCCACAGCTCGCGCTCGTGGTGGGCGTGCGCCTCGAGGTCGGCGCGCCAGTCTCCCGTCAGCGGCACGTGGTCGCCCTGTACCGCATCGGCCATCAGATCGAGCAGGTCGTCGCGGCTGTCCACGTAGCGGTAGAGCGAGGTCGTGCCGGTCGACAGCTCGGCGGCGACGCGGCGCATCGACAGCGCGTCGAGCCCCTCGGCGTCGGCGATGGCGACGGACGCGTCCACGATGCGCTCCAGGCTCAGGGCCTGCCTTTTCGACCGGTACGGGTCACGCTCCCAGATAAGCGACATGGACAGAGTCTACCGAAGCGGATACAGTGTGCCCATGAACGGGCACGCTGTATCCACAGATGTTTTGATCGCCGGCGGCGGATCCGTCGGGCTGATGCTCGCGGTGCTGTTGCGACACCACGGCGTCAAGCCCCTCGTCGTCGAGGAGAAGCCGGAGCTGTCGCCTCACCCCAGGGCCACCGGCATCGGGTCGCGGACGATGGAGATCCTGCGCGAGGTCGGCCTGGATCACGCGGTCAACGAGGCCGCGGTCGACTTGCGGGCGGGGAAGATCAGAGGACGCACACTCGCCGAGGCCGACTTCACCGAAAGCGCGGAGTGGAAGACGAGAACCGCGGCCGAGCTCACCTACACACCAGCCCGGATCCGCGGCACCTGCGCACAGAACCGGCTCGACCGTGTGCTGATCACCAAGGCCGGCGACGTGGAGTTCGGCGTGGCGCTCGACTCGTTCGAGCAGGACTCCGGCGGCGTCACGGCGACCCTGTCCGACGGGCGTGTCGTGCGGGCGCGCTATCTGGTGGCGGCCGACGGTGTGCGCAGCCGGGTTCGGCAGATCCTCGGCATCGGCCTCACCGGTCCCGGTGTGATCGGTCAGGAAACGACGAGTGTCCTGTTCGACGCTGATCTGCGTCCGTGCGAGCCGTTCGCGATGTGCAATATCGAGCATCCGGACGCGACCGGCCTGCTGGTGACCGTCGACGGCGAACGCGAGTGGGTCTTCCTCACCCGCCTCGACACGGAGCCGACTCCGGAGCTCATCCGCACTGCGCTCGGCGACCCGTCGATCGAGGTGGAGATCCGCAGCGTGCTGACGTTCCGGGGGCGCGGCCAGGTGGCCGATCGCCTCTCCGTCGGTCGGGTCTTCCTGGTGGGAGACGCGGCGCACGCCATCCCCCCACTGGGCGCGTTCGGGCTGAACGCCGGCATCGCCGACGCACACAATCTGGCGTGGAAACTCGCACACGTGCTGCGCGGTGAGGCCGGGCCCGAACTGCTGGAGACTTATCACGCGGAGCGCCATCCAGTGGCCCTCATGACGATGGCGCAGGCGCACCTGCGGTTCAACAATCCGTCCCTGCACTGGGGGAAAGACATGGCAGAGGCGCGCAAGGCAGCCGGGGCGATCAACGCGCCCGTGGTGCACATGGGCTACCGGTACGGCGGCGCGGAACTCCCCTCCACCGAGGACCTCGACCTCGACCTCGACGGGTCGCCGGGATCCCGCCTGCCGCACATGTGGGTGGCCGACGGGGTGTCCACGCTAGATCTCGTCGGATCGCAGTGGTGCGTACTCACGGCCGATCCCGACGTGGAGGCCGACGTTCCGGTGCACCTCGTGGACGGCTGGCCATACGGGACGGTGCTGATCCGCCCTGACGGTTTCGTGAGCCGCTCGTACGACTAGCGCGCCCTGTGCTGTCGCAGCCCGCGCGGCTCGAACCGGCCTCCGCAGTCTCTCGAAGACCAACGCCGCCAGCACGCACCGTAATGCCGCATACCGCGCCAACCGAACCAGCGATCGCACGGCGTCAACCAAACGACTGAGCCCCAACCGGACACCGGATCGGGGCTCAGCAGAGTCTCTACCAGCAGCGATACACGCACCGCCCTACTTTCTTCGCAGAGGCTGATCCGCTGCGGGGCGGATCAATCTGGTCGAGCAGCTGCGAGATCTTGATGTGAAGTCAGCCGTGACTTGACGAACCTGGGGAGGCGACGGTCGTGGCCTTTCATACCCACCCGGACGACGCCACGCACTGGACCGACGAACATAGGTGGCGTTCGGTTCGGTGTGCGGTGGCGGTCAGCACTGTACGTCCACATCAGGGGCATTCGCGGCGAAGGATACGTGCACGTGGTCGTAGTGATTTGCGGTCGGGCTCCCCTTGTCTTCCATGTACGACCAGCCGTTGCCGTCGTTGTATCGCTGCTGCCAGATCACGTAGGTCACACCGAAACGCTGCTGATTGGCCAGCACGAATTCGGCGATCGCATCGCCGCGTGCGGAATCAGATGTCATCAAATCGACTGCCAGGCCGGCGCCATGATCGTCGTTGCCACGACCCAAAGCACCGCCGATGTCGGTGATCCCGAACATCTTTCCGAGGAAGTGGCCCACCTGTGCCACATGCGGTCGGGTGCCGGCGAGTTCGGTCGAACACGGGACGCGTAGGTGTTTGATGTATTCCTCGGCCGACGGTCCTAGTTGCTCGGCCGCAGCTGCCGGTGCCGGCTGTGCCGTCGACGGCGCGGCGGCAGGGGCTGCTTGGACCGCGGCATGCTGAGCGGTCGGGCTCGCCACCCACAGCACGACTGCGACAAGGGCACCGATGCCACACGCAGCCACAACTACAGCTAGCGGAGTGCGCTTGCGGCCGACCGGACGTCTGCGGTGTTGACCAGGCATAATCTCGAGTACTGGCTATCGTTGGGGACGCGTCACCGATACATTACGAAATGATCTCGGAAATGTCACGCAGACATGGCCGGGTGCCGCTGACTCGCAGGACCCATCTCGGTGGTCCGTCCATCGGCTTCGGCCCGAACGCGATCACCCCCCTTGTTCGTGGTGCCGACCGAGAACCGGGGCGGGAGTTCGGCGGCTGCTTTGAGCAACCTCGGTACGCTCGCCGACCGGGGTCATGTCCACGCTCGTCCAATACCGGGCCGGCTGCGCTCTTGGAAAATCGGCCACTTGATGGTGAGTCTGCCGTCGGTGCGATGGCTTGGCAGTGTGTCGATTTCGGTGTTTCCGAGTCGGTAGCTCCCCTGCCTTTCAGGGGAGGACGTCGGCGTGGTCGACGATGCGGTCGATCATCGCAGCGGGCACGACGTGGTCGCTGAACACGTCTCCCCAGCGCGGTTAATTCTGGCAGACCGGGTAGGCCGCCGCGGGATGGCAATGCGCCGGGCAAGCCAGAATGTAGACGACATTGCCCAACAGCAGCCCATCATCGAAGGCCGGACAATCGACAGACTCATCCAGATCATTGAGGTAGTGATAGAACTCGAAATTCTCGGGAACCTGGCAGAGGAAGCTCAGTTCGCTTCCGCACGGGCAGCGGTAGCGCTCGGGTTCCTGCACCCAGAACGGCTCACCGCCCACCTTGAAACCCTGCAATGGACCCTCGCCGTTGTCGTGGTCCAGGTCCTCGGTCCGATGCAATTCCAGACGGTGCGGTCGTAAATAAGGGTCGGCGGTGCGCGCGGCAACACCATTACGCTGCAGCAGGATTCGCCAGAATGCATGGCTGTTCTCGGGAGGAGCGTCCCAGAACTCGGCAGGCAGTTGGGGGTCGGCAGGGAAGCAAGCATCGCTTTCGGCCGGGCACTGGAAGACCAGCAGCTGGTCGCCGCCAAAGTGCGGAACGTCGGCGGGTACCCGCAGCTGGAAGTAGAGGGACATCCGCTGACCGCAGTTGCATACCGGCCATGGCTGATCCGCATCCAGGACGGGCCAACCTCCGAGCGTGTCACGGTCACCGGCGATGCCGGCATCGGAGCTGACGTCGATCGAATAACTCAGCCGCGCAGTCGAACTCATGATCTCCTCCATGTCATGGCTCCAGGACGGTAGCGCGGACATGCCACAAGGCCACAAGCCGGATCGGGCCACACTGTCGAACGCACACACATGCCGCTTACCGCGCTGACCGAACCGGCCATCGCGCGGTGCCGATGAAAACGACTGAGCCCCACCCGGACACCGAATGGGAGCTCAGCAGAGTCTCTACCAGCAGCGATACGTGCGCTGGCCTACTTCTTCGCAGAAGGTGAAACGCTATACGTTGAAACGGAATTCGACCACGTCGCCGTCGGCCATGACGTAGTCCTTGCCTTCCATGCGGACCTTGCCCGCGGCCTTGGCGGCGGCCATGGAGCCGGCGGCGATTAGGTCGTCGTAGGCGACTACTTCGGCCTTGATGAATCCGCGTTCGAAGTCGGTGTGGATTACCCCGGCGGCCTTGGGGGCGGTGTCGCCCTGGTGGATTGTCCAGGCGCGGGCCTCTTTCGGACCTGCGGTGAGGTAGGTCTGCAGGCCCAGGGTGTGGAAGCCGGTGCGGGCCAAGGCGTGCAGGCCGGGTTCGGTTTGGCCGATGGATTCGAGGAGTTCGAGGGCGGATTCGTCGTCGAGTTCGAGGAGTTCGGCTTCGACCTTGGCGTCGAGGAAGACCGAATCCGCCGGTGCGACAGCAGCTTTCAGCTCGGTCACCTTCGCCTCGTCGGTGAGCACCGACTCGTCGGCATTGAAGACGTAGAGGAACGGCTTGGTGGTGAGCAGCGAAAGTTCTTTCAGCAGTTCGCCGTCCAGTTGGGCGCGGGCGGAGAACAGGGTTTTGCCGCTGTCGAGAACTTCCTGGGCGGCCTTGGCCGCGTCGAGCAGCGGCTTGCGGTCCTTCTTGACCTTGGCTTCCTTCTCCAGCCGCGGGATCGCCTTCTCCAGGGTCTGCATATCGGCGATGATCAGCTCGGTTTCGATCACCTCGATATCGGCGAGCGGGTCGACGCGCCCGTCGACGTGCACCACATCATCGTCGGCGAAAACCCGCACCACCTGGCAGATGGCATCGGCCTCGCGGATATTGGCGAGGAATTTGTTGCCGAGTCCAGCGCCCTCGGATGCGCCCTTCACGATGCCCGCGATGTCGACGAACGACACCGTGGCGGGCAGGATGCGCTGGGAGCCGAATATCGCGGCCAGCTTGTCCAGTCGCGGATCGGGCAGTGGAACCACCCCGACGTTCGGCTCGATAGTCGCGAACGGATAGTTCGCGGCCAGCACGTCGTTCTTGGTCAGCGCATTGAACAGCGTCGACTTTCCGACGTTGGGCAGGCCGACGATTCCAAGGGTGAGACTCACGCGGCTACCTCGCTTCGCTCGGCCGCCGCGTACGTCTCAGACGCTGTGTTGGATGGTTCGCTCGCACACTCGCTCACGAGGAAGAGAGTCTACGCGGCGCACGCGGTCGGCTTGCCCGCAGGCCATCGCGGTATCGGCTGGCTGCGACGGCACGGGCGCTGAATCGAGCAGTCGCGGGCGGTCGTCAGGGAATCAGGATGACCTTGCCGAGGTTCGAGCGGTTCTCGATGACGGCGTGGGCCTCGGCGGCGTTTTCCAGCGGGAATTCCGCGTGGACGACGGGGCGGAGTAGACCGGAGGCGAAGTATTGCCAGAGTTCTTGGCGCCAGTGTTCGCACAGGTCCGGGGAGTTGCGGGCGATGCGGGCCATTTGGAAGCCGATCACCGATTTGGCGCCGACGAGCAGGTCGTAGGCCTGGATGGTGCCCCCGCCCGAGCTGTATGCGACGAGTCGGCCGCCGGGAGCGAGGGCCGCGATGGCCGGGGTGAGGAGGTCGCCGCCGACGGCGTCGAGTACGTAGTCGACGGGCTCGCCCCAGGATTCCTGGTCGTAGGCGACGACCTCGTCGGCGCCGAGGCCGCGGAGGAAGTCGGCCTTGGCGAGGTCGGAGACCGCCGCCACCACACGCAAAGCCCCGCGCACCCGCGCCAATTGCACAGCGAGGTGGCCGACACCGCTGGCGGCGGCCGTGATCAGCGCCGACTCGTCCGGCTCGGGATTCGCGGCATCGAGGGCGCCGAGCGCGACCAAACCGCTGCGGACCAGCGCGACCGCATCGACAGCTGAAGCACCGTCGGGAATCGGCGAGGCCATGGCGGCGGAGAGCAGCGCGTAGTCGGCATAACCGTGGCCGAAGACCAAACCGGTGACACGGTAGCCGGGCATACAGCTGGTCACGCCGTCACCGACCGCGACCACCTCGCCCGCGACCTCGCCACCCAGCGCGATCGGCTCCCGCGGCTCACGTACCTTGCGAACCACCGGCAGTGTCACACCAACCGCCTCGACCCGGACCAGCAGTTCCCCGGGGCCCGGCGTCGGCACCTCGGCCGACACCAGCTCGAGGACCTCCGGACCACCGCTGCGCTGGTATTGCACCCGCCGCATCACACCTCCAAAAATCCTTAGGAGGGGTAAAGGTAGCCCGACGCTGCGACAACCCTCACCTATTTACCGCGCCGAGTGCGATATCTCACCGCCGCGGCCGTCCAGGTGAGAGGCGCTACTCGTCGGATGATCCGAGCCCGCGCACGAGCGTCCGGGCCAGGCTGTCGGCGAACTCGTCCGGGGCGGCAGCCGCGTCAGGCCCCTCCTCGTAGAACCGCAAAAAGGCCTGGTGGAAGCAGGTGCCGTCGAGGAGCGCAGCTGCGGTTTCGACATCGGCTTCGGGGCCGAGTCGGCCGAGTTGCTGTTCGGCACTCAGATAGGCGGCGATTCCGGCGATGGCGTGGCCGGGACCCGCACCGTGCCGACGCATCGAATCGCGATGTGCCGCCATGCGTTTGGGTTGCGCGAGTAGTCCGCCGAGGAGGGGCAGGGACTGCTGGTAGAAGGTCAGGGCGGCACGGGCGAGGGCGGCGAGGTTGGCTTCGACCGTGGCCGAACCTGGTTCGGGTCGGCTCGCGGCGGGTCCGGGCATGCGGTGTTGGAGGACATTCAGAATCAGGTCCTCTTTATCGCTGAAGTGCTTGTAGAGCGCGGCCTCGGAGTAGCCCGCCGCCTTGGCGATCTCCTTGGTCGTCGCCTCGACGACGCCACGGTTGCGCATGATTTCCGCCGCGGCATCGAGAATCTGGTCACGCGTGCCCATGCGGCCTTCCGGTTGACAGGTTAGTAAGTACTCACCCATCCTAGGTTAGTAAATACTCACCAACCTGAAGGGATCGACATGCGACTCACGATCTTCGGAGCGACCGGCCGCACCGGCGAACACCTCGTGCGCCAGGCACTCGCCGCCCGACATGAGGTGACCGCGGTTGTGCGCGGTCAGCACGCACTCGCGGATCACCCACGACTGCGCGTGATCAAGGCCGACGTCATGAATCCCAATGACATCGAGACGGCCATCCGAAGCGCCGATGCCGTGCTCGACACCATCGGTTCACGGGACAAGGGCCCGACGACGGTCGCCACCGATGCCGCACTCGCCATCACCAAGGCCATGGCATCGGTGGGCGTGCGACGCCTGATTCTGATCAGCAATAGCGCGAGAATCGCTGGGCCGGGCGACGATTGGTGCACCCGCTTCGTGGTGAAGCCGCTCATTCTGCGGCCGCTGCTGCGGCACAGCCTCGACGATATGGCCGCTGCCGAGCAGGCGACGCGGGACACCGAACTGGATTGGACCATCGTGCGAGCACCGCAGCTCACCGACCGTCCGGCGAAGGGTTCCTACCGAACCGCCGTCGATCGCAACGTGACATTCGGCATCCGGATCAGCCGCGAGGACCTGGCCACCTGCCTGCTCGAGCTGGCGGCGGATCCGCGGTCGATCCACCACCACATCAACGTTGCCGGCTGACTCGCCTTGCGATAGCCGATCGGCGGCGTAGCGTTGGCGGGCATGGAGCCGACCACCGAAGTGGTGACGGCACGTCCGGCACCTGCGCTCGCGGCGTTCATCGATGGATACCTCGGGTATCGGCTGAGCGGTTTCGCGCCCGGGTTGCATCGGGGGCTGCCGTCGCGGCATATGACGTTCATCGTGTCGATCGGACCGAGTATCGACGTTGTGGCGCAGACGGATTCGCGGCAGTCGCCGGAGGATTACCGGTGTGTGCTGAGTGGGTTGCAGGCCAGTTCGGCGGTCATCTCGCACAACGGTTATCAGGAGGGGATCGGGATCGAGCTGACGCCGCTCGGGAGCCGGGCCCTGTTCGGTATGCCCGCGAGTGCGCTGTGGAACACCTCGGTGGAATGCGCCGAGGTGGCGGGGCCGGTCGGTCGGCAGCTGTGGGAGGAATTGCAGGAGCTGTCGACCTGGCCGGAGCGGTTCGCCGCCTGTGATCGGGTATTGACCAGGCTGGCCTGTCACGATCGCCTGGTGACGCCCGAATTGACCTGGGCCTGGCGCACTTTGGTCGAATCCGATGGTGCGGCCCAGATCGGCCCGCTCGCCGAGGAGATCGGTTGGAGCCGTCAACATCTGGCCCGCCGCTTCGGCGCCGAGTTCGGGCTCGGTCCCAAGCTCGCCGCTCGGATCGCCCGCTTCGAACGCGCCAGGCGGATGATCGGACACACGCCGTCCTATGTGACGATCGCGCAGGTGGCCGCGACCTGCGGATATTACGACCAGGCCCACCTCGACCGCGACTTCGCGGAACTCGCCGGTTGCAGCCCGACCGCATGGCTCGCGGAGGAGATTCCATCTGTCCAAGACCCGGAGGGGTCCGGCGGGTGAGGCTGAATCCATGACAACACCAACGGATTCACCGCAGACCACAGCAACTCGCACCGCCGTATGGCCGTGCCTCAATTTCACCGACGCTCCCGCGGCAGTGGCCTTCCTGACCAGCACGTTCGGCTTCCAGGAGGTCGCGCTCTACGCGAGGGAGGACGATCCGTCGTTCATCGAGCACGGCCAACTGCGCTGGCCGCTCGGCGGCGGAATCATGTTCAGTTCCATCGGCAAGGGCGACAACCCGTTCTGTGAGCGCGGACCGGGCACCGATTCGATCTACCTCGTCTGCGAGGAACCCGACGCCCTGCACGACCGCGCGGTCGCGGCGGGCGCGGAGGTGGTGCGCGGCCTGCGCGATGAGGACTATGGTTCGCGCGGCTTCACCGTCCGTGATCCGGAGGGCAACCTCTGGAGCTTCGGCACCTATTGGGGCGAGTAGTAACGACGGCCGCCATCAGCGCGGCCGTCAACGCCCGCCGAGACCCGATGCTGCGATACCGCGCACGAACGCCCGCTGCGCGATCGCGTAGACGACCACCAGCGGCAGCAGGATGACCACCGCCGCGGCCATGAGAATCGGCCATTGCGTGTGGTACTGGCCTTGCAGCCGCACCAAACCCAATGTGGCGGTGGCGATGTCGTTGCGCTGGATCATGATCAGCGGCCACAGGAAGTCGTTCCAGACCGTGATCCAGGTCAGTACCCCCAGCACCATGAGCCCAGGACGAGTGTGCGGCAACAAGACTCGCCAGAACACCTGCCAGGTGGTGCACCCGTCGATGATCGCAGCTTCCTCGAGTTCGGCGGGCAAGGTCCGGAAGAACTGGCGCATCAGATAGGTGCCGAATGCGCTGCCGAACAGGCCGGGGACGATCATCGCCCACGGTGTGTCCACCCAGCCGAAGGCGCGCATGATCAGGAATTGCGGAATCACGGTAACCGTCAGCGGCACCATCAGCGTGCCGAGGTAGGCGAGGAAAAGTACGTCCCTTCCACGAAATCGCAAGCGCGCGAACGCATATCCGGCCAGCGAACAGAAGAAGACCTGCCCCGCCGTGACACATAGCGTATAGAACGCGGTATTGAGCAGCATCCGCCCCAGCGGCAGCAGGTCGAAGACCTTCCCGTAGTTGGACCACTGCGGACGCGCGGGAACCAGTGTCGGCTCGGTGATCTCGCCATCGCGCTTCAACGAACCCGACAACGCCCACAGAATCGGAAACAGCGCACACCAGGCGACACCGACGAGCGCCACATAGATCAGGACGCCGCGCAGCGTCCGGCGCAGAATGGCCCGCTCCACCCGGCCGGTACTGCACGCCCGCACACCGATCCGCACCGGAAGCGATCGAACCGCCTCGTACGCGTTCACAACTCCACCTCCGCCCGGCGCGCGAACCGCAGCTGCAATAGCGTCAGCACCAGCAGGATCGCGAAGATCACCCAGGCCAGCGCCGCCGCATAGCCGACCTCGTAGAACCCGAAGGCGTTCTGGAACAACATGATTCCGAGCAGATAGGTCCCCGTCTCCGGCCCACCGTTGCCGCCTGTCAAGGCATAGGCCTGATCGAAGGCCTGCACCGAGTTGATGATGGTGATGACGAAGACGAACGACAGTGGCCCGCGAATCAACGGCAGCGTCACCGACCAGAAGCGCCGCAGCGCCCCAGCCCCGTCGATGCGCGCCGCCTCGTACAACGTCTCCGGTACCCCCTGCATCGCCGCCAGCAGGATGACCGTCGCGAAAGGCACGCTCTTCCATACGGTCACAATGCTCAACGAGACCAGCGCCCAATCCGGGTCGGTCAGCCACGGCACCGGATCGATGCCGACCCAGCCGAGCATGATGTTGAGCAGCCCGTCATCGGTGGTGAAGATGAAGCGCCACACCACCGCCATGGCCACGGTCGAAGCGACCAGCGGTAGGAACGTGATGGTTCGAAAGATGCCGATACCGGCCAACTTTCGATTGAGAACCGCTGCAACCGCGAGTCCGATCACCACTGTCGGCACGAGCGTCGATACGGTGAACACCGCCGTATTGCGTAATGCGATGAGGAACAACGGATCCGACACGAACAGCCGTCGATAGTTCGATACCCCCACGAACCGTGGCGCACTGAACAAGTCCCACGAGTGCAGACTCAGATACAACGAAACTCCGAGCGGGAACAGCAAGAACACCAGCACGGCCGCCAGATTCGGTGCCACGAAGACCCAACCCGCCCGCTCACGCCGCCGCGCAAGCCGCCCCTGCTCGTATGGCGCACGCATCCGGCTACCGAACAGTTTCATGAGGATTCCAGAAGGGTATTGATATCGGCTGCCAGGGACGCGCTCATGGATTCAGCGGTTGCGGCACCGCGTAGCACCCGATTCCCACCGCGCTCGAGCAACGCGGAAACCTTGCCCCACACCGGAGTAACCGGCAGCGCCCGCGAATTCTCCGGCCCCTCCGTGAACACCTGGAGGTTGCGTATCTCGCGATGCGCGTCGGCGAATCCAGCGGAGCCCATTGCGGATTTCAGCACCGGCACGAAGAGTCCGGAGGCGGCGATAATGGCCTGTCCCACCGGCCCGGTCGCGAATTTCACGAATTCCCAAGCTTGTTCGATGCGCGGACTATCGGCGGCGATCGACAACCCGGTGCTGCCCACATCGGTAATCGCCCCCGGGCCGCCATGCGGACCCACCGGCAGCACCGTGACATCGATGGGCAGATCATCCTGTCCGGCGAACTCGGAATACAGCCAATGCCCACCCATCGCCATCGCCGCCCGCCCACGGCGGAACAGGTCGGGTGCCGAAACCGACTGCTGGTCGGCAACTTTCGGTGCAATCCGATGGCGAACCGCGAGATCGGCATAGAACTGGAATCCCTCGGCGAACCGCGGATCACCGAGATTGGTTCTCGTCGGATCCACCGACGGCGAGAACCACTCCGCCCCATTGTTCATACCGAAACACGCGGCCGAGAAATACGGCACCCAGGCGTCGGCAAAGCCCCACTGCCGGCTCCGCTCGGATGACTCATGCCGCGTGAGTGCCTTTGCGGCATCGAGGAATTCGGTGAAGGACCAGGCATCACGCCACCGGGTCGGCGCGGTCACTCCGGCTTCGGTGAACAGGTCCCGGTTGTAGTACAGAAACACCCCTGACCACTGTTCCGGCAGCGCATACTGCCCACCGCCGTAGGTGAAGGTGTCGTAGAGCGCCGGATAACTGTCGGCACGCAGTGCGGCAGCGTATTCGGGCTCCCGATCGAGCAGCGTGCGCAGATCCAGCAGCACCCCGCGCTCGGCGAGACCGGCATAAAGCAACTCCCACGCCATCATGACGTCGGGACATTTGCCGCCCGCACAGTAGGTCAGCATCTGCTGCAGCGGATCCGGCCCGGACATGATGGTGCGAATCCGGATCTCCGGATGCTGCCGCTGGAACTCGTCGATGATCTTCAGCCGGACCCGCGCCTCCTCCGGCCTGGCCTGAAAGAAGAAAGTCAGGGCGTCGTCATCGGCCCCGCAGCCGGTCCCGGCGAGCAGCGGCGCGGCGAGCACCGAGCCGAGCAGCGTGCGCCTGCGCAACGAGGCCCTCCTCCAGGCGGGTGTGGAGCTTGGCGGAATCGCATGGCAGCATACGTTCGGCAACACCGACGTGATGGCCGACACACGAACAAAACTTAACGTTGTCCAAAGCCGATCGGAAACGAGCCCGATCGACATCACCAATCGGATACGTTGTCAGATGTTTGAGCAGGATCCTGCGCGTTTTTCAGGAGAGTAAGCGGATGGCGACAATCGAATATTTGCGGACGGATCCCGATCTGCCGCCCGTCGGGGTGGTCGATCACTCCCCGATCACGCCACGGAAGAAGGCGATCTTCGGGGCGATCGCGGTCGTCGGAGCGATAGCCTGGGCCATCCTCGCCATCTCCCGCGGTGAAAACGTCAATGCGGTGTGGATCGTGATAGCGGCGGTCTGTACCTATGTGACCGCCTACCAGTTCTACGCCAGGCTGATCGAATACCGGATCACCAAGCCGCGCGACGATGTGGCCACGCCCGCCGAGGAATTGGAGAACGGCAAGGACTACATGCCGATGGACCGGCGGGTGCTCTTCGGGCACCACTTCGCCGCCATCGCGGGCGCCGGTCCACTGGTCGGACCGGTGCTGGCCGCGCAGATGGGTTATCTGCCGGGCACCATCTGGATCATCGTCGGCGTTGTCCTCGCCGGCGCGGTGCAGGACTATCTGGTGCTGTGGGCCTCGTCGAAGCGCCGCGGTCGTAGCCTCGGGCAGATGGCCCGCGACGAACTCGGGCCGATCGGCGGTGTCGCCGCGATCGTTGCCGTGCTGGTGATCATGATGATCCTGCTCGCGGTGCTCGGCATCGTGGTCGTGCAGGCGCTGGCGGCGGTCAAGGGTCCGGATGGCGCGCTGCACGGCGGTAGCCCGTGGGGTGTGTTCTCCATCGGCATGACCATCCCGATCGCCCTGTTCATGGGTCTGTACCTGCGCTTCGTGCGGCCGGGCCGGGTCGGCGAGGTATCGGTCGTCGGCTTCGCACTGCTGCTGTTCGTGATCATCTCCGGCCGGTGGGTTTCCGAATCCGGTTGGGGCCGTGACCTGTTCACGCTGTCCGGCACCACGATCGCCTGGCTGCTGATCGTCTACGGTTTCATCGCCTCGGTACTGCCGGTGTGGTTGCTGCTCGCACCGCGCGATTACCTGTCGACGTTCATGAAGATCGGCACCATCGGCCTGCTCGCGCTCGGCATCGTGTTGACCATGCCGGTGCTGAAGGCGCCCGCGGTGTCGCAGTTCGCGCACAACAGCAACGGTCCGTCCTTCGCGGGCAGCCTGTTCCCGTTCCTGTTCATCACCATCGCATGTGGTGCGCTGTCCGGATTCCACGCCTTGGTCTCCTCCGGCACCACGCCGAAACTGCTGGAGAAGCAGTCACATGCGCGGATGATCGGCTACGGCGGCATGCTGATGGAGTCGTTCGTCGCGGTCATGGCGATGATCACCGCGAGCATCATCGACCAGCACCTGTACTTCGCCATGAACGCGGGCGCGGGTCTCACCGGCGGTACCGCCGAGAAGGCCGCCGCGTACACCAATTCCCTTGGCTTGAGCGGTGATCCGATCACCGCGGGTGAGTTGACCCAGACCGCCAAGGATGTCGGCGAGACCAGCATCATCTCGCGCACCGGTGGCGCGCCGACGCTGGCGATCGGCATGTCCCAGGTGATGTCCGGATTCCTCGGCGGCTCCGGGCTGAAGGCGTTCTGGTACCACTTCGCGATCATGTTCGAGGCGCTGTTCATCCTCACCACCATCGACGCCGGTACCCGCGTCGCGCGCTTCATGCTCTCGGATTCGCTCGGCAATCTGGGTGGTCCGGCGAAGAAGTTCAAGGATCCGTCGTGGCGGCCCGGTGCGTGGCTGTGCTCGGCCATTGTGGTCGCGGCCTGGGGTTCGGTGCTGCTCATGGGTGTCACCGATCCGCTCGGCGGCATCTACACGCTCTACCCGCTGTTCGGCATCTCCAACCAGCTGCTGGCCGCGATCGCGCTCACCGTCGTGCTGACCATTCTGATCAAGAAGGGTCTGGTGAAGTGGGCATGGATTCCCGCGCTGCCGCTGATCTGGGATCTGCTGGTCACGATGACGGCATCTTGGCAGAAGATCTTCTCCGCCGATCCGAAGCTCGGCTACTGGAAGCAGCACAGTAACTACAGTGCCGCCCGCGATGCCGGAAAGTTGTTGGCGCCCGCCAAGAATGCCGACGATATGGACAAGATCGTGCGCAACACGTTCATCCAAGGCACGTTGTCGGTCATCTTCGCGGTGTTGGTGTTGGTCGTCGCGGTGGTCGGTGTGGTGGTCTGCTTCCGTGCCTGGCGGGCAGGCGGCGGACCGAGCAGTGAGACGCCGGACGAACCGTCGAAGATCTTCGCGCCGCGCGGCTTCATCGCCACCGCGGAAGAGAAAGCGGTGCAGAAGGAATGGGATGCCCTGATCGAATCGGGGCAGGTCCGGGCACCGGGTGCTGCCCATGCCAGGGGCGCGACCGCGGATACCGTGGAACATTGACCGCGGCAGCGCGGCCGGATGACGGCCGGTCACCTCGACCGGCCGTCATCCGGCGTCTGCGGGTGGCCGGAAGTGCCTGTGCGGCAAGGGTTCGCGCATTCGGTTCATGGTTCAACGCGGTGCTCGGCGGTCAGGATTACCAGCGCTATGTGGACCATCTGCAGCGCAATCACCCCGGTTGCGAGATTCCGTCGGAGCGCGACTATTGGCGGCGGCGACATGCGGATGCGGATACCAATCCGCAGAATCGTTGCTGCTGAACGATCCGACTATGCGATGGTCGACTGAGCTTCGCCACGCTCGTGATCCAACAGCCAACGCTTGACCGGCAGCCCCCAGCGGAACCCGCCGAGCGCTCCCCCGATGCGCAGAACCCGGTGACACGGTACGAAAAGCGCTGCGGCATTGCGGGCGCAGGCATTGGCGGCGGCGCGGGTGGCGTCGGGGCGGCCGGAGATGGCGGCGTATTCGGTGTAGGTGACCGGATCGCCCGCCGGGATTTTGCGCAGCACTTCCCATGCGTGCATGAGGAATTCGCCGGATTGCTGACGCACCTCGATCGCGTCGATCGCGGTCAGCTCGCCGCGATGGTAGGCGGTGATCGCGTGGGTCACCTCGCCGAGGTCAGCACGTCTGCGCAGCTCGCTGGGCCGCAGCCTCGGGTGGATCAACTGCCGCAAGTTCTCGGCGTCGTCGGTCCAGCCGGCGGCGAGTACCGCACCGTCCGCGTCGACAAGTGCGGTGAACGGGCCGATCGGAGTGTCGGAGGTCGCGAAATCGGTTGTCACGATCGGGTTTTCGCTTTCGTTGCGGCGACGGCCTGCGTCGCGGTTGCTTTCGGCGGTGTGGCCTTGCGACCGGCGAGCGCGGCCTTCCACAGGTGCATGGACAGATACGAACGCCACGGGGCCCAGCGCGCGGTATCGGTGAGATCGACGCCGAGCAGAGTGGCGCCTTGGCGGACGACGAGATCGGTATCGAGCAGCACATCCGGATCGGCGAGCAGTCGCATGGTCACATAATCGGCGGTCCACGGTCCGACACCTTCCAGCGCCAACAGGTCGCGGCGCAGGTCGGTGGCGGTGCGGCCCTGGTGCAGCACCAGATCGCCGGAGGCGAGAGCCGAAGCCGCGCCGATAATCGAGCGGATCCGCCGTGCCGGACCGGTCAATACCTCGGCCCCGCGTTCGGCGATGGCGGCCGGTGTCGGGAACAGCCGTGCGACCGGTCCGTCGATCGTCTCGCCGAGCGCCTCGACCAGTCGAGCGGTGTGGGTCGCGGCGGCGGATACCGAAATCTGCTGACCGATCATGGTGCGCAGCAATAACTCTGGACCATCGAGTGCGCCGGGCACTCGGATACCGGGAGTGAACGGCGGGCGGGCTCGGCCACGGCGGGCGGTGGCCGCACCGACATTGAACGGATGGTCGGCCGGTGCCGCACCGGCGTCCGGGAGATCTCGTCCGGACGTCTCGATGACTTCGGTATCGGCGGGCACCACACCGAGCGCCTCGTCGATGCCGACCGGGTCCGCGTCCAGGTCCAGCAGATGCCGCAGCCGTGCGACGGTCGGTGCGAGGTCACGCATATCGTGCAGGGACAGTTCGGCGCGGACGTGATCACGTTGGAAACTCAGCCGCGTGGTCGCATGTCCGTGCGGGGTGCGCAGGCTCCGGGTGTAGGCGCGGTCCTCCCATAGCTCCATGCCCGGCACGACGTGCGAGGAGAGGAACCACTCGAGCCAGCCGCGGTCCAGCGGTTCCCGGAAAGGCAGCCGCAGCGTCAGCGATCCATTGGTGGCGGGCACCAGGTGGCTGCCGGAGCGGGCCACCCGCTGCGCCTCGGTGCGCATGGTGGTCGGACTGACCGCGAATACCTCGCGGACGGTGTCGTTGAACTGGCGAATGCTGGCGAATCCGGCCGCGAAGGCGATATCGGACATCGGCATATTCGTGGTCTGGATCAGCAGCCGCGCGGTGTGCGCGCGATGCGCCCTGGCCAGCGCCAGCGGACCTGCACCCAGTTCGGTGGTGAGCACCCGGGTCACCTGGCGCTGCGAATAGCCCAGCGTGGCGGCCAGTGCGGGCACGCCGCCGCGCTCGATGACGCCGTCGCCGATGAGTCGCATCGCCCGTGCGGCCAGATCGGCGCGGGTATTCCACAGCGGCGAGCCGGGGGCGGCATCGGGCAGGCAGCGGCGGCAGGCCCGGTATCCGGCCTGCTGCGCGGCCGCGGCCGTCGGCAGGAATGTCACATTCGAGGGCTTCGGCGTAATCGCTGGGCATGAAGGGCGGCAATAGATTCCGGTCGTTCGCACCGCGGTGAAGAACTGGCCGTCGAATCGGGAGTCCCGGGTCGACACCGCCCGATAGCAGCGTTCGAAATCCAAAGCCGTGATCGTCACCCAATCCACAATGGCAGCAACCCACACCTGGCGCTAGCGGAAATCCGCCACAAACCCCCGTGGCGGCCACGGACGAGACCGACCAGAACAGAACGCGGTGGGCACGAATTGTCGAGCAGCACAACGGAATGTAGCCCTGAGCGTTACACTGCGTTCGCGAGATTTGGGCCGGAATATCGGGATTTGGGCCGAATTACGAGGGCGGGCGCATGGTTGGCGTCGGAGGCCGCATCGCGGGCCGGTACACGCTGCGGGAGCTGTTCAAGCTCGGCGGCGAGGGTATGGCCTGGCGGGCGACGGATGATGACCTCGGCCGCGACGTCGTGCTCAAATGTCCACGCCCGGACGATCCGGACAGCGCCCAGCGGCTGCGCACCGCCGCGCGCAATGCGGCAGCCCTGCGACATCAGCACATCATCGGCGTCTACAACATCTTCGAACACGACGATGTGTGCTGGCTGGTAACGGAATACGTGCCGGGCTACTCGCTCGCCGAGGTAGCACGCGAGCAACGCAAACTCGGCCCGGCCCGGGCGGCAATAGTCGGCGAGCAGATCGCGAGCGCGCTCGCACACTGCCACGATCGCGGCATCCTGCACTGCGATATCTCCCCGGAGAACATCATCCTCGCCGACGACGGCGACGCCTGGCTGACCGACTTCGGCAGCTCACTCGACCTGCGCAATGCGGGCACCGGTGACACACCGGATATCGCGCGTGGCAAATGGCGGTATCTGGCACCAGAGGTCGCAGCGGGCGGTCCGGCCGGTCCCAAATCGGATGTCTACGCGCTCGCGGCCACACTGCTCGCGGTGACCGAACGGCAGCGCCGTCCGGGGCCGTTCGAGGCCCTACTCACCCAGCTGACGCTGCCCAACCCGATCCACCGGCCCACGGCCGCCACGGCCGCGACCCGCTTCGCGCGCCTCGACCAGACGCCGCGCGGCTGGGATCGCACCCTAGTGCGACGGGCTGCGGTGGGCGCCGCAGAGGTTAGTCGCGATGGCGCTGATCATCGCGGCCAGTGTGGTGATGCCCGGTGCCGCGGCGCTGGACCCCATCCCCGATCCGCGGGCGGCCGACCCGTGCGCGCTGCTCGACCCGGCCGCACTGGCCGAATTCGGTCGTATCGATCTGTCCACCGATGGCGGCAACTTCGGGTCGGCCGTTCGTCGACCCCGAGCGATGAAAAGTGCTGCGGCCGTGCAGATGCCCGCCGCAGCGATCCCGCCGGTCGGCACGACATAGCCGCTCCGATCCTGCTGCGGTACATGAAGTTCCTTCTCTCCCACTGAAATCGGGATACATCAGCGTATGGACACCTGCTCCGGACCGGTCCGGAGGTGCCCGGGAGAGCACGTGCGCTCAGGCGACGGTGGCACGGAGTTGGGAGCCGGCTCGACCACGGATGACGTGCAGACGGCTCGGAATACGCTGGCGCATTTCGTCGACGTGACTGACCACGCCGACCACGCGGCCGCCCGCGCGGAGTTCGTCGAGCACACCCATGACCGCGTCGAGGGTGTCGGCATCGAGTCCGCCGAAACCCTCGTCGATGAAGATGGTGTCGAGCACCACGCCGCCGGATTCGGCCGCCACGGTATCGGCGAGGCCGAGGGCCAATGACAGTGCGGCCATGAAGGATTCGCCACCGGAGAGGGTTTTGGCCGGGCGGACGGCGCCGGTGTAGTCGTCGCGGATATCGAGGCCGAGGCCGCCGCGTCGACCGCGTGGGCCCGCCTTGTCGGAGTGCACGAATTCGTAGCGGCCGCCCGACATCCGGCGCAAACGAACCGAACCCGCCAATGCCACCTCCTCCAGCCGGGCGGCAAGCACGTAGGAGCGCAACGACATTCGGCGATTGTTCTCGCCTCGGCCCGCGACGACCTCCGCGAGCGCGGCCAGTTCCTCGTGGGCGCGCTGTACCGGGGCGATCCGATCGACCGCGGCCCACAGCTGACCACCCAAATCCTCCAGCAGATTCACCCGCCGAGTGGCCTCCGCGTGCGCGGCGACGGCTGCGTTCAGCTGGGTCTGCGCGGCGGCCACCGCGGACTCCAACTCCTCGAGATCGCCGGGTTCGGTCGAGGCGGCGGCTTGGATCTCCGGCTCCGCCAGGACGGCCTCGGCATGCGCGCGAGCCCGATCCGCAGCCACCAATTCCGCTTCGATCTCGGCCTGCCGCTGCGCAGTTCGCGAGGCGGCGGTGACCACTCGCGCGTATGCCGTCAACAAAGCCACGTCATCGCGCGGTTGCGTGCCGTCTTCGGCTGACCTCGAACCGACTGCGCCCCTGGTGGTCTCCGCATTATCGAGGCGCGTCTCGGTCGAATTGCAGACCGCGCCGTCGCCGTCGCCGTCGGCATCGGCATCGGCATCGGCATCGGCATCGGCATCGGCATCGGCATCGGCATCGGCATCGGCATCGATGACCGCATTACCGCTGGCCGCGCCGCGTGGATCGGCGACCCGCGAAGCATTCGGGCCAGCCGCCCGACCGGGCATTGCCCCCGGACCGGATGCGACGGAGTCCTCGGCCTGCTCGATGACAAAACCTACTGCCAGCGCGAGACTTTCGACTCGGTCAGCGATCACGGTGACCTGCTCTACTGCGGCCGACTCGTCGTTGCGGGCATCGCGGAGGGCGCTGGCGTCACCGATCAGGGTGTCGAGGCGGATGCGGCGGCGGTCGATAGTTTCGTCGGCGCCCGCGGCGGTACGCAGGCGGTCGGTGAGTTCGGTGAGGCGCGCGGTGGCGGCGGCGATGCGGGTGGTGACGGTGCTGCGGCGGGTATCGGATTCGCGGAGTTCGTCGTGCAGACGCGATTCGTCGGTGCGCAGGCGGGACAGTTCGGCAGTGAGGCTGTCGGAGAGGGTGGCGAGTTCGGCGGCGTCTTCGTAGCGGTCGGTCGCGGCGCGCAGGGTGGCGGCCAGTTCGACGCGGTCGGCATCGCCGCCGCGGGCGACCAGCGCGTCGATTTCGCGTTCCAGATCGGTGATTCGGGCCAGCACCCGGTCGCGGGCGTCCTCGGCGGCGCGCTCGGCGGTGGCCGCCGCATCCTCGGCGTCCTTCGATACCGCGCTGGCCGCGGCGCGAGCCGGTGCCGGATGGTCGGCGGAGCCGCATACTGTGCACGGCTCCCCGTCGGTGAGCTGACCGGCGAGTTCGGCGGCCATCCCGGCCAGCCTGCGCTCGCGCAGGTCGAGCACGCGTTCCTTGGCATCGAGGTGCGCCGCGCGGGCCGACTCCATTTCGATCCGGGCGTGGTCGAGAGTTGTGCTGCGAACAGCGAGTTCGACCGCAGCCGTCGCCGCGGCCTGCAGGCGTTCACACTCGGCGGTCAAGGCGGGCAATCTGGCCGCGGCCTCGGTGGTTTCACGCAGCCGAGCCTCGATGATGGCGATCGATTCGGGCAGTTGCCGACGCATTCGGGTCAGCTTGTCCACGCGGCCGGTGAGTGCGGTGTCCTCATCGCGCAACGTGGCCAGTTCGGAGGTGAGCCGGGTGGCGGTGGTCGCATCGGCGCTCACCTCGTCGAGCGCGCCAATCTGGGCGCTCCACCGTCGAATCGCCGCATCGGCATCCGCGCCGGCAACGACGGTCGGCTTTCCATCCGGCCCGCGTTCGACCGCGATCAGCTCATTACCCGCGATATCCGCGCCACCGGGTTCGGCGAGCAGTGCGGCCAATCGTGCGGCGATGCGGTGGGTTTCGTCCGACTTGCGCCTGGCGTGCATCACCGCCGCGCGAGCCTCATCGATGGCCTCGGCCACCGGCGCGGCACGGCGGGCCGATTCGAGTTCGGCCTGCAGGTCGGCGCGGTGGTCAGCGGCGGCCGCGTATTCGTCGAGCTGCTGGCGGGCCGCGGTCATGCGGCGGCGCAGTTCGTGCAGGCGGCGTTGCTCCTCGGCACGGGACCTGATACGAGCCGATTCCTGTTGGCACCGTTCGGCTTCGGCCGCCGCCGTGGTGAGTGCTGCACGCGCGGTCGCGAGCAGATCCTGCGACCAGCCGACTGCCTCGAGTGGCCCGACGGTCTCAGCCGCCGTCTCCCCCGCCGCCACCGCGACCTGTGCGATCAAACGATCGATGCCTTGCTTGCGCGATTCCACGTCCGCGGTCGAGGCCCGGCGCTTGTCTGCCAACCACTGCTCGGCACTGCCGAAGCGTCCAGTGTCGAAGAGCTTCTCAAGAAGCTTCTCGCGCTCCTCGTTCTCCGCGCGCAGAAATCGCGCGAAATCTCCCTGGGGCAGCAGCACGACTTGGAAGAACTGGTCCGCGCTCATGCCGAGCAGGCGGATGATCTCGTCGCCGATATCGGTCAGTCGAGCGAGGTTCGCGCCGCGCCCGTCCAACCATTCCAGCGTCGCTGCGGCATTCTCTTTGACCCAGCCGCTTTTGGCCCGTTTGCTCGGCCGCTGGAATTCCGGCGAGCGCGTCAACCGCACTCGTCGGCCACCCAGCGTCGCCTCCAGCACGACCCGGGGCGGCGTCTGCTCGTCCGCATGATCGGAATGCAGGCGCTTACTCTCGCCACGTGCGCCGGGCACGCCGCCGTACAACGCGAATGCGATCGCGTCCAGCACCGTCGTCTTTCCGGCCCCGGTCGGCCCGTGCAGCAGAAACAGCCCGTCCGCGCCGAGCGCGTCGAAATCGACAACCGTGGTCTCGGCGAAGGGGCCGAATGCGGTCATCTCCAGCCGGTGCAGCCTCATTCGGCGGCCCCGTCGAGCGCAGTCGCCGTCGCGGGCATACGGTGCGTCGTCCGGCGAACCAGGAAACGTCCACCGAGCGCGCCCCCGGTGCAAGAACCCACGCCCGAGGCAAAGCTGTCCCGATAACCGATGGCGCGAAGGGCGTTCGGCATGCCCGGCACGGATTCGCCGAAGCGGTGTCCGCTGGTGACCGGTCTGAGCGCACAATTGCCGCTCATGCGGACAGTTCCCCGGCAAGCGTGACCGCTGCGGGCACCTCTCGGTCGGGTTCGCGTATCGCGGCGGCGAGTGCCTGTTCCAGCCACGCCATTTCACCCGGGGTGGGTTCGCCGCGGACGTCGGTGAGGAAGCTCTGCGCTACTTCGGTATCGCGGCGACCGTGCACGCGTTCACGGTAGCGCAGTTCCGGGTTTCCTTCCGGGCGCGACCATTCCACATGCACCGCATGCGGGAAGCGTTCGCGCAGTTTGCGCATGGCGTCGACGGGGCGGGCGTAGTCGGTGAGCGTCGCCGAGACGTAGTGCTCCTCGGCCTCGGAATAGGCTGTGTCGCTGAGCAATTCGTCGAGGGTACCGGTGAGACGACTCAGCCCGCGCACGAGCGGAAGGTCGCGGCGCTGCACCGAACGCAGGCCGGTGGCGTCCAGGTCGACGAGCCAAACCGCCTTGCGATGCGAGGTCTCGGCGAAGGAATACGGTAGCGGGGAACCGGAATAGCGCACCGATTCCGAGAGCGTCTGCGGTGAATGCAGATGTCCGAGCGCCACATAGTCGATGCCGTCGAATGCCGAGAGCGGCACCGTCTCCACGCCGCCGACCGAAATCGAACGCTCGGACCCGGTCGCCTCGCCACCGACCACGAAGGCATGGGCGAGTACCACGGTGCGGGTGCCGGGACGCTCGCCGATATCGGCCCGGATTCGGCGCATTGCCGCGTCCAGGATGTCCGCATGTGAACGTGCTTGCGGCACACCGAGTTCGGCGCGAGTGATTTCCGGCTCGAGATACGGGATGCCGTAAAAGGCGATCGCGCCGTGCTCGTCGGACAACAGCACCGGCTGATCGGCAGCGGCGACCGTCGTGCGCAGATGCAACCCGCCCGCCGCCGCGAAACTCGCACCGGCACCCAGCCGCGTCGGTGAATCGTGATTGCCGGAGGTCACGACGATCTGCGCCCCGGCCGCGCGGATGGCCTCGAATCCCTGGATACACACCGCGATCGCGTCGGCGCTCGGAATGGATCGGTCGTACACGTCTCCCGGCAGTACGACGACGTCAACGGATTGCGCCGCCACCAATTCGGCAATGGCCGCGAGCGCGGCGGCCTGATCGGCGAGCAGATCGACCCCATGAAATGTGCGCCCGATGTGCCAGTCCGAGGTGTGCAGCATCCGCATGCCGCGAAACCGTAGGCGATCGCACCGACACACTTCAATATCTTTGGCCGCGCCTTCGGCGCGGCGGGTTCGCGGCCCCCTGGTGTCTCGCGTCCGAGTCGTCGAGACTTGCGCCTGCGGCGCATGCGCTTCGACGACTCGGACGCAACACGGGCCACGAACTCCTCGCTCGTAAGACGCGCTCCGTAGTGGTCGCCGAGGGCGGATCGCTCGGCGCCTCATGGGTACGTGCCAGGCGGGCGGGGCCCGTGCCTGCGGCGCATGCGCTTCGACGACTCGGACGCAACACGGGCCACGAACGGGTCGCTCGTAAGACTCGCTCGCCAATGCAGAATGCGCGACCCAGCCACATTGATTGCTGGGCGCTGGTTGGTGGTCGGCTGCCCGGTAGAAATCCGCGGGCTCCGGCTGTTTGTCGACTCGCTGCTGTCCGATAGCTCGCGGGTTTCGAACTTGTCGGTGACATGCGGCACTATCTGCGCTATGACCGCACCGATGCTCCTCGCACTGATGCTGGTGTTCGCCGCCGGGGTAGGGCTCGGCTGGCTCGGGCATGCCGCGCGCGCCGGGCAGCGCGCGACGGCCGCGGAGGCGAGACTGGCCGCCGCCACCGACAATGAGCGGCTACTGCGGCAATCGCTCACCGCGGCGAATGAGGATGCGGCACGCCGACATTCGCACGCCATCGGCGCGATGGTGGATCCGCTGCGCGAGGCCGTCGGCGCGCTGAACCAGCACATCCAGCAGGTCGAACATCACCGGATCAACGCCTATTCGAGTCTGCGCGAGCAGGTCGCGGGGATGCAGCGCACATCACATCAGCTCACAAGCCAAACAAGTCAGCTTGTCGCAGCATTGCGCGCACCACAGGTGCGCGGTCGCTGGGGCGAGATCCAACTGGAGCGGGTGGTCGAACTGGCGGGCATGACCCGGCACTGCGATTTCGACACCCAGGTGAGCCGGGCCGCGCGCAGCGACGGGGCTACCGAACGTACCGGCATGGTGCGGCCGGACCTCGTGGTCAATCTTGCAGGCGGCAGGCAGATCGTGGTCGACGCCAAGGTGCCGTTCACCGCCTACCTCGACGCCACCATGACCGACGACCCGGACGAGCGCGCCGAACTGCTCGGCCGCCATGCCAAACATCTGCGTGCCCATATCGATCAGCTGGCTGATAAGGCCTATTGGCTGGCCTTCGATCCCGCGCCGGAGTTCGTGGTGCTGTTCGTACCGGGCGATCCGTTCCTCGATGCCGCACTCACCACCGATTCCGGCCTGCTCGAGTACGCGTTCGGCCGCAACGTGATCCTCGCTACTCCGACGACTTTGATCGCGTTGCTGCGCACAGTCGCCTTCGGCTGGCGACAGGAAGCGCTGTCCCGCGATATGGCTACCGTTCAGCAATTGGGTCGCGAGCTCTACAACCGGCTCGGCATGACCGGCCGACATCTGGACCGCCTCGGCGCGCAACTCGGTAAGGCCGTAGACGCTTTCAACTACACCGTCGCCTCGGTCGAGTCGCGGGTGATGGTCACCGCCCGCAAACTCCACGATCTCGAAATAGCCGAGCAGGAGGTGCCGGCAATCCATCGAGTCGATTCATTGCCGCGGGCGGTCGGCTTCGCCGACGCCGACGATTAGCCCTGCGACGGCCGTGCCGTAACGCCGCCGAGCGCGGCGGCAGTTAGTGTCATGGTGTGGCTGCTTCCCAACGTGTGCGAACCCGGGTGCCCGCGCCGCATCGTTCGATCCTGCCCTCGGTGCCGGGGATTCCGGCCGGGGCGGCGGTTCTGATCGCGGTGGCGTGCACGTTTCTGGGGTTCCTGATCGATGCCCACGGCGAGAACAACGAGCTGACCGCGACGTTCAACACGTTATACGTCCTCGGCTGCGTCGCGGCGGTGCTCGCCGTTCGCTATCGCGGACTCTTCACGACGATGGTGCTGCCACCACTGTTGCTGTTCGTCGCGGTGCCGCTGGCTTATCAGCAGCTCACCGATGGCGCTTCGACCGGCCTCAAGGACATCCTGCTGAATCTGGCGATCCCGCTGGTGAACCGGTTCCCGATCATGGCGCTGGCCACCGTGCTGGTGCTGGCGATCGGCGGCGGGCGGATCCTGCTGCACAGGCGCGAAGAGGCCGCGGGCCGTTCCGACGAATCTCGTCGCGGCACCAGCTGGGGCCGCAGCAACGCAGCCAAGCGCACCAAGTCGGAGCGCACCGGCGCCGGCTCGCTCGCCGATGCCGCGCGCCGCCGCACCCGCCGTCCCCAGGCCGATACCTCCGACCTCGATACCGATCTGCATCTGCCGCGACCGAGTCGGCGCGGTAGTTCGGAAGTAGCGGACACTCCGCCGCGCGTCGGCGGCGCAAAGAGCGCCCGTGGTGACGAACGCCCGAGCCGCGAGCGCCGATCGAGCGCCCGCCCCGCCACGGCAGCGGCCCGCAACGAGGGCGAGCCGACCCGGGCCGTACGACCCGCTGCGGCAGCGGCCCGGAGCGAGGGCGAACCGACTCGGGCCGTACGACCCGCCGCGGCAACCCCTCGGGCCGATGGAGATTCGGGCCGGGCGGCAGCGACCAGGCGGCGCGGTGAAGCCCCACCGCCACACCCGCAGCCCAATGTCCGCTACCGCGAACGTGATTCGAGCCGCACTGAGCGCCGTCGACCGGAAAACCTCTAGCCGGGCGACTGCTCGACAGCAGCGACCGTCACGCGTGACAGCGGCCACGCGCAGCTCCACGACGCGAACCGGGCAGCGCCCAGCGTTGTGGCGCGCCCAGGAAATCCTTGGCGCAGCTCAGTGACGCGACGCCCGCAACTCCCTTGGCAGTGCGAATACCAGCGTCTCATTGGCGGTGGTCACCGGCTGCACCTCACCGAAACCGTGCTCCGCCAACATATCCAGCACACCGCGCACCAGGATGTCGGGGACGGACGCACCCGAGGTGATGCCGACCGTGCGCACACCTGACAGCCACGCCGGGTCGACCTCGCGGGCGTAGTCCACCAGGTACGCGGCCTTCGCGCCCGCGCCGAGCGCGACCTCGACCAGGCGCACGGAATTCGACGAATTTCGCGAGCCGACCACGATCACCAGATCGCATTCCGGCGCCATCGCCTTGACCGCCACCTGACGGTTCTGGGTGGCGTAGCAGATGTCATCGCTCGGCGGATCCTGCAGTCCAGGGAACCGCTGGCGCAACCGCTGCACCGTCTCCATGGTCTCGTCGACGCTGAGTGTGGTCTGGGAGAGCCAGATAACCTTGGCCTCGTCGCGCACGGTGACCCGGTCGACCGCATCCGGACCGTCGACGAGCTGCACATGCTCGGGGGCCTCGCCCGCGGTGCCCTCGACCTCCTCGTGCCCCTCGTGACCGATCAGCAGAATGTCGTAGTCGTCGCGGGCGAAACGCTTGGCCTCCTGATGCACCTTGGTCACCAGCGGACAGGTGGCATCGATCGTGCGCAGATTGCGCGCCGCCGCCGACTCGTGCACCGCGGGGGAGACACCGTGCGCGGAGAACACGACCAGCGCACCCTCGGGCACCTCGTCGGTCTCATCGACGAAGATCACACCCTGCTCACGCAGCGTCTCCACCACATGGCGGTTGTGCACGATCTCCTTGCGCACGTAGATCGGGGCGCCGTGCTTCTCGAGCGCCTTCTCCACCGTCTCGACCGCGCGGTCCACGCCGGCGCAGTAGCCACGCGGTTCGGCTAGCAGCACGCGCTTACCACCATCGGCATCGGCGGATCCGGAACCGGCCGAGCGGGCGATTCCGACGTTCAAGGGGATGGCCGAAGACATGCCCATCAGCTTACGTGCGACCGACGAATGCTGGACGGCCGGTCACGTCGTTCTCGACACACTCGCACCGGGCGAAAAACGCCGCCGGATGATGCAGAACCCCCGGCGCGCGTGGTCAGGCCCGCAGCAGGGAGCCCGGGTAACCACGCAGGGCCCCGCGCGCACCAAAGTAGATTCCGTGTCTGTGACACCAGTGCTTTGCATAACATCCCGTATCGGGCAGGCTAGAAGCATGTTTCGACCACCGTTCCTGGCCCGGGTCGCCGCCGGCGCCGCCGTATACGCCATCGAAGAAACTCGTCGGCTACCAACTGCCGCAATGAATTTCCCGATCACCGCGATCAGCCAGATGTTGCAGACAACCATGCACGTCCAGCAATTCGTGACCAGCCTCGCCCTCAAGGGCGACGGCGTATTCGACCGTCTCACGAACACCCCCGTCGAACAGCCTGACTGGGCCACCTTCGACGAGGACACCGAGCCGGAGTTCACCGCTCCCGCCCGCACCAGCAGCTTCGACCTGTACGCCGACGACGAACCGACCGACTTCGCCGCCGATGCCGCCCGCATCGGTGAGACCAATGGTCACGCCGCCCCGGTACAGACCATCGCCGTGCCGGAGACCGAGGTTTCCGTGGCCCCCGAACCCCAGCCCGAGCCCGAACCAGAGGTCGTCGAGCCCGAGGTGGCCACCCGCTACGACTACGCCAATATGACCCTGGCCCAGCTGCGTGCCCGCCTGCGCATGCTGACCGTCGAGGATCTGAACGCTCTGCTCGAGTACGAACAGCAGACGCGTGCCAGGGCGCCGTTCGTGACCATGCTGACGAACCGAATCGCCACCGTGCGGGCCCAGTGACCGAACCCCCCGCGTCTTCGCCGGCGGTTGGCCGGGAACCCGCCGGCCAACCCGACCGAGCGGCTCCGGCCAACTCCGCCGAACAGCCGTGGCCGGTGCGATCGGTGGCAATCAAGGTCGCGCAGTGGATCGATCGACTCGGCAGCATCTGGGTGGAGGGCCAGATCACCCAGATCAATCTGCGTCCCGGCACCAGCACCGCATTCCTGGTGTTGCGCGATACCGCCGCCGATATGTCGCTGTCGGTGACCTGTCATCCGGATCTCATCCGACGCTCCGCCGTCCCGCTGCAAGAGGGCAGCCGGGTCGTGGTGTACGGCAAACTCGCGTACTTCACCGGTCGCGGCACGATTTCGTTGCGCGCCATGGAGATTCGCCCGGTCGGCATCGGTGAACTGCTGGCCCGCATCGAACGGTTGAAGGCACTGCTCGCCGCGGAGGGACTATTCGATCCCCGGCTGAAGCGGCCGATCCCGTTCCTGCCCAAGACAATCGGCCTGATCACCGGCCGAGCCGGCGCCGCCGAGCGCGATGTGCTGACTGTGGCCCGAAATCGTTGGCCCGCAGTACGTTTCGAAATCCGCAATACCGCGGTGCAGGGCCCGACCGCGGTACCACAGATAGTGCAGGCGCTGGCCGGACTCGATCGCGATCCGGCTGTCGAGGTCATCGTGCTGGCCCGCGGTGGCGGCAGCGTCGAGGATCTGCTGCCCTTCTCCGATGAGACGCTGTGCCGCGCGATCGTCGCCGCGACCACGCCGATCGTCAGCGCGATCGGTCACGAACCCGATAACCCGCTGTGCGATCTGGTCGCCGACCTGCGCGCCGCCACCCCCACCGACGCCGCCAAGCGCATCGTGCCCGACGCGGCCGCCGAACTGGCCGGGGTCCGCGATATGCGCACCCGCGCCGCCGCGGCACTGCGCGGCTGGGTCGACCGCGAAACCAGGGCACTGGCCCAGTTGCGTTCCCGGCCGGTGCTGGCGGACCCGCTGCGCGAACTCGACCGCCGCTACGACGAGATCGAACGCCTGCGCACCGCCGCCCGCCGCACCGCCGACCATCTGATCAGCACCGAAAGCACCGCAACCCGGCACCTGCGCGAAAAACTCACCGCGGTGGGACCGGCCGCGACGCTGGCCCGTGGCTACGCTGTCGTGCAGCGCGTCAGCGGTAAGGAGCGGCATGTGGTCCGCTCGATCGAGGACGCGCCCGCGGGTAGTCAGCTGCGGATCCGGGTCGCCGACGGTGCAATCTCCGCCGCCGCACTGGGCACCCAAGAGTTGGGTACCCGAGCACTGGGCAAGACCGACACAGGGAGGAACTGACCTTGGCCGACCCCGGCAAGGACGACGAGCTGGCCGAGATCTCCACCTTCGGCTACGAACGCGCCCGCGACGAACTGGTCAACGTCGTCAAGATGCTCGAACAGGGCGGTCTCGACCTGGACGAATCCCTCGCGCTGTGGGAGCGCGGCGAGGCGCTGGCCATCCGCTGCGAGGAACATCTGGCGGGCGCGCGTCAGCGGGTCGAAAACGCCCTCTCCCGCACCGACCTCGAAACCGACGAATGACCATCCGCCGCGCCACCGTTGTGTCACAAATTTGTGACACAATGGGCTGATGACCGCTATCCCCATCCGAGAACTGTCGCATCACACAGCGCGATGCCTGGCGCTGGTCAAAGCGGGGGAAACCATCGATATCACCGAGCGCGGCACCATCATCGGCCGGATCGTGCCAGTCGATCCCGAGCGAGACGTCCGGGCGCGGTTGCTCATCGAGCGCCGGATGCGCCCGGCCACCAGGGGTCGTGCGGATCTGCTTGCTGAGGTACGCCGACGACTGAACGATGCACCGATCGATACCGAGGGCAGCGTGAGCGCGGCACTGCAGGCTCTGCGCGACGACGAGCGCTACTGATGATCTATCTGGACACCAGTGCTCTGGTGAAGCTGATTCATCTGGAATCGGAATCCGCCGCGCTGGCGAGCTGGCTCGATGATCGCCCCGAAGAGCCCTGGGTTGCTTCGTCGCTGGTGGAAGTCGAACTGGTCCACGCAGTGCGGGTGGCCGACCCGGCCGACCTCATTCACGTACCAGCCGTCCTCGCTCGCGTGGACAGACTCGAAATGGATGGGATCGTACGAGCCAATGCCGCAGCGGTGTCACCCGCAACAGTCCGGAGCCTCGATGCGCTCCACTTGGCCACCGCACAGGAACTAGCCACCGATCTGATCGCATTCGTCACGTATGACAAGCGCCTCGGCGCGGCGGCAGAGGCCGCTGGTTTGACGTGGGTGGCGCCGCTCTGACTAGCGTGTGAGTGGCTGAGCTGCGCCGATGGCCGCGGCCAAGGTGGTGAACGCAGCGTGATTGCCTGCGCCGGTGATGAGCACTCGGGACTGGCCGAAGTCGCCGATCCACGCCGTCTCGGAACCTTGCTCGGCATAGACGACCCACTTCTGGTCGCCGACCTGCTCGGTGCCGGTGCCGTAGCGGGAGCCGAGCACGAAGCGCGACAGCGACTCCTCGGTCGCGCTGCTCTGACTCATCCGCATATACGTGCCCTGCGGTGTGATGAAACCAACAGTGCTGACCGGCCCGCCGCCGGTGGTGGTGATCGTGTCGCGGCTACCGGAGTTCGGGGTCCAATGTTCGGGCAGGCTGGGATTGCGGATCGGGAAGGGCATGGTCTTGGCGTCGTTGGCGAGTGCCGCCGTCACGTCGAAGTGCGGAATCTGCCCCTCGGTCGGCCCTTTCCCCGCGAAGCTGCACTGGCTGGCGAGCCCGGCGAAGACCACGGCGATCAGCACCAACGGGATCAGTGACCAGAACAGATCCCGGTAGTCGTTGAGAATTCGCGGCTTTTGGTACGACACGCTCCCAGTATCCACGCCGGTTGCGGCACACTCCCGCACAGGTAGCCGGAGATCTGGAGCTGACCTTTTCGAGCGACCTGCGAGCAATCGCTACGGGTAGTACCTGATCGAGAACGGTCACGCTTCTGAGAGAATCAGCGGTAGCAACGACCGTAGGAGGCACACCGTAATGACGGCATCTTCGCCCGCACCCAGCCGCCGCGAGGCGCCGGACCGCAACCTCGCGCTCGAACTGGTCCGGGTCACCGAGGCCGGTGCGATGGCCGCGGGCCGCTGGGTCGGCCGCGGCGATAAGGAAGGTGGCGACGGTGCGGCCGTCGACGCCATGCGGCAGCTGGTCAGCTCCGTTTCCATGCGCGGCATCGTGGTCATCGGTGAGGGCGAGAAGGACGAAGCGCCCATGCTCTACAACGGTGAGCTGGTCGGCGACGGCACCGGTCCCGAGGTCGACTTCGCGGTCGACCCGATCGACGGCACCACGCTGATGTCGAAGGGTTCGCCCGGCGCCATCGCGGTGCTCGCGGTCGCCGAGCGCGGCGCGATGTTCGACCCGTCCGCGGTGTTCTACATGCACAAGATCGCGGTCGGCCCCGACGCGGCGGGCGTGATCGATATCTCCGCCCCGATCGGTGAGAACATCAGCCGGGTGGCCAAGGCCAAGAGCCTGTCGAAGTCCGATCTCACCGTCTGCATCCTGGACCGGCCGCGCCACGCGGACCTGATCCAGGAGGTCCGCGACGCCGGCGCCCGCATCCGCCTGATCTCCGACGGTGACGTCGCGGGCGCCATCGCCTGCGCCCGCCCCGACTCCGGCACCGACATCCTGGTCGGCATCGGCGGCACCCCTGAGGGCATCATCGCCGCCGCCGCGATGCGCTGTATGGGCGGTGAACTCCAGGGCATGCTCGCCCCCAAGGACGAGGCGGAACGCCAGAAGGCCATCGACGCGGGCCACGACCTCAGCCGCATCCTCACCACCGATGACCTGGTCGCAGGCGACAATGTGTTCTTCTGCGCCACCGGCGTCACCGACGGCGACCTACTACGCGGCGTCCGCTACTACCCCGGCGGCGCCTCCACCGAGTCCATCGTCATGCGCTCCAAGTCCGGCACCGTCCGCATGATCGACGCCTACCACCGCCTCACGAAACTCCGCGAATACTCCTCGGTCGATTTCGTCGGCGACGAGGATGCGGTGCCCCCGATGCCCTGATCTTCTCGAACGAGTCGAGCCCGGTCCGCTTCGGATCGGGCTCGATTTTTCGTCATGTGCAGCGCTCGTGCTACGACGGTAAGCTCCGGAATCCCCAGTAGACCAAGGAGATCCGATGGCAATCATCGGTAAGCTGTTGAAGAACCGGCGCGCCGGAGAGCATGGCCTCGCCTGGCATCTGCCGAACCTCGCCACCGACGCGACCTTCGAAGTCACCAGCCCGGATTTCGCCCACGAGTCACCACTGCCAAAGGTGCACGCGTCCAAGCGGATCGGTGGCCGAGACGCATCCCCCACGCTGGCGTGGACCGTGCCCGACGGTACAGCGCAACTGCTGCTGGTCGTCGAAGATCCGGACGCACCAACGGGATTGCCATTCGTGCATTGCGTAGCCCTGCTGGAACCGACGCTCGCCGAACTGCCACAGGACGGACTGCGCGCCGACGATCCCGCGCCCGGCGTCAGCATCCTCCGCTCCGGCTTCGGCCGCGGCTACCAAGGTCCGGCCCCGATCAAAGGGCACGGAACGCACCGCTACGCCTTCCAACTCTTCGCCCTGACCGAGCCGATCACCACCATAGGCGGCACGCCCGCCGCGAAAGCGAAACCGCGCGACGTACTTTCCGCCGCAAAGGCAGTTGCCCGTGGCCGGATCGACGGATTCTACGAACGGCCGTGAACGAAACCGTGGGACGCAGTCGAGCCCGCCTACTGGGACACCGTCATGGACGGATCGGTGCGGGAGTTATTCCCGGGGCGGGTCGAGGGCACTGTGCGAATCGCCTCAGGCGTGGCAGCCCCACGGTCGGCGTATGCGGCATAGGGTCGGGATTATGACGACCGAGGAGACGCAGTTCCGGATCGAGCACGACACGATGGGGGAAGTTCGGGTTCCCGTGGATGCGTTGTGGCGGGCGCAGACGCAGCGGGCCGTGGAGAACTTTCCGATCAGCGGGCGCGGGTTGGAGCGGGCGCAGATCCGGGCGCTCGGCCTGCTCAAGGCCGCGTGCGCCAAGGTGAACAAGGATCTCGGGCTGCTCGATCCGGCCAAGGCGGATGCCATTATCGCCGCCGCGAACGAGATCGCCGACGGTCTGCACGACGAGCAGTTCCCGATCGATGTCTTCCAGACCGGCTCGGGGACCAGCTCGAATATGAATGCCAACGAGGTGATCGCCTCGATCGCGAAGGCCAACGGCGTGACCGTGCACCCCAACGACGACGTGAACATGTCGCAGTCGTCGAACGACACCTTCCCCACCGCGACCCATCTCGCCGCCACCGAGGCCGCGATCAAGGATCTGATCCCGGCGCTGGAACATCTGCGGCTGGCGCTGCTGGACAAGTCGACCGAATGGCGCACCGTCGTGAAGTCCGGGCGCACCCACCTCATGGACGCCGTGCCGGTGACCCTCGGCCAGGAGTTCGGCGGCTATACCCGCCAGGTCGCGGCGGGTATGGAGCGCATCATGGCGGTGCTGCCCCGGCTCGGTGAGCTGCCCATCGGCGGCACCGCGGTCGGCACGGGTCTCAACGCACCCGCGGGTTTCGGCGCGAAAGTCGTGTCCGAACTGGTGCTGTCGACCGATCTCGATGCACTCTCCGAAGCGAAGGATCACTTCGAGGCGCAGGCCGCCCGCGACGGTCTGGTGGAGGCGTCCGGCGCGGTGCGCACCGTCGCGGTGAGCCTCACCAAGATCGCCAACGATATTCGCTGGATGGGTTCGGGTCCGCTGACCGGTCTCGGCGAACTCCAGCTGCCAGATCTGCAGCCCGGCAGTTCGATCATGCCCGGCAAGGTGAATCCGGTACTGCCCGAGGCGGTTACGCAGGTCGCCGCGCAGGTGATCGGCAACGACGCGGCGGTCGCGTTCTCCGGTGCGAACGGCGCATTCGAGTTGAACGTCTACATCCCGGTGATGGCGCGCAATCTGCTCGAGTCGATTCGGCTGCTCGCCAATGTGTCCCGGCTGTTCGCCGATAAGTGCATTCGCGGTCTGATCGCCAACGAGGATCATCTGCGCACCCTCGCGGAATCGTCACCCTCGATTGTGACGCCGCTGAATTCCGCCATCGGCTACGAAGAGGCGGCCGCGGTCGCGAAAGAGGCGCTGAAGGAAAAGAAGACCATCCGTCAGACCGTGATCGATCGCGGTTTGCTCGACGAGAAGCTCACCCTGGAAGAACTCGATCGCCGCTTGGATGTGCTGTCGATGGCCAAGGTCGAGGACGGAAAGTAAAAAACCGGTCGGCGCACAAACCGTGCGCCGACCGGACTCGAGAATCAGGCAGGCAATCCGGCCCGCAGGCCCGCGAGTTCCGCGCGCGCCTTCTCACCGTCCGCACCGAGACCGGTGCGAGTGAAGAACTCCCACCGCTCCAGCAGCGGACCGAAGACCAATTCGTTCTCCTTGGCTCGGTCGTAGATGCCCGCCTCGGCGAGCACATCATCGCTACTGCGCCCATCGGGCAACGCCACCGACGGCACCTCGAACCGCGCGACGCTGTCGGCGATGGCGCGCATCGTCTGATCCGGTGCGACATCGAACGCCGCGCTGATCAGGTCGGCGAAGAAGATCGACTGCAGTTCGTCGTCGATCGCGATGCGCTCGGCGATGGCGGTGACCATCTTGTTCTCCCCGAGCGCGGCGGTGTTGCGATGCCGGATGGCGGCGGCCGCTTCCTCGAACGCGCAGGTGGCGAGCACGTCGAGCAGGTGCAGCGCGGGACGCCGGAAGCCCTTGGTCATATGGTCCATCCGCAACCGCTCCAACTGCACCGGGTCGACCGACCGGGTGACCATGAGGTAGTTGCGGATCATGATCTCGTGCCGGTTCTCCTCGGCCGTCCACCGGCCGACCCAGCGCCACCACGATCCGGTGCGCAGGTACTTACCGACCTCACGGTGGTACGAGGGCAGATTGTCCGCGACGAGCACGCTGACCGTCAGCGCCAGCTTGGCGGTCTCGCTCAACTCGGATTGCTCCGGCGCCCAATCAATTCCGCCGAGGAAGCCGAAATTACGGCCGTCGTCCCACGGCACGTAGTCGTGCGGCTGCCAGCCGTCGGCGGCGGCGATGTGACGGCGCAGATTCAGCTCCACCGCATCGGCGAGGGACGCGAGCAGTTCGCGATCGGTCAAGAGAGTTTGCACTAGCACAACCTAGCGGCTGGGCCCCGCGATGCGGGGATCTACGAATAGGAATCGGTACCGGCGTCCGAGCGTACAAGCACCAGCTCTTTCGAGCGAACCGCGAGCACTCACCAATAATGGCATGTGAGCGCCCGGACGCCGGTGCGGATCAGGACTTCGGCGTGACGGTCGTGTTGCCGTCCACCCAGGTGATGGTGCCGCCGACGAAATCGCTCTCCTTGCCGCCGGGGATGTCCTTCTCATCGCTGGTCGGGTAGCCGATCTTGCCGCTAGGGCCGCCGTTGTCCTCCCACGCCTTGCGGACTTCGCCCCAGACGATGTGCGCGCCGCTGTCCTTGCTCCAGACGATCGCTCCGCCGGTGAAGTCCTGCCACTTGCCGTCGTCGGGGGCATCCTCCTGCGACTTCAGCGGAGCGCCGAGCGGACCCGTCGGGCCGCCGGACTGCACGTACTTGTCGAAGATGATGCCGGAGACGGTGATATCGCCGCCCTGGGTGGCGATCTTGGTCTCCTCCGCCGCGCCGGACATATGCTCTTCGCCGTGGGCGGCCGCAGAGGTGGTCGTCATGGACACGGCGGAGTTCTTGTCCTTGTCGTCGTCATTGCCGCAGCCGGTGGCCAGCAGCAGTGCCGCGGTCGCGGTGACCGCGGTGAATCCAGCCGTTCGTCGAGCGAAGTGGTGCATTTCCATCCCTCTCGTCGCGCGTAGCCTGGGCCGATGTTCGGCAACGGCCCGGCGAATCGATATGAGACTCGCCGGGCCGCCGCTGAACAGGTATCACACGGATACTACCCGCTTGATTGTGACAGGAAACACACCCTGGGTAGTTGCTGCTACCCGCTATGCATTCGGGCCGTACTCCTCCAACATCTCGGTCACCAGCGCCGCGATCGGCGACCGTTCGCTACGGGTCAAGGTGATGTGCGCGAAAAGCGGGTGCCCCTTGAGCTTTTCGATCACCGCGGCGACACCGTCGTGCCGACCGACACGTAGGTTGTCGCGCTGGGCCACATCGTGGGTCAGCACTACGCGCGATCCGGTGCCCAGTCGGCTGAGCACCGTCAGCAGCACGTTGCGCTCCAGCGACTGCGCCTCGTCCACGATCACGAACGAATCGTGCAGTGAGCGACCGCGAATGTGGGTGAGCGGCAAGACTTCCAACATGTCGCGGCTGAGCACCTCCTCCATCACCTCGCGACTGGCCAACCCGTCGAGCGTGTCGAAGACCGCCTGCGCCCACGGGCCCATCTTCTCGCTCTCCGATCCCGGCAGATAGCCGAGATCCTGCCCACCGACCGCGTACAGCGGACGAAACACCACCACCTTGCGCTGTGTGCGACGCTCGAGCACCGCCTCCAAACCGGCCGTCAGGGCCAGGGCCGACTTGCCGGTACCGGCCCGGCCGCCGAGCGAGACGATGCCGACGCTCTCGTCCAACAGCAGATCCAGTGCGATGCGCTGTTCGGCCGAGCGGCCGTGCAGTCCGAACGCCTCGCGTTCACGCACCAGCTGCACCCGCTTATCCGGCGTGACCCGGCCCAGCGCGCTGGAGCTTGCCCCGAGCAACCGGATTCCGGTGTGGCACGGCAGTTCCCGCGCCTCGTCCAGATCGATCACGGCCTCGGTGTAGAGCTGATCGATCTGTGTCTTGGAGACATCGATCTCCACCATTCCGGCCCAGCCGGAGGTCACCACGTCCTGGGCGTGGTATTCGTCGGCGTGCAAACCCACCGCACTCGCCTTGACGCGCAAGGGAATGTCCTTGGACACCAGCACCACCTGACGGCCCTCGGCCGCCAGATTGAGCGCACAGGCCAGGATGCGGGAATCATTGGTGTCGGTGCGGAATCCGACCGGGAGTACCGCGGGGTCGGTGTGGTTGAGTTCCACCTGCAGCGTTCCGCCCTCGGTGCCGATCGGCACCTGCTGATCCAGCCTGCCGTGTTGCAGACGCAGATCATCGAGGTTGCGCAGGGCTTCCCGCGCGAACCAGCCCAGTTCGTGATGGTGGCGCTTACCTTCGAGTTCGCTGATCACGACCAGCGGTAATACGACATCGTTTTCGCCGAACCTGGTGAAAGCCCAGGGATCCGACAATAGAACCGACGTGTCGATGACGAAGGATTTCGCACCGGAATTCTGGGAATGCGAGGGGCGGGCCCCCTTCGCGGCGGCTTCGCCTTTCGCGGAGCTGGAGTGCGCCGAGGGAGCGGGAACGGAGCGTGCAGCAGTCACGGTGGGCTCCTTTGTGTTCGCGCGGCACCCGCACGAACGATCTCGCTGGACCGGTCCGTCCTGATGGGATCCGACTTGCGTCAGATGCCCAGAGGGCCGGGTGCCGGCCCTCTCGTACTGAGTAGCTCAGTCACGGTTCAGGACCTCCCGTACGAGCCACACCGACGCGGCCCGCACCAACGACGCTACCGCCGACTACCCGGTCTCCGCTCGGGCACAGGTAGGCGTGTCCGTGAATTTGTCGTTAACCCCGCATTGGTGCAGGGGATAGAGTCGCAGGTATGGCCGGTAACGAGGAGTTGGAGAAGCTGTCGTCGAAGGAACTGCACGACCGTGCGGTCCGGCTCGCGGCGCGACGCGGCGACATCAAATATCTATGGCGGCTACTGAAGTCGATTCCGGCCGCCGAGGCCGCCGCGGGCAATCTCGGCGAGAGCGAGGCCGATATCAAGTACGTGCTGCCGATGATCGACGACTACATCCACGCGGGCGACGGCAAGATAGCCGAAGTCCTGCGCCCCTACTACCTCGAATACCTCGCCAAGCACACCTGACAGCCCGCGGCGAAGGCACCGACGGTAGTCGAATGGCGGCTGTCGCGGCGGCCCGGAGCCACCGTTCGACTACCGTCGACGGCCCCCTTCAGCGCTGGGGCAGTGCGGCGCGGAAGAGTCCGACGGCGGTGCCGCGCAGGAAGTTCTCCCAGCTGAAGTGGTCGTCCCACAGGATGATTCGGCCGTCGCGCAGTTCGAAGGTGCCGCAGACCCAGAACGCGATCCGCAGCGGGCCGACGCGCAGGATATCGGTGCGGTCGGTCAGCACGAAGGCGCCGTCGGCGGCGATGTGATGCATTTCGGCGGCGAAGCCGATGGAGTCGCGGTTCATCCCGCGCAGTATCTTGCGCGTGAGACCGCCGCCGACCGTCGGCAGTGAGGTGTTCTTCCAGACGACATCGGGATGCAGGAGGTCCAGTGCCTCCTCCACCGCGCCGATCTCGAGTGCGGCGAAGAACTCCCGCACCGTGGTGATCGCGTCCTGCTCCAGTTCCAGTTCGTCGGTCATGCACTGAGCCTAAGCGGTGGTCTCGCATTCGCTCGTCCAAGCGCAAGAGACCAATGGCCGGACGTTGTCCGGCTGCGCCCGATTGTGCCGCTAGGGTCGGCGGCGGTCGGCGATGAGGACACCCAGGCCATCGAGAATTCGGTCGATACCGAAGCTCAGCGCATCGCCTGGGCCCTCGTTCGCGGGTGGTGCACCGGTCGCGGCGGCCTCCTCGGCGAAGGCGGCGGAAACCAGGGGAAACCGGTCGCCCGCGACGGCCATCATCTCGGCGAACTGGCCCGCGATCTGCTGCGCCGTTTCCTGCCGGTCCCCGGTCGTCACCTGCTGCACGAGGCTGCGGATGTGCCCGTTGAGCAGCACGATGGTGTCCAGCCGCTCCGGTCCGGTCAACCCGGTGCCGTCGAGCGCGGTCAGTGCGGCGTTCATCCAGCCCATTTCATTGGGACCGAACGTACGCACGCCGATCGTCAGGCTTATCGACCAGGGGTGTGCGGTGTAGCGCTCGAAGATCGTCTCGGCCCATCGGCGCAGTCCGGCTCGCCACGGTTCTTCATTCGAATTCTGGTGCGCCGCGACAACATCCGGCGGGTCACCCATCGCGGCATCCACCATCAACGCAGTGAGCTGTTCCTTGCCCGGCACATATCGGTACAGCGACATCTTGGTGAAGCCGAGGCGTTCGGCCAGGCGCTGCATGGACAGATTCGCCAGTCCTTCGGCATCGGCGAGGGCGATGGCCTCCGCGACGATCCCCTCCAGTGACAACGCGGGCTTGGGTCCGCGCTTGGGCCGCTGCTGGGTGCCCCAGAGCAGTTCGACGGTGGTCGGTGCAGGCATTTCCACATCCTTACGCATTGCGTGTTGACAAGTAACTGCGTCCACCATACTCTAATTCGTGTCCAGCGGATACAGATTCCATCGGACACAGATAGGGACCTCAGGAGACATCATGCGCAACAAGACCGTTCTCATCTCCGGCGCGAGCATCGCCGGCCCCGCACTCGCCTACTGGCTCACCCGCTACGGATTCACCGTCACGGTGGTCGAGCGCGCGCCGCAGTTGCGACCGGGCGGCCAGGCCGTCGACTTCACCGGCGAAACACACCACAAGGTGCTCGAGCGAATGGGCATCCTGGACGAGATCTACGCGCACCGCACCGGCACCACCGATATCGCGATCGTGGACGGCAAGGGCGAGCAGCAGGCGCTCATCTCCGGCGATTTCACCGGCGGCGACGTGGAGATCCTGCGCGGGGATCTGGCGCGGATCATGTACGAAAAGACCTACCAGGACTGCGAATACGTATTCGGCGACTCGATCAGCGCGCTGACCGAGACCGACGACGGTGTCTGGGTCGAATTCGAGAAGGGCGCGCCGCGCGGCTTCGATCTGGTCTTCGGCGCCGACGGCATCCATTCGCGGGTACGGCGTCTGGCGTTCGGACCGGAAAAGGAATTCGTCAAGCACCTCGGCCACTACTACTGCGTCGCCGGCGCGAGCCCGTGGGCGACCAAGTCCGAGGGCACCCCCGAGCGGATGACGGCATACGGCTACAACGAGCCGGGCAAATGCATCATCAGCGGCGGCTCGAAGGCACAGCAGCTCTACATCTTCGCCTCGCCCGAACTCGACTACGCCCGTGACGACATCGAGGCGCAGCGACACATCATCGAGGAGACCTTCGCCGACGTCGGCTGGGAGGCGCCGCGCATTCTCGCCGAACTGGCGGAGTTCGACGACTTCTTCCTGGACTCGATCAGCATGGTGCGCAAGATGAAGAGTTACAGCCGGGGCCGGGTCGCGTTGGTCGGCGATTCGGGCTACGGAAACACCCTGGGCGGCTTCGGAACCGGACTCGCGGTGCAGGGCGCCTACATCATGGCCGGTGAACTCGCGCTCGCCGAGGGCGACTACCGGATGGCCTTCGCGCGCTACGACGAGCTCATGCACTCGCTCGGCAAACTTGCGGACTACAGCAATGCGGGCCGCTTCTTCGCCCCGAAGACCGCGCTCGGCATCAAGTTCCGCAACTGGTTCCTGCACTCGTGGATGTTCGACAAGATGGTGAAAATGACCGAGAACGTCAAGACCATCGAACTGCCGGACTACCCGGCGCTGGTCGCGGCCGCGAATGCGAACTGACACCGGTACCAGCGGCACCCTTCAGCGGACCGAATGGTCTGGCGCGGCGAGATCGGCTGTGTTTCGATGGAACCGAGGTGGGGTCGAGTGCGTCTATAGAGTCAGACGGCACTGACGGAAGGGGCTGGCTCGGCCATGACAGCACAAATGGACGGCCGCGCGATCACCAATCCAGAGAACGCGCAGAACTTTTCGCACGCGGAGATCAAACAGGCGGCCGACCAGATGAATCCGGACGGACTGGACGGCGCGTTCGATGCCTGGGCCGCCATCGCGGCAGCGGTGACCAAGGCCGGACAGCAGTTCGAAACCGCGATTCAGCAAGCAGTGGATCAACATTGGGAGGGCGCGGCGGCCGACCGGGCGGTGCGCGGCATTCGGGAGTATGCCGCCCGCGTCGGTGAGCTGGGTGAGTCGCTGGATCAGCAGTCGACACCGCTGTCGGCGGCGGTGAGTGCGGCGGGGCGGTTCAAGGTGGCGGTGCCGCCGGTGGTGGATAGTTCGGATAGTGCGCGAGGGCCCGAGCTGCGGAATTCGCAGGAGGAACAGGCTCGGGATGATATGAGCACGTTTTATATCCAGCCCTATGGGAGTACGGCGCCGTTGATTCCGACGTTGCCGCCGCCGGCTGATCCGATTTCTGGGGTGTCGGGGGTTCCGGGGACGGGGGTTTCGCCCGGTGCGAGTGGGGAGTCCGGTATGGCGGGGGATACAGGTAAAGCGGAGGGCACCAGCGGGGTTGGGGATACGAGCCCGGCGGAGGGCGCCGGCAAGGGTGGGGAGTCCGGCAAGACCGGGAATACAGGCACGACCGAGGGTTCCGGCGGGGCTGGGGATACAGGCAAGGCGGAGGACACCAGCGGGGCTGGGAATTCAGGCAAGGCAGAAGCGACCAGCGGCGCCGGGGATGCAGGTAAGACAGAGGACACCGGTAAGGCCGGGGATCCGAGCAATAGCGCGGACACCGTCGAGCCGGATACGTCAGGTCGATCTGAAACTGTTGCCTCGCAATCTATTTCGTCGGCTCAGAACAATGGCTCGTCGACCATCCCCGCCTCCTTTACACATACATCCACAACTTCGGCCATCCCCTCGGCCGGTACGCAGATTTCACCGACCAGCGTCACGTCCGGCGGGATCGGGCCGGGGACCTCGACCCCGACGGGTGCCTCGCCCGGTTCCGGCAGTGCACCCGGTCCGGGTAGCGCACCCAGCCTCGGTGGTGTGCCCAACACCGGCGAGAATCCGAGTCCTGGCAAGTCGGTGCCGGGCACCACACCGGGAGCGACGACTGCTCAACCGACCACCAGTACGCCGAGCCGGGTGGGCGCGACGGGTGCCGCCGGATACTCGGGGATGTTCCCGCCCGGCGCGCGTGGGCGACGGGGTGCCGACGGTGAGCACAAGTCGGCGAAGTACCTGCGGACCGAGGAGCACGGCGAGGAGCTCATCGGCGAAGTGGAGAAGACCGTGCCGCCCGTACTCGGGGCGCAATGATGACGCAGTGGACCCTGTCCGCCGAGCAATTCGCGGCGGCCTGGTTCGGCACCGGCCTGGATCGCATGCCCTTTCCGTTCCGCTTCACCAGCCGCTTTCCCGGACTCCATGAATATCGCGCCTACCAGCGGCAATTCCGCGCGGAGCTGGACCGTGAGGACAATGCGTCGCTACAGCGCGCCATCGGGGTGCTCGCCAAACCCGAGTGGCGCATCGAACTGTTCGGCATCGATAACACCCGCGGCGCGATCGAACTGCGCGCCATCGGCTGCGCCACCCGCACCGGACCGGGCGTCATCGCGCTGCAGGCTGCGGCTCCGGATGGTGGCAAGGTACGCCTGCGCCGCGTCCGCGTCGACCAGCTCGCCACCGAACTGATCCGCCTGCTCCCCGATCCGCCACCCGGTACCGCGGCCGAAAAGAGCTACCTCCTCGACGATCTCAACGACGACCGCCCCGATCCGTTCGGCAACTCCCCCTCCCGCGCCATCCAGGACCGCTACCGCCGCTTCTGGCGCCAACCCTGCGACACCAGCGGCACCGTAACCGTCCTGGTCGGCCCCCGCAATGCCGAACCCCTGCGCACCGGAAAACTCCGCTGGATCGACACCAAGGCCGGCCGCTACTGCGAAGTCCCCGCCAACCGCGCCCGCATGATCCGCCCCGCCACCAGCGCCGACATCACCCGCTACCTGGACGACTCCATCGTCCGAGCCAAAGCCCGCGTCGACCACTAGGACCCGCGGGGCGGAGCCGGGCAGAGCCTCGGGCGAGGCGAAGAATTCAAGATGGCGAAGAATTCAAGATCAGGTGACACTGGTGGCGGGGGCTTCTTCAGGCGATGCCGCCATGGATTCCACTTGATTTTGGCTTCTCGGCGGTGGACAGGTTAGCGATCTTCTCCATCGCGTCGATGGCGACCGGGACGTAGGCGCGCTGTTGACCAGGTGGCGGCGGGCCCACACCAGTCGATACGAATCATGCCGCGGCCGAGCCGAACTCGGGGTACGGCAGGAACCGCCCAGAAGTCCGGCGACGGAGCGGCTTTTCGACCGCACTCACGGACGAATTCGCCTGGGAACCCACGCGCACCAACGAATACCGTTGGCGCACAGCTGGATTCCCAGGCGAATAAGAGTTGCTCAGCCGAGCAGGTGCCAGTCCTCGAGGCCGTTGTAGAGCGGCAGGTCCCGAGCCAGCTTGGTGACACGAGCGCGCAGGGCGTCGACATCGGAGCCCCCAGCCAGTGCGGTGGCGATGATGTCGGCGACCTCGGTGAACTCGGCATCACCGAAACCACGGGTGGCCAGGGCGGCGGTGCCGATACGCAGGCCGGAGGTGACCATCGGCGGGCGCGGGTCGAACGGAACGGCATTGCGGTTCACCGTGATTCCGATTTCGTGCAGCAGATCCTCACCCTGCTGACCGTCGATCTCGGAGTTGCGCAGGTCGACCAGCACCAGGTGCACATCGGTGCCGCCGGTGAGGACGCTGATGCCCTTGTCCTTGACATCCGCGCCGCCGAGCCGCTCGGCCAGAATCTTCGCACCGGACAGGGTGCGCTCCTGACGCTCCTTGAATTCGGCGCTCGCCGCGATCTTGAACGCGACGGCCTTGGCGGCGATCACGTGCATCAGCGGGCCGCCCTGCTGACCCGGGAACACCGAGCTGTTGAGCTTCTTGGCGTACTCCTGCTTGGCCAGGATCAACCCGGAGCGCGGACCGCCCAGCGTCTTGTGCACGGTGGAGGACACCACATCGGCGTAGGGCACCGGCGATGGGTGCAGACCGGCGGCGACCAGGCCGGCGAAGTGCGCCATATCGACCCACAGCCTCGCGCCGACCTCGTCGGCGATCTCCCGGAACGCCGCGAAGTCCTGGTGCCGCGGGTAGGCCGACCAACCGGCGACGATCACCTTCGGACGCGAGCTGAGCGCGGTTTTGCGCAGCTCCTCCATATCGATGCGGTGGTCTTCCTTGCTGACCCCGTAGGAGTGCACCTCGTAGAGCTTGCCGGAGAAGTTCAGCCGCATACCGTGAGTGAGGTGACCGCCGTGCGCGAGGTCGAGGCCGAGCAGCCGGTCGCCCGGCTCCATCAGCGCCATCAGCACCGCGGCATTCGCCTGCGCGCCGGAATGCGGCTGCACATTGGCGAATTCGGCGCCGAAGAGTTCCTTGGCGCGATCGCGTGCGAGGGTCTCGACGACATCGACGTGCTCGCAGCCACCGTAGTAGCGGCGGCCCGGGTAGCCCTCGGCGTACTTATTGGTGAGCACGCTGCCCTGCGCCTGCAGCACCGCGCGCGGTACGAAGTTCTCCGAGGCGATCATCTCGAGGGTGTCGCGTTCGCGGGCGAGTTCGCCTGCCATCGCGGCAGCGAGCTCCGGATCGAGCTCACCGAGGGATTGGGTATTGACAGAGGCGGTCGTCTGCGTCACCTGGCCGAGTCTATTGGCCGTCCGCGCCGCGCCGATCAGGGGGTTCTGTGTCTCGGTCTGCATCGCAACCTCCGTGGTCCGGGTGGCCCGGAGTGCGCACCCCGGGGCCATGAGCCCGGCACCCAGGCGCGCGGTGCGGGGCGAGGGTGCTTCCCGGTGGTTGCTTCCACCTCGAGTGCGCCAGTCGCGGTCCCATCATCTTATCCGGGGGCCGCCAACGGCCCGCGATCCGTCAAGCCCCGGGGACGACGGCCCGTAATAAGGCGGTGAGGTGCACTTGCGCGTCGTCGAGCGGCCGAGTGGATTTCAGCGCGCGGGATTGAATGATGGCGCCCTCCAACGCACTGATGACGAACCCGGCCAGCGACCGCGCCTCCTCGGCCGATAAACCCTTGGCGCGCAATCCGTTAGCGATCTGGTCGGTCCATTCGGTGAACACGGTGCCCGCAGCTGCCTGCACCCCCGGCTCGGATTCGGCGAGTGCGGCGCCGACGATCGGACATCCCGTGGCGAACACGGACTTTTCCAGCGTGCGCCGCCACCAGCCGACGAGCGCGACGATCCATTGCTCGGCCGGTCCGGAGCCGGTGATCTTGTCCGTCACTGCGGCGAGACGCTCACCCGCCGTCTTGGTCGCAACCTCGACCAGCTCGCTCTTGCCGGATGGAAAGTGCTGGTAGAGCGAGTTGCGGGAGGCGCGGCTGCGCTCGAGCAGGGCGGCGAGCCCGGCGGCGTGCACGCCCTGTTCGCGCACCAGATCGATGGCGCTCTCGATCAGTCGGTCGCGCGGACCCAAGGTCATCGCCGTCCTCCTCGTCCGTGCTTGCGTGAACCGATCGGTCCATGCTCCAATCATGACAGATGTGGACCGATCGGTTCACCGAAAGGACGGGATTCATGAGCGCACCGACCGATCTGGCGCAGCTGTCGGGACTCGAACTGCTGCGCACCACGATGACGGCCGACTCGCGGCCGCCGTTCATCGGCGATCTGCTCGGCCTGGAGGTCGAGGAACTCGAGTTCGGCAAGGCCGTCTTCGGACTCCGCACCCGGCCCGATTTCGCCAATCCGCTCGGGACCACGCACGGCGGCATCTGCGCCACCCTGCTCGATTCGGTGATGGGCTGTGCGGTGCACACCACGCTCGACGCCGGTGTCGGCTACACCACGCTGGAGCTGAAGATCAACTACATCCGCGCGGTCCCCACCGACGGCCGTCGCCTGATCGCCACCGGCACCACCATCCACGTCGGCCGCACCACCGCCACCGCAGAGGGCCGCGTCGTCGACGACCAGGGCAAGCTGGTCGCACACGGCTCCACGACCTGCGTCATCTTCCGCTGAAGGAGCACAGCTATGAGTCAACGCAGCACTGAAGCCGCCGCGCGCAAGTTCCGTCGGGAACGTCTCATCGGGCGCTATCTCGCCAATCCCGCTGTCGGACTGCTGGATCGAATCGGCATACGCTCCTCGATGCTCGCCGAATTGGAGACCATCGGCGCCAAATCGGGTCAGCCGCGCCGCGTGCCGGTCACCGTTTCGATCGATGACGAGGGCGCGTGGCTGATCTCCCAGCACGGCCACCGCGCGGGCTGGGCGCGAAATATCGCCGCGAATCCGCAGGTCCGGCTGCGCCAGGGCAAGCGCTGGTACACCGGCACCGCGGCCTTCGTCCCCGATGACGATGTGGTCGCCCGCGCCCGCACCTTCGCCAAGGGCAGCGCCGCCGAATCCGCAACGGCCTGGACGATCAAGGCACTGGAATCCGACCCGATCTCGGTCCGCGTCACCTTCACCGCGTGAGGATGTGCCTCGCGCGCGCCGAATGGGTCACGAGCCAGTGCAAGCCGGTACTCCAGCGCACTGTTCCGCAAGAAGCCGCAGGTCGAGCGTGCCCATTGTTCAAGGGGCGCGAGTTTTCGGGGGCAGACAGGCGTTAACGCCAGGGCCGATATCACCGGTTTCACGGGCAAGTCCGTCCACATCGCTACCCCGAGGAGACGCCATGCTGAATCTGGTCTCGGTCCCGACATCGCCTCTCGATGCCCTCCTGCGGACGCTGTCCCAGTTGATCTGCACCATCTCCAGCGGCGGCGGTTGCGTCGTCATCCAGTAATCACATGACGCGCAGTGCACCGGGAGTGAGGGGTTCGTCGAGGAGGCGGCGGAACCGGTCGGCGCGGTCGGCGGCGTCGACGGCGTGGTCCAGCCAACTACCGAGCAGGCGATAGCCCTCCACGTAGGTGCTGATGTAGGCGCGCCAGAGGGGCGAGGACAGGAATCGCAGGGATTGGCGGGCGCGTTCCTGGGTGGTCAGGCTCCAGCGCTGCAGGAATTCGGCGACCTCATCGGCGTCGCGGCGCCGATCGTGCAGCAGCAGCGCGGCATCCTGCCTGACTCCGAGCAATTTGGCCGAAGCATTCGAAAGCTGTTCGGCGCGTTCACCTTCGAAACGCAGACCCAGATCGGCATAGATCTCCTGCGCCCATTTGCCCCAGCCGGATCCGACGATCGAGCGCAGCGCCAGATCCGCCAGCCCCTCCGCCATCAGGCACTGCGGGGTATTCACCAGGAACAACGTCTGCTCGGCCTGGCCGTTCGCGACCAGACCGGCCTCCTTGCGGCAGTGCTCGGTGTGATGTCCGGGATAGGCCTCGTGCGCGATGAGGCCGGGCAGATGCGCCATATGCTGTTTGAGATCGGAGTTGATCGCCACCCGGGAGTGGTAGTTGCCCAGGTAGTAATTGAAGCCGGACCAGGGCTTATCCCCCACCACCTCATAGGTGACGTGCTCGTGGTCGGGCAGTGGATAACGCTCGCGCACCCGTTCCCGCAACGCACTCGAGAACGCCTCGACGCAGACACTCAACCGCTCCGGCGGAATCTCATCGGCCTTGCGGAATGCGGTCACCCGTTCGGCGAGCGGGCCGTCACCGGGCAGCACCTCATCCATCTGCCGGTGCGCGTCGCGGTAGTCCTCGACATCGCCGGGTGCGATATCGACATCGAAGTACGCGCGCACCTCGTCGACGAAACCGATGTCGTCCCCGGCGAACTTGCGTCCGGAACATTCCAGCGCGCGCAGATGCACATCGAGGAATTCGGTCCGCTGCCGTGCCAATCCGGCCGAGGGCAGTTCCGCACGCAATGCCGCCGCCCGCCGCGCCAACTCGCGCGGCTCGGGAGCAGGCGCGTTCTCCACCTCGCGACGCAACGCCGGATCGCCGGTATAAGCGTCGACGAAACCTTCCTCCAGCCGGTCGAATGCCAAGCCGAGCCGCAGGTACTCGGTCACGAGGGGATGCGCTTCCATGTCCGCCGACATTAGCCGCTGAAGGCCATGTCATCGACCGGTTACCACCCGGTATCGGCACCCCCCGTTTCACACGATGTTGACGCAGAGCAGAATTCGGCTATGCGAGAGCTGGACCGAATCTCATGCAGTCGGCGCGCGACGTATGCGTGTTTGCCTGAACGGAGTGTCGGGTAAGTGGCACGAATGAGCGAGCCGAGTCCCTATGTGGAATTCGACCGGAAACAGTGGCGGACCCTGCGTAAATCGACTCCCCTGGTGCTCACCGAGGAAGAACTGATCGGTCTTCGCGGCCTCGGCGAACAGATCGATCTGGAAGAGGTCGCCGAGGTCTACCTCCCGCTCGCTCGGCTCATTCACCTGCAGGTCGCCGCACGTCAGCGGCTATTCGCCGCGACCGCGACCTTTCTCGGGGAGACCCATCCCGATGAACAGGTGCCATTCGTGATCGGTGTCGCGGGCAGTGTCGCGGTCGGAAAATCCACCACCGCCCGCGTACTACAGGCACTGCTCGCGCGATGGGATCACCATCCGCGTGTGGATTTGGTCACAACCGACGGATTCCTATATCCCACCGCGGAACTGACTCGGCGCGGCATCATGCACCGCAAGGGTTTTCCGGAAAGTTATGACCGCCGCAAACTCCTGCGCTTCGTCACCGAGGTGAAATCCGGTGCGGCCGAAGTATGTGCGCCGGTGTATTCACATATCTCCTACGACATCGTGCCGAGCAAGTTCCACTGCGTGACTCAGCCCGACATTCTCATCGTGGAGGGTCTCAATGTGCTGCAGACGGGTCCGCGGTTGATGGTCTCGGATCTGTTCGACTTCTCGATCTACGTCGACGCGCGCATCGAGGACATCGAGAACTGGTATGTGCAACGGTTTCTCACGCTGCGCGAGACCGCCTTCGCTGATCCGAACGCGCATTTCCACCACTACGCGGGCTTCACCGACGACCAGGCGACGGCCACCGCGAAGGAGATCTGGAACTCCACCAACCGGCCGAATCTGGTGGACAACATTCTGCCCACCCGTCCGCGCGCGACGCTGGTGCTGCGCAAGGACGCCGACCACAGCATCAACCGGCTGCGGTTGCGCAAGCTCTAGCCGTCACAGCTTCCAGGCCGCGTCCAGCCGGGCGGCCACATCGATATCGCGCACCGCGGCGATATGCGGTTTGCGGATTTCGGTGGCGAGGTAGCGCGCGACGAAACGCCGGATCTCGTGGTCGACGCTGGCCAGAATGCGCAGCAGCTGTCCGCGTTTGGTGGCGGTGGCCACATTGATGCGCACATCGCTCGGCCGCGGCTCGGCGATATCGATGACGACTCGTAGCGGTTCGGCGGTGCGCACAGTCAAATGCAGGTGGATGTTCCCGTCGATGTGGAAGCGGTGCCGGTCGACGGCGAGATCGAGCAGCAGATCGACATCGAGCGGAATGACCAGCTCGAAGGAGATGACCTCGTCGACGTACCGTTGCAACTTCGGCTCTCCGAGTCGCACCTGCGCGGCGACCTTCGCCAATTTGGCGGGCCCGACGCCGATCGGGCCGAAATCGAAGGCGGCACCGGTCAACTGGGCGAACGCACCCGAGATGCGCTGTTCCGAGGCCGCGTATTCCAGGAAGCGCCGACCGAATTCCGCATAGCCGATATAGGACATCTGCTCCCCCTTCGGCCCGGGCACAGCACTCGTCGACTCGTCCACAAACCGGACGGTACGCGAATGTCGTTGCGTCAGATACCGAAGCGGCGATGTCGAGCGGCGTAGTCGCGCAAGGCGCGCAGGAAGTCCACCCGTCGGAATTCCGGCCAGTAGGCCTCGGTGAACCATATTTCCGAGTATGCGCTCTGCCACAGCAAAAACCCGGAAAGACGCTGCTCACCGGAGGTGCGGATGACCAAGTCGGGATCCGGCTGGCCGGAGGTGTATAGGTGCTGGCCGATGGAGTTCACGGTGATCGACTGGACCAGATCCTCGCCGGTCTCCCCCGCCGCGATCTCCTGGCGGACCAGCTTGCGAACCGCGTCCGCGATCTCCTGCCGACCGCCGTAGCCGACCGCGACATTCACGTGCACACCGTCGCGTCCGATGGTGCGTTCGGCCGCGGTGCGCAGCCGCTTGGCGACCAACTCCGGAAAGCCGTCGAGGGTGCCGACGATGCGCACACTCCAGTTCTGCTCCGGTGCGGACAGCTCCTCGACGACATCGGTGATCACCTCGAACAGGGTCTCCAGTTCGTCGGGATCGCGCTGCAGATTCTCGGTGGACAGCAGATAGACGGTCACCATCTCGATGCCCTCGTCCGCGCACCAGCCGACCAGTTCGGCGATTTTCAGTGCGCCGACCCGATGCCCGTGGGTCACATCGGTGAAACCGTTTTCTCTGGCCCAGCGCCGATTACCATCGCACATCACCGCGACGTGCCGAGGATGTTGTTTGCCGGCCAGCTGCTTGGACAGCCGCGCCTCGTAGATGCGGTATGGCAAACCACGCACCTGACTCGGAAGCTCCACGGCGACCAACCCTACGCCCCAGCGGCGCGATACCGGCATCGACTGTGGTTCCGGGTACAGTGACGAGGTACCGCAACTTACGGTACCGTAGGTTACCGGCGGGTATCACTAGGAGGTAACTCGGTGTCCGAAATGATCGGCACGACCGATGCGACACCTGTCGCGATCCCGGGCACGTCGACACTGATCAAGCCGCGGATGCGGGGCTGGATTCACACCTGGGCGGTCGGCATCGCGGCAATCGCGGTGCTCGTTTTGGTCTCGAAGGCCGCCGGCGTCTCGGCGACGGCAGGCTGGTCCACTCTGGTCTACGGGCTGACGGTGTGCGGATTGTTCGGCATCAGCGCCGTCTACCACCGGGTGACCTGGGCCACCGCGAAGGCGCGCATCCAGATGAAGCGGGCCGATCATTCGATGATCTTCCTGTTCATTGCGGGCAGCTATACGCCGTTCGCATTACTCGGCCTGCCGGGACGAACGGGTCAGATACTGCTGCTGGTCGTGTGGCTCGGCGCGCTGGCCGGTGTGGCGCTGAAACTGTTGTGGCCGACCGCGCCCCGTTGGGTCGGGGTGCCGCTGTATCTGCTGCTCGGTTGGGCGATCGTGCCGGTGGCCGGGCAGCTCAATACGAATATCGGCATCGCGCCGCTGATCCTGCTGCTCATCGGCGGTCTGGTCTACAGCGGTGGCGCGATCCTCTACGCGACCAAATGGCCGAACCCGTGGCCAACCGTCTTCGGCCACCACGAGTTCTTCCACGCCGCGACGGTGCTCGCCGCCCTGTGCCACTACGCAGCGATCTGGTTGGTCGTGCTGCGCTGAGTGCATCCGGGCGCCCCGCCCGTGCACCGGGCACCCGCACAGCGGGCGCCCGGCTCTGACATGGGGCCCGGTGCGTACGAGCCGGGCAACCGGAACATCGTCGGTATGCCGAATTGCTCTTTGCGGCAATAGAGTTGGGGACGGATGCGGATCCGGAAAATGGCGGGGCGATATGGCACAGCAGACGATCGAGACCGGTAGACAGCAGGCGGGGCGAGAGCGGGGTATCGGCTACCGCTGGGGCGTGGCGATGGCACAGCATCGGCGGATCGTCGTCGCGGTGTGGCTGGTGCTGATCGCCGCGTGCGCGGTCGCCTACCCACAGCTCAACGGCCGCCTGGAGGCCATGGAATTCCACGCCGACAAGGCGGAATCGACGCGGATCACCGAACTGCTCGCCGCGCACTATTCCGATCTGGGAGCCGAACAGCTTGCGCTGGTCTTCGAGTCGGAGCAGCGGACCGTCGATGATCCGGCCTACCGGGCGATCGTGGAGCGGGCGGTCGCGGATCTGCGCGATGTGCCCGGGGTGCGGGTCGCGGTTGGGCCGTTCCAAGGGGATCAGAAGTCGCAGATCTCGGCGAGCCGGCATGCGGCGCTCGCGGTCGTGGGGATCGACGGCACGATTCCGGAGCGGGCAGAGCTGGCCGGTGAGCTGCAGGAACGTGCGCAACAGTTCTCCGGGGACGGGGTGACCGTCGGGCTCACCGGCTTCTCACCCGTGCTGCGCGACCTGATGGAAATCGAGGTGGCCGATTCCGCGCAGGCCGAGGCGCTGGGCCTGCCGGTGGCGTTCGTGCTGCTCATCCTGGCGCTCGGCACGGTGGTGGCCGCATTGGTACCGGTCATGGTGGCGCTGAGCGGGCTGTTGCTCGCATTCGGCGGACTGTTTCTGCTGTCGCATGTGATGGCGACCAGTTCGCTGTTGCTGGCCGTCGCGACGATGATCGGCACCGGCATCGGGCTGGACTATGCGATGTTCGTGGTCAGTCGGTTCCGCGAAGAGCTCGCGAAGCCGGGCGGGAGTTCCGCGGCCGGTGTGGCGCATGCCTGCGGGATCGCGATCGCCACGGCGGGTAAGACGATCGTCGCCTCGGGCTTCATCGTGATGATCTCGCTGTGCTCGCTGGTGGTGGTGCGAGCGCCGGTGTTCCGTGGTATCGCCGTCGGCGTGGTGATCGCGGTCGTGGCCGCGCTTATGGTGGCGCTGACGCTGCTGCCCGCGGTGCTGGCGATGCTCGGGTCGCGGGTGAATCGCGGTGCGCTGCCAGCTCGGTGGCAGCCGTTGGAGACCCGGGCGGGATCGGATGCCGATCCGGCGAGCGGGCGGTGGGCGCGGTGGAGTCGGATCGTGATGGCACGGCCGGTGGTATTCGGTATCGCGGCCACGCTGGTGTTGCTGGTGGCGGCCGCGCCGCTGACCGGAATTCGCCACGGCATGGATATGGGCACCGCGGCGATGGGCGATACCGCGTCCGGCAAGGCGAGCAAGGTCGCCTCGGAGAATTTCGCGCCCGGGCTGCTCGCGCCGATCACGATCGTGGTGACCGGTTCCGGTGATACGCCGCTGAACGCCACGGCGACCGGCGACGTGCAGAACTTCCTGACCGCACTCCGCTCGGATGAGCGCATCGAACAGGTACTGCCGATCCAGCGGGACGGGCGGATCTTCGCGATGGTGGTGGCGAAGTCCGCATTCGATTCCACCGAGGCCGATCAACTCGTCCGGGAGATCCGCGACCGGGCCACCGCACTGCCCGGTGACGTGCTGGTCGGCGGTGCGACGGCGGAGTTCGCGGATATGTCCGACGAGATCACGGGGAAACTGCCACTGGTCGTCGCGCTGGTTCTATGCTGCTCGTTCGTGTTCCTCATTGCTGCCTTCCGCAGCATCGCGCTACCGATCAAGGCAATACTGATGAATCTGCTGGCCACCGGCGCGGCCCTGGGCATCACCGTGGCGGTGTTCCAGTGGGGTGTCGGCGAGTCACTGCTCGGGTTCCACAGCACCGGGTTCATCCAGGTATTCCTGCCGACCATGGTCTTCGCGATTCTGTTCGGGCTGTCGATGGACTACGAGGTGTTCCTGATCCGCCGGATCAAGGAGTTCTGGGAGAACTCCCCGCGCACCGCGGCCGATAACGAATACGCCGTGGCGGCCGGGCTCCAGCACACGGCCCGCCCGATCAGTGCGGCGGCGGCCATCATGGTGGTGATCTTCGGTAGCTTCCTCACCGCAAGCGTGCTCGAGCTGAAGCAGGTCGGGTTGGCGCTCGCGGTGGCTGTAGCGATCGATGCGGCACTCGTGCGGTTGGTCTTGGTGCCCGCGCTGATGAAACTGTTCGGAACCTGGAACTGGTGGCTGCCCGGCTCGGGGACGCCCGTGCGCGTCGGGGTTTCGGTGCGCACACCCGCGCCGGCGCAGGCGGGCGCGGCGAAGGTAGCGCCTCCGGACATCGGGGCGCCGTGATCACCAAGCTGATTGTTTGGGCGCTGAAGGCGCGGTGGGGATTGGCGGCGGTGGTGATCGCCGCGAATCTCGGTGGCCTCGGCGTGATCGTGACCGAGCTGTGGCTCAGTGGATTTCTCGGCCGGATCGGTGATGACTGGCGGCGAATCATCGTGCTGGTGTCGATCTATCCAATGGTGGGTTTCCTGGCCGGGGTCGGGCTGGCCGTGCGGGATCGCACCGCGTACTTCGGGTGGCTCGATGAGGGGCGCAAGCCGACCGTCCACGAGGCGCGACGACTGCTGCGCCTACCTATCGCGATCACCGCCCGAGCGCTGGCGATATGGCTGCCCGGCGTGATCGTGGCGGCAGCGATGCTCTCACATCTGTCCGAGCACAACAGCGCGGCGGTGACCGCGGCCCTGTTCACCCTCGGCGCGCTGGAATCGGCCGGGTTCACGTTCCTGATCGTCGACCGGCTGATCCGCCCGACCATTCCGGTGGTGTCCGGAGTGCTCGGCCCCACCGCGCACTGGAGTTCCTCGGTGCTGATGCGGGTCGTGATGACCTGGGCGGTGGCAGGTGCGATGCCGCTGCTCATGCTGATCACGGTGCTCGCCGATCCGGCCTCCGGCGCACCGGACCGCATCCGCGCCGCCATCTACCTCTCCATTGTCGGCATCGCGGCCGGTGTCCTCGCGACCGCGATCCTGGCCCGTTCGGTCGCGATGCCGATGCGTACGCTGCGCTTGGCGCTCGATCGGATCACCAAGGGCGAGTTCGATGTTCGGGTTCCTGTCGGTAGCACGAGTGAGATCGGGCGGCTGGAGAATTCGGTCAATGAACTCGCCGCCAATCTGTGTGAACGCGAGCGGATGCGGGATGTATTCGGCCGTCACGTCGGCGCGGAGGTCGCCGAGCGGGCATTGGCGGGCGGGGTCGATCTGACCGGCGATGTGCGCGAGGTTTCGGCGTTGTTCGTCGATGTCACCGGATCCGTCGAGCTGTCCAGCGGTCTGACGCCGCATGATTTCGTGGCCAAGCTCAATCGACTGCTCGCGATCGTGGTTGCGGCGACCGAGGAGAACAACGGGCTGGTCAACAAGTTCGAGGGCGATGCGGCGCTGTGCATCTTCGGTGCGCCGATCGCATTGCGCGACAATGCGACACCCGCGCTGCGGGCCGCGCGGCGCATTCGTGATGAGGTCACGGCCACCGGCGAACTCGATATCGGCATCGGCGTCGCACGTGGGCGGGTGTTCGCCGGTGATATCGGCTCCGATACGCGATTGGAGTACACGGTGATCGGCGATGCGGTCAATGAGGCGGCCCGGCTGACCACCGAAGCGAAGGAGGTGCCGCGCCGAATCCTGGTGAGCGGTGCGATCATCGAGGCGGCGGCCGAGCACGAGCGCGCCAAATGGGTTCTCTACGACAACATTCTGCTGCGCGGAATGCCCGAAACCACCGCCTGCTGGACCGATGTGGCGGCCGCCCCGACCTCCAATGGGGTCGAACCCGACACCGACGCGGCCGCCATCAGTGCGATCGCCGAAGTACGTACCGCAACAACCGAATCCCGGTCGCAGAAGCACTGATCGCCGGATCGCGGCGCCTCGGCCGGGTTCACGGCACCAGCCGGTCGGGGGCGAGGATCGAATCCGTCGCAATTCGCGATCGCCGTCTCGCGGTGTCTTCAGCCGAGTTCAGACCAACCGGCCGGCCAGCGCGGCTCGAATCCCCGTCGGGATCAATGATCGGTGGACCGCGGTCGCGAGCGTTCAACACAACCAGCCGGTCAGGGCGACAACCTCCGCGGCGATATCGGAGACCTCACGGCCATCGGTGCCGACCCGATGCACCCGATCCGGAGCTTCGGCATCCAGTTTTGCCGCCATCACCCGGCCGCGCTCGATGTGCTCATCCAGCGCACTACCGATCTCCCGGCCCGCGAGCCGCTCGGCCGCTACCGCATCCGTGCAGGTCAGCAGGACCGCGGTGACCTCCGGCTGCTCCCCCATCGCCGCGACGAGTTCACCGAGCACCCCCTCGAACACACTCGCGACATTCGTGTAGACCATCCGCCGATACCCGAGCGCACGGTAATTCGCCCACATCGCAGCAAGATTCCGCTCCGCGAGACCGTGCTCCCAAGGCGCGGGATACGCCAGATCCAGATTGTCCCCCTCGATCAAACAATGCCGCACCCGCGCAGCCGAAAGCCGCGCATGAACCTCGAACGCCACCGTGGTCTTCCCGACCCCGGATCGACCACCGATGAACAAAGCCTGACAACGCAAGGTCACCCACCAACTCTGCCGCAACGAGTCCCGTCATAGTGGGCGCATCGGCGCATCTCGGCATCAACTGACCGCCGATGCGCGGTAGGCAAAGGAGCGGGCGGGGCTAGGGGCGATTCAGGGCGGCGTACAGATCGGATGGGGTCGTTACGGGGAGGTCGCAGACCGAGCCGCGGCAGACGTAGGCGGAGGGGGCGCCGTCGACTGGAGTGCGGTCGGTCAGGAGCGGGACCGAGTTGGTGGTGGCGGCGATGACGACCGTGCCGCCGGGCGCTTCGGCGCGGGCGGTGGCGATCAATTCCGTTGCCGCGGTTGAGGTGTCGGGTAGGGCGATGGCTACTTGGAGGGGGCCGCGGAGAGCGGGTTCGGCGACGGTGAGCCATTGGCCTGCCGAGCGTGGAGCGCGGGCGAGGACGACGGCGCCGCGTTGGAGGGTCTGGTCGGCCAGTTCGCGGTAGCGCAGGGCCGGTTCCGGGGCGCTGGTGGCGGCGGCGGTGAGCAGGGCTTCGGCCAAGGCGGATGCTCCTGCGGGGGTTGCGCCGTCGATGGGATCGCGGGGGCGGGCGACGAGGGTTTCGGCATCGTCGGCGGTGTCGAACCAGCTGCCGGGCGCAGTGTCGTCGGCGAAGTGTTGAATTGCCTTGTCCAGCAGTCGTTGTGCGTGCTCGAGCCAGTCGATTCGGCCGGTGGCCTGGTGTAGGGCCAGCAGGCCGGTGACCAGCCAGGCGTAGTCCTCCAAGACGCCTGGAGACGTGCCGACCACGCCACCGAGCGAGGCCCGGCGCACCCGGCCGTCGACCACATGTTCGGCCAGCAGGAAGCGGGCGCAGCGAGCGGCGGCTTCCACCCAATCATCTTGCCGCAGTGCGGAACCCGCCTCGGCGAGTGCGGTAATCGCCATGCCGTTCCAGGCGGTCACCACCTTGTCGTCGCGGTCCGGCTGTGGGCGTCGCGCACGGGCCTCGCGCAGTGTGGCGCGGGCACGTTCGAAGCGTTCGCGGGCAGTCCCGTTATCGGACAACGCATCCGGATCGACATACCGGGTGAGCACCGAGGTGCCCTGTTCGAAATTCCCGGCGGTAGTTACCCCGAAAACCTCTGCGGCCCAAGCACCTTCGATAGGACCGAGTTCGCCGATCAGCTCGGCGGGTGTCCAGACATAGGTCGCGCCTTCGACACCCGGTCCGCCCGGCTCCAAATGGGTGTCGGCGTCCAGCGCGGACGCGAACCCACCGTGGTCGGTGCCGAGGTCATCGAGAATGAACTGCACCGTCTCGCGAGTAACCCGGTGCGCCAATGACTCCCGCTCAGGGCTTCGGCGGGCGAGATGCGCATAGGCGCGCAGCAATTGCGCATTGTCATAGAGCATCTTCTCGAAATGCGGCACCAGCCATGCGGCATCGACGGAGTAGCGCGCGAACCCGCCGCGCAACTGGTCGTAGATACCACCGCGTGCCATGGCTTCGGCCGTCCGATTCACCACATCGAAGGTCGCGGCATCGCCGGTGCGCTCCCAACTACGCAGCAGGCCCTCCAACAGCGCCGACGGCGGAAACTTCGGCGCACCACCGAATCCGCCGTGCTTGTGGTCTTCATCGCGCAGCACCGCGGCGACCGCATGATCGAGCAGTTCGGCCGAAATCGTCACATCCGCATCGGGCAGCCCGGCGGCCTGCGCACGCAGTGCGTCGGCCACCTGCGCGGAAGCCTTGTCCACCTCATCGCGCCGGGTGTTCCAGGTATCGGTAACGGCCGTGAGCAACTGGGTGAACGACGGCATCCCACCGCGCGGCACCTTCGGGTAGTAGGTACCGCAATAGAACGGCTCGCCATCCGGCGTCAGAAAGCACGTCATCGGCCAGCCACCCTGACCGGTCATCGCCACCGTGGCATTCATATAGACCGCGTCCAGATCCGGACGCTCCTCACGATCCACCTTGATGCATACGAAGTTGTCGTTCATCTGCGCCGCCGTCCGCTCATCCTCGAACGACTCGTGCGCCATCACATGACACCAGTGGCAACTCGCGTACCCCACGGACAGCAGGATCGGCACATCCCGCGCACGCGCCGCGGCCAAGGCCGCGGGATCCCACTCTCGCCAATGCACCGGATTATCCGCATGCTGTCGCAGATACGGTGAGGTCGCGCTACCCAGCAGGTTCACCATCTCAGCCTCTCACGTCCACTCGAACCGACCACTCGAGGAGGTACCCGATTCAGACCGGCCATCACACTCGCGGGGTTGCCGGCGGGATACTCACGCAGGCGAGGATCTCCCGGCCGCTGGCACCGAGCTGGCCGAAATGGACCTCTCGGTACGCCCGCCGCTGGAACAAGGCCCCCGGATCCGCTCCGGGGGCCTTGTTCATTCAGCGCTCGATTCCCTAGCGCAGCGCCGGTTCCGCAACCCTATGCGCGGAGGCCACGTCATCCTCGAGCGTGGAGTCCGCATCCGAATGCATCGGGTCGAGGGCAGGGTCGATATCGACCGTGCGGCGCAGCGGGCGGTTCGGCAGGAACGTGGTCGCGATGAGGGCGACGACCGTCGCGGCGGCGGCGATCAGGAAGATCCGGCCGGTCGCGTCGCCGTAGGAGGCACGCACGATGGTGGCGATGGGTCCTGGGAGGGCATCGAGATCGAGGTTGCCGCTGCCCGAGGAACCGGTCTGAATACCGAGCTCGGCAAACCCTTGCTTGGACAAATCGCTGACCCGGGTTGCCAGCACCGAGCCCAGGACCGAGACGCCGATCGCACCGCCGAAGGTGCGGAAGAAGGCGACGCTGCTGGATGCCGCGCCGATATTGTGCACGCTCACGGTGTTCTGCACGGCCAGCACCAGATTCTGCATCATCATGCCGACGCCGAGCCCGACAACGGCAATGTAGATGCCGACCAGCCACAGGTTGGTCGCGTGGTCGATCGTGGACAGCAGCCCGAAACCGACCACCAGCAGCGCACCGCCGCTGACGACGAAACTCTTCCACTTGCCGAACCGGGTGATCAGCTGGCCGGAGCCGACCGAAGCGGTCAGCATGCCCGCTACCAGCGGGATGGTCAGAACACCCGCGACGGTCGGCGAGTAGCCGCGCGCGGTCTGGAAATACTGGCCGAGGAAGGTGGTGGCGCCGAACATGCCGACACCGACCGCGATCGAGGCGATGATCGCCAGACCCGTGGTGCGTTCGGTGACGATGGGCAGCGGGATGATCGGCGACTTGGCGCGGGACTCGACCCACACGGTCGCGATCAGCAGCAGCACACCCGCACCGACGTAGAGCGCCGATTCCGTGGAGATCCAGGCGTAGTAGTTCGCCTTCCCGGCGAACGACACCCAGATCAGCAGCACCGAAACACCGGCGGTCAGCAGCGCCGCGCCGAGCCAGTCGATGGACACGTCCGCCTTGCGCTCGGTGGGCAGCCGCAGCGTCCGCTGCAGCAGCACCAGCGCGACAACCGCGATGGGCACGCACACGAAGAAGCACCAGCGCCAGCCGAGCGGGCTGTCGACGATGACGCCGCCGAGGATGGGACCTCCCGACATCGATACCGCCATTACCGCGCCCATGTAGCCCGAGTACCGACCACGTTCGCGAGGCGCGACGATGGAACCGATGATCGCCACGACCAGCGCGGTCAACCCGCCCATGCCGATGCCTTGGATGACGCGCGCGACCAACAGCACCGGCACATTGTGCGCGAGTCCGGCGATGATCGAGCCGGCGACGAAGATGACGATGGCCGTTTGGACCAGCAGCTTCTTATTGAACAGATCGGCGAACTTGCCCCAGATCGGGGTGGATGCGGCGTTGGCCAGCAGCGCCGTGGTGATGACCCAGGCGTATGCGGTCTGTGATCCCTGCAGATCGCCGATGATCGTCGGCAGCGCGGTCGAGACGATTGTGGTGCTGAGCAGCGCCGTGAACAGCGCGGCCAGCAAGCCGGTCATCGCTTCGAGGATTTCGCGGTGGGTCATTTCCCGCCGCGGTGGCGCCTGGACTGATGTGGACATCTACTACCTGACTCTCTTACAAAACCGGCTGGTGCTCGTCGGTGCGGTGGATATGTGCGACGAGTGAGTTCCTGAGCTTGTGCACTGCCGCACATGCCTGCTCGGCCTCGTGTTCGTCCCAGTCCGCGAGGGCGGTCTGCAGGCCTGCGGCCCGTGAGGTCCGAACTCGTTGCAGCAGTTCGCATCCCGCGTCGGTGATCCGGACGAGGGAAGCACGACCGTCGGTTGGGTCGGCCTGCCTGCTGATGTATCCGGCGGCGACCAATTCGGCGACGTGCCTGCTCAATACCGACGCGCTGAGGCACAGGTCGACGGCCAGGTCCACCTGTCGGCACGGCCCTTTGACCTCGAGGGTGCCCAGCACCGCGACCCCACCGGGGAGCATGTCCCCTTCTTCGGGATGGATGAGGGCGAGGCGGATCGCCCGGCCGATCAGATACAGCTCCTTGATCAGGCTCTGCGCGGTATCGGGTGAGACTGCCATGCCGACTCCCAGCAGGAGGTTAATTGCTTGCAGTAAGCAACTATATATTGATTGCTTGCGCTAAGCAACTATTGGTCCGGCATCGGCAGGCGAAAGACAGATATCGACTCGAACAGGATCTCGGCGGGCGGCCGGTTACATATGCGGCATGCTCGCGGCGACCTCGCGCCGCGATCGCAGCCCGAGCTTGGCGAGGATGTTCGATACGTGGGACTCAACTGTGCGGCGCGACAAGAACATTTGCGCCGCGATATCGGAGTTGGTGCAGCCTTCGGCAACGAGCGCGGCTACCTTGCGCTCGGTATCGGTCAGCGCCGCCCAGCCGGATTTGGGCCGGTTGCGTCGACCGCGTACACCTCGCCGAATGTCGTACGGTCGCAGGCGCGCGACCGTACGGGCGGTGTCCCACGATGCGCCGAGGCGGCTGTAGATCCCGATCGCGGTGTCCAGCGAACGGCGGGCATCGACATCGCGTCCCGCAGCGGCGAGCAGCACGGCGGCGTTCTCGTGAGCCTGCGCTTGGTAGAGCAGCCGTCCGGACCGCCGGAAGGCCCGGGCCGCCGCCAACAGGCTATTGGAATCGCGCTCGGCCAGACCTCGACACAGTAGCGCTGTCCCGATCCTGGAGGCGGTCGGCTGTCGCGCTACGAGTTCGTCGGCACCGACCACTACCGACCGGGCCGCATCCGCATCGGCGAGGTCCGCGGCCAGTCGGGCGATATCCGGGAAGATGTAGTACAGCGTCGCCGCGGCCGAATGGTCGGCGAGTCGCTCATGGGTGTCGACGAGCAACTTCAAGGCGAGGTCCGGATGGCCGCGGGCCTCGTGCGTCAACGCCTTGGCCCACATATGCAGGTGCGCGTAGCCTGCGCTGCCCGCGAGGTCGTCCGCGATGGGAATACTGTCCACATCAGGCAGGAACGTGCCGCGGTGAATACCGATGAGCGCCGCGAGGCTACCCGCGACCGTCGAGTACCCGAGCACGTCCGGCGCCGCGCCGGCGCCGCATTCGGCCACCGCGTCATCCCAGCGACCGTTCAGCAGGTAGAGCCGTGCCTTGGCGACCAGGTTCGCGGACTGGGACACGCCAGGGACACGGTGGTTGTGCGCAATCGCCTGATTCAACACGTCTTCGGCATCCGTCAGGCGATCGAGCTCGATCAGACAAAGCGCCCGCAGCGCGTATGGATCGATTTGGTCCGGACCGGTACCGACGGTCGAGGCGATGGGTATCCGAGTGCTCAACTCCAGTGCCTCGATGAGATCGCCTCGGGTGTACCGGACCGCGCCCACGGCGCTGAGGCCGTACCCGATAGCGCGGGGATCCCCGCTGGATTCCCCCATCGCGATCGCAATTCGACCCGCTCGCTCGGCCGTATCGAACCGCTCGAGGAATACATTGTCCACCGCGTACATGCCGTGGAAGCGGCCCGCCGCCCCGACATCGAGATCCATTGTGCTCAGCGCCGTTTCGGCGATATCTACGGCATCGGCGATTCGGCCCCGGGCTCGGCAGGCCTGGGCGAGCAGCCAGCGCATTTCGATATCTTCGCCGTACTCCGACCGCGTCGAGAGCGCAACGCGCACTTCGGCCTCCGCCTCGGCAGCTCGACCGCTCCTCAGCAGTGCCTCGATATACCGGCGGATCAGCGGTGGGTTATCGGACTCCGTCGTCGCGCGCCGCAACAGCCGCACCGCCAGCTCGGGCGCTCTGAAAGCCAATTCATCGGCTACCGCTACCAGCCAGTCGACGCTGGTGTCATCGAGTTCGTAGTCGGCGACCGCCAGATAATGTGCGATCCGCTCGATTGACGCGTTGGTCGTCTGCAGTACCCGACCAGCCGTGCGCAGCAGACCAGCGCGCACCGTGGCAGGTAGCTGATCCGACAGCACCCGCCGGATCAAGTCATGCCGGAACACCACTTCGGAGTCGACAAGTGCGAGCACTCCGGTCGCCATCACATCACTGACGACACTCCATACATCCAGGAGAGAGCGGTCAAGAACCGCTGCCAATTCCGTGACGTCGACGACCGGGCCGAGCGCGGCGGCAGTCGCCAGCACGTGCCGGGTCCGGCGCGGCAGAAAGTCCAACCTCCGTGAAATCGCCTGCGCGAGTGTGGCGGACGGGCGCTGCCCGGCGACCGCCTCGGGGATGTCGGCGGTGTCGGCGAGCACCGTGATCGCCTGCTCACGCAGCAAGGCGGCCACCAATTCGGTGATGTAGCGCGGATTTCCGCTCGCACACGCCACCTCCCGCAACAACCCCGGGCCGGGGGTGGCACCGACGATATGCGACACCAATTCCGCCGCTGCCCCGGCGGATAACCCGCCGAGTCGTATCAGCGGGGCGCGGCATGCGAGGAGTTCAGCCGATAGTGCGGTGAACGCCGAGTCCTGAGGCTGTGGGCGGGCACCCAGCAGCAGCAGTAGCGGTAGCTCATCGATGCGGGTGCACAACCGCTGCAACACCGACACGCTCGACGCGTCGGCCCAGTGGACATCGTCCATGATCAGCGCGAGTGGGCCGGTAGCGCACCAGGTCTCGACGTCATCGAGGATCGCCTCGGCGACGACGATCTCATGCCTTGCCTCGGCGTCGCGCGCCCGAAAGTCGCGGTCGAGCAAGGCAGGGATCGGATCTGCGCCTGGCGTGTCGGCGTCGAGCCAGGAGCGCAGCGCGGCGAACGGGACGGTCTGCCGTAGTTCGGTGGCGGCCCCGAGCCGAATATGCAGGCCCGCCGCCACGCACCGCACCCTGGCCGCGTCCAACAGAGACGTCTTGCCGATACCTGGTTCGCCCGTCACCAGCACGACGGCCCCCCGCCCCGCGGCGACCCGTCCCGCGAGCGCCGCCAGCATCTCGATCTCGCCATCACGACCGATGACCACCGAGGTGCCGGATTCCGGGGATGGCCGGGTCAACGAACCTGGCATGCCAGAGCCCGATCACCGATTCCGACTGGATCCGGCACCACCTCGACATCCCCGGAGGGGGAGACGGCAACGGATGGCAAATCCCATTGTCGTGCCGATTTTTCGGCGCGGCAGGCGACATTCCATCCGAACGGCATCAGGTGGACACGTTCCCCGTATTGCCGCAGTTGCGCGGCAAGGTCCGAAAGCACGTCCAGTGTGTCGGCGATGTGGGTGAGGACATCGAGTGGATCGGCCTCCGGCGTGAACCGACTACCCGAGGTTGTGCAGTGCGGGATTCCGGCGATAACGATGTGGGCCGCCTCGCTGACGAGGCACAGGTACCGGATCGCGCGGACGGCCTCGGCGGTCAAGGGACAATCGCCAGGTTCGACGACGACTCGCACTACCAGGCAATCGACGAACCTCTGCGTCGACCCCACCGTCGCCGGGTCGACGGCTACGGCACAGGGGCCGGCCGCCACCAGGACATATTCGAAACTGCGCCAACGACTTCCGACGCCCCTCATCCAAGGGACCTCCCCCGCGGACGCTGCAGAAGGTCGGTCATGCCCGCGTCGGCACCTTCTGGTCGGCGACGCCGCAGAGGGTGTAACAGAGGCAGCGCCGATGTCAGCGGGTCGACAGTGTCATCCGCCAGCACCCGCCCCTGTCCGGTTCCATTGTCGCCGATCACGATTCTGCGCATATGAACTCCTGAATATCGTCCGCAACCAGCAGAATCGGGTCGGCGCCGATGGCCACACCGGCCGATCCTGTCCTCAGCTATCCGGACCGTATCCGCCGCCCGCGCAGACCCGCTTGTCCCGATGCGCATGAGCATTGTCCGAATGCGCAGACCTCGAAACCCGGCCATGCTTGCTCCACCGGTGATCCGGACGGTTCTGCACTAGGCTCTTCCAGAGTTGGGGCCGTCGCCCGGGCCACCGATGATCGTCGAATCGGAGGCGATATTGATGAACCAACCGGTTATCGCCGACTCCACCACGACAAGTGTGGTGGATCCACATGAGCGAGCCGAGTACTGGGCCGATCTGATCAGCACATACCACTGTCGGCTCGGCTACAGATTCCCGAGCAGCACCGACTTCCAAGGGCACACGCAGCTGCGGCGAACCGACGCCTACCAGCTCGTCGGGTGGAAATCGGATGCTGTCACCTACCTTCGCAACCCGAGCCATATCCGCGCCGACCCCGATGACGACTACCGGCTGATCGTTCCGTTGACCGGGCGACTGTCCTTCCGCACCGACGACGGGTACGGGATCCTTGCCCCGGGAACAACGGCCCTGGTTTCCGTCGACCGCCCCTACGCGATGTCCATGTCCGACGGCACGCGCGGGATGATCATCACCATTCCGCGCAAGGAGATCAACCATCGCCTCAACCGCGTCGTTCCACCCGACCACCCGCTGGATCTCACGACCGGGCTCGGGCGGGTGACCGACGGTATACTCCGCGGCCTGCACAGCGAATCCGCCGCACTCACCGATCTCCAATTCGACAGCGTCTCCGAACGGCTGGTGGATCTGCTCTGCATGCAGATCCTCGGCGAACCGGCGAACTCGCCCACCCAGCTCGCCCATGTAGAAGCGACCGCTCGCCGGTATATCCACGACCGTGCCGGAGATCCGGACCTCAACGGCACGCGCGTCGCCGTTGCGCTCGGCTGGTCACTGCGGCAAATTCAACTGGCGTTCAGCAATGCCGGAACCACGCCCAGCGATGTCATCCGGGAAGAACGCCTGCGACTGGCGCGCGACCGCCTGCGCAGCCCCGCCTACCAGCATCGAAGTATCACCGATATCGCATCGGACCTCGGCTTCGGTTCGATGAGCAGCTTCAGCAAGGCCTTCCGCCGTCGCTTCGACGCCACACCCGGCCAGTTCCGCGAGGACCTGCGGGCCGCATCCGACGGCTGATTTCAGCAGCTATCGGCTAGCACGGTCACGCTATCGTCGCTGCGTGGACTCCCTGCGCCAGCTGCGGTACTTCGTCGCCGTCGCCGAAGAACTGCATTTCGGGCGGGCCGCCGAACGCCTCGGCATCGCACAGCCGCCGCTGAGCCAGCGCATCCGCAAACTCGAGCAGGATCTCGGCGCACGGCTCTTCGACCGGGACAGCCGGCGTGTCGAACTCACCGAGGCGGGCCAGATCCTGCTCGTGGAAGCCCGCGATCTGCTCGCCCGCTGGGACCGCGCGCAACGGCTGGTGGGCAAGGCGCATCGGGGTGAGATCGATGCGCTGCGGGTCGGTGTCCCACCCGAACTGGCCGGGCGGGTGCTCGCGGCGATCCTCACCGCATTCGAAAGCCGTGACGTCCAAGTCGATCTACAGGAACTGACCACCGCTGAGCAGATCCGACTGCTCGCCGACCGCCAACTCGATGCCGGACTGCTGCAACATCCGGTCGATGTGGTCGGCCTCGAGCTCGGCCCCGAGGTGGAAACACCACTCGGCGTGGTGCTGCCACGCGACTCGCCGCTGGCCACGCGCTCCGCACTCACCCTCGCCGACCTGGCCGGACTCGGTCTGGTGATCTTTCCGCGGGCCGCCGCGCCCGGACTCTACGACGCGACCCTGCGCACCTGCTGGGAGCACGGCTTCCGACCCACCCGCGTCCAGCACGCCCGCAACCCCGAATTCGTGCTCGGCATGGTGCTTTCCGGCCGCGGCATCGCCTTCGATCAGGGCATGGTCGCGCAAAAGGAACCGCGCGTCGTCTGGCGACCGCTGACCGGTGCACTGAGCTGGCGACTCTCGCTGGCTTGGCCGGCCGCGGCGCCGCATCCACTGGTCCGGGAGCTGGCCGAGTTGATCGTGACGGTCATCCAGGGCGACGGCGCGTCGCGGCCCGCACCCGCTCAGGAGGTAGCGCAGCGGCCGTGGAATGTCGTATTCGGCCGATCGTGACGGATGCGGTGAATCGCCAGCCGCGCGGCCTCGCCGATCGCATGATCCACCTCGGGCAATCGCTGGGCCAGCGTATCCGCCCTGGTGAATACCGCTACGGCATAACGACTTCCACCGGGATAGGCCACCACCCCGATCTCATTGCGAATGGCGGGCAGTGATCCGGTCTTGCCCCACACCGACACCTCGGACGGGAACGCCGCGGCGAGCCGGTGCCAGTTGAGCTGCTGGCCCATCAGCTCGCGCACCCACCGGCACGCGGCGGGCTGGGCCGCGCGGTCCTGGCCGAGCAGGGTGAGCAGCCGGGTCATATCGCGCGGCGTGCTCGCGGTCGTGCGCAGCGGGTCCATGGCCCGGGTGGCGAGCACTTCCGACACGCTCAGGGTCGGGAAGCGCCGCGCGAATTCGGCGGTATCGGATGCGCCGATATCCTCAGCCATGGTCTGCACGACATACCTGGGCGAGCCGACGATCCGCGTCTCGGTGAGCCCCAATTCGCGCACCAGCGAGCGCACATTGTCCAGGCCGACGCGATCGAAGAGCAGGTCGGCGGCGGTGTTGTCGCTCACGGTCAGTGCGAAGAACGCCGCATCGCGCAAGCTGAACTCGACATCGTCCAGACATCCGGCGGTGCCGACGCCACCGAGCCGGTCCGCCGCGCTCGCCCGCACCCGATCGGTCGGGTCGAGCTGACCCGCGACCACCTGACGCGCGAACTCCAGCACCAACGGCACCTTCACCACCGACGCCAGCACCACCGGTTCATCGGCGCCGAGCCCGACCTCACCGGCGCAATCGAAACATCGGGCGTGCACCCAACCGCGCACACCGGCTTTACGGAAGATCTCCTCCACGACTGCCAAACTTCCACACCGGACTGCTCCGAGTCAGCTTGACTCTCCCGCCGATGGAGGGTTCACGCTCGTCACCGTCCGAGATTTCGATACCGAAGGGCTCACGATGAAACTCGATCTGGCCAAGAGCGACCCGCACTACTACGACGCCACCCGGGAACCCGAACTGCGTACCTTCGACACCTACGGCTATCTGACGGTCACCGGCTTCGGCGCACCCGGCGGCGAGCGGTACACCGAGGCGGTGCAGACGCTGTACCGAGCCGCGTACGGCGCCAAGAAGATCGCCAAGGCGGACGACCAGGATTTCGTGGTGCCGAAGCTGGAGGGCCAGTGGTGGGTGAACTCCGACGAACCGCCACTGTCGGTGCCGCGCGAGCAGTGGCAGTGGCAGCTGATGATCCGCATGCCCGAGGTGGTCACCGCGGAGATGGTGTCCGGTGCGACGTTCGAGCGGTTGACCGAGGGGGTGGCGATCCAGGTCATGCATATCGGACCGTATGCCACCGAACCGGAGACGCTGGCCAGGATGGAAGCGTTCATGACCGCCGAGGGGTTGCTCATGAACGGCCGCCATCACGAGATCTACCTCTCGGATCCGCGCAAAACCCCCGGCGCGAATACCCGTACGATCCTGCGTCATCCCGTGCGTCGCGCCTGAGATCTACTCTGCGGCAAGCGGTTACCAGGCTCGTCCGAGATAGCCGAGCAGCCGACGGTGCGCGGGCGCGTCCGCGGGTACCGTAACCTCCTCGTCGAATATCCCCGGCTTGCGGAAACCGTCGAGTCCGCCCATGGCGTGCATGGTGGTCAGCAGTTCGGCGCACAGTTCGTCATCGGCGAGGTCGGGGCGATCGATGGCCACCGCGATATCGACGCCGTGCGCGACGACCTCGGTGAGATGGACCATGGCGGCCGCCGGGCCGGGGAGTTCGCCGAGTGCCATGCGCACGGTGCCGGTCAGGGCGTCGGGGCGATGCCAGGCGGCGCGGTCCACCTCGGCGGCCGCGGCGAACGCGCCCTGCGGGTCGATGCCGAGCCAGTCGTCCTCGAGTCCGGCACCCGCATCGGTCCCGCTCACCCCCGCCGCGAACCGGTGCATATTGCCGACGGCGTGATTGAGCACCGCGTGCACATCCCAGTCCTGACATGGCGTCGGCGCCGCGAGCCGATCGCCGTCGACGGCGGCGACCACGATCGCACCCGTCATATCCAGTGCACGGTCGATCTGTCCGATCACATTGTCCATGGGCATCCTTCGCTCGAAGCGTCAGCAGAAGAGGTAGCACAACCGGGTGACATCCAAACTCGATCCAACGCCGCCCGGATAACGGAATCCAGCACGACAAGGACCCAAAAGGGTTGCGCCGATTCCTTTCCGGATCGAATGCACCGAGATGTGAACGGCCTTATCCAATTCCGCCCAGCAGTGCGGACCGCCAGCCGCTAGGGCCGACGGTCCGCAGTGACGAATGCGAAATCCGTTATCCGAGAACCGGATAGTTGGCGCGGATCAGCGACCGCGGATCGCGCGCCCGCTTGATCTCCCGCAACCGCGCCAATGTCGACGAGTCGAATGCCGCGGCTGCCGTCTCCTCCGGAGTGAGGAAGGTGTAGGGCTTGAGCCCGCTGATGTGCGCACCGATCGCATCGACGATCTCGGCCCGCCGGGCCTTGACCGCGTCGGCGATATGCGGAAGTCCGAGTCCCAATGCGTAGAGCAGATAGGGCTCGGTGACCGGTCCGCGCGCGCCACCGTCCACGCCCGCCCTGGCGAATGCGCCGCCGAGATGACGGATCTGGATATCGACCAGCGGCGCGACCGGCTCGTCCAGCAGGGTCTTGACGACCGCGTCGCCGAGGTCGGTGAGCAGTTCGGCGCGGGAGAGGGATGGGCTGGGATCGGTTGGTTCCGCGGTGATTTCGCCGAGATTCGCCACCGACAGCGCGCCGCGCTTATCGGCGAGCGGCCCGTCGATCGCGTCCAACCGGGTCAGCAGGGACCGACCGACCTCGGGATCGCCGAGGTAGGTGACATCCACCGCGACCATCGGCGGCGCATCCAGGAACTGGAACCGGTGGAACCACACCGACAGTTCGTCGGGTGCGTCGGCGGTGATCTCCTGGAATGCTTCGAAGACTTCCGCCGTGCGCGCACCGTGCCACATCACCCGCCCGCCGTAGAGTCCCGGCGCCGGGAAGAGGTCGAATTCGATTGCGGTTACCACCGCGAAATCGCCGCCGCCGCCACGCAACGCCCAGAACAGCTCCGGATCATTCGCGGCGGTCACCCGAGTTCGTGCGCCCTCGGCGTCGACGATCTCGAAGGCGCGCACCGCATCCGAGGCCCAACCGTGCTTGCGGCCGAACCAGCTCAGCCCGCCGCCGAGCGTGTATCCGGTGACGCCGACCACCGGATTGCTGCCTGCGAGTCCGGTGAGTCCGTGCGCTGCGGCCGCGGCCTGCACCGAGCCCCAGTTCGCGCCCGCGCCGACCTTCGCCACCCGCCGCTCGGCATCGATCTCGACACTGTCCAGTCCCCCGGTGCGCAGCAGGATCGCGTCCTCCACCCCGCCCGCGGCGCCGTGCCCGGTCGGCTGCGCGATCACCGGCACCCCCGTTCGACGAGCGTGTGCCACGGCCACCGCGACGTCATCCGCGTCGCTGGCCCGCACCACCGCGGCGACCGGCTGGGTGACCGTCAAGGTCCACGGCCGCGCCGCCGCCTCGAAGCCCGCGTCACCGGGCACCAGCACCCGGCCGGATAGTTCAGCGCGCAGATCCTCGAATGTCATTGGTATGTCCTCACTTCGCAGCTGTGCCCGAAAGCACCTGCGGCCCGTGGATCGTGCCGCGACTACCCCAATGACGAAACAGGAGCGGCAAATGTAACAGCGGCCGCCCGAGATTCTCGGACGGCCGCTGCGAAATCAGGTTTTATCAGGCCCTTCGTCGGACTCGACGTCCTTCCTGTCGAGCCGGGCGATACCGGGTTCGGTGCCCTCGTCGGCCGCCTGATCCGGTTCCGGATGTTCGGGCTCGAAGGTCGCGGGCAGGCCCTTGATATGCCGGTTCATCGACCGCACCAGCAGGATGGTCCCGGCGAGCAACACCAGAATGATCACCAGACCGAGCGGCGACGCCTTGCCGAATTCGGGTCCGGTGGGCGTGCCGGGAGATTGCGCGAGGAGAACCAACATCACCGGTGCTCGTCTTCGATACCGGCGAACAGATCGGTCTCCGGCCGCGCGGAGTCGACCCTGGACTTGGCCAGTTCGAACTCCTCGGTCGGCCACAGCCGCTGCTGCATTTCCATCGGAATCGCGAAGAACGCGCCGTTGGGATCGATCTGGGTGGCATGCGCGCGTAGAGCGTCATCGCGCTGCGGGAAGTACTTGGCGCACTCGATCTGGGTGGTCACCCTGGTCATGCCGTCCGGACGGCCCTGCCGGTAGGCGCGCGTCCGTTCCAGCCACTCCTGCAGCGGAAACGGCTCACCGATCCGCTCGTATTCGGCGGCGAAGACATCCAAGCGGGCCATGGTGAAACCGTGGTCGTAGTAGATCTTCAGCGGCTGCCACGGCTCGCCCGCATCCGGGAAACGCTCCGGATCGCCCGCCGCGTCGAACGCGGCCATCGACACCTCGTGGCAGCGGATGTGATCGGGATGCGGATAGCCGCCGTTCTCGTCATAGGTGGTCATCACATGCGGCTTGAATTCGCGCACCACGCGGACCAGCGCCTCGACGGCTTCTTCCAGCGGGACCAGCGCGAAGCAGCCCTCGGGTAGCGGCGGCAGCGGATCGCCCTCGGGTAGGCCGGAGTCGACGAAACCGAGCCAGGTCTGACGCACACCGAGCGCGGCGGCCGCGGCCTCCATCTCCTCGCGCCGGATCTCGTCGATCCGCTCCAACACGCCGGGGGTGTCCATCGCAGGGTTGAGGATGCTGCCGCGTTCGCCGCCGGTCAGCGTGACGATGAGGACATCGTGGCCCTCGTCGGCATACCGTGCGGTCGTCGCGGCACCCTTGCTGGATTCGTCGTCGGGGTGCGCATGAACCGCCATGAGCCGAAAGCCACTCACGTCTCGTTCACCTCATCAACCACCGTCATACCTCGTACTCTCCGCCGCCGGGGTCCGATCTGCCTGTCCCTATAGTTCCATTCGACAGACTTTTGTTCCGACGTACCCCCCGGAGTGAGACGGCATGAGTGAAACGCCCGGTGACACGCCGATCGAGCGACGTGCCGACCGGTACGGAACCACGCCACGCCCGACGCGCCGCTGGATTCCGTTCGCACTCGGCGCGGTCGTGCTCGTCGCGGGCCTCGGGGTCGCCTACGTGGGCTTCCAGAAGTACGGACCGGAGGATATCGACGCCGAACAGCTCGGTTACACCGTCGTCGACGACTCGACCATCTCGGTCCATCTCAAGGTCACCCGCAAGGATCCGCAGCAGCCGGTGGTGTGTTTCGTCCGCGCGATGGCCAGGGACGGGTCCGAATTGGGCCGCCGCGAGGTGCTGATCGAACCGTCCGGCAGCGGCACCATCGAGCTGACGACCACCGTGCGCGCCTCTGCCCGGCCGGTGTCGAGCAGCATTTACGGCTGCAGCGATGATGTGCCGAAGTATCTGCGGGCGGGCTGATTCCGGGCAATACGCCACTGAGCGGTCTGCAAAATGAACGCCGACCTGCATGTTTGTGATTCATGCTAAAATAGCGTGATACACGGTTCCGGGGCTCGGAGCCGTGTTTGCTGCATTGGCGGCCAGCGCTGTCAGTTCCGGGTTAGTGAGTTTGCCGGACCTGAGGCCTGTCGGGGTTCGATGAACTTCCCCAGGATGGCACTAGCCGTCGGCTGGTGCGTGCCCGCCCCCTGTGGGCACTGCAGCGGATCAGGGAACCCGGCCTCGGCCGGGAACAACTACTAGGGAGTGATCGAGATGACTGAGACGCAAGTGACTTGGCTGACCCCGGAGTCGCACGACAGGCTCAAGGGTGAACTCGACGCGCTCATCGCCAATCGTCCGGTCATCGCCGCCGAGATCAACGAGCGCCGCGAAGAGGGCGACCTCAAGGAAAACGGCGGATATCACGCCGCGCGTGAAGAGCAGGGTCAGCAGGAAGCGCGCATCCGGCAGCTGCAGGAGCTGCTGAACAACGCCAAGGTCGGCGTCGCGCCCACCAAGTCCGGCGTCGCATTGCCGGGTTCGGTCGTCAAGGTCTATTACGACGGTGACGAATCCGACACCGAGACCTTTCTCATCGCAACCCGCGAAGAGGGTCTCAACGATTCCAAGCTCGAGACCTACTCGCCGAATTCGCCGCTCGGTGGCGCGCTCATCGATGCGAAGGTCGGCGACACCCGTGAGTACACGCTGCCCAACGGCAAGACCATGAAGGTCACGCTGGTCAGCGCCGAGCCGTACCACAGCTGATCTCAGGCCCGAAGCCATGAAGAACGGCCGCATCCGGAAAGTACGGATGCGGCCGCTCTTCGTTTCCATAATCTAGTTCGCCAGTGCCTGTTCGACGTCGGCCAGCAGATCGCTGACGTCCTCTATGCCGACCGAGAGCCGGACCAGATCGTCCGGCACCTCGAGCTGCGAACCAGCGGTGGAGGCGTGCGTCATGGCGGCCGGATGTTCGATCAGCGATTCCACGCCGCCGAGCGATTCGGCGAGGGTGAAGATCTTGGTGCGCGAGCACAACTCGTGCGCGGCATCTTTGCCGCCGTTGAGCCGCACCGAGATCATGCCGCCGAAGCGCTTCATCTGCTTATCGGCGATGGCGTGGCCCGGATGCTCGGCCAGACCGGGGTAGATGACCTGTGAGATGGCCGGATGCCTGGTCAGGAATTCGGCAATGGTTTCGGCGTTGTCGCAGTGCCGATCCATCCGCACCGCGAGGGTTTTGGTGCCGCGCAGGGTGAGGTAGGCGTCGAACGGGCCGGGCACCGCACCCGCACCGTTCTGCAGGAAAGCGAATGCCGCATCGAGTTCCGGATCGTTGGTGATCAACGCACCGCCCACGACATCGGAGTGTCCGCCGAGGTACTTGGTGGTCGAATGCGTGACGATATCGGCGCCGAGCAGCAGCGGCTGCTGCAGGTACGGCGTGGCAAAGGTGTTGTCCACCACCAGTTTCGCGCCCGCGACATGCGCGACCTCGGCGAGCGCCGGAATATCACCGATGCTCAGCAGCGGGTTGGTGGGGGTTTCGATCCAGATCAGCTTGGTGTTGGGGCGGATCGCTGCGCGCATCTCGTCGACATTGAATACATGCGCGGGCGAATGCTCGATGCCCCACTGGCTGAACACCTTGTCGATCAGCCGGAAGGTGCCGCCGTAGGCGTCGTCCGGGATGACGATGTGGTCACCGGGGCGCAGCGTCGCCCGCAGGGCACAGTCGGTGGCGGCCATGCCGGAGGCGAATGCGCGTCCGTAGCGGCCCGATTCGAGCGCGGCGAGGTTCGCCTCGAGCGCGGTCCTGGTCGGGTTGCCGGTGCGGCCGTATTCGTAGCCTTCGCGCAACCCGCCCACCCCGTCCTGGGCAAACGTCGAACTCGCGTAGATGGGCACGTTCACCGCACCGGTCCGCGCTTCGGGTTCGTATCCGGCGTGCACGGCTCTGGTGGAGAATCCCAGCTCACTCATGGGGTCAGCCTAAACCCGGGCGATCGGCGGGCTATCGGCCGGATCATCTGTTGTGACCCGATCCCGGCTTTCGCGACGGCGACGGCGGTAGGTTGAGCTCATGCTGAGCGTTGATGAACTGTTCGCGATCGATGCCCTGTTGACCGAGGACGAGCGCGAGATCCGCGATACCGTCCGCACGTTCGCGAATCATCGGCTGCGGCCGCAGATCGCGGAATGGTTCGAGGCCGGGACATTCCCGGCCCGTGAGCTTGCGCCGGAACTCGGCAATATCGGGCTGCTCGGTATGCACCTGGACGGCTACGGATGCGCGGGCCTGTCGGCGACCGCCTACGGTCTGGCCTGCCAGGAGCTCGAGGCGGTCGATTCGGGTGTGCGCAGCATGGTTTCGGTGCAGGGTTCACTGGCCATGACCGCGATCCACAAGTTCGGCTCCGAGGAGCAGAAGCAGCAGTGGCTGCCGGATATGGCGGCCGGGCGCGCGCTCGGCTGCTTCGGACTCACCGAACCGGATTTCGGCTCGAATCCGGGTGGCATGCGGTCCAGGGCCAAGCGCGACGGCACCGACTGGGTGCTCAACGGCTCCAAAATGTGGATCACCAACGGATCGGTGGCCGATATCGCGGTGGTGTGGGCGCAGACCGAGGACGAGGGCAGGCAGGTGGTGCGCGGCTTCCTGGTCCCGGCGGACGCGCCCGGATTCACCGCGCGCGAGATGCATCACAAGTTGTCGTTGCGCGCGTCGGTGACCGCGGAGCTGGACTTCGACGACGTGCGGCTGCCCGCCGATGCGGTGCTGCCGCAGTCGCGCGGACTGAGTTCCCCGCTCGCGTGTCTGAGCGAGGCGCGGTTCGGTATTATCTTCGGCGCGCTCGGCGCGGCGCGCGACTGTCTGTCCGCGACCATCGAGTACGCGCGGACCAGGGAGGTATTCGACAAGCCGCTGGCCGCCTACCAGCTGACCCAGGCGAAGCTCGCCGATATGGCGCTCGAGTACGGCAAGGGCCAGCTGCTCGCGCTGCAGGTCGGCAGGTTGAAGGATCGTGGCGAGGTGCTGGCCGAGCAGATCAGCGCGGGCAAGTTGAACAGCACCCGGGAGGCCATCGCCATCGCCCGCGAATGCCGGACCATCCTCGGCGCCAACGGCATCACACTGGACTATCCGGTGCTGCGGCATGCCAACAATCTCGAGTCGGTGCTCACGTATGAGGGCACGGCCGAGGTACATCAGCTGGTGCTCGGAAAGGCGCTCACCGACTCGAATGCGTTTCGGTAACAAACCTCGCCCGCACGATTGGCCTCTCGACATTCGCCGCCAACAGCGCATGGTGACCACTCGTCCAACCCGGTGACAGCCGCTGGCCCGGCCCGCGGTGGGCGTCGGGGAGGGAGTCAGCGCATGTCGCGGGGGTCGTCGTATCGCATGTATTCCCCGGTCCGGGAGAAGCCGCCCTGGTGCGAGTAGTCGTCTTGGATGGCGTCTGTCCAGCCTTGGCCGCGAGCGGCTTGCTGGTCCATCCAGATTTGTTCGCGGACGGCGTCTTCGCGGCCGCGCTGGTAGGCCTGGGCGTGGCCCCTGACGGCGGGCATTTCGCTTTCGAGATCGCTCATCCAGCCTTCCCAGCGCTGCTGCATGGGACGGATCATGCCGCCGCCGTCGACCACCAGGATGCCGCCGCTGGTGGCGAGCACGGCAATGAGGATCGGCATGGTTACCGAGGTCGCCACCCCGACCTGGTCGAGTGCGGCGACGATGCCGGCACCCCAGATGAATACCGCCCCGATCCGGCCGATCATTGCCCCATAGGACAGGCCACCGAGCATATTCGTGACCATTTCGCGCACGCCGTGCGCGATGGCGCCGGCGACCACCACGATGACGATCGCGACAGCGGCTTCGGGCAGCCAGGAGACGATGCCACTGAGCGTCGCGCTGACCGGATTCGGGCCGAACACCCCGAAGCCGAGTTGCAATGCGATCAGCAGGATCGCGTAGTAGGCGAGTTTCGCCAGCAGATCCGAGGCGTCTTTGCTGCTGCGGGCGAGCATCTGCTCGAGACCGCCGCGGTCGACCAGTCGGTCGAAGCCGACCCGATCCAGCACGCGAACCACGATCGCGGCGACCATCTTCGCGATGATCCAGCCGATGAGCATGATGACCAGGAATCCGGCCAACTTGGGGAGAAATGTCGCGATAGAGCTCCAAGCGTCGGAGAACCCTGTCTGGAAATCGCTAGCCGGACTGGACGTGTGCACGGCCCTTCCCTTCGCTATCCGATTACGCCGAGGCGGTTTGCCGAAACGGCTTCGAGGCCGGTTATACACCGCGCCCACCACCCGGATTGCCTATTTGCGAAGAATTTGCCACGTTCGGACAATCGGGGCACAACAGTCAGGCATTGTCCGATATATTCCCAGCCACCCATGTGCCGAACCCGCACTCGGATCAGCCGCAACGGACGCGCGCCACTATGAACCGTCCATAAAGTTGCGAATTCCGAGAGAGGATGCGGCGGCGAGATAGGGTGCGGCAGTCGGGAGACCGTCCAGTCAGCCGTACTGCCGCCGGATGCCCGATGCCCGATGCCCGATGCCCGATGCCCGATGCCCGATGCCACGAATCCTGGTGTACGACCGGCACATTCACCATTGCGGACTGGTCGGCCTAGTTTCACAACGCGAATTACACCGTGTAGAGAACATTGTTACTGCCTGTCATCGCTGTGCCATCTCGACGTCACCGAATTGCCAAGGGACGAGGCGCAAGCTGTATCGCATCGAAATGTACGTGGAGGTACACGATGCACGCGCTCTTATCCGACCCCGCCGTCCGGTTGATCTCGATCCCGTTGGGAGCCAGTCATGTTCGTGCGTAGTAGCGCCCCGATCATCGGGGGCGCGAGAGCGCTGCCGGATCAGCGTGAATTGGTCGCCGCCTTCGGCGGACATCCGGTTGAGCCTGCTCGGGAGCATCCGCTCATTCCGCTGGCACACGCACTCGCGGACCTGCACCGGCAGCGGCACGGCGATCCGCTCGCGACTGCCGGAATCGATTGCCGCCGAGCCGAACTCGTCTCCGCCATCGATACCTGGGTGATCACCCGGGTGCCGCAGCGGCGCTCGACCGCACATATCCGCGCCGAATCCATCGGCGCGACCATGGATCGAATGGCCGCCGCCTACGTCCACGCCAGCCACCTACTGCATACCGCCGAAAAGGTCGCCGACGACCGCGTCCACGCCGCCTGGTACCGCCTCGCCCTACTCGCCGACCACTGGACCGACCTCATCATCGGTGCCGCCCAGGACAACTCGCGCCCCCGCCGAACCGCGTAGCGCGATCAAGATCAGGTGGCACTGATGGCGGTGGCTTCTCGACCGATGCCGCCATGACTGCCACCTGATCTTGATCCAGTGGTTGCGCGACGGAGTTAGATCGAGCCTGTGCTGAGGAAGCCGAGTAGGTCGTGGCGGGTGATTACGCCTACGGGCTTGCCGTCCTCGACCACCATCAACGCATCGGTATCCGACAACGCCTTGGTCGCGGCCGAAATCAGCTCACCCGAGCCGATCAGCGGGAACGACGGGCTCATATGCTGGGCAACCGAATCCGTCAGTTGCGCACGGCCTTCGAAGACCGCCGACAGCAGATCCCGCTCGGTCACGCTGCCCGCAACCTCGCCCGCCATCACCGGCGGCTCGGCGCCGACGACCGGCATCTGCGAAACCCCGTACTCGCGCAGGATCTCGATCGCATCGCGCAGGGTCTCCGACGGGTGGGTGTGCACCAGATCCGGCAGTGCACCCGACTTGCCGCGCAGCACATCGCCGACCAGCGGCTCCGCCGCGCCGTCCATCCGATCACGGAGGAAGCCGTATGAGCTCATCCACTGGTCGTTGAAGATCTTGGACAGGTAGCCGCGGCCGCCGTCGGGCAGCAGTACGACCACGATCGCATCCGGATCACGTCGGGCGACCTCGATGGCCGCGATCACCGCCATACCGCAGGAGCCGCCGACCAGCAGGCCCTCCTCGCGCGCGAGCCTGCGGGTCATATCGAAGGAGTCGGCATCGGAGACGGCGATGATCTCGTCCGGCACGGCCGGGTCGTAGGCCGAGGGCCAGAAGTCCTCACCGACACCCTCGACCAGATACGGCCGACCGGTGCCGCCGGAGTACACCGACCCCTCGGGATCGGCGCCGACGACCTGCACCTTGCCGCCGGAGACTTCCTTCAGGTACCGACCGGCGCCGGTGATGGTGCCGCCGGTACCGACACCGGCCACGAAGTGGGTGACCTTGCCGTCGGTATCGCGCCAGATCTCCGGGCCGGTGGTCTCGTAGTGGCTGTCCGGACCGCCCGGGTTGGAGTACTGGTCCGGCTTCCACGCGCCATCGATCTCGCGGACCAGCCGGTCGGAGACGCTGTAGTAGCTGTCCGGGTGGTCCGGGGGCACCGCGGTCGGGCACACCACGACTTCGGCGCCATAGGCACGCAGCACGTTGCGCTTGTCCTCGCTGACCTTGTCCGGGCAGACGAATACGCACTGGTAGCCGCGCTGCTGTGCGACCAGCGCGAGCCCGACACCGGTATTGCCGGAGGTCGGCTCGACAATGGTGCCGCCCGGCCGCAGTGCACCGGAGGCCTCGGCCGCCTCGATCATCTTCACGGCGATGCGGTCTTTGGAGCTACCGCCCGGATTCAGATATTCGATCTTGGCCGCGACAATGCCTGCGTTGGGGCCCACCACCGAGTTCAATCGAACCAGCGGCGTATTGCCGATGAGGTCAACGACGTGATCAGCGATGCGCATGCCCCCTATCGTTGCAGAAGGGGTCGGTATCTGTGCGCGCGCGTCTAGCCCGACAAATCGCACATGACGGTGATCACTTCCCTAGGATCGCAAATATGAAGCAGCCGAACATCGCTCGCGCCGCGACAGTTCTGGCCGGAGCGGCAGTGGCCGCCGGAGTCGTCGGGGCTGCCCCCGCCCAGGCCGCGACCGTGCAGTTCCCGCAGGTGCCGACGCTGGCGCGCGGCGGCCTCTGCTGGACGACCATCCGCACCTGGGCCGACACCAGCGCGCAGTGGCCGGGCCGGGCCGTCCTCAATGTGCGCGCGGATCCGGCGGTGGGGCTCGGCCCCGGTGACTATCCGCTGGCCCCGCTGTGTGAGGTCCGCACCACCGTCGCGTGGCGCAATCTGAACACCGGCGCGACGGGCAGCTACGACAACAACGTGGTAACCGGCCTCTACGGCAGCATTCAGTACGCCCTGTTCCAGGACACCGGTCCGGGACGCGTCGAGGTCACCGTCACCACCGACACCGCGAGCGTCCCCGCGCACGGGTGGTTCGACGTTCCCGACGCCCCGCCGGCCTGAGCCCGAACACATTCCTGCGACGAATTCGACGCGCCCGCCCGGCTGCCGTAGCGGCGTGAAATCGGTAAATTCGTTCGGGTGAGTGCTCCTCGCATCGGATGGAAGACCGCGGCAGTGACGAGTGCCGCAACCGTATTGGCCGGTTCCGGCGCCGGGACCGCATGGTGGGCAACGTATCGGCTGCTCATGGCACAGGCCGGGGTCGCGCGCGGGGTCATCGGGCGCGATACCTCGAAACCGCCCCAGGCCGACGGCATCTACACCGCGGGCTGCCTCGCGCCGCAACCGTGGCGCACCGGTCTGCATGCCGATGTGCATCTGATGGTCTTCGGCGATTCCACCGCGGCCGGGGTCGGCTGCATATCACCCGAGGAAGTCCCCGGCGTGCGCATCGCCCGCGGCCTCGCCGAGACCACCGGACAGCGAATCCGGTTGAGTACCAAGGCCATATCCGGTGCGACCTCGAAAGGGCTGGCCGGACAGGTCGACGCGATGTTCATCGCCGGACCGCCACCGGATGCGGCGGTCATCCTCATCGGCGCCAACGATGTCACCAAGAAGCACTCCATCCGCGCCTCCGCGCACCGGCTCGCCGCCGCGGTGGCCCGCCTGCGCCGTGCCGACAGCATCGTGGTGGTCGGCACCTGTCCGAATCTCGGCACCGTCGTGGCAATTCCGCAGCCGCTGCGGACCGTGGTGCGTAACTGGAGCATCCGCTTGGCCCGAGCCCAATCGGTCGCGACCACGATGGCCGGTGGTATCCCGGTGGCAATGGGTGACCGGCTCGCCTCGGAGTTCCGTGCCGCACCCGAGCAGCTGTTCTCCGAGGACGGATTCCACCCTTCGGCGGCGGGTTACGCACTGGCGGCCGCGCTGCTGCTCCCCGTCCTGATCGAGGCACTCGAGGACGCGACCCCGGGTTCCCGCCCAATAGGACGCGACGTAGATTCGATTCGAACGCACAAGTAACAAACGGTTCGAAGACCGCGTTTCGGACACCGTCCTGGCGCACCCTGACCGTCCAACAAAGGAGTCCTCATGCCCGAGGCCGTCATCGTCTCCTACGCTCGCTCGCCGATCGGCCGCGCCGGAAAAGGCTCGCTGGTGAGCATGCGGCCGGACGACCTCGCAGCCCAGATGGTCCGCGCGGCCCTGGACAAGGTTCCCGGCCTCGACCCCACCCAGATCGACGATCTGATCCTGGGCTGCGGCCAGCCCGCCGGTGAGGGCGGTTTCAACATGGCCCGCAACGTGGCCGTGCAACTCGGCTACGACACCCTGCCCGGCGTCACCCTGAACCGCTACTGCTCCTCCTCGCTGCAGACCACCCGGATGGCCTTCCACGCCATCAAGGCCGGTGAGGGCGACGTGTTCATCTCCGCCGGTGTCGAGACCGTGTCGCGGTTCCCGAAGGGCACCGCCGACGGCTGGCCGGACACCCACAACCCGGAGTTCGCCGAGGCCGAGGCCCGCACTGCCAAGCGCGCCGAAGGTGGCGCCGACCTGTGGACCGATCCGCGTGCGGCCGGCATCCTGCCCGACGTCTACATCGCCATGGGTCAGACCGCCGAGAACGTCGCCCAGTACACCGGCATCACCCGTGAAGATCAGGACCATTGGGGCGTGCGCTCGCAGAACCGCGCCGAGGAGGCCATCAAGGCCGGCTTCTTCGAACGGGAGATCACCCCGGTGACCCTGCCCGACGGCACCGTCGTCACCACCGACGACGGCCCGCGCGCAGGCACCACCTACGAGAAGATCTCGCAGCTCAAGCCGGTGTTCCGCCCGGACGGCACCATTACCGCCGGTAACGCCTGTCCGCTCAACGACGGTGCTGCCGCGCTGGTCGTCATGAGCGACACCAAGGCCAAGGAGCTGGGCCTGACCCCACTGGCACGCATTGTCGCCACGGGTGTCTCGGGCCTGTCCCCCGAGATCATGGGCCTCGGCCCGATCGAGGCGGTCCGCAAGACCCTGAAGACCGCCAAGATGACCATCGACGACCTCGACCTGTACGAGATCAACGAGGCATTCGCCGTCCAGGTCCTCGGTTCCGCCCGCGAGCTGAACATGGACCTCGACAAGCTGAATGTGTCCGGTGGCGCCATCGCCCTCGGCCACCCGTTCGGCATGACCGGTGCCCGCATCACCGCCACCCTCATCAACAACCTCCAGACCCACGACAAGCAGTTCGGCCTGGAGACCATGTGCGTCGGCGGCGGCCAGGGCATGGCCATGGTCATCGAGCGCCTGAGCTAGTTTCCGCGGAACGCAAAGGCGGCCACCGGGATTCCGGTGGCCGCCTTCGTGTTGACAGGGCTAGTCGTTGTTGAAGTAGCTCAGCAGGCGCAGGATTTCGATGTAGAGCCAGACCAAGGTGACGGTCAAGCCGAGGGCGACGCCCCAGGCGGCCTTTTCCGGGGCTTGGGCGCGGATGAGCTGGTCGGCGGCGTCGAAGTCGAGCAGGAAGCTGAATGCGGCGACCGCGATCACGACCAGGCTGAAGACGATGGCGAGGGGGCCGCCGTCACGCAGGCCGAGGCCGCCGTCGATGAAGAAGCTGGCAATCAGGTTGCCGACGATCAGGACCAAGATGCCGATCATCGCGCCGAAGATCATTCGGGTGAAGCGCGGGGTCACGCGGATCGCACCGGTCTTGTAGACCACGAGCATGCCCGCGAACACGCCGAAGGTGCCGAGCACCGCCTGCGCGATCATGGCACTGCCGCCGACGCCACCGAATTCGATATTGGTGAACATGAACGACAGCGCGCCGACGAACAGACCCTCGAAGACCGCGTACAAGAGCACGACGACCGGGTTGTCCATCTTTCTGGCGAAGGTCGCGACCAGCACCAGCACGAATCCGATCAGACCACCGCCGATGACGAACAGCGGCGCCAGCGAGGTGTTCGCGTTCGTCAGGCCGTAGGAGATGATCGCCGAGAGCGCGAGCACACCGAGTGTGATGGCGGTCTTGGTGACCACATCGTCGATGGTCATGGCCCGGGTCGCCGGGGCCTGCTGATACTGGGGGTACTGCGGGTACTGGCCGTACTGCTGGGTCGTCTGGCCCGCGCCCGTCACCCCTGACCCGAAGTTGGCATAGCCACTGCCCTCTTGCCGAGGAAGTTGACGAAAAACCGGATTGCTAGTGGTGCGCACCGTGAATGCCTTTCTGGAGTCGTGGCTCACGTCGCCGTGGCCGGCCGCTAGCGACTGCTTGCAGGTCGCTCGAAAAGATCAGTCCCGAGCCGTCTCATGCGAGCCGGTCGCTCGATATCCAACTAGGTTGTCCAACGTCTATCGACCCGGCCGAGTTCCCGAGCGACCCTTCGGTACGGACAATTCGGACTCTACTACCGCTGGACGTCGCGCAGCCCACGCACGGATCGCGTCACCGTGAATTTCCGATTGCGGCCGATCACTTCGGTCTGCCCGACCATCCGCTGGACGACGCCGCGATAGTTCAGATGTGAGTTGTAAACCGTCCACAGTTCACCGCCGGGGCGCAGCACCCGACCGGTTTCGGCGAACATCTTGATCGCCGATCCGGTATGCACGGCGGCGCCGACATGGAACGGCGGATTGCACAGCACCAGATCGGCGCTGTTGTCGGCGGCCGAGGACATGGCGTCGTCGCGCACCACGGTCACCTGATCGGCGACACCGTTGACCTCCGCCGTCGCCCGCGCCGACGCCACCGCGGCGGCCGACTGATCGGTGCCGACCACCCGGATGCCGGGCCGGGACTTGGCCAGCGCAACCGCCAGAATGCCGGTGCCGCAACCGAGATCGATGGCATCGCGGGCATCGGGCTTCATCCACTTGAAGTGCTGCAACAGGAATCGGGTTCCGATATCCAATTTGGCGCCGGAGAACGCCGCGCCGTGCGCGACCACGTCGATATCAATATCGTCGATTCGCTCGCACACCGGAAATGGCGGCGCGGCAACAGGTTTCGGCCCGCTCACCAATAGCGTGCGGGACTTCTGGCGCCCCCGGCTCGCGCGCACCTGCGTGAACGATTCGGCCAGTACATCGTTCATGGATTTGGTCAGATATTTGTCGCGCCCGCCCGCGAATACAGTCACCTCGGGATCCGCGTAGCGGGCGATGGCGTCGGCGACCTCGGTCAGTCCGGCGAGCATGCGGGGTAGTCGCAGCAGCACGACCTTGGCGTCGGCGAGCAACTCTTTGGAAAGCGGGTGTGCGGTATAGCGATCCGCGAGACCGAGCGCGCGGGCATTGTTGGCCAACGCGAGTTCGCCGGTGAGCAGGTCCTGATGGACACGGATATCGCGCAGATCGTGTCCGGCGATCGCGCCGAGGGTGAGCGCGCCGTAGGCGTCGCCGATCACAGCGATCCGGCCGCTGCCAGCGACATCGATGGCAGCGGCGGCGGCGTCGAGAATCAGCCGGTCGGCGGCATCGACGGCGTAGAGGTTCAGCGCCTCCACATCCGGGTACCGCCGCAGCCGGCCAAGCACATCCTCGACATCTCCCACACCTCAAGTGTGCTAGATCGTTGCCGATGGATCGCGTCCGCCCCGGCATGTCGGCGACACTCCGGTCTCAAACACCGGGTCATCGCAAATCCCCGACGGCGCGAACCGCGGCCAATACCATCAGCAACATGCGTAACAGGATGGCGCTGTTGGTCGCCGCCGCGGCGACGGTGCTCGTCGGCTGCGGCGACGGCGGGTCCAGCTCGAACACCACGACCACCGCGCCGACCACGACCGGCACATTCACCGATGCGCCCGACACCGCACCGCGCGATGCGGGGCCCAAGCGCGGGACTCCGTCCACCGACGCGGGCGTGACCGTATCCGGCATCCGGATCGGGCACCATGCGGGCTTCGATCGCGTGGTCTACGAACTCGGCGGTGCGGGCACGCCCGGCTGGATCGTGCAGTACACCGCGCAGGCCATCCAGGACGCCAGCGGCAAGGTCGTCGATGTCGCGGGCCGTTCGATTCTGGAGGTCCAGATCACCGGGTCGGCGTATCCGTTCGACAATGGCGTGACGCCGTATTCGGGTCCCGATCCGGCCACCGATCCCAGTGCGCCGGTAGTCGCGGGGGTGTACCGGAGCGGGGTCTTCGAGGGCACGACCCAATCGTTCATCGGGGTGAATACCGATCGCCCGGCCTTCGAGGTCAGCACCCTGACCAATCCCACTCGGCTGGTCATCGATATCGCGAATACCTAGCCCGTGCCCGATACGGCCAGGGGGTATCAGCGGGCGACGCCCGGGCGCTCTCTAGAATGACGCTGTGGTCGAATCGCAGCCGCCTTCGCGCACCACCGGGCTCGTCCGGGTGCTCGGTGTACTGGTGCTGCTCGCAGGCATTGTCGCCATGCACGCCGGAGTTTTCGCGGTCGCGCCCGCCGATGACCACCACACGATGGCGACCATGGCACTGCCCGTCGACCACAACGCGGCCGCCGGGCCGGACTGCACCGATGACGGTTGCGGCCACGCACACGGCGGCATGCACGCCTGCGTCTTCATCCTGACCGCCGTCGCGGTCGCCCTGATGCTTGTCCTGCTCTACTGGATCACCCTCGATCGACCGGGTGGCGGTATGTCGAAACCGCGCCAGTGGCGGCCGATACGCGAACGCGCACCACCGTGGACCGTGCTGTCCCTGGCCGAATTGTCGATTCTGCGGATCTGACAGACCCACCGCGCCCTAACCACGGGCGCGGCTGCCGCCTGCCCGAAAACCGTTCATTCGCAATTCCTCAGGAGCACAGACATGTTCATCACCCGTAGCCGAATCACCGTCGCCATCGCCGCAACGACAACCGCCGCAGCGCTTTTCGCCGGGGGTTGTAGCAATGACAACTCCATGCCCGGTACGGATCACGGCTCCGCGTCGGTGAGCTCCGGAAAGCCCGCTGCCCGAAGCGATTTCAACGACGCCGACGTGACCTTCCTGCAGATGATGTACCCGCACCACGCGCAGGCGGTCGAGATGGCGCGGCTGGTGCCGAGCCGCACCGGGAACGAGCAGGTGCGCGCGCTCGCCGCGGATATCGAGAAGGCGCAGTCACCGGAGATGGAGCAGATCACCGAGTTGCTGGAGAGCTTCGGTAAGCCCGCCCCCACCAGCTCCGCCCATGGCGGGCACAACATGGAGATGACGACCACCATGAATATGCCCGGCACGACAATGCCGGGGATGATGTCGAACGAGCAGATGAACGCGCTGGCAGCGGCTTCCGGCGCCGACTTCGACCGGCAGTGGCTGGAGCTGATGATCGATCACCACACCGGCGCGATCGCCATGTCGAACACCGAACTCGGCGGCGGCGTCAATCCGGACGCGAAGGCTCTCGCCACCGCCATCGTCGCCGCCCAGCAGGCCGAAATCGGCACCATGCGCGGGCTGCTCGGCCAGCGCTGACACAGCGTCGCGGAGCACACCGGGGCCCATCGCGTTCCGGTGCGCTCCGCACCGACCACGCGGTTCCTGACCAGTGCTTTTTCGGCCGTTCGATATCGGTTGGTCATCGATATCGGTTCGGTCGGCTGACGTCGACGGTCGCGAACAAGTACGGTCTTTACGTCCGGCTTCCTACGCGCCTCCAGCGGCCGGATGTTCGGAGGGGAGAGAGGGGAAACCGACATGCGACGACTAGAGCGGACGGGCCTCGTCGCCGCGGCGGCAGCGACCGCGGTGGGTGTCCTGACCATCGGCGCGTGCTCGAAGCAGATCAACGGCAGCGCGCAGGTCAACCAGACCGAACTGGCCGCATACGCCTCCGAGGTCACGGCGTCGTCGGTGGCCGCATCCTCCTCCCGCGCGGCGGCGGCCGAACGTGCGGCCGGCACCGCCTGCGACACCTTCACCAGCGCGAACAGCAGTTCGATCCACACCTTCAACGACTACATCGATGCGAGCAACAACAAGGGCGTCAACGATCCGGAGACCAACGCCAAGGCCAATGACGCCGTCACCGCGCTACGCAATAACGCCCGGACCATCGACTCGAAGCTGACCTCCGACGTGCCGTTGGCCGTCGCCGGCCCGCTGCGCAGCTACCGCGACGACACCAATGCCCTGGCCGACACCCTCGACCGGCGCGCACCGACCGATACCCTCAATGCCGCGATCGATAAGTTCAACGCCACTAAGAATGTCGCCGAGGACGCCTGTAAAGCCTACTGATGCAGTCTATTTCGCGATCCCGTCACCTGCGGGACGGGATCGCTGAGCTGAATCAAGCGCCGGGCGGGGCGGTGGGCTGCCAGGGAGCGGCCTGCTCCGGGGTGCGCGGCTGCGGACGGCGGCCGCGCCGCTCGAAGAGCACGAGGGCGATACCGGTCAGCGAAGCGACGATGGCGACGAGCGCGAAGATGAACGCGGTGCCCGGAAAGCCGACCGCCCCGATCACCGCGGCGACGATGGCGACGAGTCCACCGATGATCAGCAGGACGAACCCGGGCCAATTTCTGGCGTCCGCCAAGGTAATTCCCGGCTGCGGCTCGGTCGCGCGGGCGATATCCGGAGCGTCGTCGAGCGGGGGAATCTCCCACGGCCCTTCCGCTGTCATGGTGTTACCTCACATTTCGCTGTCAGGCTGGGTGCTTATGCCTGATGCCTATAAGGTGCCCCCGATGTGACGATCCGAAACAGGCAGGTGGGCTAGCCGACGGCACGGCCGAGCAGTCGCGCGAGCGCGCGAGTGAGCTCGTCGGCCGGATCCGGCGGAGTAATCGGCGCACGCCGGGCGATGATCTGATCGGGTCGCACGAGAAGTGCACCGCGGTCGGTGATTCGGACTTGCTCCGGCCAGTCCTGCGCGTCGATCACCACCGCGGGAAGGGGCACGAGCAGACGGTCGGCAACCTCCTGTGTCGAATTCGGGCTCGGATGTGTGCTCGATGGGATCGCCGCGCGGGTGCGCGACGCCGCGGGTGGTGGCGCCCCGCCGAGGTCGTGCTCTGGCCCGGCTGGAATCGACTGTTCGCCAGTTGAAGTCAGCGGACGCGACTCTGGAAGGCGGTGCGGTAGGTGTGCGGGCTGGTGCCGACCACCCGTTTGAAGCGGTCACGGAAGGCGGTGGGCGAACCGAAGCCGACCTGGGTGGCGATGCGGTCGACCGGATGGTCGGTGGCTTCGAGCAGGTACTGGGCCTGGCGGATGCGGGCGCGGTGCAGCCACTGCAGCGGGGTGGTTCCGGTCTGTTCGCGGAAGCGGCGGTTGAGGGTGCGCGGACTCATACCGGCCTGGGCCGCAACATCTTCCAGGGTGAGCGCGATCGCGGCATGCTCTTCCAGCCAGCGCAGCAGCGGTTCCATCGACGCACCCTGCGGCGTCGGCGGCTGGTCGTGCACGATGAATTGCGCCTGTCCCCCTTCGCGTTCCAATGGCATGACCGCGAGGCGGGCGGCGTCGGCGGCCACCGCGGAACCGTGATCGCGGCGAATCATGTGCAGGCACAGGTCGATTCCGGCGGCGGCACCGGCGGAGGTAAGGAATTGTCCGTTGTCGACGTAGAGCACGTCGGGGTCGACATCGATGGCGGGATAGCGGGCGGCGAGGGTCGGGGCAGCGAGCCAGTGCGTGGTGGCGCGGAGCCCGTCGAGCAGACCGGTGGCGGCGAGGATGAATGCGCCGACGCAGATCGAAGCGATGCGGGTGCCGTTGGCCGCCGCAGCGCGCAGTGCCTCGATGACATCGTCCGGGACCGCAACGGTGGGGTCCGCGCAGCCGGGAAGCACGATCGTGTCGGCCTCAGCCAATGCCTCCAGCCCCCAGCGTGCCTTGATGGTGAACAGTTCGGTCTCGACGGTCGGCGCGGCCGCGCAGACGCGAACCCGGTAGGCGGGGCGGCCGTCGGGCAGGCGACTGCGGGTGAAGGATTCGATCGGCGTGGAGAGGTCGAAGGGCAGGACCTGGTCCAGCGCGAGGACGGCCACGGTATGCATGCCGATACCGTAGGCGAGCGCGTGGTTCCCGCCAATGGGTGTGACCTGCGACATTGCCGATTTATGCAGATCAGCATGATTGGCGAGAATCCGTTGACATATGGCAATTCCGCCAGTTCCCGCACCGCTCGGCGATCATTACCGTCGGCAGCACCGACAAGATGAAGGAGCTGCTACGGTGCTCGCCCAGTTCGTTTTATTCGACGGATTCGATCCGCTGGATGTCATCGCGCCGTTCGAGGTGCTCGATTCCGGACGGCTGCTCACCGACGGCGAATCGACGATCGAATTGGTCTCCGCCGAGGGCGCGCGCCAGGTGCCGAGTGGCATCCCCGCGATCTCGCTCGAAGCCACCGCCCGATTGGATCCGGATCGCGCGGACCTCGTCGTGGTCCCCGGCGCGGTCGGCAAGCTGCCTGATGGTCCGAATGATCAACGGCCGGAAACCATTCCGATGATCCTCGCCCGCAGCCTCGGGACCGATTTGCCCGCCCTGCTGCGAGAAGCAGTCGAGCGCACGGATACGACCGTGGCCACGGTATGCGGCGGCTCACTGCTCCTCGCAATGGCGGGCCTGATCAAGGGGCGTTCCGCGACCACACATCGCCTCGCAATGGACACCCTCACCGCCACCGGCGTCAATGCCATCGACGCCCGCGTGGTCGACGACGGCGACCTGATCTCCGGCGCCGGCGTCACCTCCGGCCTCGACCTCGGCCTGTATTTGGTGGAACGCGAACTGGGGCCGCGCATCGCGAATGCGGTGGAGAAGCTCATCGCCCACGAGCGCCGCGGCACGGTCTGGCGTAATACGGGCCACACCCCCGCCATCGCCATCTGAGCGCCGCGCGTGACGAAACTTCTACTCTCCCTGCATGTTCTGGCGGCCATTATCGCCATCGGCCCGGTAACGGTGGCGGCAAGCATGTTCCCCGCCACCGTCCGCCAGGTACAGACCGACCCACATCGCTTGGCCATCGCACGCAACCTGCACCGCATCTGCCGCGTCTACGCCACCATCGGCCTCGCCGTTCCGGTCTTCGGGCTGGCCACCGCCGCCGGCCTCGGAGTCCTCAGCGATATCTGGCTCACCGTATCCATTGCCCTGACCGGCGTGGCCGCCGGAATCCTCGCGCTGGCGATCCTGCCCGACCAATCCCGCATCCTCGCCGCCTTGCCGCAGACCATCCCCGCCACCGCCCAATTGGCCATGCTCACCGGCATCTTCAACCTCCTGTGGGCCGTGGTCACCGTCCTGATGATCGTCCGCCCCGGCTCGACGACCGGGGCGTGACCAAAGATTCAGTGCGGCAGTGGGTTTTCGGGTACGAGGACGACTTTGCCGGTGACGGTGCCGGATTCGGCGAGCTCCATCGCGCGGGCGGCCTCGGTCAACGGAATACGAGCGGCCACCTGCGCACGCAGGCTGCCCGCTGCGGCCAGCTCGAATACCGCGCCGAGATCCGCGGCCATCGCGGCGCGGAACCGGGTGCGGTTGCGCCGGCCCGCCCAGATATTGAAGAAGTGCGCATTCCGCTTGTTGGGCAATAGGTTCCACCAAATCAATCGGCCCATCAGCGCGAGCACCGGGAGGCGCGAGTTGCCCGGATCGTCTTTGGTGGACGCGGTGCCGTAGGAGACCAGCGTGCCGTGCGGTGCGAGCAGGCTGAACGAGTCGACGATCCCGGGGCCTCCGACATGATCGAAGACGGCGTCGACCCCGCCCGGCGCAAGCGCTCGAACCTGCGCCACCACATCGCCGCGGTAGTCGATCGCCTCCGCGCCCAGCGCCGCGACGGCCTCGGCATGCCGTGCGGACGCCGTGCCGATTACCCGGATACCGGCGTGGCGGGCCAGCTGCACCAGTGTCGAGCCGACGCCGCCGTTGGCGCCGTGCACCAGAATGGTCTGACCTGTGCGAGCCTTGGCGATACGGTGCAGCATCTGCCACGCGGTGATGCCGTTCACGACAAAGGTCTCGGCCGCAGCGGGATCCAGGCCATCGGGCACCGGAACCAGATCCGCAGCGGCCAGCACGATATGACTCGACCAACCGCCGATCTTGGTCAGTGCGGCGACGCGTCGTCCGAGCAGCGCCGGATCGACCCCGGGCCCGATCGCGGTCACCGTGCCGACCAGGTCATAGCCGGGCACGAACGGGAAGGGCGGCTGGTCGTAGTACTTCGCGCGGCGCATCTGCTGTTCGGCGAAGGAGACGCCACTGGCCTCGACGGCGATCATGGCCGCACCGTCGGCCGGTGCGGGCAGCTCGCGGTGGGTGACCTGCAAGCCCGTCGGGTCGACTGGGCCGGGCAGCAGAATCTGGGTTGCCTGGATGTTCATGGGTTTGCCTTTCGGTTCAGAGTGAGTGACTGAACAGTCACCTCGTGGTCAAAAAGAGTGCCCCCGCAGGGGCAACGGCCGTTCGAACAACTACACCATCACGTCGTCGGATCGACGTGCCGAATACCGACACTCAGCATCCGCGCCCAGTCGGCATCGAGACCATCGAGCCCGAGCGTGGTGATGAGATGACAGAGCTGGCCGTAGGCGATGAAGCGCTGCACCGCCGCGTCATCAGCACCGGAGCGCGTCTTCGCGAAGGTCGTCACGCGCTCGAGCCCACGGCGCACCGCCTCGGCGACCTCCGGAATATCGACCGCCGATTGCGCATGCACCTGCAGCAGCAACAGATTTCGATCGGCGATCAACTCCGCATACGCCGCGCCCATTTCGTGCAGGACGGCATCGGGTTCGGCACCATCGACCCGCGCGGCACCCGCGGACAGCGCCCGCTCCACCAGCTCGTAGCACCGGTCCAGCGCCGCGATGAACAGCGCGATCTTGCCGGGAAACAACTTGAATACGTAGGCGGGCGAGATATTCGCCCGCGCCGCAACGGTATTGATGGGCGTCCCGTGGTATCCGGTCTGCGCGAATTCGGCGATCGCGGCATCGACCACCGCCTCGCGCCGGATCTCCGACGTAGAAAGAACAACTCCGCGCCTACTCATGTGAGTGACTATACACTCACTTTTCCTGTTGCTGTCAACCCGCACGTGTCGCCAGACCAGCGCCGAAGCCAAATCTGAAGTGGCACAAGGGCTTCAACCAGATCAACTCCGTCGGCAGTGCGGCGATACCGCTTCGAATCGGTCTCGACAATGTTCACCTCGCGCAATTCGCGCAGCCGATCGTTCAGTACGCTGACCGAAACCCCGCCGGCCCGTGGGCGCGGCGGTTTCCGGCGGGCACCCCTCAGTTCGGTGGCGCGGCCAGGTCGTAGACCGCGACATTGCCGATGTGGACGGCCTGGTAGTGCGCGGCCACCCAGTCGCCGATGTCCTTGTGGCCGATGGGTCGCCACGGCTCGTCTTCCGGGGCCGGTGTCGCGGCATCACCCTGGTTGCGCACGCGCCAGGAATCGGGCAGCTGCACTTCCTGTGCCAGGTAGTAGCGGACCTGTCCGGTGCGGACCAGTTCCTGGAACTGATCGAGGGTGGGCACCGGATCCTCGGAGGTGAAGCCGCCGATCGCGATAACCGCTGTGCGGCTGGCCAATTCGAGGGAGGCCGCGGTCGAGGAGCGGTCCACGGCCGCCGACCAGCGGGTCGTGGTGTCGCTGAGCATGCGCACCACTTGCGGCTCCGCGATGTTGCCGCCCATGATCCGGCCCACCTGGGATTGCTGTTGGGAATCGGGCTTGCGTGCCTTGGCCGGACCGACCGTCGGGCCGCCGCCGGTATGCGACTGCGGCAGCGTCGCCACCGCGTATGCCGTCGAACCACCCAGACCGGCGATGACGCCCGCGATCACCAGCACGGAGGTCACCCGGTCCCGCAGGCGCCGTCGCCCGGCCGCCGGAAGCGATGCGACGACCAGACCGACCGCCGCGAGCACCGAGATCACGATGATCGTCCAGCGCAGCCACGGCTGCCAGTCCGAATTCCGCTGCAGGACAACGAATGCCCACACTCCAGCGGTGAGAATGAGTGCGGCGGAACCGATTCGACCGAATGCGTCGGCGCGGCGGCGCCACATCTCGTGCACACCCAGTGCGAACATTCCGGCCACGGCGGGCCCGATCGCCAACGTGTAGTAGGCGTGCATGCCGCCCTTCATGGTCGAGAAGGCGATGCCGTCGATGATCAGCCACAAGCCGAAGGTCAATGCCGCGCCCCGGACCAGATCGGTGCGTGGTGCGCGCCACCGGGATGCCAGTACCAACACGAAGGCGAGGATCGCCGCGGGCAGCAACCAGGAGATCTCATAGCCGATTTCGCCGGTGAACAGCCGGTCCGGACCCGAACCGAATCCGCCGAAGCCCTGTCCGCCTCCGGCATTGTGCGGCATTTCGTAGCCGGGTGGCAGCTCGAAGTGGTTGCCGCCCTTGTGGTTGCGACCGAGGAAGCGGGCGAACCCGTTGTAGCCGAGCACCAGATCCATGAAGGTGTTATTCGTCGATCCGGCCAGATACGGCCGCGAGGATTCCGGCCACAGGATGGTCAGCACCACGAACCAGCCGGATGAGACAACCAGCGCGGCCGCCGCGGCCAGCAGATGCCACAGTCGCGTGCGCAGTTCGGTCGGCGCGACGATCAGATAGGCGATGCCCAATGCGGGCAACACCATCAATCCCTCGAGCATCTTCGCCAGGAATGCGAAGCCGAGCGCGACACCGGCCAGCATCAGCCACCGCACACTCGCCTGCCGCAGTGCTCGGATCGTGCAGTACGCGCCCGCCGTCATCAGCAGGACCATCACCGCATCGGGATTGTTGAACCGGAACATCAACGCCACCACCGGTGTCACCGCGAAGACGGCACCGGCGAGCAGTCCCGCGCCGCGGCTCTGCGCCGCCCTGGTCACCGCGCCATACATCAGCGCGACCGTCGCGACGGCCATGAGCGCCTGCGGAATCAGCATGCTCGCACTGCTGAACCCGAACAGCTGACCGGAAAGTCCCATCACCCACTGCGATACCGGCGGCTTATCGACCGTGATGAAATTCCCGGGATCCAGCGAGCCGAACAGCAGCGCCTTCCAGTCCCGCGAGCCCGACCAGGCCGCCGCGGCGTAGAAGCCATTGCCCATGGCATTGACGGTGATATTCCACAGATAGGCCACCGCCGTCGCGATCAGCAGCACCGCCAGCCCGATGCGCTCCCACCGTCTGATCGGCGGCAACGCTGTCGCGGGTGCGGGCGGGGTCGTATGAGGCGGCGTCGTATCGGGTGGGGTCGTATCGGGTGGGGTCGTATCGGGTGGGGTCGTATCGGGCAGGGACGCCGGGGCACTGGTCGCTGTCACCTGGGGAGTATCACAGCCGTCCCGGTGGCCCCCCTTTGTGTTTCCTGTCAGTCCGCTGTGAGCCTGCCCCTAACCCTGTGACCATGGGATTCGGGCCGCCAGGTGCGGTAACTGATCTGTTCAGGTCGCCGGAATTTCGCGTTGGAACCAGTCGAGGATTTGCGGGAGGGCGACGCGGGCGGTGGCGGAGTGGTCGATATCGCCGAGATCGGTGAGGGTGGCCCGGTCGGTGCGCATGGCTTGCAGACAGTGTTCGGCATTGGCGTAGAGCACATTTCGATCGCCGGTAGCGGCGTATAGGTGGACCGGAACGCGCGGGGTCCAATCGCAGGTGCCGTCGCTGGCGGCCACCGCATCGCGCGCGGTTCCGGTCGGATCTTGTGCCAGGGCAAGGAACTTCGGCGTCAGCAAGAGTTCGGGGCGCACGGGTAGGGCGGTGCCGATGGTGATCTCGTTCTGCCGTCCGTCGAAGAGTTGTTCGATGCGATCGGCAATCGGTTCCTGGAAGGCGTCGACGGGCCGGTCGTAGAGGTGGTAGATCCGGTTCATCGCGGTGATCCAGTAGGCGAGATAGAAGACCGCGACCGCCGGGAGGACCCGGCCCTCGATGGCGCCGGGCGTCTCGACGTACTGAACGTCGTAGGGGCCGCTGATCGGTGCCAGGGCGGCAAGTCCGAGGCCGGGGGCGGCACCGCCCTGTAGCGCTTTGCCCAGTGCCGTCGCGGCCTGGCCGCCCTGGGAGAAACCGGTGACGAGAACATCGGGGTCGAGGTCGTGCTGTTGTCCGGCGGCCATGGTGCGGGCGGCGCGCAGCAGATCGACCGAGGCGCTGACCTCCGAGGGCGCATGGGTGTAGGGATGCGCGCCAGGGCCTTCGCCGAGGCCGAGGTAGTCCGGCGCGACAGCCGCGTAGCCCGCCGCGGCGAACATGATGGTGCGGGCCCGATCGGCACGCGTGTCGTTCACCGAGGGCGCATCGCTTTTCAGCACCAGCGTGCCGTGCTCATAGGTGACGACGCGCAGCCGCCGAGACTCGGTGCGCGGCAGGACGACAAGGCCGCTCGCCGTGGTCGGGTCGCCGTCCGGAGTGACGGTTCGGTAGACGACACGATAGGCATCGACGCCATTGCCCGCGGAAGTGCCGATATTCGCGCTGGCCAGATAGGTCGTTGTCTGTTCCGCCGACAGCTGCGCGACCGGCGTGGTGCTGACAACCTCGCCGCGCGCGACCGCCGGTGCGTGATCGGACCCGCAGGCAGGGGCCACGAGCAGTACCGCGGCGAGCAGTGCGATTACCGAACGCGGTGTGCTGCGCATGAATTCGGGTTCCTCTCGAAAGGCCACATGGACCATCGTGACACCGCCGACTCGTATTTCCACGACTCGCCAGCCGACCGAGCGTATTTGCTAAACATTCGCTGCCATGTTATTAAGCAGGCGATGGTCAGCCGTTTCGGCCCAGATCACCGAGCCGATGGCGTGTTTCGTTTGCAGGTCCCGATTTGTGAGCGAAGGAGCGTTTGCGGTGTTTGCGAAAAGTTCGCGTCTTCTCCTACCGATTATCGTGCCCGCGGTACTCATCGGCACCCTGTTCGGCGTGTGCACCCCGGCGCACGCCGACGATGCACGTCCGGACGGGAGCGTGCCACCGGCCGGTGCCAATGATTGGACCTGCCGCCCGGCGGCGGCGCATCCACAACCCGTTGTCCTGGTTCACGGCACCTGGGGAAATCAGAATTCGTGGGATGTACTCGCACCGCAGCTGAAAGCGCAGGGCTACTGCGTATTCTCGCTGAGCTACGGGCGCGCGATCTCCAGTATGCGAGGTGCACAACCCGGGGTCTACGGCACCGCGGATATGCGCAACTCGGCCAGGGAAATCGCGCGATTCGTCGACGAGGTGCGCGCGGCCACCGGTGCGCCGAAGGTGGATATCGTCGCGCATTCCCAGGGCGGTCCGCTGGTGCGGCAATTCATGCGGTTCGACGGCGGTGCGAATCAGCGGAATCCGGCGGAGAACAAGGTGGACCATCTGGTCACCATCGCGGCGACCAATCACGGCACCACCGCGGAAGGGCTCGGCTTCCTGCTGCCGACCGGAAGTGCGCAGGCGCCGATCCTCGGCCTGATCGCGAGATATCTGGGCACGGCCGCGGCGCAACAGCTGATCGATAGTGAATTCCTGCGCAGCCTCAATGCCGGAGGCGATACCGAGCCGGGAGTCAAGTACACGGTTATCGCCAGCCATCTCGATCGAGTCGTCACTCCGCCCGAGACCACCTTTCTCACCGCCGGAATCGGGGCCGCGGTCGACAATATCTGGGTGCAGGATCTGTGCCCGGACGATGAGTTCGACCATGGCACGCTGCCGGAATCCCCCACCGTCGGCTACGTAGTGCAGAAAGCACTCGATCCATCGTATGGCGGCCGCCCCTGCCCGGGCTGACCTGCCCGGATCGGGGGCGCCGACGCACTTGCGTCAACGCTGTTATCGTCGATAGCGCCCATGGTGCTCCGGTGGTGGGACCGTGCGCCGCACCATCCCCCGCGAGGAATGAACTTTCGTGAAATACGTTCCGCGTATCGTCCTGTTTCTGGCGATTCCCGCCCTGCTTTTTCTTGTTCCGTGGTGGACCTTGATCGGCGCCACGACCGACGGGGCGCTGTTCTGGCTCGGCTCGGCGGTTTTCCTGGCCGGTTTCGTAGGTCTGCCCGCGGCGATGTTCCTCGGCCACGGTCCGCGGCAGCACGACGCGGCGTCCATCGTCGGCGACACCCTGCTCGGGCTGATGTGGGTGGTTTTCAGCTGGTCGGTGATCGGCAATGTGGTCGGGCTCGGATTGGCCGTGAGCGGGGTGGACGATCCGGCGCGGTCCAGGATCGTCGCCGCTGGGGTATTCGTGATCGCCGCCGCGCTATCGATCTGGGGTGTGCTCGAGGCGCGCCGGGTGCCTCGGGTGCGCACTCTGGATGTCGCGATCCGCGGACTCGGGCAGGCGCTCGACGGACTGCGCATGGTGGTCATCACCGATACCCACTACGCCGCACTGGACCGGTTGCGCTGGTCGGAAAAGGTCGTCGATGTGGTGAATGCCCAGCAGCCCGATATCGCTTGCCACGCAGGCGATCTCGCCGACGGCTCGGTCGAGAAGCGGCATCCGCAGGTCGATCCGCTCGGCAAGATCGAGGCTCCGCTCGGCAGGTTCTACATCACCGGCAACCACGAATACTTCGGCGACGCGGCGGGCTGGATCGAGCATATGACCTCGATCGGCTGGCAGCCGCTGCACAACCAACACGAGACGATCACCCGCGGCGGTGACCGGCTGGTGCTCGCGGGCATCGACGACCCCACCGGCGTCGGCCTGTCCGGACACGGGCCCGACCTCCCGGCCGCCCTCGCGGGCGCGGACCCGGACGCGCCCGTCGTCCTGCTGGCCCATCAACCCAGGCAGGTCATCGAGGCCGCAGCGGCGGGGGTCGCGTTACAGATCTCCGGTCACACCCACGGCGGCCAGATCTGGCCGTTCCACTATCTGGTCCGCCTCGAACAACCCGTGGTCGCCGGTCTCAGCCGCCACGGCGAGCACACCCAGCTCTACACCAGCCGCGGCACCGGGTTCTGGGGTCCGCAATTCCGGGTCTTCGCGCCCAGCGAAATCACCGTCCTCGTCTTGCGCAGCGCCTGAACGAGAGAGTTGCCGCGTAGGGGTATAGCTTCGCGTGGTGGACGCTATCTGGCACGCGCTATCCCTGGCCGGGTCGATGACCTGGGAGATCCTCTGGGCTCTTGTTCTCGGCTTCGCGCTGTCGGCCGTGGTGCAGGCGGTGGTGCGTAAGTCGACCATTCTGCGGCTGATGGGCGATGATCGGCCGCGCACCCTCGCCATTGCCGCGGGGCTCGGCGCGGCCTCCTCGTCGTGCTCGTATGCGGCCGTGGCGCTGGCTCGTTCGCTGTTCCGCAAGGGGGCGAATTTCACCGCCGCGATGGCGTTCGAAATCGGTTCGACCAATCTCGTCATCGAACTCGGCGTCATCCTGGCGCTGCTGATGGGCTGGCAGTTCACCGCGGCCGAATTCGTCGGCGGTCCCATTATGATCGTGCTGCTCGCGGCGCTTTTCCGATTGTTCGTGCGGTCCAAGCTCGTCGAGGAGGCCCGCCGCCAAGCCGACCGTGGACTCGCCGGATCGATGGAAGGCCATGCCGCCATGGATATGGCGGTTGCCGCCGAAGGCTCCTTCATACGAAGGCTGCTGTCGCGGCCGGGGCTCACCGCGGTCTCCCATGTTTTCGTGATGGAATGGGCCGCGATTCTGCGCGATCTCGTCATCGGTCTGCTCATCGCGGGGGCGATCGGCGCATGGGTGCCGGAAACGTTGTGGCAGAACTTCTTCCTCACCGATCATCCACTGCTGTCGGCCATTTGGGGACCGATCGTCGGGCCGCTGGTGGCGATCCTGTCCTTCGTCTGCTCGATCGGCAATGTCCCGCTGGCCGCGGTGCTGTGGAACGGCGGCATCAGCTTCGGCGGCGTGATCGCCTTCATCTACGCCGACCTGCTGATCCTCCCGATCCTCAATATCTACCGCAAGTACTACGGCACCCGCATGACCCTCACCCTGCTCGCCACCTTCTACACCGCCATGGCCGGCGCCGGATATGTCGTCGAAATCCTCTTCGGCGCAACAAATCTCATCCCCACCGAGCGCAACGCCATGGTGATGGCAGAAGGAATCCGCTGGAACTACACCACCTGGCTCAATATCGTCTTCCTCATCCTCGCCGCCGCCTTGATCACGATCTTCGTACGCACCGGCGGAATCCCGATGCTGCGCATGATGGGCGGCTCCCCCGACACCGAGCACGACCATGACCACCGATCACCGCACGGCGGCATGTAATCCGTTCGCGGTAACCGAAACCAGCCGGGCGACAGCGGCTTCCGTGCCGAGTTCGGCCGCGCCGCCGAGTGCGTGCAGACAATAGTTGGCCAGTTCGTCGGCGGGTACGTCGTCGCGGAGCTCACCCGCCTCGGCTCCTTCTTCGATCAGCTGCCGGATCATCTCGCGTAACTGCTGCTGCGCGTTGACGATCTGCTCGTCGGGGTGCAGGAATCGCACCAATTCACGGTCGTGGCTGCGGGTTTGCTGTGCGATATGGGCGTAGGCGGTGAGTACCGCGTCAAGGCGTTCGCCGATATTGCCCGCACCGTCGCGAATGCGCGCGAGTTCGCCGATGTGCGTATCGATCTGGCGCGCGTGCCAGGTGCGCAGGATGGTGTCGACATCGGAAAAATACTTGTACAGCGTCGCCCGCCCGATGCCTGCGCGCTCGGCCACCTGCGACATCGTGACCGCCCGCAGCCCGCGCTCGAACACCAGCGCCGCGGTGCCGTCCAGGATCGCGTCCCGGACCTGCTGACGGTGCGCCTCGATCGTTTCGTTCCACAGCTTCGGCACCTCCCGACTATACAATTCGACTTTGGTCGATACACTATGTATTGATGAGAGACACTTTGTCTCGATAAATTGAATTATTGCACGTCACGAGCCCAGCCCGCATCGACAGGAGACGGCAGATGTTCACACCGACCCACGACCTCCACCCAGATCACCCCCGCCCGGCCGGGCCCGAGAGCCTGTACGCCACCAAACCGCCCTGGGATATCGACCGCCCCCAACCGGCCTTCGACACGCTCGCCACGAGCGGGCGACTACGTGGCCGGGTTCTCGATATCGGCTGCGGCACCGGCGAACACGCGATGCTGGCCGCACGACTGGGGCACGCCGCGACCGGCATCGATCAATCGGCGCAGGCAATCCGGATCGCGGAGCAGAAGGCGCGCGACCGCGGCCTCGACGTCCGGTTCATCCGCCACGACGCGCTGCGACTGGCCGAACTCGGCGAAACTTTCGATACGGTGCTCGATTGTGGCCTGTTCCACATCTTCGACCCGGCGGCTCGCATCGCCTACGTCGAAAGCCTCGCCACGGCACTACGTCCGGGCGGCAGCTACTTCATGCTCGGATTCAGCGATCGTCAGCCCGGCAGCTCGGGTCCGCACCGGCTCGGCCGCGACGACATCACCGCCGCCTTCGCGGACGGTTGGCGCATCGACTCGATCGAGGAATCCACCATCGATATCGCCCCGGCCCCGGACAGCGTCCGGGCGTGGCTGGTCGCGATCACCCGGGTGTGATCGGCGATGCCCACCATCGAAGCCCGCATCCCGACCGATCGCCCGGGCCGATACATACGTCAATTCGCCCAGCACGCAACAGCAATGGGGACGCCGCGCGGTCACCGGATGCGCGGGCACGGCGGCCGCGTGGAGTTACGTGTCGAATCGAGCAATACCAACACCACCGTCGTCTTCGAACCGTGGGGCCGATGCGTCCTGCGCGCCGATGCCGACGCGCTGGTCGTGCGCATCGATTCGCCCGATGACACAGCGCTGCAACGGATCCGAGAACTCGTCTCCCGCGACCTGGACCGCTTCGGCCGCCACGAACTCATCGTGTGCTGGCAGCGGGTCGACGAACCCGACAGTTCGGGGGCGGCGCAGTAACCGAGTACGGCGCCTCAGCGCGGCGTATTTCCGATGTAGCGACGCCAGGCCTGTTCGAGTTGGGCGGCCATGTCGATGGTGGGGTCGATCAGCCAGCGGGCCTGGAGACCGTCCGCTAGGGCGAAGAACATGGTTGCCGCGCTGTCGGTGTCGATATCGGCGGGGAGGGTGCCTGCTGTTTGCATCTCGCGCAGCGCGTAGGAGAAGGCTTGGATGCCTAGGCGATAACGTTGCCGCATGTAGTCGTGGGCCGGATGGGTCGAGTCGGAAGCGGCGGCCTGCATGTGGGTGAAAAGTTCGATCAGCCCGGGCACCTCGGTATTGCGGCGGATCACCTCGATGAAGGCCTCGGGTGCGGAGCCGTGCAATGCGGCGACGTCGGATTCGTCGCGCTTACGCAGCACGGCTACGAACAGTTCCTCCTTCGAGCCGAAGTAGTGCAGCAGCCCGCCCTGGCTCAGCCCGACCGCATCGGCCAGCTCGGCGACCGAAGTGGCCGAGTAGCCGCGCTCGGCGATGGTGCGCAGCGCGGCATCGAGGATCTGCTCCCGCCGTTCTATGCCCTTACCGTAGGGACCTCGTTTCGCCATCGAGTCAGTGTAGGCACGAACCGCGGGTGGTCTTGCCAGCAAAAACCGAGCATTGTACGGTTTTTATTCGAGGCACCCTCGACGAACAGGAGCACCATCCGATGCGACTCCGCGCTCTCTGTGTGGCCGTGCTGACCGCCGCACTCCTGCCGAGTTCCCCCGCCTTCGCGCGGCCGGAGCCGCCCGCACAGGTCGCGCCGCTCGGACCGGACTTCCTCTGGGGTGTCGCGGCCTCGGGCTACCAGTCCGAAGGCCATGCGCCGGACAGTAATTGGAGCCGCTATGGCGCGGCGGGCAAAACCGATGATCCGTACCGGGATTCGGTCGACTTCTACAGCCGCTACGCCTCCGATATCGACCTGGCCGCGGGCTTGGGTGTGAAGGTGTACCGGATCAGCGTCGAATGGGCGCGCGTGCAGCCGCAGCCGGGTGTGTGGTCGGAGGAGGGATTCCGCTTCTACGACAATGTGATCGGGAAGATCGAGACCGCCGGTATGCGGCCCATGATCACGCTGGATCATTGGGTGTTCCCCGGCTGGGAGGTCGACCGTGGTGGCTGGCACAACCCCGATATGGTCTCGGACTGGCTCGCCAATGCCCGCACGGTCGTCGATCGCTACGCCGCCGACAACCCACTGTGGGTCACCTTCAACGAACCCACCTTCTACGGCCTGAACGAACTGCGCCACGGCGGACTTCAGGCCACCGATGTGCCCGGTATGCAGGACCGACTCGCCCAGGCACACAACGCCATCTACGACCACATCCACCAGGTGCAGCCCGGCGCCATGGTTACCAGCAATGTGGCCTATATCCCGGCGGCCGAGGATGTGGTCAATAAACCGTTCATCGACAAGATCGCCGCGAAACTCGACTACGTCGGCATCGATTACTACTACGGCATATCCCCCGACACCGTGACGGCACAGATCGACAACCTGACGAAGCTCTGGAACAACCCGCTGCAGCCCGAGGGCATCTACTATGCGCTGCAACACTATTCGCGCCAGTTTCCGGGTAAGCCGCTCTACATCGTCGAGAACGGCATGCCCACCGAAAACGGCAATCCCCGCGCCGACGGCTACACCCGCGGCGACGATCTGCGCGATACCGTCTACTGGATCCAGCGCGCCGAGGCCGACGGCATGAATGTCATCGGCTACAACTACTGGAGCCTCACCGACAACTACGAATGGGGCAGCTACACACCGCGTTTCGGTCTCTACACCGTGGATGTGCTGACCGATCCGACGCTCACCCGCAACCCCACCGACGCGGTGCCCGCCTACACCGCCATTACCCGCAACAGCGGTGTGCCCGGCGACTACCGTCCGACTCGGGCACCCCAGCCCTGCTCACTGGTCGACGCGGCGGCCAGCTGCACCGACCCGATCACTGTTCCGCGCTGAACGCAGTCCGGCTTTTCAGCAAGGCCGCGGTGGCCGCGCTGTAGGCGTGACTCGCTTCCACCGGACGCAGGGTCGGGTAGTTCGACCGGTGCATGACGATCACGCCGTTCGAGAGGGTTACGGTGCGATCCGGTACGGTGGCAACGCAATTGCCGCCGGATTTGGCGACGAGGTCGACGATCACCGTCCCGGTGCGGAGTGCGTCGAGTGCGGTGGCGTCCAGCAGCAGTGGGCCGCGGGAGCCGCGGTGCACGGCGGCACAGATGATGAGGGCGGGCGGGTCGGCGGCGAGGTGGGCGCGAAGCCCGTCCGGATTCGGCAGGAATGCCTTGGCACCGTGCCGGATTGCGGTGAACTCCTGTTCCTTGCGGTTGCCCATCGCGGTCGGCTCGTCGCCGTGGGCGGCCGCCGTGGCGATGGCGGCAAGTCCGGCCTGCCCGCAGCCGAGGATCAACGCGCGCACGGGACCGTCGGTCGAAAGGAGTTGTCGCCCTTGCTCGTAAGCCACATCGCCCGCTATCCGGCTCATCGCGGAGAGCGCATCGATATCGGGGCGGGAGTGCGGAACGGTTTCATAGCCGACGGATTCGATGCCGCGTGCGCGCAGTCCCGCAATCACGTCGTGGCGATGCAAGGGATCTTGGAATCCGATGAGGGTCATCCCCGGTCGCACCGAATCCAGTTGGTATGCCGGAGGTTTCACCCACACGACCACATCGCAGCGCGCGAAGATTTCCGCACACTCACCCACCTGTGCCCCGGCCGCCATGTAGTCCGCATCGTCGAATCCGATGGACCGGCCCGCATCGTGCTCCACGATGACCCGCACGCCCGCGAGCCCGCGCACATCGTCCGGTATCAGCGCGACGCGCCGCTCCTCGGCAGCGGTCTCCCGCAGAACTCCGATAATCATTGTTGTTCGATGACGGGCAAACCGCACCCGGCCAGCACTTTGGGATAGGTCAGCCCATTCCGGATCTCATGCAGGAGCTGTTCGAGCCGGTCGAACAATTCGTCGACCAGATCCGCCGACTCGTGCCCGGGCGCCTTGCGCGGCGCGAGCACGTTGAATCGGACACCGAGTCGCTCGGATCCGGTCCGGTCCAGCGCGACACTATCGATTCCGGCACCGGCGAGCAGCAGATCCTCTATCTCCGCACTGGTTTCGATGCCTGCTCGGTCGAGGATCGCCTCGTCGAAGACCACGGTGAGGAACATGCCCTGCCGACTGCCCAGCGGCCGAATGACTTTCGCACCGAGCCGAGCATTGATCGCATCGATGTGGCCGTGCGCGCGACCCAGCTGGTCGAGCATTCGCACGCGGTTCTCCGCGAAGTAACTCTCGGGCGTGTGCTCGACTATCGCCCGCGCCAGATGCGTCGACTCGCGCTGGAACGAAATGGTCAGCCGCTCTCGAATCCTGGCCAGCCATTCGGCATCACCCGAGCAGGCCGCGCCCAGCTTGCACGGCCCGAAGGCGTTGTAGCCCTTGGAGTTTCCGGTAATAGTGAGCACCTGGTCGTACAGCCGTCGCCCACCATCGTCGGTCGCGATCTCCATCGCGGCGATCGGAATGTGCTGTTCCACCATGCAATCGAAGGCCATATCGCAGACGACCGGTACCCCACTGGCAACAAGCACCCGGCCGATCGCCAGCAACTCATCGGCCGAATAGTCGGTGAATACCGGATTCCCGGGCAGCGTGAGCAGCACGCCGCACAGTTCGTCACGGTCGGCGAAGTAGTCCAGGCAGGATGCAAGCAGGTCCGGGTCGATCTTGAAGGAGTCGTCCGGCGCGACCGGGCACGCCTGCATCCGCAGACCGTACTTCTCCACGTGAATGCCCGAACTCTTGTACAGGCCTTCCGGATACACGATCACACCACGGGGGCGGGCCAGCGTCGCGATCGCCTCCTCTAGCAGCATGGTGCTCGAGTACGGGCAGACAATGACCTCCTCCGGCGATACCCGGACTCCGGGTATCCCGTCGACCGGCTCGGCCAATCGCCCGAACAGCTTGTGCGCCGCCAACTCTCGCAATACCAATGGCTGTCGCTTGTGATACAGCGTGCCGTCGGCGTATTCGTCCGGGGGTCGGGTATGCATCAGTTGGCGCCACGCCAGATCCAGTGCGGCGACGGCACTTTCGGCCAACGGCAGACCCGTCTCGCCGTGGTAGGCGTCCAGCACATCCGAATACGTCCGGTCGCCCGTGCCCGCGAACTGCGGCCGCGCACCCAGATGCCGACGTACTTCCCGCTTGCGCTCCTCGGAGCGATTGGTGCGGGCGGCGAGGCTGGGTGCCGGTGTCCGCCAAGGCAGCCGATCGTTATCAGCCTGCCGAGTCACGACACCTCACTTTCGAAGGACGGCTCTCCCGGCGCGGTCATCTCGCGCCAACTCTGTTCCAGCGCCGCACGGAACAGACCGCGGCAATCGCCCTCGGTGAGGCGCTCGTAACCGGCCAGTTCCGGTGACGCGACGATATCGTTGACGACAATGCCCGAACCGGCGACCTTCAGCTCATAAAGACGCTCGAACCGGCGCACCGCGAATGCGACATCGTGCTTCAAGGCCGAGAACCGGGTCGCCACGCGCGCCTGCCGGGAATAGTCGTATTCACCGACGGCGACATACTTTTCGTCGACGATGAGCATGCTCTGCGCATTGCGCGCGTGCTCGCGCTTGACCAGCACGCTCTCCACCCCGGCACGCACCTGTTTCCACAATTTGTCGTCATAGGGCCACACATCCTCGATCGTGTCGAGGACATACATGCGTCGCACATCGATTCGGGGCGGATGGGTCGTATCGGCCAGGCGCAGAATCGCGGCGTGATAGTCGTCGCCGACATCGCCGCCGATGGTGCCCAGATCAGCGGTGTGGATCGCGCGAACCGACGTCTTGGCCTGCTCGAGGATCATCAACCAGTCGCTGACGGTATTCCATTCCCAGACGGTCGCGCTACGCGAGGGGATCTGAGCCAGGATTTCCTCGGCCCGCTCCAGCTGCCGATCCGCGATCATGCGCAGCGGCTCGATCTCCTCCCGCGCGAAGGTCGCATCGATCAGGCTGCCCGCGATGCCGAGCGCCCGCTCGACGAGTTCAGGGTCCTTGCCGAGCAGGACATTGAAGCGCATGCGCAGATCGTGATATCCGCCGCCGGCGAGATCGTCGGCGATACCGTCGGTCGAGGGCAATTCCTGGCCGAGCGCCAGGCTGAGACGTTCGCGCAGCGGTAGCGGTGGCACCCGAGTCCCGTTCTCGATCTGCTGGATCAGGCTGCGCGAACAACCTGTCTTGGCCGCGAGTGCGGCCTGGGTGAACCCGCGTTCGGTGCGGAGCCGACGGACCAGATCCCCGACCTGCTCACCGCCCGGCCCTGAGCCAGCCATGCCGCGCCTCCATCTCTACGCTCGGATTTTTCAATGCTCACGATGTGTCATCCGACGTCATCATAGCCACGTTACGCCGCAAGGCAGCGATAGCGACGATGGAAGTTTTCTGGTCGATCGCTGGAAACTGTACGGGCGGGCGGATATTACGCAAGGCGACTCCGATACCTACGACCTCGGACGCGCATACCGGTACTCAAAGCTGCTCTCGCGGAGGAGATTCCAGATATGCAAGGCCGAATTTGCTTAAATGTAAGCAATATTGATTGAGAAATATCTTCAGATAGCTTCTATGCTTAGTTGACATCCAGAAGTGGCGATCCATAGCATTGTTGTCAGCGTCACATCTGATCCGGAGCCGCTTTCCGGGACAGATAGTTTCGATCGACCAAGGGAGGGGTCATGACACTGAGGCTGACCGACTGGTTGATCACCAGCGACATCACCCCCGAAACCGCCCGCTACACCGGCAGCGGCTGGGTCCTGAGCTGGCTGCCCGGCCGACTGCTGACCCGGGAGCAGGCCATGACCGGCATGGTGCTCGACGAGACCCTGAGCGATCCGGATCCCGAAGACTACGTGCTCGCCATGGAAATCGCCGCCATCCGGGCCGCTGATCTGGGCCTCGAATTGGCTCAGGCGGTCGTGCTGCTGCACGCCCGCATCGTCGAACGAGACCGGCGGCAAGCCGGCGCCAACTGCCGCATCGCGGTACCGACCACACCGGCCGCGTAACGACAGTTGGCGCCGCGGAGGGGTCGGCGCCACCTGACGTCGCGCCGAAACAGGGTCCGGCGAGTACCTCGCCGGGCCCTGTTTCACGAGCCGGAACGCCGAAGACGCTTAGCGGAGCGCGACTTTCGCTCGGTGCGCTCGATTCGCGGATCATCCGCGACCTCGTAGCGCCGCACATACAGCCCCAGAAATGCCTGCACGGTGGCCGTCGCCGGAATCGCGAGCAGCGCACCCACCGCGCCGAGCAGTGCGCCACCGGCCAACACAGCGAGCAGTGCGACGGCCGGATTCACATCGACGGTGCGCGCGGTGATGCGCGGCTGCAGAATGTAGTCCTGGAACTGCTGATACACCACCACGAAGATGAGGATCCACAGCGCATCGATCGGCTGAATGGTGAGCGCGACCAGAATCGGCAGTATCCCGGCGATATACGTGCCGACGGTCGGGACGAACGAGGCGATCACGCCGAACCAGATGCCGAGTGCGACCGAATCGGGCAGGCCGAGCAGTGCCAGGAAAATCGCATGTGCCACCGCCGATATCACCGCGAGCACCGCGCGGCTGTAGAGGTACCCACCGGTCTTCTCGATGGCCAGATCCCATGCGCGCAAGACGGTGTCGTGGCGGCGCGGCGGCAGCAGTGAGCACACCGCGCGCCGCATTTTCGGGCCGTCCGCGGTGAGGTAGATGCTGAACAGCGCGATCATCAGGAAGCGGACCAGCCCGCCGAGGATCGTGTTCGACAGCCCCCACGCATTGTTCGCGGCCCGCTCGGCGTATCCGGTGATCACATTCGAATCCTTCAGCAGCCGTTCGCGTAACTGGTCGACCGTGAAGTCCTGATCGAAGGTCCGGTTTATCCAGCCGACGAGTTCATTGAGCAGCCGGGGCAATTCATCGATCACATTGCCGACGGTGTCGACCAGCAAAGTGCCCAGTGCCGCACTGAAGCCGACGACACAGCCGAACAGCAGGACGAAAACCAATCCAGTGGCGAGGCCGCGCGGCATACCGCGTGCGGCAAGGTGGTCGACCGCGGGCTCCATGGCCAGTGAGACGAAGAAGGCGACGAGCATGATGACGAATAAGCCGATCAGCCGATGCGCCGCCCAGCTACCGAGTTCGAACAGGCCGAGCAGGACGAATGCCAGCGCCATCGCGCGCGGCAGCCAACTCGGCATGCGATCACGCGATTCGCGATCGTCGGGTGGGCCCGCGTCGGCGGCATCCGAGGGTGGGTTGGCGGCCACCGACCCAGTGTCGCCCAACCGCCGGCGAATTCCCGGTTACGACCCACTGCGAACCCCCGCTACGGCACCGACCCGAACGCCTGCTTGAAGTCGGGGCACTCGACCAGCGGTTGGTGGGTGCAGGTGGCTGCGTGGCGGAGGCTGTCGCGCATGCGGGTGAGTCGGGCGATGTCCTCGTCCAACTGCCGAGCCTTCTCCGCCATATGGCGGCGGAGTTCGGTATCGGCTGGCGTGGCCACGAGGAATCGCGCGATCTGCGCAAGTGTGAAACCCGCTGCGCGAGCACAGGATACGAGCGCCAGGCGGTCGATCACCTCGGGCCGGTAGGTGCGCCGCAGACCATTGCGCCCGTCGGATTCGATGAGCCCGCGCTTCTCGTAGTACCGCAGCGCCGACGGCGCCAATCCGGACCGTTCGGCGACTTCCGCGATGTCGAGCACCATCACCACTCCTTGACTTGAAGCATGCTTCAAGTCAGACGATAGGCCAATGAGCGAAATTAAAGAAGAGCTGCACCCCCAAGTTCAGGCGTATCTGGACCGTCTCGCCCGCGCGGATTTCGGCTCGGTGCACACCTTTACCCCGGAGCAGGCACGCGAGGGATGGCGACGACAGATCGCCCTACTGGGTGAACCGGAACCCGTTGCCGATATCGAGAACCGCACCGTCCCGGGCATAGGCGGGCTCCGGATTTACACCCCGGATGGCGAAGGCCCATTCCCCGCATTGGTGTTCTTCCACGGCGGTGGGTTCATGCTCGGCGATCTGGACACCCATGACGGACTGTGCCGCAGTCTGGCGAACGGTGCGGAATGTGTCGTGGTCTCGGTCGACTATCCCCTGGCTCCAGAACACAAGTTTCCCGCCGCACCCGACGCGTGCTTCGGGGCGACGCAGTGGGTCGCCGAGCATGCGGCGAGCATCGGCGTCGACGCCACTCGCATTGCCGTCGGCGGCGACAGTGCGGGCGGCAATCTGGCGGCTGTCGTGGCGCGGATGGCGCGCGACAACGGCGCTCCGGCACTGACCTTCCAACTGCTGATCTATCCCGATCTCGATTTCCGCAGAACGAATTTCAGCATCACGGAGTACGCGGGCAAGTACGGAAATATCAGCCGCGATGCCCAGCAGTGGTTCATGGACAGCTACTTGAATAGTTCCGAGGAGAAGCGCGATCCGCGGGTTTCCCCGCTGCTCGCCGCCGACCTGACCGGGCTGCCTCCGGCACTCATTGTCACGGCCGAATTCGACGCCCTGCGCGACGAGGGCGAAGAGTACGGTCAGCGCCTCGCGGAGGCAGGGGTCCCGGTCACGGTCGCTCGCTATCCGGGGATGATCCACGAATTCGTCCGGCATCCTTTCGACGACAGCAAGCGCGCCCGACTCGATGCGGCGACGGCACTGCGGAAGGCATTCGCCCGGTAGCGAATTGCGTCAGTCGCGGTTCGACGGTGCTCGGGAAAGGACAATGGGCATCCGCCACGACAGGCGGACCGGATTGTCGGTCGCGCGACGCATGAGCAGCCACTGGGCGACGGCCGCCATGGTGGAGCCGAGCGAGGTCGCTACCGCGAGAAATCCCCAGTGCGTAAGACCGGCGGATGCGTAGCTGGCGGTACTGGTGCCCGGGATGGCCAGTTTGCCTCGACCGGTAGCCCAGTTCAATATCTGTCCGATTTGGCCACCCAGGTCATAGGTGCGACCGGTCATGGCCTTGAGTTCGGCACCTTTGCCATTGAGGTAGATCAAGCACAGGATCACGAAAAGTGACGCACACGCCAGCGAAATCATCGAAAGGCGGGCGAGAAGTTCGTTGCGAAGGCGGATATTCAGCACGATGGCGCAGAGCGCGGTGATGATGGCGGCGCTCGCGAGGATGGCCCACGTGCCGGTGACCGGCGGGGTTTTGGGCGCCGTCTTCGACCAGACGTTCATCGCGTTCGTGGTTATTTCGAGCCGACCGAACGCGTTGGCGGCGACCCTGCCGTCGGGTCCCTGTGCGGTGATCCAGGATTGGAACAGCATGAGCAGGGTGGCGGTACTGCCGACCACAGCCAGTATGTAGCCCCAGTAAGATTGGAGCGGTCCCAGCCGCGCCCGGAGATCGGCCAACTCCGCGGCGCGGCCTTGCGTCGGTCCCGGCGGAGCGGTCCCGCGTCGAGATGCGATGGCTCGGGAGGAGTTCTGCTCCATGAAATCAGCTTAGGTGTGCAGCAGTGACGCGACTCACCTCCAGTGGGAACGTCAGTCGGTGGTGCCCGGGAACAGATCCGGTCACCGACTCTGTTACCAGTCCCGGGGGTTCGAACGAGAGCGAGGTCGACCGTGCGGGTCGAGATCTGGACCGACATCAATTGCCCCTTCTGCTACCTGGGCAAGAAACGGTTCGAACAGGCATTGACCGACTTCCCGCACCGCTCCGACGTCGAGGTGGTGCACCGCTCGTTCGAACTGGATCCGACGCTGCCCGCCGACGAATCCGGTCCGGTGATCGCCAAGATCGCGCACAAGTACGGCATCAGCGAGGCGCAGGCGGCCGCCAATGAACACGGCATCGGCGCACAAGCCGCCGCGATCGGCCTGCCCTATCTGACCGAAGGCCGCGATTACGGCAACTCCTTCGATATGCATCGCCTGCTGCACTTCGCACTCGCCGAAGGCGAACAGGACGCCCTCCTCGACGCCCTGTACCGCGCGAATTTCGCCGAAGAACAATCCCTGTTCGCCGATAACGAGCGCCTGGTGCGACTCGCCGTCAGCGCCGGACTCGACGAATCAGCCGCACGCGCCGTCCTCGACGACCCGAATGCCTACGCCGACGCCGTCCGCGCCGACGAGCAGGAAGCCGCCCAACTCGGCGCCCGAGGCGTCCCATTCTTCGTCTTCGACCGCAAATACGGTGTCTCCGGCGCCCAACCCTCCGAAGTCTTCGCCCAAGCCCTGGACCAGGCCTGGGCCGATCGGGAACCGGTCATCCAGACCATCGGCGGAGCCGACGTCTGCGGGCCGGACGGATGCGAGCTGCCCGCGCACAATTAGCCTGCGGCTATTCGGATTCTTCAGTCGACTTCGCCGCAGGACCGAGCCGCACCACACCGGCGTCGAGATCGATCTCGACGCGCGGGCGGTGCACCTGACCATCGCTGTCCGCACTGCCCTCATCGTCCAGCTTCTGCCCGGGAAACAGTTCACCCATAACGCCCATAGTTCGACGATAGCCCGCGTAGCGAGCGACATCGCCAGGTCCGCCTCCTCAGGATTCACCGGAACGAGCGGTACTGAGGGGCGGCCGAGATCACCCTCACCCGGCTTATCGGGATTGCGCCATATTCCGAAGTAGCCCGTCTACCAGAGGAAGCGGTTCGCCAGTTCGGCTGTGCGGCATGCGCAAAATATCCGCTGTGATGACGCCACCTGAGGTGCAGGAACGGCGTTCAGCCGGTTGTCGAGCTCGGCTCGGTCCGTTGACTGCACGGGTTCCAATATGCCCAAAGGTTACGGCACGGAGGGGCCGCGACGAAAGTGGCTGTCACGCTTCGAAAGTCGTCGATAGACGCGGGTCGACCGGTAGTTCGCGAATCCGACGCAGCTCCTCGAGAACCAGATTTACGGCGGCACGTGGCGGTGCGCCGCGCCGAATGACGGCGGTGATCGTGCGGGTGACGGGATTGGCGAGTTCGCGGGTCGCGACGCGATAGCGCGGATCGACCGCCAAGCCGGGGAGCAGCGCGATCGAAAGTCCGGCTTCGACGTGCTGCAACGTCATCAGGTAGTTGCTGAACCGGCACACCACCCGCGGTTCGAATCCGGATTCGCGGCACAGCCGGGTGGCCAGATTCGCCATATACGACTTCGGCATATCGAAGGCCCACGGCTCGCCGGCGTAGGCGGCGAGGTCGGCGGGCCCGCGGGCGGCGCGCTCGGGTGGCAGGACGAGCACGATCGGATCGGTGGCCAACGGAACGATGTCCACATCCGATCCGAGCGGATGTTCGACGAAATCGGTTGTGGTGATGATGATGTCGGCGTCACCGACCCGCAGTGCGGGCATGCTCTCGTGCGGTTCCAACTCGACCAGTTCGACATCGAGATGCGGATGCGTCCGGGCGAGGCGCGTCACCGCGGGCACGCACAGCGAATGGATGGCGCTCTGGAATGCGCCGAGCCGGACCGACCCGACCGGTTCCTCGCCGAGGCTGCGCAGCTCCGCCTCGACGCTGTCCATCTGATCGAGGATGGCCCTGGCGCGACGGGCCAGCATCAACCCGGCGGGGGTGAGCCGGACCCGGCGGCCGGTGCGTTCCAGCAGCTGGGTGCGGGTTTCGGCCTCCAGCACGGCGAGCTGCTGAGACACGCTGGACGCGCTGAGGTTGGCCGCCTGCGCGACCGCGCGGACGGTGCCGAGCGAGTCGAGCCGGCTGAGCAGGCGCAGTCGCCAAGGGTTGAGCATGGGTCCATTGTTGTGCGGCTGAGCCGAACAGCACAGCCGGAAATGTGAGATGGACCCGATGCTCGGACGACCCTTACCGTCGAAATATGGCCGCTCCAACCACCGCAGCACTGTCCACCGACGACTTCTGGTCCGACGCCGATCGGCACCTCATCCGCTACGCGGGCGCAGGCGAATTCACCCGTGAAATCATCGTCCGCGCCGCAGGCAGCTTCCTGCACACCGAAAGTGGCAGGAAGATATTGGATTTCACGTCCGGTCAGATGAGTGCCATTCTCGGGCACGCACATCCGGATATCGTCGCCACGGTTCGGCGCCAGGTCGGCGAGCTCGACCATCTGTTCAGCGGCATGCTGAGCCGCCCGGTCGTCGACCTCGCCCGGCGACTGGCCGAGACGCTGCCCGAACCGCTGGAGAAGGCTCTGCTGCTGACCACCGGTGCGGAGTCGAATGAGGCCGCGATCCGAATGGCCAAGCTGGTCACCGGAAAACACGAGATCGTGTCGTTCGCACGCTCCTGGCACGGTATGACGCAGGCGGCGGCGAATGCCACCTACAGCGCGGGGCGCAAGGGCTACGGTCCCGCCGCCCCAGGGAATTTCGCTATCCCCGTGCCGAATTCGTATCGTCCCGATTTCACCACGGCCGACGGCGAACACGACTGGCGGCGGCAACTCGACTTCGCGTTCGATCTGATCGACGCTCAGTCAGTGGGCAGTCTCGCGGCCTGCCTGGTGGAGCCGATTCTCAGTTCCGGTGGCGTCGTCGAACCGCCGCCCGGCTACTTCGCCGCGCTGCGGGACAAGTGTCGCGAGCGCGGCATGCTGCTGATCCTGGACGAGGCGCAAACCGGTCTGTGCCGCACCGGATCCTGGTACGCATTCGAGCGCGAGGGCGTCGTGCCGGACATTCTGACCCTATCCAAGACGCTCGGCGCGGGACTGCCGCTCGCGGCCGTGATCACCAGTGCCGAAATCGAGCAGCGGGCACACGATCGCGGGTTCCTGTTCTTCACCACCCACGTCTCGGATCCGCTGGTCGCGGCGGTCGGCAATACCGTGTTGGATGTCCTCGTACGCGACCGTCTCGACGAGCGGGCCGCGGAACTCGGCATGTTCCTCCGGCGCGGCCTGGAGCGAATCGGCCGGCGGCACAGCGTAGTCGGCGATATCAGAGGCCGCGGCCTGCTCGTCGGGCTGGAACTCGTCCTCGACCGCGAAACCAAGCAGGGGTCGGACGAACTCGGCGCACTCGTCACGCGGCGCTGTTTGGAACTGGGCTTGCATATGAATATCGTGCAGCTCCCAGGCATGGGCGGCGTCTTCCGCATCGCCCCGCCCCTGACTGCCACCGAAGACGAACTGGCCCTCGGCCTTTCCATCCTCGATCAAGCCATCGGCGAAGTCACCAGCGGCTGAGGATCAATTGCCGTTGACGCCGGTGTTGATCCGAACCACGACCTTGTCATCGGTGACGTCCTGCACCGTCGCGCTGAACCCGTTGGTGGCTTGGGTCTGCCCGACCGGAATATCGACCTGCTGACCGGCTACCTTCAACGTGACCGTATTGCCCTTCACCGCAACGAGTTCCGCTTCGATGCCGAGCACACTGGCCTTCGCGTTCACGCCGCGCGTGAAGGTGACCGTACAACCGCTGACCTGACACTCGGACTTGTACCCGGCCCCTTCGGACGAGCACGCCGCTCCCGCGAGGGGCGTGAGCAGGGCGAACGCGAACAATGCGAGCATCCGTGGCACAGACATGCGGGCCAGTGTAGAAGCAATGACCCTCAGTGACCTGTGATGGGAGTGGTTGCTCGATCCGGGTCGCCAACCACCAGCCGTACCGAGCCCGGCGACCGGCCCACCACTTGGCCTGGTGTGGCCGATCGCCGGTATCACACGGGTCGTCTGCGCCTGGTCAGCGGCTGAGCATCTGCATGTGCCTGGCCTGCTGCCGGAGATGGTTCAGCTGCATGTCCGCCTGATTGGCCCGGTCCTCCGCCCGCGCCGCCAGATCCTCGGCCCGCTGCGCCAACTGGGTGGCCTCATCGGCCTGGCCTTGCGCACCGGCCGCCCGCTGCTGCAGCTGATTGGCCTCCCCCTGAGCTTGCTGCGCCAGACTTTCCGCCTGCTGCGCCTGGCTCTGCGCCCGATCCGCCTCACTCTGGGCCTGCTGCGCCTGATGTGTGGCCTGCTGCGCCTGATGGCGAGCCTGCTGCGACTGCTGAACCGCCTGGATCGCGCTCTGGTGCGCGATCTGCGACTGATTGTTCACCTGCCGCGCCTGCCCCTGCACCTGACGTGCCAGGGCCGCAGCCTGGCTCGCGGCCTGGCGGGCGTTCTGTGCGTCTATGCGCGCCTCATTGCAGAAGGCCTGGCACTGGATCTGCGCCATTTCCGCATCCCGCCTGGCCACATCGATCTCGTCGCCTGCGTGGATGCCTTCCATCGACCGCTTGTCAGTAGCTACATCCTGGGCTGCCATATTCGAGCTCCCTTCCAGAAAGTGTGGGTGTTGCCGGGAAGAACTCGCATACCAACGGGTCTCATCTTGGCCGAAGCCGAGGAGTACCGCAGCAACTTCGAAGCAATCAATAGCCGACGCGGGGAACGCCCGAGGCTCGACGCCGTCGATGTGGCACAGACCTGAGTGCCCGCCATCTCGGTGACCGGGCTCGGCTGGTTGAACAGCCTGTTCCAGTAGACCAATGGCATCCGATTGCTGACGTAGGTCGAATGCACTCGGCCGGTCAGGATGCTGTGGTCGCCGCCAATGAACAAAGCCGTCGAAACCCGCACAGCCCTGATAGCCGCGGCCAGTGAGTTGCTGACCAAGGGCGGTCCGGACCATGTCACGCTGCGCGCCGTCGGCGCCGCGACCGGAGTGTCGCGGACCGCGCCCTACCGCCACTTCCAGGACAAGTACGCGCTGCTCAGTGCGGTGACCGCGGAAAATCTGACCTGGTTGATCGGCCGGATGCGGCAGGCGGCCACGGATACGACGGATGCGAACATCCCGCTCTACCGCGCCTGCCTCGCCTATGTCCGCGGCGCGATGGAACGCCCCGACCACTACCGGCTCGAATTCGGCGACTATCAGATCCAGTCCCCCAGCCAGGTTCTGCTCGACGCCGCCGACGAATGCGCCGCGTACTTCTACGAACTCGTCGCCGACGCGCAGCGGGACCGGATCCTCATCCACGGCGATGTTCGCGAGATCGCCGCGCTGATCTGGTCCATGCTGCACGGCCAGGTCCATCTCACGCTCGCCGAACATCTGCACGAGCCCAGAACCGTCGAGGGTGCGACGGCCATGCCGCGACTGATCGCACTGGCCCTGCAAAGCCTCGCGCCGCACTGAGTTTCGGGCTCCCCACCCGAGCCACCCCGCCACCAACCGAGCCCGGCATCCGTACACCGGCTGCGCCCGCCCAGGCTCCGTCGTCCCGCACAGCCGGGCCGCCTGGTCGAGTGTTCGCCCAGCAGTAGCTATGCTGGACATACGCGTTTGCTGATCGAAATGCCGACTCTCCACTGCCGCAGTGATTCTCGCCGCCTCGGCACCAACAGTCGTTATTACCGAATGGCATTCGAGCGCCGGCTGCCGAAAAGCGGGGATTCCGTGCCGGATTCAGCCCGTTTTACATTTTGGATACCGAAAGGTATTGATACCGAAGGGTATTCTTATCCGCGTATCCGGCGGAAATGCGTCACCCGCCGAGAAATCTGAAGAATTCGCCTTCCATCACCCGGCCGCAGTGTGTAGCGTCTGGACCGCTGGAATCCCCGAAATGACAGGCCGGGCGCGGTGATCGGTATCGACGACTGCTTGCAACGCATCATGGACATTCCCGGTGCGCGCAGCGTGACGATGGTGGACAGTGCCAGCGGTCTGGCGATCGCCGCGGCGGGTCGGCACGACCACGTCGATCAGCACGAGGACGCCGCTACCACCACCGATGTGGTCCGCACGGTGCTCGGCTGTCCGGCGCTGGCGACCGACCGTGACGACGACCTCACCGAGATCATCGTGTGCGGCACCCGCGGCTATCACCTGTTGAATCTGGTGAACGGCGACTTCGACGGTCGCCTTTTCGTGCACGTGCTATTCGACGAGGACACCGGAAATCTGGCCATTGCGAGATTTCGACTCCGGACAATTCTCGGCGAATTGGTCGAGGACGCTCATGGTCGTTGACGTCGCGACCGAACTGCGGCGACTGGAAAAGCAAAGATGCACCGGAGTGCTGTGCGCGGGCGATGGCGCATTTCACCTCGCGGACGGCGCGATAACCGCCGCCGACTGCCTGCGCACCACCGATCTGGAACGGCTCGCGATCGCGGCCGGTGTGGCGACCGCGGCGGAATGGCAACGGGCCGCAGCCGGCGAACCGGGCCGTGTGCCGGTCCTGCCGCGACTGGAAACCCTGGCATTGCTGTCGGTCTTCGACGCCGCCTACTTTCTACTCGCCACGCCGGTGGTTCCAGAATTCCGGTCGGCGCCGCCGCACTGGCTGGCCCCGGTCTGCCACATCCCGCCGCAGGTACTGCTGCACGAATGCGCCCGGCGGGGTGATCCGGAGGCCGAACCATGGCCCGCGGAACTGGTCGACCGCGCTCCCGTCGTGCCGGTGCGCCGCATCCGGCGCAGACGCGTCGCGCTCAGCGGCGGCCAGACCGAAGTACTCGCCGCCGCCGACAGCAGGCGCAGCATCACCGGTATCGCCCGCGACCTGGGCCGCACCAGCTATGGCGCGCTGGTGGCGGTGCGCGAGCTGACCGCGGCGGGGCTGATCGAGCCGCCTGATCTGGGCACCGAGCCGCGGCAGTTTCTCCCGCGCCGGGTGCGCCGAGCACCGGTCACGCACCCGGAGAGCTGGGAGCCGGTCGATCGCGACGTGCTCATCCGCCTCCGTGCGGCGTTGGAGGAGCTTGCGTGACCGCGCGGAAGAAACTGCTCGGCGAGTTGATGGGAAGGTTGACAAAGGTGGCGATGTCCGGGCCCGAACCGAATGCGGCGGTGCTGGCGGAACTGAAGGCGCTACGCGATCGTCTGCCTCATCTCACCGGCACGCTCGTCGCCTCCAGCGACGGACTGCTCGTCGCACACGATCTGCCACCCGATATCGAGCCGACCCGAATGGCCGCGCTGGCCTCGGCCCATCTGTCGCTGTCGTATCAGCTGACCGCCACCGCGCACGGCGGCGGATTCCACGAGGTCGTGGTGCACGGCACCGGCGGGCACGCGGTGATCTACGCGGCGGGCTGGGCCTCGCTGATGGTGCTCGCCGGGCCCGAGGTGAATGTCGGCCGCCTGCACCTGGAATCGCGCCCGGTCGCCCGCAACATCGCCGATCACCTGACGGCCACCGACTCCGGAAAAGACCGGACCTGGAAAACCGATCGAAAGGAACCGATATGACGAATATGGATCTGGCGCTGAAGGACATGATGGGGATAGACGGCGCGATCGGCGCCGCCGTCGTCGACTACAGCAGCGGCATGGCCCTCGGCATGCTCGGCAGTTCCAAGGCTCTGGATCTGCAGGTCGCCGCGGCGGGCAACACCGAGGTGGTGCGCGCCAAACTGCGGACCATCGAGCAGCTCCAGATCAAGGAGGATATCGAGGATGTCCTCATCACGCTGACCGGCCAGTACCACATCATCCGCCCGATGACCGGCCGCAAGTCCAAGGGGCTCTTCCTCTATATCGCCCTGGACCGCGGCCGGGCGAACCTCGCGCTGGCTCGGCACCGCCTCAAGTCCATCGAAGAGGACCTCGAGGTGTGACCTTGCGGTGCAGCACCTTTCGCAGCCGAGCGGTGTGGACATCGACCGCACCGCCCGGCGTCGAGGTGAATCGCGTTGCGGGCTAGAGCTTTCCGCCGCCACCGATCATCCAGGGATTGAAGGTGCAATCCAGGTTGCGATCACAAAAGATCGCGATAATGCGTATATCGAATTATTTCGCGCTACACGGTCGGGCGTAAATTCTCAGATGAACTGCTTCTTCAGCTCTCTCTTGTGCACCTTATGACTCGGCCCGAGCGGAAGTTCCGTGACGAACTCGACCCGTCGTGGATACTTGTGCTTCGCCAAATGCGCACGCCCGTAGGCGATCACGTCTTCGGCGGTCACCGGCGCCGCGGGCACGACGACCGCGCAGACCTCCTCGCCATAGGTCTCATCCGGCACTCCGATGACGGCGACCGCGGCGATATCCGGATGCCGCAGTAGCGCCTCTTCGACCTCGGTCGGGTACACGTTGAACCCGCCGCGGATGATCATGTCCTTGATCCGGTCGACGATCGTCAGATAGCCCTCGGCATCCTTGACACCCAGGTCACCGGTGCGGAACCAGCCGTCGACCACCGCCGCTGCCGTGACCTCCGGCTTCCCGAGATACCCGTTGAAGACATTGTGGCCGCGGATGACCACCTCGCCGAGTTCACCGGTGGGCAGCAGCACAATCCGCTTCGTCTCGGACGGATCCGCGATCTCCACATCGACGCCCCAGACCGAATGTCCGACCGTCCCTGGTTTCACGCCGAAGTCCGGCTGGTTCACCGCCGCCGTCGGCGAGGTCTCCGACAGCCCGTAGCCTTCCAGGATCCGCGCGCCGAAGACCTCCTCGAATGCCTCCAGCACCGGTTGCGGCAGCGATGCGCCGCCGGAGATGCACAGCCGCAGTCGTGGCGGATCCGGCAGGTCACGGGCGGCGCCGATCAAGCCGACATACATGGTCGGTACGCCGTGAAAAGTGTGCACGCCCTGGGCTTTCATCAAGCGGATGGCCTCGGCGGCTTCGAAACGGGGCAGCAGCACCAGGGTGGCGCCGGCCCGCCACGTCGCATTCATCGAGACCGTCTGTCCGAATACGTGGAACAGCGGCAGCGCACCGAGCGCCACATCATCGCTGCGAACATCGTTGGCGTCGAAGGCATTCACCGTGGCGTTCAGCACCATATTCAGGTGACTGAGCTCGGCGCCCTTAGGACGACCGGTGGTCCCGCTGGTGTAGAACACCACCGCCGGATCCTCGGGTCGTCGCGTTACGAAGTTCGCAATAGCTTGTGCATCAAGGGAATTCGGCTCGACCAGTGATACCCCAGCAGCGTTGGCGGCCGCTCGGCCCACCTCCGCGAACCACGGATGACACACCAGCAGTTGGACATCGCTGTCGCGCAGCACATGTTCGGCCTCACCCGCCGTCAGCAGCAGATGCACCGGGACAACCACCGCACCCGCGGCGATGATCGCGTAGTAGGCGGCCGGAAACTCGGCGGTATTCGGACACATCAACGCCACCCGGTCGCCCGGCCGTACACCGAGTTCGATCAACGCGGCGGCCTGACTCCGCGCCCGGTGCCACAGCTCGGCGAAGGTGATCCGCTGCGCGCCTTCTATCAGCGCGATCCGGTCGGGTCGCCGTCTCGCTTGTTCGGCCAGGATGCTCGCCAGGGACAGTGTCGCGTTCATGCCGCACGCCCGGTGAATCTCGTCATCGCTCTCCAAAAACTAGCAGCGCAAGTTTCTGGGCAACCGTACGGGACGGAAACTAGCGGCGCAAGTTTTACCCTGCTGCTGCAAGAATGCGAGCACCGAGAGGAGGCGATACATGGCCCGACCCCGCCGACCGCTGCTCACCCACGAGCGCATCATCGAGACCGCATTGACCCTCGTCGATGCGAATGGGCTGGCTGCGGTTTCGACCCGCCGTCTCGCCGCCGAACTCGGCGTGCAGGGACCGTCGCTGTACAACCATGTCGGCACCAAGGACGAAATCATCGATGCGGTGGTCGATTCCGTGCTCGGCGAGGTGGATACCTCGATGTTCGGCGAGCTGTCGGCCGATAATCCGGACTGGCGATCTGCGCTGCGCCGCTGGGCCCACTCGTATCGGAGCGCGGTCGCCGCGCATCCCAATATCGTCCCGGCACTGGCGAGCGGACCCGGTCGCCGGCCCAACGCATTACGCATGGCCGATGCCGTATTCGGCGGTTTGGTCGCGGCGAATTGGCCGCGCCGGGAAGCCACGACCGTGGGCACGCTGATGCGCTACTTCCTCACCGGATCGTCGCTCGGTTCGTTCGCCGCAGGCTTCCCCGCCGACGCCGAGGTCTATGCCGAGGAGTACCCCCACCTGAACGAGGCACATCTGCTCGCCGAGCGGCAGCAGCGGATCGATCAGGACGCATTCGAGGTCGGTCTGGAATCGCTGCTGGACGGGCTCGCGGGGCGCTACCGGTTGTTGCCGCACACTCGGTAGCTCGATCCCGGTGCGCTGGTAGGCATCCCGGGGCGGCTGTCTATCGGGTCACAGCCGGTGCGGCTGCCGCAGTCGTTCCGGTGCGGCTGCCCGCGCATTTTGCCGACCGCGAAAACGCCTACAAGAGAGCAAGTTTCATCGAATTCATCCTCCCCGGCGGCACGCGTATCACGGCCGTTTCACAAGTTTCGTGTGCATGGGGTCACGTTGCCCCACAGACCGAGGAGTCCTAACGTAACTTTCTGTTAACAGACGATGTCGTCTGTACCAATTCCTATTATTCGTCCCAGGAGGACATGCCCCGCAGCGTCCGCTTCCGCGAAACCGAAAGCGGCACAGCAGGTGTGGTTAGAAATGGCACACACAACGCCTTGGCAAGAAAACAATGTTCAGCTCGGTCGCCCCGGGAACGATGACGATCTCATCGGCGAGGTGACCGCACAACGCTTCGATCTACGATCCGACTGGGGTTATCTGTGTGCCCCGGGTCTGGGTCTGGTCACCTTCCTATTGCTGTTCCAGCCCTGGATTTCGGCAACCGGGCCCAACGGCACCGTCACCTCCAACGCCTTCGGCCGGATCGACGGATTCACCACCGGCTCATTCCAATCCGTGGTGAGCATCAGCAGCACCTGGGCCGTCCTCACCACCCTGGCCGTCGCCGGTGCGGTCGTCGCGACCGTGATGTATTTCCGGGTCCGCAGTCGGCTGCTTTCCTATCTGGTGCTGGGCTGCAGCATTGCCGCCGCACTTTTCGTACTCGCCGCCTTGTCCTACCTCAATGGCAAAGCGCCGGAGTTGCGCGAAATCACCGAATCCGCAAACCAGACCGGACTTTTCAGCTGGCTCTTCGGCAATAATTCGGCGACCGACCTCGGAGGTGAGCACCGAATCGCCAATGCCGGTCTCGATTTCGCCGCCACGCTCGGCGCCGTCACCGCATGCGGTGCCGCACTGGCCGCCGGCGCCATGAGCCTGCGCAAGCAAGGCTTCACAGTTCGACTGATCTCGGCCCCCCAGCCGAATGTCACTGCGGCGGAAAACACGCCGGAGCAGTCCGCCCAGAAGGCATCGGACACCAACCTATTCCTCTGGGAACAGCTGGCTTTCGACGATGACCTGGCCGTTTACGACCCCCAGGTCCGCCGCCGGATGGTTCGTCGCACCAGGACGGCCGATCGCCGCCCGCCCGCGCGCGAAACGGCACTGACCAGGTAACACGCGCAACGAAAGACCCGCATATCGGCACCGATATGCGGGTCTTTGCCGAAGCTGGATCAGGGAACGACGATTTCGGTATCGGGTACGGGGAGATCGGGTCGATCCGTTGTGAGGGAAAGGGCGACTCGGCCCGGACCGGTCGGCAGCTCGAACTGCTGTGACCGCAAATCGAATGTGCCGTTACCGGTGAGCACGCTCGAATAGGTGCCGGTCGCGCCACTGTCGAGATTGCGCCAATTCACCGAGACGCCCACCGTGCAGGGTTGGCCGAATGTCGGCGTCCAGAGATCGAAGGTCATCTGACCGCCGAGGACTCCGCTGCGGTTGTAGATATCCCATACGTAACTGTTCACCCCGCCGATGCAGATACTGCCGAGAGTCCGCAGCGTGCCGAAGTTCGCCGAGGCCGCGGCGGCCTGACCGGCCGCGCCGAAACTCACCCCGACGAGTGTGGCGACGGCCGCCACACCGCCGATAACCATCCTCCTGATACGCATTCCCTTCCTTCCTTGTCCATTGCCCCCGATCAGCCTCGCGCTGATCAGCACCAGCATGACCGCGTAGGTATGCCGATGACATCGGTAGCAGCAGGGCCTACGCCGGCAGGCAAACGAGGGCCGGGCGGCCGATAGGCGCCCGGCCCGCTTGCATTGTCTTCGATCAACTCCGATGTGTGACCTATCACGGGAACGGCGAGAAGAAGCCGATCGCCGCACCGATGGCTGCGCCGATCGCGCATCCGAAGATGGCGCCGACCAGGAAGAACCAGATACCGATCGCAACGCCGACCAAGCAACCGATGGTTGCGCCGACAGCGATCGAAATGGGTCCCCAGGCCTGGTGCACGCCGGGCATATTCTGGGAGTTGACGGCCTCAGTTGTCGGTCCGCCGACCGGCGTGAGGGTCAATTGCGTGCTGGTGCTGTCCAGCGACGGTGTCACCGCGAGGCTCTGTCCGGCTTCGGTACGCAGTGTCGTCGGGATGCTGCCGACTACCGCACCATTGTCCGCGAGGACCGTGACGGCATCGGGGGTGACGACGAATCTGCCGGAGGCCAGGCTCACCAGAGCGCTGGTGTGATCGGCTGCGAGAGTCGTTGTGTAGGCGATCGGGCCATCCGCAGCGTTGAGGCTGACATCGGTCAGCATCCCCTCACCGTGCGCGGTGGCAGTGGCTATGCCGGTCGCCGCGACAGCCATAAAGGCGGTCGCTATCAATTTCTTGACGAACATTGGACTTCCAATCTTTCCGATTTCCATTGACGTTCCCCGACAAACGGCACCGGATAGCTATAATGATGCTCCGCTCATTTGATTGAGTCGACAACTTCTTTGCGGAATAAAAGTCGGTTTTATCCCCCTAGGGATAAGAAATCGGATTCCGATTCGAATAACACCGAGTGGTCGATTCCATTTCTCCGCCGAGCGCGTCGTCGAACTACGCACAGCGCCACCGGACGGCGGAAAATCTATCGCCGATCGGCGCGAAACTCAGGTACCCCACTACTCGATACTTCGCGGCTCGCCGGGCCCACACTCATTTCGTGTCCACCGGTAAGAACATCGTCATCTGTCTCGACGGAACAGGCAATCAGGTCCGCGCCAGCGGTAGCACCAATGTGGTCCGCCTGTTCGAGATGCTGGACCTGAGCGATGCCACGAAACAGATCGCCTACTACAACCCGGGTGTCGGGACCTTCAGCTCTCAGGGCGCATGGACGCCACCGGCCCGGTGGTTCTCGCGAGTGCTGGGACTGGCGGTCGGCAGCGGGCTGCGTTCGAATCTCGCCCAGGCCTACTCCTATTTGATAGAGCACTGGCAGCCGGGCGACCGGGTATTCGTATTCGGATTCAGCCGCGGCGCGTATACCGCGCGAGCGCTGGCTGGATTACTGCATGAGCCGGGCCTGCTGCGTCCGGGCAGTGAGAATCTCGTCCAGTACGTCGTCAGCGCCTACACCCGCAAGACCACGAACTGGCCGGAACTCCGCCGATACGCGCGCACCTTCTGCTCGAAGTCCGCGGACGGCGACTTCTCGATTCCCATCGAATTCCTAGGCGTATGGGACACCGTCAAGGCGGCCGGGCTGCTGCGCTGGGAACTGAAATGGCCCTTCACCAGGCAGGTGCCCAATGTGGCGAAGGCACACCACGCGGTTTCGATCGATGAGAAGCGCCGGCCGTACGAGGAATATCTGGTCACCCCGAAGGGGAACCGGCCGGTGCTCACCGAGGCCTGGTTCGCCGGTGTCCACTCCGACGTCGGCGGGACTTTCGAGGACGATCCGAAGCTGGCCGAAATCGCGCTCAAGTGGATCACCGACGGTGCGTTCGAGGCCGGATTGCTGCTGCGCGCCGGGGCGTACCTGGACACCTGCACGATAAGCCCCGCGCATGCGAACGGCAGCGTGCACCGGATGGGCTGGATCTGGGCCCTGCTCACCTACCGCCGACGAAAGGTTCCGGCGGGTGCTCGGGTGCACGCGAGCGTGCGGTCACGGTGCGAGAGCGACACCACGTATGGAAAACGAATCCCCAGGGATGTCATGTGGGAAGACGAGCAATGGACGAAACTGCGAATTCAGTAGAGTACGCGAGCGGAATCTGTCCACCGGCCCGGCGCAGACTGCGTACCTTCGCATTCGACCCGATGTCGACGCGGCTGTCCGGCCAGTTCCTCACACTGGATATCCCGTTCGAACGCATCCGGGGACCGGGCCCCGACGGCGCACTCGTGCAGGTGGTCGACTTCGACGCCAGCCGCAATGCCTGGTACGAGCCGGTCGACCTCGACGATCCATTTATCTTGGCACAGGACGGAATTCGACCGACCGAAACCGATCCCCGGGCGCACCAACAGATCGTCTACGCGGTCGCGATGAGCGTCATCGAGCGGTTCGAACGGTTCATGGGACGTCGATTCCGGTGGCACCGCGACCAGATCCTGCGTCTGGTCCCGCACGCCTTCGAAGGGCAGAACGCCTATTTCGATCCGCGGCGCCGCGCATTACTGTTCGGCTACTACCAAGCAGATGCCGAGAATCCGGGCGCGAATCTCCCCGGCCAGGTCATCTTCACCTGTCTGTCGAGCGACATCATCGCGCACGAGGTGACACACGCGATCGTGCATCGAATTCGGCGGCTGTACAACGAATCCACGAACCGGGATGTCTTCGCCTGGCACGAGGCCGTCGCCGACTTGATCGCGCTGTTCCAGCATTTCTCCCACCGAGACGTAGTGCTCGACGCGATCGCGACCACGTCGGGAGAACTCGAGAAGAGCGCGGGGCTGCTGGACCTGGCAAGGGAGTTCGGTGAGTCCACCGGACGCGGCGCGGCATTGCGTTCGGCGCTCGAGGACCGCAGCCGCACACCCGAACGATTTCGCGCGGCACAGGAGCCGCACGAACGCGGTGCGTGTTTCGTTGCGGCGGTATTCGACGCCTACTTGGACGCCTATCAGAGCGCGATCGCGGATCTGCTGCGGATCGCCAGTGGCGGCACCGGAGTGCTGCCGCCGGGTCGCCTGCACCCGGACCTGGTATCTCGGATCGCCGACGAGGCGGTCAAAACCGCGGACCGGATGCTCGGGATGGTTGTGCGGAGTTTCGACTATCTCCCGGTATCGGACGTCACATTCGGCGATGTCGTCCGGGCGATCGTCACCGCGGATCGCGGACTTTATCCGGAGGATCGGCAACACCTGCGCAGCACCCTCGTGGAGGCGCTGCGGCGGCGCGGCATCTGGCCGATAAGCGTCACCTCGCTTACCGATGAAGCGCTGGTCTGGCAACGGCCGGACAATCCGATGAACCTCGGCGACGGCGATCACCCGGTGGATTTGTCCCGGGTCATCCTGTCCGCATCGAAGGATCTCGACCCGATCGGCATTCCGGGCGAATTGCGTACCCCCGCCGTACCCGACGGCAACGGCACCTCCGGCCGGGACAATTCTTCGACTCGACATTCCGTTTTCGAGCAGGTCGCCCAAGAGCTCATCGGATGGGCCAACGCGAACGCCGCCCGCATCGGACTGGATCCGAACTTCAAAATCAGCTGCGAAGGAATCCACGTCTCGTACCGAATGGCGGGCGATCGGTTGCCGCGTCCCGAATTGGCCATCCAGCTGCTGCAGCGTCGCACGGATCTCGAGGATGCGGGCCAAGGAAAGCAACAACCGGTGATCCGCGCCGGCACCGCGCTCGTCGTCAGCGCCGACGGGAGCGTGGACTATGTGATCGCCAAGCCGCTGCCGTTCAGCGACGAGTCGGCGGCGGCTGACGACAGTGCCATCGCGTTCCACCGGGCGGGTAAACGGCGGCTGGCCGCGATGCGGGAATGGTTCGACCAACTGGAAGCCGACGACGCGCTGAGCGCATGGACTGCCGAGCACGCGATCCACCGCCTCGACTTCGCGGCGATCCACGCGCTAACAGCTGAGTAGGTACGAAATGTCAACACCGACAACGATTGCCGTCCGGATGTACAACGTCGGATTCGGCGACGCCTTCACCGTCACGGTGCGGCGCAAGAACGAGACCTGGCGCATGTTGGTCGACTGCGGCGTGCACAGCCAAGGCCGGGCGCGCCCGATCCGCGACTCCGTGCAGGCCATCATCGCCGACCTCACCGAGGCCGATCCGCACCACCGACCGCATCTGGACATCGTGGTCGCCACCCATCACCACGCCGATCACATCACCGGATTCGCCTGCCGGGAATGGGAACAGGTGACCGTGGACGAGGTGTGGGTGCCATTCGTCGAGGACCTCGACGACGAGGACGCGCGACGGATCCGCAGCGGGCAGGTCGATGCCGCGAACGGTCTGCTCGCGCTGATCGAGCGGCGCGGCAACGGGCGTCGCATGTCGGCGACCGTCGAACAGGCACAGGCATTCGCGGTGAACTCGCAGGGCAATGCCGCCGCGACCGATCGACTCCTCGGCCGCAATTTCAGCGGATTCGCCGCACCCCACCGGGTGCGGTACCTGCCGAGCAAGGACGAAACCGAGAATACGATCGCCGTGGATCGCGTCGGGCTCGTCGCACATATCCTCGGGCCGCCGCGCGATGCCCGATTCCTGAAGCGCATGGATCCGCCCGCGAAGCAATCGTGGCCCTTGGTACGCGCGGGCGCGTCCGCGGAGAGCGACGGCAGGCCGACGCCGCTGTTCAACCGGCGCCATATCGCGCGGAATCCGCTGCCGGACCGCCTGCTTCAGGCGAAGGCGGATCTGGACCTGGACGAACTCGTCGACGATGACGATCGACTGCTGCGCGCCGCCTCGATTCTCGAGAACGCGGTCAACAACACCAGCGTCTTCTTCGTGCTGGATATCGCCGGAACCCGGTTGCTATTTCCGGGAGACGCGCAGCAGGGTGCATGGGAGCACGTCCTGTCCGATCCGCGCAATGTCGATCTCGTTTCCCGCCTGGCCTTCTACAAGGTCGGACATCACGGTTCGCACAATGCCACACCCCGGCGTTTCGTCGAAAAAGATTGGCAGACAGAAGGTTACGCGATGATTCCGTTCGGACTCGTGAAGCGCTGGGCGAAGACCATTCCGAAGAAATCACTGGTCGATTCGCTGGTGAGTCACGATCACACCGTCATCCGAGCCGACACGGCTCCCGATGTCGTCCCCGGCAAGATTGCCGTGAACGGTGACCTGTGGTCCGAGGTAACGCTCACCGCCTGATCGTCATCCCTGGTAACTGATCGCGTCCTCGAGATCGTGGAACGGGTGATGCGACCAGCGATCAGCCAGCACGAGGTGAGGGCGGCGCCGACTCCGCTCACGACCAACGTGGTTCGGTGGCCGACCAGCTTGCCTGCGGTACCGCCGAGGAGAGCTCCCAGCGGCGCCATGCCCCACACCGTGGGCGGATCGTGGGACTATCGCGCCGCAGCGTCGCAGGCGTCAACCGCCGCGCAGCCGGCGTTCCTTCGACATCCAGCGGTTGGCTCGCCAGGCTTGTACGACTTCGGGATCAGCGTTCAGCGGTGGTGGCGGGGACTCACGGGGAAAGAGCCAGTTGTTGTCCGGCGGCGGTGGTCGGAGTCGGTGCGGTCGATGTAAGGGCTTCGGTCGGGGGCGTCGTCCCCGTTGCGCACACCGCCTGGACATAACCACAGATTTGCGGTGACACACGGTATTAACAGTTCTCCCCGATCCTGCCGTGTCGGCCGCTTAAGCTGTCTGCGCCGCAACGTGCGACAAGTGCTCGAGGTCGACAAACCAAGAGGTAGACGTCCAGGAGGTGCGGAATGCCGGAAGCCGGTCGTAGGCGTGGATCGCGTCCGATGCTAATTGCTAGCATGTTGCCACTTGCGATAGTACTCGGAACCGGAGCAGCGAACGCATCCCCGGATGACACCGCGCAGGCACCTGCCATCCCATCGACGACAGCGGACTGGCTATCCCTGACGCAGCATGCGCAGGGGCAAGGTCCTTTACCGTTGCCAACCCTGTTCGCTCTACTCGGCCAGTCGCCGGTCGGCATCGCACCACCGGTCGACACGCGCCGCGGCGATCGAGCTGTCACCCCAGCGAATCCGCTCGTCGCCGACAGTTGGAACCGAGTCGAGACGGTGGACGCGCCGGACGCGCCGCCGGCCGTGGATCAGCAGCCGATCCAGGCGTTCTGCGAACGCGTCCCCGTCGATCCCGGCAGATGCACCGTCACCGCCGTCGACGCGGGCGTCGGCGCGGCCATCGGTGCGGGCATCGCCGCGGGCGTGTCCGCACCCGTCGCGATAGCCGCCGGAATGGTCGGCGCGGCCGCCGGGTTCGTCGCCGGTATCCCGTTCCTGCCGACCGGCTTGGTTGTCGGCCCGCTCCTCGGCGCGGCCGTCGGCGTCGCCGTCGTAGCCGGACCTGCCGCCCTGCTCGGCGGGGCGCTCGGGGCGTCGCTCGGGGCGATAGTCGGCATCACCACGCCTCTCCCGCAGGACGGCCGAACCGATGGATCCGGCGCGCCCACCACCTCACCGAGATAAACGCGGTCATCGATCCAGTCGTGCGTTGAGAATCCGGGCGATCTGGGCAATCGCACCCGGTTCGGTCATCGCGAGGTGGGTCGCATCGATGTCGAAAGTCGAAATCTGCCCGCTGACCACCTGCGCCCATCCTTCGTGACCCGCAGCATCGGATCGCCTTTCACGTGTCGCGGTGAAGTAGAGCATGTCGCTGTCCAAGACCGCGGGCCGCCAGAGGCCGGCCGCCCGGATCGCCAGGTTGTAGGCGTCGGTCAGGCGCTCGATCCTCGCGGCATCGATGCCCAGGCCGCCCCCCAGGTGCCGGTCGATCAGGTCGGCGGCCTCCTCGGCGGTCGCATCGGGGCGCACGAAATCGACGCCCATGACCGGGCCGAGATTGCTGATCAGTTCGCCGGCCGTGACGGCGGAGATCGTCGACTCGTCGACACCGCCCACCTCGGCGTCCAACAGTGCCAGTAGCGCAACCTGTTCGCCCGCGGCGCGCATCTCGACGGCAATGGCATGCGCGATCGCACCACCCAGCGACCAGCCGAGGAGGTGATAGGGGCCGTGTGGCTGAACCGCGCGAATCTCGTCGAAGTAGCGTTCGGCCATTTCTTCGATCGACGTCGGACCGGGCACCTCGCCGCCGATCTGTGGCGCCTGAATGCCGTAGATCGGTCGACCGTCGGAGAGGTACCGGTCGAGTGTGCGGTAACACCACGACAGACCCACGGCCGGGTGGATACAGAACAGTGGTGGTCGCTCACCGCCGGTCCGGATCGGCAGTAGCACGTCGAAGCCGACGGTCCGGTCGACGGTGGGCCCCGAGCGCATTCCGGATTCGATCCGCTTTGCCAGGTCGGCCGGGCAGGGATCCGACAGCATCCAGCTGATCGGAACCTCGTAGTCGAGTTCTTTGCGCAACTCGCTCACCACTTGCACCGACTTCAGCGAGTTACCGCCCAATGCGTAGAAGTCGTCGTCGGCGCCCACCCGATCCATGCCGAGTACCGCGCCGAAGGCCCGTGCAACCTCCGCTTCCAGCCACGACGAGGGCTCCCGGAACGCCCCTACCGCGAGCACCGGCTCCGGTAGCCGCGTCCGGTCCAGCTTGCCCGACGCGGTGAGGGGCACCGTGTCGAGCACCGACACGGTGGTGGGCACCATGTAGTCGGGCAATTCGGTTGCCGCGTGCGCCATGACTGCCGCGGTGTCGACCGTGGCGCCGGCGGCGGGCACCAGGTACCCGACGAGATGGTCCACCGCACCGGTGGAGCGCACCACAGCGATCGCCCGGGCGACGCTCGGGTGCTCGGCGAGTACTGCCTCGATTTCACCGAGTTCGATACGCAGGCCGCGCAGCTTCACCTGGAAATCGGTGCGGCCCAGGTATTCCAATTCGCCGGAGTGGCGCCAGCGCACCAAGTCGCCGGTGCGGTACAGGCGCCGGCCGTCACCGTAGGGGTCGGGCACGAATCGTTCCGCGGTGAGGCCCGGACGTGACCGATAGCCGCGCGCGAGCTGGGCGCCCGCCAAGTACAGCTCCCCGGCAACACCGGGCGGTACCGGATGTAACCGGTTGTCGAGTACGTATGCCCGCGCGTTCCATACCGGTGTGCCCATCGGCATGCTCCCGCTGTCGGCTTCGGTCACCCGGTGCGCGGTCGCGCATACGGTGAACTCGGTCGGCCCGTACAGATTGTGCAACTCGACCCCGGGCACTATTCGCCGCACCGCGTCCGCCACCTCGGTGCCGAATGCCTCACCGCCCACCAGCAACGTCCGCACCGACGCCAGCGACTCCGCAGGCGCCGCGTCCGCGAATACCGCCAGCATCGACGGCACGAACGCGGCGATCGTGACCCGCTCGGTGGCAATGGTTTCGGCGAGATAGGCCGGGTCGGCATGCCCGTCGGCTCGGGCGATCACCATCCGCGCCCCCATCGCCAGTGTCGCGAACAGCTCCCACACCGACATGTCGAACGTGGCCGGGGACTTCTGCAGCACCACGTCATTCGGCGTCAGTGCGTAGATCTCGTTGACCCACCGCAGCTGGTTCACCACCGAACCATGCAATACCGCAACACCTTTCGGTCGCCCGGTGGACCCCGAAGTGAAGAGCACGTACGCGATATTGTGCGGTCGCAGTGGCGCGAGCCGATCGGCGTCGGTGACCGGCGCGTCATCGAATCCGGACAGCTCCAGCCCATCGAGGGACGACAGCTCCAGTACCGGCGCGGCGATCGACAGCATGTACGCGATGCGGTCGGCCGGAAGGTCTGGATCGACCGGCACGTACCCACCGCCGGCGGCGTGCACCGCGTACATGGCGGTGACCTGGTCCAGTGAACGCCGCATTCGCAGCGCCACCAACGACTCCGGACCCACTCCACGGGAGATCAACCACCGCGCCAACCGGTATACGCGAGACGCGAATTCCGCATAGGTCAGCGACTGTTCGCCGAATGTCACCGCGGGCAGATCCGCGTGTGCCTGCACGGAGTGGGCGAAGAACGAGGCGAGCGTCTCGCCGGGAGGAAGCTTGCGATCAGTCGAATTCCACTGCGTCAGAACGGCTTCCCGCTCATCGACGCCGAGCAGATCCACCTCGTACACCGGCTGCGCCGCGTCGGTGACCAGCGCGCCGAGCAACCGCAGCAGTCGATCGACGATCGTGGTCACCGTCGTCGCGTCGAAGAGGTCGCTGGCGTAGGTCACCGCGCCGGTGATGCCGGCCGGGGCACCGGTGGAGTCATAGGAATCCGACACCGTGATCTGCAGATCGAACAGTGCGGTGTCGATGTCGGCCGCCATGGCCGACGCCGAGAGCCCCGGCAGTTCGAACTCGGCCCTGCCGACATTCTGGAATCCCAGCATCACCTGGAACAGTGGATGGTGGGCGTGCGACCGCACCGGGTTCAGCTCCTGGACCAGCCGCTCGAACGGAACATCGGCGTGCCCGAACGCGGCCAGATCGGTCGCGCGCACCTGCTCGAGCAGCTGGGTGAACGTCATCCCCGGGGTCAACCGGGTCCGCAGCACCAGGGTGTTGACGAACATCCCGACCAGATCGTCGAGTTCGGGCTCGCCGCGTCCGGCATAGGGACTGCCGATCGCTATATCGTCCGTACCGGCCAGCCGGGCCAGTGTGGCCGCCAGCGCTGCGTGGAAGACCATGAACAGTGTCGTGTTGTGTGCTCGCGCGATCTGCTGTAATCCCGCGTGCAGATCGGCACCGACGGTCAACGGGACGCTCGCGCCCGCATAGGTCTGCACGGGCGGACGCGGTCGGTCGGTCGGCAGCTCCAGCAAAACCGGGAGCTCCGCCAATTCGAGTGTCCAGTAGTCGATCTGGGCGCGGAGCAGCGATTCGGGATCGTCTTCGGTCCCCAGCACCGTCCGCTGCCAGATCGCGTAGTCGGCGTACTGCACCGGCAGCGGCGGCCGATTCGGTGTCTCCCCGAGCAGGTGTGCCGCGTACGCGGTCATCATGTCCCGTGCCATCGGGCCCAGCGACGACCCGTCGCAGGAAATGTGGTGCACCACCACTGCCAGGACCCACTCGTCCGGTCCGAGCTCGAACAACCGCACCCGCACCGGCGCCTCGACCGTCACATCGAACACCCTCGACACGAACGCCGACAGCGACTCGGCCAGTTCCGGTTCCGCGACCGAGGTCACGGTGATCGGCGCGATTGCCTCAGCGGTGGGAAGGACGACCTGCGACGGCTCGCCCTCGGCATACGGATATACGGTCCGCAGTACCTCGTGCCGGTTCAGCACATCCTCGACGGCAGCGCGCAGCGCGTCGAGATTCAGCTTTCCGGACAGCCGTAGCACGATCGGAATGCTGTACGCGGCCGAGCCGGGCTCGAGCCGGTTCAGGAACCACATCCGCTGCTGTGCGTACGACAGTGGAATTCGCTGCGGCCGTGGCTGTGCGGTCAGCGCCACCCGGCCGGTGTCGGCCCGCGATTCGGCGCGCGCGGCCAACCTCGCGACCGTCGGCGCCTCGAAGATCATCGATACCGGGATGGTCGCGTCGAGCGCGGCGCCGATCCGCGCGGCCAGGCGGGTGGCCACCAGGCTGTTGCCACCCAGTTCGAAGAAGTCGTCGTCGGCGCCCACCGGACCGTCGATGCCGAGGACGTCGGCGAATACGCCTGCCACTATTTCCTCCACCGGTGTCGCCGGGGCGCGGAATCGCTTGGCCTGGACGACGGGCGCGGGCAGGGCCGCCCGGTCGAGCTTGCCATTCGGCGACAGGGGGATCGCGTCGAGGATCATCACCGCGGTGGGCACCAGATATGACGGCAACACCTCGGCCAACGCCGCCCGCAACTGTTCGCCCGAGAGGCTCGCCCCGTTTTCGGGTACCACATAGGACACCAACTGCGCCGGGCCCGGGCCCGCACGCCACGGCACCGTGACCGCGTATGCCACCTCCGCCCGCGTGCTCAGTACCGCGTCGATCTCGCCGAGCTCGACCCGATGGCCACGGATTTTCACCTGGGAATCGTTGCGCCCCAGGAACTCCAGGGCACCGTCGGTATTCCAGCGCACCACATCACCCGTGCGGTACACGCGACATCCCGGTTCCCCGAACGGGTGCGCCACGAACCGTGCCGCGTTCGTCGCCGCCCTGTTCAAGTACCCCCGCGCCAGCGCCTGGCCCGCTAGATACAGCTCGCCGGCCACCCCTACCGGCACCGGCTGCAACCGGGCATCCAGGACCAGCGCCTGTATTCCCGGCAGCGGGGCACCGATCGTCGGCCGGTCATCCGGTCGCAGCGCACCCGTCGCCGTGGCGACCATTGTGGCCTCGGTCGGCCCGTACAGCACCCGGAACTTCCGGTCGCCGGCGATGTCGGTGCCCGCCCACCGGCTGACCAGATCCGCCGGGACCTCCTCGCCACCGGACATCACCAGCCGCAAGTCGTCCAGTCCGGCCGGATCCACCGACGCGAGCGCGGCCGGGGTCATGAAGGCGTGGGTGACCCGCCGCACACGCAGGAACTCGGCGAGCTCACCGCCGCCGTAGATCCCCGTCGGCGCGACGACCAATGCACCGGCCCGGCTGACCGCGATCAGGATCTCCATCAGTGCCGCGTCGAACGACGGCGACGCGAAATGCAACACCCTGGACGTGTGCCGGAGCTCGGGGTCGGCGCGCCACCCCGAGATGAAATCGGCAATGCCGGAATGGGTGATGGCGACGCCCTTCGGCACCCCGGTGGATCCGGAGGTGAAGACCACGTAAGCGACATCCGAGGCTCGCAGCGGCCGCGTCCGCTCGTCATCGTCGATCGGGCCGCTCGCCGCCTTGTCGATCTGCGCGGCGTCGGCCGGGTCGTCGAGCACGATCCAGTTCACCGCATCGGGCACCTGGGCACGCACCGACGACACCGTAACTCCCAGCGTCGCACCAGAATCCGAGACCATCTGCTCGATCCGGCTCGCGGGATAGCCAGGGTCCACCGGTACGTACGCCGCACCCGTCTTGACCACCGCCCACCACGCGACGACGGAATCCATCGACCGCGCTGCCGCCACCAGCACCGGATTCTCCGGTCCGGCGCCACGGCGGATCAGTACCCTCGCCAGCCGACTGGACCGCTCGTCCAACTGCGCATACGACAACGTGGCCTCCCCCGCGACAACGGCGATGCCGTCGCCGTTGTCCCGGACGGCCGAGGCGAACACCTCCGGCAACAATCCGGACGGCTCCGGCGGCACGGTGTGTGCCCCCACCCGCGACGTGAGCGCCGAGCGCTCGTCGGCTTCCAGCCAGTCGATATCGCCGATCACTACGGTCGGATCGTCGGCGACGGCTTCCAGCACCCGCACCAACCGTCGGACGATCGCCGCCGCGGTCGCCTCGTCGAACAGATCCCGCGCATAGGTCATCATTCCCGAGATGCCTTGTGCCACACCCGCACTGCCGGACGAATCGGACAGCATCAGTTGCAGGTCGAACTGGGTCGCCCCGGTATCCACATCCGCAAGGGCGACCCGGACGCCGGGCAGCGCCACATCGACCGTCGACACGTTCTGGAACGCCAGGGCCACCTGGAACAACGGATGCCGCGCCGCCGATCGCTCCGGACTCAACTCCTCCACGACCCGCTCGAACGGCACGTCCGCGTGCTCGAACGCGAGCAGGTCCGTCTGGCGAGTGCGCATCAGCAACTCGGTGAACGGCTCGCCGATATCTACCCGGGTCCGCAATGCGAGGGTGTTCACGAACATCCCCACCAGATCGTCCAGGCCTGGCTCGCCGCGCCCCGCGACCGGGGTGCCGATCACTACATCATCGCTGCCACCGAGCCGGCCCAATACCGTTGCCAGCGCCGAATGCATCACCATGAACAGCGACGACCCCCGCGACCGCGCCAGCGCGAGCAGCCGCTCGTGCAACCGCGCATCGATCCGCAGCGGTACCCGGCCGCCCGACAGCGAGGCGACGGCAGGGCGTGGTCGGTCCGCCGGTAGTTCCAGCCGGTCCGGTGCGCCCGCGAGCGTCGAGCGCCAGAACTCCAGCTGCGTGGACATCAACGAGGCCGGATCGTCCGGGGCACCGAGCATCTGCCGTTGCCACCACGCGAAATCCGCGTACTGCACAGCGAGCGGCTCCCATTCCGGCGCGTGCCCGGCCAGTCGCGCGGCATACGCCGCCATCACGTCACGGGCCAGCGGCCCCATCGACTGACCATCGCCTGCAATGTGATGGACCACCAGCACCAGCAGGAATTCCCCTGTGTCACTGTCGATCTCGAACAATCCCACTCGCATCGGCACCCGGGCGGTCACATCGAATCCGCGCCGCACGAACTCGCCCACCACATCCGGGACCGAATCCGCAGGCACGCGCACCGGCTCCACCGGCAGTGCGGGCTCGTCGAGGACGATCTGCCGCGGCTCACCGGAGACTTCCGGATATATGGTCCGCAGTACCTTGTGACGTGCCATCACATCTGCGAGCGCGGCCGCCAGCGCCGCGGTGTCCAGCCATCCCGACAGCCGCAGCATCACCGGAATGTTGTACGCCGCCGAGTCCGGCTCGAACCGGTTCAGGAACCACATCCGCTGCTGCGCCAGCGACAGCGGCACGGGGTCGTGGTGCACTCCGGGTAGCAAGGGCAATCGGCCCCCACCGCTGAGTGTCCCTGCAAGCGCGGCTAATTCGCCGACGGTCGGCGCCTCGAACACCGACCGCACCGGCACGCGCAGGTCCATGGCCGCACCTATGCGCGCCACCACCAGCGAGGCGCTCAGCGAATCGCCGCCCAGCGCGAAGAAGTCGTCGTCGACTCCCACCCGGTCCACGTCGAGTACCTGCTCGAATGTCCGCGCGACCAACTCTTCCAACCCCGGCGATGGCGCCCGGAATTCGCGCACGACGGCAACCGGTTCGGGCAACCGCTCGCGATCCAGCTTCCCGTTCGCGGTCAGCGGCACCTCGTCCAGCACCACCACCGCGGACGGCACCATGTACCGGGGCAACGCCTCGGCCAACGCCGCACGCAACTCCGCGCCCGATACCTCCGCCCCGGTCGTGGGCGCGACATAGGACACCAGCAGCACCGGCCGCCCTTCATCGCTGCGCGGCACGGTGACGGCGTATGCCACATCCGCACGCGCACCCAGCACCGCATCGATCTCCCCCAGCTCGATCCTGGTGCCACGCACCTTCACCTGAAAATCGTTGCGCCCCAAGAACTCCATCTCACCATCGGCGGTGCGGCGCACCATGTCACCGGTCGCGTACATGCGCTGCCCCGGCTCCCCGAACGGGCATGCGACGAACCGCGCCGCAGTCAACCCCATCCTGGCGACGTATCCATCGGCCAGGCCGGCGCCGAACAGATACAGCTCGCCCGCGACACCGGATGGCACGGGCCGCAACCAGGTATCCAGGACCACGGCCGCGACCGGGCCGACCGGCTTGCCGATCGTGATCGCGGCACCCGATACCAGAGCGTCGCCGGAGGTAGCCCAGATAGTGCATTCCGTCGGCCCGTAGACATTGAACATGGCGCGATGCGGCGCCCACCGATCGACGAGTTCCGGCCCGACCGGCTCACCGGCCGCTGCCAGTACGCGCAAACCGTCGAGACCATCGCACGGTACTGTCGCCAGCGCCGACGGAGTCACTATGGCATGCGAAACACCCTCTCGCCGGATCAGATTCGCCAGCTCGGGACCGGCGTAGACATCGGCAGGCGAGATGACGAGCCGACCGCCCGAGCCGTGCGCCATCAACAGCTCGAAGATCGAGGCGTCGAAGCTGGGCGAGGCGACCTGCAGCACCACCGACACCGGGTCGACGCTGAACATTCGCCGCTGCGCCGCGACGAGATCGACCAAGCCGCGATGGCTGACGAGAACACCCTTGGGCGTTCCGGTCGACCCCGACGTGTAGCTCACGTACGCGGTCTGATCCCGCCGAATCGGCCCTCCGCGTTCAGCATCGGTGATCGGCGCGGCAGGGACCGAGTCCATGGCGCAGAGCGTCTGCTCGGCGTCGAGGATCAGCCAGTCGACACCCTCGGGAAGATGCTTCCTGGTTGACGTGTCGGTCAGTCCAAGAACAGTTTTCGAGTCCGATAGCAGATATTCGATGCGTTCGGCCGGCAGGATCGGATCGATCGGCAGCAAGGCGGCGCCGGTCTTGGCCACGGCCCACAGGACGACCGTCGCTGCGAGGGATCGCGGAAGCACGGAGGCGACGATCTGTCCCCGCCGGGCGCCGTGCCGCAGCAGGATCCGAGCCAGACGTGCGGATCGCTCGTCGAGCTGCCGGTAGGTCATCGCGGCAGTACCGCACCGCACGGCGATCGCGTCGAGTTCGGCGGCAGCGGAAGCTGCGAGTATGCGGTCCAACGTGTCCGGAATCGCGGTATCCGTAACCGAAACCGGCCACGCGGGCCCCGGTTCCTCGTCCAGCGGCAACTTGCCCAGCAGCACGTCCGGGTTCGCGGCGATCTGGCACAGCAACTCGACGAAGCGGTCGAGGATGTGGCGCGCGGCGGCGGTGTCGAATGCACGGTCGTGGAATCGGAGGATGATCCGCAGCCCCTGTGCCGCGCCGTCCGCGGACTGCTTCGGTTCCACGACCAGACTCAGCGGGTACGGCGTCGCGTCCACACCGCTGAGTTCATCCACTCGCAGGCCCGCCGAATCGACGAGTTGCTGCAGCGCCGTCCGGTCGACGGGGAACGACTGGAAGGTGATGGCGGTGTCGAAGAGTTCGGGCAGGCCGACGCTGCGGTGAATCTCGGGTAGGCCGATATGGTGATGCTCCAGCATGCGAGCATGCCGCGCCTGAATGCCGGTCAGCAACTCGCGTACCGTCATAGTAGGTTCGAGCGGGACTCGCACCGGAACCGTAGTCAGGAACATACCGAGCGTCTGATCGACCAGCGGCAGCTCCGGCGGTCGGCCCGACACCGCGGCGCCGAAGATCACATCGCTCTCACCGGTCGATACGCGCAGATTAAGCGCCCAGGCCGCGGCCACCGCCGCATTGATGGTGACGGCCGTCTCCGCCGCCACTCGACGGAGTTCGGCGAAACGATCCGCCGTGAGTTCGGCCGCGACCTCGGCGGCGGATACGTTGCCCGCCGCGGCGGCTTCGCGAGACACCCGGGTGGGTGCGTCGACATCCGAAAAGGCTTGCGCCCACGCCGCTTTGGATGCGGCGCTGTCCTGCCGACCCAGCCAGGACAGATAGTCGCGGTAGGAGGGAGCGGGACCGGCGGAGTCGATATGCGCGGGAGATCCGTAGTAGTCGAGCAGTTCTCGCATCAGCAACGGCATCGACCAGCCGTCCAGGATCACATGGTGATTCGTGACAAGCAGCCGGAAGGACCCGGCATCGACACGGATCAGCGTCAACCGCAGCAGCGGAGGAGCCGACAGGTCGAAACCCGCCGCCGCGTCCGCTGCCGCAATGGATCCCGGGTCGGCGGGCGATTCCACATCGCCACTACCGGCGAGATCGATCTCCCGGAACGGGATTTCGGCATGGTCCAGCACGATCTGACACGGCCCTGCCGCCGTCTCCACAAAGGCGGCCCGCAGGATATCGTGCCGGTCGACCACGGCCTGGGCGGCGCGGCGCAGCCGCTCACCGTCGACCGCGCCGGACAATCCGATCATCGTCTGCACGGTGTAGTTGTCCCCGGCATCCGGGTCGAACGTCGAGTCGAAGTGCATCCCGGACTGCATGGGCGACAACGGCCAAACGTCGGACAGCCCGCCGTACTGCCGTTCCAGCCGATCGATGTCCTGTTCTGTCAGCGCGACGAGCGGTTGATCCGAGGTTCGATCCGCCGTCGAGCTTCGAGCGGGTTCCTCGATGGTCACCGGAGCCGCATCGCTGCCCGCCATCACGGCGAGGGCGGCAACTGTCTTGCCTTCGAATACATTTCGCGGCGTGAGCGTGAGTCCGGCGGATCTCGCCAGCGCCACCAGCCGCATCGAGACGATGCTGTCCCCGCCGAGCGCGAAGAAGTTGCTGTCGGCGGACACCGTGTCGAGATGGAGCACATCGGCGAACAGTTGCGCCACGACCTGCTCCGTATGCGTCGACGGCGGCCTGCCAGCTGCGGCGTCGGAATCGAAGGCGCGCTGCCGCAACGCTTTCCGATCGATCTTTCCCGTAGGCGTGCACGGCATCTCCTCGAGCTGCACGATCGCCGCGGGATTCAGATAACGGGGTAGCCTGCCCGCGAGATCGTCGCCGAGTGCCGCCACATCCACGGCAGCGCCCGGCGCCGGGACGACATAGGACACCAGAACCGGTTCGCCGGCAGGTCCTTGCACCGCAACGGTGGCGACGCTCGCCACGTCCGGATGCCGGGCCAGGTGGGCATCGATTTCCCCCGGCTCGATCCGCAGGCCGTGAATCTTGACCTGTTGATCACCGCGACCCAGGTATTCCAGTGCCAACCCGGCGCGTCCGCGCACCCAGCGCACGGAATCACCGGTGCGGTAGATCCGCTCGCCGCGGCTGGATCGCGGATCCGCAACGAAGCGCGACGCGGTCACGCCCGGTCGATCGACGTACCCGCGGGCCAGTCCGGGCCCACCGATATAGAGTTCGCCCGCGACACCGACCGGCACCGGTCGCAGCCACGTGTCGAGAACCATCGCGGACGCGCCTCGGATCGGGCCACCGATCGTCACCGGCTCGCCGGGTGCGAGGGCATCCGACCCCGTCGCCCAGATCGTGCACTCGGTCGGTCCGTAATGATTCATCAGCCGTCGCCCAGGGCTCCACCGGTGCACGGTGTCCGGCCCGGTCGCTTCGCCGACGACCGCGAGCGAGGTCAACGACGGCGTCCGGGACGGATCCATCGTGTTCAGCACGGACGGGGTGATGATCGCATGCGAAACCTGCTGCGACCTGAGCAATTCCTCTAGTTCGTTCCCGGCGTACACCTCCGGTGGCGCCACCACGAGACACGCGCCGCTGCCGTGCGCCAACAGCAACTCCGACAAGCAAGCGTCGAATCCCGGCGACGCGACCTGCAACACAACCGAATCCGTACCCACACCGAAGGCGTCGATCTGCGCCGCGACAAGGTCGGCCAGACCTCGATGGCTGAGGTGGACCGCCTTCGGTTTGCCGGTCGATCCGGACGTGTAGATCACGTATGCCGCATTGTCGGCCGACAGCCTGTCGGCCCCGGCCGGACGAACTAGACCCGCATGAGCGTCCGAAGCCGAAGCGTCCAGCATCAACCAGTCGACAGTATCCGGAAGCTGCGGTGCCACAGCGCTGGTCGTCACACCCAGAGTGATCCACGCGTCGGACAACAACTCCCCGATCCGCGCGGCGGGATTGCCGGGATCCAACGGCAGGAAGGCGGCACCTGTTTTCGCCACCGCCCAGATCGCGACGACCAGTTCCGCCGAACGGGGAATGGCCAATGCGACGATCGACTCGGCACGCGCACCATGGCCGGCCAGCAGGCGAGCGAACCCGTCGGCGCGACGCTCCAGCTCACAGTAGGTCCACGTGGTGTCACCGCACCGGACAGCCACGGCATCCGGATACCTGCGCGCGGTCCCCGACAGGATGTCGCGCAGCACGAGTTCCGCGGCCGGCTCCGCGCTGAGAGCCGAAAGCAGTTCCGCGCGTTCGGAATCCCAGCAGCAGGAGATCGCGGCGACCTTCCGGGCGGGATCGCTGACGATCTGTGTGAGCAGCAACTCGAATCGTTCGAGCAGCGTGCGGGCATCGTGGGAATCGAATCGGTCGGTGGCGAATTTCAGCGTCACCGCGTAGGTGCCGGGCTCGCCGGCGTCCGGTCGTCGGTCACGACTCGACCGCGGCGGGGTCACTTGCAAACTCAGCGGATATGGCGTGGCATCGTGTGCGTCGATCTCGACGAGCCGCAATCCGGCGTCGGATAGATTGCGTGCCAACAGTTCCCGGTCGAGCGGATAGGACTCGAGCACCGTCGCGGTGTCGAACATATCGGTGATACCGGTGGCCCGTTGCAGCTCCGCCAAGCCGATGTGCTGGTGATCCAGCATTGCGGCCTGCTCGGATTGGACGCGGACGAGCAGGTCGCCGACGGATTCGTCGGGTTCGAGCCGGACTCGGACGGGCAGCGTGTTGACGAGGAGCCCGACCATGCGCTCGACATCCGGAAGCTGCGGCGGGCGGTGCGAAAGCGTATTGCCGAACACCACGTCCGAGCGTCCGGTCAGGACGGCCACCAGCAATGCCCACGCCACCTGCAGGGCCGTGTTGGCAGTGACACCGTGTGAGCGGCCCAGATCGAGAATCGCGGCGGTGGTCGCGGCGTCCAGGTTCAGGCCGACTTCGCCTGCGTGCGCGGTGGCGGTCCGATCCGGCCCGCTCGTGACCCGCGTCGGACTGTCGATTCCGGCGAGCATCTCCCGCCACGCGGCGGTTGCGGCGTCGCGATCCTGAGCCTGTAGCCACTGCAGATACTCTCGGTACGAACGAGGGGGCACGAGCTCGGCGGTATCGCAATCGGATGCGTACAGCGCCAGCAGTTCGTGGATCAGCAGGGGCATCGACCAGCCGTCCAGCACGAGGTGGTGGTTGGTGACCAACAACTGGAACATGTCGACGCCGGTGCGCACGAGGTGGAAACGCACCAGCGGCGGTCGCGCCGGGTCGAACGGAGTCGCAGCCGCCGTCGCGAGTCGACGAAGTGCTTCGGCCTGCTGGTCGACTTCGGTGATACTCGACTCGTCCCAATCGACCTCGGTGTCGCGCAACACGATCTGACGTGGCCCATCGGCACTCTCGACGAACGCGGTCCGCAAGCTGTCGTGCCGGTCGATGAGCATCTGCGCGGCCCGCCGCATCCGCGCGCCATCCACCTGCCCGGCAAACGTCAGCGCCGCCTGCACGATGTAGCCGTCGTCGCCGTCCCGGTCGTAGATCGTGTGGAACAGCAGCCCGGACTGCAGGGCGGTGAGTGGCCACACATCGGTCATCGACGGGTATTCCCGCAGCCAGTTGTCGACATCGTCCTGCGATACCGCGGTGAGCGGAAAATCGGATGGAGTGAAGCCGGGTGTGGTGTCGGATCGGACGTGCTCGGCCAGCGCCCCCAGGGCTCGAGCCCACAGCCCGGCGAGTTCGTCGACCTCCTCGCTACTCAACACCTGTGAGGCGAACTCCCAGGTCGCGTCGAGTTCGAGCCCGTCGCGACCTTCCTCGGCGATCGCGTTGATATCGAGCACGGCGGACAGCGCCATATCCGGATCGCTCGTCGCGGTCAGTGCGGTGAATTCGGTGGTGGGCGCCCAGGGCCCCGTGCGTTCACCGATACCAACCCGCCCGAGGTAGTTGAAACTGATCTGAGGTTCGGGCAGGTCTGCGAGCTCGGCGCTTGCCCGGGAATCGAGATGACGCAGCATCTGATAGCCGATGCCGTTGCCGGGCACCGCGCGCAGCTGCTCCTTCACCTGCTTTATCGCCAGTCCCGCCCCCTTGCCGCCGGCCAGCGCATCATCGAGGTCGATGTTCCCGCAGTCGATCCGGACCGGGAAGCGTGTGGTGAACCAGCCCACGGTGGCGCTGAGATCGGCGCCGGGTACGGCCCGCTCCTCGCGGCCGTGTCCCTCCAAGGAGATCAACTCTCCGGCGGCCGCCGCCGTACCACGCCTGCGCCGCCACTCACCAAGTGCCAGTACCAGGGCCGCCAGCAGCGGATCGTTGGCACTGCAGTGAAAGCGGTCCGGAATGGTGGTGAGAACCGCCTCGGCAACCGCTGCCGGGATGCGCTGCTGTACCCGGCCCGCTGTGGCCCCGACGTCACGATCCGGAATCAGACGGCGCGATCCGAGTAGCTGATCGCCGCGCTCGAGTACGTCTTTCCACAGGTCGAGCTCCGCCGAGCGCCTGCCCGGTACCCGCTCGACCAAGCCGTGCACCCATCGCCGGAACGAGGTGGTGACCGGGCCGAAGTGTGGTTCGCCGCCGTCGGAAACCTGCGACCAGGCCTGCGCGAGGTCGGCGAGGATGACGCGCCACGACACCGCGTCGACGGCGAGATGGTGGATCACCAGCCACATCAGGTCGGGTCCGGAGCCGTTGCGATCTTGAATCCAGACGGCCTGAACGAGCACACCGTTGCCCGGGTCCAGGCGATCCGCGGCTTTGTGCAGGTGCCGGTCGACTTCGGCAGCGTCACGTCGATCGAGCCGAACATCGACGAGCGCGGCGTCCGGGTCGACCGCTTCCCGATCGAGTACCTCGACGTACCGATCAACCGAATCGCCGCCACGCAATACCGCGCGCAGCATGTCGTGGCGGTCCAGCAGGGATCCCAGTGCGCGCACGAGACCCGCTCGATCGACTCCCTCGGGCAGCTGCACGAGCGCGGCCTGCGCGAATCGGTCGTAATGACCCCGATCGAGCATTGCGCGCATGATCGGCGACAACGGCATCGGGCCTACGCCGCCACCGGGCAACTCGGCCAGCTCGGGGATATCGCGGGCTTCGCTCGCCGTGGCGGCCAGGCCCGCGACGGTCTTGTGCACGAACACATCCTGTGTGGAGAAACTCAGGCCCTCGGCCTTGGCCCTCGCCACCAGTCGGATCGACAGAATGCTGTCGCCGCCGAGAGCGAAGAAGCTGTCGTCCGCCCCGACTCGAGGCACGCCGAGCACCTCGGCGAAGAGCCTCGCGACCGTCTTTTCCCGGCCTGTGGCCGGCGCCCGGCCGACCGGCGCGGTCCCGAATTCGGGCTTCGGCAGAGCGCGGCGATCGAGCTTGCCGAAGGCGTTCACCGGGAGGCTGTCCAACGCGAGGATTACCGCCGGGACCATATGCGGCGGCAGCGAATCACGGGCGAAGCGCTGGAGTTCGAGCGGATCGATCCGGCGGCCGCTGACCGGGACGACATAGGACGCCAGCACGGTCGTACCGGCATTGTTCTGCACCGGGACGGTGACGGAAAGATCCACGTCCTCGTGTGTGGCGAGCGCGGCGTCGATTTCACCCGGTTCGATCCGGTATCCGCGGATCTTGACCTGGAAGTCGCTGCGCCCCAGCATTTCCAGCGTCATTTCGCCGTTGTCCCCGGTCCAGCGCGCGATGTCGCCGGTGCGGTACATCCGCTCGCCGAGGTCGCCATATGGATCTGCGACGAACCGGGCGGCGGTTTCGACGGACAGATGGCTGTATCCGCGGGCCAATCCCGGTCCGGCGATATACAACTCGCCCGCGGTGCCCCTGGGCACCGGCTGGAGCGTTCGGTCCAGCACCATCGCCGAGACGCCACGGATGGGGCCACCGACCGTGTGCGCACGGCCGGGTAGCAGCATGGAGCCGACGGCGGTCACGGTGGTTTCGGTGGGACCGTATTCGTTGTACATGGACAGCGAGGTCCACCGCTCGATGACGTGCGGTGGACAAACGTCACCACCGACCACGACCACCCGCAAGTCGGTCGTCGCACGCGGGTCCACGGTTGCCAGCATCGCGGGGGTCAGCGTCAGGTGGGTCACGTGCTCGTCGGCAAGCAGTTGCGTGAGCGGCTCACCGCCGGTCACCTCGGGCGGCACGATCACCAGCGTGGATCCGTTCGCGAAGCAGGTCAGAAACTGTTCCAGGGAGGCGTCGAAACTGGGCGAGAGGGCATAGGACACGCGGGATGTCGTGTCGATGCCGTACGTGGTGGCGCGGTCGGCGACGAGATTCGCGAGGCCGGTGTGGGTGACCTGGACGCCTTTCGGCGTTCCGGTGGATCCCGAGGTATACGTCACATAGGCGATATGGGATGGCCGTAGTGGTCGGATACGGTCATCGTCGGAAATCGGCCCGCTCGCGACGTCGGATTCCCACCGAGTCGCGGGATCGTCGAGAACCACATGGTGTATCTCCTGCGGGAGCCGCCCGCGCAGAGCATCGACCGTGATCGCCACAGCTGCGCCGCTGTCGGCGACCATATGTGCTATCCGCTTCGACGGGTACTCGGGGGCCAATTGGACGAACGCGGCCCCGCATTTCGCGACCGCCCACGTCGCCACGACCGATTCGACCGAGCGTCGCAGCATGATCGCCACCGCCGTGTCCGGCCCACAACCCAGAGCGATCAGATGCCGGGCCAGCTGGGAAGATCTGGCGTCGAGCTCGCCATAGGTCATCGTCTGCCCGGCCGAGGCGATCGCGCACGCACTTTCATTCCGGCGCGCGCTCTCACTCAGAATCTCCGGAAGCAGGCGTGTTTCGACCCCGCTGGGCCCCCGCACCGGCAGCAGCGCAGACCGTTCCTGCACTTCGAGCAGTGGCAGTCTGCTGACCGGACATCCCGCTCCCCCGGCGAGGAACTCGTGCAGAAACATGAGGAACCGGCGGTGGTGACCGGCGAGTTCCTCAGGGCTGTAGGCATTCGGATTCCCCTGGAAGTCGATATGGGTACTGGCCTTGCCCGCGCCCGGGTAGATATTGACGAAAAGGTCGGCGGTAGGGCCCGAGGTGAGGACGTGCAGGCGGCCGGTCGTGTTGCCCAGCACAACCTCGTTCTCGATCATCATGAGGTTCACGGCCGGTCCGAAGGATGCCGCCTCGTCGCGCGCGATCCCCATATCGTGGAATAGGTCCTCTTGGCGGTAGCGCTGCCGCCGAAGAGCACTCGTCAACTCGCCCTGCACAGCGGCGATCAGTTCACCGACGGTGCGGCCCGCGACCTGCACTCGCAGCGGGACCACATTTGCCACCATCCCCCCGGAACGGCGCAGCACGGCAGAGTGCCGACCCGAAACCGGCAGGCTCAGCAATACTTCATCGCTTCCGGTCATCCGCGCGAGATACGCGGCAAACGCCGCGACGATGGTCGGCGTCGCGCTCGGGCCGTGCTCGAGCGCGACGCTGCCCAGCAGCTGCGCGGTGGCGTCCGGCAGCTCTGCGCTGACCAGCGCTGGATGAATGGTGGGCTTGCCAACGCGACCGGCCAGGCTCACGACGGGAGGCGCGCCTGCCAGGTGCTCCAGCCAGTATCCGCGGTCGTTGTCGAAACGCGCCGAACCTCGGTACGCCAGGTCCTGCTCGACGACCGCCCCCAGATCCTGCGCCGCGCACGGCGCCGCTTCCTCGGACTTCACCCAAGCGTTGTACAACTCGGTTATCCGGTGCAGCATTGTTACCGCGGCAAACCCGTCGAGTGCGATATGGTGCGCGCGCTGATACCACAGGAAATGGTCCGCGCCGACCTGGAAGACAATGCTCGTCATGAGGTTGTCGTGCAACAAGTCCAGCGGAGCAGAATAATCCTGAACCATAATTCTGTGCGCAGTCGCAACCGGATCGGAGTGCATGCGCAAGTCCATCACCGACACCGGAGCGCCATGTTCCTCGTCGACGAACTGGCATGGCTCTCCGTCGACCTCGGTCAGGCGCATATGTCCGGAGCCGAACTCGCGACTGGCGGTTTTGCATGCCTCGGCAAGCAATTCCGCGTCCAACTCGCCTGCGATTTCGACGTATTGGGCCACAGATATCGGCGACGACTCCGCGAGATGCTGGGCAAACCAGATTCCCCGCTGCGCCGCGGTCAGTGGAAGAATATCAGGTCCGGAAGAGCGGAATGGGCCGGTTTGCAACGATTCAGATAGGTTCGGACTGCTATCGACACCACTCTTCGACTGGTCCATCTCGACCTCCGCTTATATCGTTCATCTCAGGAACTCAATAAGCGCGAGCACCGGCTGCCGATACGGTGTCGCGCGCCGGACCGACGAGCACGAACAAGGTCTGGCCGTACACGATCTCCAACACGCGCACGGTCTCGAATAGTTCGAGTCCGTGCTCCTCCCTGGCCAGCGCAGCCAGCGCCGAACGATCCGAGACCTGCGACGACGACGCCCACTTCCGCGTCGCCGGCTGCGATACGATCGCCTGCCGCTCGGATACCGTCTGGTACACGATGGCATCGTCGCCGCCCCCGGCATCGTTACCCGACTCGTCGGCCACACCGTCCAGAACTCCGGTGATCACAGCGCCGACCGCACCCCCGCGCAGAGGTCGCTGTACCGAATGCAAAACAATCCCCGGCGGTCCCGCCGCCGGAACAACCCCCCGAACCACCGATATACCGCCTGTGGACATACCGGACACCTCTACTCGAATTCAACTGTCCTCTGGGATTCGAAACGGACACGTCTTCCGATTGCACCCCGACCGATTTGCCGCATTTGTTAGCAAAACGTTCCTCGCGTCGCATATGACGGCGAATGCGTTGTCGGGTTCGCCGTGAATTCAGGGTATGAGCACTGCAACGAGTTCGCGGATTCGTTTTTCATCGAGGGGCGCTCGTCCGATCGAGGCAAGGGTGAGATAGCCCACGATTATATCGACGATCGTCCCCGACGATACGCGCACAGCCAGATCACCTGCGCTCTGCGCGGCGTGCAGACGTTCGATGATCAGCTTATTGACCGGCTCGGTAAGAATGCGATCGAATGCGTCACTTTGGTCAGGGGCGGCGGTCGATGCTGTGGCCAGCGCGCGAACGACCGAGCCGACGCCGGGCTGCCGCAGGTAGTCTGCGATACCGTCGAGCCACACGGCGAGGTCCCGGCGCAGATCACCCGCATTCGGCACCGGACTGGCAGTCATCACGAAGGCGCCCTGCAGGACCGCGTCGGCCACGACTTCAGCCTTGGAGCCCCAAACCCGGTACAGCGTCTGCTTGGCCGCTCCTGCCCGCGCGGCGATGGCCTCCATCGTGACCGAGTCATAGCCGTGTTCGACGAGCAGTTCGGCGGTAGCGGCCAGAACCGCCGATCGGAGCTGCAGGTTCACCGGACGACCCGCCCGTGCCCCTGGCCCTGTCATCGAAACCACCATGCCGATTGTTCCATGAACCGCGTGCTCGGCTGATCGATACGACCCCGCCGGGTTCGTGCCCTGGATGCGCGCCCACCTTATTATGAGACCGCGGTAACATCACCACGGCGGAGACGCTTGCCTCCTCGATCACGTGGCTGCTCAGTGACAACAGCGAGAACCTCAACGGCCAGATCCTCGCCTCCGACGGCGGCTGGTCGGTCCAGTAGCAGTATCCAGTCGAGCTCGCTCCGATTGTGGCGACACCACCGAAACGTGCCCGGAACTGCGCCGATGGTGAAGTTCGATCGTGCCCCCAGTCGGACTCGAACCGACACTTTGCAGATTTTAAGTCTGCTGCCTCTGCCAATTGGGCTATAGGGGCGCCCGGTCAGCGTACCGACTCGTACTGCCGTACCGGAATTCTGTTCTGCAGGCTAGTGCATCTCCGGTGGTGGCCAGAGTAAGGCCGCCACGCGCCGTCAGGTGCCGTCGTGGGCGGCTACCGATGTGGTGCCGTCGGAGGAACTCGCATCCGGCGCGCGGCGAGGACGGAGTGGCGGCGGCCGTAGGCGAAGTAGACGATCAGGCCGACGGCCATCCAGACGAGGAAGCGCAGCCAGGTTTCGACCGAGAGGTTGAGCATCAGCCAGAGGCAGGCGAGTACGGCGAGGACCGGGATGAGCGGGACCAAGGGCACGCGGAAGCCGCGCGGGAGGTCAGGACGGGTGCGGCGCAGGATGAGGACGCCGATGGCGACCAGGACGAAGGCGAAGAGAGTGCCGATATTGACCATCTCCTCGAGGGTGCCGAAGTCCACGAAACCGGCGAGTGCGGCGCAGACGACGCCGACCACGATGGTCAGCCGAACCGGAGTGCCGTTCTTGCCGGTGTGCGCGAGCTGACGCGGCATCAGTCCGTCGCGCGACATGGCGAACAGCACGCGGGTCTGTCCGAGGAACATCACCATGACGACCGTGGTGAGTCCGGCGAGCGCGCCGATGGAGATGATGTTCTTGGTCCAGGTGGCGCCGTGCTGCGCGAAAGCCGTTGCGAGCGTTGCGCGGTCACCGGACAGCGCGGTGTAGGGCACCATTCCGGTGAGGATCAGCGATACCGCGACATAGAGAATCGTGACGATCACCAGCGAGCCGAGAATCCCGCGCGGCACCGAGCGCTGCGGATTCTTGGTCTCCTCCGCGGTGGTCGCGACGACATCGAACCCGATGAATGCGAAGAACACCAGACTGGCCGCGGCGAGCAGGCCGTACCAGCCGAAGGTGCTGTGCCCGGCGCCGGTGAAGTAGGAGAACAACGATTGGTGCAGCCCCTCCCCTTCCGCACCGGACTGCGACGGCGGGATATAGGGCGTCAGGTTCGACTTGTCGAAGTAGGTGGCGCCGACAACGAGCACCACCGCGATAACGCTCAGCTTGATGGCGACGGCCACCGCCGAAACCCGCGACGACACCTTGGTGCCGACCGCCAGCAACACGCCCAGAATCGAGATGAGAAGTACCGCGCCCCAGTCGAAGTCGATCGGCCCCAGATGCACGATCGGCGAACGCGATCCCATCACTTCACCGAGGTATTGCGACCACCCTTTGGCGACCACCGACACCGCGAGCGCGAACTCGAGGATCAGATCCCAGCCGATGATCCATGCGACGAGTTCGCCGAAAGTGGCGTAGGAGAACGTGTACGCGCTGCCGGCAACCGGAACCGTCGAGGCGAATTCGGCGTAGCACAGCGCGGTCAACCCGCAGGCGATGGCGGCGAAGACGAAGGCGAGCGAAACCGAAGGTCCGGCGACATTGCCCGCGGTCCGCGCGGTGAGCGTGAAGATGCCCGCACCGACGACCACGGCGACACCGAAGACGGTGAGATCCCAGGCGGTCAGATCCTTGCGCAGTTTCGAATCGGGTTCGTCGGTGTCCCGGATGGACTGCTCGACCGATTTGGTGCGGAACAGACCGCCCCATCGAGTTCCTGGGGTCGCCAACACTGTCTCCTTGCTGTCGTCAACGGGTTCTCCGCTGATTTCTCTAATGCACACCGGCCATATGTCGGCTCACCCATGGTGTGAGTGCGACGACGATCAGACCGGCACAGATCGCTACCGCTCCGGTGATGCCGAAGTACGCGAATTCGTGGTCCGCGTCATAGAACCGAGCCAAAGTACCGGACATCGAGGTTCCGATGCCAACGGAGAAGAAGTACAGCGCCATCATCTGGGCCCGGAACGCCTTGGGCGCCAACTGTGTGGTGACCGAGAGGCCGATCGGAGAAAGCAGCAGCTCGGAGACCGCGAATGCGCCCATGATGAGCAGTACCGCCAGTACGGGCACCGATTTGCCGCTGCTCCCCGAGAACAGCACGAACAACCAGAACGCCAGCCCCATCCCGATGACGCCGAGGGCGAATTTGCGTGGTGTGCTCGGCGCGCGATTGCCCAGCTTGGTCCACATCAGCGCGAACAGCGGCGACAGGCAGATGATCCACACCGGCTCGACCGAACCGATCCAGTTCGACGGCGCGGTCCAGCCGAAGATGGTCCACTTCATCCGCTCATCGGAGTACACCGCGAGGACCGTGAAGATCTGCTGGAACAGCGACCAGAAAACCGCATTCGCGATGAACAGCGGAATGAAGGCGCGGACCCGGCTGCGCTCGACGGGCGTCACCTTGGCGCTGGTCAGCATGAGTACGAAATAGGCGAGCGAGGCCGCAATGATGACGCCGGTGGTGACCTCGGAGAGGTTGTCCAGGTTGACCAGCCCGGTGATCAATGCCAGCGCGACCACGATGGCCGCACCGGCCACGATGCCGAGCATCGGCCCGGCGGCGTTGCGCGGCAACGGATTGGGCACATGCCTGCCCGCGGTGCCGAGGTTGCGCCGGAAAACGACGTACTGCGTCAGACCCAGCGCCATGCCGACCGCGGCCGCACCGAAACCGTAGTGAAAGCCCCAATTCCGTTGCAGCAGACCGGTGAGCAGCGGACCGACGAACGCACCGAGGTTGATGCCCAGATAGAACAGCGTGAAGCCGCCGTCGAAGCGCGGATCACCCGGCCGGTAGAGGGTGCCGAGCAGCGAGGACGCATTGGCCTTCAGCCCGCCGCTGCCGAGCGCGACCAGCGCCAGGCCGACTCCGACACCACTCAGTCCGGGCAGAATCGCCAGCGCGATATGCCCGGCCACCACCACGATGCCGCCGTAGAAAACGGTGCGCTCCATGCCGATCAGCCGGTCGGCGATCCACCCGCCGAGCACCGTGGATAGATACACCAGCCCGCCGTATGCGCCGACGATCCCGACGCCGGTGCTCTGCGATAGACCGAGTCCGCCTTCGGTCGTCGAGTAGTACAGGTAGTACCCGAGGATGGTGAGCATTCCGTAGAACGAGAAGCGCTCCCAGAGTTCGACTCCGAAGAGATTGGCCAACCCGATGGGATGACCGAACAGGGTCCGCTCCCGAACCGATTGCTCCGCCATTGCTGCGTCGGACATGCTCAGACCATCCCATATGGGTAGGGAATTCCCGGCATCCTGAACAAAGTTTCCCTGCTCACGGCCGATATTGCCGGACATGCCAGAGCTGCCGCCGGAGCAAACCGCCAGCCGGTACGTCCATCTTGGAAGCACCCGTTCGGTGCACCTACTCGGCGAATCCGAGGCAACGTCGAATATTCGTCGACCGCGCTCGGTGACGCACAGCACTCGACAAGAAAACCGGAGAACTTCCCGGTAAAGTTCGCCTCGCTGGACGGGGAAACCTCGTTTGTTGGCTGGACGGGGGAACCTGATGACGCGCTCGAGCGCCCATGCGGCGCTGCTGCTCGCCGTGATCGGCGCGCTGGTGTCGCCGCTCGGCACCGGGTGCGCGTCGGTATCCGCGGTGGATGCCGAGCCCGTCGTCGACGCGTTGCAGGAACCTCCGCTGACGGCCAATACGCTGCACGCCGAGCTGCGCTTGCCCCCGCTACGGTGTCAGCTGCCGCCGATCGAGATGAGCGCGGCGGGCCAGCGGCAATTCGTGCAGACCGAGCTGGACTGCTTGACGAAGGTCTGGGATCCGGCCCTGCGCGCCGCGGGTATGGGCCTCGCGCCGCTGCAACTCGTGGTGGTCGACAATGCAACGACCGGCTGCTCGAAACAGGTCCAGTCCACCGATCCCGCGTTCTATTGCGGCGGCAACGTGTACTGGCCGACCGACGATCCGATCCATCGGGGCTGGGGTTCGCAACTCGGGCAGTACCTGATGTTCGTTGTGATGCACGAATACGGCCACCACCTGCAGTCCTCCACCGGCATCCTGCGTAGCGCCGATCGGGATATCGATTCCGCCGGCGAGAAGTCACCACTCGGCCTGGAACTCAGCCGACGCATCGAACTGCAGGCCCAGTGCCTGGCCGGTGTGATGCTGGTGGCAGCTCAGGTCGGCGGCATGCTGACCCCGGCCGAGGCCGTGGATTTGATCGATATCCAATCCGATACCGAGGAGGATCCGACCCACGGCACCGGCGTGAACAGCCGACGCTGGGTCGAAGCCGGTTACCGCAGCGGTTCGACGTCATCGTGCAATACCTGGGCTGCCGCGCTCGACGAAGTGGAATGACCGGTTCCTGATCGGGGCCGAAGAACGGCAGCGCGCGGCCGATCGGGTACCTGGTCGCGATCTCGTCGTAGCAGCGCACGATCGTCGTGAGGTGGATCTGGCGCGCGACGGCCGCGATAGCGGGTCAAGCGATGGACAGGGCAATTCCGTCGAGGATGTCGTGTTCGCTGACGATGAGGGCGGAAATGTCGGCACGGCGGGACAGTTCGTAGGCGAGCACCTCGGTGATGACGGCGCCGCCGCCGATCACGTCGACGCGGCCGGGATGTATGGGGCCGAGGGCAGCGCGCTCATCGTGGTTCATGCCGATCAGGCGATCGCAGACCTCGCGCACCTGGTCCAGGGTGAGGCTGGTGAGATGGACTCGCTCCGAATCGTATTCGGGCAGATCGAGGGCGACGGCGGCGATCGTGGTCATGGTGCCCGCGACGCCGACCCAGGTGTGCGCGCCGTCGACGGGGACCTTGGCGAAGGCCTCATCCAGTCGTTCGGTGGCGAATTCCCGTGCGGCGGCGACCTGTTCGGCGGTCGGCGGGTTGCCCGGCAGGCATCGCTCGGTAATGCGGACGCAACCGATATCGGCGGAGAATGCGGCCCGCACACCATCGCTGTCGCCGACGACGAGTTCGGTGGAACCGCCGCCGAGATCGACGACAACGAAAGGCCCTGCCTCGCTGGCCAATTCGCCGACCGCACCGGTGAAAGACAGCCGCGCCTCCTCGTCGCCGGTGATCACCTCGGCCTCCGCACCCGCCACCACGGTGCCGAGTTCGGCACGGGCCATGGCGAAGAAATCCTCGCGGTTCGCGGCATCGCGCGTCGCGGAGGTCGCGACCATCCGCACTCGACCGACCCCCGCCTCCCGCATCAGCGCGGCATAATCGGCGAGCGCAACCCTGGTGCGCTCGATCGCCTCCGGCGCAAGCGCCCCCGTCGCATCCACCCCCTGCCCCAGCCGCACAATGCGCATCTCCCGATGCACATCCGCCAACCGCCCATCGCCGAGCACCTCGGCGATCAATAGTCGAATCGAATTCGTCCCGCAGTCGACTGCCGCTACCCGATCACTCATTGCTCAGCTCCGCTCATATCAGCCCGGCTAATTTCCCACTCGCGCTCAACGGAGCGCCCAGTCGTCCCGGCGTCTACGCCGCCCGCCGCGGCGCCCGCGCTCATTCCAGCGCCGACGCACATTTCAGCACCTGCGGTCATCGCAGTACCCGCGCTGATCACAGCGCGCACGTTCCCCTCAGCGCCCATGGTCAGCTCGAGCGCCGCGCGCACGTCATTGCCCGTCGGTCGGAGCGTGCGGCGGCTCGTATTTCGGCCAGTCGGCGGGGATTGCGGTGCCGCGGAGGCCGTGGTCGGCGGCCATGGCCACTGCCTCGTCGCCGAAGGGGTTGACGCCTGGGCCCTTGGCGAGGGCGTGAGCGATCAGGACGTGCAGGCATTTCACTCGTTCGGGCATGCCGCCGCCGGTGAAATCGGTGCCGAGCGATTCGATTTCATTGCGCTCGGCCAGATAGCTCTCGTGGGCGGCGCGGTAGGCGGCGGCCAATTCCGGGTCGGTGGCGAGGCGTTCGGTCATTTCCCGCATGACACCCGCGGATTCCTGCCTGCTCGCCTCAGCGGTGAGGCGGGGATCGGTCAGGTAATAGAGGGTCGGGAAGGGGGTGCCGTCGGGCAGCCGCGGCGCGGTCTTGACCACCGCGGGCAGCCCGTCCGGGGTGCGGTAGGCGACGGCGAGTACGCCGCGCGGTGCGCGTCCGAGCTGCTCGGCGATGATCTCGAGATCGCGGTCGTTCGGTGCGGTCACCTGGGTCCTTCCGATGCTGGCTGCGGCGTGACGGGCGGTCCGGTCGGTGCGGCCGCGGGCGCCGGGGCCTGCTGCGGTTGCGAAATACTGCGCCACAGTTCGGTGTACCAGGGCTCGGGCGCCTTCGACTGGGTCGGTGCGGCGGGCGGCGCGGGCGCTTCGATACCCGGCACCTGGACGATATAGGGCGTCTCACCCGGCATGACCAGCCGCAACCGGTCCCTGGCCTCGGAGCGCACGTAGGCCGGATCCTGTTGCTGCGCACGGCGATCCCGCAACTTGGCGAGATCGGCCTCGAGTTCGATGCGCTCCTGCGCCAGGTGCGCGGCCTCGGCGCGCTGGGTGAAATAGGTGCGCAGCGGAACGGCCAAGGTCAGCGCGAGTGCGCAAACGACGATGGCCAGGATGACCGCCTTACCGGTGGACAGACCGAGGATGGTGCGATCGTGCTTGTCCTCGTGTCCGCCGGAGCGCAGCCCTATCTTCTGCGGTTTGGCCTTATCGGCGGATTCGGACCGCCTGCGGGTCGTCCGCTTCGGTGCGGCCGCCGGCGATTCGGCGGCCGGGCGCGATCTGGCAGAGCGCGACGTGCGGCGGTTCCCGCGTCCGGCCGGACTGGATCCACGCGCACGTCGCTCTGTCATACCGTTCCCCTAGCTGACTAGCCTTCGAACGCGAACCGCGGGAACGCGACGTCGCCCGCGTACCGTGCGGAATCGCCGAGCGCATCCTCGATGCGCAGCAGCTGGTTGTACTTGGCGACACGCTCGCTGCGCGCCGGGGCGCCGGTCTTGATCTGACCGCTGCCGACCGCGACGGCCAGGTCGGCGATGGTGGTGTCCTCGGTCTCGCCGGAGCGGTGGCTCATCATCGTCTTGTAGCCGTTGCGGTGCGCGAGCTCGACGGCATCCAAAGTCTCGGTGAGCGTGCCGATCTGGTTGACCTTCACCAGCAGCGCATTGGCCGCGCCCTTGGTGATGCCCTCCTCCAGGCGCTCCGGGTTGGTGACGAACAGGTCATCGCCGACCAGCTGCACCTTGTCGCCGATCTGGTCGGTCAGCGCGACCCAGCCGTCCCAGTCGTCCTCCGACAGCGGGTCCTCGATGGAGACCAGCGGGTAGGCGGTGAGCAGTTCGGCGTAGAACTGCGCCATGTCGGCGGCCGAGCGGACATGGCCCTCGAACTTGTAACCGCTGCCCGCGGTGTAGAACTCGGTGGCGGCGACATCGAGCGCGAGCGCGACATCGGTGCCCAGCTTCAGGCCGGTCTTCGCGATGGCGACACCGATCAGGTCGAGTGCTTCCTTGGTGCCCGCGACGGACGGCGCGAAACCACCCTCGTCACCGAGACCGGTGGACAGGCCCTTGGACTTCAGCACCGACTTGAGCGCGTGGTACACCTCGGCGCCCCAGCGCAGCGACTCCTTGAAGGTGGTCGCGCCGATCGGGGCGACCATGAACTCCTGGACGTCGACGCCACTATCGGCGTGCGCGCCACCGTTGAGGATGTTCATCATCGGCACCGGGAGCACATGCGCGTTCGGGCCGCCCAGGTAGCGGAACAGCTCCAAGCCCGAGGATTCGGCGGCGGCGCGGGCCACCGCGAGCGAAACGCCGAGCAGGGCGTTCGCACCGAGGCGGGACTTGTCCGGGGTGCCGTCCAGATCCAGCAGGACCTGGTCGACGGTGCGCTGCTCGACCGCGTCCAGGCCGATGACGGCGGGCGCGATCTCGTCGAGCACCCCCTCGACGGCCTTCTGCACACCCTTGCCGCCGTAGCGCTCGCCGCCGTCGCGCAGTTCGACGGCCTCGTGCTCACCGGTGGAGGCACCGGAGGGCACGGCAGCGCGGGTCAGGGTGCCGTCGTCGAGGGCGATCTCGACCTCGACAGTGGGGTTTCCGCGGGAATCCAGGATCTCGCGAGCTCCGACCTGTTCGATGATGGCCACGAAAACGACACTCCTTCGGCTGTTGGCACGGTAGGTCTGACGGGAAGGGCCGTGCGCCTGCGAGCCTAGCGTCCTCGCGCATTGCGCAGTAACCGGCACTCCGACGAATCGCTTCGCACTGTCGCGATACGCACCCGTTGTTTCCTCCAAGGGGTGCTCATGCCCGACGCCCGACGCTGTACGCGGCGGCACGATCGCGGACGGTCAATAGATAGGCATTCGACTGGTTGTAGGTCAGCAGAGCCTGCTGCCAGCCGCGCTCGGAGGTCAGATCGCCGCCGCTCGCGCACAGGTAGCGGGCCGCGGTGAGGGCGGCGTCATCGATATTCTGCGGATCGGCGACGCCATCGCCATTGGCGTCGACACCCCAGCGCTTCCAGGTCTCCGGAATGAATTGCAGTGGGCCCAGCGCCCTGTCGAACTCCGGATCGCCGTCGAGCTTGCCCCCGTCGGTGTCCTTGACCAGTGCCACACCCGGCGCACCGTCCAGCGGGATGCCGATGATCGGCGGGCGCACGGTGCCATCCGCATCGACCTCCGAACCGCGATGGGTCCCGTGCTTACTCTCCACACTGGCGATCCCCGCGATGGTGGTCCAGGCGATCCCGCAGTCCGGCCGGGACCGGCCCATGATCGCCGCCGCATAGCCGTACGCCTCCAGCGAGACACTCGGAATGCCGAGTTTGTCGGATTGCTCGTCGGCCCAGTCGCGTAACTGCACGGCGGTGCGGCCGGGCGCATCCAGATCGATCAGCGGCAGCGGCGTACCGGGACCGGGCGGGATGCCCTCGGGAATGGGCGGAAGATTGCGTTCGGCGCCGCAACCGGCGAGTAGAAGGATCACCATTGCGGCGACCAACACGCCGGTCAGCTTCGCGAGCATTCCTCCATCATCCAGATCCGAATGACCACCCCCGCGATGCACGCGTCGCGGCAAGCCCAGCGCCATATATCCCTCCCCCTGCAGACCCCGCATGCCCGGTGGTCACGCGCTCCGTGATCCGAGATTACCGAGCAGTTCGCCGATAACGCAGCCGCCGATTCGTCCTCGCAGAACTGCCGTGCGTCACGCACAAGCTGTGCGCGAGAAACGCCTAGCCGAGGAGTTCGCGGGTCGCGGTGTGCGCCGGGGCGGTGAGGACCGCTGTCGCCGAGCCGGATTCGACAATGCGGCCGTGGTCGAGGACGACGAGGTGGGAGCAGTGTCCGGTGACCAGTGTCATGTCGTGGGTGATGACGAGCAGGCCGGTGTCGTGTTCGGCGCGGATGCGGTCCAGCAGGGTCATGATCGAGACGGCGGTGTTGTGGTCCAGGGCCGAGGTGATCTCGTCGCAGACCAGCACGGCTGGTTCGGCCGCGAGCGCTCTGGCGAGGGCCACCCGCTGGCGTTGGCCGCCGGAGAGTTCGTGCGGGTAGCGGATGGCGAGCTCCGGTGCGAGTTCGACCGAGTCGAGCAAGTCGGTAATGCGCTGCGCCAGTTGTCGTTTCGGTACCCCGCCGATTCGGCGCAGCGGACGGCCGAGCGTCTGGGCGACGGTGCGACGGGGATTGAGCGCCGACCGTGGGTTCTGCGTGACCAGCTGAATACCATCGCGGCCATTGCGAGCTCGTCGACGGGGGCCGACCGGGATCGACTCGCTTCGCAGTTCCAGCGATCCGGTCGCTTCTCGGTGCAGACCGGCGACAACCCGCGCGAGAGTGGTCTTTCCAGCTCCTGACGCCCCGACGATGGCCAGTGCCGCGCCGCCCGGCAGCACGAAATCGATGCCCGCCAATACCTCGTACCCGTCGATCGAGGCACCGATGTCCTGACCACGTAGGACAGGTTCCGCAACCAACTCGACCGTCCTGGAGCGCAAAGCTACCGCCCCCTGACCTTCGCTGGGCCGCAGAGCCGAGTCCCCGCTGTCGGCCGCTGGGCCGAGTGGCATCTCCGGAGCCATCGCCACTCGCACGATCGACGCGGCACCCCCGTTCGATTGCGGTGAATTCGATATACCCGAACGAATCGGCACCGGTGTGCGGCCGATTACATCGGTATGCACCGCACCCAACTCGACCACGTCATCGGCGATCGTATGAATAGTCGCGGTGTCGTGCCCGGACAGCAAGATCGCGGCAGAGCGCTGAGTGGCGATATCGGCCAGCAGACGAGCGATTTCGGTGCGCAGGGAGCCGTGCAGCCCGGCCAGGGGCTCGTCGAGAATGAGGATCCCGGTGTGGCGAACCAGCGCACGTGCGAGGGCCACTCGGCGCTGCTGACCACCGGAGAGTTCGCCAGGCCTGCGACGCAGGTGTTCGCCGGATAGGCCGACCAACTCCAGCGTTTCGGCCACGGCGGCAGCGGGGTGGCGAACCTCGTCGAGCAGGGAACGCACCCGCATCAACGGATTGAGGGCCGAGCCGGGATCCTGTCCGACATAGGCGATGTGGTCACGCCGGAACCGTTGCAGTGCACCAGGATTCAATGCGAATACGTCCTGCCCCGCTACCACGGCCGAACCCGCGGATCGCCGGGCTCCCGTTGGCAGATGCCCGAGCAGTGCCCGCATCAACGTGGTCTTGCCCGATCCCGACGGACCGGTCAGAGCGGTGACCTTACCGGCCGCGACGCTGAAACTGGTGGGCTCGAACAACTCCTGACCATTCGATCCGCAAACGGTCAGCGCATCGACGACAACAGACGCGTTCATCCCCGCTCCTCCAACGCATTGCCTGGGACCGGCAAGTCCGCGCCGGCCGGTCCGAGCGACTCGGAACCGCGCGTCCTCCGAACTGCCCAGCGGCGCGGGCGGTGCTGCTCGAACGAGGTCACCGCGAGATTCACGCTGACCGCGACCACCGCGATCGCCAGGCTCGGAGCCAGCACGGACCAGGGGTTGAGGAGCATGCCAGAAGAGTTCTCGCGCACCATGACCGCCCAGTTGCTCGCGCCGAGCGTGGTCGGCAGTTGCAGGAACGATGCGGTGCTGACCACATACACACCCTCGACAAAGCGAAGACCGAGCTGCGCGGCCGAGACCGCGCGCAGATTCGGAATCACCTCACGGAATACCAAGTGCGGCAGCGTTTCACCGCTCGCCTGAGCTGCCTCGACATAGCCGCTCGCCGCGACCCCCGCCGCAGCCGCCGCGAAAACTCTTGCACAGTACGGAGTTCCGAAGAGCAGAGCCACCACGACGAGCCCGTAGACGCCCGCATCCGGCCAGGCCGTAAGCACCAGCAGGATGCCGAGTACGGCCGGGAGCAGGATCGCGAAATCGGCGACGCCCTCGATCAACGCACCAACCCGGGGACGCAGTGCCGCGACCGCGCCGAGCACGCACGACAACCCGGTCACCACGACCGCGATCACACCCGCCAGCAACAGCAGACCCCAACCGCCGTAGAGCAGTTGCGCCAGCACATCCCGTCCGAGCCGGTCCGTGCCCAATAAGGTGTCGGCACCCGGCCGCGCGAACGGTATCCCGACCGCCTCCTCGGCAGGCCGCGTTGCCGAGCTGGGCCCGAGCGCGGCGGCGATAACCACCACCAGCGCAGGCAATACCGTGAGGAATCTCTGCACCGGCGACCTCCCGAGCCGAGCCGCAGGATTCCGCTGCACATCGGTCATATTCGCCCCCGCAATGCCCAGGCCCGAATCCCGTCCGCCATGGCCAGCATCGCCATGATGACGATCCCGGTGAGCGCGACCACCGCGGCGATCAACGAGGTGTCCCGATCGGCGACCGACCCGGCGAGCAACGCACCGAGTCCCGGGTAGTTGAAGATGGTCTCCACCACCAGCGCACCACCGAGCAGCATGCCGACCGTGGTCGCGAAACTCGCCACAATCGTCGGCAGCGCGAACGGCAGCACATGCCTGGTCAGCACGGTGGTGGTCGAAAGCCCGTCCAGCACCGCACTTTCCACATGCGGCGAGCGCGCGGAGTCGAGCAGGGCCGCGCGCACCACCCGGGTGTTCCAGCCGGTCTGCGGTATCGCCAGTGCGAGCACCGGCAGCACCAGCATGTCCGGACTGGCCGGAAATCCGGAGCGCCCGGTAATGGTGACAGCGGGCAACCAACCGGTGCCCAAGGAGAACACCAGGATCAACAAGGTTGCGATGACGAACTCCGGAATCGCCGCCGCCGCAGTGGTAGTCGGCTGCAGGAACCGGGTAGCCGCACCCCGCCGGGTCGCCCACCAGCCGCCGAGCAGCAGCGACGCGACCACGGTCACCAGGAAGGCGAGCCCGCCGAGCAGCAGCGTCGGCGGAAACTTGTCGGTCAGCAGCTCATTGATCGATCGCCCACGCGCGGTGCGGCCGAAATCACCGGTCGCCACACCTGAGATCCACTCGACGAACCGCACCGGCAGCGGCCGGTCCAGGCCCAGTTCGTGTTCCTTCGCCGCGATCTGCTCCGCGGTGGCGTCGCGGCCGAGCACCGCGCGGGCGGAATTGCCCGGCAGCAGACCGACGGCCGCGAACACCGTCGCCAGCAGCGCGACCAGCAGCAGGACGCGCCGAATGAGGAGTCGGGCGAAGGACATCACTCCGCGAGCCAGGCCCGTTCCAACTGCACCCTGGCGAAGCCGCCCAGGGTCGGCACATCGCGCACCCGGGAGGTCGCGATATCGATACCGTCCGCCATGCCCCACACCAGATAACCGCCGCGGGCGTACTGGATCCGCTGCACGTCACGGCAGGCGGCCGCGTATTCCGAGTCATCGGATGCGGCTATGGCTTTCGCGGTAGCCGCATCGAATTCGGCATCCTTGAAGGCGGTTTCGTTGCGATTGGATGTCGAGGACATCAGCTTTGTCGCGAAGAACAGCGTGGAATCATTGGTGCCCCAGGAGACCGTGTAAAACGGCGCCTTCAACCAGGTCTGGTCGTAGAAGGTATTCGACTCCTGCGTTACGACATCGAGGCGCAGCCCGATATCGGCCAGCTGGGTGGCGATCACCTTCGCCGATTCGACCTCGCCAGGGGCCTCGGCCTTGGTGCGGAACTGGTAGCTGCGCCCGGTATCGAATCCGGCATCTCGCAGCAGCGTCCTGGCCCGGTCCACATCGCGAGTCCGCTGCGCAATGGTGTTGTCGTACAACGGATCACCGGTGCCGAGGATGTCGTTCGCGACGGTGCCGTACCCCGAATGCACCTGATTCACCAGGGCCTTGCGATCGATGCCCGACCGGATAGCCTCGCGCACCCGCGCATCGGCGAACGGCCCGTCGGAGGTCCGCATCGCGACCCCGACCATGGTGTCGTTCGACCGCCGCACCACCCGCAGATCACCGCGCCCCTCGGCGGTACGTCCCGCGATCGCGCCGACATTCGAGGCCAGATCGATCTGCCCGCCGAGCACCGCATTGCCCAATGCGGTCACGCTGTCGAACATGGTGACCTCGATGGCATCCAGCAGTGGCGCCGGACCGTACCACCGATCGTTGCGCACCAGCCGGGCATTGCCACCCTGATAGGACTCCAACCGGAACGGCCCGGTGCCGATGGCCTTGGTGAAATCGGTGGTGTCCTTCTTGACGGTGAAGGTCATCAACCGAACCAGCAGCGGCAGTTGGGAATTCGGCTCGGGCAGCGCGACTACCACCCGATTCGGACCGTCCGCGGTGATGTCATCAACGGCGGCAGGCATTTTCGACGCACCGCCGACGGTCCGCAGGCGACGCAGCGACCACACCACATCATCAGAGGTGACGGGGGTTCCGTCGTGGAAGGTCGCGCCGTCGGCGATGGTGAAACTCCAGCGCCGCCGCTGCGGGTCGGCTTCCCACCGACTGGAAAGGCGCGCAGCAACATTCGGGTTCGCGCCCGGTACCGTGAGCGCGTCGTACACCAGCGAGGTGATGAGGAAGTCGCTGTCATTGCTCAGATTCGCATGCGGATCGCGTTCGATTCGCGCCGCGCTGCCGAGCGCACCGACCCGCAAGGTGCCACCGCGCCGCGCCGGGCCGTCCGAATTGCCGCCATCCGAACATGCGGCGACCAACAGCACCGCGCCGACACCGAGTCCCGATCGCAGGAGTTGTCGTCGATTCCATTCCATGGTGCTGCCTTCCTCGAACCTCAACGAGTTACCCGCGCGCGACTGCGAACCCTAGCGAATCTAGCTAGGACAGGCTAGCCTAATAGGGTTCCGGCCGTTGAGTTTTGCCGCACCCCAGCTACCAGTCATCACCCCGAAGGCAATGCCGCAAATTAGCTACAGCTAGCTGCAACAGGCTTCGACCCCAGTCATACGCGCTCGCATTTTTACGACTCGCTTAGGTAAGCCTTGCTTAACGCGGCCGGAGCCACTAGCTTCGCAGATCGAATCGTCATACCCCCGCTTTTCGACCCGATGCGAAGAAGGGATCCCTGGTGAAAGGCGTTCTCTCCGAACGTAAGACGCTTCACCCACTAGATATCGAACGGCGCGAGCTGCCGACCACCGCCGGACATGCGGTGCGCGCTCTCGCTCGCGAGATATGTATCACAGTCGACTCATGGCCCGATGGCGCCACCGACCTCGCGCACACGCTGACCGATCCGGCATTGCTCGAGCAAATCGATGCGTGCGTCGGCGAGTTGCCCGATGCGGTGCGCGTCGCCCTGCGACCGCCCGCCACCGCGGCCGGTGCCACCATCGTCGGCAAACTGCCTTTGACCGATGCCGAATTCGGCCCGACCCCGCCGAGCTGGGTCGAGGCGGCCCGCTGGAGTGGTGAAATCGACCGCCGCGCGAGCTCATTCGAACTCGATATCGCGATGCTGCTGCTCGCCCGCAGCGCGGGTGAACCGTTCGGCTGGCAGGGCCAGCAGGGCGGGCGGCTGGTCAACAACATCGTGCCCTCGCCCGGTCACGAACACGAACAGTCCGGCGCGAGTAGCAAAACCCTGCTCAGCCCGCACACCGAGGACGCCTTCCACCCGGACCGGGCAAACCTGTTGATGCTGGCGTGTCTGCGTAATCCGGACGGCGTCGGCACCACCGTCTCCTCGGTGCGCCGGACCGAGCTCTCCGATGACGAGCGCCGGCTGCTGGGCACGCCGACCCTGCCGATCCTGCCCGACGTCTCCTACGGCACCGGTCACGAGCGCTACTCCGCACTTCCGTTGCCGACGCTGTGGAGCGCCGAATCAGCCGAGGACACAGCGGATTTGACGCTTCGCTACGATCCGGCATACACCCCGCTCGACGATGCCGATGCCGAATTCCGGCTGGCGTACGCGCGCCTCACCGCGGAGCTCGAACGCGTCTGCATCACCGCCGCACTGACCCCGGGCGAGCTATTGCTGGTGGACAATGACGTGGCCGTGCACGGTCGGGTACCGTTCACCGCGCGCTACGACGGCACCGACCGCTGGCTCAAGCGCGTCAATGTCCGCCTGCCCGAACGCCGACGGCGGGCCGCCGAGGCCGACGAAAATGGTTATGGGCAACGGATCGTCGCCCCGTTCCGAGCGGCAAGCAACCCGCTCGCGATCGACGGTGTACCGGCCCGGGCTACCACCCGGACCGCAGTAAGGCTGGATACGACACAACATGATCGAGGAACCGTTGAGCACTCGTGACCGGAGCACACCACTGCGTGTGCTGAGCCGCAGCGATCTCGCCGACGTGCCCATCACGCCCGCCGATGTGGTGCGCGCGGTAGAGGAAGCGTATCTCGCCTTCGCCGCGGGTGATTCCGATAATCCGCGCAAACTCAGCGTCGCCAATCCGGACGGCTGGTCGGTGGCCTACGCCATGCTCGGGCGCGACGGCCGACGCCGGGTGGTCGCGATGAAGACCTCCTACAAATTCGATCCCGGCCACGACCGCAGCACCAAGCGCTACTACACGACCATCACGCTCTACGACGACAGCACCGGCGCGCCGATCGCCATGATGGACTGTGCCAGGGTCGGCGCGCTGCGCACCCCGGCGGTGTCGGCGTTGTTGGTGCGCGAGACCGCACGCCGCGGCGCGGAGAGCGTGCTGCTGATCGGCACCGGTACCCAGGGCCGAAATGCCCTGCCGCACTTGCTCGCCGCCAATCCACAGCTGCGCAAACTGATGCTGTACGGCACCCATCCGGAGGGTCTGGCAGCGGTGCGCGATTACCTCGCCGAATACAACCCGCACGCATTGCTGGAGACCGTCGAGGATCCGCGCGCGGCCGCCGGTACCGCCGATGTGGTGTTGGCGACGGCCGGCCCGGGCACCGAGGTCGGGATCGAATCCGAGGATCTCGCACCGGGATCCACCGTTGTGCTCGTCGGCTACGGTTTGGCGCCGTCCACGCTGGTCGACGCCGATCGCGTAATCGCCACCAGCGCCGAGCAAATGGCGCTGACCGGTACCGATATGGCCGGTCCCGACGGTAGGTTGCGCACCGTCGATGCCGAACTGCCACAGATCCTGAGCCGTCGTGCGGTCGCCCGACGCTCCGACGACGAGCGGATCTTCGTCTACAACAGCGGGTTGGTGCTGACCGATATCGCCGTCGCACACGCACTCGCCGAACGAGCCATTGCCGAGGGCCGTGGCACGGAGGTGCCCCTGTGGGACTAGACATCGGCGCCGTCGAGTTCGGCAAGAAGGTGCGCGCCCCCGGCACCGCCGAACCCGACGGCACGCTGCTGTTCGACGGCGGCTCGACCCGCGACAAGATCGAACTCGGCGATCATCCGTCGAATACCGGAACTGCGCCCGATCCCGCCGTACTGGCGGCGGTGCGCGGCCTGCTGAGCATTTGCGCACCTACCCTGCCCGCACACACCGACGACTGGGAGCGCAGGTTGCTCGCCGATCCGAATGTGCTCGGCGATATCGCTTTTGCGATCAGTGGGCCGTTTCATGTGATGTATCCGGCACGAGTCGCGGTGAATATCGACGGGTTTCAGCAGGTATTCGAGCAGGCCGGTGTGGATGGAGTCGTCTACTTCGGCAAGAAGGCCAACAAGGCGGCCTGCGTTGCTCGCGCCTGCGCCGAATATGGTGCGGGCGTCGACGTTTCCAGTGTTGGCGAGCTGAATGCCGCACTGTCACAGGGTGTTCGCGGTGACGAGCTGATGGTCACCGGTCCCGCAAAATCCGACGATCTCCTGTGGCTTGCGGTACGGCACCGCGCGTTGATCGCCGTGGACAGTCTCGACGAGCTCGACAGGTTGGCGGCATTCACCACCCCGGCCGCCCCGGCCCGCGTACTACTTCGCGTGCTGCCCAATGGATCCGCGAGCCGATTCGGCATGACCGCCGAGGAATTGGACCGCGCGATTTCGGTGATCGGCGCGTCCGGCACCGTCGGCCACGAATCGATTCGCCTGCAGGGCTTCAGCTTCCACCTGTCCGGCTACGATGCCGTCGCACGCGCCGAACAGGCCGACGAATTGATCACCCGCTGCCTGGACGCGCGCACACTGGGCCATCCGGCCGGCACCATCTCCATCGGCGGTGGATTCGGCGTCGATTACGTACCCGCGAGCGCCTGGTCGGAATTCACCGATCACGCGAACGGCCAGTGGTTCCACGCCGGGAAGTCCTTCGATTCGTACTACCCCTACCACTTCCCGGCCCCCGGCCCGGCCATGCTCACCGCCGTCCTCGAGCACAATGCACTCGCGGAACGGTTGCGCGACAACGATATCCGGCTCGCCATCGAACCCGGCCGGGCACTGCTCGACCGCGCCGGATCCAGCGTCTTCCGGGTGCAGGGCAGCAAGACCCGCCACGTCGACGGTCACCCCTACCAACTGCTCACCGTGGACGGCACCAGCCTGAGCCTGTCCGAGCAGTGGTTCGACAGTGAATACCTCCCCGATCCGATACTGTGGCCGCCGCGCCCCGGCGAGCTCACCCCGACCTGCGTCGGTGCGGCCAGTTGTCTGGAGTCCGACATGCTCAGCTGGCGGCGCATCCCGTTACCGAGACGCGCCGAGGTCGGCGATCTGCTGATCTATCCGAATACCGCCGGTTACCAAATGGATTCGAACGAATCAGCCTTTCACGAACTGCCGATTCCACCGAAGGTCGTGCTGCACGACACCGGCGATCGACTCCGCTGGACGCTCGACGCCGGATGATCCGGCACCCATTCGACCAATACCCTTACGGCCCCGAACGAGGAGACCTCCATGCCGCTCGTCACTCGCGTGACGGATCTGATCGGTCGCACCCCGCTATTCGAACTGGCGACCACCGCGACCGGCACCCGACTGCTGCTCAAACTCGAGCAGTTCAATCCGACGGGTGCGGCCAAGATCAGGATGGCGCGCGCGATGATCGACGATGCGGAGCGTCGAGGTTTGCTGGGCGATGGCGGGCATATTATCGAGTCGACATCCGGGAATACCGGGCTCGGCCTCGCGGTAGTGGCTGCCGAACGTGGGTATCGCTTCACCGCGGTGGTCGATCACCACGCATGTAAGGACAAGCTGCGCGCGATGCGAGCAATGGGTGCGGAATTGGTATTCGTCGCCGACGACGGTGACGACAACCTGGCAACCTCGGCGCGAGAAGACCTGGCCGAGGCGATGGCGGCCGGACAGTCCGGCGCGTACTTCACCGAACAGCACAACAACGACGCGAACGCGGTCGGCTACTACGCCGTGGCCGAAGAATTGCTGGCGGACCTGGAGCGCGTCGATATCCTGCTCTCTGCGGTGGGCACCGGCGGTTCACTGTTCGGCACCGCGACCCGACTGCGCCAACTCGGCTGTACACCACGGGTGATCGGCGTGGAGCCGGTCGGATCGATCGCCTTCGGCGGGCCGGGCGGACCGTACTGGCAGTCCGGTACCGGCACCCCGCCCGGCGCCACCATCGGCACCGCCGTGGACTATTCGCTGCTCGATGAGGGCGTCAAGGTTTCCGATGTCGCGGCCTTCGCCACTGCTCGCGCGGTCGCGGCCAAGCTGGGCCTGATGATCGGCGGCTCCGCGGGCGGCTCGGTACACGCCGCGCTGACCCGCCTCGAGGAATTCCCGCCCGGCTCGACCGTGGTCACCATCGTCTGCGACGGCGGCGAGAAGTATCTCGACACAGTCTTCGACGACGAGTGGATGGGCGAACGCGATCTTCTCGACGCCGCCACCGAACGTGATGTGCACACCATGCTCGACCGCTACGCTCCCACCCGACGCGACCAACTCGTCGAAGCGCGATGAAGCACATGCGCGCTTTCGATCACCGTTGCGCAACAACCCGCACGTCTGAAATGATCACCTTGTTAGGGTCGCCTAACCTATATGAACCTAAGCGACGTGTTGGGACGAGGCGCATGGCGATCGATTTCGGGATTCGACCGGTAGAGGTGCGATGGTGAATCTGTCGACCTTCCGTGCCGATGGGCGACAGCTAACCGCGCTGGCGACACCGATCGCACTCACCCAACTCGCGCAGATCGCGGTATCCACTACCAATATCGCACTGATGGGCACCCTCGGTGTACGCGAGGTCGCCGCGGGCGGGCTGGCGATGGTGCTGTTCAACCAGATTCGCACCATGTGCGTCGGTCTGATCACCGGGACCGGGAATCAGATCGCGTCCTCGGTGAGTGCGGCGGATAAGCGTGGTGAGCCCGCGGACGGGGAGGTCCGCGATATCGTCCGCTCGAGTTTCCTGATCGCCACCTTCGCCGGAATCATCGGCGGCGCAGTGCTGATCGGACTCGGCTGGGCGCTGCAATGGCTCGGCCAGGATGCGGGCGTACTCGCCGACGCGCGACCGCTCATGCTCGCACTCGCGCCCGGACTGCTGCCCTGCCTGTGGTTCCAAGTACTGCGGCAGTACACCGTCGGTATGCAGCGTCCACAGGCCCTGCTACTGGTCACCCTCGGCTCGGTGGCGCTGAATCTCGTGCTGGCCCTTACCTTCATGCACGGCTGGGTCGGACTGCCCGCACTCGGACTGACCGGCATCGGCGTCGCAACCTCACTGGTCTTCCTGATCACCTTCGGCGTCTTTTTCGCGATGGTGCGCGCCGACACGGCACTCGGCGCCACCCTGCCGCCGCGTCCGTGGCCGGTGCACGTGCCGACCATCCGGGCCGAGATCGAACTCGGTGCGCCGATCGCACTCACCTACGGTTCGGAAGCCGGCATGTTCTCGGTGCTCGCCCTGGTGATGGGCAGTATCGGACCGGCCGCGCTGGCCGCGCACAATGTGGTGTACCAGATCATCTACATCGTCTTCCAGGTCGCGATCGGCCTGTCGCACGGCGCGTCCATCCTGGTCAGCCATGCCGTCGCGCGTGACGAGTACAGCCACGCCCGCGCACTGGCCTGGTTGGCGCTGCAGCATGCGGGCATCGTCGCCGCGGTCACCGGCGTGGTCTATATCGCCGCGCCGAAACTCGTGCTGAGCCCCTTCCTCGAACCGGGCGACACCACGACGATCGAACTGGCCCGCTCGCTGTTGCTCATCGGCATCGTGCTCCAATTCTTCGATGCCGCACAGAACATCGGCACCGGCCTGCTGCGCGGTCTGAAGGAAACCAAGGCGGGCTTCCGCCTGTCGCTGGTCGGCTACTGGCTTGTCGGCCTGCCCACGGCCCTGCTGCTGGCCTTCCCGCTCGGCCTCGGCGCCGCGGGCGTCTGGTGGGGTCTTACCGCCGGTCTGGCCGGCACGGCCGTCCTCATGCTCCGCCGCTACTTCGCGCTGCTGGGCACCGCCGCCTCGACCCACCCCCACCTCCCACAATCCCTACCCACCCCTTCCCGACCTCGTGAAATCCGGACTTAATGGGCGGCGGAAAGTGTTGTGCAGCAACCTGATAGCGTGCGGGGAATGCGGCAGAGCCTGGCATTGAGTTGTGAGCGGATCTCCGCTGAACTGCTCGACCACTTCGACGGGGTCGGGATGGTGCGCGGCGAGTACGTGTTCCGCGCGGCCGGGAAATATCCGACACCCGAATCGGTTTCGGGTTATCTCGTGCCATATCTGCGCCATATCGCGAAGCGGGCCGACGGAACGATCTGGTATCGCACCATGGAAGCCGATACCGCCGAATGCAATATCCTCGACGGCGTCGAAGAGATCATCGACGAGCCGCATAAACTGCTCGGCCTACGCGGTATTCGCCGAGCGCGTCGCTTTCCCGACGCATTCGTCGCCGAACTCGAGGGCATTGCGCAGGTGCGCGACGAGGGCGCGGATATCGGTGTGCTTTTCCCCTTCGTCACCTATGTCGACGAATTGCAGTGGGCCATCGAGCAAACCAGGGCCGTGATCGGCGACTGCCCGGTCGCCACCATGATCGAGATCCCGTCGCTGCTGCTAGAGGTCGACCGGGTCGTGACCACCGGGGTGTCACGGGTCGTGATCGGCTGCAACGATCTGTCCTCGCTGCTGCTCGGCCAGGCGCGCGCCAGCCTGCGGCCGGTTCGCCCGGTTCCGCCGCTGCTGCGCGCGATCGAGCGCGTCACCATGGTGGCCGCCGCCGCGGGCGTGCGGACCGCGGTCGCGGGTTATCTGCATCCGGACCTGCTCGCGGCCTGCGCGAACCTCGGCGTCGATGAATGCGTGCTGCACTATTCCGATCTGCCCGAAGTGCTGGGTGAGCAGTTCGCGGACCTGCCGGATCTCGATGTGCTGCAAGCGATCAAGCGCAAGACGCGCGCCGCGATCGCGGTATACGAGGCGGAGCGGGCGGCCGGTTCCGATCCCGACCACCCGCACGCCCATCAGACGTTGACGCCGTAATCGCGGGCGATACCCGCGAGCCCGGAGGCATAGCCCTGACCGATGGCACGGAACTTCCATTCGTTGCCGTACCGGTACAACTCCCCGAACACCATGGCGGTCTCGGTGGACGCATCCTCGGTGAGGTCATACCGGGCCAGCTCGGCGCCCGTGGTCGCGTCGACCACGCGGATGTAGGCGTTGCGGATCTGGCCGAACGACTGTCCGCGCGCATCGGCATCGTGAATGGAGACCGGGAAGAAGATATTGGTGATCGTCGGCGGCGTCGCCGCCAGATCGACATTGATCACCTCGTCATCGCCTTCACCCTCACCGGTGAGATTGTCACCGGTATGTTCGATCGTGCCCTCGGGCGAGCGCAGATTGTTGTAGAACACGAAGTGCTGATCGGACAGCACGCGCTGATTCGGCCCGGTGGCGAGCGCACTCGCATCGAGGTCGTAATCGGCCCCGGTGGTCGTTCGCACATCCCAACCGAGCCCCACCGCAACCTTGGTGAGGTTGGCGGCCTGCTTCGACAGCGAGACATTTCCGCCTTTGGCCAATGTGACGCTCATGATCCCCTTCCATTCGACGCGTTCGCGCCGCCTTTCATCACGGTTATTACTCTGTACCGGACAGCTTGTGCCGGTTCAGTTCTCGATATCGGCCCACGCGCGCAGCGTCTGCACGCGCCCTTCGAGCGCATGCAATTCGCTCGCGTCGAGGACGGTGCGCTCGATTCCGTGCGCCACCGCGAAGGCCGACTGCCGGTGGTCATCGATGACTTCGACATCGATCTGGACCGCGACATAGTCTGTCGCACCGGGCATTTCCTCGGCGATAACCCGCGCCTGCCCGCGCGCACACAGCGCGACATTGCCACCGCCGAGAATCAGCAGTGCGACATCGGGCCGTTCGCGCAAGCGCGCCAGCGAACCGCGATCGAATTTCAGGCTGAGCAGAATCCGCCGATCATCCGCACGCACCGGCCAGGACACCGGAATCGCATGCGGCGCTGGGTCGGTGGTGACCAGCACCGCGATCGTCTCCTGGGGCCATTCCGGAAGTACGTCCAGTTCGGGATGATCGGCCATAGAGTGGTCCTGACGTTGCACGGGGCTCGCTCCGGCTGCCATGTTCGTCACCTCTTGATCGCTGCAACGCGGCGGGCTGTGCCACGTTGCCTGCAAGTCTAAGGTGCTGCGGCCCTTGTTCGCTGGCGCTGCGACCTTTGTCCGAAGTGCTCACAGGCACCTCTCAGGACACCGATACGGGTCGCTGGTGATGGGCAGCGCCCCGGCCCAGGCGCGGAGCCATCTCCTCGCTCGGCATTATGCGGTAAGGCTACCCTAATTTCAATCGGACAAGTTGGCGAGCCCCCTGTCCGGGACACCCTTCGGCTGTCCGGATTGACGGGTCGGCACAGTCGATGCATCATTGCTGATAGACCCTGCTCAGCAGGGCTTCTCCATTCGCCGGCCGATGTCTGTCCGGCCCGCGTGCTGCTCTCGGGCCCGCTCGGCCGCCGCGCCCTGCCCGCACCGACAGCACTACCCCAAAAGACGCACTGGCGTCCGGCCGTGAGTGAGGTGAGAACGACATGGTGTACCGATCGTCTGAGACCCGGCTGATCACTTCGTTCCTGCACTACGGCATCGTCCCGAATTTCTGAATTCAGCCGCGCCGGGCACGGCAACCGCAGACGACGTCCGTCGACGCCGTCCGCGGCGGTGCCCGGGTTGTAGCGCGGCGCCACGGGACATTTCGGCACACATACGGACGTGGGAGCAGACACATGGTTGATATGAGGGCAACGAATTCCGGCGCGGTCGATATGGTGGCGTGGCCGACGGCAGGCAATCTCGTCGTCTCGCCCGCGATGCTGGACGACCTGGGCTATCTGCGCGGCGAGTTGGCGGCCGCGGAGGTGCCGTTCCTGCTGATTCGCGATGGCGGACATCGGCTGGCACTGGCCGCGGATGCCGCGCACCAGACGATGGTGCGCCGGGTGGCGGCCACCGCGATCGCCGCGGGTTTCGCGTGTGCCGAGGTGCAGCACAATGTCTTCCGGCTCAGTCGCGATGCCGATCCGGCGCATTATGTGGATCTGGAGTTGTGGGAGTACCACGGCGACACCGTCGAATGCCCGCGGCCGAATGCGTTCACCCGCAATGTCTTCGACCTCGCCGATGTCGAGCACACGGAAGTTCGCCTGTTCGACCGCAATTGGCCGACATTGACGGATATGTTCGCACCACAGCCGACCGATGTCGGCTTCGATATCGATCTGGTGTTCTCCTGGGTCGATGGCACCGATCCCGAATTCCGCGCGCGCCGTGCGGGAATGCTGGCCCAGGTCGTGGTCGGCGAGGGCGATGACGCGGATGCTCGGATCCGGCAGATCGACGAACTGAAGTACGCACTGCGCTCGGTGTACAAGAACGCGCCGTGGATTCGGCGGATCTTCATCGCGACCGATTCCGCGGTGCCGGAATGGCTCGACGAACATCCGCGGGTGACAGTGGTGCGCGCGGTCGATCACTTCAGCGATACCAGCGGGCTGCCCACCTTCAATTCCCATGCGGTGGAATGCCAACTGCAGCATATCGATGGGCTCAGCGAGCATTTCCTGTACTCGAACGACGATATGTTCTTCGCCCGGCCGGTGCGTCCGTCGATGTTCTTCAGCCCGGCCGGGGTGAGCCGGTTCATCGAAGCCGGCACCCGCATCGGACCGGGCCGAAATAACGAGTGGCGCAGTGGCTTCGAGAATGCGGCGCGGGTGAACCGGGAATTGCTGGCCAGGCGGTTCGGGCATGTCATCATCCGGCATCTGGAACACACACCGGTTCCGTTGCGGCGCAGCGTATTACTCGAGATGGAGCAGGAGTTCGCGACCGACTTCGCGCGGACCAGGGCGAGCAGATTCCGTGCGGCCACAGATATTTCGGTGACGAACTCGCTGTACCACTACTACGCCATGCTCACCGGGCGCGCGGTGCCGCAGGAGATGGCGCGGATGCGCTATGTCGACACCACGAGTCAACGCGGGCTCGCCCTGCTCGACGCACTCGCCGAAAACCGTGAGGTCGACTTCTTCTGCCTCAACGACGGCAGTTTCCCCGAAGTCACGGAGGCCGATCGAGTGCGCGCGGTGTCGGAGTTCCTGTCCGCTTACTTCCCGGAGCACGCGCCGTGGGAACGGGTCAGTGCACGGCCTCGTCGTCTTCCGGAGTCTGCGCCTGGCGCCGCATAACCCGCGGGATGCGCGCGGCGGGCGGGATCACGATGCCCTCCTCGGCCAGCTTGCGCGCCACCTCTTCCGGGGTGGACGGGGAGCCGACGGTCGGGCCGCGATCGATCGGGACCACCGAGTGAACGATGGTGTCCGGGTAGATGTGCACGTAGTTGAAGGCCTGCGCGCCGTCGCGGCCGCGCAGGCCACCCTCGGCGACGGCCAGATCCTGGCTGTAGCAGGTCGCCGAGGCGACCGAAACCGGGATGCCCGCGAAGGTGGCGCTGGTCGAAAAGTGCAGGTGCCCAGCCAGAATCGCGCGCACGTCGGTACCGTCGAGCACATCGGCCAGCCTGCGCTGATCACGCAGTTCGACGGTGACAGCGAGATCGAGCACGCACGGCACCGGCGGGTGGTGCATCGCCAGAATCGTGCCGAACGGGGCGGGTTCGGCGAGTACCGATCGCAGCCAGGCCAACTGTTCATCGCGGATTTCGCCGTAGTGGTGGCCGGGGACGCTGGTGTCCAGGGCGATGATGCGCAGGCCGTCGATCATGTGCACCCGATCCAGCGGCTTGGTCGACGGGCGCTCGCCGAGCAGGGTCCGGCGCAGTTCGCCGCGATCGTCGTGATTGCCGGTGACCCATACGATCGGCGCGCGCAATCGGCGCGCGAACGGTTCCACGATGGCGCGGAGCTTCTCGTATGCGTCCGGCTCGCCCCTATCGGTGAGGTCACCGGTGAAGACGATCGCCGTCGGCCGGATGCGGCTGGCCGCGGCCTGGTCGAGCAACTGTCGAAGACGCAGATCCGCGTCCACGTCGCCGTACAACTCGCCGTCGTCGGCGATCAAATGAGTATCGCTGAAATGGAACAGCACGTGATTCGGTCGCGGGTGCTCCGCGACTCTGCTGGTGGGCACCGGACCGAACGTCCTCCCCGGCGGATTTGCCCGCCATTGGCTTCGGGTTCCATCGCCAGGATAGCGAAGCCGTATTGACAGACTGCCCGCCCCACGGTGACAAACTGCTTGCGGGTAGGTGAGGGTTAGGTGTCATCACGCCCGGTCCGGGAGTTTCCGGGCACGACTGTTCTCAGCGGGTGCCGAGGCTGTCGGCGGTGCGGAGGGCGTCCAGGACCATGGGGGTGTCGACGGTGAAGGGTTCGTTGTGAATTGTTTCGCCGGGGGCGGTGGCGCGTTCGGCGATGGCGGTCAGGGTTCGGTTGTCGGGATCGGTCAGGCCGAGTGCGGCGAACGTGGTTGGTAGGCCGACCGATGTGCAGAACTCGAGGACCGTTGAAATCTCTCGGGTGGGAGCGCCTTCCAATACCAGCTGGGTGAGGACGCCGAAGGCTACCTTTTCGCCGTGCAGGTATGGGTGGGTTCGGGGGGCGGCGGTCAGGCCGTTGTGGATGGCGTGGGCGGCCGCGAGACCGGAGGATTCGAAGCCTAAACCGGAGAGCAGGGTGTTGGCCTCGACGATACGTTCGAGGGCCGGGGTGACGGTGTGATTGCGGACCGCGGCGAGGGCGTGGATTCCGTCGGCGAGCAGGGTGCTGTAGCAGAGTTCGGCCAATGCGGTGGCACTGCGGGTGGAGGCGCCGCCGCGCATATTCCGGACCCGCGCGGCACTGCAGGTCCGCGCCTCGAACCAGGTCGCGAGCGCATCGCCCATCCCCGCGGTGAGCAGCCGCGCCGGAGCCTGCGCGATAGCGGACGTATCGACCAGCACCAACGCCGGATTCCGCCGAACCAGCTGATAGGCCTCGAACTCCCCGGCGTCGGTATAGATCACCGACAACGCACTGCACGGCGCGTCACTGGACGCCGTCGTAGGGCAACTGATCATCGGCAGTTCCAGATCATCGGCCACCGCCCGAGCCGTATCGAGCACCTTGCCCCCACCGGCCCCCAACACCACCGTGCTCCCACTCTCCTGCACAGCCGCGGTCACCCGCGCGATCTCGGCCCGACTGCACTCACCCCCGGAGCGATGTACCGAATACTCGATCTTCGCCTCGGTAAGCGACTCCTGCCACGTCTGCGCCAACAACCGATGCGCACTGGCCCCCGCCACAATCATCACCGGCCCCGCGATCCCCAACCGCGTCATCTCCGCCCCGAGCGCCCCCGTCGCGTCCCGCCCCTGCACATAATGCCCCGGCGAAGAAAACACACTCAGCATCTGCCACCTCCCGATCGCGGGCACCGCCGATTCGCCCACACCACCGCTGCCCGACCGCCGACTCCGTATCGCAAACGCTACGCGCCCCCGATTGAGCCATCAGGTGTATTCGAAGCTTGCCCGACGCCCGGCTACTGCAACCAGTACTTGCGCCAATCGGCGGCCGATAACGGGACACGTTCGCCGCGGGCGGCTTCGGCGGCGTCTTCGGTGGCGCGGATTTCCGATGCGAAAGACAAGGTGGCCTTGCGGAGGCGTTCTTCGGCGCTGTCTTCGCCGCCCAAGTCGACGGTGTGGAGGGTGTCCGGGATCAGGTCTTCGGGCAGGCCTGCCTTGAGGCTGCGGGCGCGGATCTTCTCGGCCAGGGCCAGGGCGGGTTGGGCCATGGCTATGCCGTCGAGGCAGGAACGGCGGGATTTTTCGGCGGATTTGCGTTCCTCCCAGGCTTTTTCCTGGGCGGCGATCTTTTCCGCGACAGTGGCCGACGGATCGATGGGTTCGTCGGCGAGGTGCGGGCTGCGGTTGACGAGTTTAGCGACCAGTGCGGCGGCCACATCGTCGACGGTGAATTCGCCTGCGGCCTGGGCGATTCGGGAGTGGAACAGTACCTGCAGCAGCAGGTCGCCGAGTTCTTCCTTGATAGTTTCGGCGTCGTTGTGCTGGATGGCGTCGAGCAGTTCGTAGGTTTCCTCGAGCAGATAGGGGCGCAGCGAGTCGTGGGTTTGCGTCACCTCCCAGCCGCCGAAGTTCCACAGCCGGTCCATCACCTCGACGGCGTCGCCCAACCCCGCCGCCAACAGAGCGGCATCGGTTCGGCCGGATTCGGCCGCCGCCCGCTCGAGATCATCGGCGATCGCTTCGGGCGCCGCGTGCTCATGGGCACCATTGGCCCGTCCCGCCTCCACCGCCGCATGCCGGGCGGCCCGCAGAACGGCTTCGTCGCGGTCCGAACTCATCGAGCCGCCGTGGCTTCGGTGGCGACCCGCAGCTCGACGAAGCCCTTCGGCTTGCCATCCAACTGCAGCAACAGGTCGGCGACGAATTGCAACAGGACGACGTCGCGCACCCGGTCGGCGCCGACACTGTCCTCGACCCGGGGCAGCGGCAACTGCACCACCCCACTCGCCGCGCGATAGCCCGCGCTCGGGTACAGGCGCTTCAACCGCATCTGCTTGGAATCGGGCAGGCTCATCGGCGAAACCTTCAATGTGGTTCCGGTGACCGCGATTTCGGTGAGATCGTATTCCCGAGCCAGCAGGCGCAGTTTCGCCACCGACACCAACCTGCCGACCTCGACGGGCAGCGGCCCGTACCGGTCGACGAGCTCCTCGACAACCGACTCCAGCCCCGGATCATCCTGCGCCGCAGCAAGTTTGCGGTAGGCCTCCAACCGGAGCCGATCGCTGGTGATGTAATCGGGCGGAATGTGCGCGTCCACCGGGAGGTCGATGCGAACCTCCTTGACCTCCTCGGTCGTGATCGGCTTACCGTCGGCGGCGGCCCGATACGCCTCCACCGCCTCACCGACCAGCCGCACATACAGATCGAAGCCGACACCGGCCACATGCCCGGACTGCTCGGCGCCCAGCACATTTCCGGCACCACGGATTTCGAGGTCCTTCATGGCCACCGCCATACCCGCGCCGAGATCCGAGTTCTGCGAAATGGTGGCGAGCCGGTCGTAGGCGGTCTCGGTGAGGGGCTTCTCCGGCGGGTAGAGGAAGTAGGCGTATCCGCGTTCACGGCTGCGGCCGACGCGCCCACGCAACTGGTGCAGTTGCGAAAGACCGAGAGCGTCCGCGCGTTCCACGATCAACGTATTCGCATTGGAAATGTCGAGCCCGGTCTCGATGATGGTGGTACAGACCAGCACATCGAATTCACGCTCCCAGAATCCCTGCACGGTCTGTTCGAGCATGTCCTCGTTCATCTGACCGTGCGCGACCACCACCCGCGCCTCGGGCACCAGATCCCGGATCCGCTTTGCTGCCTTGTCGATCGACGAAACCCGGTTGTGCACGTAGAAGACCTGGCCGTCGCGCAGCAGCTCACGCCGAATCGCCGCGGTGACCTGCTTATCGTTGTACCCGCCGACATAGGTGAGCACCGGATGCCGCTCCTCCGGCGGCGTGAGGATGGTCGACATCTCGCGAATGCCCGCCAGGCTCATCTCCAGGGTGCGCGGAATCGGCGTAGCGGACATGGTCAACACGTCGACGTGCGTGCGCAGCGCCTTGATGTGCTCCTTGTGCTCGACACCGAAACGCTGTTCCTCGTCCACGACGACCAGGCCGAGGTCTTTCCACCGCACACCGGTCTGCAGCAGCCGGTGCGTACCGACCACGATATCGACGGCGCCGTCCGCCATCCCCTCCAGCACGGCGCGCGATTCGGCCGGATCGGTAAAGCGGGACAGCCCCTTCACGGTCACCGGGAATCCGCCGACGCGCTCGGTGAAGGTCTGCAGATGCTGTTGCGCCAGCAGGGTTGTCGGCACCAGTACAACGACCTGTTTACCGTCCTGCACCGCCTTGAATGCGGCGCGCACGGCGATCTCGGTCTTGCCGTAGCCGACATCACCACAGACCACGCGGTCCATCGGGACCGCCTTCTCCATATCGGCCTTCACCTCGGCAATGGCGGTCATCTGGTCGACGGTCTCGGTGAACGCGAACGCGTCCTCCATCTCCTTCTGCCACGGACTGTCCGGACCGAACGCATGTCCGGGCGCCGCCTGGCGCGCCGCGTACAGTTGCACCAGCTCGCCGGCGATCTCGCGAACCGCCTTGCGCGCCTTGCGTTTCGTATTCGCCCAGTCGGATCCGCCGAGCTTGGACAGACTCGGCATCTCACCGCCGACATAGCGCGAGAGCTGATCCAGCGATTCCATCGGCACGAACAGCCGGTCACCGGGCTGACCGCGCTTACCGGGCGCATATTCGATGACCAGGTATTCCCGCCGCGCCCCGCCGACGGTGCGTTCGATCATCTCGACGAACCGGCCGATGCCGTGCTGATCGTGCACCACCATATCGCCGGCGTTCAGCGCCAGCGGGTCGACTTGGTTGCGGCGCTTGGCCGGTAGCCGCTTCCCCTCCGCCGGTGCGGTGACCCGGTTGCCGGTGAGGTCGGATTCGGCGACGACCACCAGACCGGCGTCATCGAAGACCAAACCGTCGTGCAGCGAACCGCACAGCACACCGACCAGCCCGGGCGTCGGTTCCGCACCGGCTGCCAAGGTAGCTGCGGGCACGTCGGCATCCGAGAGCCGTTCCAGAATGCGTTGCGCCGTACCGTGACCCGCCACGACCACGACCGCACGCCCACCGGTCAGCACATGCGCGCGCAGCGATGCGAAGATCGTCGCCACCAACTCATCGGATCCGCGCGCCGCCGGACCGGCCAGCACCGGCAGCACGACCTCGGCGGGATCGCCGGAGGTCAGCGGGCTCAGACTCCACCACGGCAGCCCGTGTGCATTTGCGCTGTCATGGATTTCGGGCAGCGCGCGGTAACCAGAGGCGGCCAGATCGAGTCCGTGCCCGCCCAGCGGCGCGGCACCGCCGAACGAGGCGGCGGTCCACGATGCCTCCAGGAACTCCTCGCCGGTGCGCACCAGATCGGCTGCGCGCGTGCGGATCTTCTCCGGATCACACAGCAGCAGCTGGGTGCCCTCCGGCAAAATCTCGGTGAGCAGCCGCAATTCGCCGGGCTGCAGCACCGGCAGCAGCGCCTCCATGCCCTCGACCGGAATGCCCTCGGCAAGCTTCTCCAACATCTCGACCAGCGCCGCGTCGGCGGCATTCGCCACCGCGACCTCGGCGGCGCGCTCGCGTACGGCCTGGGTGAGCAACAGTTCTCGACACGGCGACGCGACGACAACATCCACCGTCAGATCGGTCAGCGAGCGCTGGTCGGCGACCGCGAAGGGCCGCAGCTCGGTCACCTCGTCACCCCAGAACTCCACGCGCACCGGATGATCCGCGGTCGGCGGGAACAGATCGAGGATGCCGCCGCGTACCGCGAACTCACCGCGCTTGCCGACCATATCGACGCGGGTGTAGGCGAATTCGATCAGGCGCAAGAGCAATTCGTCGAAATCGAACTCCGCGCCGACGCGCAGCACGATCGGTTCGATATCGCCGAGGCTCGCGGCCATCGGCTGCATCAGGGAGCGAACGGTCGTCACCACGACCCGCAGCGGTTCCGGAAATACCGGATCCTCCGGATGCGCCAGCCGCCGCAGCACCTCGAGCCTGCGCCCCACGGTGTCGGCACCCGGCGACAGCCGCTCATGCGGCAGCGTCTCCCAGGACGGGAACTGCGCGATCGCCGCGCCGAGGATTTCCTCCAGCTCGACCGTCAGATCGTCGGCTTCGCGCCCGGTCGCCGTCACCACTACCAGCGGCCGCTGGGCCGCGATCGTCGCCGCGACGAACGGCCGCACCGCCGATGGCCCGACCAACTCGACCGGCGACTTCCCGACCAGGTCAGCGACGGTCCGCAAGGCCGCATCGGCCCCGGCCACCGCGGCCAGTCCGGCAAGAGGTGGACGGTGGGTGGACATCGAACACTCCTGAGCTCAGGCGAGGTTTTAGGACGGCCAACCGAGTCTAGGCTCCCCCGCCTCCCCGAGTCTTTTGCCGGTCGTCAGGTGCCACGACACAGGCGTAGCGGGCCGGCGGTCGAGCGGGAGGTCGAGTTCTGGGCGTACCCGATGAGTTACCCATGTGCTCACGAAATCAGTCGACACGTCACAACCTACCAACGCGCTATGACACGTTTTACGGCACGTAGCGGCGTAGGCGGCGGGCGGCGAATTCCCGGAAGTACGAGAGCTTCTCCGGGGGCACGATCGACGGGAGCAGGAAGTACCAGGCCCGTTCCATCCGGGTGGCCATCTGATCGATCGAATCGGTGCCGACCGCGGTGATGTGCACGCCCGCGGTCATTTCCTGCAGTAGCAGGCCGATCACCTCGGCGTCCAGATCGGCCTCGAGGTCACCCTGGGCGATGGCCCGCTCGGATAGTACGCGGTAGGTATCGCCCCAGGTCTTGGCGATATTGTCGCCCTGGGCGCCGCGGTAGTCGCCGATCTGATGGGTCAGCTTGAGCATCGCGCCGACCATCGGATCGTTCATGGATAGGTCCGCGACGACATAGGTGATCCCGATACATGCCTCGAGCGCGGGCACTCTCGGATCGAAGAAACCCTGGCACGAACTGACCAGACGCTCATTGCCCTGGTCGACCACGGCGCGCGCTAGCTCTTCCTTCGAACCGAAGTGAAAGTACAAGGCGCCCTTGGTCACGTTCGACTGCGCGATGATCTCGCTCAGGCTCGCATTCGCATATCCCAAGCGCAGAAAGACATCGGCAGCGCCCGCCAGGACGGAATCGCGGGTGATCTCCGCGCGCGCTTGCCTAGCCATCAGATCCGCCTGTCATCCCTAAAACCAGCCATCCTGAAGTAGACCGACATCCCGAAGTAGACCGACTTACCGCTCGAACAGCACCCTGAGGATGGGTGAACCGTACCACCAGGTGAGCGCGCGCCAGCGAATTCGAGCATTCGGACGGGCATCCTGCGCAATTTTCTGGCAACCAATGCGGTCAATCCCCTGTACCGGCACGCCATTCCGAGCTCAGCTGCGGTCGGGCCTCCAGATGACTGAGGCCGTTCCAGCACAGGTTCACCAGATGTGCGGCCACAACCTCTTTCGACGGTTTGCGCTCGTCCAGCCACCAGGTCGCGGCGGTCGAGACCATGCCCACCAATGCCTGCGCATACAAACCGGTCAGGCTGGTATCGAAACCGCGGGCCTCGAAATCGCCGCCGAGAATATGCGCGACCTGGTTGGTGGCCTCGTTGAGCAGGCTCGAGTAGCGGCCCTCCGCGGTGGCTGCGGGCTGGTCGCGCACCAGGATTCGGAATCCGTCGGTGCGTTCCTCGATATAGGTCAGCAGTGCGAGCGCGACCTGTTCGAGCCGAATTCTGGACCGATTCTGGGTGAGCGAGGAGGTGATCATGTCCAGCAGCATCGACATCTCGCGGTCCACGACCACGGCGTAGAGCCCCTCCTTGCCGCCGAAGTGTTCGTACACCACGGGTTTGGAGACCTGGGCCCGCTGTGCGATCTCCTCGATCGAGGTCGCGTCGTAGCCGCGCTCGGCGAATAATGCGCGACCGATCTCGATCAACTGCTGCCGCCGCTGTGTACCCGTCATCCGCGGCCGGGAAACCCTGGGCGGCTCACCCGAAGACACCGTCCCGCCTCCTCGCGCATGCCAATAGTCGTCGGCCACAACTGTTCCAGACAGCTCCAACTCCCCTACCGTCACCCCCGTCCGGCCCGAGCGATAACTGATCTCGCACGAATATGGGTAACTCGCCGAGTACGCCCAGAATCCAGCCCCGACCTGGCCATCAGCCCGCGACGGAAACGGTCGAAGCGCCCAACGGCCGGCAAAAGTTCCGGGGCGGCGGGGGAGCATTTGCCCAGATAACGCGAACGGTGCGGACAGACGGCGACGATGGGTACCCCCTAATTCGGCGAAGCAGTTCGACGAACGGGAGGTCTTCATGCGAGGATTCATGCCGTGCCGCTGGCGCAGTGGCGGGTTTCGCAGATCCGCCGGTGTGACAATCCGCCGTAGTGTAATGGCAGCACCTCTGATTTTGGTTCAGATAGTTCAGGTTCGAGTCCTGGCGGCGGAGCACACCGGCACGATGGCTTATCGTTGGCCGCGCACATCGCTGAACAAGCACGACGACAGCGCTGACCAAGCACGACGACAGCCCCAAGCACGATGACAGGCAGCCGAGGGAGATCCATGCCACAGCAGACCGCCGTCGTCGTTCTCGCAGCCGGTGCCGGGACGCGAATGCGGTCGAAGACTCCTAAAGTGCTGCATTCGCTGGCCGGTCGAAGCATGCTCGCGCACGCGCTGCATGCGGCCAACGAGATCGACCCCGCGTTCCTCATCACCGTGGTAGGACACGATCGGGAACAAGTCGGCGCCGCGGTCGCCGCCGTCGCCGCCGACCTCGGCCGCGACATCACCACCGCCATCCAGGAAGAACAGCTCGGAACCGGCCACGCGGTGCAGTGCGCACTCGCGGCGGTTCCCGAGGATTTCACCGGTGACCTGCTGGTCACCTCCGCCGACGTGCCGCTGCTGGACGGGCACACCCTGTCCGCACTGCTCGACGAACACCGCAGCTACACCGAACGTTCCGCGGTCACGGTGCTGACCTTCGAACCGGACGACCCGAACGGCTACGGCCGCATCGTCCGCAATGCCGACGGCCAGGTCACCGAAATCGTCGAACATGCCGACGCCACCCCGGCGCAGTCGGCGATCACCGAGGTCAACTCCGGTGTCTACACCTTCGACGCGACCGTGCTGCGCACCATGATCGGACGCCTGTCCACCGCCAACGCCCAGCACGAGCTGTACCTGACCGATGTGCTGCGGCTGGCTCGCGAGGCCGGACATCCGGTGCACGGTGCACGCCTGCTCGACTCGGCCAAGGTCACCGGCGTCAACGACCGGGTGCAGATGTCGGAGGCCGCGCGCACCCTCAACCGCTACATCCTCGAACGGCATATGCGCGCCGGGGTCACGATCATCGATCCCGCGACCACCTGGGTGGACGCGAACGTGAAAATCGCCAGGGACGCCGAAATCCGGCCGGGTGTGCAGTTACTCGGCGGCACCGTCATCGGTGAGGACGCCGTGATCGGTCCGGATTCCACGCTCACCGATGTCATCGTCGGCAACGGCGCGCACGTCGTTCGCACCCACGGTGATCAGGCCGTGATCGGTCCCGGTGCGAATATCGGGCCGTTCAGCTATCTGCGCCCCGGCACCGTTGTCGGCGATTCCGGAAAGCTCGGCGCATTCGTCGAAACCAAGAACGCTTCGATCGGCGCGCACTCCAAAGTGCCGCACCTCACTTATGTCGGCGATGCCACCATCGGTGAGCACAGCAACATCGGCGCCTCCAGCGTTTTCGTCAATTACGACGGTGTGAAAAAGCACCACACCGTGGTCGGCTCGCATGTGCGGACCGGCAGCGACACCATGTTCGTCGCACCGGTGACGGTGGGTGACGGCGCTTATACGGCGGCGGGTACTGTGCTGCGTAGAAGCGTTCCGCCGGGGGCACTCGCGGTTTCAGGTGGGCCACAGAAAAACATTGAGGGCTGGGTGCAGCGCAACCGTCCGGGGACGGACGCGGCACGGGCGGCGGCGGAAGCCATCGCGACCAAAGAGATGTCGGGTCAGGCAATCGAGCAAAAGGATGGCAAACAGCAGTGACCGCGTCATGGATCGACAACCAGAAGAACCTGATGCTCTTCTCGGGACGCGCTCATCCTGAGCTGGCCGAGCAGGTAGCCAAGGAGCTCGACGTCCACGTCACCCCGCAGACCGCGCGCGACTTCGCCAACGGCGAGATCTTCGTCCGGTTCGAGGAGTCCGTGCGTGGCTCGGATGCCTTTGTGCTGCAGAGCTTTCCGGCCCCGCTGAACCAGTGGCTGATGGAACAGCTCATCATGATCGACGCGCTCAAGCGCGGTTCGGCCAAGCGGATCACCGCGGTGCTGCCCTTCTACCCGTACGCCCGTCAGGACAAGAAGCACCGCGGCCGCGAGCCCATCTCCGCCCGCCTGGTCGCCGACCTGCTCAAGACCGCAGGCGCGGACCGCATCATCACCGTCGACCTGCACACCGATCAGATCCAGGGCTTCTTCGACGGCCCGGTCGATCACATGCACGCCCAGCTGCAGCTGGCCGAGTACGTGCGCAACAACTACAGCCTCGAACACATCACCGTGGTCTCCCCCGATTCCGGTCGGGTGCGCGTCGCGGAGAAGTGGGCCGACTCGCTGGGCGGCTCGCCGCTGGCGTTCATCCACAAGACCCGCGACCCGCTGGTGCCGAACCAGATCAAGGCCAACCGCGTAGTCGGTGAGGTCGAGGGCCGCACCTGCATCCTGATCGACGACATGATCGACACCGGTGGCACCATCGCCGGCGCGGTCAAGGTGCTCAAGGAGGCCGGCGCCGGTGATGTCGTCATCGCCGCGACGCACGGCGTGCTGAGCCATCCGGCCGCCGAGCGCCTGGCCACCTGCGGCGCCAAGGAGGTCGTGGTCACCAATACGCTGCCGATCGACGAGGACAAGAAGTTCCCGCAGCTGACCGTGCTGTCGATCGCGCCGCTGCTGGCTCGCACGATTCGCGAGGTCTTCGAGAACGGTTCGGTCACCGGACTTTTCAACGGCAACGCATAAGTTTCACACTTCGTCGCGGCTCGGACCCAGGTCCGGGCCGCGACGTTTCTGTTTGTAAGGCTCGCTTCGGCGTGGTACCCATGGCGGGTAAGGATGACAACCAGGGGGGCGCGCCATGTCGGATTCGGAACCGAATATCAATCTCGGGAAGTCGCAGGACCCGACGCCTGCCGAGCCGCCGCAGGACAACGCGGACGCGACCGAGGTCTGGTCACCGGAGCCGGGTGTCGATCCGACGATGGCTTATCAACCGGGACAACAGTTTTCGCCGGAAACCGCCCCACCGTACACCCCACCCGCGGGTTATCGGCAGCCCACCGCCTATCCGCCGCCACCGTATCCGCCGAGCTACCCGCAAGCCGGTCCGTACGTCGGACCACCCGGCTATCCGCAAGCGCCCGGCGCGTATCCCGGTTACCCGTACCAGCCCTATACGCCACCTCGGCAATCCGATGTCCAGATCTTCTCGATCATCAGCTTCTCCTGCCTGGCGGCGACCGCACTGTCGGTGGTGATGTTCTGTGGCCTGCCGATCGTGGTCACCGGACCGGCGGGCATCGTCCTGGGCATCATCGGCCACAACAAGGGCGAATCGCTCGGCAAATGGGCGGCCATCACCAACGGCGCGGTGCTGGCGATCGCGGTCGTCCTGGTCATCGCCTTCGTCGGTTTCCTCGGGGCCCTCAGCTGACGGATTCGCACGCGTCGGATCCCGTTTGCCCCCGATGTCGAGGGGGATACTGGGGGTATGGACCGTGACCCGCTTGATATGGACATGGGGGACGACGACCAGGAAGACGAGATCCGCGCATACCGGCGAAATGTCGAGGACCCGCCCGCTGACCTGCGCATTCGCTATCACGAAAGTGAGGACGACGGCCGACTCGGTATCGGCGATGAACTCGAACAGGAGTGGACCCGTCATCGTAAGGCCGCCGAACTCGCCGATGAGGACGAGCGCCCCGCCGAGGTCGCCGCGATGGAGATCGTCGACGATTCCGACCTATAGCCCGCTCCCCGCCGACAGGAGAGTTCGATGAGCACGCCGCAGCAGGGACCCGAGCGAGGCGATACGTCGCCCGAGAAACCGGCCGGCGAATCCGAGCCGCTCGAATCGTCGGACGAACCCGGCGCGCAGACACCGGCCCAGCGGGCGGCCGCCGAAACCGCGCCCGATCTCGCCGTACAACCGCAGCCGTCGAGTGACCCCGCGCAATCGGAACCGTGGAATGACAATGCCGCGGCACGGTACGACCAGGACCGGCCCGGCACCGTCTATCCGCCGATCAACGACGCCACACCGGACACCCCATACGGTGGCAATCCCCCCTACACCCCGCGGCCGTACACCACGCCGGGACCGCGATCGGGTTCGCAGACCCTGTCGATCATCGGCTTCGTCTGTGCGGGCATCTCATTGCTGTTCTGCCCCTACCTATTCGGCCCGGTCGGCATCATTCTCGGCATCATCGGCCACAAGAAGGGCGAATCCCTCGGCAAATGGGCCGCCTTCGTATCCGCCATTTCCCTGGTTATCGGGCTCATCCTGGTCTATGCCGTCTTCAGCGGCAGCATGATCCCGGACTCCGACTGACCGTTCGCTGCACACGCACCGTAGGGGGATGGCAGCCGGCGGAGCCGGTGGGATGGGTACGGCTAGCGTGGTCAGCATGAGTCGATTCGGTGGGTTCCCACTCGCGGGGCTGGACTTCTACGAGGATTTGGAAGCCGATAATTCGAAGACCTTCTGGACCGCGCACAAGGATGTCTACGAGGAGTCGGTCAAGGCGCCGATGATCGCGCTGACCGCGGAGTTGGAGGCGGACTTCGGGACCGCCAAGATTTTCCGGCCGTACCGGGACGTGCGCTTCTCCAAGGACAAGGTGCCCTACAAGACGGCGCAGGGCGCGGTGGTCAGCGTTGCGCCGGGTACGGGCTGGTATGTGCAGATCAGCGCGGCCGGACTCTACGTCGGCGGCGGGTTCTATGCGGGCTCCCCCGCACAGATCGCCCAGTTGCGCGCAACCATCGATGACGAGGTCCGCGGCCCGGAGCTGGAGGCAATCCTGGCAAAGCTCACCAAGGCCGGATTCACCATCGGTGGCGAGCAGCTCAAGACCAAGCCGAAGGGTTACGACGCCGACCATCCGCGCATCGATCTGCTGCGGCACAAATCGCTGACCTGCAGTAAGGAATACGGCGCACCGGCCTGGTTGGACAAGCCGCGCGCTGCGAAGGAGGTCCGCACCGCCTGGGAGACGATGCGGCCCTTCATCGACTGGCTGGGCGCGGTGGTCAGTGGTGCGCCCGCTCGGACCTAACGGCGAGCGGCGAGGACAAGGGCGAAGCGGTCGTCCGGATCGGTCCAGACCTGTTCGGTCTCGAATCCCGCTGCGCCCAGTTCGGCGTCCAATCCGTCGATACGGAATTTGGCCGAGATTTCGGTGCGCATCTGCTCGCCGCGCGCGAACTGGACGGTGAGGTCCAGTTCGCGGACCGTCACGGTCATATCTTCGGTGGCCTCCAGGCGCATTTCGATCCACTCGTGTTCGGTATCCCAGACTGCGACGTGGGCGAAATTGTCCGGCTCGAAGTCGGCGTCGAGGCGACTGTTCAAGACATGCAAGACATTTCGGTTGAATTCGGCGGTGACGCCGGCCGCGTCGTCGTAGGCGGGGACCAGTACGGCGGGGTCGATCACCAGGCCCGCGCCGAGCAGCAGTTGTTCACCCGGCTCCAGCACCTCATGGATGCTGGACAGGAATTCGGCCCGTTCGGCGGGGACGAGGTTGCCGATGGTGCCGCCGAGGAAGGCGATCATGCGGCGACCGCCGCGCGGCAGATTGTGCAGGGTGTCGGTGAAATCGCTGACCACGCCGTGCACCGCGAGGCCAGGGAACTCGGTCGCGATCTCCGCGGCGGCGGCCCGCAGCGCCGAGGACGAGACATCCTGCGGAACATAGGTTTTCAGCGGTCCCTCGGCGGTCAACGCGGCTAGCAGCAGCCGTGTCTTGGCGGCCGAACCCGAGCCGAGCTCGACCAGAACCTCGGCCTGCGCGGTGCGGGCGATCTCACCGACTACCCGCTCCAGCAGCGCGCGTTCGGTGCGGGTCGGGTAGTACTCGGGGAGTTCGGTGATCTGCTCGAACAGTTCACTGCCGCGGGCGTCGTAGAACCACTTGGGTGGCAACCACTTCGGGTCCGCGGTCAGGCCGAGCCTGGCATCCGCGCGCAACCCCGAGGTGAGGTCGTCATCGGATAGGTGGATCTCCAGCGTGGATGCGGTCATAGGAGCGAGCCTTTCGTGCTTGGAACGTCGAGTAGAGGTGTGACGGACAGCGCGCCTGGGCGGGCGCTGACCAGCCGGCGATCCGGAATCGGCTGCCAGCGCGGGTCGTCGTCGAAGGGCTCCGAGGACAGGATGGCGAAATCATCGGTGACCAGAGCGGACAGCGAGTGGTAGACGGTGGTCGCCCACAACTGCCTGCCGTCACCGAGCAGGAAATTCAGTCGGGCGCCCGGGGATCGGTCCAGTACGGCCGAGACCAGCAGACTCAATGCCGCCGGCGCCGCCGCCCACGAACCATCGGGAGTGTCGGTCGAGAGCAGACTGCGCAGGATCACCCAGAGCGTCGCCGCATCGGTCGCGGATTCGGCCTCCAGCAACTGCACCGGCTCGAACAGCGGACCCGCGCCCAGTTCGGTTGCGGTGGAGCCGAATTCTTCGGCGACCGCGCTGAGTGCCCGCCGCCAATCGGGCACCATGCCGTTATGGCTGAACGCCCACCGACCGTGCGTGAACGGCGCACAGGCATTCCGCTCGACCGGCATACCCACGGTCGCCGACCGAACCGCCGCCAATACCGCCCACGACTCCAGTTGCGGCAGAACCTCTTCCACCGCCGGATCGGTCCAGATGGGCGCTGAGTTGCGATACCGGCTGACGGTCACGCCATCGTCGTCACGCCACCAGGCCACCCCGAACCCATCCGCATTGATCGTCCCGCCCCCGCGCATATCCTTGGGCGCCCACGCCTGGGTCCGCAGGGAATGCGAACCGAGCGTCAACATGTCGCCCACGCGTACCGGCGGGCCGACGTAACCGAGTTGACGACACATCAGCGTCGCCCTTCCGCCGTCGAGACCCTCACTCGCCCTCGCCTTTTCGCAGGTCTCGGGCCAGGCGGAAGCCGGAGAAGATCTGGCGGCGGATGGGGTGGTCCCAGTTGCGGAAGGTGCCGCGGCACGCGACCGGATCGGTGCCGAAGGAGCCGCCGCGCAGAACTCGGTAATCGCCGCCGAAGAACACATCGGAGTATTCGGCGTATGGGAAGGCGCGGAAGCCCGGATACGCCTCGAACCCCGAGGCGGTCCATTCCCATACGTCGCCGATGAGCTGATGCACACCGGCCGGGGAGGCACCGGCCGGATATGCGCCGACCTCGGCGGGTTCCAGGTGCCGCTGGCCGAGATTCGCGGTGGCGGAATCGGGTTCGGTATCACCCCACGGGTAGCGGCGGGACGTACCGGTCTCCGGATCGAAGCGCGCCGCCTTCTCCCATTCGGCCTCGGTGGGCAGGCGCTTGTCGGCCCAGGCGGCATACGCCTCGGCCTCGAACCAGCAGACGTGCACCACCGGCTGCTGCGGGCGCACCGGCGTCATCACGCCGAATCCCCGACGCCACCAGTGCCCGGCCGGATCGCACTCCCAGAACTGCGGTGCCACCAGGCCCGCTTCCTGCCGGTGCGCCCAACCATGTTCGGACCACAGCTCGGGCCGGTCGTAGCCGCCGTCGGCAATGAAGGCCTGGTACTGCGCGTTGGTGATCGGTGCGACGTCGATGGCGAAGGCGGGCACATGCACCGGATGCGCCGGACGCTCATTGTCCAGTGCCCATGGGTCCGTCGACGTGCCCATGACGAATTCGCCTGCGGGAATGACGACTTCGCCACCGACCGGAGCAGCCGCCGTCGGTGCGGCGGGTGCGGACAGCACCGCGGGGCCGGTGCGCAATTGATGGGTGCTGAGCATGGTTTCGTCGTGCTGCTGCTCGTGCTGGGCGATCATGCCGAATGCGAAACCGCCGTCGACCAGCGGATCACCGTGTAAGGCGCTGGTTTCCAACACATCCCACACCTTGTCGCGCACGGTGCCGACATAGCCGCGGGCCTGGGTGGGGTCGAGCAGCGGCAGTTCGGGGCGATTGGCGCGAGCGTGTTTGAAGGCGTCGTACAGCTCGTCGATATCGGCGCGCACCGCGTCGCGTCGGCCGACATCGCGCACCAGCCAGAGCTCTTCCTGATTGCCGATATGGGCGAGATCCCAGACGAGCGGGCTCATCAGTCGCGAATGCTGGGCGACCAGCTCTGCTTCATCGAGGGTGGTGAGGCCGATGGTGCGATCCCTTGCGCGGGTGAGCACTTCGGCGATCCGGTCACGCAGTTGTTCGGTGCCGGAATTATCCGTTGCGGGGTACTGAATGGTCACGATGGGTATCTCCCGAACTCGTTCTGGTCGGCGACTCGAGGCTGCGGTGCCGCGGTCACGAATGCTCCTCGGGCTGATCCGCACTGCGCGAAACGAGTTCATCGGTCGGGGTGCGACCGCTGCGACATCGTTCGGCGGCGGATTCGATCTCGCGGGCCGCCGCGGGACTCGCCGCGTGTGCCGCGGCCAGGGTCAGCAACTCGACCGCGACGCCACGGATCTCCGGATCGGCCAACCCGCAGCGCGCCGCGTCGAGCCAGCGGCCCGCGAGTGGCGCGGCGAGCGCCGTCGCCTCGGCGACAACCGCCGGAGCCGACAGCAGGGCGTCGAAGATATGGATCGGGACGGTCCAGTCGTTGTCGGGCTGAGCGTCCAGATACCGGACCTCGAGGTGTCCGGAGGCCCGTACCGGTGGGAACAGCGTGGTCAGGTGGTAGTCGAGATCGCCGACATCGGGACGCCGCCCGATCTCGTCGTCCAGGGCACCGGACAACCAGTCCGCAAAGGTCGCCTCCGGCGGCGCTGACCAGCCGATATCGCCGCCGTTGCCGGATACGCCATCCGGGCGGCGAACGCACAGCAGCGGGACATCCAGGGCCCAACGCGCATAGCCGGCGACCGGATCCGGCCAGGACTCCACCGCGGGACGGGTGCGAGCGTGGTCGAGACGCAACCAGGTCCGCATGCGCTGGGATGCCCAGGCACCCACTGGTGCCCCGTGTAATTCGGGCGAGCAGGCGAAGGCGGCGAGTAGCGCGGGACCGATCGTGTACAGCGCATTCCATCGGGCGGTGACCTCGGCGCGGTCCGCACCGGCATCGACGCTGACCTGCGTCGCGGCGGTATTGCACATCATCAATTTGCCGAAGGGGCCGATACCGCTGAAGGACTCTTCCATGGCGCGATAGCGCGGTAACCGCAGGACCCGTTTCGGGCGGCGGTCCGCATCGGCGGCGGCGGAGACGGTGCGGATGGATCGGGATTCGAGTAGATCCCGCAGCATCCGAGCATCGGCGTGCAAACCCTCGCACAGCTGCGCGGCAGCGGCGAACGGGGCACTGGAGAGTTCGATCTGACCGCCGGGTTCGATGGTGACCCGGCTGCCCCCTGGCAGCGGAAGTGCCGGTGAATCGGGGGCGATGGACCGCGGTGCATAGGGTCCGAGTGCATCTGCGAATGCAGCCAGTTGCGGGCGGGGGGCGGCCGATTGGCCGGGCGACGAACACTCACCCTGCACGGTGAGCCATTCCAGTTCGGCGCCGATGAGCGTCGGTGGGCCCAGTTTGAAACAGATTTTTTCGAGATAGGCCTCGGCCGCGGCCCGCGAGGAGAGTTCGCCGTTTTCCAGCGCGATGACTCGCTTCGGATGCTCGAGCGTGACTGCCATACCAACCTCCACCATGTGAAACAGGTAACCGTGGCTGTGCTGCGTGTGTATCGCCGACAGTTGTTCAGGTAGTTCTGTATCGCCTCGGGCGCCGGTCGTATTCCAGTGCAGCGACCCAAACCAGCGTAGCGAGGGGCACCGACAAGAAATGTGACAAGAATCTGAATTCGTGGTCATGCACAGCGCGGGACTCACGCACGGCGGCCCGGACCTGCGCCGACTCGTGCGATGGCCCAATCCGCCGTTTTCGGCGATACTGTCGAGGCCATGCTCGACGAGAATCGCGTACGCGCCGACATACCGGCCTACGGCGCCGGATCCGATCTGGTCTTCCTCGACAGCGCGGGCTCCTCGTTACCACCCCGAGTCGTCGTCGATACCGTTGTGGCACATCTGCGTCGCGAAGCCGAAATCGGCGGCTACCGCGCGGCGAACGAGCGACTCGACGATCTCGCCGCGGTGAAAACCGATATCGGCCGACTCGTCAACGCCGATCCGACCGGCATCGCGCTCAGCGATAGCGCGACCCGCGCGTGGGCCGACTTCTTCTACTCGGTCCCACTCGCACCCGGCGACCGGATCCTCATCTCCGGCGCCGACTATGCGAGCAATGCCATTGCGGCGCTGCAGCGGGCCAGGGCGACCGGCGCGGTGGTCGAACAGATTCCCAGCGACGGCAGCGGCCAGATCGACCTCGACGCACTCGCCGACATGGTCGACGAGCGGGTCCAGCTGGTGTCGGTGTTGCACGCCCCGACCAATGGCGGCCTGGTCAACCCGGCCGCCGACGCCACCCGGATCGCGCATTCGGTCGGCGCGCTGGTACTGCTCGATGCCTGCCAGTCGGCCGGACAGTTGCCGATCGATGTGGCCGAACTCGACGTCGACGCGCTCTCGGTCACCGGGCGCAAATGGCTGCGCGGACCGCGTGGCACCGGATTCCTTTATGTGCGACCGGAATTGGCCGCGTCGATGGAGCCGCAGCGGCTGGATCTGCACAGTGCGCAGTGGACCGGCCCGCAGGAATACGCCCTGGTGCCCGATGCGCGTCGCTTCGAATTCTGGGAATGCGATGTCGCGGCGCGACTCGGTCTCGGTGCGGCCGTGCGGTATCTGCTCGAGCTGGGGCCCGAGGACGTCTACGACGCGATCGCGGCCCGCGCGGAGCATCTGCGCAAGTCGCTGCCGGAAATCGACGGAGTCACGGTGCGCGACATCGGAATTCGGCACAGCGGCATCGTTTCGTTCACCGTCGACGGTAAATCCGCGGTCGAGGTGCGCGATCGCCTTGCGGCGCAGAATATTACGGTGACGGCGAGCCATGCCAGCTCTACGCTGCTGGATATGACCGCCCGTGGCCTGGACTCGGTGGTGCGCGCCTCGCCGCACTGCTTCGTGAGTTTCGAGGAGCTGGACCGGTTCGTCGGCGCGGTCGCGACGCTCTGATGTCACCTCGCGAACTGGTCGTCCTCGGCACCGCGAGTCAGGTTCCGACCAAGCAGCGCAACCACAATGGGTATCTGCTGCGCTGGGGCGAGGAGGGCATCCTCTTCGATCCGGGCGAGGGCACGCAGCGGCAGATGACGTACGCGGGCGTATCGGTCACCGATATCACCCGGATCGCGGTGACCCATTTCCACGGCGACCACTGCCTCGGACTACCCGGCATCATCCAGCGGATCAATCTGGACAAGGTCGCCCATCCGGTCGATGTGTACTACCCCGCCTCGGGTGAGGCCTTCTTCGATCGCCTGAGCACTGCCAGCTCGTTCTATCGCACCGTCGAGCTCCGGGCGCATCCGATCGCCGATCCGGGTGCGCTGGACGCGCCTGGTGCGCCGTTCGTCCTCGAAGCGGTCGCGCTATCGCATCCGGTCGATGCTTTCGGCTACCGGCTCACCGAACCGAGCGGTGTGCGCATCCTGCCGGAGCGGCTCGCCTTATTCGGCCTGCACGGCCCGGCGGTCGGACAACTGCAGCGCACCGGCAGCATCGAATTCGACAGACGCACAATCACGCTGGCCGATGTCAGCGAGCCGAGGACGGGCCAGAGCTTCGCATTCGTAATGGACACCCGCCTGTGCCCGGGCGTGCTGTCCCTCGCTTCGGGCGTGGACATGCTGGTGATCGAGGCGACCTTCCTGGACGTCGATGCGCAGCTCGCCGAGCAATACGGCCACCTGACCGCGGGCCAAGCCGCCCGAGTCGCCGCCGAAGCCGGTGTGCGCACCCTGGTCCTGACCCACTTCTCCCAGCGCTACCGCGACCTCGACGCCCACCTCGCCGAAGCAGCACTGCACTTCACGGGCGAGATCGTCATCGCCACCGATCTTGCGAGAATCCCTCTCCCGCCACGACATTGAGCCTCGAGCGTCCTTTGTCGAGGGGAGTCGAATTCGCTAGTGGTGGGGTTTTCAGCAACCATTCGACTGCGCTCGATGGTGGGCGCGTCAGGTCAGGTGCAGCTGGATTGCGTGGGCTACCAGGGTGCGGAGGTCGGCGGTGGGTGCCACCAGGCGCAGGCTGCGGTTGGCTTGGAGGGCGGCGATGCCGTGGAGGTTGGTCCACAGATTGATCGCGGGGTTGCCGGAATTCGGGGCGGCGGCCTCGACCAGAGCTGTGAAGCGCTCGAAGAGCGGCAGGGTGATCTCGCGGAGATTCTCGCCGGAGCCCTCGAGTAGGTCGTGGCGGAACATCAGCGTGAACATTTCCGGGCGCTCGCCGGCGAATTCGACGTACTCGGCGGCCATCCGTTCCAGATGTTCCCTCGGCGTGCTCGCGCCCACCTCCACCTTCGCGAACCGCTCGATGAGATCGGCGAAACCACGCGCGGCGATGGCGGCCAAGAGTGCGCGGTGCGTCGGAAAGTGCCTGCGCGGCGCACCGTGGGACACCCCGGCCGCACGGGTGATCGCACGCAGACCCAACTGGGCCGCGCCGACCTCCTCGAGCATGTCGACCCCGGCGCCGACCAATCGTTCCCGCAACGGTTCGCTTCCGACCATGGAGACATTGTCTACGGCGCTCATCGAATCACTCCTTCCGACTGCGTCACATAAGTAGAAATCCGCCACAGATGATCGTAGACAATGTCTACGATCTTTGGTAGACATTGTCTACGGCAACTTTCTCGGAGGCTCATGTGTGGTACCGGTTGTTCAAGTACGTTCTGGTCGGCCCGCTGCTGCGGCTGCTCGGCCGCCCCGAGGTGGAAGGGCTGCGGCACGTACCCCGCACCGGACCGGTAATCATCGCGGCCAACCATGTCGCGATGCTCGACTCGATGTATCTCGCGCTGGCCCTGCCGCGCCGGGTCACCTTCCTGGCCAAACAGGAGTACTTCACCGGGACCGGATTCAAGGGCCGGTTCCAACGCTGGTTCTTCACCGTCGCGGGTCAGGTCCCGGTGAACCGCACCGGCGGTACCGCCGCCGCGGACGCACTGACCGCCGCGACGAAAATCCTGGAATCCGGCGACGTCTGGGCCATCCATCCGGAGGGCACCCGCTCCCCGGACGGCCGCATCTATCGCGGCCGCACCGGCGCACTGCGCGTCGCCATGGCCACTGGCGCTCCGGTCATCCCGGTCGTGCTGTCGGGCACCGACAAGGTGAATCCGCGCGGCCACCGGTTGCCGCGCTTCGGCAAGGTGCACATCAGTTTCGGCACGCCGCGCTACTACCCGCTCACCCCGACCCACCCGGCACCGGACACCTGCCGGGTCCGCGCCGCGACCGACGAACTGATGCGGGAATTGGCCGCCCGATCCGGCCGGAACTACGTCGATCGCTACGCGGCAACTTTCTCGAATCGCCCATAACGCCACCGCGACACGGGCGTGTCCTCGGAATGGTTAACGCCGGGACGAATTGGCGGGATAGTTGGGGAGCAGGCCGTTCACCCATGTCCGGCCACCGCATCGGGGTGACAAGGGAGTTGGACTTTGAGCAGGTTCACCGACGAGATGTACGCAACGGCACAAACCTCGAGTCGCGGATTGGTGACCGGGGAGCCGAACGCGCCGTTTCGGCAGACCTGGGGTGAGATCCATCGAATCGCACGACGGATGGCGGGCGGACTCGCCGAAGCCGGCATCGGACACGGTGACGCGGTAGGCGTGCTGGCCGGGATGCCGGTCGATATCGCACCGGTCTGTCAGGGCATCTGGATGCGGGGCGCGTCGATCACCATGTTGCATCAGCCGACGCCGCGCACGGATCTGGTGGTCTGGGCCCGCGATACCGAGACCGTGCTGTCGATGATCGAGGCGCGCGCGGTGGTACTCGGCGCGCCCTTCGAGGCCGCCGAACCACTGCTGCGCGAGCGCGGCATCGCCGTGGTGCGCATCGATCAGCTGCGCGAGAGCCCGGAGACCGATCCGGTGCAGACCGTCGAGACCGATATCGCGTTGCAGCAGTTGACATCCGGTTCGACCGGATCGCCGAAGGCGGTGCGGATCACGCACGGGAACTTCTACACCAACGCCTACGCCATGTTCGACCGGGTGAAGTTCCAGCTCGACGACGATGTGATGATCAGCTGGCTGCCCCTGTTCCACGATATGGGGATGGTCGGATTCCTCAGCGTCCCCATGCAATTCGGCGCCGAAGTGGTCTGTGTCACGCCGATCGACTTCCTGATGCGTCCACTGCTGTGGGCCGAGCTGATCGACAAGTACCGTGGCACCGTCACGGCGGCACCGAATTTCGCGTACTCACTGCTGGCTCGCCGACTCAAGCAGGCCGAGGACGGCGCCTACGATCTCAGCAGCGTCCGATACATGTGGAACGGCGCCGAACCCGTCGATCCGGACACCATGGAGACCCTCGCCACGGCCGGCAAACGCTTCCGACTCAATCCGATGGCGCTGACCCCGGTCTACGGCATGGCCGAAACCACACTGGCCGTATCGGTGCCCGATCCCGGACACGGCCAGGTCCTCGACATCATCGATGCCGATCTGCTCGAGGCGCTGGGCAAGGCCGTGCCGGCCCACGATCACCACGGCAATGTCCGCCGCATGCCCACGCTCGGCTATCTGGTCGACAATCTCGAGGGGCGGGTCGTCGATGCGGAGCGCCAGACGCTGCCGCCCCGTTCCGTCGGCGTGATCGAACTTCGCGGTCCCGCGGTCACTTCCGGCTACGTCACGGTCAACGGGTTCCGCCCGGCACAGGATGCGGACGGCTGGCTCGACACCGGCGATATCGGCTACTTCACCGATGAGGGCCTGATCGTGGTGTGCGGCCGGATCAAGGACGTCATCATCATGGGCGGTCGCAATATCTACCCGACCGATATCGAGCGTGCCGCGATGCGCGTGGCGGGGGTGCGCCCCGGCAATGCCGTCGCGGTCCGTTTGGACGCGGGAGAGAAACGCGAAAGCTTCGCCGTCGTGGTGGAAAGCAACGACCACCAGAATGCCGATGAGGTCAAGCGCATCGAACGCGAAATCGTGCACGCGGTGTTCTCCGAAGTCGGCGCCCGCCCGCGCACCGTCGCAGTGCTCGGCCCCGGCGCCCTCCCGAAAACCTCCTCGGGCAAGCTGCGCCGCTCCGCCACCGCGATCCACCTGCGCTGAGCCGCAGTCGAACTCGGCCTAGTGCAGTTGGTTCTGGGCCGGTTCGAGCCCGACGCGCAGTAGCAGTTCGACCGCGTCCGCGGCCTGTTCGACGATCACCGGTACTTCCTTGCGCTCCGCCGACGAAAACGGTTTGAGCACGTAGTCCGCCGGGTCCTGGCGACCCGGCGGGCGGCCGATGCCGATGCGGGTGCGCAGATAGTCCTTGGTGGTCAGGGCACTGGAGACCGAACGCAATCCGTTGTGCCCGCCCTCACCGCCGCCGCGCTTGAGCCGGACCTGACCGAACGGCAGATCCAATTCGTCGTGCACGACGATCACCTCGGTCGGCGGCACCGAGAAGAACTTCGCCAGCGCCGCGACCGAGCGCCCGGACAGATTCATGAACGAGCGTGGCTTGGCGATCAACACCTGACGCCCGTCCAGCCTGGCCTGCAATAGATCCGCACCGGACTTCTTGTGCACAGCAAAACGGCCGCCGACGCGCTGCGCGAGCACGTCGGCGACCAGAAAGCCGATATTGTGCCGGGTGCGCTCGTACTCCGAACCTGGGTTGCCAAGTCCGACCACGAGCGCGGGCCCGGTCGAGGATTCGGTCATCCGGACAACCGATCCGGGGAGTTCTTACTCGGCGCTCTCGGACTCCGCGGCGGCCGCGGCAGCCTCTTCGGTCTCCTGCGCGGAAGCCGGGGCCGCGATGATGTTGACGATCAGGGCCTCCGGGTCACCGGCCAGGGTGACACCCTTCGGCAGCTCGATCTCGCCCGCGGTGATCTGGGTGCCCGCTTCGACGCCCTCGATCGAGACCTCGATGGACTCCGGAATGTTCAGCGCGTCGGCCTCGATGGACAGCGTGGTGACGTCCTGGGTGACCAGGGTGGCCGCGCCGGCCTCACCGGTCAGCGCGATGTTCACATCGGCGGTGACCTTCTCGCCGCGCTTGACGATCAGCAGGTCGGCGTGCTCGATGTAACGGCGAATCGGGTGCACCACAACGGATTTGGTCAGCGCGAGCTGCTTCTTGCCGTCGATGACGAGGTTCAGCACCGCATTGGTGCCGTGCTCGCGCAGGATGGCGGCGAAGGCCTGGGCGTTGAGCGAGAGGTGCTGCGGGTCGGCGGCGTGGCCGTACAGCACGGCGGGAACGTTGCCCGCGCGACGGGTACGGCGGGCGGCGCCCTTGCCGAACTCCGTGCGGACGGCGGCTTCGAGAAGGTTGGCGTCGGACATGACTGGATCTACTCCCTACGGCTCTTCCGGGCTGTCAACAGTGCGCCAGGGACTGTTATCCCCCCTGGCAAATGGTTGGTCTACTCGTCGGGCGAAGACCGAACGAGGACGGCCGAGAGCCGAGCCGCGTCGATCACGGTGAACGCATTACGTCTGCGGTCACCCTCGCCGAGACAACCCGAACACCATAGCGCAAGTGTTTATGTCCAGCTGAATCGGGTGGTCGGACTGGCCGGATTGTCGTCACCCCGGTCGCGTACGCTGGAGCGGTTGCCGATCGGCCGTCTGAAAGGTTGTTGCAGTTGACCGCCTCCACTGAGGGTGTCGTCACGCCCGCCCCGCGTGGGCTGCCCGCCGAGGTCGCCCGGCGACGCACATTCGCGGTGATCTCCCACCCCGACGCGGGCAAGTCGACGCTCACCGAGGCGCTGGCGTTGCACGCCAGGATGATCTCCGAGGCGGGCGCGATCCACGGCAAGGCCGGACGCAAGTCCACCGTGTCGGACTGGATGGAGATGGAGAAGGCGCGCGGCATCTCGGTGAGTTCGACCGCGCTGCAGTTCAACTATCGCGCCGCCGGCTCCGATATCGATAATGTCATCAATCTGGTCGACACCCCGGGCCACTCGGATTTCTCCGAGGACACCTACCGTGTGCTCACCGCCGTCGACGCCGCCGTCATGCTCATCGACGCCGCCAAGGGTCTGGAGCCGCAGACACTGAAGTTGTTCCAGGTGTGTCGCCATCGCGGCATTCCGGTCGTCACCGTGATCAACAAGTGGGACCGTCCGGGCCGCGCGCCGCTGGAACTGCTCGACGAGATCAGCGAGCGGATCGGCCTCACCCCGACGCCGCTGTTCCTGCCGGTCGGCATCGCCGGCGACTTCCGCGGTCTGCTACGTCGCGGTCCCGAGGGGGCGGCCGTCGAATACATCCACTTCACTCGGACCGCGGGTGGCGCGACCATCGCGCCGGAGGAGTCGGTAGATCCGGAATCGGCCGAGACCCGCGAGGGTGAGGCGTGGACGACCGCCGCCGAGGAGAGCGAACTGCTCTCGGCGACCGGGCAGGACCACGATCAGGAGATGTTCCTGGCCGGGCAGACCTCCCCCGTCATCTACGCCTCCGCCATGCTGAATTTCGGTGTGCGACAACTGCTGGAGACCCTGGTCGCGCTGGCGCCGGCGCCCGGCTCGCGTGCCGATATCGGCGGCACGCCACGCAACACCACCGATCCGTTCAGCGCGGTCGTATTCAAGGTGCAGGCCGGAATGGATGCGGCACACCGGGATCGGCTCGCATTCATGCGGATCGTGTCCGGCGAATTCGAGCGCGGGATGGTTGTCACGCACGCGCAGACCGGTCGGCCGTTCGCGACCAAATACGCGCTCACCGTTTTCGGGCGGGAGCGCTCGACCGTCGACACGGCCTACCCGGGTGACGTGGTCGGCCTCGTGAATGCCACCGCGCTGGCGCCGGGGCACACACTGTTCGTGGACAAGAAGGTGGAGTTCCCGCCGATCCCGTCCTTCGCGCCGGAGCATTTCGCGGTGCTGCGGGCGCAGAGTGCCGGTAAGTACAAGCAGTTCCGCAAGGCCATCGACCAGCTCGATTCCGAAGGCGTGGTGCAGGTCCTGCGCAATGATGCGCGCGGCGATGCCTCACCCGTGCTCGCGGCGGTCGGTCCGATGCAGTTCGAGGTGGTCACCGCGCGGATGCTCGCGGAGTTCAATGTCGAGACGCACATGGAGCACCTGCCCTACACGCTGGCCCGGCGCACGGATGCGGAGTCGATGGCCGAACTCGATCGGCAGCGCGGGGTCGAGGTGTTCACCCGCTCCGACGGGGCGCTGCTGGCGCTGTTCAGCGATAAGTGGCGGTTGCAGTACATCGAGAAGGAGCATCCGAAGCTCACGCTCGAGCCGCTGGTCGCCGCGGCGGATTAGGGATCGCCGTTCATCCGGCCTCGGGCTCCGCGGCCTCTGGCGCGGACTCCCGCCGCAGCGGGGTGGCGCCGGGCTCGCGCTCGACCGACGCGATGCCGTCCTCGCGCGTGATCAGTCCCCAGCGACTCGATGTCAGGCGCAGGCTCGGCAGATCGCTGAGCGAGAGCACCACCTCGTAGGTGCGCTCGTATCCGGTATGCGCGATGCGCCAGCGACCGTCATTGCAGCGGACGTAGCGATCGGTGTAGAAGGCCGCGCCGCGCAACAGCATGTTGTGCGCCGGTATCAGCACGGTGTCAGCGAGATACCAAGTGCCGGTGGCGTTATCACCGTCGACATCGATCTCCGGATGGTCGCATCGATGCTCGGTGATGACGTGCGGACCGAGGGTGTTGCGCATGAACGCCATGAACGCATCCCGCGACTCGAACTGCAGGTATTCGCTGTAGGTGGCGGTCGCCTCCGGGATCATGGTGTCCGCGAATTCATCCCACGACTTGGTGTCGAGGGTGCGCAGATACCTGAACTTCAGGCGACTGATCGCTGACACAGCATCCTGGTCCATATCTCAACAATCCCATTCGAAGTCGCCGCGCTACGGAGATTGGGAGATTTGTATCAGATTGCTATCACTTCGAGCCGAAATCGGCGGTCGACCGCACGTGTCAGTTTCCGATGGTGAAGCAGGTGTTGCAGAAATCGCTGCCGAATTCGGTCAGCCGCAGACTCTTGCGCACGATCTTGGGGGCGCGTCCGGCCTTCTTCAGCGCCGCCTCGACCACCGGCTGCACCTCGAGCACCATGTACCGGCTGAGCACCACCGGGTCATCGGAAACCTGGGTCAGGCCGAGACGGTTGAGGTTGATCAGATAGGTGCGTGCGCGGTCCGGATAACGGACACCGGCCTGTTCCGGAACCGAGGTGAGATCACCGGTCACCAATTCCGAGCCGATGCCGAGCGGACGGTTGGTGCGCACATCGACCGACGGCTGCGGACCGTTCAACGCCATGAACCGCAGAATGCGCGCCTCGTCCGGAGCCAACTCGTCCAGGATCCGATCATAGGCGGGGTGCACGTCCTCGGTGAAGTAGACATCGGCAGAGCGGGCGAGCAACGCGTCGCCGCGCCGGCGCAACTCTTCGCTGCTCGCCGAACGCAACGGCGCGCCGATACCGACCGGCGCAGGCTGCGGCGCACCGTTGGAAGTCGGTACGTAGCTGACGATTTCGCGCACCGACCCCTCGGTGACGCCGAGCGCGCTGCGCGCGATGGAGCGCAACGCATTACCGGTGCGCTCGGCGATATCCGCAGACGACTCACCGTCGAGCGCGGCCTGGGTGATCTCCTTGGTCACCTCATAGGTCGTCTCGACGGCCCACTGGCTGCCGCGCACCATGGTGCCCGCCGCGAGCCCCGCCGCTCGGAACACACCGCGAATCAGCCGCGCCTCGTTGCTGATCTGCCGCTGTTCGACATCCGAGCTGCGCTCCACCGAGCGGGAACCGGCCCGGGCTACGTCCTGTCCGGTCCTGTCGTCTGTCACGTTCTCTCCGATGTATTGCCAAGTGAACGAATACGCCCACAGATTATTGCCCGCCAGCCTTCCAGGTATGCCTTACCGCGAGCCGAGTGGGCTGGCAAACACGCCGACCCCTGCTGCCGGACGCGTGAATGTCGCCATTGTCTCCGCCGCCCGTTGACACTACGACATTCTGGACACACAGTGTGACTGATGTCTCAGACAATCCGCTGTGGCCCGGGACACTCGCGATAGACCGGCGTCTCGACCTCACAGTAGGGTCCGTCTGCCGACTGGGTGCTAGTTTGGGTTGCCGGTGAGGCGGCGGTCACCGGTATATCGGCAGGAGGGTGTCGTGTTGGAGAGTGTTTTCGGGGTGCACCCGACGGTCCTCCTGGAGTTAGTGACTATCCCCCTTTTCACTGGCATCATCGGATACATCACCAACTGGACCGGCATCCTGATGTTGTTCAAGCCGGTCGCCTTCCACGGTATTCGTTTACCCGGATTGCGCGCACTGTTTCCCTTCCTGCCCAAGCGAATTCAGGTGCTGCCGCTGCTGAGCTACGACGGCCGAATGGGCTGGCAGGGCATTGTGCCCTCGCGCGCGGACAAAATGGCGAGCATCGCGGTCGACAAGGGGCTGGCGAAACTCGGCAGCGTCGCCGATTTCTATCGTGAGCTGGAGCCGGACAAGCTCGCCGAACACCTCGCCACTATCGCCGACGCGCAGATCAAGGACATAGTCGAAGAAATCCTGCGCCGCGAACATCCGCAACTCTGGTACAACCTGCCGACCGGTGTGCGCGAGATGATTCACGCGCGGGTGCGTCAGCAGCTGCCCGATATTCTGCGCGAGCTGACCGAGGAATTGGGCGCCAATATCGATCAGTTGCTGGACGTCAAGCAGATGGTCATCCGTTATTTCCAGGCGCGTCCACATCTGCTCAACACCCTTTTCCAGGTGCTCGGCGCCAAGGAACTGCGCTTCATGCAGAACTTCGGTTTCTACTTCGGCGCGCCGATGGGTGTGGTGCTGGTCGCCGTGTTGCATGTGACCGGCTGGTCGTCACTGGTGGTGCTGCCCATCGGCGGTGTCATCATCGGCTGGGTGGTCAACTGGATCGGCCTGAATATGATCTTCGCGCCCGCGTACCCGAAGTGGTGGTGCCCGTGGCGACAGGGTCTGCTCATCAAGCGGCAGCTCGAAATCACCGACGGCTACGCGGAATTGGTTTCCAGTCAGGTGATGACCGTCGCCAATATCGGTGACGAGCTGCTGAACGGCCCGCGCTCGGACCGGACCATGCAGATGCTCGAGGACACGCTGCGCCCGGCCGCGGACCGGGCGCTCGGACCGGCGCGGCCCGCGGTGAAGTTCATGCTCGGCAGCCGGGAGTACGACTCGCTGCAGTCGACGCTGACCACCGAGGCGATGACCATCGCGCCGATCGCCTTCGCGGATCCGGACTTCAATGTCCAGCAGGGCAGGCAGATCAACGACTACATCGCCAAACAGATGTCGGCGCTATCGCCCCCCGACTTCGTGGATATGCTGCGAGCGGCCATCAAACAGGACGAATGGCTCCTTTTTCTGCATGGCGGCGTGTTGGGGCTCTTCGCCGGATACGCTCACATCCTGATCTTCGGAACGGGAGTGGCGACAACATGGCTATGACGGATGCTGGCGGCGACGATCTGCGGGCCGCCGGGCAGGGCGCCGAGCGAACCGAGCAGTCCGAAGTGGCCGAAACCGCAAGAACTTCCGAGTCCTCGACATCCGGGCAATCGACGGAGATCGCGCGCCTGCATGTCGGCGCGGTCGAGCCGAAGCAGCAGGTCAGCTCGGTGCGCAAGACCGTTCGCGCAACCACCGGGGTTGCCAGGGTCGCGGTGAGCGCGGCCGCCGAGGTGACCGCGTGGGGCATCGACACCGCCCTCGGCGTCGGGGCCACCGTGGTCCGCGGCAGTATCGCGGGAACTCCCCCGCGCGAGGTGCTCGCCGAGGCGGAGGCGGAGGTTCGTGACGCGGTGCGGCGCGCGTTGCGTCTGCCCGCGACGCCCGAACAGCCCACGCCCGATGCCGTTCCCACCTTGCGTGAGCAGGGGGCCGCACTGCTGCGGCTGTCGGCGAGCACGCAGGGCGAACACCACGAAAGCCACCCGGCCTTCGCGCGCATGCTGGAGGAGCTGACGCCCGATGAGGCGCGCATCCTGCGCTTCCTGCACCTCGACGGCCCGCAGCCCTCGATCGATATCCGCGCCGGTCGGCCGCGCGGCATCGGTGTCGAGCGAATCATCTCCGGACTCAACCTGATCGGTGAGCACGCGGGCCTGCGCTTCCCCAACCGGATCCAGCAGTACCTGCCGAACCTGCGCCGCCTCGGACTGATCGAATTCGTCAAGGAACCGGTGGGCAATCCGAACCGCTACCAACTCCTCGAAGCCCAATCCCCGGTCCGAGAAGTGTTGAAGCGCTCCGGTTTCGGCACGAAGGTCTACTACCGCAGCATCGCGCTCACCGGCTTCGGCGCGGATTTCGTGCAAACCTGCCTGCCGGTCGTGGTCCAGGACGGGCGCGTCTCCGGCACCAGCTAGACCGGCGCAGTCGAGGCGAGTCGAACACAGTCGACTGGCTGTTGTTGCGTTCTCGAGGGTAGTCGAATGGTGGTTGTGGGCGGGGTTTCGAGCGACCATTCGACCAACGTCGATGGGGTGGGGATCAGGCGGTGTCGGCCAGTTCCAGCCAGCGCTCCTCGGCGGATTCCTTTTCGGCCAGGACCTGTTTCAGTTCGGTGCCAAGGGTGATGAGTTTGTCGGGGTCGGTAGCGGCGTCGGCGAGGGCGGTGTGGAGGCGCTGCTCGCGTTCGGTGAGTTTGTCGATGGTGCGCTCTAGCTTGGCCAGCTCCTTGCGGGCGGCACGGTAGGCGGCGGCGTCGGTCGCGGGGGCTTCGGCGGTCTTGGAGTCGGTGGCTCGCGTTGCGGCCGAGCTCGATGCGGCGCGCTTTTTCAGGTATTCGTCGATACCGCCGGGCAGATTGGTGAGTTTTCCATCGCCGAACAGCGCCCAGGTGGAGTCGCAGATGCGCTCGATCAGATAGCGGTCGTGGCTGATCACGACCAGCGTGCCCGCCCAGTTGTCGAGCAGGTCTTCCAGTTGTTGCAGGGTGTCGATGTCCAGGTCGTTGGTCGGCTCGTCGAGCAGCAGGACATTCGGTTCGGACATCAGGATCCGGGTCAGTTGTAGCCTGCGGCGCTCGCCACCGGACAGGTCACCGACCGGGGTGCGCTGACGTGCCGGGGTGAAGCCCAGGCGCTCGGCCAGCTGGCCCGCGGAGATTTCCTTATCGCCCAGCATGATTCGCTGCGCGATCTGCTGTACCGCCTCCAGCACGCGAAGATCGATCGGCAGGTCGTCGAGTTCCTGACGTAGCCAACCGATCTGAACCGTCTGGCCCTGAATGCGTTTGCCCGCAGCGGGTTCGACGGCACCGGCCAGCGTGCGTAGCAGGGTCGTCTTGCCGGAGCCGTTCACACCGACCAGGCCGACTCGCTCCCCCGGCGCCAAGCGCCAGGTCAAGTCGCGCACCAACTCGCGGCCGTCCGGGGTGGTGAGGGTGGCGTCCTCGAGTTCGACGACGACGCGGCCCAGTCGCTTTCGCGCGAATGCGGCCAGCGAGACGCTGTCGCGCGGCGGCGGCACATCGGCGATCAGCGCCTCGGCCGCCTCCACCCGATAGCGCGGCTTGGAGGTGCGGGCCTTCGCACCACGCCGCAACCAGGCCAACTCCTTGCGCGCCAGATTCGCGCGCCTGGCCTCGGAGGCATCGGCCTGCCGCGCCCGCTCGGCGCGCGCGAAAATCCAGTCGCCGTAACCGCCTTCATAGCTTTCGACCTTGCCGCCGACGACCTCCCAGGTGTCGGTGGCGACGGTATCGAGGAACCAGCGATCGTGGGTCACGACCACCAGCGCGCTGCGACGCTCCAGCAGATGTTGCGCCAGCCACTGCACGCCCTCGACATCGAGGTGGTTGGTCGGCTCGTCCAAGACGAGCAGATCGAGGTCGCGGACCAGCGCGGCGGCCAGTGCGACGCGGCGGCGCTCGCCACCGGAGAGATTGTCGACGGAAGTATCCAGACCGAGGCCCTCGATCCCGATGCCCTCCATCACCGAACGGATGCGCGAATTCGAAGCCCATTCGTATTCGGCCACGCCGTATTTATCTAGGCGCTCCCCTCCGTGGTCACGCGAGCTGCCGCCACCGTGCCCGCCGCTCGTGCCGGGGGTCATCGCGTCATCGGCCAGTCCCGCCAGCACCACGGATCCGACGGTCGCGCCCACGGGAAGTACACCGCGCTGGGTCACCACCGCCATGCGCAACCCGCCGACCCGGCTCACCCGGCCGCTGTCGGGCGGCTCGAGACCGGTCAGCACCTCCAACAGGGTGGTCTTGCCGCCGCCGTTCAGGCCGACGACACCGATCCGCTCGCCCGCGTGAATGCCGAGCGAAACATTGTCCAGGAGCGGTTTGATACCGAAGCTCTTGGAGACCTGTTCGAGATTGATCAGGTTGGACATGGATCCTTCCGAGTCATGCGCCGGGCGAGTACTCGCCCCGCGCAAGCGTACCGAGCATCCCGAACCACCCGCCGCCCCACTGAACGCCCCAGCGGCCATCCAGGTGCCGCGGCCCGGAAACCACTGCACGCCGTGCACTTGTTCTCCGCTCCGACGGCCTCGTCCGATCCTGCTCAGCGCAGTCCGCAACGGTGCCCCCGGCAACTGTCGGGTTTCGCAGACTTGCGCGACGAACGGCGTTCGTTTACAGTCAGGTTTAGCGAACAGTGTTCGTTACGAACGTTGTTACGGCGCTCCTGAGACACAGCCGCAGAATGGGAGCCCCGCCTCGAGATCGAGGTGAGTGGGGCGGCACGGTTTCAACTACCTTGGAGGTTTTCATGCACGTCGGACTCGGTCTGCCCATTTCCGATCCCGCCGCCCTGCTCGACTGGTCCCGCCGCGCCGATGCGGGCCCATTCTCCACCCTCGGTCTGCTCGACCGGCTCGTCTACGACAATCCCGAACCACTGGTCGCCCTCGGCATGATCGCCGGTGCCACCAACCGCATCAAGGTGCAGACCGAAGTGCTCATCGCGCCGCTGCGCGAGCCGACGCTGCTCGCCAAGCAGGCCGCCACCCTCGATCGCATGTCCGGCGGCCGCCTGGTGCTCGGCCTCGGCGTCGGCGGTCGCGCGGACGATCACATCGCCTCCGGCACCGAGCTGCACTCGCGCGGCCGTCGCATGGACGAACAACTCGAGATCATGCGCCGCCTGTGGTCCGGCCGGCCGTACGGCACCGACTGCGGACCGATCGGTCCCGCACCGCTGCGCCCCGAGGGACCCGAACTGCTCTTCGGCGGCTTCCAGCCCGCCGCCATCGATCGCGTCGGCCGTTGGGGCGGTGGCTTTCTCTCGGCCGCCGCACCGTCGTGGGCCGGTGGCCTGTTCGACACCGCCCGCCGCTCGTGGAAGGAACACGGCCGCGACGGCGAGCCCCGCATTGTCGCCCAGGTCAATGTCGCGCTCGGCGCACCCGACCTGATCGAAGACGCCCGCATCTCGATGGGCGCCTACTACGAATTCAGCGGTCGCGCCGACTCCATGCTCGCCGGAATGCTCACCACACCCGACGAGATCCGCACGGCCATCAGCCAATTCGAGGATCTCGGCGCAGATGAGGTCATGCTCTACTGCTACGGCCGCGACGCCGACCAAGTGGACCGCCTCGCCGACGTCATCGCATAGCCGGCGAAACGTCAGCGCTTGCCTGGCGCGTCGCTGCTGATGACGCGAGCGCCGGGCACCGGTCCGCTGGCCGTGCGCACGCTACGGCACACACCGGCACCCGCGAGCTCGGCCGCGACCGCCACGGCGCCGTCCTCGCTGTCACACAGGAATGCGCAGGTTGGGCCGGAGCCCGAGACCAGCCCGGCAAGCGCCCCGGCACCGACGCCCGCACGCAACGTCCGTCGCAACTCGGGCTTCAGCGAGAGCGCGGCCGCCTGCAGATCGTTACCCAGCAGGGGCGCAAGCTGTTTCGGGTCACCGGAGGCCAGTGCCTGCATCAGCGCCTGCGGCTCGCCGAGCCGGGGCGGGGTACCGTTCTCGCGTAGTCGGTCGAGTTCGGTGAAGACCGCGGGGGTGGACAATCCGCCCTTGGCGAGCGCAAGTACCCAGTGAAAGGTATTGCGGGACAACACCGGAAGCAGCCGCTCGCCCCGGCCGGTACCGAGCGCCGTTCCGCCGTGCAGCGCGAACGGCACATCGCTGCCGAGTTCGGTTGCCACCGCGAACAATTCGTCGCGGGTCAGCCCGACATCCCAGAGTTCGTTCAGCCCCACCAGCGCCGCGGCGGCATCCGCACTACCGCCGGCCATTCCACCGGCTACCGGAATGCCCTTGTTGATCGCGATTTCCACCAGCGGTGCGCGGCCAGCCAGATGGGCGACGCGCACAGCGGCCTTCCACACCAGATTGGTGCGATCGGTCGGCACATCGGCGGCGCCCTCGCCGCTGACCCGCACGGCGAGCGAGGCCGCCGGTGCGAGTTCCAGATCGTCGCTGAGCGAGAGGGCTTGGAACACCGTGGTCAGATCGTGATAGCCGTCCGCGCGCACGTCACCGACGCCTAGGTGGAGGTTCACCTTGGACGGCGCGCGCACAACGACGGGACTTGGCACAACTGACAACACGGTGCTCAAGCCTATCCCGTGGGTACGACAGGTGCTCAGCTCGAGATGAGACATTCACCGCCCATGTGTCGGACGGTTACAACAGCGCCCCGCCGGTGGCATCGATCCACTGTCCGGTGATCCACCGGGAATCGTCCGAGGCGAGGAATGCGGTGATATCCGCGATATCACCGGGTTGGCCAACTCGATTCAACGGCGACATTCCGGCCACCAACGCCTCGGTCTCGGCATTGCGCAACCAGTTCGCGTTCATATCGGTATCGATCACGCCCGGCGCGACGGCATTCACGGTGATGCCGCGGGCACCGAGTTCCTTTGCCAGCGTTTGGGTGAAGCTATCGATCGCGCCCTTGGTCATCGTGTAGGCGATCAGCTGCGGCATTCTCGCCCCGTGTGTGAGGCCGGTGGAGACATTGACGATGCGGCCGCCGTCGCGCAGCCGATCCAGGCCCAGCTTGGTGACGAAGAACGGCGCCTTCGCATTGACGGCGAAGACTCGGTCGAAGGCCGCCTCATCGGTGCCGCCGATCGGTTCGCGAATGCCATCGATGCCCGCGTTGTTGACGATAACGTCCACGCCGTCGGCCTGTGCGTCGAATGCGGACCACAGCGTCGCGGCATCTCCGGGTACGCCGAGTTCGGCCTTGATCGCAAAGGCCGAACCGCCCGCCGCTTCGATGGCGACGACGGTTTCCTTCGCCGCCTGCTCATTGCCGTTGTAGTGCACGGCGACCCGCGCCCCGTCCCGGCCGAGCCGCTCTGCGATGGCCCGGCCGATGCCGCGGCTTGCGCCGGTGACCAGCGCGGTCTTGCCGTCGAGCCGGCCGGTTTGCGGCAGTGCACCCATCACGGGTTCCTTTCTCTAGCGATCGCTACAGAAAGGACGTTAACACATTCTCTAGCGAGCGCTATAAAATGCAGACATGAGCGCACCGACCAGGGGACGCCCCCGCTCGTTCGATCGGGACGCCGCGCTGGAAAAGGCGCTGCGACTGTTCTGGGCGCGCGGTTACGAGGCGACCTCGATCGGCGATCTGACCGCGGCGATGGGTATCGGCGCGCCGAGCCTGTACGCCGCATTCGGCGATAAGGCGACACTGTTCAACGAGGTAGTGCAGGTCTTCGGCACGCGCTACGGCAGCTTCATCCCGCGCGCGCTCGCCGAGGAGCCGACCGCCGAGGCGACGGTTCGCCGCATCCTGCGCGAGGCGGCGACGGAGTACACCCGACCCGATTGCCCGCACGGCTGCCTGGTGATCAGCGCCGGACTCAATACCACCAGCACCGAGATCGCCGACATGCTGCGCGCGCTTCGCAACCAGAATGTGGCGGCCTTCGCCACGCGCATCCAGGCTGATATCGATGCGGGTTCATTGCCGCCGGAGGCCGATGCCGCCACGCTCGCGCGGTATGTCGGCACCGTCATGCAGGGCATGTCGCAGGCGGCCCGGGATGGCGCGAGCGCCGCGGAACTGGAGCGGGTTGCCGAAATGGCCATGCACGGTTGGCCTTCCGCCGTTCGAGGCTGATTCGGGAACTATCCGGCCCCCGGCAGCGACTAATCGACCGAACCTCGGCATAACCCACCCTTGCGCTCAATACCCTCCGGGGGTATTTTGATTTGCGTCGGGGATACCCCCGCACCGTATGATCGAATGTGAGCGAAGGAGTCGGAGATGGCCACGAGCACCTACACCGTCACGGGGATGACCTGCGGACATTGCGTCAGCTCGGTCAAGACGGAGATCGGCAAGATCGATGGCGTGACCAGCGTGGACGTCGACCTCGCCAGCGGTGCGGTCCGAGTGGACAGCACCGCACCGCTCTCCGACGCCGATATCGTCGCCGCCGTTGACGAGGCGGGGTACGAGGTCGCCGTCTGATGCAAGCCCGGCTGAGATTCGCCGCGGTCGGCGGCGGTCTCGTCGCGCTGTTCGGTGTCGCGCTCGGTATCGGCGCCCTGGTGGGCGATCCGACCGGGTCGACACCGGACCACGGCGCGATGGCACACACCGAACAGGACACCGGGCTGTCGGATTCGCGATCCGGCTACACCCTGACCGGCCTGAGTGCACCCGCGGACCCGAATCGAGCCGGGGCCCTGCGTTTTCGGATCACCGGACCGGACGGAGTTCCGGTCACCCGATTCACCACCCAGCACGACAAGAAGCTGCACCTGATCGTGGTCCGCTCGGATACCACCGGATATCGGCACGTGCACCCGGCCATGGACGACACGGGCACGTGGTCGATCGATTGGAATTGGACAGCGCCCGGCACCTATCGCGTCTTCGCCGATTTCGTTCCCGAGCAGGGGCCCGGCGATCTGGTCCTGAGCCGCGCCGTCACGGTTGCGGGACCGGCTGAGCTCCAACCACTTCCACCCGAGTCCCGGTCGGCGACAGTGGACGGTTACCAAGTGCGCATGGCGGGCGATCTGAGCACCGCGGGCAGCGAACTTCGTTTCACCGTGACGCGCGACGGCGTGCCGGTGACGGACCTCGAGCCATACCTCGGCGCGTACGCGCATCTGGTGGTCTTGCGGGCCAACGACCTTGCCTACCTGCACGTCCATCCGCAGGGCGAAATCGGCCGCACCCCAGCGGGTCCAGAGGTCGGCTTCCATGCCCAGACCCCGGGTGCGGGCGCATTTCGGTTGTATCTAGACTTCTCCCACGGCGGTGTCGTACATACCGCCGAGTTCACCGCGCGCGTCGAATCATCCACAGCGCCATCCACATCCGATGGTGGACACCATTCGGGTGGCGGTCACCCCTGACCGCATGCGCCGACCACCGCGTGCTCGAGCTGCCATTCGGCTCGATGACCTGCGCTTTCCGTGCGGCACGCGGAGTGTGGCGGCACGCGTGCGTTGATTGCCGCAGCGCATGAATCCGGTTTCGCGACCAACAAGACAAAAGTTGGTTATCCACAATCTGTTTCGCTTGCGGCGACGCCTCAGCAAGCGAACCGAGTGGATAACGCGATGCATCATCCCGCCTCACCCGCCACAGAAACCGACCAGTCCGGCATCACGCGGCGCCGCCGACGCGAGTTACGTCTGGGCGGCGAGGCGGACGAAGGCTGCGGTGTCCAGAGTTTCGCCGCGGGCCGTCGGATCGATTCCGGCGGCGACCAGGCGGCGTTCGGCTTCGGCGGGGGAACCGGCCCAGTTGGCGAGGGCGGCGCGGAGGGTTTTGCGGCGCTGGGCGAAGGCGGCGTCGACTACCTCGAAGACGCGGCGGCGGTGCGCTTCGTCCATCGGCCAGGGCGATTCGGCGTAGCGCTCGACGCGGACCAGACCGGAGTCCACACGCGGCACCGGCCAGAACACCTGGGTGCCCACCGCGCCGGCGCGGCGCACGGTGCCGAAGAAGCCCGCCTTGACGCTCGGCACGCCGTAGACGCGACTGCCGGGCGCGGCGGCGAGACGATCCGCGACCTCGGCCTGCACCATCACCAACGAGGTTGTGATGCTGGGCAATTCGGCGAGCAGGTGCAGCAGCACCGGCACGGCGACGTTGTAGGGCAGATTCGCCACCAGCGCCGACGGTGCCGCAGGCAGTTTGTCCGCACGAACCCGCAGCGCATCGGCCTCCACGACGGTCAACTGCCCGGCCAGTTCCGGCGCGCGATCCCCGACGGTCACCGGAAGATGTTTCGCCAGTACGGGATCGATCTCGACGGCGATGACCGAATCCACCACATCGAGCAGGGCCAATGTCAGCGAACCGAGTCCCGGCCCGACCTCGAGCACCGTATCCCCACGCCCGACCCCGGCCGCCGCGACAATCCGCCGCACCGTATTGGCGTCGTGCACGAAGTTCTGTCCGAGCTGCTTGGTCGGCCGCACGCCGAGTCGCTCGGCCAGCGCCCGCACCTCGGCGGGCCCGAGCAGCGCAGCACTCCCACGGGCGGAAATATCGGGTTCGGACACGTCCGACAACGTATCAACCCGCCCGCTGTGATCAGCCGATGCCCAGGCGACTGGTGCAGGCGGGCCAGGCGCCCCAACCCTGGCGGGCGCGGGTGACCTCGGCGATGGCGATCTGTTCTTCGCGGGTGGCCAGGTCGGCGCGCGGGGCGTATTTGAGACCGCCCTGACGTTCCCAGGTGCCCTGGTCGAATTGGATGCCGCCGAAGTAGCCGTTGCCGGTATTGATGCCCCAGTTACCGGTGGACTCGCAGCGGGCCAGCGCATCCCAGATATCGCCATCACGCACCGGCGGCACCTCGGTACCGGGCTTGGCGCCCTTGCGGACGGTCTTCGGCTGAGCCGTCACCTTCACATTGGAAGCGATCGGTCGCCGACTGACCTCCTGGCCATTGACCATGGTCACCGCGAACGTCACGTCCTGCACGCCGGGCGCACCCGGGCTCTCCACCACGGTCCGGCTCATATTCAGGGTCGGATCCTCGATCACATTCTCCGGCGGATCCAGCGGCACCGTCTCGACCTTGTTCTCGACGCGCTGGCGGGTCACCACGATCCGCAGCCCATCGGTGAGCGGCGTGGTCGCCGCGGGCTCGACGGTGTCCTGCTCGATCAGCGGAATGCCCGCCGCGGTGAGGAATTCACCGACGGTCGGCGCGGCCAGTCGAACATCGACCGGATTGCCGATGCCGTCGAGTAGCGATACCGCACGCGGGCTGGCGATCTGCAGCGCGGCGCCCTCGAGCGGCAACTTCTCGTTACGGGCCGGGGAAACGAATACCTCGCGGGGCAGGTGCAGTTGGTCGACCACATCGCCCGCGGTCAGACCGGTCGACCACACCTTCTCGGCCTTGCCGTCCAGCGATATCGCGACCTCGCGTGCCCGGTTGTAGGTGATGGTCGCGCCATCGGCGATCGTCGCGGCCAGTGCGGGCCGGACCAGGTCGCGGTCGTTGACGTCGAACCCCGCGGCCTTCAACACTCCGCTGACATTGGGTGACATGGTGGTCTGCGTCATCTGCTCACCGTCCACGACGACCGTGACCGTCTTGCGGTTCACGATCGCCATCGCGGCACCGACGATCAGCGTCACCAGCAACGCCGCAACCGCCGCGTACAGCAGCGGCGAGCGGGACTGGTTGATCCTCGTGAATGGAGACATGGTCACAGTACGATAACGAAGGGGTCAGCGGTCTACAACCGTAGTGTTACGAGCGGCGGGTATCAATATCACAAACCAATATCGACGCCGCAGGTAAATCACAAAACGTGCCGAGCAAAGTGACCTAGGACACACTTACCGGCCAAATGTGAAACAAGATCAGGTGAAATTGCGAGCCACTCGCGATTCCACCTGATCTCGAATTCAGATGCCGTAGATGCGGCGGGCGTTGGCGGTGGTGATTTCGGCGAGGGCCACGGGATCCTGTTCGCGCAATTCCGCCAGGGCGCGCACGGTGTAGGGAAGGCAATACGATTCGTTGGGTGCGCCACGGAATGGATGCGGCGTGAGATAGGGCGCATCGGTTTCGACCAGGATCTGGTCATCGGGCACGACCTTCGCGGCCTCGCGCAATTCGTGCGCGTTCTTGAAACTCACCGTGCCGGAGAAGCTGAGGATGTACCCCTCGGCGACACAGGACATCGCCATATTGGTGTCCGAGGAAAAGCAATGGAAGATCACGGTTTCCGGAGCGCCCTCGTCCAGCAATACCGTCAGCAGATCGTGGTCTGCCTCGCGGTTGTGGATCATCAGCGGCTTGCGCAGACGTTTGGCCAGGTCGATATGCCAGCGGAAGCCCTCGACCTGATCCTCGATATCGGCGCAGCCCGCCAACTTGCCCGGCCAGTAGTAATCCAGACCGGTTTCGCCGATCGCGACCACGCGCGGGTCGGCGGCCAAACGCTCCAGTTCGGCCTTGGCCGTATCGTCGAGCGCATTCGCCCGCGTCGGATGCAGCGCCACGGCGGCGAACACCCTTCGATCCCAGTTCGCGGCCTGTACGGCCCACTGTGCCGCGGCCAGATCATCGGCGACGGTGACCACCCGGCCGACCCCGACCGAGGCCGCGCGGTCCACGATCACCGCCGTCGACTCCGCATCGGTCGCCCCGCAGGCATCCAGATGCGTATGCGCGTCCACCAGCGGCGCGAGCGGTTCCGGCAGCTCGGGCGCGGCCCGTTTGGCGGCTCTGTCTTTTGTTCGCTCGCTCATCGGCAAACTCCGGCACACCAGAACGCGGGCGCCGGAGGGCGGCCATCGCGTCGGGGGATATTCACGTGAGCGTCGGAATCCACGCGCATTACAGTAGATGCACCATGACCGCAGCTGACCGCCCCGCCTTCTACATCACAACGGCCATCGCATACCCGAACGGTGCGCCGCACATCGGGCATGCGTACGAGTACATCTCGGCCGACGCCCTCGCCCGCTTCAAGCGGCTCGACGGTTATGACGTCTTCTTCATGACCGGCACCGATGAGCACGGGCAGAAGATGCAGCAGACCGCGGTCACCGAGGGGGTGCCGGTGGAGGAGCTCGCCGCGCGCAACTCGGATGTGTTCGAGGCGATGGACAAGACGCTCGACATCTCCTACGACCGCTTCATCCGCACCACCGATGACGACCACCAGGTGGCCAGCGCCGCGATCTGGGAGCGGATGCTCGCCAACGGCGATATCTACCTGGACAACTACTCGGGTTGGTACTCGGTGCGCGACGAGGCGTTCTACACCGAGGAAGAAACGACGCTGCTCGAGGACGGCACCCGGATCTCGACCGAATCGAAGACGCCGGTCACCTGGACCGAGGAGTCGAACTACTTCTTCCGGCTGTCGAACTACCAGGACAAGCTGCTCGCGCTCTACGACGAACATCCCGAATTCATCGCGCCGGCAACGGCTCGCAACGAGATGGTGAGTTATGTGAAGGCGGGTCTGAAGGACCTGTCCATTTCACGCACCACCTTCGACTGGGGCGTGCCGGTGCCCGGACACCCCGATCACGTGATGTACGTATGGGTGGACGCGCTCACCAACTACATCACCGGCGTCGGCTTCCCGGATACGGAATCCGTTGCGTTCCAGCGGTTCTGGCCCGCCGACGTGCACATCATCGGTAAGGACATCACCCGGTTCCACACCGTGTACTGGCCCGCGTTCCTGATGTCGGCCGGGATCGAATTGCCGAAACGCGTTTTCGTGCACGGCTTCCTGTACAACAAGGGCGAGAAGATGTCCAAGTCGGTCGGCAATGTGGTCGACCCACTGGCGCTGGTCGACGAGTACGGCGTGGATGCGGTGCGGTTCTTCCTGCTGCGCGAGATCTCCTACGGTCAGGACGGCAGCTACAGCCATGAGGCGATCGTCGGGCGGATCAATACCGATCTGGCCAATGAATTCGGAAATCTGGTGCAGCGCAGCCTGAAGCTGGTCGCGCGCGACTGCGGCGGCGTGGTGCCGACACCGGGCGAATTCACCGAGGCCGATCGCGCCCTGCTCGACCGCGCCAACGGTCTGCTGGAACGCTGCCGTACCGAATTCGATGCCCAGCAAATGCATTTGGCGTTGGAGGCGATCTGGCTGACGCTCGGTGAGGCCAACCGCTACTTCTCCGCGGAGGCGCCGTGGGCGCTGGCCAAGACCGGCACCGAGGAGTCGCTGGCCCGCGAGGCGACGGTGCTGTACGTGACCGTCGAACTGCTGCGCATCGTGGCGATTCTGGTGCAGCCGGTGGTGCCGGAATCGGCGGGCAAGATCCTGGATCTGCTTGCCAGCCAGAACCGCACATTCGCTGATATCGCAACCCCGCTGGTTCCGGGCACCCCGTTGCCGGAGCCCGAAGCGGTCTACCCGCGCTACGTGGAGCCGAAGCACTAGTACCGATCGAGCCCCCGAACTTCGGCTTGGTTTCACGGGGTCGCCGCAACCTCCCGAATCGAGAGTGTTGCGACGACCGTGTGAACTCGAGCGGCAGAAGCCCGGGGGCTCGTTCGTCTCACTTCCAGCGGTCGAGCAGCCGATTGATCTCGGCGGTCAGCGCCCACTGCAGCATGGGGCCGAAGGTGATGCGGCCGACGCCCTGCTCGGCGAAGACGGCCTTATCCGACTTATCGGGCAGCCCGACAGCACTGATGGGCAGCGGCAATTCGCTGGTCAGCCGACGCATATCGGTATCGGAGTGCCGACCCGCCGGGAACAGCGAATCCGCACCCGCCGCAGCGGCCAGCCGCAGGCGCGCGATGGCGCGATCGACGCGGTCGCTCGCGTCACCGTCCTCGCGCATGAACAGGTCGGTGCGCGCATTGATGACCACATGCACGCCCGCCGCATCGGCGTATTGCCGCAAACCGTGCACGAAATCGGCATGCTCCTCGGGCGTGCGCAACCGGCCGCCCTCGCTGTGCACCGTGTCCTCGATATTGAGGCCGATCGCGCCCGCCTCCAGCAGTCCCTCGATCAACTGCGCGGGCTCGAGGCCGTAACCGGATTCGATATCGACGGAGACCGGAACATCGACCGCTCCGGTGATCTGCCGGACGCGGGTCAACAGTTCCGCGAATGTCATCCCTTCCTTATCGCTGCGTCCGACCGAATCGGCGACCGGATGACTGCCGAGGGTGAGCGCCGAAAATCCCGCCGCGACAGCGACATTCGCCGACCACGCATCCCACACCGTCGGAAAGACACCGGGATCGCCCGGGACATGCAATTCGAGAAACGCCTTCGCCTTGCTTTCCAAAGAGGTCATGACACCGATCATCGTCGCGCCCGTGATCGATAGCACTATGACACTCCCCATCCGGCCGCCCGGGAGTGTCGGCGATGGCGAGTCGCGCCTAGGAACTGTCACCGCCGTTGCGGCGTGCGCTCAGCACAGCGTCGTAGAGTTCGCGGCGGGAAACGCCGGTCGCGCCTGCCACTTGGGCGCAGGCGTCCTTGAGGCGAATACCTTCGGCGGTCAGCGATTCGACCTCGTCGACCAGATCGGCGGGATCGGCCGCGACGGGTTGTGCGCCTTCGAGGACGACGGTGATTTCACCGCGCGCCCCATCGACCGCCCAGGCGGCTAGTTCGCCGAGGTTGCCGCGGACGACCTCCTCGTAGGTCTTGGTCAGTTCCCGGCAGACCGCGGCCCGCCGGTCGGGACCGAGCACCTCGACCGCGTCGGCCAGGCAGTCGGCGAGCCGGTGCGGCGCTTCGAAGAACACGCAGGCGCGCGGCTCGGTAAGTAAGGTGCGCAACCACTCTCGACGCTGGCCGGATTTGCGCGGCGCGAATCCGTCGAAGCAGAAGCGTTCCACCGGGAGCGCGGACAGTGCCAGTGCGGTGGTCACCGCCGACGGTCCCGGCAGGCAGGTGACCGGCAGCTGACGCTCGACACAGGCCACCACCATGCGATAGCCCGGATCGCTCACCGACGGCATGCCCGCATCGGTCACCAGCAGCACCGTGCTGCCGGCCTCGATCTCATCGAGCAGCGCCGGAATCTTGGCGGACTCCACGTGGTCGTCGAACCGCAGGACCCGCCCGGTGATTTCCACCTCCAGGGCCTTGGCGAGGGAGCGGGTGCGCCGGGTGTCCTCGGCCGCGATGATCTCGGCGGTTCCGAGCGCCTCGCGTAGCCGCCGTGAGGCGTCGCCGATCTCACCCATCGGCGTCGCCGCGAGCACCAATCGCCCCACCTGGTCCGCCACCACTCTCCTGTCCCTCGACCGCGTAGTCCCAAGGCAGCGTATCGGCACGATGCCGCCGACCACGCCCCGGACTGCCACCGCCGTACAATCCCCAGCTGCGCCGCACCTCGTCGATCTCGGCATCGAATGGCGGCACTCATGGAAAAATCCGTGAATGCAGCTCAGGGTGTGATTCGCGCGGCGGCGCGCTCACCGGTGCGGGTCACGGTGGCGCGCACAGCATACGATCGGGGCGTGACCCAGGTGACCGACCAGCGCGCGACCGTAGCCGGGGCCGTGCCCTCTTGGTCGAGCCCCGCGCCCCTGCGTCCATCGCCAGACTTCGGGCCGCTCGACAAGCTCCAGGGGTGGGTGGTCACCGCGGTACTCACCGCGATCGCGGCGTTGACGCGGTTCATCCTGCTGGACTATCCGACCGACGCCTACACCCCGGTCTTCGACGAGAAGCATTACGCGCCACAGGCCTGGCAGATCCTCACCGGCGGCGGCGTCGAGGACAATCCCGCATACGGGTTGGTGGTGCATCCCCCGATCGGCAAACAGCTGATCGCGGTGGGCGAGTGGATGTTCGGCTACAACGGCTGGGGTTGGCGATTCAGTGCGGCGCTGGCGGGCACGATCCTGGTGCTGCTGGTCATCCGGATCGTGCGCCGGATGGCGCGGTCCACCATGGTCGGCGCGGTCGCGGGCATTCTGCTGATCGCCGACGGACTCACCTTCGTCTCCTCGCGCATCGGCATGCTCGACATCTTCATGGGAGTGCTGGTCACCGCCGCATTCGGCTGTCTGATCGTGGACCGCGACGAGGTGCGCGCCCGAATCGCCAAGGCGGACTACGAGGGTCGGATCGATGCGAGCGAATGGGGTCCGCGACTAGGAGTGCGCTGGTGGCGCTTCGGCGCCGGTGTACTGCTCGGACTCTCCTGCGGCACAAAGTGGTCCGGGATGTACTTCATCCTCGCGTACGGGCTCATGAGCGTCTATTTCGACGTCTCCGCGCGGCGCGCCTACGGCGTGCGTCGGCCCTGGGTCGGCACGGCGGTGCGTGATGTCGGGCCCGCGCTGTACTCGTTGGTGCTGATTCCGCTCGGGGTGTATCTGGCCAGTTACTGGGCCTGGTTCGCCAGTGAGGACGGTGTCTTCCGCTATGCGGTCGGCAATCAGGTCGGTCGCGACGGACCGTGGTCATGGCTGCCGAATGCGCTGCGCTCGCTGTGGTACTACAGCGGCGAAACGCTGCGCTTCCACGAGGGTCTGACCAATTCGGCCGGTAACCATCACCCCTGGGAATCCAAGCCGTGGACCTGGCCGATGGGGCTGCGGCCGATGCTCTACTACTACGCCGACAGCGGTGTCACCGGCTGCGGTCAAACCCAGTGCGTGAAGGCCGTGATGCTGATCGGCACCCCGGCGATCTGGTGGATCGCATTCCCGGTGCTGGGCTGGATGCTGTGGCGCACTGTGGTCCGTCGGGACTGGCGCTATGCGGCGGTACTCACCGGATACGGCGCTGGACTCATTCCCTGGTTCTTCACCCTCGATCGGCAGATGTACTACTTCTACGCCGTGCCGCTGGCCCCGTTCCTGGTGATGGGGATCGCACTGGTGTGCGGCGATATTCTCGGCCCGGCCCGATCGGTGCACATACCGCGAAGTCCGGCGGGCACCTATCTGCCCGCGGTGCCCAGTGAACGGCGCAGTCTCGGATTGCTCGCGGTCTGCATCTACCTCGGCCTGGTGATCGCCAATTTCATCTGGCTCTGGCCGATTCTGACCGCGCTGCCGATTACGCCCGGTAACTGGCACGACCATCTCTGGCTGCCCAGTTGGCGCTGAGGGCTAACTCTCCAGAGCCGCCCTGACGTACTTCAGGGCGGCCTCGTCATCGAGACCGAGCCGTCTGATGGTGGCGACGTAGTCGGTCGCGGCGCGCCCGGCCAGATCTTTGGTCGGGTCACCCGAGGACGCGATGAAAGATCCTTGCCTGCCCCGGGTTTCGACGACCCCATCGGCCTCGAGTTCCCGATAGGCACGAGCGACCGTATTCGGCGCGAGCCCGAGTTGCGCGGCCAGAGCTCGCACCGTCGGGATCTTCGTTCCCGCCGTCAACTCCCCGGAGCGCACCTGCGCGATGACACCCAGCCGCAACTGCTCGTAGGGCGGAATCGACGAATCGTGGGTCACGGTAATGGTGAACATCGCACGCTCACACGTCATCTCGGGACAGCGGGCAGGACATGCACCGCGGTCCGCCACGGCCGGAACCCAATTCGGAGCCCGGGATGCGCAGCACTTCGATGCCCGCGTCCTCGAGCCGCGCATTGGTCATATCGTTGCGCTCGTAGGCAATGACCACGCCGGGCGCGAGCGCCAGCGTGTTGTTGCCGTCGTCCCACTGCTCACGTTCGGCGGTGACCACATCGAGCCCGGTATCGATGACCCGCAGCTTACCGATGCCCATCGCATCCGCGGCGGCCGGCAGGAACGGATCGGGGCCGCGCACGCTGACCCGGGCCTGGTCGTTGCGTCCGCCGCCGAAATAGCCGTTGGGTTCAGCGTCCTCGCGATGAATCGTGAACGCGCACAGCGAATCCCGGACCGCCGGATACATCACGACGGCATCGGTGTCGACCATGGTGCAGACCGTGTCCAGGTGCATGGTCGCGCGATTCTGGGCGATCGGGACGACCAGCACCGTGTGGGCGAGATCGTCGTCGAACAGACTGCGCGCCAACGCTTCCGCACCCGCGGGCGAGGTGCGCTCGCCGACCCCGACCGCGACCACGCCGGGCGCGAGCAACAGCACATCACCGCCCTCGATCGGCGCGGTATGCGATTCGTAGGCCCGCCGCACGCCGAGGAAACGCGGATGGAATGCGTAGATGAGATCGGTCAGCGAGGTCTCGCGCATCCGGGCGGGCAGGGCGAGGGAGGTGATCGCAACCCTCGGGCCGACCCAGAATGACGAATCCCTGGTGAACAGCAGATTCGGCAGCGGATCGATGACGAAATCCGCACCGTGGTGCATGCGCCGCACCAGCGAGGTGTTGTCGCCCTCGAAGGGCAGTTCGTCGAAGGTCATCCCGGCCATCAGGATGTTGGCGAGATCCCTGGCCCGGACGCCGCGCAGGAACGCCGCGAGCTCGTCGGCCAGCATATGTCCGAGTTTGCGGGCGTCGACCGCGCCGGAGATGCCCTGGATGCGCGCCGCGCCGCTGACCGAGAGGGTTTCGGCGAGCAGATCGGCGAGCAGCAGCACCTCGACGCCGCGTTCGCGCAGCACCCCGGAGAAGATGTCGTGCTCCTGCTGAGCCCGCTCGACCCAGGGAATGCCGTCGAAGAGCAATTGATCGTTATTGCGCGGGGTCAGCCGCCGCAGTTCGTCGCCGGGCCGGTGCAGCAGCACCGTGCGCAGGGTCCCGACCTCCGAGCTGACCGCCAGCAGACCGCCCGGATCGCCGACACCGTTCAACTCATCGCCCGCACCGCCATCGTGCCCCGCCCGCACCGCGTCTGCTCCCATGATCCGACCGTAGTTCGCCGAAGGCGTAAGAGCACGCAATTGGGTGTCTCCGATTCCGACCCCAGCACACCCTAACCTGAAGTATTGTTGAGGTGAATGGAGGAGCGTGATGTCGACAACCGATTGGCGAGCGAAGGAGCTGACCCCCGGGCAGCTGTCCGAGCGTAGCGGAGTAGCGGTCTCCGCGTTGCACTTCTACGAACGCGAGGGTCTCATTTCGAGTCGTCGCACAAGTGGAAATCAACGCAGATACGCGCGCGAAACGCTGCGTCGCGTCGCCTTCATCCGCATCTCCCAGCGGGTCGGCATTCCATTGAGCGAAATCCGCGCCGCACTGGACAAGCTCCCCGAGGGCCGGACCCCCACCCGGCGCGACTGGGAGACCCTTTCCACCGCGTGGCAGGCCGACCTCGACGACCGCATCACCCAGCTGACTCGCCTGCGCGACAACCTCACCGGCTGCATCGGCTGCGGCTGCCTGTCGCTCGGCAGCTGCCGACTGGTCAACGAACACGACCGCCTCGGCGAACAGGGGCCGGGCGCCCGTGTGCTCGATGTGACGCTCAACTGCCCATCGAAGCCAGCAGCCTGTTGAACCGATCGCTGGTGCGGCGAATCACGAATTCGTAGGGGTAGGCGAATTTGCGGGCCCACCAATAGCCGAAGCGGATATCGAAGGAGGTATAGACGAGGAACCGATTGCGCTCGATACCGCGAAGGATCGCCGCCGCAACTTGTTCCGGCGATGCGGCATGCTTGGTGAACGCGGTGGTGAGTCGCTTTATCCTCGGGTCTTCCTTGTCCACGCCGACCAACTCGACGCTGTGCACCAGCGGTGTGTCCACCGCGCCGGGCACCACCAGATGCACCGAAATGTCGTGGCGCCGCAAGTCGAATCGCAGCACCTCGGAAACGCCGCGGATGCCGAATTTGCCCGCGCTGTAGGCGGCATGCCAGGGCAGCGCGAGGATTCCGGCCGCCGAGGAGACATTCACCAGTGCCCCACCGCGTTTCGCCCGAACCATCGGCGGCACGAAGTTCTCGATCACATGGATGGGGCCCATCAGATTGACGTCCACCATCTTGCGCCAGTGGCGATGCTCGAGATTCTCGACGGTGCCCCAGGTGGACGTGCCCGCGATATTCATGACGATATCGAGGCTGCCGAATTCGGCGTGCACGTCGGTGGCGAAGGCGGTGACCGCGTCGTAGTCGGTGATATCCAGGGCACGCGCGGTGAGCACGGTGCCGCCCGCCTCCTTTATGGTGCGAACCGTATCCTCGAGGCCCTCGGCATTGATATCGGTCAGCACCAGTTCGGCCCCGCCGGCCGCGGACGCCAGGGCGGTCGCCCGGCCTATCCCGCTCGCCGCCCCGGTGACGAGCACCTTCGCATCCCGCACTGTCTTCCTGCGCCCAAAGCCAAGCACACCGGATCCCATCTCGAATCGCCCCAATCGGTTGCACGCAGGGTACGCGGCAACCGTCACGTTCCGACGTTCATACGGCCGAAGCGGGTCGAGGAGTTCGATTCGGGACGGCAGGTTACCGCCCGAGCACTGCCAACATCCCCGCAACCGCCCTGGGCCAGGTGAACTGCTCCGCCCGGCTGCGCGCCGCCTTCCGGCGCCCGGCGGTGGGCATTGCGAGCACATCGGTGACGGCCTGGGCGAAGGCGGATGGGCGATCGGCGGCGACCGCGCCGCATTCGGCGGTGACGATATCGGCGAGCGCCGAGGAGCGGCTGGCGACGACCGGCGTACCTGCGGCCAATGCCTCCAGTGCGGCGAGTCCGAAGGTTTCGTGCGGTCCCGGCGCCAGCGAAACATCGGCGGTGGCCAGTAGTTTCGCCACCATGGCCCGATCGGTGATGAATCCGGTGAAGTGCACCGCGGGCAGACCGCCGGTCAGCGGCGGCAAAGAACGGGCCCGGCGCTCCAGGGCTTCGCGCCGCGGCCCCTCCCCTGCCACGACCAGCCGGGCCTCGATCCCCGCCTTGCGCAGTGCGCCGATGGCTTCGATGCTGCGATCCACCCGCTTCTCCACCGACAATCTGCCGCAGTGCACAAGCAGCGGATGTCCCGGCACGCCGAGATCGGCGCGCAGGCGGTAGTCGCGGCGACGCGGGCTGAACAACTCCAGATCTACCCCGAGCGGCACGAGTTCGACATTGGGCGCGTCGATGCGCAGGAACTCCGCGCGCGCGAATTCCGTTGTGCAGACCACGATGTCGTAGTCGTCCGCGGTGCGCCGATTGGCGATATCGGCGCACCGGCGAGCCACCGGGCCGGGCATGACCTGGCCGAGTAGTCGGTCCAGGCGCTCGTGCGAGATCATTACGCTCGCCACGTCGCGGGTGCGCGCCCAGCGTCCGAATCCCCGCAGCGTCAGCCGGTCCGAAACCTCGAGCACGTCCGGCCGCAACCCGGCCAGCACATCGGCCACCCGGCGCGGATCCGCCGCCCGATAACCTCCGGTCCACGGAATCGCCAAGGCCGGCAGGGTGATCCGCACCGCACCGGTCGGCAGGATCTCCTCGGCTCGGCGCGGTCCGGGCACGATCAGCACCACCTCGTGCCCGGCGTTCACATAACCCTCGCCCAGGTGGTGCAAAGCGGTGCGCAGCCCACCCGACCGCGGACCGTAGAAGTTCGCCAGCTGCACGATGCGCACATCGCCGATCGTGCAGCGAATCGGGTTCCCCCCGGAACCGGTGCGCCCAACACCGCATGAACACCCGTGAAAGACCCTGCTAACGGGCGCGACGGCGCAGCGGTCTCACACCCGGAACCGGCCGTAACGCATCCCGCTCACAGCCAGGAGCTGACGAATCAGCTGCTACCCAGCGGACCCACCCGCACACCGTGCACCGCGTCGAAGGCGCAGCGCGCGGGCACCCGATCACGGTCAGGCCGTCAGTGTTGATTCCGGACCGCCCGTCTCGACGACGCGCCCCACCACCTCGGCGACGCGCGCGGAAACCGTCGAGCCCAGCTCGCGCCGGACCCGCAGCAGGCGCACCCGGTCCCCGGTGCGATCACCATCCGCGACCAGCGTCGGCTCTCGGTCCGCGCCGAGCGTTTCGATCAGCAGCCAGGAACCGGTCACGCCCGCGTCGTACCCCGGCCCGCCCGAGGCAGGTCGAGATCCAGCGGGATGCGCCCGACCGCCAGATGCGCCTCGACCTCGTCGGCGGGCATCGGCCGCGCGATCAGAAAACCTTGCGCCCGATAGCAGCCCAGCCCGACCAGGGTCCGCGCGGCCACCGGCGTCTCGACGCCTTCCCCGACCACACCGAGCCCGAACGACCCGGCCAACCCGATAATGGATTTCACGATCGCCAGATCGTCGGTGCTCGCGCCGAGGCGCTGCACGAAGCCGCGGTCGATCTTCACCGCGTCGACCGGAAGCGCCTTCAGATGCGAGAGCGAGCTGTATCCGGTGCCGAAATCGTCGATGGCGATCTGCACGCCCATCCGCTTGAGTCCGCGCAGCGTGACCTGCGTGCGCGCCAGATCCTGCACGACCACATGTTCGGTGATCTCCAGGCAGACCGAACTGCCGTCGATCCCGAACAGCCGCAGAATGTCTTCGATCCGCTCCACGAAATCCAGGCTCACCAGCTGGACCGGCGAAACATTGATCCGCATCACCACATTCGCCGCCAGCCCGCGCCTGCGCCATTCGGCGAATTGCGCACAGGCCGAGCGGATCACCCAGCGCCCCAGCTCACCCGCGAGATTGGTGGCCTCGGCAACGGTGACGAACGCACCGGGCGGCAGCAGCCCCCTGGTCGGATGCAACCAGCGCACCAGCGCCTCCAGCGCCACCACCCGGCCGGTGCGCAGATCGACCTCGGGCTGATAGTGCAGCAACAGCGAGCCGTCCGAGACCGCGCCGCGCAGATTCAGCTCCACATCGTCCTGCAGTTCGAACTGTGCGCGCATGGCGTCGGTGAAGACCGCGACACCGTTGCCGCCGCCCGATTTCGCCGACAGCAGCGCGTGATCGGCCCGGCGCAGCACATCCGCGACCGTGGTCTCCCCCGGAATACCGACCGCGACACCGACGCTGGCGCCGCGGCTGACCGATTCCCCGCCGACGGTCACCCGCCGTCCGATGAGCTGCTGTATCCGCGTGGCCTCCAATTCGGCCGCCACCGCATCCATCGGTTTGGCCGGCACGATGACGAATTCGTCGCCACCGAGTCGGGCGATCATGTCATTGGGATCGAGATTCTCCCGCAGTCGCGAGGAGAGCGTGCGAATGAAGTTGTCCCCCGCGGTATGTCCGAGAAAATCGTTGAGCGCTTTGAGCCGGTCGAGATCGAGGAAGAAGGCGGCCACCGGGCCGGGACTGCCCTGTCTGAGCCGCTCCTCCATATGCTCGAGCAGCGCCCGCCGGTTCGCCAACCCGGTCAGATCGTCGTGCAGGGCGATATACCGCAATCGTTCCTCGGCCACGACGCGCGCCTGCAACTGCGCGAAGAGTGCGGCGATCGCCTTGAGTACGTTCAGTTCCCGAGTACTCCAGTCGCGATCGCCCTGTTTGATGAATCCCAGCACGCCGGTCGACTCGCCGCGCGACAACAGCGGCACCGCGGCCATCGCGACCTGCGGAATACCCGACGAACGCCGGATCGTCTCCTGATAATCGGCGGATTGCTGGGACGGCCGCACGATGATCGGCTCGGTGGCGTGCTCCAATTCCCGAAATACCGAGTCGGCGTGCTCGAAATGCACGATCTTCAGCGGGTCCGGATCCGGTATGTCACCACGGTGCGGCCACTCCGCGATGAGCACGGTCGCCCGCTGCTCTCTATCGGTATGGCGTAGGTAGCTGAAATCGACATCGAAATGCTCGACCAACCTGGCCAGCACCCGTTCACTCGCCGCCACCATCGTTGTGGCGTCGACGCCCATCAACTCGGAGGCGACCTGGGTCACCAATGAGTCGAGCGTTCGCCGAGGCACCCTATCTCCGATCGCGCTAGCTGCGGTTGCCCGCGCCCGGCACTGGAAGCCGCCTGCTGCGGACCGTGGCTGCTGCCGCATAGCTCAGGCGAAGCACCAATGCCATGATCTCATGCTCAGGCACTCCAAGCAGGTCCAGGAAACGGCCCTGAAGTGTCGTAAGTGTATCCGCGAAATCCGGTGAAATCCCTTTCAGCTCGTCGGGGTGCCGCGCATAAAGGAACAAAGGCGAGACCGGTTGCACCGCAAGACCGAGCCGTTGCGCCGCGATCCAGACCCGCTGCACGGCCGCGCCGCCGCGGGCGTAGTCGGCAAGTGATACCGACTCTGCTCCGGATCGACGCGGAAAAGTTATCGCCAGCACCGCCGAACTCGACAGCACGCGATCACGGCTGTACTCGCCGAGCGCGGTCCCGCCGGACCATTCGCGCAGCCGATCCATGACATCCGAGCGCTCCCCGATCCGGATTTTGGCCTGCTCGTCGGCGGCCAATTCCATACTCCGGATATCGATCCCGGTGCGCGGATCCTCGCCGGGCCAGCGCAGTTCGCCGAACATCTCCTGATGCAGGCGCGGAGTCAGATAGCGAATGCGATCGGATTCGCCGACCAGCGCGGCCGCAGCGGCGAGCTCATCGGGTGCGGTGATGGCATGGACCACCGCATCGGTGGCGGCCGCGTCCAGGGCAGGCAGGACATGATCGGCTAGCGGCGCGCCCGCGCCGAGGTGTCGGTTCGTCTCGCGGGTCAGCGTGGCCGGATAGTCCGCGGCCAGTGCGGGATCGGTGCCGTTGCCGAGATGCAGCACCGCGGAAAATGGGGTGGAGTTGTTCTCGATGAACTCGTGCGCACCGAGCAGACCGTGCGCGGCGGCCGCGGCGCGGGCGTTGTAGAGCGCCGCGCCGATCGATACCGCGCTGGCGCGATAGCCGATATCCAATGCCGACGAGCGGGTTCGGACGAGATCGATGCGTAGCTCGTCGCCATCGACGCGCAGGTACCACGGTTGGGTATTGCCGCCCGACGGCGCCCGCTGCGCGGATTCGAGGACCTTCTCGACGGCGGACCCGTCCGGATCCGGTCCACCGACTTCGGGCACCGGAAATTCGTCGGACACCTTCTCACACACCGGCTCCGGTTCGGCCAGCTCGTCGAGACCACGCTCCAGATCGAACCGGGTCCGGCCCGAGGACAGTTTCTGTCCGAGCCCGACCCGGCGCACCGCCGCCGCCACGATGGCCGCGCCCAGCTGTACGTCACCGCCGAGTTGCGGCCAGGTCGTCACGGTTTCGTCGATCTCGACCAGACTCGCCGCCATCCGCGCCGATAGCTCCTTCGGGTCGAGAATCCGCATGACGTGCGGCGCCTTGTCCTTGGTGGACAACCCGCGCAGATCCGCGCCGACCGTCGCGCCGAGCAGACCGTGGAACGTCGGACGGTCCGGTTCCAGGTCATAGCGCTCGACATCGAGCAGGCCGCGATCGCTGGTATCCATCAACAGCGGAAGGCGGTGTCGGCGTGCACCTTCCCGGACGGCGAACTTGATATCGAGCGAATCGCATTCCTCGACGACCAGCGACAACCCGTGCAGAAATGCGTCGACGGTGCCCTCGTTCACGCCCGCGGTGGCGACCTCGACCGGCAGATACGGATCGAGTTCGGCGATCCGACGCGCGGTCACGATGGATTTGTTCACACCGATATCGAAGATCCCACCGGGCACCCGATTCAGATTCGACAGCTCGATGTCGTCGAAATCGGCCAGGCGCAATAAGCCACAGGTGCCTTCCAGCGCCAATGTGTAAGCAACCGCGTGTCCGACGCTCTGTCCGACAACGCCGATCGCGAGACCGGCGCAACGTTCCTGTTCGGCGCGGGTGAGCTTGTTCTGGTTGCGGTCCAAGCGAATTGCCCGAAATGTCTTTTCACCCGGCAATCCGACGAGTGTGCGCCGCCACGGGTAATAGACCCAGCGGTCCGTTTCCGGCCCGCCGAGATCCGCCGGCGGCCGACGCACCTTGGCGAGTTCGGCGCGCAGCACATCACGCAGGTCGAGAATGCGGACCTGCGGCGATTTCCGCAATTGCACGAGGATCCGTGCGTCGTCTGTGGCATTTTCATCGAGAATCAGCGGGCGGTGGTCCGCGGTGAGCTCACCGTTCATGCCTGCGCCAATCCTCCGATCCCTGATCCACATCCACCCGAGGGCGCTCGACCATGCGGCGACAGCCAGGCATCGAGTGCCGCACGCTCCAGCGCGGTCAACGAACTCTGCAATTTGGTGGCTAATGACCGGTATGTCCGGGTATCCCACCACATCGGAATGGTCCGATAGCGGTCGTCAGGATAGGGCACCTCCGGTATCCGATCGGCGACATACCCACCGCTCGAGCGGTACAGACCGATATTTCGCGTGGCAGTGGTGACGAAACTGAACCTGGCATCGAGCAGCCGGGCGGCGTGCACGACACAGCGGGAGACCGCTGCGGCGAGCGCGGCACGATGCTCGGCCGCTCGGGAGACCCAGACCGCCTTCACCTCGACCACACCTTCTGGTATCCGATCGGCAACCATCGCGCGCAACTCGGCGACACCGGGTCGACCGGCCCAGGCGCGCAGTGCGTGCACGTCGTCGGCCGCACCGTAGGGCCCCTGCGCCCGCAATCCCGCGACGACCGCGCCGGACGGATCCACGGCGGCGAAGAACAACGACGTCGAACGGCCGTCGACAACGCTGTCGTATTCCAAAGCGTGATCAACGCCGTAATGCCGGTAAACCTGCAGCGCACCACGCAGATATCGACGCCACAGATCGGGATGAGCCTGCGGAGTGGCGACATGAAAGACATATCCGGAATGCATGTCGCGAAACCGCAACACCTCGGCATCGCGTGTGCCCCCCGGGCCGACTGCGATTGTTTCGACAGTCATGGTGTTCCTACTCCGTTTGCTACCGCACATCTGCGCGGTCATCGAGCCGGCCTGACCGACTCGCTAGACGACTCGCCGATCGGTTGAGTTTGCCTAGGGCAGTATCCGTCATACGACAAGAATTGACCAGATATCTGGTTAATCTTCCGAAAACTGATTGCCCCTCCCGAAATTACCGCAGGTCAGACCACTCGAACATGCCATCGAATAGATCGTGGAGACCAGTCGGTACTGACGCAGCTAATGCGCAGCAATCTCAGACCAGGATGGAGATGTACAGTTCGACCGACTCCAGCCCACGCCAGATCTCGATTTCCTCCCGGTACGCACGGGTGATCTCGGCGGATGCCGTCGCGTCGTCGACCTGGGCCCACACATCCTCGACGGGATCGTGGTAGTCCCCGTTCGGCTCGAACCGAGCGTAGACACCCTTGGGCACCTTGACCAGTACGTCACCCACCGGAACCGCACTCGGATCGGGGTACTCGAAACACACGACGGCGTTGTAGTTTCCGGCCGGATCCGGCACGTAGACCGTGTACATCGGCTGGTCCGCGCCCGCGCGGTCACGCAGCCGATCCTTGAGGAATTCGATCAGGTCGCTATTGCTGACCTTGAAGCTCGGACGTACCCGCGGCACCACCAGACCGCCGTAGATGGCCTCGCGGCGCACCACGATCGCATATGTCATCGCGCCTCGACCGCCAGGTAGAGATCGATTTTGTAGGCGTGCGGATAACACTCGAAATCGCCGGTGTAGGTGCGTTTTATCTGGTTGTGTTCCTCGGCATAGGCAATCTGCGTCCACAGGTCCGTCATCACCTGCGGAAAGTTACCGACCGAGGAGAACCTGGCATAGGTGCCGCGCGGTAGCCGGGCCACCAGGTGGCCGCGGGTGACCTCACCGAAGGATGCGCACTCATAGCCGACGATCTGGGTGTTGTAGGTGCCGAGTTCACCGGAGTAGTCGGTGTAGGCGCTGGCCAGTTGACCGCCGAGTTCCTGATGCAGCACCGCGGCCCACGCGGCCTCGAGGTCGTGGTCACGCAGTTCCCCGAGCGCACGTTTCGGGCTGCGCACCGGGAGCCCGGCAACCCACGTCTCGTCTCGCTCGACGATTTCAAACTGCATGGAAAGACTCTTTCGAGGTGAACCCGGGGGCGTTGCCCGCATCCGGTCGGCCAGAAAGGCCATGCTATCAACTCGACCGCGTGGTCCGGCTCACATGTCCGGGTCGTTATGCACACCTCACTGCCACCTCGAACTGGTCGTGCGACCTGTACTCAAACAGATGGCTATCGATGCATAGTGGACATGATCGTCTCGTCTATCGCTGATCGTATGGCATCCCGGCACGACGAACGGAGTTCAGATGACTGCAGGCGCGATCTATGACGAATTGGACAGGCGCGCGGCACAAGTGGCCGATCAGGTGATCAAATGGCGACACCATCTGCACCAGCATCCCGAACTGTCCAACCGCGAATCGAATACCGCCGCATTCATCGCCGATCATCTGCGCTCGCTGAATCTGGACGAGGTGCGCACCGGCATCGCCGGACACGGCATCGTCGGCGTGCTGCGCGGCGGTATGGGCGGCGACCGGACGATCGCACTGCGCGCCGATATCGACGCACTGCCGGTACCCGACCTGTGCGGTGCCGATTTCGCATCGAAGGTCGTGGACAACGACTATCCCGGCGGACCGTTCCCGGTCTCGCACGCCTGCGGCCACGACTGCCACACCGCGATGCTGATGGGTGCCGCCTCGGTGCTGACCGGCGTGCGCGACCGCCTGCCGGGCACGGTGCTCTTCGTCTTCCAGCCCGCGGAGGAAGGGCCGCCGGTCGACGAAAAGGGCGGCGCCAAGCAGATGCTCGCCGAGGGCGCACTGGACGATCCGGCGCCGACCATGGCGTTCGGCTTCCACGTCACGCCATATCCCAAGGGCTACCTCGGATATCGGATCGGCAATCAGTTCGGCGCCTCCTGTCTGGCGAAGATCACCATCACCGGACAGCAGGTACACGGGTCCACACCGTGGATGGGCGTGGACCCGATGCCCGCCGCGGGCGCCGTACTCACCGGCATCGGCCAGTTGTACCGGCAGGTCAGCGCATTCGATCCGTTCACCGTCAGCATCGGCCACGTGGAGGATGTGGGCCGGTTCAATATCATCGGGCAGACCGTGACGCTGTGGGGCACCATCCGCTGCGCGGTCGAGACCGATATGGGCGATATCCAGAAGCGCCTGGACACCCTCGCCGCGCATTCGGCCCAGGCCTACGGCTGTTCGGCGACAGTCGAATACCTGCAGGACGTGCCCGCCGTGCACAACACCGAGGAGTGGATCAACGCGGGGCTGCCGACATTCCAGCGCGTCGCCGGGGCCGATAAGGTCACCCCGACGATCCCGACGCTGGGCTATGACGATGTCTCCGAATTCGTCAACAAGTACGGTGGCCTATATGTGACCCTCGGCGTGCAGGATTCGGAAATCGACCCGAAAACCGGTATGCCCGTGCCGCTTCCGGGTGGCCGGGGTATGGCGATGAATCACAATCCGCACTTCTACGCCGACGACGGCCCGCTCGTTACCGGTGTGCGGCTGCACGCGCACGTCGCCCATGACCACCTGACCGGCCTGCTCGCGCCGAAATGACCCGCGGCACCATGTGATCGTGTGCGAGACCATCGCCGAACTCGACGCCGCGGTCGCGGATTGCTTCGCCTGCCCGCGACTGGTCGCCTGGCGCGAACAGGCGGCCAGGGAGAAGCGCGCCGCATACCGCGACGAAACCTATTGGGGCAGGGCCGTTCCCGGCTACGGCCCGGATGACGCACGACTGCTGATCGTCGGGCTCGCCCCAGCCGCCCACGGCGGCAACAGGACCGGGCGAATGTTCACCGGCGACCGCAGTGGCGACTTCCTCTACGCAGCCATGTACAACGTCGGGCTGACCAATCAACCTACGGCGGTGCACCGCGAGGACGGACTGCGGCTGATCGGCGCTCGGGTCACCGCGCCGGTGCACTGCGCGCCGCCCGACAATAAGCCGACACCCGACGAGCGGGACCGCTGCAGTCACTGGCTGAAGACCGAATTGGGCCTGCTCACACCGACATTGCGGGCGGTGGTCGTACTCGGCGCGTTCGGCTGGCAGGCACTGCTTCCGGTGCTTGCCGCCTCGGGCTGGACCGTCCCGCGTCCGCGTCCCAAATTCGGGCACGGCACTCATGTTGTGCTGCCGCCGACCGTCGACGATCGTGTGCCGCTTCACCTGTTCGGCTGCTACCACGTCAGCCAGCAGAACACCTTCACCGGTCGGCTCACTCCCGACATGCTCGAAACAGTGCTGGCCGCTGCGGCGACCGCTGCGGGTCTTCCAGGCCGCCGGAGCTGAACGCAAGACTCAGGATGGCGCGGTGATCTTGGTAATAACGGTGACGCCCTCGTGCGGCGCGACGGTGACGAACTGTCGATAGGTACGCACTGTCGCATCTAGTCGGAACTCGGTGATGACGACGTCGAAGCGACCGTCGGGCATCGGGGTGATCATTACGCAGTGCTGAGTGCCCGGCGGGATCGATTTGATGCCCGCATCGATCAAAGCGACCGAGGACACCGCCGCCTCCGATGTGGTCAGGGCGCGGGCGTCCGAGCCCGAGCGGGTCACGTAGTAGGCATATTGGAAGGCCAGGATCACATCCGGCCCGGATTCGGTCGATCCGGTTCCGTTGCCGCGCACCAACTGTTCGGTGCGCGTCGGCTCGCAGTTCGGTCCGCCGCCGAGCACCCGATCGGTGATCGTGGCCGTCGACTGCCGGGTATTGCTCGCCTCGGCCGTATACACGAGCACCAATGCCACCGCCGCCAGCGTCCCGAAGACCGCGGCACTGCCGACCAGCCAGGGCCGACGCGGCGGACGCCGCTTCCGGCGAGGTGGGCGCGTCGGCGGGACGACACGTGGTGCGGGGCCGGGCGGTAGCATGCCTGGCCACAGCGGGTCGGCCGAGCGACTCACGCGCCTGCTGACGTGCAACGCGGCGGTATCGCCGCCGGACTCGGCTGTGTTCGACGACACCATGATCTCGCCACACCCCTTCACCGGTGCCGCTGGGGCGACCCTTTCAATGCCGTTGTGCAATAACAAGATTGCATAGATGCGTCGGTAAGGCGACAGAATGGGCCGGAGAGAACCGGTCAACGGACCAGCACGCTACGCCCGAACCGCCCGGGGAGGAGGGCGGTTCCTGCGACTTTGGAGGTTTCCCACAAGCGCCGGGCCGAAGGTTCGTAACGACGGGCATACCGTGATCAATCCGCGCCGGTATGCTCTTCCGGGAACGATGTCCAGCGAAAATACCAGCTCAGCAGCGCATTTCGGTGCATGCGGCGGCATAGTAGAACGCCTGCGACGATGCCGCACGACAACGATGTCCGGCCGCCGTAGTCCGTCGAACGCCTGTCCAATTCAGATAAGGCACTCGCCAGGACACCGAAAACTGCGTTATCGGAAGAGAAACCAGGAGCGACTCTCGTGCGAAACCTCTTTACTGCCGACGGGCGATTCCCGAATGTCGTCGTGACGAGTCTCGCGGCGACCACCTCCATCGCGGGTGATGTCGACGCGACCTGGAAGGGACTCCTCAACGGCGAGAGCGGGATCGACGTGCTGGAGGATCCCTTCGTCGAGGAGTACGACCTCCCCGTCCGCATCGGCGGTCACCTGAAGGTTCGCCCCGAAACCCTGCTGACCCGGGTCGAACAGCGCCGGATGGCCTATGTCGAACAGCTCGCGACTGTTCTCGGACGCGAGGTATGGCGCAATGCGGGCAGTCCGGAGGTGGATCCCGAGCGGCTCGGTGTGGCGATCGGCACCGGACTCGGCGGCGCCGATGCGATCACCGATGCGAACAACAAGCTGAAAAACGGTGGCTACCGCAAGATTTCGCCACTGGCCGTGCAGATGATCATGCCGAATGGCCCGTCGGCCGTCGTCGGTCTCGAACTGAAGGCAAAAGCAGGCGTGATCACGCCGGTCTCGGCGTGCTCTTCCGGGTCCGAAGCAATTGTCAACGCGTGGCGCATGATCGCGATGGGTGACGCCGATATGGTCGTCACCGGCGGCGTCGAGGGATACATCGATGTACTCCCGATCGCGGCCTTCACCATGATGCGCGCGATGAGCACCCGCAACGACGACCCGAAGGGCGCCTCGCGTCCGTTCGACAAGGATCGCGACGGTTTCGTCTTCGGTGAGGCCGGCGCGCTGATGGTCATCGAGACCGAGGAGCATGCCAAGGCTCGTGGTGCGACCATCCACGCGCGCCTGCTCGGTGCCGGAATCACTTCCGACGGTTACCATTTGGTCGCTCCGGCACCGGATGGCGATGGCGCGGCCCGCGCGATGACCCGGGCCATGCAGATCGCAGGTCTCACGCCGAAGGACATCACCCACATCAACGCGCACGCGACCGCGACGCCCATCGGTGACACCGCCGAAGCGAACGCGATCAACAAGGCCGTGGGCAATCACGCTTCGGTGTACGCGCCGAAGTCGGCACTGGGGCATTCGATCGGCGCGGTGGGCGCACTGGAATCGATTCTGACCGTGCTCAGCATCCGCGACGGCGTCGTGCCGCCGACCCTGAACCTGGACAACCTCGATCCCGAAATCGATCTGGATGTGGTGCACGGCGAGGCGCGCAACCAGGAGATCGAGTACGCGATCAACAACTCGTTCGGTTTCGGCGGGCACAATGTCGCGCTCGCCTTCGGCCGGTATTAGCGGACGAGAATGGCACGCGGGTAGAGCAGCTGGAAACCGAGCTTCTGCACGTTCTGCTGTGACTTCGAACCCGGCAGTGTCGTAACCACCGCGAGGTCACAACCCGCGGCCGCCGCGGCGGCGAGGCGCATCGACAGCAGTGCGCCCTGCACGCCGCGGCGGCGGAATTCGGGCAGGGTTGCCGCACCGCACAATTGGGCTACGCCGTCGCTGAGGCGCAGGCTCGCGCCGCCGACGGGCTTACCGTCGATCATGGCGAGCGAGCCGACGAAACCGCTTGTCGCGGTGAGGTCCCGCTCGGCCCGTTCGATGGCCTCGCGCGGGAATTCCTCATGCGAGGCGACGCCCTGGATGTCCGGGGTGGCGAAGCCGTCGACGACGACGTTCACCCAGGTCTCGAATTCGTCGTGCCCGACATCGCGGATCTCGATGTCCTCGGCCAGCTGCGGCTGCCGCCCCGGCTGGAGCCGCAACCCCAGCACGTTTTCGAATCCGAACAGCACATAGCCGCGGCGCGTCAAGCGTTCGACAACGGCCGGATCGGCCAGCGTGGAGACCTCGACCTGGACCGGCGCCTCCCGCTCGGCGAAGGCCTGTTCGACCGCGTCCAACTCGGCGTCATCGAAGGCAGCGCCGTTCATACCGACGCCGACCACCTTATCGAGCGGTGAACCCGGGCCCGCCCACACCGCGAGGCCGCCGCCGATGGGGCGCACCAGCACTCGCTGCTGTGGGTCGCGGCGGGCGGCCGCGCGGGCGCCCTCCTCGATCAGCGTGCGTTCGGCGTGCTCGACCCGCGAGGCGAGGTCCTGTCCGGCGAACAAACCCGGGGCGAATTCAGTCGGCATAAGGCATTCCTACCTTGTCGGTAGCACCGGATTCACCTGGTTTTACCGCCGAGCGGGTTCGGCGTGTCGCTCGTTGTAGTTCGGTCAGAGAATCGCGACCGGTGCGACGGGAGTTCCGGTCGCACCGACAAACGGTTCGGGCATCGCGCTGAGCAGGAATTCGTAGCGTCCCTCCGTCGCGCACACCCGCGACAGCTCCTCCAGATTCCAGTTCTGCCCCTGCAACATGCCCATTTCGACCAGGTGTAGGGCGTGCACCGCCAGCCACCCGCCCTCGATCTCGGGTGGGAAGATCTCGAAGGTCAGGGTGTCATTGGCGACGGCCGCGACATCGCGGGCATGGAACCATTCCGGGCAGCGGATCGAAAGGCCCGGCGCGGGAACGGCATAGCCGTGTTTATCGCCGGCCAGATACAGCTGCATCTGACCGGTCCGCACCAGCACCACGTCCCCGCCACGAACCTCCGTGCGCGCCAACTCCTCGGCGGCCCGAAGATCCTCGGGCGTGACGGCGTGGTCAGTGGGTAGTCGATCGACTCCGCGGGCGGCGGCTACGTCGAGCAGTACACCGCGCGAGACGACATGCCCGGCCTTATCGATGCCGCTGAAGGCAGCTCCACCGTGCGCTGTGATGGTGTCGGCCGAACGCCCGTTGTAGATCCGGCCCGAGTGCGAGACGTGGGTCAGCGCATCCCAATGTGTACCGGCTTGCAGGCCCATGGTTACCGCGTCGTCACTGGTGGCGACCGATCCGGACCCGAACATTTCCCAGTTCAACGCGATCATCGAATGCAACGGATCGACTCGGCCTGGTATCAGGCCGGTCTGTATTCCGTTCTGCTGCAATGGAACTGCCAGGGCAACTCGGTGACCAGTATGCACGGTCGCCGCCGCATCCCGGACAACATCGTCGGTGATCAGATTGAGCGTGCCGATCTCGTCATCGTCACCCCAACGCCCCCAGTTATTGACGCGCTCGGCGATTTCGAGCAGTTCCGGAGGCAGTGCCATGGCGGCAATGTACCCTGCGCGCCGAACACATTCGATTCACTTGTGGCCGTCCCGAGCGATGAGGACCGAGCAGTCGGCGTGGCGGGCGGCCTTCTCGGCGGAGGCGCCGATGAATCGACCCCAGATCGCGAATGTCCACTGCGGCCGAGGACCATCGGTCCGGCGACGCGCTATCCGACCACGGGCGGTGGCCGAATCCGACTCCAGAAGGTGGTTCGGCAGACAGTCGGCGAACTATCGTGAACGTATGCCTGTTACCGACGGTACCGAACCGCCAGTCATCCCCGGTGTGCGCCGGTCCTTCGTGACAGCTCGCGATGTCCGGTTCCACGTCACCGAATCCGGACCCGAGGACGGCCGCCCGGTCGTGCTGCTGCACGGCTGGCCACAGCACCACTACGCCTACCGGGATCTCCTGGCCGACCCGCCCGAAGGACTCCGGATCATCGCCCCCGACCTGCCCGGATACGGTTGGTCGGGCCCCGCGCCGCATCGGTGGTCGAAGGAGGAAGTCGCCTCCGATGTATTTGCGCTCCTCGATGCGCTCGGCCTAGAGCGCGTGCTGCTCGTCGGCCACGACTGGGGCGGCTACATCGGCTATCGCATGGTGCTGCGCGAACCCGACCGCTTCGACGGCTACCTGGTGCTGAATATGGCCCATCCGTGGGTACCGCCGACGACGGTCATGCGACAGATCTGGCGCTTCCTCACCTACCAGCCGCTGGTCGCCACGGTGGGTGTACCGCTGCAGCAGCGCACCCGCTTCCTCGAATTGCTCATCAGACGGGCGATCACCGACCGCAGCACGGTCAGCCCCGAGGTGATCCGCATCTTCGCCGACCGCTTCCGCGATCCGGTCTGCGCCCGCGCCGCCACCGATACCTACCGCACCTTCTGGCTGCGCGAAATCCCGGAAGCCGCACGTCATCCCGAACGCCGCCGTGTCACCATCCCGATCCGCGTCCTCTTCGGCGTCGACGACCCCGCCGTCCACCGCTCCCTCGCCGCCGCCGAAACCGCCCGCGGCGCCGACGACTACACCTTCGAACCGGTAACCGGCTGTGGGCATTTCGTCGCCGACGAACGCCCCGAACTCGTACGCGCCCGCCTGATCGAACTCGCGGCTGACACGAAGTAGCCTATGCCACTCCGGCTTTCGCGCCAGTACCTGGATAATGCGACCGTTGGCCGAACCGAGGAGAACCCATGAGCGAGCGAATCAACAGCACAGCGCCCTCGGGCGTGGCCGTGTCGAGCGCTGGCGAGGCGCGGTCGTGAGCCGACTGGCAGTCGTGACCGGTGCGTCGTCCGGGATCGGAAAAGCAACGGCCGCGGCCCTGGTGGCGCGCGGCTTCCAAGTGATCGGGACGAGCCGGAATCCGGAGTCGATCCCGGCAGCCGACCGAGTCGCGGATATCGACTATCGCGCGCTCGATCTGACCGATGCCGAGTCGATCCGCGCATTCGTCGACGGGCTGGATGGTGTCGATGTGTTGATCAACAATGCAGGCGAAAGCCAGGCCGGACCGCTGGCCGAACTACCGACCGCGGCGGTCGAACGGCTGTTCCAGCTCAATGTGCTCGGGCCGGTCGCGCTCACCCAAGCGGTGCTACCCGGAATGCGGAGCCGTGGCTACGGGCGGGTGGTCATGGTCGGCTCCATGCTGGCCAGCTTTCCGATGCCGTATCGGTCTTCTTACGTCGCAACCAAGGCAGCCGTGCGGGGATTCGCCACCGCGGCGCGATTCGAGGAGTCGCCGTTCGGCGTGTGGATCACCGCCGTCGAACCGGGCCAGATCGATACCGGGCTGCGTGAGCGGCGCGCCAAGTACATCGACGAAAACTCCCCGCACACCGCGGATTTCACCCGCTTCATGACCGCACTCGATCAGCAGCAGGCCAAAGGTATTACACCACAACGGGTTGCCGCCACCATCGTCTCCGCCGTCGAGGACCGGCGGCCGCGGCCGCTGTATGCGGTCGGCAGCAACGCACCCGCCATGTTCGCGCTGCGTCGCCTGCTGCCGCGCACGGTCATCGAGAAGGTCATCGCCAGAGCCTACGGGTTGTCCCGGTGATCGCCTGCGGCTCGAACGGGTGATCATCGGCGGCGTCGATACCGGCGGCAGCCGATAGGTCCACGGCAGATACGGCCGTTCGGCTCGAACAACTGCCGGGCGATCTCCGCCGATACCGACCAGGCCAGCGACACGGAGCAGCGGCCGCTCGGCAATTGAGTCATCGACCTGCTGCGACCGTGGAGCCGGATCGGCTATACGCCGTCGTATACCTGCCGAGTGCCGGCCTTGTTCATCTGTACCGCGATGCACCCGTCCTCGGCAGCGTCGAAGTCACCGCGATAACGGCCCGACCGGCATCGCGGATGATGCGGTCGAGGTCGTCGATGATGTCGCTGATCGTCTCTCGGGTCCGATCCGCCTGCGCGGATGCGGCCGGCTCCCTGTCGAATTCGATACCGATCTTGTTGAGCTGCAGTCCGGTATCGAGCAGACTTCGAACCAGGTTATCCGCGATCTCAGCGAAAGCGACTGTGTTGCTGTCCCATTCGCCACCAAGGGGCTGGCGATGGGTGGTGATGTGGTCGAACCGCTTGTCCCACATAATAATTCCTCTTGCCGGACAGGTTCACTGCCTGCCAACGGCCGCCGATTTGCCTGGAATTCTTTCAGCGCCGGAAGTACCCCGCATCGAGATACCGCAAACTCCTGAGGCCGCAGCGGCAATCTCCGACCCTCGACAAACGTTGCGCGAAGTGTGCTGAGCCTATTGCCATGAGCGCCGCAGCGGAGCAGTGTGAACATGTCGGTGGCGCCACCGGGGCGCTGCCCTGAACACCGAGGGAGTCGCTCGTGTACGCACGTTCTACCACTATTCAGGCGCAACCCTCCGCTATCGACGCCGGGATTGCGCACGTACGTGACGAGGTAATGCCGGCTGTGGAAGACATACCCGGGTGTGTCGGACTATCGTTGCTGGTCGATCGCCAGTCCGGCCGGTGCATCGTCACTACCTCATGGGAAACCGAGGATGCGATGAACCGCAGCGCCGACCGGGTTCGCCCCATTCGAGATCGTGCGGCCGCGGCATTCGGCGGCGGCGGCACCCAAATCGAGCAATGGGAAATCGCCGTCCTACATCGTGACCACCGCGTCCAGCAGGGTGCCTGCGCCCGCGCAGTCTGGATGAGGACCGACCCGGATCGACAGGACGCGGGAATCGAGACCTACAAATCCCAAGCCCTACCCGGTATGGAATCCCTCGACGGTTTCTGCAGCGCGAGCCTCCTGGTCGAACGGGGATCCGGCCGTGGCGTCTCCTGCGTCACCTTCGACACCGCCGATGCCATGGAACGCAACCGCGAAGAGGCAACCGCCCTGCGCGAGCGAATCACCCGTCAAGCCGGTATGGAGGTGGTCGACATGTGCGAATTCGAGTTGGCCATCGCCCACCTCCGCGTGCCCGAATTGGTGTAAATCGCACGGCTGCGGCTCCCGACCGGTTGACCGGTCGGGAGCCGTCGGCATCAGTCGGCGAGAGGCTGCTGAGCAGCCCGCCGATTCCGGCGCCGCTCACACCTTGCGCGTTGCAGCCGGCAGACCGTTCCCCTGGGAATCAAGCTCCGTAAAGCGCCCGGAGTTCGCGTTTGTACACTTTGCCCGATTCGTCCCGCGGCAAAGCCGGGACCACGCGCACGTGTGTCGGAATTTTGTAGCGAGCAATCCGGTCGGCGAGACCCGCACGAATTCCACTCTCGGTAAGTGCTGTCCCGGATCGCGCAACGACATGTGCCGCGACCGCTTCCCCCAAATCGCCCGCATGTGGAACGCCGAATACGGCAACGTCCTCCACCCCATCGAGAGCAGCAATAGCGGCCTCGATTTCGGCAGGGTAGATATTGACGCCTCCCGAGATAATGATCTCGCTGGAGCGTCCGGTGAGGTAGAGATAGCCGTCGTCGTCGAGGTACCCGGTGTCACCGACGTTGAGGAAGCCGGGAACCGGGCTGGCCGCGCCGGCATCGCGGTCGAGGTACCGAAATTCGGGCCAGTAGTCGGCACCGCGAACGAACACATTCCCGATCTCGTTCGGCGGCAACGGTTTTCCGTCATCGGTAGCGACAACGACATCGGAACCGTCGGCACCACGGCCGACGCTCCCCGGATGTTCGAGCCATTCCGTGGCACTGATCCAGGTAACGGTGCCCGCCTCGGTACAGCCATAGAACTCGATCACAGCATCGCCGAACCACTCGATCGCAGCACGTTTGACGGCGGGCGGGCACGGCGCCGCGGAATGGATCAGGTGCGTCAGACTGGAAACGTCATAGCGACAAGCAATTTCGGCAGACAACGACAACAGCCGCGACAGCATCGTCGGCACCACCTTGGCCTGCGTAATCCGGTGCTCCTCGACAAGCTGCAGAAATCGCTCCGCATCCCAACGCGACATGATCGTAATGTTGGTCCCCATCCGCAGCGCCAACACCGCCACCGCATTGGGACTGGTGTGATACAGCGGCCCAGCCACCAACATCTGCCCACCCGGGGCCAATCCCATCCGTTCCGCCGTACCACCCGCGATGGACAACAGCTGATGCGGCGTCATACGTTCGCGGAGAACACCTTTCGGCGTTCCCGTAGTGCCCGATGTGTAGATGAGCCCCATCGAATCCGCAATCGCACCATCGAGATAACCGAGCGGTTCGGGATGATCCCGGATCCACTGCTCAACAGTGCTGTGCCGACCGGTGGGCTGCGCCGATGCCGGATCCAGCCCAGCTTCCTCCAGCAGTTCACTCGGCATAGCGACCTCGACGACCATCGGCCCCACCCCGGCTGTCTCACAAGCCTTCTCGATGGTGTCGATGAACTCGGTATGCGCGAGTACGACGCGAGCACCACTGTCGTCTAGGACATGCGCAACCTCGGCGGCCCGCCAGCCGGTATTGATGGGAACAGGATTGGCCCCACAGGCAGCAACCGCAAGAGAGACCTCGAGGAACTCGATGTCGTTCCGCAACATCACCGCGACGCGATCACCACGCGTGATTCCCGCCGCAACGAACGCCGAAGCAAGACACCCAGCACGGTGATGCGCCTCGGACTGGGCGCGCACCCGTCCTGCGCAGGCGATCGTCGGAGCAGCCGAGGACGCATCGTTCATGAGCGCATTCTGTCAGGCGATCGCCGAGTAGCCCGCCGCGCCGATATCGGGGCGGCCAGCGCGACGGCCCGTGCCGCAGGCATGGGCCGGACCGCCAGATCGACGACGTTGACATACACCAAGGTCACTGATACTCATATGCTATGACTGGGCCGGATGATTTCGAGTTCGAAGCCGTCTACCAAGGCACGGGTGGCCCGTTCGGGCCGGGCGTCAAACCGCCGTGGAGTATCGGGGAACCCCAGCCGGAACTCGCCACACTGATCGAGCAGGGCAAATTCCATGGCGATGTCCTCGATGTCGGATGCGGAGAGGCGGCGATCTCGCTGTATCTGGCCGAGCGGGGCTACACCACCGTGGGACTGGATCTGTCGCCGACCGCGATCGAATTGGCCCGCGCCGAGGCGACCAAGCGCGGTTTGGCCAACGCCTCCTTCGAGGTCGCCGACGTCACCTCCTTCACCGGCTACGACGGTCGCTTCGACACGATCGTCGACAGCACGCTGTTTCATTCGATCCCGGTCGAATCGCGGGCGGGCTACCAGCAGTCGATCGTGCGCGCAGCGGCGCCGGGCGCGTCGTATTTCGCGCTGGTGTTCGACCGGACCGCCCTGCCCGAAGTACCCGTACCGGGGCCGGCGCCGGTCACCGCTGACGAGCTTCGCGAAGCAGTGGAGAAGTACTGGGTGATCGATGAGATCAGGCCAGCGCGAATCCATGGCAACCTGCCTGTCGGCGACTTCGGGCCGACGGCCGACGGCCCGAGGTTCCGGTTCGAGGGCATCCGCGACGAACCCAATGGCCGCAAGTCGGTTCCCGCCTGGCTGCTGTGCGCCCGGCTGGGCTGATCCTCCACAAAGCCAGTCCACGAGCTGCAGGGAAACTTACTCGAGCGGGTACGAACATTTCGTCGCGCCGGCGGCCGCGCTCGTCGAGAGATTCGGGCGTGTCAAGCTGACGGGGTGAAGTCGGAGGCGGCGGAGATACTCGACATCCTCGATCAGGTGATGGCGATCGTGCAGGCCGGGCCGCAGGATATGAGCTGGCAATCGCGGTATGCGGATGCGGCGGAGCTCGTGGGCGATCTCACCGACCATTCCGAGCTGATTCGGCGAGGTGATATGAGCCGGTTGCCCGATCTGAGATTTCTGTTCGTCGCGACCGGCCCGCTGTGTGAGATCGCGGCCAGCAGTGGATGGTTGGAGACTTACGCGGTGCTGGGCAACCAGTTCGATCGGTTGTACGAGCGGTTGCGATAGCGCGCGTTGAGGGCACAGGCGTTTCAGGGGTGTGCCGAACCAGTCTGAGAGCGCTTCGCGCAGCGCGGTCGTGGCGATGTCGGTGAGGAAATGCTGAGGGCCCAACGCTTTTCGAGCCACGAGGCCGGGCTATGGTTACCGGCGACGATCAGCCTACGGGGAGCGTGAACGTGACCGAAACTGCGCGCCTACCGCCGATCGAGGTCATGATCCCGGTAGCAGCCAAGGATCTGCCCGGCCTCGACGCCTGTATCACCGGACTGAGGGCACACTGCCGCAATCCGATCCGATCGGTGAATATCGTCGGGGCCGCGCGCCTGCATGCACAGGTACGGACCGAACATCTGGTGCAGTGGATCGATGAGGAAGCGGTCTCACCGACACCGGCCTCCATCGAGGCGGCCCTGCGCACAGCGGGCGGCGATCACCATAATTCGTCCTGGTATTTCCAGCAGCTGATCAAACTGAACTGCTTCCGCATCCTGGCGAGCATGGTCCAGCACATCCTGGTGCTCGACGCGGATTACGCGCTCGTCGACGATGTCGTGTTCGTCGAAAACGATGCCAGATCTTATCTGGCACTCGGCTATCCGCTGCAATGGCGCCTCGACACCCGCCGGCACGCGATCCCCGACCGTCACTCCGCGATCACCGCAGCGACCCGGCTGCTCGCCGAGTGGCGACCGGTCGACCCCTACAGCGGGATGCAGCATCACATGGTGTTCGACAGACAAATCCTCGCGGACCTGATGCGGCGAGTCGAAGACCAGCACCGGCGACCGTTCTGGGAGGCATTCCTGGCGACGATTGAACACGCCAAATGGACCGGCGCTTCGGAGTATGTGCTCTACCGCCACTTCGCAGCGAAGTTCTTCCCGGAACAGATCCGGTCACGACACCTCGACGCCATCGACATCATCCAGCCCGCCGAGAACGCTTTGTGGACATTGACCGACGCTGTCACCAGCCTCCGCCGGGCGGGAGTCAGGGCGATCGGATGCCACAGTTTCCTCAGCTACCGCAACCGAATCGCCACGATGGACTACATACCCGACCAGTTACGCAGCCAACTGCAAACAACGCCCGGGGCACTGCTGCTCGACCTCAACCAAGGTGCCCTCCGCATCACCCCCGCAACGCCACCCCTGGGTCGTGCCGAGCGTCTGCGTCGACCCCCTGGTACTGGGTGAAGTGTCATTCGCCGAGTGACGGCCGCCTCGCCTGGCGCCAGGAAGCCCGGAGATCGGACTTGGCCAATCGCCCAGCGCATGTCCCTGGCCCGGCTGCTGTGCGCCCGGCTGGGCTGATCCGCCACGAAGCGGTTGCGAGACCATGACGGAGTGAACGAGGCATGGCCTGACCACCTGATAGCACGGCCGTTGACTGCCAGCGACGCCCACCAGGTGGCCACCTGGCGATACAGCGGTCCGTGGCAGATCTACGACCTGACTGCTGCCGACGACCTGCTCACTGCAGCAGACGCTTACACAGCAATGGCCGACCCGGCCACAGACCGTATCGTCGGGTTCTTCTGCACCGGTCCAGAGGCGCGGGTGCCCGGCCTCGACGAGGACCCCGCCGTGATAGACCTTGGCGTCGGCCTGGATCCGAGATGGGTCGGCAGAGGTCACGGCAGCCACTTCGGCAACGCCGTACTCAGTCAGGTCCGTCGGGATCATCCATCGACTCCCATTCGCGTAACTATCCAAGCGTGGAACCTCCGGAGCAGACAGTTGGTCCGCCGGCTCGGATTCACCGAGTGCGGCCGGCACCGGTGCGCCCACAGCGGTCGAACCGTCACCTACACCGTGGCGATACTGTCCCCACCAGTTCCCGAACGCACCCACGTCGGGTGAGTGCTCGGATTACATGCCGAGCAGCTTGTGGGACAAGGGGCATGCGGATCTGCGGATCGCCCGCGAAAAGGAGCTGCGTATATCCATGAGCAGCAACGCTTCTCCCGCGCCGATTGAATCCGACGTACGACTGTCGGTGCTGGGTCATGCGCCGACGCGGGATGCGGGTGGAGGCGGAACTGGTCTTCGACGACTGCCGCCCGACCTCGGTGAGTGATCTCGGCTACGACGCCGGTTAGACCTTCGGAGGGCGTTTTGTGGAGCGGATCACCGAGCCCCGTTCCGAGTGGTAGCTCGCCGTACCCCTTGGTAGGTTTCGGCATGTCCGCGCAATGTCGCGCATCACCTTCGGTCTTTGACTCGCGGAACCTTCCTTCGATCCACAGTTGTGCGCCTCCTTCGTCATCGAAGGAGGCGGGAATCGCCATACCCTGCAGCCGATTTCGCGGTAATTCTCGACGGCGAAGTCGGCGGCGGCACCCTGCCCGCCCTGCTCGCCGCAGGCGTGGCTGTCCTGTCCCATCAAGCCTTGGAGAACCGGTGGTAACCGCACTACCTCACCAGCCCGCGGAACTCGACGCGGTCATCTTCGACTACAACGGCGTCATCGGCCTGCAGCCCACTTTTCCTATGTGGAGCAGGCTCGCCGAACTCGCCGGATGGCACGCAGACCAGCTCGGGCATTTCCAAACCGCCTTCTGGAGCGCGCGCGAACCCTACGATTCCGGCGAGTTCGATGACGCGGATTTCTGGACCACAGTGCTCGGCCATCGCCCGGACCTGGAACTGCTCACCCGGTTGCGTGCCGTCGACACCACGCTGTGGACCCGGACCGACGACCGCGTCGTCGCACTCCTCCACCGTGCCCGGCGGGCAGATCTGCCGATGGTGCTGCTCTCCAACGCACCCCATCCGGTCAGCGATGCCCTCGACGCCTCCGACTGGCGCACGCTGATGACCGACGCCCTCTACTCGGCCCGGCTCGGCATGAACAAACCCCACCCCGATACCTACCGAAAAGCACTCGCCGCGACGGGAGTTCACGATCCCGGCCGCGTCCTGTTCGTCGACGACCGTGCCGACAACTGCCAAGCCGCCGCTCGCCTCGGTCTACGCGCTCTTCACTACACCGGCTCACCCGCCGATATCGAGGATCACCTCCGCCCCACTACCGTCGCCGCGTAGGTCCCCGCGAGTCGTCGCAGGATCAAAGGCGAGTGCTCTACGCGAGCACTCGCCTTCCCATTGGTGGACCTCACTCGAACCACGACCACCGAACGCAAGCACAGGCCCGGGGGTCCGGGGACGAAGCCCGCGGGGTGGGGTGTGGGGGCTTCGCCCCACAAAATACGCGGAACGCAAAAGGCTCATGCTCTCCATGAGCATGAGCCTCCGATGCGTGGAGCTAAGGGGAATCGAACCCCTGACCTTCTCGATGCGAACGAGACGCGCTACCAACTGCGCTATAGCCCCGTGCGGCTCCGGGGAACCGCGCTGTGACACTGTATCAGGCGGGGTGGGCAGACTCCGAATCGCGTCGGTGACCTGGGTGGATGGGTCACGCGCCTGCGGCGCGACGCATATCGCCGGTGCCGCGGCGGAGGGCGCGGGCGGTGGCGGGGTCGAAGGTTTCCAGGTGGTCGAACATGGGGTCTTCGTCGTCCACCTCGATGAGGGCGGAGCGGCGGCGCAGGGCGCGGGCGGTGTCCCGGTCCATGACGCGCTGTTGGGCGCGCTGCTCGGCTTCGCGTTCGGCCTCGAGGTGCTCGCCGCGGCTGCGGGCCAGGCGGGCGAGGCGGCGGCGGCGGATTTCCTCCTCCATGCGGACCTGTTTGCGTAGGTACGCCAGGTAGGTCACCAGGACGAGCGCGGAGCCGCCGCAGCCCCACCAGAACATGGGGCTCAGCGCCACCGAGAGTCCGCCGAAGGTGAGGGCGGCCAGGACGAGGCCGAGCACCGCGCGCTGACGGAAGGTGTAGCGGGCCGCGCGCGCGATGGCATCGGCCTCCGGATCGAAGCCGCCGCGGCCGCGCCGGGTCGGCACGAAATCCGAATCGTCGGAGTCGGATTCATCGAATCGGGCGGGCGCCGCCGTCCGGGCCGGGGGAATTCGGGCACCGGTCGATTCGGTGTGCTCTAAAGCCACCCGGTCATCATCGGCGGTCGCCCGTTGCTTCGCAGCCGTTCGGGCCGTTGCGATTTCGGCATCATCGGAATCGGCGGCGTCGAGTTCTTCGGCTTCGGCGTCGAATTCACCATCCGCACCGTCGAATTCATCGTCCGTGTCGTCGATTTCGGCATCGGATACCGCCGACTCGGCTTCGGGCGGGTTGTCCGCGGGATTGTCGTCCTCGGTGACCTGCTCGTCGGCCGGTGGGGTCATCCGGTCCTCCGCATCATCGCTGTGGGAAAGCTTTCTCTGCACTCGGGTCGGCCGGTAATCCGGATCACTGTCGTGTCCGGCGGCCGGGCCACTCTTCGTGCGCCGCTTGGAACCTCCGCGGTGCAATACGCGGGTCGCCAACGCCGCGTCGGTCGTCTGCCTGATCCTGGGGTGCCGGTCGGCGAGGATCGGGAACAGCACGAAGACCCAGAGCACGACCAGGCCGATCCACAGGATCGAATTCGGCATCTCGCCTCTGCACCTCCGTCCCCGCCGCATCGTCCGCTCGGCCTTTCGACCGGGTCGCACCGCGCCCCGTCGCGGTGCGTTCGCTCGCCGCAAAACGCCTCGGACGGACGGAACGTCCGGCCGCCGTGAGGCGTATTCGGCACTGCCTCACAGGCTGATTGCCGGTGGCGCGGGACGCACCTCCGACGTCCGTAGGTTAATTCCGTGGCGCACCAAGTTCGGTCAGGCGCGCCGTGCACATACGCCACACCTGTCACAGGTCCACCACTTTCGCCGCGCGCCGAAGTCAGCCGGGCGCGTCGAAAACAGCACGGACGTACAGGTATTTCAGGGCAGCGTGGCCCGACCATCGCGCACCAGTCGCTCGACGACGGTCCCCGCCACCTCCTCGACGGTGATGCCGACCAGCAGGTGATCGCGCCAGGCGCCGTCCACGTCGAGGTACCGCTTCAGCAGCCCCTCCTCGCGGAACCCCACATTGCGCAGAACCGCTTGACTGGCCAGGTTTTCCGGCCGCACGGTCGCCTCGACCCGATGCAATCCGACCGGCCCGAAGCAGTGGTCCAACCCGAGCGCCAACGCGGCCGTCGCCACACCCTGACCGCCCAAATCCTTGGCCACCCAATAGCCGATCCACGCCGAACGCAGTGCGCCGCGCACGATATTGCCGACGGTCAACTGCCCGCTGAACGCGCCGTCGACCTCGATCACGAGCGGAATCATCGCACCGCGCCTGGCCTCGCCCTTCAGACTCGACCACAGCGACGGCCAGTTCGACACGTGGTTGCGTGCCTCCCAGGCACCGCGCCCGGTCGGCTCCCACGGCTCCAGATGCGCCCTGTCGCGCAACCGGATCCGGCTCCATGCCGCCGCATCGCGCAAACGCACCGGACGCAACGTCACCTCCCCGGCCGCGACACGCACCGGTCCCAGACGCGCGGGCCAACCGGGATGCTGCGTGACCCGGAACACGTTCATCGTCTCCACGCCTCAGCCACGCTGTGCGAGAAATGCGACTCGGACCTCGTCACCGGTCCTGATCTCGGTGTCGTCCGGGTCGATCACGATCAGGCTGTTCGCCTCGGCCAGCGTGGCGAGCAGATGCGACGAACCGCCGGCGCCGCCGCCCAGCGGCTGCACCAGGTAGTCGCCGGTGGCCTCATCGCGCATGAGTTGCGCGCGCAGGTAACCCTTGCGTCCGGCCATCGAGCTGATAGGGGTGATCGTCCTGGCCCGAATGATCCGGCGCATGGGATGTCTGCGCCCCAACGCGATTCGGATCAACGGTCGCACCATGACCTCGAAAACCACCAGTGCGCCAACAGGATTCGACGGCAGGAGAAAAGTCGGCACCTCATCGCGCCCGAGTCGCCCGAAACCCTGTACCGAGCCGGGATGCATAGCGACCCTGGTGATTTCGAGTTCACCGAGACCCTCGAGTGCCTCGCGCACCTGCTCGGAAGCCCACCCGCCGATGGCGCCCGCGATCACCACGACCTCGGAGCGAACCAGCTGCCCCTCCACCACATCGCGCAGCCGCCGCGGATCCGAACTCACGATGCCGACCCGGTTCACATCCGCACCCGCGTCGCGCGCCGCGGCAGCCAGCGCATAGGAATTCACGTCGTAGACCTGTCCCGGACCCGGCGTCCGATCGATATCGATCAACTCGCCGCCCACCGAGATCACCGACAGCCGCGGGCGCGGATGCACGAGCACCTTGTCCTGACCGACCGCGGCGAGCAGACCGACCTGTGGCGCACCGATGATGGTGCCCGCGCGCACCGCGACGTCGCCGGGCTGCACATCGTCACCGATGCGCCGGACATAGTCACCGGAGCGCACCGGTTCGTACACCTTGATCCTGGCCCGGCCGCCATCGGTGAAATCCAAGGGCAGCACGGCATCGGCCAGCGTCGGCAGCGGCGCACCGGTATCGACCCGCACGGTCTGGCGCGGCTGCAACCGGATCGGCTGCTTGGAGCCGGCGACCACCTCGCCGACCACCGGCAGCGTCAGATCGACGAGTTCGCCGTCCTCGTCGCGGATATCGGTGCCCGCGGCGGACACATCGACGCTGCGCACCGCGTAACCGTCGATCGCGGCCTGATCGAAGCCGGGCAGCGGCCGCTCGGTGACCACATCCTCGGCACACAGCAGGCCTTGCGCCTCGGAGATCGCGACCCGGACCGGCCGGGGCGCGACCGCCGCAGCCGTCACCTTGATCTGCTGATCCTCAACCGAGCGCATCCAGCCCTTCCTGATCTCTCCGCACCGACCCGATTCCGCCACCGCGCAACCGAATCCGCGCGACGAAGATGAACCATCATTCGTACCCGACGGTCCACTATCGGCGAAACCCGACGCCCGCGCCTATCAGTCGTAGGTCGTCAGCTGTGGGTCCCAGTCCGCACTGAGCCGATGCTGCAGCCACTCCCGCAGGGCGGGGCCGTATTCCTCTCGTTCCAAAGCGAAATCGACCGCAGCACGAAGATAGCCGCCCGGGTTGCCCAAATCGTGGCGCGACCCACGGTGGACCACCACATGGACCGGATGGCCCTCCGCGATGAGCAGCGCGATCGCGTCGGTGAGTTGTAGCTCGCCGCCGGTCCCCGGTTCGATCCGGCGCAGCGCGTCGAAGATGGCGCGGTCCAACAGATATCGGCCCGCGGCCGCGTAGGTCGACGGCGCGTCCGCGAGCGCGGGCTTCTCCACCATTCCGTTGACCCGCAGCACATTCGGGTTCACCGCATCGGGTACCGGCGCGACGTCGAAGACACCGTAGGCGCTGACCTGATCCTTGGGAACGTCGATGGCGCACAACACAGTTCCGCCGCGCTTGCGCCGGACCCGGCTCATCACATCGAGCACGCCACACGGCAGCACCAGGTCGTCGGGCAGCAGGACGGCGATGGCGTCCTCGTCGTCATCGAGGGCGCCCTCGGCCTGGGCGACGGCGTGGCCGAGGCCGAGCGGCTCGTCCTGGACCACCGAGGTGACATCGAGCAGCGCGGGCGCCTTGCGCACCTTCTCCAGCAGCTGGAACTTGCCGCGCTCGGCGAGCGTGCCCTCCAGCACCAAGTCCTCGACGAAGTGTGCGACGACGCCGTCTTTACCCGGCGAGGTCACGATGACCAGCCGCTCCGCACCGGAATCGGCGGCTTCCGAGGCGACCAGTTCGATGCCGGGAGTGTCCACCACCGGCAGCAACTCCTTGGGCACGGTCTTGGTCGCGGGCAGGAACCGCGTCCCGAGTCCGGCCGCGGGCACGACGGCCGTGCGGAAACACGACACGACCGCGCCATTCGCGGATTGTCCGGCCTTTGCTGTCATACGCCTACCCTATCCATCCGTCACCGGCCCGAAGCGGCCATCACGCCGACCCGGGTCCCGGTGAGCTTAAGGTGATCACCGTGGAGATGCCCGGCGAGCGCGACAAACATGCCTGGCGGGCCGAAATAGGTGCTCGACGGGCCGCGATGACCAGTGCCGACCAGCAAAACGAGGCGCGTGAGCTGGCCCACAGTGTCGCCGAGCTGGACGTCCCCGAATGGGTGTGCGCGTATGTGCCGGTGCGCGGTGAACCCGGATCGACGGCGATGCTGACGGCTCTGCGTGCGGCAGGCGCCCGGGTGCTGCTGCCGGTCACCGGACCGCCAGGACCGCTGCAATGGGCCGAATTCACCGGCATCGACGATCTGCGGCGCGCCAGATTCGGATTGCTGGAACCCGATGGTGAGGTGCTCGCCGATGCGATCGCGCTGGCGGAGCTGATCCTGGTCCCCGCGCTGGCGGTGGACCGCCGCGGTGTTCGGCTCGGCCGCGGTGCCGGGTACTACGACCGGACGTTGCCCGCGGCCCGGCCGACGGCGCGGCTGATCGCGGTGGTCCGCGATGACGAACTGCTCGACCGGCTCCCCGAGGAACCGCACGATCTGCGCATGGGCTGGGCCCTCACGCCACACGGCGGACTGCATCGATTGGGTCGCGATGAGGATGCGGAATGAAATGCCGATTGGCGGTGTTGGCACTGTCGGCTGTAGAGTGCCAGATTGACGAACCCTGCGGAGGATGCTGTGCCAACTTATTCATATGCGTGCACCCAGTGTGACAACCGCTTCGACATCGTTCAGTCCTTCACCGATGAGGCGCTGAGCATCTGCTCGGAGTGCTCGGGCAAGCTGCGCAAACTCTTCAACTCGGTCGGCATCGTGTTCAAGGGCAGCGGTTTCTACCGCACCGACAGCCGCGGCGGCTCCTCGACCGCCAGCGAGCCCGCGAAGTCGGACAGCGGTGCCGGCAGCTCAGCGGCGAGTTCGGATTCCGGTTCGTCCAGCAGCTCCAGCACTGCCAGCACGGCCGTCGCCAGCTGAGTTTGCCCTGGTAGAAGCAGCCCTGTGGGAGTTATCCCCAGGGCTGTCGTTATCCCCAGGGCACGCCTTTCCCGGGCGAGTCGCAGTGCCGGTGGTCATAGGCTCCGGGCATGGCTCCCCTGGGCATCATTCCGTCGGGCAAGACCAGATCCTTCGCAGATCTCGGTCGCGGCGACTCGCTGTGCTCGGCGATCTGGAATAGGGCAAGTTGGAATAGACCACCCTGGGCGGATGCGGTACTCGCCCGACGCCTGCTGGCGGCGGCACTCACCGCACTCGCGATCGTCCTGTTCCTGCGCGGTGATCCCGGCGGTAAACGCACCGAGGTCGTGGTGGCCGGACGCGATCTGCCGCCGGGCCATCTGCTCGAGGCGACCGATCTACGCTCGACACCTCTCGAATCCGGCACACTGCCCGCGGGTGCGGTCGCCGATATCGCTGTTCTGGTCGGCGCGACGCTGACCGGCGGAATGCGCACCGGCGAGGTATTCACGGATCTGCGCATCGTCGGACCGCGACTTGCGGCGGTCGCCACCGGCGCGGGCGACGCCCGCATCGTGCCCATCCGACCGGCCGATCCCGCGGTCGCCGAGATTTTGCGGGCGGGTGACCGAGTGGATGTCATCGGAGCCGAGGAACAGAGCGGTCCCGGCGCTCGGCCGGCCCGGCTGCTCGCGATCGACGTGGCGGTCGTACTGGTATCCGGTCCCGGTGACCGGCGCGGCGCGCCCGAGCGCGTGGTGCTGGTCGCGATGGACGCCGAGCACGCCACCGCGGTTGCCGCCGCCTCGCTGCGCACCACACTTACCGTGGTTTTTCATTGACCAGAGTTCGCCGAGAATTTGCCTTCAAGGTCAACTAGCATCGGTCGATACGGCAGCCCGAACCGCCGAGCACAACGAGTCAGCTCCCACCCGAAGAGGAGATATCGGCAATGCTCAAGGGTTTCAAGGAATTCCTACTCCGCGGAAACGTCGTCGACCTGGCAGTAGCCGTGGTGATCGGTACCGCTTTCGTCGCGATCGTCACCGCGTTCACCAATGGCATCATCAACCCGCTGCTCGCCGTCTTCGGCGAACGGGATGACCTCGGCATCGGTTTCCAGTTGGTTGCCGACAAACCGGCGACCTTCGTGCAGGTGGGTCCGCTCATCACCGCGGCCATCAACTTCATGGTCATCGCGGCGGTGCTGTACTTCGTGCTGGTGCTGCCCGCACTGCACGCGAAGAAGCGGTTCGGCACCACCCCGGACACCAAACTCAGCGATTCCGAGGTACTGATCCAGATCCGCGACCTGCTCTCCGACAGCCAGCGCAGCGCGGGCGGACGTCACGAATTTTGAATCGAATTCCCCTGTCCGACAACATAAAGAGGAATTCAGCTGCGCCACAAGGCAAACGGGCCCGTCGCACGCGCGACGGGCCCGTTCACATATTCGAGCGGAATACTCAGCCGAGACTGAACGGCTGACCCCACAACGTCGTCCAAGTGATGACATTGTCGGTTTCCACCTCGACGCTGACGAAGGCACGAGCCTGCGCGTAACCACCACAGCCGCTGAGACCGATCGTCTCGTCGGCCCAGGTGACCGAGCCGCTGCCGCCCTTGAACTTATTGCGCTTCTTGTGCGCCTCATTGCCGAAGTCGTCGGCCTGCTCGAGGTCGAGCACATAGAACGACTGCGCCTGGCCGGGACCGAGACTGAGATTGGCGCCGCTGGTGGCGCCAACACTCGGCTTGACGTTCTGGCTGTCGCTCCAATCCAGACTACCGGTGACGCCGCCGTCGGCACCGCCGCCGTCGATATTCACTTGGCAGGCAACGACATAACCCGGGAAGATCGCGCCGTTCCAGCCGTCGGTCACATCGACCTGCGCGCTACCGGACACCCACGCATTGCGGTGCACGGGTGTTGCGCCCATGGACGGATTGATATTGGCCGATTCGCCGACCAGCCGAATGGTGAGAACCGTTCCGTCGGAAAGCGTTTTGACGATTTGACCGCCCGGCAGCGGAACGAAGGTGTCGGCATTCGCCGCACCGGTGGACAACAGCCCGAGTGCCAGCGCGGCGGCGCCGCCGAGCCCGGCAACACGCGCCACAAACTTACGATCGATCATGATTGGTACTACCCCTAGCGATTGAGTTCGATGAATTCGATTCGGCGAGTAGAGATTCGACAGATCCCACCGCGGTCAGCCGATGCTGAACGGCGCTCCGTACAGGGTGACCTTGGAGTAGTTGTCGCCGATGATCTCGACAACGGTGTAGGCACGCGCCTGGGCATAACCCGCGCAGCCCTGGATCTCGATCTCCGCATCCTGATACTCGACCGAGTAGCGCCCCGGCTTCAGAATGTCCTTGTAATCGATCTGAACGAACTTGACATCGCCCGGGCCGAGATTGAGGCCGATCGACCCACCGAGCGAACCGCCCGAGAGGTTGATACCGCCGGAAACACCGGCCGAGATCGCGTTATCGGCGATGCTGACCTGGCAGCCGACGATATAGCCGGTGCTCAGCTGCGAAGCGCCGTGCGTCGAGGAGTTATTGGTACCCGGCGCCCCGGAGGCGCCGTTGTTCGGGCCGATGGTGCCCTCGGGAGTGACGGACACATCGGCAATGGCGTTACCTGAGACCCACACGACTCGGCCCGCGCCATTCGCGGCCAAAGATGGTGAAATCAAGGCGCGTTCACCCGTCCGGCTGACGGTCACGCCCGGGCCCAGCTTCTGGCCGTCCGGCAACGGCACAAAAACATCGGCGTTGGCAGCGCCGGTCGAAAGCAGGCCCATCCCAGCAGCGGCGGCGACAACGGCACCCGCGACGCGGACACCTCGACGCAGACCGCTGGTGCGGTTCTTGCTCATAGTTCCCCTCATCGGATTCTAGCGGTCGTCCTCGGGGTACCGAGGACGAAAACCCTTTCATGCGGCAACCGCTCGCTGGAAAGACATTGGCCATCAAGCGGTTTGCCGACAATCTCGTCGGTGGACGATCTTGGGTGCGCCCAATATTAGTGGTTTGCGCCGAATTCCTGTGAGATTTCGCACATGTTACCGCTCGATCCGCTACGATCTGCGAAATTGGCTGGGAGCCAGGGGGTTTCACAACGAAAACGGGCCCGTCGCGAATGCGACGAGCCCGCTTACGTTTTCAGGGTGCGATGCCCTGTCGATCAGCCGAGGCTGAACGGCTGGCCCCACAGGGTGGTCCAGGTGATGACGTTGTCGGTCTCCACCTCGACGCTGACGAAGGCACGAGCCTGGGCGTAACCGCCGCAGCCGGTCAGACCGATGGTCTCATCGGCCCAGGTAACCGAGCCGCTGCCGTTCTTGAATTTGTTGCGCTTCTTGTGCGCCTCATTGCCGAAGTCGTCGGCCTGCTCGAGATCGAGCACGTAGAACGACTGCGACTGGCCGGGGCCCAGGGTGAGGTTGGCACCGCTGGTCGCGCCGACACTGCCGGTGACGGTGTCACCGCTCCAGTCCGCGCTGCCGTCGACACCACCGGTGGCGCCGCCACCGGAGATGTTCACCTGGCAGCCGACGGTGTAGCCCGGGAAGATCGAGCCGCCGCCGTCACCGGACACCGAGACCTGGGCGCTACCGGACACCCATGCGTTGCGGTGCAGCGGGGTCGAGCCCATGGACGGATTGATGTTGGCGGATTCGCCGGTCAGGCTGATGGTGACGACGGTGCCGTCGGACAGCGTCTTGGTGATCGAGCCACCCGGCAGCGGCACGAAGGTATCGGCGTTCGCGGCGCCGGTGGAGAACAGGCCAAGAGCGACAGTGGCAGCGGCGCCGACACCGGCCACCCGTGCCACGTTCTTACGGTTGATCATGCTATTAATCCCTCGAGGGTTGAATCGCTTGAGCGAGAAGAATATTCGTGGATTGACCGACGTCAGCCGATGCTGAACGGCTGCCCGTAGAGGGTGGTCTTCGAGTAGTTGTCACCGATGATCTCGACGACGGTGTAGGCACGCGCCTGGGCGTAGCCCGCGCAGCCCTGGATCTCGATCTCGGCATCCTGGTACTCGACCGAGTAGCGACCCGGCTTCAGAATGTCCTTGTAGTCGATCTGCACGAATTTGACCTCGCCGGGGCCGAGGTTGATGCCGATCGAACCGCCGAGCGAACCGCCAGAGAGGTTGATACCGCCGGACAGACCGGCCGAGATGGCGTCGCTGGCGATGCTGACCTGGCAGCCGACGATGTAGCCGGTGCTCAGCTGCGATGCGCCGTGGGTGGAAGAGTTGTTGGTACCCGGGGCGCCGGAGGCGCCGTTGTTCGGGCCGACCGTGCCTTCCGGCGTCACGTTCACATCGGCGACGGCGTTGCCCGAAACCCAGACCACACGGCCGGCACCGTTGGCCGCCAACGAAGGCGAAATCAGGGCGTGCTCACCAGTGCGGGTGAGCGTCACGTCGGGTCCGTTCTTCTGGCCGTCCGGCAACGGCACGAAGGTGTCGGCATTGGCAGCACCGGTCGAAAGCAGGCCCATGGCCACGGCCGCGGCAGCGCCGACGCCCGCGATCCGGGCACCGCGGCGCAGACCGTTGGTGCGGTTCTCGCTCATACTTCCCCTCATCAGGTTCTAACAGTCAACCTCGACCATCGAGGCTGGACGTTGGTCCTCTCAGGCCCAGCTCAGTTTGTGCCCCGATTGTTGCCGATATGTAACCGGCTGTTATTTCGGCGCAACGGTCAGTGCTGGCTTCGGAACCGAGCCGGGTTCCGCCGAGTCGACAAACGTACGTGCCGCACCCGGGCCCGCGAGGTCCAGCAGCGTGGGTGGCTCGTGGCGAGATTAAACCGACCAGTAACGGTCTGGCAACGTAAGTTTTCGTTAAGATCAATGTGATCTAGATCACACCATCTCAAATGCTCATATTGCTTGACGTGCATAAACAGGAAATAAGCGCCACCCGAACACCCCCCGAAGGCGGCCGCAGTCGCAACGATGCCGATGGTAACTACGGGACAGCACCGTACTTGAAGGTCAAGCAAACTTCAGCGTGAGGAATTCGCAATGGATGAAGGCACGATCGCGAACGCTGGTACGTGGCTGGACCGTAGATGAGTCACGAGCCGTGATGGGGTGGCACCTGCGACCGGAGCCAGTCGTCGGATAACGATTCGGTTTCGTCGCCGCGCTCGTCACCCGTCGTCTCCGGGAGGACCTCGCCGAAAATTTTTGCCAGACGCGCCGCGTCCCTCGCCCGGCGTGTCGCCGGACGAGGGTCGTCGGAGGAGTCCGCGGCGGTAATTTATTCCGCCAATCCGGACAGCTCGCCGATCACTCGGCTGGCGAGCGGACCGAGGGTTGCCATGCCGTCACGGACCGCGGCCCGGCTGCCCGGCAGGTTTACCACCAATGTGCTGCCGGAGATGCCGGCCAGACCACGCGAGAGGCCGGCGTCGAGCGAACCGGCTACCCGACCGGAGGAACGCAGCGCCTCGCTGATCCCCGGCAGTTCCCGGTCGAGCACCTGCGAGGTGGCCTCCGGTGTGACATCGCGCGGGGACATACCGGTGCCGCCGACGGAGATGACCAGGTCGACACCGCCGATCACCGCGGTGTTGAGCGCATTGCGGATCTCCACCTCATCGGCCTGCACCGATACCGAAGCGTCCACCAGGAAACCCGCCTCGGTGAGCAGCTCGGTGACCAGCGGCCCGAGCGAATCCACACCTCCATGCGCCGTTCGATCGTCGACGACCACCACCAGAGCACGCCCCGCGACAGGAGCATCGATTTCCATGTTGGTAACCGTAGCGTCCAGATCGACGAGGTGGGCGTCGGCTCCCGGTCGTGCCGACAATCCGCCGGGCAGGACCCGCATCATCGGCCACCGTCCGCGGCCGCACCGGAGAGCGTCACGTCGACTGTCTTGGGGTTGTTGCCTTGTTCATCGGTGTAGGTGACCTTCACCTTGTCTCCTGGCTGATGGGAACGGACAGCGGCGATGAGTGCGTCGCCCGAGTCGATGGTGCGACTGTCCACCTTGGTGATGATGGCGCCGGCCGGAATGCCCGCCTTGGCGGCCGGACCGTCCGGGGTCGCCTCGAGCACCCGTGCGGCGGTGTCCTGCGGGCGCAGTTTGATGCCGATCTGGGCGTAGGTGGCGTGACCGGTCTTGATGAGTTCGTCGGCGACCCGGCGGGCCTGATCGACCGGGATGGCGAAGCCGAGGCCGATGGAACCGCTCTGCTGACCGGTCGCCTCGCTGCCGCCGAGGCTGGCGATGGCGGTATTGATGCCGATGAGCTTGCCGTTGGCGTCGACCAGCGCGCCACCGGAATTGCCCGGGTTGATCGCGGCGTCGGTCTGGACCGCGTCGATGACCGGCTGCACCTGGCTCGGGGTGCCCTCACCGTTGGTGGAGACCGGACGGTTGAGTGCCGAGACGATGCCCGTGGTCACTGTGCCCGCCAGCCCGAGCGGCGAGCCGATGGCGATGACCGGCTGGCCGACCGCGAGATCCGACGAGCTGCCCAGTTCGATCGGAGTCAGTCCGTCTTTGCCCTGCACCTTGATGACGGCCAGATCGGAGACCGGATCGGCGCCGACCAGCGTGGCCGGTGCGGTGGTGCCGTCGGCGAAGGCGACCTCCATCTTGGCGTTGGCGCCACCGCCGGAGGCGACATGGTTATTGGTGAGGATCAGACCGTCGGAGGACAACACCACACCGGAGCCCTCGCCCTGTGCGCGATTGCTGGCGACCTTGATCATCACCACGCTCGGCAGCACCTTCTGCGCCACCGCCTGGGTGGAGCCGGCCGGAGCATTGGCGATATTGCTGACATTTGGCTTGGGCGCGTCCAGCGCATTGGTCACCGTGGTGTGTCCGTTGTCGGAACGGGTGACCAGCGAGCCGACCGCGCCACCGATACCACCGCTGACGAGTGCGAGCGCGACCGCGCCGACGACGAGACCGGTGCGGACCGGGCGGCGTGCGGGTTCGGCGGCGAATACGGCGCCGGGATACGGCCCACCGGGTGGGTTGGGCGGGGCGTAGGACGGCTGGGCGTATTCCGGGCCCGACTCGGGACCCGGGAATTGCCGAGCGTAATCCGGCCCCGCTTCGGGACCGGGGAATTGCTGAGTCGAGTTGGGCGGCATGCGTTGCTGCCAGATCGTCGGACGCGGTGGCAGTGCCTGAGACCCGTATCCGGATTGCGCGTAGGTCTGGCCCGGTGGTGCGACCGGGATCTCCTGGGTCGGATGCGGACCGGGCCCGGCGCCGGCGTCATCCGGCTGCGGCGTCAAGCCTTCCTTGGAATCCTCGGTCATTTTTCTCCTTACGTCTTCGACCAGCTTGGCGACGACGACTGAGAGCGGACTGAGACGCTGCTTTCAGTTTTCCGAGTATTGCGGACGGACCGGGTAGGCCCGCCATCACCTTAGTCTCGAACGGCGTCAATCGGTTACGGAGTCGACCACACCGTCGAGCATGCTCGCCGCACCCGGCAGCACGATCCGGATCAAGGCGCCGCCGCGCTCGGAGGTCTCGATGGTGATCGTGCCGCCGTGCTTGGTCACCACCTGTTTGACGATCGCCAGGCCGAGCCCCGAGCCCGGCATGGAACGCGACGCCGTGGTCCGATAGAAACGGTCGAACACCAGCTCGCGCTCGGCGGCGGGGATGCCCGGTCCGGCGTCGTCGACATCGAGCTCGAGCAGGCCGCGACCGGTTTCCCGCATGGTGACCTTCACCTGCACGCCCGCCGGACTCCACTTCGCGGCATTGTCGAGGACATTCAGAATCGCCCGCTCCAGGCCCGCCTCATGGCCGTATACGAACCAGGGCTGCAGCTGCGCGGCGAACTCGATGGAACCGCGGCGGCGCCGGGCCCGCTCGAGCGCGCGCTCGGCCACCTCGCCGAGATCCACTCGCTCGTAAACGGTTTCGGGTGCGTCCTCCCGGGCCAGATCCACGAGATCGCCGACCAGGGTCGACAATTCCTCGATCTGAGCCATCACATCCGCGCGCAGCTCGGCCATGTCCTGTTCCGGAATCTGTGGTGCGCCAGGGCGACTGGAGGCGATCAGCAATTCCATATTGGTGCGCAGCGAAGTCAGCGGCGTGCGCAATTCATGTCCGGCGTCGGCGACCAATCGGCGTTGTCTATCGCGCGATTCGGCGAGTGCGCGCAACATTGTGTTGAAGCTCTCTGTGAGCCTTGCGAGTTCATCGTCACCCGTTACCGGAATCGGTGTCAGATCATCGGTGCGGGCGACCCGTTCGGTCGCCGCAGTGAGCCGTCCGATCGGGCGCAGCCCGGTGCGACCGACCGCGGTACCGGCTGCCGCTGCCAGCACAACTCCACAACCGCCCACGACGAACAGCAACCATGCGAGCCGGTCCAATACCTCTCGGGTCGGTTGCAGCCGCTGCGAGATGACCAGCGTCGCGCCGGAATGCGTCGGCATGGCAAGCACCCGCTGATTACTCACGGTGCGCAGTGACGAGGGCAGCTCACCGTTCGCGACCGCGAGTTCCTGGGTGCCGACCGGCGGAATCGTTTGCTGTGGCGGCATATACGCCTTGTCTTTCGCGTATATCAACGCCACTCCGACATCATTGGAGTACAGGCCGGCCAGCACGATCGACTGGAAACCCAAACTGTCGAAATTATTGTTGATCATGGTGTTCGCGCGCGCCTCGAGCTGTGCGTCCACATCGGCGTTCAGTGCGCGGGCCACCATGGCATAGGCGGCGATGGAGGTGACGGCCACGGCGATGGCGACAACCGAGGCGGCGAGCAGGGTGACCCGCCAGCGCAGGGAGACCGACCTGGTCAGGGGCATGGGCGGACGCATATCCGGCGGTTCCGAGGGATATGCGCCGAGCGCGGCGACCACTTGTCGCTTGGGATTGGTTCTGGCCATGAGGTGTCGACTCGCCTACGGGGGCGTTTCGCGCAGCACGTAGCCGACACCGCGCACGGTGTGGATGAGCCGGGTCTCGCCCTCGGCCTCGGTCTTGCGGCGCAGGTAGCCGATATAGACCTCGAGCGCATTGCCGGAGGTCGGGAAGTCGTAGCCCCAGACCTCCTCGAGGATGCGGCTGCGGGTCAGCACCCGGCGCGGATTCGCCATCAGCATTTCCAGCAGCGAGAACTCGGTGCGGGTCAGGCTGATCGAGCGGTCACCTCGCGTCACCTCGCGGGTCACCGGATCCAGCGACAGATCGGCGAACGTCATGGTCTCGGAAACCTCGCCGGGATCGGTGGCCCGGCGGCGCAACAACGCGCGCAATCGGGCCAGCAATTCCTCTAGTGCGAATGGTTTCGGCAAATAGTCATCGGCTCCGGCATCGAGTCCGGCTACCCGTTCGGAAACCGAATCCCGCGCCGTCAAAACCAGAATCGGCAGATCGTCTCCGGTGCTGCGCAAGCGTCGGCAAACTTCGAGCCCATCCATCCGGGGCATCATCACATCGAGCACGAGTGCATCCGGTCGCTGCACAGTTGCTTTCTCCAGTGCGTCCACACCGTCGACCGCGAGATCGACGGAGTAGCCGTTGAAGGTCAGTGACCGGCGCAGCGATTCCCGGACGGCACGATCGTCGTCGACTACCAGAATGCGCATGCCCCCAGTTTGACCGCATCGACTGAGAGTCGACTGAGAGGTCGCCGCCCGACACGCCGCGCCAGCATCGATGCCGCCCACTAGGGGCTGGACGAGCGACCAGCAGGTTTGTGATCACGTACAGATCTCGACGGAAACCGGCAACCGTTTTGGGCGACGAAACCCGTTCTCAGTAGCCATATTCGAGTGAATTACAGAGAGACTGCCCCAGATTGCCGTTAGTCACTCTGCGCGGTATGTTCCCTGCGGTAAAAAGAAGACCTCTAGTTGGTTCTCAGCGGGTTGAATCAAAACCGAACAGCCACGCGCCATCCGGGGGCACACGTGCAAGCTCGTGAAGCGGAGGCAACGGAAGCGGATGGAAGCTGCACCGCGGTCCTGGCAATTCAGTCTGTCCAACTGGTCGGTCACTCGCAAGGTTGGCATCGTGCTGGTCCTGCCCGTGCTGCTGGCCACCGTCTTCGCCGTGCTCCGCATCAACAACGAACTGCGCACCATGTCCCAGTTGGATGCGGCGACCGAACAGGTCATCATCATTCGCCCGATCGTCAAGTTCGGAACGGCCACCGAACAACTCGCGGTCGCGGCGACCGCCTCCTGGGGTAACACCGCGGATCCGGCGACCGACGCGGCATTGACGAAATTCGATCAGGCACTCGCCGATCTCGAGGCCGGAATGCGCACCACCAAGGTGAGCACCCGGGTCACCTCCGAATTGGCCTCGGCCGTCGCCACCGGCACCACCATGCGCAATAGTCTGCGCAACGGATCGCCGATGATGGTCGGTGAGCAGGCCGATGAGATCGCGGTTCGCATCAGCAACGCCTACGCGCTGTCGCCGTCGGTCGAGGACCTCGTCATCCAGCGCTACTTCCTGCAGATCGGCGCACTCCAGAACGCCCGCCGCGTACTCAGCCAGCAGCGCATGCTGATCGGCTCCCCCGATGCCGGCCGCAATCCGAGCGTGCGCGCGAAGGTGCTCACCTCGGCCGGCGCCGAGATGACCATGATCAATACCTACGGCATCATCCTGCCGGACAATGCGCCGAATATGCGGCCGCTGCTGGACGCGGTCGGCATCCGCCTCGGCGCATTCAGTCAGAACGGCGGGGATCCGACATCGAATCCGGCGGTACTGGATTCACTACAGGTCAGCTCGGACACCTACGAGAAGACGACCAATTCCCTCGCCGACACCATCGACAAGGCGCTGGCGCATCGGACCACCGAAGCACAGACCGGCGCGCTGCGTGAGACCACGATCGTCATCGGCATGCTGCTGGCCGGTCTTGCGCTGGCCCTCGCCGTGGCACGCACCCTGGTCGTCCCGGTGCGCAGGCTACGCCGCGACGCACTCGAGGTCGCGCACGTCAAGCTGCCCGACGAACTCGCGGTGGTGCGCAGCGGTGGCGCCACCCCGGAGATCACCCCGGTCGGCGTGCACACCACCGACGAGGTCGGACAGCTGGCCCGCGCCGTCGACGAAATCCACGAGCAGGCGCTCAATCTCGCCGCCGACCAGGCCCGACTGCGATTGCAGATCGGGAACATGTTCGAAACCCTTTCCCGCCGTAGCCAATCCCTGGTCGAACAGCAGTTGTCGCTGATCGAGGATCTGGAACACGACGAGGACAATGCCGAGCGGCTACAGAGCCTGTTCCGCCTCGACCACCTGGCCACCCGCATGCGCCGCAACGGCGACAACCTGCTGGTGCTCGCCGGAACCGCGCTGCGCCGCGGTCAACTACATCCGGTGCCGCTATCGGACATGCTCTGGAGTGCGGTCTCCCAGGTGGAGGACTACCAGCGGGTCGAGATCGGCGCGGTGCCCGACGGCATCGTCGCCGGTGAGCCCGCTGTCGATATCGAACATCTGCTGGCCGAACTGATCGATAACGCGCTGCGCTACTCCCCGCCGACCACACCGGTCGCGGTGATGGTGGCGCGCGCGGTCGACGGCGGCTACCTGATCGAGATCACCGACCGCGGTCTCGGCATGTCACTCGAGGATCTGCAGCTCACCAACGACCGGCTGGCCTCCGGTGGTGAGGTCACCGTCGAAACCGCCCGCCGCATGGGCCTTTTCGTCGTCGGTCGGCTCGCCAAACGGCACACCATCACGGTGAGCCTGCGCCGCACCTCGACCATGGCGCAGCAGCCCGGCATCACCGCGAGCGTGCACCTGCCCGGTGCACTGGTCGCGCCGCCGCTCGATGCGACCGATCCGAACCAGCGGGCCATCGAAGCGCAGGTCATGACCGCGTTGCCCGCCCCCTCACAACAACAGCCGCCGCGCACGCTGGTGCCGGTGCCGAGCCTGCCACAGCGTGAACCGTCGCGGTTCGCGGTCACCAGTTCCGGTCTGCCACAACGTCGTCCGACCATGCGCGTTGCCGACGCGCCTGAGATACCGATACCCGGCGATGATCACACCGAAACCTCGGTAGACGTATTCGCAGAGAATCCGAGCAGCCGCCGCGGCGAGGACGACCGGTCCCGCATCGCGCCGTTCGGGCCGCCGACCCCGACGGATGAGCCTGCCACCGGACCGAATTCGGTCATCGACGTGGAACCGCAGGTGCCCCTCGGCGCGGTCACCGATCTGTGGGCCGAACAGCCCGACGAACCGGTGGACACCGGATCGAACCCGATCGTCTCCCGCGAGCCCGCCGAGCCGTATCAGACCGCCGTCCTGCGGCCGCCGCTGCCGACCAGAAGGCCCGCCGCCGCAACGGAACCCGAGCCGACCTCGACCCGACTACAGCCGGTCTCGGCCGACGCCGCGACCAACACCTCGACCCGACTACAGCCCGTGCAGGGCGAATCGCCCACCCCGATCTATCAGCGGATGGTCTCGGAGTGGTTGGTCGAGCCTGCGACGGCACAACCCTCGCCGTCGGCGTGGACCTCCCCCGCCGACGCGGGCTGGACGGCCGCCGAGCAGGCCAGCCATCCGACCGCCGAGGCGCGCACCGTCGGCGGACTGCCGATCCGCAGGCCCGGAGCGCAATTGGTGCCCGGCGGCCTCGCGCCGGTCGAGGAACCCGGCGTACGCGATCCGGAGGAGATCCGGAACAACTTGACCAGGCATCTCAGTGGGGTCCGCAGCGGGCGGGCCGAAGCGCAGTACAACGACGGAGGGCTTGTATGACCAACCCGAACAGCACCACGGACGAGAACCTCAACTGGCTGGTTGCCCGCTTCACCAAGGATGTGCCCGGAGTGTCGCACGCGGTGCTGGTGACGGCGGACGGTCTGCTGCAGGCGACCAGCCCGAATCTACCCTCGGACCGCGCCGAACAGCTTTCCGCGGTCACCGCGGGTCTGGCCAGCCTCGCCACCGGAGCGGCATCGCTGTTCGACGGCGGCAAGGTGATGCAGTCGATCGTGGAGATGCAGCGCGGCTACCTGTTGGTGATGAGCGTCGGCAACGGGTCGCACCTGGCCGTACTCGCCAACAAGTCGCACGATATCGGTCGGATCGGCTACGAAATGGCCCTGCTCGTCGACCGTGTGGGCACGGTGGTCACGGCCACCGCCCGGACAGCCGTCTGATCCACCGATGTCGAGTCCATTCGGCCACGGACCGAACCGGCCGACCACCCGCGTCAGACCGTATGCCCTGACCTCCGGGCGTACCGAACCCGCGGTTGACCTACCGCTCGAAGCGGTTATCGAAACCCTGTCGTACACTGCGCATCTCGATTGGCCGGCGGGCGATCTGCGCACCGAGATCCTGCGGCTGGGCACGCACCGGCTGTCGGTCGCCGAGATCGCCGCCCACCTGGATCGACCGCTCGGCATGGTCCGGGTCATGGTCGGTGACCTCGTCGTCGACGGCGCGCTGCGTGTGCATTCGACACTGACCGACGAGGCGAGCTTCGACGAGCGCCGTTCCCTTATGGAGAGGACTTTGCGTGGACTCCGTGCCCTATAGGCAAGGCGGAAATTACGGGCAGCCCGGCAACTCCGGATCCGGCAATACCGGACCCGCCGATGCCGACACTCGCGTCGCCTCGACCAAGATCGTGGTCGCGGGCGGCTTCGGGGCGGGCAAGACGACCTTCGTCGGCGCGGTATCGGAGATCGTTCCCCTACGCACCGAGGCCATGGTGACCCGCTTTTCCGACGGTATCGACGATCTCGCCGATACCCCGGACAAGGAAACCACCACGGTCGCAATGGATTTCGGCCGCATCATCCTGCCCGGCAACCTGGTGCTCTACCTGTTCGGCACGCCCGGCCAGCGCCGCTTCTGGTTCATGTGGGACGACCTGATCCGCGGCGCCATCGGCGCGGTGGTGCTCATCGACACCCGACGGCTCGAGGACAGCTTCGCCGCCGTCGACTTCTTCGAGGCGCGCAAGCTGCCGTTCCTGATCGCGGTCAATCGCTTCCCGGACGCACCCCGCTTCCCGATCGCCGAACTGCGCGAGGCGCTTTCGGTGCGCGAGGGGGTGCCCATCGTGGATATCGACGCGCGCAATGCCATGGAGGTCCGTCAGGCGCTGGCGGCCGTCACCGAATACGCGATCGCCCAATTGAAGGCACTCGAATTGGAAGGAACCGCCCGACATGCATGACGTCCGGTTGTTCGCTGCGGCGGACAACGGCGCTGCAGTGGACCAGTTCTCCATGGGGTACTGGGTCGCCGCACTCTCTTTCGGTGTTTCGGTGCTCGGTGCCGTGGTCGGGCTGGCCTGTGTACTACACGCGGCACGATCGTCGCGGTTCCGGTTGGTGTGGGTGACGTCGGCCGCAGTGGCGCTCGGCGGTGTCGGGGCCTGGCTGTCGACCTCGGTCGCGCTGCTCGGGCTCGATATTTCGGGTACCGCCGCGCGCTTCGACGGTGGCAAGATGATCGCGGCCATGGTGACCTCGTTCGTCGCGGTATTCGTCGCGCTGATCATCATCGGCCGTCGGCTGCGACTGGCCCGGCTCATCCCGGGCGGGCTGGTCATGGGATTCGGCATCGGCCTCACCCTGTATCTGGGGCTCGGGTCCATCCGCATCCAGGGTTCGATCGATATCTCCCCATGGCTCGCGGCGGTCGCGATGGTGGTCGCGGTGCTCACCGGTGTTGGCACGCTGTGGTCGTTCCAGGCGCTGCACGGTCTGCTCGCGCGGGCGGCCACCGTGCTGCTGTTCGCAGTCGGTGTGGCGGGCATGTACTACGCCGGGGTCGCGGCCATCGACCCGAACATCGATACCACCGCGAAGGCACCGGACGGACTCACACTGTTCGAATTCGTCTTCCCGATGTTCGTCATCGGATCGCTCGCGCTGACGGTCCCGATCAGCGCCGTGCTCATCGCACCGGACCGCCGCGAGACGGCGGCGGCGCTCGAGGCCAAGCGCCGCTCCGAGCTGCGGTCGGACCGGCGCCGGTCCGAACTCCAGTCGGTGCGCTGAGCCGACTGGAGCTCGCTGCCGATCGGGCCCGAGGAAGTCAGGCCCTGGGTGCAGGCATCTCCCCGACGGTCTTGCTCGGATCGATGATGCCGATCGCCTCGCCCTGCGGACCGGCGATGACAGCCGAGCGTCCGGCGGGTGAATCCGCGATCGCCTGCAGCACCCGGCCGCCCAATTCCGTTGTCTTGGCGACACCGGCGTCCACATCGTCGTGCTGGAACCACACCAGCCAGTACGACGGCATTCCGTCGGCGGGCTTATTGGACTCGTCGGCTATGCCACCGACGCCCTCGGTTCTGGTCGGCGGGGTGAACACCACGTACTCGGCGTCGCCGAAGTCGAATTCGGTGTAGCTGAAGCCGAATACGTCGGCGTAGAACTTCTTGGCCGCCTCGATATCGCGGGTGTGCAGTTCGTTCCAGCCGTAGGCGCCGTGCTCGTTGTAGACGGCCGCGCCGTTGTGTCCCGTCGCCTGCCATACCGCGAAGACCGCGCCGACCGGATCGGTCGCGACGAACATCCGGCCGAACTCCATGACCTCGAAGGTCGGCACGATCAGCTCACCGCCGGCCTGCTGCACCTTCGCCGCGGTGGCATCGGCGTCGGTGACCGCGAAGTAGGTGGTCCAGACCGATGGCATGCCCGGCATCGACGGCGGTTTCGGACCTATTCCGGCCACCGGCGCGCCCGCCTTCATCGCCATCAGATAGCCGCCCGAATCCGGGCCGCCGTCCTGGATCTCCCAGCCGAACAAACCCTCGTAGAACTGCGCGGCCTTACCTGGATCCTCGACCTGACAGTCGATCCAGGCCGGTGTTCCCTCGGGCCATGCCTCGTTACGTATGGGCATCGGTCATCTCCGTTTCTAGTGAATAGGCACCTCCAGGGAGTTAGTCAACCACCGGGCGCCGACAGTTTCGGCGGGTTCGGCAATGCCGCCGATTTCGGCCCACGGCACCCCCTACAGTGAGAGATATGCGTTTGGGGCTGGACTACGCAGCAGGCCGTCCCGGCGGCGCGGCCATTCGAGCGGCCGGTTTCGATTTCGTCGTACGCTACCTCTCCGAGGGTGGTCCGACCCTGCCCGGCAAACAGTTGACCCCGGCCGAGGCCGACGACCTGCGGGCGAACGGCATCTCCATCGTGTCGAACTGGGAGACCACCGCGGCCAGGATGCTGGACGGCTACGGCGCCGGAATCGTCGATGCCCGTGCGGGTTCGGCGCAGGTGCTGCACTGTGGCGGTCGGTTGGATCGGCCGATCTACTTCTCCGCGGATTTCGACGCGACACCGCAGGATCAAGTGGCGATCAATGCCTATCTCGAAGGCGCGGCCACCGTGCTCGGCGCCGCGAATGTGGGTATCTACGGCGGGTTCTGGTCGATCAGCCGGGCGTTGGACGCAGGCGTCGCGGCGTGGTCGTGGCAGACCGATGCCTGGTCGGGCACCAACGTGGAGACCAGGCGCAATATCCATCAGACATTGCGGCAGGTGGTCGTCGGGGGCGTGCTCTGCGATGTAAACGAAGCCGAGACAATCGATTTCGGTCAGTGGGACTTCGTACAGGAGGAACCGGACGTGACGCCGGAACAAGAGGCAGTGCTGCGCGATATCCAGATCCAGCTGCGCGGTCCGGAGCTGTCCGGTTGGCCGCAACTCGGCACCGATGCCGAGGGCCGCTATCGCACGCTGGTGGACGGTGTGGCGGCGGCGCTGCAGCGAATCAAGGAGCTGGAGGACGAATCTGCCGATTTGCGTACGCAAGTCGGCGAATTGCGTACGGAGATCAGCGAACTCGAAGCCACCACCGCAGATCTGGTGGAAGAGGTGAAGCGGTTGGACGGGCCGCATTGGCCGTGGCCACTCTCGCTGATCGAGGGTCCGGCCGACTTCGTGGGCGAGCAACTGGCCCGGCTGGAGTCGCTATTGCCGGACTTGCCAGGTCTGCCCGGTGGCCGGGAAGTGGGGAAATCGGCAGAGAGGCCGGAAGTTTGGCGATGAGCGGGTTCCCGGAGATCCGGTGAACCGGGGTTCCGAGAACCCGCCCTCCCGCACGAGGGTACCGGCGCGAGAGCACGAAATCATCACTGCGCCAGGACTTTTACGGCCACGAAAAACCAACTGACAGTACGTAATTGATCTTTAAGCTACCGCATCGCAATCCCAGAAATGGAAAATTGCCATGTGACACAAACCGCATAGGTAGCTATCAGATTGCCACGTTCTCAAGTGGTTCTAATTCAAGACCGGCATCAAGCCATTCCGGTCGGTCGACCATCGCCCCTGCGCGTTCCGTCCCATGCCAGCAGCGCGCGAGTTATCGTCAGCTTGCACATACCGGTTCGTACGAAGGAGTTCGCATGACCGTAAACGTGGTGCTCGACAAGGCTCTCGACAAGGAATTCGAGAACAAGTCGCTGAAGGACATCCTCTCCGCCCCGCCGTCGGCGCTGGCGGGCCTCACCCCGGCGCACGATAAGCAGCTGCTGGAGGCCCTGAAAATCAAGACCATCGCCGATCTCGGCAACAACAAGTTCTTCCAGCTCGCCGCCACCTTGGTGCAGCTCGCCGAAAAGGAGGGCTGAATCTTTGGCCGCGCCTTCGGCGCGGCGGGTTCGCGGCCCCCTGGTGTCTCGCGTCCGAGTCGTCGAGACTCGCGCCTGCGGCGCATGCGCTTCGACGA
>NZ_JBITMA010000006.1:388900-537215 GCF_044465765.1 Nocardia sp. NPDC049526 | reverse complement strand
AACTTCAACGCCTGCAACGCCTTCTGCGCCTCCGGCGACAACCCACCCCCGGACCCATCCGCGTCCGCACCATCAGAACCGGTACCAGTACCGGTACTCCCACCACCACCACCGCTACCACCGCCGGAACCCAGCCCCGCCAACGCCGAGGCCAGCATCGGCAACACACCCAACGCCATCGCCCCAGCAGACAACGCCGCCGGCGCCAACGCCGCCACCGTATCCGGATCCACCAAAGGATCAGCCTCAGCAGGCGCCGCCTGAGCCGGCGGCCCCGGTTGACCAGCAGGCGCCTGACCCGGCTGCCCCGCCGACTGACCCGGCGGCGCAACAACATTCCCCTGCGGCACAGCAGCCGAACCGACAGGCGCAGCACCGGAATTCGCGCCCTGGGCAGGCTTTTCCGGCGTCACCGCATTGCTATTCGTCGGTCCCTGGTTCGCCGGAGTCGACTCGTTCTGTCCTGGTGTCGCGGGTTGGCCGGGCGCGACCGGAGTTGTGCGCTGCCGCCTGTTCGACCATGGGGTTACCGGAGCGGAGGGTCTTTGTTCGGCAGTGCCTTCATCCGCCTGAGGCTCGACGGCAATCTCCGCCTCGGCGCTCGTCATCGCGTACCACCGAGCACCCACCGCACACGGACATAAGTGACCGGCGGTACCGGACGCCCGAGCGGCAAGCGGTGGAGGTACATCCGGGATTTCCTCCTATACCCATCGCCCGGGGGACCGGAACAACGTGGTGGTCACGGCAATTCGCGCACGTCAGCGCATGTCCTGTCCTGTTCATCCTGACTCGTCGGGCGTGGACCCCGGGTTCCCATCCTTGGGAATCCTCAACAATGAGGGGAGTCGATAGATGTTCGGCGCATGGTCGTCAGTGGTCTATCGCCGTGTTGGCGCGCACTCGACAGCGGATAGGTGATCATATGTTCGGTCTCGGATGGCGCGATGTCGTCTCTGGAGTCGCGAGCGGTGTCGGCTTCGCCTTCGGTGGACCGGTGGGCGCCGCACTGCTCGGTGGGGTAACTGGTGGGATCATGGCCGCCACCGAGGGTAAGAGCTTCGACGAATGCATGGAATCCGCACTCATCGATGGCGCCTTGGGTGCCATTCCTGGTGGATTGGTCGGTGGTGCCGCCAAGGGCGCTTTCCTCAAAGGCGGCGCGAAGGCGCTCGGCGAGAGCTTCAAAGACGCCGGATCCCTGTTCTTGAAGAAGGGTGCCTCGCAACAGTTCGGCGGATTCGGGACCCGTCTGGCTTTCTTGCGGGCTCCGATGAACAAGATGGGCTTGGGCACCATGACCGCGACAGCGGCCACGGCCTACGGCAATAAATATTGGGATCAATATAATAAGTCGACGCCGGCTGGTGTCGATGCACTGCCGATCACTCCCCTCCCCATTCCGTAACGGATCCGGTTGATGAGTAGCTCCTTGAAGCTTCACCAAATGTGGATGCCCGATCGTGACAAAATCGGGGAGGTGGCACCGGAATACCAGCCGCTGCTAGGTACTATTGACTGGTATAAGAAGCTTCCCACAACCTTCAAAGGCTATTTCGACAGTTGTGGCGACGGCAATGAAGAAAAGCCGACCCCGCCGGAGATGCCGATGCCTGCAGCGGTCAATGGGTCGGACCAGGCCAATTTCAAGAACTATATGGCCACGGCAACCAGCCTGCGCCAGGCGGCGGACCAGATCGATGAGTCGTCCAAGGCGATCGCGGCGAAGGTCAAGGACAAGGGAGCGTCCATCTCCATTCCCGCGCAGAAGGCCGTCAACGCTGGAGTCGATGCAATAAACGTTGCCGCCCCGACCGTCCCCAAACCGGGGATGAAGGAAGATCAACACATCTACGAGTTCTGCAATGAAGCGATTCAGGCGGTCGCGGCCGCTTTCGACGAGGCAACCGGCAAGGCCAACGACCTCAAGGGCGACGTCGATCAGGAGAGCGCGAAGCTCAAAGAGCTCGAAGAACAGATCAAGAAGCTCCAGCAGGAGAACGCGGATCTGAAGAAGAAGCTGACCGACCCGGCGGACGTAACCCAGGTGCCCACGGTAAACCCCACGCAGACTCCCACCGACGTCGGTTCCGTCGACGACGGTTCCACGGTCCCCGGGTTGGACGACCTCAGTTCGGACACCTCCGGAGTCGACACCGGAACCACGCCGACCGGTGAGTCGCTCGACGACAAGGTGCAGCAGGCGCTCGACGACCTCAACAACAGCGGCACGACGCCGAGTACCACCACACCGGCATCGGTGCCGGATACGTCCGCCGCGGCATCGCCGGCGAGTTCCGGTATGGACATGATGAGTTCGATGCTGCCGATGCTGATGGCGCAGATGATGAACCGCGGCCAGGCCGATACCGACCTGAACAGCCGGCGCAGCGAATACGACCCGTACGAGGACGAACTCCGCGCCGTACCCGCGGCCGTCGCGCCGGCCCAACCGGTGCAGCCCGCGACCAGCACGCCTGCGCCCGCGACCAATACCGGACCTCCGGCGAATTCGACGTCCTCGCAGCCGACGGCTGGAATGCCGGGCCGCACGCCGAATTCCGACGGCACCGTGGTGTACACCTTCCCGGACGGTCGGACTCAGAAGGTATCCGCCACTGTCGCACAGGCTTTGGATGCGGCGTTCGGCAACGCCAGCGGCACCGATGCCCAGGCGGCATACGCGAAGACTCCGGCGAAGTGGTCGGACAAGAAGCAGATCGGGGCTTCGGTCGATCCGTACCAGCTGATGACCGGCGATGTCGCGGTCTGGGACGGGCGCACGGCGATCCTGGTGGCCTTCCCCGCCGACGACGGCGGCACGCTGGAGGTCGTGGTCAATGGCCAGTTGAAGCAGTTCACCCCCGAAATGTCGGATAACGCTGGGGAATTCGGCCAATTCGTCGGATTCAACCATCCGAACGGCATCGAAGCGACCGCACCGGAGGATCACGATCAGGGCAAGATGTCGGGTATGCCGGTCACCGGCGATCCATCGGCGGGCGCGGCGATGCCCGCGGTAGCCGCTCCGGCGTGATCGTGAGCCGGATGGTGAGAGGAGGAGACGATGCCGCTGAATGTCGATCCGGCGCAACTCGTCGATGTGGCCTCGAAGCTGGCCGCACTGGCGCGTGACACCGGAGCCGGATTGCCGAACGGCTGGGTGCAGCCCGCGGGGGCCGACCCGATCTCCGGGACACATGTGCCCCGGCTCAACGCGCAGGCCGCGTCGCTTTTCAATGGCGTGCTCGGCGTGCTCAATGAAGTGCAGCGCCACGCACACCACGTCGGCGGCGCGGCAGCCGATTACACCGCGACCGATGATGAAAACGCGCGCGTTATCAATGGCAGCGGCGCGGAGATCCTCGCCAATCCGGTAGGCGATGTGCAGGAATTCGGTCTCCGGCAAGCGCCGAACTTCTCCCTGCCCGCCGCTACCGGTTCGGTCGACCCGCTCACCTTCGCGAAGCAATTGCACACCGGCCCGGGTCCTGGCCCGGCGACCAGCTTCGCGGCCGACATCCGCAAGTACACCGGCGGCTTCCACACCGCGGCCGCCGAAGGTGTCGACAGTGCGGCCACGCTGATGCAGAACTGGACGCCGGTCGGCACCACGGTGTCCGAGCACCTGACCCAGCATCGGAACTGGTTGGGGCAGCTCGGTACCGAATTGGGGGCACTGGCCGACAACGTCGACGCCTACAGCAATGCGTTCACGGTCGCGAAGGCCAAACATCCGACACCCGAGGAGATCATCGCGGCCCGCAAGCGGTTGCTGGCCGCGATGAAATCGAAGAACGAGTTGGCGATCCAAGCGGCCCTTGCCGAATTCCAGGAGCAGAACGCCCGCTCCGCCGAGGCGATCACCGGCTACACCACGACGGTCAACTCCAAGGTGCCCGAGGGTGGTACGAGCGACACCGGTGGCAGCGGCAACGGAAGCAGCAGCGGCAGTGGCAGCGATACCACCAGCATGCTGTCCCAGATGCTCCCGGCGATGATGAGCGCTATGTCCTCCGCCGCCGGCATGGCCCAGAACCAGGACACCTCGGATCTCGGCCTCGATGACGAGTACAGCGACTACGGATACGACGACCTCGGCATTCCCAGCGGCCTCGGGTCGTCGCTGGGTGGCGGGGCAGCGGGCAGTCCGATCTCCGGCGCCGGGATTCCGGACATCACCAGCGCGACCACCTCGATGTCGGTGGGCGCCATGCCGATCGTCGCGACCGCCGGTGCGGCATCGAACACCCCGGTCGGGATGGCGAGGACACCGGTCATCGAGCCACTGTCGTCCGCGTCGTCGGGCGCGGCGGCCGCCGCGCGCGGCGCCGGTACCGGCACCGGGATGATGCCGTATATGCCGATGTCCCCTGGTATGGGCGGTGCCGGTGGCAACGGTAACGAACGCAATCGGGTGGTCGCTTGGCATCCCGACCGGTTGATGTATGTCGACGACACCCCGCATACCGAACAGGTCATCGGGGAGCGTCCGACCATCGCCCCGACCGTGACACCGCCGACGCCATCGCCTGGCCAGGGCCCGACTCAATCCGGAGGTTCCGTGTGAGTGATATCCACCCCGATGTCCAGGCGGCCCTCGACGCCGCCCGTGAGTTGCGGCATCGAATCGCCGATATGCGTGAGCGGATCGACGGCATCCGCGCGCGTCGGCCCTCGCCGAGCGGTGCGATCATCCCCGAGGTGGATGCGATGGGCCGGCTGACGGATCTGTTTCTGGCGCCGGGCACCGTGGATCGGCTCACCAATCAAGAACTGGTCACCGAGATCATGGCGGCCATCCGGGAGAGCACCGCTGATGCGGCACGGCAGTACCAGAGCGTGATGGAAGCGGTGCCGCCGCCCGAGCCGTTCGAGCCCTTAGGTCCGTCCGGTCCGTCCGGCCCGTCCGGTCCGTCCGGGTCGCACTCGGCGACCGCTGGTGCGGTGCCGTCATGACCGAACCCGGTGCGGTTACTGTTGCCGATACTGTGCGATGGCTGCACGATGAAGGCCTGGTCCGGTTGGCCGGGGTTGCCGAGCGGATGCCGAGTCTGGTGGCCGCGTACACCATCGATGTCGCGACTGGAACCGTCGTCGCCCATCCCGCCACCGGTGCCGGTGTCGGATCGGATGTGGTGACCCTCGGCGCGGACGATCTGCCTTATCCGGTCGGCACCGCAAAGCGGCTGGTGATCGTTGGCGTCACCACCACAGAGACATTGCTGGTGGTCGACCTGGCGACCGCGTTGACCCTCGCCATCAACGCTGATCGCCCTGAAGTCGCGGCCCGGGCCTGGGCGGTGCAGTTGCTGCTCAACCCCGAGATCACCGTGACCACCAATAGCTCCGATATCGCGATCGCGAGCAGTTCGCGCTGCCGGCAGAGTTTCATTCCCGGTGGCGGCGCGACGATCATGAATATCGACGACACGCGTCCCCCGATCACGACGGTTACGCTCAATCCGACCAACGAGGGACCGGATCATCTCGATATCGCCCCGGACGGAACGGCCGAGATGTACCTCGGTGCTCGATTCTGGCAGTTGCGCCAGATCATGAGCATCGACGATACCGCGTGGAGCGCGCTCGCCGAGCAACTGGAAGCACCCGACGAGGATCCGTCCGTGCGCAGCGCATCCTCGAATCGTCAACATGCCGAACGTCTTTAGGAGGGATCCCGTTGACTGAGACACATCCGGACGAGCTCGATGTGGATGATGCGGCGCCGGCTCCCGACTGGCGGAGCATGGTCTACGAAGTGTTCAATCCCGACCACACCTGTGGCGTCGCCTGCGACCGTGACGGTGAGATCGTCGGGATGCACATCACCGACGATGCCCGTGACAACGGCGATGCCTGGTTGGCTGCGGAGATTCTGAAGCTCGCGCGCCTGGCGCATATGAAGTCCCGGGTCGGGCTGCGTGCCGAAATGGAGTACAAGGGCACACGTTCCTACACCATCGACTCCTTCGATCTGCCCACCGAAGCCTCCTTCCGAGCCATGGTGAATGCCGAATTCGGCGCCACCAGCTGAACCGAAATAACCTCTCAGACGGGATGCCGACATGGTGGATATGGACGAACCGCACGAAGTGAACGCTGCGGCAGGCAGATTCGCCGGAGCCATCGAAACGGTCTCGGGTCAGGTTTCCGGGACTGTCTCGGATCTGGTCCTGCACCATCGGCCCGAATCGGACCTCGACCGGTCGCTGGACGCGCACCGGCAGGAGATCGTGGCGGCGTTCGGTCACGCCGTCGCGGCCAGCAACCGTGGTGCGCGAATCACCCACACCGCGACGGTGAGCACGACGAATGTCCTCACCGATGCGGATGTGACGGGCGGTACGTACGTCCAACGCTACGACCCGATCTGATCACCGGATGCCACCGGAGCACGAAAGTCAGTACTGGGACGAGATAGTCCGGGACAAATGGCCGGAGGTCCCGCCCGGCGACTGGAGCGCACTGGAAAACACCTCGCGTGACGGCGCCGCGGCGCTGGACACGCTCGGCGCCGAACAAGCCCGTCACGACTTCGACGATCGGGTCCGCGCCAGCGAGGGGCTCGAACCCGTCAAACACAATATGCTGAAGCAGCGCGGTAATCCGCAGGCCTTTGCCGACGCGCTGGATGCCGCGGCCGATATTTTCGGGTATTTCTCCGATCTGGTCTATCGCACCCGTAACAAGATTCTCGACATCGTCGAGGAGGCCACCGCCAAAATTCAGCAGGCGTATCAGGCCGCCGCGAACGACGAATCCGATGACGAGGCCGAGCGTGAGGCCAAGGCGGCCGCCTTGGACGACCGCGTCAAGCGGATCATCGCCGAGGCCCGTGACGAGGTCGACGATGTGGCGCGGACCGCGCAGACTTCGATCGGCCCGACGATCCTGCGGGACCTGGAGCGCCTCAAAGCTAAGCTGTGGCATCCGGGGCCAGGGAACCCCGGCGGTCCCCAGCTACCGGACGGGCCGCCGGGACACCGGCCCGCGCATCAACACTTGCCCGGCCAGCAGCACGAGATCGGGCGTCCGGGGGCCGGACCGAACCACCAGTTCCCGGCTCCAATGGGCTACGGTCCGCAATTCGATGTGCCGGTGATGGATACGTCCGACCAAGGTTTGCCGGGGAGCGCGCCGACAGACCTTCCCGCTGATTCGCCGTCCCAGGGCACACCGACGGATGCGTCGACCGGTCCGGGGATGCCGCCCGCGGTCTCGGCCCCGCCTTCGACTCCGGGCGTCACTACCGGCTATGTTCCGGGGGCGCAGCCGGACGGTGGCGATCCAGGTGCTTCCACGACCGGTGTCCCATCGCGTGCGCCTTCGACGACCGGATCCGGTGAACTCCAGGGCCATACCGATTCCGGTGCGCATGGCGACACGGCCGCCGATACCACCGCTTCTCAGCAGCACGAGGAACCCGGCACCGCCGCAACCGATTCCGGTCACGGTTCCGATCCCGCCGAGATCGCACGGGAGGCGGCGTCGACCAACTCGGCAGGGCAGATGTCGCCGATGCTGCCGACGATCCTGCCGCCTGCGGCTGGTTCGACTGGAATATCCGCGCCGCCATCGTCGGCGCCGCCGGTGTCGGCACAGTCCTCGGCTCAATCGTCGGCGCAATCCCCGGCAGCGCAGTCGCGGCCTGGGATGGAAAATAGAGCCCCGCAGGTCGATTCGCGCGGGTCGGGCTCCCCGGTCCCGAAGGTATCCGCCGGTCCTACCGCGCCGGTGCCCAACGCGGCCGTCCCGCCCGCGAAATCGGGCTCGCCGCAACGTGATCCGCAGGCCGTTGACGGGCGGTCGGATACCGGCGGCAGCGACGAACTGATCCGCGATGTGGTCGGCGGAGCGATGGCGGCGGCCGCCGCGCCGACCTTCATGCTCGGCGAGCGCGTCGACGGTGATCTCGTTCTGGCCCGGACATTGCTGGGCGGTGTACTGGCCGTGGTGGATTCGTCGGTGATCGGCCTGGAGTGGGCGGTGTCGATAATGCGGCATTCCGGCGGCGTCAACGCGTTCATCACCTCGAATGAGGGCCGCAGCTGGCTACCTGCGAGCCTGTACCTTCCGCGTGAGATTTCGACGCCTTGGATGTGGGAGGTCGCGGATCCCGCGTGGGAAGGCGTCTCCGATCCGGCACGGGTGCTCGCCGAGTTCGGCGCGGCGTGGGGACGCCGAACGGGTGCCAAGGTGACCGCGATCGTATCGTCGCAGCCGATCGATTCGGCTATGCGTGCCCAACTGCGTGAGGTACCGATGGAGGGGCCGGTATCCGCCTCGTCGGCAATGGATTTGAGCGCGGCGGCAGCGGGTTTGGCGGATCGCCTCGGTCTGGTGGCCGCACCACAGTTACTGGAGCGGGTCGGACAGGTGCCGGCGCAGGGGATCGGATCGCGCTGCATCGACCTCGCCTGGGATGCGCATCGGCGCGTCGGACAGGCGGGTGCGCCCGACTCGTTGGGGCTGCCGCACCTGCGCCAGCGGATCCTGGACGCGATCCGGCAGCGCCGGGAGGTGTCCGCCGACTGGTGGGGGGAACTGCGCGACGCCGACGATCTGCTCGCGGCGTCGATGCTGTCGCGCCGGGCCGATGTATCACGAGTCGCGTTGGGGGAGTTGCGATCCGACGCCGACGGGCGGTCGGCGACGGAGGCGATGCTGCTGCGCGCGATGGTATTCGAGCGTCGCTGTGACGAACTGGTACTGCTACTCGTGGACAAGCCGAATCGACAGCACTTGCGCGATGCGGTCTACGCCCACGGACAGATCGTCGATCACCCGTTGTTCGTGGACGCGCCACGCGCACCCGCCGCAACGACGGCCGCTCGGCGACCGACGATCAGCACGGGACCCCCGCGTCAGTCGTAGTAGTCGTCGTACTCGTCGGCCTCGTAAGCGACCAGGGCCGGCTCCTCGACGACGACCGCGTCCGGTTCCCGCAGGCTGGGTGCGCCCGGCAGCAGATCCTCCGGATCGGGCATGCGGCCGACGATATCTTCGATCGGACCGATGCTCTCGCTGACCCGCTGATGCGCCAGCCGCGCGGCCTCCCTGGCTGCTTCTGTGACGGCCCGGCCGAGATCCGCCGCGGCGCCGCGCAGTGCCCGCGGCTCCAATCGCACGTCGGTGACAATTCCGGACTGATCGACGGTTACCTCGACCGAACCGTCGCGCGAACTGGCCTTGGCGGTCATGGCGGACAACTCGTCCCGAATATCGGCGAGCTCTGCCCGTTGCTGTTCGTAGTGCCGCTGCTCCATCAGCGGTTGTCCGCATCGAGTGCCGCCTGGCCTTCGGCATAATGGCCGGGCATCATTGCTGCGATATCGGCCCGAGTTTGCTGCGGCCATTGCGGATTCGCGAGCTGATTCAATAGCCAATCGGTGTCGTGGCGGTCGAGGCGGGCCACCGCGAAGTACACGATGTCGTCGTTGAACATCTCCGGATTTCGGACCGGGTCTATTTCGCCGCGCAGGTACTCGGTCACGATGTCGCGGGCCACGGCGATCCGCCGTTGATCGGTCATCTCATCCTCCGTATGCGGCATCGTCGATCATTGGGTGTAGTTCTCGTGGGGCAGTCTGGGGTCCGCTCCGTGTCTCGGCAGTGCGGCAAGGACCGCGTCACGGAAGTCCTCGTACGTGCCGTCGCGCATGCGGACCGACTGCAATGCCTCGAAGACTGCATCCGCTCGGGTTCCGCCGAAGCCGCTGCGCTCTGCTGTCAGCGGCTCGGCGCCGAAGCTCACCCCCTCCATGACCTGTTGCGTCATGGCGGGGACATCCCAGAGGAAAGTATCGGGGTGCTGTTCCTGGTATTGCTTCAGCCAGTCGACGACCCTATAGGCGTCCTCCACCTGGTTCACATAAACGACCATGCTGTCCGCACTCAGCCTCTGTGGCCCGCCGACTTTCGCCGCAGCGACGCCAGGGAATCGATCGGGGCGGTCGACAACCTCGTTCACGATCCCGCGCATCAGAGCCGGGGTCGCGTCGCCGCGTGCATTGATGTACACGCGGTAGCCGACAGCATCGGTATCAGCGTCCAAGCGGTGGAAGAAAAGAAACCCGATGTCCGACGGGTCCGCCCTGTCGACATCCTCGGGGGCGAGACGCTTCGGGCGTCCATCCCACGGCTGCATAACCGCTCGCTGATTATCTGGCGCGCGGTTGCGGAGAATGTCTCCCATTTCGCCGGGGAAGGCGCGAGGATCGGATATGGAGTTGGCCTCGGAAGAAGCATGGTATCTGACGTAGACATCGTCCCGATGTCCGATGAAGTCCTGGTCCGTCCAGATTCGTTGGAGAAATTGTTCGAGGTTCTCGCGAGACAGCGGAGGTGCTTCCAGTCCGTGCACCTGATACGAGAGGTCCCGCACTGCCATGAGTCCCTCGAAAGAAATGTCCGGGTCCATGCTGTAGACGAATTCCGTTAACGGCATATCGGGCCGGAGGGCCTGATGCAATTCCTCGAACGACATCTCTGGCCGTATCAGCTGCGCGAACTCCTCGGGCGACAGATCGGGCCGTACCATCTGATGGAAATCCTCGAAAGACATCTCCGAACGCAGGGCCTGATGCAATTCCTCCAGTGTGCGCGGGTGGTCTAATACTTCGGGGAATTTCCGCACGGCATATTCGAATACGTTCGCATCCGGATGCCCCGCTGGCCACAACTCGCCGGGCAGATCGCCCGCAGTGGCCGGTGTTTCCTCGCCGAGCGGCGGCACCGTCCGCTGCGGATCCCCATCGCCATGGGTGTGGTCGGGCGGCAGTGGTGTCTCTTCCTCACGTGCGCGCTGGGGCCCGACCTGTGGGTCGTGCTCAGGGGGCACGGTTTCTTCGGTGCGCGACGGGGCAGGTCGTTGTGGCTCGGCCGCGTCTCCTCTGCCCTGGGGGTGTTCGGGCGGCAGGGTCTCTCCGGTACGCGGCGGGACTGTGTGGCCCGGGTCGATGGGACCTCGTTCGCCCTGTGTGTGCTCCGGTGGCGGAGTTGCTTCTTCGGCGGGTGCACGCGGGGGCCAGACCTGCTTGTCGCCCCCCGGCGGCGCGGTCTCTTCGGTATGCGGCGGGACCGTGTGGTCCGGGTCGCGCGACCCCGGTGCGTGCTCTGGTGGCGGGGTGGATTCCTCGTCGGGTGCACGCTGCGGCCTGACCTGTTCGTCGTGTCCCGGGGGCGTGGTCTCCTCGGTCTGCGGCGGGGCTTTTCGTTGCGGGTCGGCCGTATCCGGATCGTCCGTGCGGTCTGGCGCCGGGGTCTCTTCCTCGGCGGGCCGTCGTTGGGGTTTGACCTGCGGCTCGTCGCCTGCTGGCGCAGTCTCGTCAGTCTGCGGTCGCACCGTTGGCCGCGGCTCGGCTGGTTCCCTTTCGCCTTGCGTTTGGTCGGGTCGTGGGGCCGCTTCCGGCGTACCGGGCTTTCGAGGCGGGAGATTCCCGTCGGAGTCTGGACGTGGAGTGGCGGGTTTGCCGCCCGTCGGGTCACCCGCTCCGGGGGCGGTGGAGTCTGGGCGTGATCCCGTTGGGCCGGGCGGGTGTGGGCCGGTTCCGCCCGGTGGCGCGGTGCCGGGGGGTGTGGTGGTGGTCGGCGGGGTGCTGGTGCCGGGAGGCGTGCCTGTGCCCGGCGGTGTTGTCGTGGGGGGTGGGGTTCCCTGCGGTGGTGGCGTAACGCGTGGGGTTCCGTCGGGCGCTGTGGGGTGTGGTGGGGTGCCAGGTGGTGTTGCCGGTGGGGTGGCGGGTGGTGTGGCACCGCGCGGGGTGGCACCAGGCGGTGTCGCGGGTGGTGTGGCGCCGGGTGGCGTGGCAGGTGGTGTGGCACCGCGCGGGGTGGCACCAGGCGGTGTCACGGGTGGTGTGGCACCAGGCGGAGTGGCGCCGGGTGCACCGGGAGTGGCCGGTGGCGTAGCGCCATGTGTGGCCGGTGGTGTGGTGGCCGGGGGTGTGGTGGAGGTACTCGAGTTCGAGGAGTTCGTCTTGGGCCTGACTCGTATACCTGGTGGCAAGGGGCGGGCGAAGATGGTGGCCGAACCGACGAAGCCGCCGACGAAACCTTGGATCACGGTGGTTCGCAGTTCCTCGGCGTTAGGAATATGCCCGGTGACGACGATCCCCGCGCCCGCACCGCTGATCGCGCCCGCGAAGCCGCCGACGCCACCGATGAGTAACCCGGCCGTGACGTGCGCGCCGTAGCGGACAATATTCGATTCAGATTTGCCCGCGACCTTGCCGAGGAATTTGTTGATGCCCGGAGCGAAGCGTGAGGCGAATCGCGCTCCGATGCCGCCGCCGACGCCACCGATGATCCCGGCATCTTGGACCATGCCCCAGTCCATCTTGTCGCGGTGGTGCAGTACCTCCTTCTGGTAGAACTGGGCACCGGCGTTGACGGCGGCGGCGGTGCCGGCACCCAGCGCGGCCCCGATGGCCGTGGCCTTGGCCAGCGGCAAACCCTTGCGTTTGGTGGCACAATCCAGCCCGACCTTCTTGATTCTGCCGAAGTACCGGCGAGCGCCCGCGGCCCACGACGCTTCGGCTGCCGCTCGGTCCTCGGCGGCCTTCACGACGCCCGGCGCGGACATCAGCGCATCCACCGCGAGCTGCGCCAGCAGCGCGAATCCGGTTCCGATCACCTGCAGCTTCATGAACTCGCAGTCGTTGGCCTTCTGATAGCACTGCTCGGCCATGGAGTCGCAGTACTCGGCCTGGTTGCGCAGATCGTCGCCGAGCTGCACGTTCCTGGTCGCCTTCGTGTCGGCGCTGTAGCCGTGGAGGGCGGCCTTTTCCGTGGCGGACGCCGTATCGTGCCGTTTGCCGAGATTGCGGCAGCTGCCGCCAGTCGCCTTCCAGTGGTCCCCCTCGCGGCGCACCGCGTCCTCATCGCAATCCGGCCAGTACCCCGCCACGGCCTCGACCAGCCACTTGGGAAAGGCCGCCGGCAGCGTCAGTGTCACAGCGACGCACCAGGTATGGCGGCCGGTTCTTCGGGCACTCCCGTAGCCTCGGTAGTGATGTCGGCGCCAATTGACTCGGTGACGAATGCCCGACGTGCCGTCGCGATCATGTCGTTGGTGATATCCGGATGGGCCAGGGCAATGGTGATCAGTGCCGAGTCGGTGTCCGGCCCCAACCCCACGTGCATCCGCAGTGGCCGACCGTCGACGGCCGCCGACAGTTCCGTCTCGAAGGTGCTGTGCCGCGCTTCGGCGGTGTGTCCACCGCCGAAGCTCACGGCGTGGCCGTTTTCCGTGCGGTCTCTACCAGCAAGCGGTGCAACACCTTTGCGGGCGGCGCCGCCTCGGAACCGTTGATCTGGACCTCGGTGAACGCGTCCGCGACGGCCATCCCGGGGTCGAAACGGCCGTTGTGGAATCCGTAGCCGCTCAGCTGGGCGCGCCATTGTTCGTACTCGGAACTCGACTCGGTGGCCGCGTTCTCGCGCGGCGCCGTGCCTCGGGTGCGCGTGAACTCGGCGATCAGCGCGTCCTGAGCCGCCTGTCTGGCGCGGAAGCTGCCTGCGACATCGAGCGCGTGCCCGAGTTCGCGGACCATTGTCGAATACACCGGCCGCCGGTCCGACCCGCGCGCGAGTTTCCCGGAATGCGTTGCGGTGCGGATGTATTCGGCGAATACCGCGGGATTGCGGGCGACCACGGTGTCGAGCACGATGCGACGGGTGAACGGCTCCGGGCCGGTGGCCCCCGCGACCCAGTCCCATTCCAGGCGGGTGGCGGCATCGGCCGAGTCGGCGATCGCTATCTGCCGCAGATCGACATATGGGTATTGGGAGAGCACATCGTCCAGCGCCGCCGCGATCTCCCGGATCGTGTACCCGTCGACGCTCGGATCGTCGAAGCCGACGAGTTCGAGATCGTGTCGCTCGGCCAATTTCCGTGCCAGCAGTGCGTTTTCACCGCCGACCGCACCATCGGCCCACGGATGACGCGCGGCGGATTTCGACTCGGCGCCGAAGGCCTTGCCCGCCGCCTTGGCTGCCGGACGGGCGTACTGCTGGTTCTGGTCGGGTAGATGCGGTGCGGACATTCTCGGCGGGGTACTCGACGGTGCGGAAACCCGCGGCGCGTCGTTGCTCGGTGCCGATGTTTGCGTCGGTGCGGCTGCCGCCGCCTTCGGCGCGGTGGTATCGGGGGTGGAACCGCTACCGGACGTACCCCTCGACCACGGTGTATTCGACTGCTTGCGGTCGGCGGTCACAGCGTCGGCGGTTGGTCGGACAGCGGCCGGCTGCGCTGAATTACCCGTCGTAGTGTCCGATTCCGGTCGTGAATCGGATGTGTCACGGGTATCCGGCGCGGCCGCGCCGTCACCGAACGGGCTGCCCTGCGCGGGCATGCCGTTCCCGTTCAGGCCGCCCGGGGTGGTCGGTGCGGTGGCTGTGGGAGTGGGAGTGGGCTGTGCGCTGCTCGAGGCATCCGGTGTTGTGGTCGAAGTCGGCGTGGACGAATCGGCCGGGTCGGGTTGCGACGCGGGAGACGATCGCGTGGCGTCGGGCGTACTGTTCGTCGCAGTCGGCGCCTGCTGGTCCTGCGAGTACTGATCGGTCGGTGTGGTCGAGCCGGCATTCTGACTGTCGGGAGGCGACTGGTCCCCGGTGTCGCTGATCAAGCGAGCGGACTCGCGGTCCTGGCGGTCGAAGCTTTCGACGAGATCGCTGACGATCTTGCCCTCTTCGCGCAGGCTCGCAACCGTCTTCGCCAGGCTCGCGATTCCTTTGTCCCTATCCGGCACATAGGTATCGGCGAATGCCTGGCCCGGAGTGTCCCTGCCCCAGGGTTCGCCTTCGCGCTCGAGCGCGGCCTTCAATTGATCGAGCACGCGCTGCGCGTCGGCGCCGATATCCTCGAATTCCGGCACCAGTGCACGAAGTCGCTCCTCATCGACTTCCAATGACTGCGCCACACGGACTCCTCACGCCTGCTGTGGTCAATTCTCACGCGTTCCGCACAACCTTCCCAGGAATGGGAATATTCAGTCGGTGCGCGGACCGTCCTTCTCGGCGGATTCGCGGGTATCGCGCCAGCTCGGCGCCCCAGGTATCAGATCGGGCAGATCGGGCATGAGTTCGGCGGTATCGACGATCGGTGCGATCAGTGCGTCATGCTGCGAGCGTGCCGACCGTGCCGCAGCTTGCGCGGCCTCGACAATCGCCCGCCCGACCTTTTCCGGCTTCGCACGCATCGCCTGCGCGGTCAACCGAACGTCGGTGACTACGCCGGCGCCGTCCACGGTCACCTCGACCAACTGATCGGATGAACTGGCCCGTGCGCGCAGCGCGTCCAGTTGCTGCTGGATCTCGGCGAGCTGGACCTGCTGTTTCTCGTAGACATCCATGACGTAATCGATCTGGTTACGCATCCCGTTGTTCGCCGACCGCAGGCTCTCGAGCTCCCATTGATCCATTGCGGCTGCCACCTTGTTCCTCGCTGTCGTCGGCGCGGGCCCGGCACTCGTTCGGCGGGACTTGTCGGCGCCACCGTTGTCGATTATGGATCGACCGCATCCGACTTCCCGCAGGTGGGAGCCCATTCGCGATTCCCCACCGCTGGGAAGGATCGACAATGTTGAGATCGTCGGCGGGAAAGGGTCTGATCGAACAATGACCAGCATGAATATCGACCCCGAGGTGCTGCGCCAGCTTGCGCTGCAGCATGAGCAGGTCGGGCGCGATACTCTTGCGTGGTCGGAGCCGCCGCATGCGTGGCTGGACAGCTTCGAGTCGACCTACGGCACCATCGCCGATCCCGTCCGCCAAGCGCTGGTGAAGTACTACAACGCCCGCGAGCGCGCCGGTAAGGCGCTCGCGCAGGAGCATTTCAACACCGCGAAGTCGCTGCGGGATTCGGCGGATTCCTATGAAGGCACCGACCACGATATGGCGTCGAACCTTCGAAAGATCGGACAGGACTTCGGAGGCCCGCACAGCGGGCCGACGTCCAACGGTGTGGACCCGAATACCCAGTACACCCCTCCGCCCGGCGGCCCCGGTGGTGGGCCCGGCGGCGGCCCGGGAGGTGGACCGGGCGGAGGACCTACGTCGACCGATACCCCGATGGCGCCCGCGGCATCGAACGGTTCGACACCGACGGGCGCAGCACCGGGCGGACCCGGCGGCGGTCCATCCGGTTCGCCGGGCGCGGTTTCGCACCCGGATCAGACGACTCCGACCGGTTCGCCGGGCGTGACTGCCGGGACCACACCACCATCGGTGTCGGCCGGGCCGCTCGGCTCCGGACCGGGCGTGGGACCGGTGTACACCGGTTCGGCCGACGATCGCGGTGCGGGTCAGCCACCGACCGGGGCCACTGCGGCCACTGCGGCCGCCGATGCCTCCCCGATGCCTGTGCCGGTGGGCACACCGTTCGCGTCCGCCGTCGCCGCCGCGAAGGATAAGGAAGCCGAGCCGGCCTATGTGGTCGGCAATGAGGTGAACGACGATCTGGTACTGGCCAGGACCCTGCTCAGCAGTGTGCTCGCGGCCGTCGACTCGCCGGTCGGCATGGCCTGGGCGGTTGCGGTGATGCGCGGTCCGGCCGGCGCCGGTGTGTTCATCACCTCGAACGAGGGCCGCGGCTGGTTGCCTGCCAAGCTCTTCCTGCCGCGCGAAGTCTCGACGCCCTGGCTGTGGGATGAAGTGCTCGGCCCCGACGGTGGCACCGCGTCCTGGGAAAGTGTGTCGGATCCGGCCCGGGTACTGGTCGAATTCGGCCTCGCCTGGGGGCCGAAGGCGAACGCGAGCCTGTCGGCGCTGGTCTCCTCCGGCCCGATCGATCCCGGTCTGCGGTCGCAGCTGAACGACGTGGCGATGGAAGGACTCGTCGGCCCGACCTACGAGGTCGACCTGCGCGAGTTCACCCCGGATACAGCGGACCGGCTCGGACTGGTCGGTTCCCCGACCGCGCTGCAATCCGTCGCGAGCGTGTCGGATCAGCAGGTGCGTGAGCGCTGTGTCCAATTGGCGACGGATGCGCACAGCCGGGTCGGCCGATCGATAGCCGCCAGCGCGGACGCTGCCGGGGCCCGGCAACTGCGCGAGCGGATCCTCTCGGCCGTGCAGGCCGGGCAAAACGTATCCCGGCAGCTGTGGGACGAACTTCGCGATGCCGACGATCTGCTTGCCGCGTCGATGCTGTCGCGCCGGGTGGATGTGGGGCGGGTCGGACTCGGCGACTTGCGGGTCGATATCGAGTCTTCCGCTCTGCGCGACATGATCTTCGAGCGTCGGTGCAATGAGCTGGTTTTGTTGCTGGCCGAAGAGACCGAGCGCCAGAACCTGCGCGACGCGATCTACGCCCACGAGCAGATCATGGGCCATCCGCAATTCGTGGAGGTACCGGCCGCGGTCTCGGTTGGCGAGGAAGAGCGGGTTTCCCGTCCGGCAGGTGCCGGGGTCAGCGGCCAAGGGGTCAGTGCTCCCGCGGTCAGCGCTCCGGCCACGGCCGGACCACCAGCCGGTGCCGTGGTCGCGCCGACCTCGCCGCCGCCCGTCGTGGCACCGGATCGGCTCTGAGTCGCAGGACGGCGACCGCCACCGGAATTCGACGGCGGCAGTCGGGTGTCGTAGGCGATCCTCCGTCGCGCTCTATGCAGCACTCCAGGTGGGTGTGCCATAGACATTGAGTTTGTCGATGCCGTGCTCGGCGGAGAAGCCCAGTCCGACTGCCGCGTAACGCCAAGTTGCTCCGCTCGATTCCGCTTCCCGGGCGAGGGCGTCGACAGCGTCGGTGGTGCCGTGGTGCCGGGATGCGAGTTCGTAGACGAGCCCGGTCAGGTCTTGGCGTCGCTTTGCCATCATGGTGAGCCCGAAGACCGGGCCACCTGCACCGCGTGCACAGCAGACGAAGAAGTGGTGTTGGTGAAGCTTTTCCGCGTCGACGCCACAGCGGACGAGCTCGGAAAGCACTTCCCATGCCGGATCGCCGAAATATCGGACCAGCTTCATCGGCACGGCGACGTCGTTGTACTTGGCCTTCAGGTAGACCTTGTGGTTCAAATCGCCACGGGCGTCCACCTCGAGCGCGACGATCTCCGGTTTGATGAGCTCCTCGTGGTCCGGCACGGACGCCAATCCGGCGAACTCCGGCCATTCATTGGATATTCGGTCCAGCGCTCCGGGCACGACCGCCGGACCGCCGTATACCTTGAGACGGTCCGCATGATTTGGCGTCGCGGCGTGATGGACAACCCCGATCCATGTGGCAGAGCGCTGCAGTGTTCGAACATTCGCGGGATCGGGATATAGCTTCGCGACGAAAGACTGCAGCATGTCGGCGACTGCCTCATCGCCGTTCGGCAACCATGCGACGAGATCCCGGATCGCGGCGATTTGACCCGCGACGCGAGAGCTGAACGCCGTCTCCTGCGTCGCGGTCTCGGTGGCATAGCGAATGGCAGGTGTGAGCTGCCCTCGGCCGCCACTCACACTGACTTCGAACGGGATGCCGGACACGGTCAGCGTACTGGCTTGGAGCCCATCGGGCGCCAGCGCCGCCAGCTGTCCGCCGCAGGCGCGCTCCATCATTGCGCGGATGGGCGCTGGGTCGCAGCCCAGCGCCAACCGCTCGGCCAAATTGACCAGGAATTCTTCGGCAACTCCCATATCGACAACCTCATCTCGCATTTCGACCCGGCATCCCCACCTCCTTCCGCCTTCCCCTTCCTGGGTGGCGCGCAAAGGGTCAGGTACGCGTGGCGGCCCGCACGAGTGGCAGGTGGGCGTTGACGTGTTCCAGCCGGTGCTCCGAGCGCAATTGTGCAAGCCGGTCCAGATCGGTTCCGTAGAGCCGTTCGGCCAGCGGTGTGTCAAGGTCGGTCACTCCGTAGAGGTAGGGCCGTCCGCCGAGTTCACAGCAGCGCTCCAGAAGGTCGCGAAATATATGACGAGTGGCGGAGATGACGTCCGGGTCGCGGTCACCCCAGGTGTACAGGCCGACGACAATCGAGACCGGAGCAGTGCGGACCGGCGCGAAGGCGAACGAGGGTGCATCAAGCGCCCGGCGCACGATCAAGATGTACAACATCGGGTCGACACCGTTCAGCGGAGCTCGGTGTAGCAGTGTTTCCACGGTCGCGACCATCGGCGCGAACTGCTCGACGGGCACGATGTAATCGGTCCACAGCCGAACCCGGTCGGAGAACTGGGCGGCCACGTCGCGCAGGTGCGATATTCGGCCACGAATGGGATCGGACACGATCATGCAGTTCTCCTCCCCACATCGCCGGAGACCGTTTCCGCGCCGACCGACGATGGATGAGAGCCTGCCGCGGCGCATGGACGCACTGTAGATGTCGACGTCATCGCGCTGTGCGATCTGTTCGGCGTGCTCGACGAGTTCGGCCAGTGTGGCATGGTCTGCACGATGCATGTGGGTGTCCTGGCAGATCGGCACTGTGCGTAGCACCGCACGCTCGATCAGTCCGACTGTGCCGAGGCCGCCGAGTGCAAACCGGAACAGCTCCGGATGATCGGTACGTGAGCACCAGCGGCTGATTCCCGTGCCATCGATCAGCTGGATCCGCTCCACGTGATCGACCTGCATGCCGGAGCGCACCGAGTCGATCCCGGCGCCGCCGACCGAGAGGGTACCGCCGACCGACATATGCAGATAGTTCGGTAGTACGGGGGCTGCCCTGCCGGAGCGGTTAAGGTAGCGCTCCAGGCCGTACCAGCTCATTCCGGCGGGCACCTCGATGAGGCCGTCGTCGAGGTCCCGCACTTGCCGTACCGCGGCGTCCGGGGCGTACGTGACCAGCAGTTCGCTGTCGGTGACAGTCTGCCCATCACAAGAATGGCCTGCTCCGCGCAACGTCACCGGTCGGCCGGATCCGAGGACTGCGGAAGGAAATGCGGAGGGCATTCGATGCACGGTCTGTGGGACGGCGTGCCACAGACCGCCGAAGTCGGTAGCAAACTCGTCGATGTGGGACCTCGCGGAAACTCTGGGTCTCGTCGGAGGAGACCCACTCGAACCTCGAGTATGGTTTCTTCCCAGTGTTGGGAACTTCGCGCGGCGGTGGTGGCGCATCCTGGAGGCTCTATGAGAGAACTCCATCCCGACGTACGCGCCGGACTCAGCCTCACACGGGAACTACGGCACCGCATCGCCGACATGCGTGAACGCGCCGACGCGATCGTGGCGCGTCGCCCGTCCCCGAGCGGCATGGTCATTCCGGAGGTCGATATGGGGGGACGACTGCGGGACCTGTACTTGGCGCCCGGAACCTGCGACCGATTCGGCAATCAGGAACTGGCCGCCGAAATTGTGGCCGCCATTGCCGAGAGTGCCGCGGACGCGCGGCGCCAGTACCACATCGCCATGAACGACCCCGAGAACCTGCCGCGGCCGCTCTCGGAGATCATGCGGGAATGGCGCTCCGGATCAGATCGCCAGCCCCCCAATTTTGGGAAGCCGGAACAATGAATCTGAGTTAGCTGGCGGGAGGAATCAACCGAGCATGCCCGAAAGATTGGTTGTCGAGCCGGACGAGCTGCGCCGAATCGCCGCGCAGCACCAAGTGGCAGCGGCAAAACTCCGGGAGTGGGGTGTAATCCCGCATGCTTGGCTCGACGAATTCCCGGATACGTACGGTTCGATCGCGGATCCGATGCATGGAGCGCTCGTCGATTACTACAACAAGCGCCACGACCGTGCCGAAAGACTCGCAATCACGCACGAGCAGACTCGGGACCAACTGCTCGCAGCGGCACAGGCACTCGAAGATCACGATGAGGCCGGTGGGCATCAGATCACTCAGGCGGGCGGTCGCGACCACGGAGCCCCTTCAGGTGGTCATAACCACGGCGCACCGACGGCCCAGCCGGTGCACACCGGGCCCGATGCACCGATGGATAACAGCACTCAACCAGCGCAGCCGCCCGTAACCGCGCCTCCCAACTCGGTCGGGCCGGACGGGACGGCACGCTACGGGCAGGCACCCCACGAGCAGGCACCCCAGTCGCCTCCGGCATCATCGCCACAGACCTACGCCAACTTGCCAACCGGAGCCGAAACACCGATCGCGGCCGCGGCGCCCTCGGTCGGCGCATCGGAGTACAGCCCCCCCGACATGCCGGTGACTCCGGTGGATAATTCGAGCGGTGCCACCGGCACGGTCGGCGGCCCGAGCCTGGTCGGTGGAATGCCCGCAGGACTGGCCGCAGATTCGTACCCGGCAGCGGTCACCAGTGGTGCGGGCTCAGCTGCCCGGTCCGCTGGACCACTGGTGGCAGGCCCGTTCGCCGCCGCGGTCCACACGGCTGCGCACCGGCGAGCGCTGCCGTCGCTGGTGGTAGGGGAGCGGGTTGAAGACGACTTGGTGCTTGCCCGCACTCTGCTGGCCGCGATCCGCCACGCCGTGGATGATTCGGTGGCCGGTTTGGAGTGGGCGGTGGCCGTAGTTCGAACCCATGCCGGCCCTATGGTTTTCCTTACCTCTACCGAGGGGCGCGGCTGGCTGCCTCCCGGACTGTTCCTGCCGTCGGAGGTCATCCTTCCGTGGCGGTGGGATTCCCTCCTCGGTGACAATGGGCGTGAGGCCGTTGCGGCATTGGAAGGGACCACCGACCCAGCCCGAATAATTGCCGAGTTCGGTTCGATAATGGCTCGGCGGAGGCGTTTTCGGCTGAGCGCCCTGGCGTCGTCAACGGCAGTCCCGGAGGGCGTACGCGCATCCGTCGGCGACGATGGCGCTATCGGGGAGTGGGTGTCCGCCGCGGAGTCCGCCGTCGATCTCACCGAACCCGGTGTCGGACTGGTCGACCGGCTCGCGCTGGCCGGTTCGGATGAGTTGCTGCGTCAGACGGCGGCAGTGCCCGATGCCGAAATCAGGGCCAAATGCCTCGAGTTGGCACGAGTCGCGGACGCGCAGGTACGCGCCGCCGTCCCCGGCCTCGACGGGGAGAGCGGTACCCGTCGTGCCCTGCGGCGACGGATCCTCGATGCACTACACGCGGGTCAGTCCGTCCCGGCGAGCTGGTGGGATCAGCTACGCGCGGCCGACGACGTAGCGGCGGCGGCATTGCAATCGTGGCGAGTCGATGTGTCCTACATCCCTGTCGGCGGTTTACGTCCGGGCGCATCCGGTACTCGAGCCGCACGCGACATGGTCTTCGAGCGCCGTGCCGACGAACTGCTGCTGTTGCTCGCCGCAGGCGAACACGACCGGCAGACTTTGCGCGACGCGTTTTATGTCTACGGTCAGATCGTCGAGCACCCGCAATTCCCGGCGACAGCGCATGCGGAAGCGACGCCAGGGCTGAAGACCGTCGACGCAGGTATTGCGGTCCGGGACGGCTGGGTTGCCCGCAGTGCTGAACCCGGCGCGGCCGGCGTCGGGGCCATCAGTGTCAGTTCAACTGTTCTCGGCGGGCCTCCTCCGTCCGTAGACGAATTGCTGAAACGTCCGGCGGTGTCCGAGGGCTCCGGCGAGCAGAGGAGAGCTTGATGGGAGATCAACCTACCGCAAAAGAAGCCGTCGATAAGATCAATAATTGGGACGACGGTTGGGGGATGAGTCACGATATAGCGGACCATGCCGGTGAGGCATTGGACGAGCTGAATAAGTTGAGCGGGCCCGAGTATCAAAAGGCGTGGAATGATCTCGATCCCACTGTTAAAAACCTGCTCATGACTGCCAGTCTGCACCAGGGCTTGGATAAGAAGAGCGATGACTACAAGAAGATTATCGATTCGCTCGGCTATGTGGGCGATCCGAAAGATGTCGTAGACGCGAAGAATGCGAAAGCCGCTGCTGCCGCCCAGAAAGAAAAGGACGACCAAAAGCCCACGGATTCGGATTTCGAGAAGTACGGGGACAGGGCCTTCGAATCCGAGGCGAAACATGCGTATCCGGTCAAACTGTGGCGGCCGAAGGGTCGCAGTGCGTCGCTGGATAGCCTGATCAACGACACCGAGTTCGCTATGCAGTGGGATCTCGACACGCTCGGTGTCGGTAATCCGAAGGAAAACCCTGGATTCACCCAGGTGCTCGATGGTGACCAGATCGAGAGCGCGAGCGGCTGGGGGAAAATTCAGGACGCGGCCGGTGACCTGAAGACGCAGCTGGATAAGAGGAAGAAGGATTATACCGATAAGCATAAAGATGTTTCGGACCTCACATACAACTCCAAAATAACAGGCTCCGATACTTTCAAGGCCCTCACTGGGCTGGTGGAAGAACTCAACGATCGCCTCAAGTATGACCCTGAGGGCGATACTTTTGGGGTCAGGAAAGATGGCAACACGATCTATGGTGGGCACTATGGTGGTGGCCCCACATCCGATATGGCGATCCCCTTCTACGAAAAGAACACGAAAGAAGGGACTTCCGGCTACAACAAGTTTTTCCTGACCCCGCAAGCGGAAATGCAATACTATGTCACGCCGATCCACACGGTAACCGAAGAATGGGATAAGAAATACGCGGAAGCGACCAAAAAATTCCAGTGGCAGGCCGCCGCGGTCGACGACCCCGCGGATGACCCGACCAAGAAGACCACGACGACCACCCCCACGACCACGACGACCACCACCCCCACGACCACGACGACCACCCCCACGACCACGACGACCACCCCCACCGACGACTACAGCGGCACCTTCGACGATCTGCTCGGCGACGGTTCGACCACCACCGACGGCACGACCAGTACCGACGGCACCACGAGCGCCACCGGTTCGAACAGCGACGTCATGTCCGCGATCAATTCGGCGATCAGTGCGCTCGAGAACAGTGCGAACGGAACCAGCGGAAGCCAGGCGACTCAGGCCGGATACAACTCGGGCAGCAGCGGCGGTTCGTCGGGGTCCGGCGGTACGGATATGAGCTCGATGATGCTGCCGATGATGATGTCGCAGATGATGCAGCAGATGATGGGGAACAACGGCCAGGACGACCAGAAACAGCGCGAGGAAGCGGATCGCGAGGAGCGGCGTCGGCGGCGCAGGGAGGAAGAGCAGCAGGCCGCGGCGCAGGCGCAGGCGCAGGCGCAGCCGGCCGTCGCGACGAACACGCCGACCAGTGTGGTTCAGGCGGACGCCAGCGCGACACCGCCGCCGGTGGGCGCCGGTGGGCGGTCGATGGTCGATATGAAGCTGCCCGACGGTACGACACAGAAGGTGTCCTCGGCGGTCGCGCAGGCCGTGAACAAGGAGCTCAACAATCCGAACGGCAGCGATGCCAGGTCGGCTTACTCGGGCACGACCGGACAGCCCTCGGCGGGCAGTCCGTGGGTTTCGGTCGACAGCGCGCATCTGCAGACCGGTGACGTGGTGCAGTGGGCGAATCGCAGTGCCATTGTCGTGGTGGAGCCCTCGGGACTCGAGGTCATCGTCAACGGCCAGCTCGTGCCGCTGGACCCGAACAACCCACCCGACGGCGGCACCGGCGGTTACGGCGAGTTCCAGGGGTTCTTCCATCCGAGTGGCGCCGATCTGGACAACTCCGCGCAGCCGGAGCAGGCGCCGACGCCGAGCGCGCCCGGGGTCACCGCCGCGCCGAACACACCCACGGCCCCACCCGCCGTGCCCGCGCCGACAACGATTTGACATGTCATCGCGGTCCTCCTGATATGCAGGAGGACCGCGGGTCCCCCAGGATGCACGTGGTTCGGTACGGTGCATTCGTCGCCGCAGCGGCACTGCTCGCCGCCGAAGTGGCTAGTGCCGCAACGGAAGTCGGGTCGGTAGTCGCCGATGGGCCGTCCGGTCAGGAGCCGCTCCCGCCATGGGCTACTTTTCCGCACCGATTCGCGCGCCGAGCACGAAATTGCCGCGAGAGCGCGCGGCGTGACAAAGGTGTGCGGGGGCTTCCGCGTCGCGGCTACCTATCCGGACGAGGCACTGACGGGCTCGTACAGGTCGTTTCGGCTGGCGCAGAACGATTCGGCCAGGGTGGTGGCCCGACCGCCGTGATCGTCTGCGGTTGCCGGGTTCAGAAGCGAGCGATTATGCCTGCACCACAGGCGAATCCACGGTGACCTCGTCATCGGGATCGTCTTCGTGCGTTTCGTCGGTATCGGTATCGGTCGGAGTCGATCCGTTCCGATTCACCGCGCGCCGGACATTGGCGCGAGCCGACACCGGAGACATATTCGCCACCGGCGTGGCCGATCCAGGCGCACTCGCGCCGGCTGTCGCGGCCGGCGCCGCCGCCGCAGGTTGGCCTGCGGGCGCCGCCGCAGGGGCGGGACTGCCTGGCGCGGCGCCGGCTGCCGCCGCTGGCGGCTGGCCTTCGCCGGGCTGCGCGCCGTCTTCGGCCGCGTCTTTGTCCTTGTCTTTGTCCTTGTCCTGCTGCTTCAGCAATTGCGGCAACTGCGACACCAATGGCATTGCCATCATGGGCAGCATTCCGAGCATCGACACCAATTGCCCGAGCCCGCCATCGCCACCACCGCTGGAGCCGCTGGAACCGGACTGGCCGCTGCTGCTGGACCCGCTGCTTTCGGAGTCCGAATTACCGTCACCGGCCATATCGTTGTTGAGCTGGTAGACCGCCTCGACCTTGTCGTAGACGAGGTCGATCGCCTCGGCGACCAGCTTCATCAGAGCCACCTCTTGAGCGGGTTTGAGCTTCCCGCTGCCGACGGCCTTCATTTTCGCCTGCAATTCGGACACGATCTCTTTGATCGCCCGCAGCGTCTCATCACTGCCCGCGGCGACCACGATGGAGGTCTTCATGACCTTGGTGTCGTAGGTCAGCAGTGCGGTCTGCCGAGACTGGACCTTCGCCAGAGCCTGCTGGTATTGCTCTTTCATCAGGCTGTCGCCGATGCTCTCGTAGATCACCGGTCGCAACAGATCGTCGACCTTGGGGGGCAGCTCGGGGGTTCCCCGGCCCAGCAGGTCGACGGCGGTTTGGATGGCCTCTTCGGCCATGGAGATGAATGCCTTCAAACCCGCGGAAGCGCCGGCGGGCGGTGTCAGTTCGACCGTCCAGTAGTGGCCGGTCTTGGCCTTGCCCGACGTGGTGGTGGCGGTGGTCGTATCGGTTGCGCCGGGCGGTGCGCCGAACATCGCGGTGGCCGGGGCGGACCCGGGCGCACCCGGGGGCTGGCCCGAACCGTCGGCGGGCGGCTGACCGGACGGATCACGGGGTGGCGGACTGCCAGGCGGCTGGGCGGACCCGTCGGCGGGTGGTTGGCTCCCCGGGGCACCGGGCGGCTGGCTTCCCGGGGCGCCAGGCGGTTGGCCTGATGGAGCGCCAGGCGACGAACCGAAAGGAGTGCCGGGCCCGGCGGAATTGCCGGCGGTGGGGGAGCCGAACAGTGTTTGCCAGGTGTCAGCCGCGGTACCCGCCAGTTCTGCCGCCATATTGTTGCCACCGCCTCCCAGAAGTTCTTCCCATTGTCGTGGCTTCCCGCCGCTGGGAAGATGAATCATTCGCGCAATTGCCTCATAGTCGTTGTCAGCCCCCGAGATTCGGGGCGGCCCGGTGCCAACCGGCGAAACATCTTGGCGAGCAGGTCCGGAGAGGCGGTCGGTGATGAGCGAGAGCGAGTCGGTCGAATGTCGCCGGCATTGACGGGCGACCTCAACGAGGTCTTGCGGCAGCTGCTCGGGCTGTACGGTCACGGTCAACCCGATCCGGCCGCCACCGCGCGCACTGTTCAAGCGATCAACAACGATATGAGTGCGCACACCGGATCGGGAGTGGTGAACTACACCGATGCGCGCGGCATTCAATCGACGATCGCGGAATCGCATGCGGGCAAAGATGGCGTCGTGCACAAGACGGTCGGCGAGGCAGGGGATGGCACTGTCGTCGGCCGGAATCGGTTGACCAATCAGATCGCCGATTTGCAATCGCGCATCCAGGCGATCGCATCGGTCGGCGATACCCGGTTCAGCGGACCCGCCCTGCTCGAAGCGGCCCACACGACCATCGCCAAGGCGGCCAAACAGGTCGATACCGACGTCGCGGCGGCGCGTCAGCGGGCAGCGCAGATCATGCCGCCAGGTATGCCCGAATTGTCCCGGCGAAAGGCCGCCAGTTCGACACCGCGTCGTCGTCGACGGGCTCGCTCGCGATCCGCGGTGCTGTCGAACGGTCGGCGCGGCCGACCTCGGGTGCCATCGGATGGAACCGCGGGCAGCAAGGCTGTCGGCGCGGCCAGCGAATGGCTCGGCACCCCCTACATCTGGGGCGGCGGTGGCGCGGGTGGACCGAGCGGCGGCGGCTTCGACTGTTCCGGTCTGACCCAGTACGCGATCGCGCAGGCCTCCGGCGGCGATGTGGTGCTGCCGCGGACGACCTATGAGCAGATCTATAGCGGGGTGCGGGTCTCCCCGTCGGATGTGCGACCCGGTGACCTGGTATTCCCCGCGAGCTCGTTCAGCGCGCGAGGGCCGGAGCATGTCCAGTTGGCCGCGGGCAACGGCATGGTCATCGAAGCGCCGTATTCCGGTTCGACCGTCAAGTGGTCGCGCATGTCCAGCGACGCCGTTGTGGTGCGGGTGCTGTAGTGGCGGTGGAGATTCCGCCGGAGGTCGCGGATTTCCTCGACTGCTGTGGGGTTCGGTACCCGGATATCGACGAAGGTGATGTGCGTGGGCTGGCGGTCAAGGTGCGCACCTTTGCCGCGAATACCCGCGGGCTCGGTGTCGACGAGAGCGCGGATGCGCTCGCCGCGTACGAGCGCATGGTCGCGACATGGACCGGTGCCGATGGCGACCATCAGGCCGAACTCGACCGGGTCTGCACCGTCATCGCGAAGGCACTCGATGCGGTGGCTTACGTGATCACCGTGACGAAGGCGGTGGTCCTGACCGAACTCGCCGCGCTGGCAACGACTTACGCGGCCATGACCGCCACACCCGCGGCGCGGATCGCCGGACCGCTCGTCGCGGCGGCCGCGCGACGACTGTGCATCCAGATGGAGCGGGCTCTGATCGGCTACCTCGTCATCGAGGTGATCGGCAGGGCCGTCGAACCCCTCGGACGCAATGTCGACAAGTTGTTCACCGGTGCAGCGTCGGTTCGCACTTCGCCTGCCGAACGCGCCCGCGAACTGCGGATGCCGGATGTGCACGAGTCCGAACCGGAGATGCCGGGTGTGTTCCTTGCCGAGTCGCCGTTGTCTGGTGTGCCTTCTGCCGAGTCGCAGTTGCCTGGCGCGGGCCCTGTCGAACCTCGGATGCCTGGCGTGACCTCTGGCGAAGCGCAGAATCCAAGCGCGGTCCCCGGTGGAGTACAGAAGCCGAGCGCGGCCCCTGGTGAGCCGCAGCTGTCCGACGCGGTCCCTGCCGAACCTCCGAACCCTGGCGCAGACCCCGCCGAGGACGCGACGGTGACCGGCTCCCGCGCTGTTCAAGTCGGCCCTCGTAAGCAGCCTCCGCTCGGACCGAGCCGTTCGCGCGGCTTCGTGACACCGTGGGCGCATGCGGTCCGGGCGTCGGCGCAGCGCGCGGCCTTCTCGAAAGGAGTGCCCTCCAAGGCTTTCCAATCCCTGGACCGGCGAGCGACTACGGCTCGCAAGCCGCGGGAAACACCATGGTCGAAGCTCGCTCGGGAATCGGAGACGGCATCGGAATTGGCGGCTACCGTACCCACGGTCCGGCGCCGCGAAGATGGCGGCCGATGAACAGGCCGCGAAGCAGGAGTGCGGCGGCCGGCGGTGTGTGGGGATCCGACCGGCCGCCGCACGACAGATCGCCGGGGTTTTGGGGTGACGATCCGCCGCTTGCCAGGTAGTGGCCGTCGACCGGATCACGGTCACCGGCCACCACTGGACGGGGCTGGGTCTTCGGGATGAGGGACCGTCGACCCAACTCCAATATACCGCTAAATAACGGTACATTCAATATCGAGCCGATAAATGATGTGTACATAGACCGGACCTCGGCTAACGATGCCGCCTTCTCAACCTTGGGAATAGCTCGACCGTCGCAACCGGGTCCGAAATGGCTATCTTCGGTCCACGAGGATCGTTGGAAGGAAGTCCGAGTTGTCTGCGGCCGAGGACGCGTTCTACACAGGTGTGCAAAGTCTGGCGCTCGTCGCCGGGGGCGTGCGAAATGAGCAGCAGGCGGCGGCTGCCTTCCGCGCCGCCACGGACCTGGATCCGGATATGTGCGATGCCTGGTTGGGCCGCGCCATGGCCGGTGAGGTCACCTCCGAGGTGATCTACGGTGCATACCGATCGGCGCACAACCTGTACCGAGATCAGCAACGCGCCGGTCTGGTCGATCGTGCGCTGTGGTGTCAGGTCGAGATCGGCGTTTTCGGACTGCGCGTGGCCATGGCGGATCGGGATCAGATCGCCATCGCCCAGGCGTGCTCGTACGCCGACGGTGGTGAGTGGCAGGAGGCCGCGGCCATTCTCGCCGAGGTGCCGCGCGACGATGTCGCCGACTTCGTGCGAATGTCGCTGTTCTTCCGCACCAAGCAGTGGATCGATGTGCTCACCGCTCGCAATGCCAAGCCCGCGCTCGAGGATGGGCTGTTGGATATCGCGGCCGAGCTGATGACGGCACAGGCGCTGGCGCATCTCGGCCGGTTGGGCGAGGCCCTGCCGCGCGCGCAGCGCATCGTCGAGGACAGTCAGTCCGGCAATCTGTCCTACATCTGGGCGGACGCGCATTACCTGCTCGGCATGCTGCTGCGTCACGACGGCGATCACGATGCCGCCGACAAGATCCTCAAGGGGCTGCAGGGTTCCGCGCTGTGGCCGGACCGACCCGAATGGCAGCGGGCGGTGCGGGACAAGTCCTATCGACTCGAGATCACCTCCGCCGAGGTCCTCGCTTCGCGCACCAATCAGTGGGATCCGAAGTCCGGTGACGACCCGACCGAGGTAGCCGCATCCGCCGCCCGGCTCGCTCGCGAGACACAGCTGGAGGAGGCCTCCGAGCTGCTGCGCGCCCAGATCGGCATGGACTCGGTCAAGGAGCAGGTCGACCGGCTCAAGTCGGGTGTGCTGATGGATCAGGTACGGGCCAAGCGCGGGCTGGCGGTGGATTCCCGATCGCAGCATCTGATCTTCTCCGGCCCGCCCGGAACCGGTAAGACGACCATCGCCCGCGTCATCGCCAAAATCTTCGCCGGGCTCGGCGTGGTCGAGAACGCCGACGTGATCGAGGTGTCGCGTAACGATATGGTCGGCACCCACCTCGGCCACACCGCGCCGAAGACGAATGCGCTGATCGATTCCGCGCTCGGTGGTGTGCTGTTCATCGACGAGGCGTACACCCTGATCCAGGAGGGACTGTCCGGCGGTGACGCATTCGGTAAGGAAGCTGTCGACACCTTGCTGGCCCGCATGGAAAACGACCGCGACAAATTGGTCGTGATCATTGCGGGTTACGAGGACCAGATCGACCGGTTCCTGGCCTCCAACGACGGCCTCGCCTCGCGTTTCACCAAGCGCATCCGCTTCTCCAGTTACGACGCCGATGAACTGGTGCGAATCGCCGATCACATTGCGCACAAGAAGGATTCGATCCTCTCCGGCGACGCCAAAGACGTGCTGCGGGTGCGGTGCGAACAGTTGTCGGGGCAGACCAAGAACGGTCGGCGACTCATCGATCTGGCGGGCAACGGTCGTTTCGTCCGCAATGTGGTCGAGGCCGCCGAAGCCGAGCGCGACTATCGATTCACCAGGGACAACGCGGATGTGCTTTCGATGACCAATGAGGAGTTGATGACCATCGACTCCTCGGACATCACCGCCGCGCTCGCGGGCTTGGCGCCGGCCGCGACGGGCTGATTCGCATGGCACGCTTCCGGGTGGTGACCAAGCACCAGATATCGGGCTGGCGTTTTCTGCTACGCCGGATCGAGCATGCGCTGGTGCGTCGGGACGCCTCGATGATCGACGATCCGCAGCGCGGTCGCTCCACGGCGCTGTCGATCGGTATCGCGTTGGCGTGCGTGGTGATCGCCGGTGCGGCCCTGCTGGCGTTCTTCAAACCCGCCAAGAAGGTGGGGGAGTCGAGGATCATCGCGGAGAAGGACACCGGCGCGCTGTACGTGCGGGTCGGCGCCCGGTTGCATCCGGCGCTGAATCTGACCTCGGCGCGACTCATCGCCGGTTCGCCGGACAATCCGGTACCGGTTTCGCGCGATGAGTTGTCCAAGTATCCGCGTGGTCCGTGGGTCGGTATTCCAGGTGCGCCGGGGGTGATCGCGGACAACGGCGACCGGAACTCGTCCTGGACGGTATGCGATACCGCGAAGGTCGGAGCGGCGGCACCGGTCAACCCGCAGACCGGATTGCCGACGGTCGCGTTGTCGCCGGTGCTGACGACCGCGATCGGCGGTCCGCTGACCGTCGACGGTGATGCGATCCGCGGACTGGGCGCCGATGAGGCGCGACTGCTGCGCGATGACACCACCACCTGGCTGGTGTACACCGATCCACAACAGGGCACCGTCCGGGCGGCCATAGATCTGAGTAATTCGGCGGTGATCCTGGCCTTGGGCATCGATCCGACCTCGACCGTGGTCTCGGCCTCCAAGGGCTTCATCTCCGCTATCCCCGAGGTGCCACCGCTGCGCGTGCCCGACGTGCCCGGTGCGGGGTCGATCGTCACCTTTTCCTCGGGCTTGAGTGTGCCGGTCGGTTCGGTGCTCACCGTATCGGCGCCGGATCGCGGCGCATTCTATTACCTGGTATCGGAATCCGGTGTGGTGCAGATCAATTCAGTGCTCGCGTCGATCATTCGCAATGCCGATTCGCACGGTTCGGTGTCGACGCGGACGGTCGGTCCGGATGTCATAGCGGCGAATCTGCGGCCGGGTGCGTGGCCGGGGACCGCCGCCTACCCGACTCGACCGGTGCATGTCGTCGATCCGATGCGCTTGGGAGTGACTTGCTATCACTGGTCGCGCGCGGGCACCGATCAGAATGCCTCGACCGAGTTGCTCGTGGGACGCCAACTGCCGCTGAAGGTAGACGAACAGAACCGGACCGTGGGCCTGGTGACGGCCACCGGATCGCGCGGTACCACCGCCGACGCCGCGTATCTGCCGCGCACCACCGGGCGCTTCGTCCAGGTGACCGGGGCGGATCCGGGATCGCCACGGCGGGAGTCGCTGTTCTGGATCTCCGACAGCGGCGTTCGCTACGGTATCAATGCCGTGGTGGAGAACAACGCCAGTCCGGATTCGACATTGACCTCGCTGGGACTGCGGACCCCGGTGCCCGCACCGTGGACCATTGTGTCGCTGTTCGCGGTTGGACCCACCCTCTCGCAGAAGGACGCTCGTATCCAGCACGACGGCATCCCGACGAATAAGGCCGTCATCGGTCTTCCGGGTGGTACCTCGTGACGGCTACCCGCCGGTTCGTGCGGCCCGCCCGGATGGTGCGTGGGCCCAAAGCCCCGGCGGTGACCGAATTGCGGTTGCAGCCGCCGACCGAACTGCCCAAGCCGGTGCCGCCGTCACGGCTGAAGATGATCATGCCGGTGGTCATGGTGGCGGCCATGGCCGGGATGATGGTGATGATGTTCCGCGGCGGCGGGCAGATGTCGCCGATGATGTTGATGTTCCCGGTCATGATGCTGGTTTCCATGGGCGGGATGATGGGCGGTGCGTTCTCCGGTGGCGGCGCCGGTGGCGCGGCGAGTCTGAACGAGGAACGCAAGGACTATCTGCGCAGCATTACCGATAACCGCAAGACGGTGCATGCCGCGGAATCGGAACTGCACAACTACCTGCGCTACACCCATCCGGGTCCGGCCGAAATCGCCGCGTTGATCGGCGGTAAGCGGATGTGGGAAGTACAGGTTGCCAGTCCGCAGTTCCTGCGGGTGCGGGTCGGGCGGGGTCGGATCGCCAACCAGGTGCGGGTCATCGTGCCCGAGGCCGCGCCCACCTCCGATCTGGATCCGGTCGGCGTCGTCGAGGTGACCCGGTTCGCGAAGGCGTATTCGACTGTCGGGGGTATGCCGGTCGCGATCAATCTCCTTTCGGCGCCGCAGATCGGTGTCGACGGCGATCCCGATGCGGTGGCCGCCCTGGTGCGGTCGATGGTCGCCGAGATCGTCGTACTGCACGGTCCGGATCAGGTCGCGGTCGCGGCGGTGCTGTCGAATCCGGACGCGCCCGAGTGGTCGTGGCTGAAATGGCTGCCGCATACCCAACATTCGAGTGAGACCGATGCGATCGGGTCGAGCCGGATGGTGTATCGCAGTGTTTCGGAGTTGCGTGCCAAGGCGCTGGCCGGACTCAATCGTGGTCCGTTCTCCGCGAATTCCGAACCGACGCTGGATCGCAAGCACTATCTGCTGATCGTCGACGACAGCAGTCCGGCCACCGATCGGGATATCTCCGGTATCGATGGCTGCACGTGGCTGCGGTTGGGCCGGGCCGAGCAGACCTTGCCGCGGGCGCTGAAGTTCATGGTGGGCGCCGATCGGGCGCTGCACGAGGTGACCCCGCGTGGGCTGCGGCGGGTCGGGGCCGCCGACGCGATGTCGGTGCCGACGGCGAAGGCGTTGGCCCGCAATATCTCCCCGTACCGGCTTTCCACCGTGGTCGAGGCCGTGGTCGCGGACCAGGCCAGCGGTGGCACGTCATGGGAGGAACTGGTCAGCATTACCGACCCGGGGGCGATCCGGGTCGAGCAGCAGTGGCCGCCCCGTCGTGACGCGGACCGTTCCCGGCTGAACATTCCTTTCGGCCACGATCCGGCAGGTGGCGTGGTCCATCTCGATATCAAGGAATCAGCCGAGGAGGGCATGGGCCCACACGGCATGTGCATCGGCGCCACCGGCTCCGGAAAGTCGGAATTCCTTCGCACCCTTGTGCTTTCGGCGGTGGCTACGCATACCCCGGATACGCTGAACCTGCTGCTGGTCGACTTCAAGGGTGGTGCGACCTTCCTCGGTTTCGACCGGCTGCACCATGTGACGGCCGTGGTCACCAATATGGAGGAAGAGGCCGATCTCGTCACCCGTATGGAAGACGTGATCAACGGCGAAATGGGCAGGCGACAAAGGATTCTGCGCGACGCCGGCAACTTCGCCAGTGTCGCCGATTACGAGCGGGCGCGTGAACAGGGCGCGCAGCTCGCGCCGCTGCCCACGCTGTTGATCATCCTCGACGAGTTCGCCGAACTGCTCGAGCAGCATCCGAACTTCTCCAAACTATTCGTCGCGATCGGCCGGTTGGGTCGTTCGCTGCGTATCCACCTGCTGCTGGCCTCGCAGAAGGTGCCCGCCAACCGGATGGGTGAGCTGGAAGCGCACCTGTCCTATCGAATTGCGTTGCGCACCAACCAGACCGCCGATTCTCGCGACGCCATCGGCACCGCGGACGCGTATCACCTGCCCAAGAAGCCGGGTTCGGGCTATCTGCGAGTCGGCTCCGGTGATCTGCAGCGATTCCAGGCCGCCTATGTCGGCTCGCCGTATGTCGCGCCCGCGCAGGCATCGGCGTCCAGCGCCCAACGTGCCAGGCGACCCGGCGGTGGCTATCGGCCACCACAGCAATTCACCACGGCGCACATCATCGACGTGCGGCCCGCGCAGGTCGATCCCGAACCTGTTGTGCAGCAACCGGACACGCCGGACAGTGAGCCGGTGACTGTGATGGAGACGGTCCTGCAACAGCTGGGCGGATTCGGCACGCCGGCGCACAAGATGTGGCTGCCGCCGCTGACCGTGCCGCCGACCCTGGACAAATTCATGTCCACTGCGACTCCCGGTTCGCTGCAATTGCCCTGGGCAATCGTGGACAAGCCGAGGCTGCAGCGCCAGGACATCTGGTCGGTCGATCTGTCCGGCTCGGGCGGGCACGTGGCCGTCGTCGGCGGCCCGCAGTCGGGTAAGTCGACGGCTCTGCAAACGCTGGTCATGTCCGCCGCGTTGACGCACACACCCGAACAGGTCCAGTTTTACTGCCTCGACTTCTCCGGCGGTCTATCCGGACTGCGGAACGTGCCGCATGTCGGATCGGTGGCCTCGGGCCGCGACGGCGACCGGGTCCGGCGCACCTTCGCGCTCATCACCAATCTCATCGCGAGTCGACAGGTGCTGTTCGGCGATCTCGGCATCGACACCATGCGCGAATTCCGGCGCAGGCGCTCCTCGCCGCGGGAATCGGCCGAACTCACCGCCCGCGGTGACGAGCACGGCGATGTCTTTATCGTCGTCGACGGCTGGGATATCGGATTCGCCGTCACCGGACCGTATTTCGACGAATACCTCCCGGTCATGGAGTCGATCGCACTGCAGGGTCTGAATTACGGCATCCACCTGGTGGTCAGCAGTTCACGCTGGGCGGCGATCCGTCCCGCCATCAAGGATCTGCTGCAGACCCGGTTGGAGATGCGGCTCGGCGATCTCACCGACACCATCTTCCTCGGACAACGCAGTGTGGTTGCCGCGATTCCACCGGATCGCCCCGGTCGCTGTATCTCCAGTGACGCGCTGCATATGCTGACCGCGCTGCCGCGTATCGACGGCGTGGGCGAGACCGAGTCCGCCGGTGCGGGTCTGGCCGCCGCGGTCGATCAGCTGAACCAGAAGTACCAGAGCCGCCGGGCGCCGGAGGTCAAGCTGCTGCCCGCGCAGATCACCTTGGCCGAGGTCCGCGCGGGCCGTCCGGAACCGGCGAATCTGGCACAGCGCCTCGTGGTGCCCTTCGGCATCCGCGAATCCGATCTGTACCCTGCCACAGTCGATTTCGGTGTTTCGACGCATCTGATCGTGCTCGGTTCCTCCGGCTCGGGCAAGTCGACGGTGCTGGCCGCGCTACTGGAGTCGATTCGTCTGCAATTCAACAAGGATCAGGCCAGGGTGCTGTTGGTCGACTACCGCCGCCAGCATATGGACGCCATACCGGAAGAGCAGTTGGTCGGCTATCTGACCAGCGAGCGCGATCTGCTCGAGGGATTGCCGCCGTTCGCGGAGAAGATGCGCAGCCGCCGCCCACCGGACGGTGTCACCTCACAACAGCTCAAGGACCGTTCGTGGTGGTCCGGGCCGGAGATCTTCGTGGTGGTCGACGACTACCACATGGTCGCCCAGCGCGGCATGCGCAATCCGCTGGAACCGCTCAAGGACATCATCGTCGACGGCCGTGATACCGGCCTGCACGTCATCGCCGCACGCAGTATTGCCCAGGCCGATACCGCGCTGTACGACAACGTGCTCGGTCAGATCAAGAATCTGAACTCCTCGGGCATCGTCATGGACGGCTCGAAACTGGACGGAATTCTGATCGGCGATGTGAAGCCGACGAAGCAGCCGGTGGGCCGGGGCATCTTCGTCGAGCCGCTGCATTCGCGCCGGGATCTGGTGCAATCGGCCTGGATGCCACCGCAGGACTAGCCCCTGGTCGGCGGCGCCTCAAAGGTCTTCCCATTGCTGAGAATGCCTTAGCGTTTGTCCTGTACCACTCGCTATTGAGTCGGCGCTCATCGTTAGGAGAACTCACATGGCTCTCACAGTCGACCCGGCGCATCTCCCGGCAGTCAGTTCCCAACTCGACCTGATTGCCGATTCGGCGATCGCTTCCCTCGTCCAGACAGCGGCCACCTGCGTGATATTTCCGCCCGCGTTCGACGCCGTGAGTGTGCTGGTCCTCCCGGCGGTGACCGCCGCATACGGCCAATCGTTCTTCAGCTGCACGGGTGACGGATTTGCGCATCGTGAGGTTGCCTCGGCGTCGCTACCGCCAACGGCTGTCGCCTATTCCGGTAGCGACATCATCAATGGCACCGGTATCGCGTCCACGAGCGCGACCCTCAGCGAAATGCCCAGATAGTCCGAGCCGCAGGTCCGAGCGAAGGCTGATGTCATGCCAGGCATATGGGACGCGCTGCCCCCGGAGATAAACGTCGGCAGCCTGCTGTCCGGAGTCGGGGTGGAGACCATCACCGCTGCCGCCGAGTCCTATCAAGTCTCGGCGCAGACACTGATGGCCGCGGCGAGCAACACTGCCTCCGCAATGCTCGATATGGGCGAGACCTGGCGCGGCGACTCGGGCGATCTTGCGCAGGCTGCATTCAGTAACCATACGAAGTGGCTGGAGCAGCAGGCCATGACCGCCGAGGCGGTGTCGGGCGTATTGCATACAGTTGCAGGTGAATTCAGCGCCGCCCAGTCCGCGATGGCGGCTGTCGGCGCATGGCTCTCCGCGAACCGGGCGGAGCAGACCCTGCTCGCCGCGACCAACCAAGGCGGCCAGAACACAATTCCGCTGCTGCTCAACCAACTCGAATACTTTGCGATCTGGGGGGCCGCCGCGGGAGTGATGGACGGCTACGAGGGTGCGGTGGTGCCGACCCTGTCGACACTCCCGGCGCCGGCCCTGCCGGCGCCCATTGTCACCGACCCGGGCATACCGCCGTCACCGCCGCAATTTCAAGTGCCGGTGTACACCCCGAAATCGGGCACACCCCAGCAATTCGACACAACGACAACCAATACCACCACCAACAACACAACGACGAATAACACCACTACGGATACGAATAACACCACCACCGGCGACACGAACACAGGCAATACCGACACCGGGAAAACTCCGACCGACACGACCCAGTCGCCGACGCAGACCCAGCCGACAACTGCGGATCCGAGCGAGGTTACTTCGCCGCTGAGCGATTCCGGTTCATACGCAGGCACGGACGGGGCCGCCGAACAGCCGGGTTTCTATGGAACTTCGCCCAATTCGCCGACATTGGCGGGGTTGAACGGGGGCGCAGGAAGTCTGGTCGCGTTGAATTTGGCCCGGGGCGGACTCGGTTCGATGCCGGGTGCGTCCACTGGATTCCGGATGCCGTCCAATTGGCTGCGCGGACCGGGCACGGCGTACGGCGCGTCGTCGAATCCGGCAGGTGGTGCCGGACCGGCCGGTCGTGGGGCGCCGCGTAAGGGCGCCATCGCACCGAAGGCGCAAATGCGGCGTCGGCGGGACGAGGAACGGAAACCGGGCAAGGTATTCGTGCCGGGTGAGGAATTGGAAGTTCCGGTGTTGGAGAAGCCGCCGGTGATCGGTGTCATCGAATACGCCGACGAACATCCGGAAGATGTTGTCGTCGAAGGGGATTCGCTGGGCGTTCTCGAGCGCTCCGATGACGAGGCGGCGGTAGCCGAGCCAGAGCCTGCCCGGTGAGAACCGCGGCGGAATATAGATCCACTCCAGAGAGGAAACAACAGTGACCACCACTTACACCGGTGATCCGAAGGTATTGAACCAAACCGCGGTCAATGCCATGGCTTGCCAGGGCGAACTCGAAGGCTACCTGCGCAGCTGGATGAGCTTGCGTGATGAATTCGCCAGTGCGGTCACCGGTTCGCAGACCGGTACGCAAATCCAGAACACGATGGACCACGCCCACACCGCCGGTGTGAAGCTGGCGCAGACCCTGCAGGACATCATCGACACGCTGAAAGACACCGGCGTGAAAATCGATGCGACAGACCTTCAGAACGCTGCCACGATGCAGCGGGCGGTCGAACTCGGTACGAACAGCAAGGTCGACACCGGCTCGTGGCAGTAATCCCACGAGCGGCACGGCACAAATCGTAAAACCTAGATAAGGCTGGCAGGCAATGCAATTCAACTACGGACACGTCGATTCGACGAACCTCACCGTGCAGGGCGTTCTGAATGGTATGGACGCGAACGCCGCGCACTTGACTTCACTGATCAAGCAGCTCGACTCTGTCTTCACAGGTGTCGCGGCCGATGTCGCCAAACCGCTGATGGACAGGTTCAGGGCAGCACTCGGCGACGCCGCGCAGGGCACTGGCTACCAGGGCCAGCTCCAGCAGGTGAAGAACGCGATCCATCAGACCTCCGGATCCGAGGGCTTCATGAAGGAGACCGACCACCAGCAGGGCGCCAGGTTCCTGTCGATCGGTGGCGTCTAGCAGTCACGCAGCCTCGTCGGCCCGGCCACGGCGAAACGAGGCTGCGGACGACTGGTCATTTGGTGAAGGTGTGGAAACTGATCCGATCGCGATCGATCTGAATGTCGATGCCGCGCTGCTGTTGAAAGACATGGCCGGCATCGATTCCTACCCGCCGATCCTGGCGTTGATGCCGAATATCTTCGACTTCGACGACCTGGACCGGGTGCGCGCTGTCGTCGCCGCACAGCTCACCGAGGTGGGCATCATCGACGGCGACCGTGTGCATCCGACGGTCGAGCACTGGTTGCAGTGCTTGTACCGCCCGGATGTGGAACTGATGGCGCTCGTGTTGGCCACCGGCCTGGATGGCGAACAAAAGGGCATGCTGCGCATGTCGCTGGTGCGTCGTGGCGAGACCCATGTGTTGGCGGTGCGCTGTGACGACGAGATCGTCATCCAGGCGGTGTACCAGCAGGAACAGCAATTGGATTCGGTATCGGCCGCGGTGGCCGCGGCGCTGGGACCGACTCCGGCATTGAGTTTCGCGCCGATGACCGCAGCGCAGGCGGAGTTCGCCGAGGTTCCCGACAACCAGGACGAACGACGGCAGGCATTGTTGGAGCTGGGTGCGCAGCCGCACACCGCGGGTGTCCTGGGTCGGGCGCTCGATGAGATCGTCCGGCGCGCGGAAGTGGTGGTGGTGCAACACCAGGACGGTGTCGAGCTGAAGCCGAAGTACGGTGTGAGTGTGCTCGATACGCTGTCGGGGCGCATCATTGTGACGCCGAGTGTGGCGATGGACGGGGAAGTCCGATCGACCTACGCACCCGGTGACGACGCGGCACTGCACGCCGGGATCGTGGGACTCGTCGAGCTGTTGCCGGACCGAAGTTGGTTCGATACCAGCCGGATTGGTTGAAACGTCCCGATGGGTTTTTGGAGAGGACGACAGATATGAGCCGAGCACCGAGCACGAATGGTCATTCGGCCGAGTCCGTCCGACACAAGGGCGGCTACGACGCCTTTTTCATGCAGGCGGCGCAGGAGCCGGAAAGCGGCCCAGCGACCGGCAGCGTTCCCGCACGCCCGCAATCCGGCTATAACGAACCGGTGATCGGTGCGCCCGATCAGTCGATACCGCAGCCTGCGGCGAGTGCCGCTGCTCCCATGCCACCACAGAGCGCGACCGCACCCGAGCCCACCGCGCCGAATGTGGCTGTGCCGGCCGCGGATTCGGCGCGTGAGAACTATGCGGCGGCAACGCCTTCGTCGCCCGAGATGTGGGCGGCCCACGGCGGAGCCGAGCCCGTCACCGCGCGGATCACGCAAACCGCATCCGGTTCGGCGAACACATCGAGCAGTAATGCCGGTCCCAGCGCCGAAAGACCCGGCACCGAATCCGTGGACACGCCTTGGCAACCCGCGCAGGCGACGAGCTGGGTGCCCGATCGCGTCGACCGCACGGCGGCGCCGCAGGTCGAGGTGCTGCCCGCGGCACTGACCTCGATGGATCTGTTGGCCGATATCTCGGCGGCGAATCGGGCCAGACTGCAGTCCAGCACCGGTGTCCGCGGTGCGCTGAACAAGGTCGGATTCCGGCTCGGCCTCTCACCCGCCGAGCAGCGTGCCGAGGACCGGCGCGCCCGAATCCGGACCCAGCTGAACACCCCTTATCAGATCGCGGTGATCAGCGTGAAGGGCGGCGTCGGCCGCACCACGACCGCCGCTACGCTCGGCTCGACCTTCGCGGCGTTGCGCCCGGACCGAGTCGTTGCCGTCGACGGGAATCCGGATTTCGGTGATCTGCCCACCCGTACCGCTCCGCACCCGTATGGCCTGACCCTGCGTGATCTGGCGCAGGCGTCGAATCTGGAGGCCTTCTCGACGGTGCAGTCGTTCATGTCGATCAATTCGGCCGATCTCGCCGTCATCGCCTCGCCGTGGACCATCGAGGCCAACGAGGCCCTCTCGGGTCGCGAATACGCCACGGCCGTCGAGGTTTTGCGCCGCCACTTCAATCTGCTGCTCGTCGATTGCGGTACGGGCGTGCTGGATTCGGTGACAATGAGCGTGCTGCAGACCAGCGACGCCGTCGTGGTGGTCACCCCGCCCACCGTCGGCGGGGTGAAAGGCGCGGTGGCCACGTTGAATTGGCTGAGTTCGCACGGTATGCAGCATCTGATCGCCAAATCGGTCGTCACGATCGTGCACCAGCAACCGACCAAGCCGGTCGTCGATGTCGCGGCGATCGAGAAGCTGTTCGCCACCGGGCAGCGCCCGACCTGCATCCTGCCCTATGACGACCATCTGGCCGAGGGCGGCGAGATCGATTTGCGCCTGGTGGAGAAGGAAACCCTGCTCGCCTTCGAAGAACTCGCGGCCGGGCTTGCCGATGGATTCCCGAATTATCTTGGTGGCGCCGGCGGCGGCCGGTCCGCCGGAGGGTGGCGATGAGTACTGCCGTTGCTTCGCCGCCGGGAGCGGCGCCCGCGGCATCCGCCGAGGTGGCGCGTGCCCGGATGGCGGTCCTGGTGTCCAGCTACCAGGTCGACGTCGTGGTGCCGACCAAGTTCACCATCGAAACCTTCATCGATGATCTGCTAGTCGTGCTGGCCAAGGCCATCGACGACGAGACGGTCGATTTCACCCCGCCGACCGGGCAGTGGAGCCTGGCTCGACCGGGCGAAGCGCCGATGCCTCGCTGGCGCAGCCTCGCCGACCACGATGTCGTCGACGGCACCGTGCTGATGTTGGCCGCGGTCGAATCCGCGGAGGTCTTCACGCCGGTCGTGGAGGACATCACCGATGCGCTCGCCCTGATCAACGAGCGGGAATTCGCCGAATTCGACGCGGATACCGCCGCGGTCGTCGGCCTGACCACGCTGGGCGTGGGCGCCATCGCCATCGCGGCGATGTTGTCGGTGTCGTGGACGGAATCCGGGTCGATCTGGTGGTACTCGCTGCCCGCGCTGCTGCTCGGCGCGGTGTGCTGGGGCGGCGCGGTACAGGCGCGGCAGCGGAACTTCACGCCGCGGATCTGCCTCGGGTTGGCGCTGTCCTCGATTCCACTGTTGTTCGCGGGTGGCGCGATGCTGGTGCCACCGGCCTACGGTGAGCCGGGACCGTTCGCCGCGGCCAATCTGGCCGCCGGATCGGTTGTCGCCGCCGTCGCGGCCGCGGCCATGATGCGAGTGACCAAGCTCGGGATCGCGACATTGATGGCGGTCACCGTGCTCGGCGTGACCGTCGCGGCCGCGGCGATACCGCTGACCTATCTGGATCTGTCGGTGCGCCAGATAACCGGTGGCGCGGCCTTTCTCGGACTCGTGCTGCTCACCGCGGCGCCGCGCCTTGCCGTCGTGGTCGCCCGGATTCGGCCGCCGGATCTGCCGGACCCCGGCAACGAGGTGGCCCCGGCCACACTGACCGATATCTTCGACGCCGAATCCGCGCGCGATGATGCCGAACTCGATTCCGCCGAGGACATCGAACGGCAGCGGGAGCAGGCTGGGGCCGGTATCGAAGGCCGGGCCCGGCTGGCGGTAACAAGTCTGCGTGGGCTGATCGCCGCGACTTCGGCGCTGTTGGCGGGTGCCGCGGTGCTGTCGGCCGCGGTGAGCCCCGGTGGTATTCGGGAGATCGTGCTGGCCGCCGCTGTGGCTGGTCTGTTGGCCATGCGCTCGCGCTGGTTCCCGGACCGGGTGCAGGCCATCGCGCTCGTCATCGCGTCGGCGTTCACTGTGGTCGGCGTCGGCTTCGTGCTGGTCGCCGCGTACGAAACGGCGCCGGCGCGGCTGGTGGTCGTCCTCGTGCTCGGCATTGCCGCCGGGGCGGCATGTGTTGCGGCGGTGCGGTTGCCGGGTCGTCGGCTCTCGCCGGTCACCCGCCGGATCATCGATTTGGTGGAGTACGCGCTCATTCTGATGATTCCGATCATCGCCTGCTGGATCATGGGCATCTACACCGCGATGCGGGCGATCTGATGCGAATCGGCGCAACCGCGACCGCGGTGCTGGCCGGATTCGCGCTGATCGCCTCCGCCGCACCGGCATTGGCGGTGGAACCGCCGCAGGTGGTCATCGGCGCGCCCGCCGATGACCCGCCCGGCCCGGAGCTGCCGACGAAGCAGGACAAGGGCTGCCTGGCGACCGGCGTACTGAAGGACAGCGACCTGGCGCGCACGCCGCCGTCGGAGTTGACGTTGGACCTGCCGAACGCCCGTGCGCTGAGCCGGGGTGCCGGGGTGACGGTCGCGGTACTCGACACCGGCGTCACGCCCAATGGCCGCCTGCCCGGTTTGGTCGGCGGTGGTGACTATGTCGCGACCGGTGGTGACGGTCTGTCGGACTGCGATGCGCACGGCACCCTGATCGCCGGAATCATCGGCGCCGCATCCGATCCCACGGACGGATTCACCGGCGTCGCTCCGGACGCCAGGATCATCTCCATCCGCTATCGCTCCGGCGCCTTCAGCGTGGAGCGGCCGAATAACGATGCGGCGCAACAACTGTCGGTGGATATCCGGACGCTGTCACGAGCGATCGTGCATGCGGCGAACCTGGGTGCCGGCGTGATCACGGTGGCGCTGCCGGTCTGCGTTCCGGTGGGACTGGCGGTGGATCAGTCGATACTGTCGGTGGCGATCGGCTACGCCGTACACGTGAAAGGTGCGGTGATCGTCGCGGGTGCAGGCAATGCCGACACCGGCTGTGATCAGAATCCGGACATCGATCCGGCCCGGCCGAGCGATCCGAGGAACTGGCGCGATGTCAAGACCGTGTCCGCGCCGGGTTGGTTCGGTACGGACGTGCTGACGGTGGGCTTCACCACCGCCACCGGCGCCACCATGTCCGATTCGCTGACGGGTCCGTGGGTTTCGGTCGGCGCACCGGGTACCGCGATCGAATCGCTCGGTCCCGGTGGCACCGGCCTGATCAATGGTGTCGGTGAACCCGGCAAACTGGTGCCGGTCGGCGGCGCGTCGTTCGCCGCCGCGTATGTCAGTGGAGTGGCCGCTCTGCTGCGCTCCCGATTCCCCAACGAAACTCCGGCCGACATCATGGCCCGCCTGACTGCCAGCGCGCACGCACCCGCGCGCGGTATCGATAACGTCATCGGCGCCGGTGTCATCGATCCGCTCACCGCGCTCGGTTATCGCACCGCGCCCAAGCCGCCGATCGGGCTGTACCGGTCGTCGGTGCTGGTGCTGCCGGATCCGCCGCGCGCCAAGGATCGTCGTCCGCCGTTCGCTGCCGCCGTCGTCATCGTGGCCGCGCTGCTGCTCGGGCTCGGCGCCACCTACGCGAACTCCGCGGTCCGGAGGCGGCGGTGAGCCTACCGAGTGTTCGGGTGGGCGGTGTCGAACGTGGTCCGTTCGCCGTCGCCGTGATCGGCGGCAGCCTGGTGGTCACCGGGCTGTGGTCGCACACCCCGATCTGGGCGAGCGCGGCGGTGATCACCGTGCTGCTGGTGACCGTTGCGGTCGAGGTCAACGGCCGTACAACCAGTCGATGGCTGCTCGACTGGGCCGATTATCGATTCGGTAGGACCACCAGAGCCGAGGCGCTCGCCGGTCCGGCGAATCTGGCGGATATCGAGGTTGCCGCGGGGGTCTGCGGCATCCGTGCCGAAGGCACCGTGCTCACGGCGATGATTCAACTCGCCCCCAATCTCGACCTGCCGACGGTCATCGCGGAGAAATCCATCTACACCGAGGACACGGTCCCGGTCGATGCGCTGGTCGGTCTGCTCGATCAATTCGGTCTAGCGGTCGATATCGATATCGTGACCACCGGTCAGCGGGTTCGTCCGACCGGCAACTACAGCATGCTCTACGACCAGCTGATCGGCTCCCATCCGGTCGTCGGCCACCGCCTCACGTGGTTGGTCGTCCGGCTGGACATGGAGCGGAACCTGGATCTGCTGCAGCGACGCGGATTGGTCGCGATGGTCGCCCCGCGAGCATTGGCCACCGCGGCGCATCGCATCGCGGTCCGATTGCGGGAACGGGGCATCGCCGCGCACGCACTGCCCGCGGCCGCGATGCAGGAGGCCACCAGGATGCTGCACGCCGGTGTCGAACTCGGCGATCTGCGTGAGACCTGGACCTGTATGGAGTCCTCGGTACCAGGTCGCTGTGTGACCAGCTTCCTGATCGACTGGACGCGGATGGACGGCCCCGGCCTGGACGATTGCTGGTCGTGGAACCGCGGCCGGACGACGCTGGTGGTCAGCCTCACCGATGCCACGACCGGGCCGCGCGCGCTCGCGCGGTACATCGGCCCGCCGGTCACGACCGAGCCGCCGGACTATCTGCGCCGGTTGACCGGTAGGCAGGCCATCGCATTGCTGGCCACCATGCCGACCGGGACGTCGATCCGCGCGGTGCCCGCCGATGAATCGGGCCGCGATATCGCGCCTGATGAGCTCCTGCCGGAACTCACGATCGCGATCGGTCCCAATGGCCAGATTCTCGGTTCCATCAGCGGTCAGCCCCGACATACCTTGGCGCTGCCGCTGTTCGACCCGGCCCGCTACAACCCGCGCCGGCGCACCATCGATGTGCATGCCGACCTGCCGGTGGCACAGCAGATCGTTTTGCGTGCCATGGTGGTCGGCGCGGACGTCGAGGTCCATTCGGTGCGCCCGCACCGCTGGTGGCAGCTGGTCGCCGCGGTGGGTGATCCGGAGTCGCTGCGCCTGGCGCCGGAGGCCGGAGCTGCGAATGCCCCCGCGGGGCAAGCCGGTCCGCCGCCGTCCTCGGCGACGATCACCGTCTTCGACAATCTGCCGCCGCAGGTATCGACCGCCCATACCACCGTCACCATCAGTGAGCCCGGTGGGCCGCGGCGGCGGTCGGTCGATCTGGCGATCAACCAGGTCAGCGCAACCGCGGTGGATATCAGTATTCCGATGCGGACCGTGCGCGTCGATTTGATCGAGCCGCGCGGTGAAACCCGCTATTTCGATTCCGCCGCCGAACAACCCGCGATCACCGCGGGTGGCAATGGTGCCACGCCAGGGCCCGACGTCCGGCGCATGAGCTGATGGGAGACAGGTAGTGTCTATCAGCGTGGTTGTGGACTCCCAGCCGAATGACGGCGAATTTGTGCAGGAGGATAACGGGGAGGCACTGACCCCGAGACAGGCCGCGGTGGCGATCTTCTCGAGTCGGCTGTCGGAATTGATCGCGGAATCGGTGGTATCGACCGAGGACGGGTCGACGCGGTCGTTGACCCTCTATTCGCTTGCCCAGCATCTGGAACAGGCGTACCCGGATGTTCCGGTTTCCCAGTCGGGGCTGTACCGGCTCATTCATGGTGACGCGGTACCCCGCCTCGATCTGATCATCGCCTTGGCGCGGGTATTCGACGTGCCGCCGGAACATTTCGTCACCGAGCAGAAGAATCGCTGATTGCGTTATTCCCGCCAGCGGGAATAACGCGGGACCGCAGCGCAGGCCGGTCTGGATACGATCCCGACCATGGCTGCCGAGGACCCGGGAGATGTATTTCTCCGCCATCGAGGCGCGGTCCTGGATGCGCTGCTCTCGGATCCGTCGTTCGGAGAAAACGATCCGGCCACCGGATCGGTGCTGAGTGGACCCCTGGTCGGCGATCCGGAATTCGGCGAAGCGGAATTCGGCGGTGATCCGTACTCCGCCCCATCGGTGGCGGCTGGTTCGGCCCAAGGCGGCCTGTCCGATACGGACTTGCCGCCGCGGCGATCCTCCGACGGGCCGAAGGCAAGTGAGCGGATCATCGCGCTGCTGAACGGGCAGCCGCCGAATGCCGCACCGGCACTGGACTTTTCATCGGATTACTCCGATGTCTCGGCAAAGCCGCCGCCGCCCGAGGAACCGGCACGCGCCGCGTCCGGGGCGTCCAAGGCGCGCGGGCCCGAGCCCGCGGAGCGGATCGTCCTGCTGGCGAAGAAGCTCAAGAATCCCAAGGTCGCGTTGGCGGTCTGCGGTGTCTTGGCGCTTTTACTCATCATCGCGTTGGTTTCCACCGGTGGGAAGGACGATTCGCAGGCGCCGGATCGCATCGCGGTCATCACCCCGTCGCCGACCGCGGCGGCCCCGACGTCGAAACCGGAATCGTCCACTGCCCCTTCCGGAACGATCACCCCGAAATCCGCCACTGCCAATTGCCCGCCGGGCAGTACACCGGGCATGGATGCCTTCGGTGGCCAGGGCAAGGCTTGGTCATGCGTGCGCGCATACAAAGTCGACGGGCAGGTGCTGACCATCGATCTCGGCAAGACCTATCAGATCGATTCGATCGGCATCGTCCCCGGCTGGGACAACACCGGCAGCGACGGCGTGGACCAGTGGACGAAATTCCGGACCGCCAGCCGGGTTCGGTATACGTTCGACGATCCGAACAAGACGAGCTACACCCAAACGACCCTGGATCAGCGCACCTTGGTCGTCACCAAATTCGAGGTGCCCGTGCAGGCGTCCAAGATCGTACTGACAGTTCAGGAATCGAAGGGCGATCCGACGATCAATACGACAGCGATTTCCTCCATCGTGATCACCGGGCACTGAGATGTCAGTAGCCGAGTTGGTCTGCCAGTACTGCTCACACCGCAATATCGGTAATCCGGCGCAATGCGGGCATTGTGGTGCGCCGCTGGCCGCGGTGCATCGACTATCGAGCCTGACCCATGTGGGGCAGCCCGAGCAGGTGGTCGCGGGTGCCGAGCGGGCCGTGGCGGCCACCGGGAGTGCGGTAGCAGGTGCGGAGCACGCGGTGGCGGGTGCGGAGCACGCGGTGGCGGGTGCGGAAAAGCTTGCCGCCAAACAGTATCCGCGCTGGCAGTGGGGTGCGGCGATCGCGGGTATCGTGACCATGGTCTTCGGCCTCGGCTTCACGGTCGTGCGTTCGTGTTCGACGCCGCTGAGCTCGCTGCCCGGTGTGGGTGTCGATCAGGCGTTGCCCAGTCAGTTGCGTGCGGCCGCTTCCTGTCAGCCGGTCGATTCCAAGGCCGAGAACTGTGTCATCCCGGCGGCCGACCCGCTGCTCGCGGGCGGAATCACCGGTGGCAAGGATCTGACCCTCTCGGTGGCACTGGATTCGCCCGAGCGCCGGGCCGATACCGTGCGCAACTGGCGAACGGCGGGCGGAACGGTCCTGGCCGATGGTGTCGTCTTCGTTGCGATCAGTCCGTCGGCAACCCTGCGATACGTGAATACCCTTGTCGGACTTCGGGTCGAGACCGGTGCCTTCATCGGCCGCGCGGCCGCGCAGACCTTCATGTCGCGATCCGGTCTAACCCCCTGACCGACCGGACTCCGGCCGGTCAGTGCACTTGACCAGTGCTGATTTCTTTCAAGAATGTGTTACGCATCTAACGTGCCGCTATACAACGGCACATCAAACCATGTAATGTATGGGAACCGTACGGTTACGGGCTCAGATCTCGGGAAGGCACGAGTCGATGGTGGCAACCACCCAGCAGACGATTTCATTCAAACGGTTCCGCGACGATCCGACCGATCTGGAGGCGGCCTACTTCCGTTGGATCCAGCCGGGCGCCACCGCGCCGACGATCACCGATCGGGCCGAACAGATTTTCCGAAACCACTTGGAACTGGCGGCGATCCGGCTACCGGGCGCGGCGATCACCCGGGTGTACCGCCCCGAGGACGGCAGCGGACTCGGCGCGGCCATCCAGATCGTCAATGACGATATGCCGCTGCTGGTCGACTCGGTGACCACCGCGCTGCGCCGCCTCGGCGCCGCGGTGACCGAGGTCGTCCACCCGGTCTTCGATATCGTGCGGGACCGGCGCGGGCGGTTGCGGGCGATCGCGCCCAAGGAGCCCGACACCGTACCGGCGAACGGCAGCCATACCGTCACCGAATCGTGGATCCATGTGCAGCTGGCGCCGGGCGTCGGAGCCGCACTGCTGGACCGGATCGATCGCGAGCTGCCCGCCCTGCTGCGGGTGCTGCGCAAGGTCGTCGACGATACGCCGGGCATGGCGAACGCGATGGTCGCGCTGGCGGGTCGGCTCGACCATATCGCGCACCGCTCCGACGATCCGGAGGTGCCCGAATGCGCGAAGTTGTTGCGCTGGTTGGCCGATGGGCACTTCACGGTGCTCGGCTACGGGTACTACCGGAGCAGCCGCAGCGATGCCGGAAACGAACCGCAGCAGGTTCCGGGCACCGGGCTCGGCGTGCTCTGGAACGGTTCGAACGTCGATCTCGATGTCCCCGTAATGGGCAACACCCGACCGGTCCTTCGGCTGTCCAACGGATCGGTGGATTCGCTGATCCCGGGATCGGGTGAGCTGTACTTCGTCAGCGTCGCCGATTACGGCAGTGGCGGTACCGGCGTCGGTCAGGTGCAGGGTGAGCACGTCTTCGTCGGCACCTTCACGGTGACCGGCCTGCACGAGAACATCCTGGACATCCCGGTCATCACCCGCCGAGTGCACCAGGTCATCGAATGGGCCGGCTTCGAACTGAATTCGTTCTCCGGGCAGGCGATGCTGGAGATGATGCAGTCCTTCCCGCGGGTGGAGCTGTTCTCCACCGATGCCCGGCGGTTGTTCGAAACCGTCTCCGCGGTCATGAATTTGGGGCTACGCAGGCAGGTGCGCCTGTTCATCCGGCGCGACGGGCGCAGCGGTGCGGTCTACTGCCTGGTCTACCTGCCTCGCGATCGGTACTCGACCGAGGTCCGGCTGCGCATGGAGGAGATCCTGCGCGCGGAATTCGACGGTGAGCAGGTCGCCTACTCCGCAAGGGCGAGCGAATCCGAGTTGGCCGTGGTGTATTTCACGGTGCATCGCGGTCCCGACGCGGAGCCTGCCGATATCTCCGAATCCAATCGCGAGCGCCTCCAGGAGCTACTGTTCGCGAGCACCCGGAGTTGGGCCGACCGGTTGGTCGCGGCCGCGACCGGCGTACCCGCGATCTCGCCGAAGGCCGCCAGCGCCTACGCGAGCGCCTTCCCGGTCGGCTACCAGCAGGAGTACGAGCCGGAGCACGCGCTGGTCGATCTGCAGCGGCTGGATCGTCTGGCCGATGGCGCCATCGATACGAATCTGTATCGCAACGCCGAATCACCGTCGGGGGAGTGGCGTTTCACGCTCTATGTCGCGGGCGAGGGCGTCTCGCTGAGCCGCGTGCTTCCCGTACTGCAAAGTCTTGGAGTCGAGGTGGTCGATGAGCGGCCGCACCGCATCACCCTCCCGGACGATACGCAGAAGTGGATCTACGATTTCGGGCTGCGCGTCCCGGCGACGCTGCTGCGCACCGCGGTCGATGCCGACCTCGAGGCCGATCTCGCTCGCTCGGCCGACGAATCATCGGTCGAAGGTGTGCGGCAATACTTCCCGGAGGCCTTCGCGGCCATGTGGAACGGCAGCGCCGAGGTCGACGCGCTGAACGAACTGGTGTTGCGCGCCGGACTGCAGTGGCGGCAGATCTCGATACTGCGTGCCTACGGGAAGTATCTGCAGCAGGCCGGATTCGCCTACACGCTGGGCAATATCTCCCGTGTGCTGCTGGCCCAGCCGACCATGGCCCGGCTGTTCACCGAATTGTTCGACGCCTACTTCGATCCCGAGGGTGTCGGAGCGGTGGCATCGGCGCGGGCCGCGGGCATCGCCGAACGGCTGCAGGCCGAGATCGACGCGGTCGTGAGCCTCGACGCCGACCGTATCCTGCGCGCGGTACTCGGGCTGATCACCGCGACGCTGCGCACCAACTACTATCGCCGCGACAGCGACGGCAACGTGCCTGCGTACCTGTCGTTCAAATTCGATCCGCATGCTGTCTCCGAATTGCCCAGGCCGCGGCCGCAATTCGAGATCTTCGTGTACTCACCTCGGGTGGAGGGTGTACATCTGCGCTTCGGCGCGGTGGCGCGTGGCGGGTTGCGTTGGTCGGACCGTCTGGAGGATTTCCGCACCGAGATCCTGGGCCTGGTCAAGGCGCAGGCGGTGAAGAACGCGGTGATCGTGCCGGTCGGCGCCAAGGGCGGTTTCGTGGTCAAGCAGCCGCCGACAGTGACCGGTGATCCGACCGCGGATCGGCAAGCGCAGCTGAACGAAGGCATCGCCTGCTACCGCACCTTCATCTCCGGTCTGCTCGATGTGACCGATAACGTCGACCACGCCTCCGGCGAGGTGCTGCCACCGGAGCGGGTGGTGCGCCGCGACAGTGACGACACCTACCTGGTCGTCGCCGCCGACAAGGGCACCGCAACCTTCTCCGACATCGCGAATGATGTTGCGCGCCAATACGGTTTCTGGCTCGGTGACGCCTTTGCCTCGGGTGGCTCGGTCGGTTACGACCACAAGGCGATGGGCATTACCGCCAAGGGGGCGTGGGAGAGCGTCAAACGGCATTTCGCCGAGATGGATATCGACACGCAGACAACCGATTTCACTGTCGCCGGGGTCGGCGATATGAGCGGCGACGTCTTCGGCAACGGCATGCTGCTCTCCGAGCACATCCGCTTGGTAGCCGCCTTTGACCACCGGCACATCTTCCTGGATCCGAATCCCGTTGCGGCGACGTCGTTCCGGGAGCGGCAGCGGATGTTCGCATTGCCGCGCTCGTCCTGGGCCGACTATGACAAGTCGCTGATCAGCGCGGGCGGCGGTGTCTACGACCGGTCCGCCAAGGCGGTGCCGGTCAGCCCCGAGGTGCGCGCGGCACTGGACCTGGATCCGAGTGTGACCACGCTGTCCCCGCCGGAGATGATCCGGGCGATTCTGCTCGCACCGGTCGATCTGTTCTGGAACGGCGGTATCGGCACCTACATCAAGGCATCCACCGAGACGAATGCCGATGCCGGTGACAAATCGAACGATACGGTGCGTGTCGACGCGAACCAGTTGCGCGCCAAGGTGATCGGTGAGGGCGGCAACCTCGGTGCGACCGCGCTCGGTCGCGTCGAATACTGCGCCAACGGCGGCCGGATGAACACCGACGCCCTCGACAATTCGGCGGGTGTCGACTGCTCGGACCACGAGGTCAATATCAAGGTGCTGCTGGATGCGGTCATCTCCGGCGGCGAACTCGATGCCGCCGACCGCACCGAACTGCTTGCCGCTATGACCGACGAGGTCTCCGAACTCGTTCTGCGAGACAATATTTCGCAGAACTTCCGGATGGGGCTCTCGCGCGCTCAGGCGGTGCCGATGTCGGGCGTGCACCGGCGTTTGATCGCCGACCTCGAGTTCCGGCGCGGTGTCGATCGTCGGCTCGAGGCACTGCCCTCGGATGCCGAGCTGAAAAGGCGTGCCGCGGCCGAGCGCGGGCTCACTTCGCCGGAGCTGGCGAATCTGCTCGCCCACGTGAAGCTTTCGCTCAAGGATGATCTGCTGGCCGGGGATCTGCCGGATAACGCGGCATTCACCTCAGCGCTGCTGGCGTACTTCCCCGCGCCGTTGCGCGCACGGTTCGCCGACGCGATCGGCAGGCATCCGCTGCGCCGTCAGATCGTGGCCACCATGGTGGTCAACGACATGGTGGACCATGGCGGCATCACCTATGCGTTCCGTCTGGCGGAGGAGGCGGGTGCGAGCACTGACGACGCGGTGCGCGCCTTCACCGTCGCCGTGGAGATCTTCGATCTGCACACGCTCTGGCAACGCATTCGGACCACGCCGATGCCGACGGCCGCCCGCGACGAACTCGAGCGGGAGACCAGGCGCACCCTCGATCGCGTATCCCGCTGGCTGCTGACCAGCCGCCCGCAACCGATCGCCATCGGCGCCGATATCGCCCGCTACCGCGACGGTGTCCGCAAGCTCGCAGCCCAGATGCTGCCTGCCCGGCTCCCAGCGGCCCACGCCGAGGATCTGGCGACGCATGCGCGCGCTGCCGTCGAGCGGGGTGCGCCGGCGGATTTGGCCGAGGAGGTGTACCGGCTCATCCACCTGTTCCCGCTGTTGGACATCCTCGACGTGGCCGATATCGCCGAACGGGATGCGGAGGAGGTCGCGGAGCTCTATTACGCACTCGACGATCACTTCCAGATCGAGCGGCTGCTGACCGCGGTGAGCAACCTGGCCCGGGACGACCGGTGGCGCACCCTGGCCCGGCTCGCGGTCCGCGACGACCTCTACGATTCGCTGCGCTCGCTCACCCTGGACGTGATCACCGCATCCGAACCGAACGAAAGCACCGCCGACAAGATCGCCGAATGGGAATCGGTCAACCGTCCACGCTTGGCCCGCGCCGGTGCGTCCCTCGGCGAGATCTTCGCCGCGGGCACTCACGACCTGGCGACGCTCTCGGTGGCCGCACGGCAGGTGCGCAGCATGGTCAGTAGCGGGGAATCCGCTGCGGCAGCCCCTGTTTCGAACTAACTGGCGGCACGCCCCCGCGGTCTCGGCCAACGGTCCGCCGAGGCCGCGGGGGTGCGCGAAGGATTTCGGAATGATCCCCGTCCTTCCCGCGAACATCGGGATCCATACCTCCGCAGTGGATCCCGGTGTTCGCCGGGACGACGGGGATTTCCTTGTGGGCCAGGCACTGCGCCCCCGTGGTTTGTCGCGCCTCGGTGCGCGGGAGCCTCTCGTGACTACTTGCGATCCTGTTCAGGTTCGAGTTGGGTCGGACGGCGCGGGCGATCCAGGTGGTGAACTCGGTGGGGGAGGTCGGGTGAATGGTGTGCTGGAGTTCGATGTAGCAGCCGTCATCGCTGATGTCGTGCCAATGGACGGTGGCGAGGGGTTTGTTCGCCTTGTCGACAGGGCCGGGTACAGCAGGGCGGATCCGCCGCCGTCGGCGGGCCGCTGCAAGACGCACTGACAGCGTTCGTGCCGGATGTCGCTGTGGGGATGACTGGCGGCCTGCGGTTGGGTGCCCGGTTTGTACGGCGGAAGGCAGTCGGCGAGTTGTGCGGGGAGGTGGTCGGTTGGGAAGAGACGGCAGTGGATCGGGCCGTTGGTGTCGCCGAAGTGGCTTGGATCAGCGACATCGCGCGCTGGTCGGTACGTGCGCCGACGATGCGGTAGACGCGGACGCCGCCGTCGGGGTTCTCGTGTCGGGTTGTGCCGCCGAAGATTTGGATGCGGATCGTCGAGGTGGTCAGGGTGTGCAGGGCGAGGTGGATTTCTTCGAGTTCGTCGGGGGAGTAGCGCTCGCGCACGGTGGCCCGGTGGGCATCGAAGTCGTCGCGGTAGGCGAAGCGACTGGTGAAGCGGAGCGGATCGGGGAACCGGTCGTTCGCGAGGCTGAACCACAGCGCTGCGAAATCATCGGATTCCCAATGCCATTCGGCCATCAAGATATTCCGATCGATCGTTCGGGGTTGGGGGTGCGGGCAGTTCGCGAGCCGAGTCGAATGCTCGTTTCCGGGGAACGCTGGGAGCCACGTTCGACTCAGCTCGGCGGACCGTCGCTCGACTGCTGTTTCTGCCGCTACGAGGTCAACCATGTGTCGATCTGGTCCATGCTTCCGCCGTAGACGCGATCGTCGTTTTCGGTGGCCGACAGTTTCCAGCCGTACGGCGGATGTTGGTCGCGCGCCAGCCGGTATCCGGTACGCTCGGCCCGATCCCCGAAGCGAACGTACTTGCGCAGCAATCGAATCCGGCTCGTATGACACGAGTCTTCCGCGTCCTTCGTGCCGGATCACCAAGGTTTGCCCCAGAGCCGGTGTCGGCGTGCCGAATCGGGGTGGATGCGCCCGGCCGCGACCAGCGCATCGAATGCGGCGTGCTTGCGGTCGCAGTCGTGCTCGCGATGCAGTTGCATCCCGGCGTGGGCGTCGGCGAGGGTGAACGGTTGCTCCGGTGGCCCGCATGTCCACGCCTTCGGCCATTCGACCGGGCGTAAGCGGCAGCGGCGTGCGGCGGGCCGGTCGCGGCGTGGCTGGTTGATCGGCCACACACACGCCATGCCGACCATCGCGAACGCACCGCCTCCGACGACTGCGAGGACGTTGTGCACTATTTGCCACGGCTCCATAGCTGTTCACTTCTCGACGCCGTTGCCGGGGGCGGTCGGCGGTAGCGCCAGTTGGGCGAGCCCGTCGAGTACTTGGTGCAACGTGCGGAGTTCGGGTATGCCCTCGGGGAGGGTGCGGTCGGTGTCGACCGCCACGCCTGACCCTCGCGCAAACCGAGCACCACAGCGGCCCCATCCCGACGAACCGAATGTCGCGAGGGGGCCGTCTTTCTTCTCGACCTCGGTCAAATCCGAACTCGCGCAGAGCTTCTGATTTCGGACCAGCGTGGCATGCGGCGAGTCGATGTGCGACCCGTGTCGAAGGTGTGTGACTCGAAATCCTATAGTCCTGGCCAGGAGAAGATCTTGGCTTGGGCGGGTGCCTGCTGCGGCAGATTCGCCTCCAGGTCTTGGTATTTCGCCGCCTGTTCGGTGTCGACGCCGGTGATGCGTTCGCGGACGGTGCGGAAAAGGGTTTGGAAGTCTTCGATGACCTTGTAGTGCGATTCCATCACCGCGTAGACGCTGTTCTCTGAGCCTCGAGATTTTTCTCGCCATCTTTTGACCATTGTCTTGGCGGACATCAGGTCTCGGTCGCCCTGCGGGGTGAACGTATCACCGAGGCCCCACTTGTCTTGCTGCGAGGTCTCGGTCATATTTCGCTGAATCTTCAGGATGACATCCTTGAAGTATTCGCAGTCGCGGTCGATGTAGACGAATTTCTCGAGATCCATCCGAATCGTCAACCGGCCCTCACGGGCCTCGGTGATCAGATTCGCCAACGGGCTCGCTGAAGTCGTTTTGTCGTCAGCCATGTCGATCCCTCCCAGTTCGGTCCGTGAGGCGGTCAAGCGGTGGCGGGCAGACTCGGAACAACCTTCTCCGCCAAGCTACGAGCCAAATCACACGAGTCAAGGCTTCCCGTGCTGGTCGACTTCGGGTTATTCAGGTTGAACTCGAGACTGCCGCCTTTCATCTCCACGTCCACCGTGCATGCCTCTTTGATGAACGGGCCGTCGAACTGGCGTGTCGAGATCGCCCGCCTGTCATTGATCGTGAACTCGGTGGTCTCAGGGAAGTTGCGGCTACGAATGAGATCGATCGTGAGATTCGTGGTGCGGATGCTGACCGAGTAGCTGCTGGATCGCACCCAGGCGCAACCGCGCCATTTGACTCCACCGTCCGCATCGCCGTTGGCTGGGTCCTTGCCGTGCAGCTTCTCCGAATCCAACACACCTTGCGGAACGTCCTTGCAGGGGTCATAAGTGTGTGGAACATCTGCAGCCAGCGACGGCTCCGCGCTCGCGGAGGCGGTGACCGGTTTCGCGTCTCCATCAGTCGATGACCCACACCCGGACAGCAGGACAACAGCACCAACCGCCAACACAGTGCCGAGAAGTGTGTTCCCCCTGCTGATCATGCGTTCCTCCTGGTCGCCGGCGGTGTCGACGGCATCGATCATGCCCGGCCCGGCTCCCGCCCCTGTTCAGTTGGTTCGACCGTACCGGCCGGTTGATCCGCCTACAAGCTGCGGCTGTCTCGGGTCCGACACCGCCATTCGAGGTCAGTAGCCTCTGTTGGCGTGAGCGATGGGGGGACGCCGGCCTCGGGCAACCGGCTCTCGGTGGTGCCCGAGCAGGTTCGTGACGTCGGAAGGTATGTCTACGGACGAGAAACTGCGCACGGCTTTGGATTCCGCGGCCACGGACATGGATGCGGTGACCAACGGCAGTTGGACCGGAGGATTGGCCGCGGAGTTCGCCGACTGCGGAGGTATGGCTGGGGATCACGAGAAGTCCGAGCCGTGGACAACCAAATATGACCAGAATGCCCGCGACATCGTCACCCTCGCCGCCACCCTGCGTAATGCGCTGCAACGGTTCGGAGATGTGCTGGCCGCCAACGGTTACAACTGGTGGCAGTCCAACCGATCCACCTCCAGCGGTGCGGAGCCGACCGGCTCGACCCGGTCTGGGCCGCTGTACGACTCCAGCGGGGTCGCCGACCCCGCGATACAACGGATCTCCACCACCACAGCCGGATCCGCAACACTGTCTCCATCAGCCGATGAATGGATTGCCCCGCGATGATGATGGTCGATGTCGACGGGCACGGAATTGCTGCCATCGACGAGGATGACAAAGCCACGATGTACTCGGCGTCGCGTGTACTCACCTCGACAAGTCCAGCGACAGTTCACCCTGGCGTTGCTCGTGACGTTCGTGTCCTGATCGAGGTGCAGCGGCGCCTCGGTGGTATCGCGCCACGTGCGCTGCTCGGGGCCGGGTTCGTCGTCGGGAACGGCTCGACCACGCTGATCGAAGTGCGAGTGGCAGCGTTCGAGATGCTCGATGGTGATGATCAGCCGAAGTGCCGGAGCCGTCTGTGGAAGCGTCCGTTCACCGCGGGATTGCCCACGGATCTCGCCGACTCGGTCCTGCGCGGTTTGACGGCCGAACCCGGCGTTGCGCTTCCACCCGGTGTGCTCCGCATTGACCGTGCGGGCTTCGACGTCGTGAATTCCTCGGAACCGATAGTCGCCCAAGCCGCGTCTCTATTGCGCCTCGCCATTGCGACGAAACTGCAGGATCATGCCCCGGAGCCAGTACTCCGAGCTGCGATTCAAAGCTGGTAAAGACATCGACCAAACCCGCCGCCGCAATGACGGAGCTCGCGCAGAGCTTGGGTTTTTAAGCCGGTGTGTCGCACGGAGAGTCGATGTGCGACAGCGTCGAAGGTATGCGTGAGCTATGGGAGGTGTGCGTCAGGAGCTGACGGCGGGCGCGGTACCCGTAAGGAGTGCGCTCAGCTCGCGGCGGCGGTGCCGCAACTTCCGCAGAACTTGGCTGCCGCGGTCAGGTCCGCGCCGCATTCGGTGCAGTGGCGCGGTCGGGCCGCCAATGGGTCACCGCAGTTCATGCAGAATCGCGCATTCGCGGGATTGTCGGTTCCGCAGGCGGCACACACCGGCGGAACCGGTTGTGCGACAGCCGGAACCGCCTGCCGCTGCCACGGATTGCTCGGTGCCTGCTGCTGGATGGCGTTCAACCCCAGTGCGGCGCCGAGGAATCCGTCGCCACCGCCGTGGCCGTGGGCGAACCCCTGGCCCGCGCCGAGCGCCAATTCGCCTGCCGCGTAACGCTGGAAGTCGCCGGCCAGTCGAATGTAGGTGACGTCCTTGGCGAGTCGCTTGATGCGTTCCGCATCCTCCGGCGCCAGGGTGATGTCGAAGTTGCCCAGGCGCGCGATGCGCAGGCCGTACTCGTAGAGCGTCAGGTTGGTCTGGCGGACCACGGCGGCCTCGATCGGCTCCAACTGCCCGGACAGCCCGAGTACCGGCCAGTCGCCTCTGGAAATACCCTGTGTGACAGCGACTTTCATCGACTTCAGCAGCAGGTCCGAACTCCAGGACTCCACCGTCGCCGGGACGCTCAGGTCGGTGGTACCCGCCAGTGAGGTGACCAGTTCGGCCGGATCCCGCACCGACAGTGCGAACTCCCCGAAGACCCGCAGCGTCACGACCTGTTCGCTGACCGGGTCGGCGATGTCAGCCAGGCGGCCGCCGAACTTGATGCCGGGGAACTCGCGGGTGGAGACGAAATACAGTTCGGCGCGGTAGAAGTTGTTGCCGGTCAGGGTATCCACGAGCGCGCCGAGGACCGGCAGCTCATCGGCATCGATCCGATGCCGGCCCGGCCCCATAGCGGCCACGACCTGCCCGGACTTGACGAACAGTGCGATCTCGTCGGCATTGACGATGGCACGGCTGTAGCGACGGATGTTGACATCCGGCCACTTGTAGACCAGTTGATTCTTGCGGCCCTCAGGGACCGCGATGAACTCCCGTTCGAACCATGCCATGCTCGCGCTCCATCAGCCGTAAACGTATCCAGCGTACCGATATTCAGCGGCACGATCAACTAACGCCGAGGTCACGGTGGGTAGAGCGGCGCTCCAACGTTTCCGCGTGGTTACAACTCTTGACTCGCTATTGAACGTGCCGTTGAATAGCGTTACATTAAGCAGCGATATGATCGCCGTCACGTGAAAGGCCTCACCATGACAACCGTTCAACACTCCGCGGAAGTGCCGGCGCCCGCGGACGCTCTGCATGCTGAGGATGCGGGCTATCACAAGGCGTTGCGCCCGCGCCAGCTGCAGATGATCGCGATCGGTGGCGCGATCGGAACCGGACTGTTCCTGGGTGCGGGTGGTCGGTTGCACACGGCCGGTCCCGGCCTGTTCATTGTCTACGCGGTCTGCGGCATCTTCGTATTCTTCATCCTGCGGGCGCTGGGCGAGCTGGTGCTGCATCGTCCGTCCTCCGGATCGTTCGTCTCCTACGCGCGTGAGTTCTATGGCGAGAAGCTGGCTTTCGCGGTCGGGTGGATGTACTTCTTCCACTGGTGCATGACGGGCATCGTAGACATCACCGCGATCGCCACCTATGTCCATTTCTGGGGAGCCACCGAGGCGATACCGCAGTGGTTGATCGCGCTGGTGGCACTGGCCATCGTGGTCAGCATCAACCTGATCTCGGTGAAATGGTTCGGTGAGCTGGAGTTCTGGGCCGCGCTGATCAAGGTCGTCGCGCTCGTCGCATTCCTGATCATCGGTACCATCTTCCTGGCGGGTCGATTCAAGGTCGACGGTGAGACCACCGGTTTCACCGTGATCCACGACAACGGCGGCCTGTTCCCAACCGGGCTGCTGCCGCTGGTCACCGTCACCACCGGTGTCGTATTCGCCTACGCCGCAGTGGAATTGATCGGCACAGCCGCCGGTGAGGCAGAGAATCCGGAAAAGATCATGCCGCGGGCCATCAATTCGGTCATCGCCCGCATCGCACTGTTCTACGTCGGCTCGCTGGTGCTGCTCGGCCTGCTGCTGCCCTATCTCGCCTTCAAGTCCGGTGAGAGCCCGTTCGTCACCTTCTTCTCCAAGCTCGGTGTCGGCGGTGCGGGCTCGATCATGAACCTGGTGGTGCTGACCGCGGCCTTCTCCAGCCTCAACGCGGGCCTGTACTCGACCGGCCGCATCCTGCGGTCGATGTCGATGAACGGTAGTGCGCCCAAGATCGCCTCGCGGATGTCCAACGGCGGTGTGCCATACGTCGGTATCCTCGCCACCGGCGCGATCGCGCTGGTCGGTGTCGGACTCAATGCGATGGTGCCGGACAAGGCCTTCGAGATCGTGCTGAACATGTCGGCGCTGGGCACCATCGCGGCGTGGGGCGCGATCGTGGTCTGCCAGTTGCAGCTGTTCCGTTGGTCGAAGAAGGGGCTGGCGAAGCGTCCGTCGTTCCAGCTGATCGGCGCGCCCTACACCAGCTACGCCACGCTGGCGTTCCTGGTCGCGGTGATCGTGCTGATGGCATGCAGTCACGAAATCGAGCAGCGCGGTGCTGTGATCGCCATGGCGGTGGTCGTGGTTCCGGCATTCGTCGGCGGCTGGTTCCTGGCCCGCAAGCGGGTGCTGCAGGTGGCTCAGGAACGCGAGGGCATCACCGGTCAGTTCCCGGTGCTGGCCGAGCGGCCGCCGCGCAAGCATGACGACCCGGTCGTCGTTCTGGACAAGCCCGACGAGGAATAAATCCGAAGCTCCGCCCCGGACAACATGTCCGGGGCGGAGCTATTCCCATAGGGGGGAATAAGGCATGCGCGCGGCGGCGGATAGCGGAAGAGAATGGGTCCCCTATTCACCGGGCTCGAAAGGTTCCCATGCCGGAACAACCCAGCGCCTCCGAGAATCCGCTGCCGCATCCATGGGCGAATCGGCGGATGCGCGGAACCGAGGTTCCGCGACGGACGCCACATCCCTGGGCTACCCGTGGCATGTCGAAACTCGAACCGTCGCAACGCCGCCAGCATCCATGGTCCGGGCCGAGCACCGTGGAACGTCCTCCGGCGCAACGGATCTTCGTGCCTCCGGCACCCGGCGACACCATGCCGGTGAGCGATCCGGTGACGGGCGCCGAGGAGACTCTCGAACTCGACGAGCCGGTCTCCGGTCGCAGCAGTCGCTCCCGGCCGAGTGTGCGCCGGCTCGGCGCGGGCCTGGTGCCGATGCCTCGGGTGGCTCCGGTCGACCCCCGCACCGCCATTCTCGACGATCCGGAAGTGCCCGAACTCAAACGGTTCTGCTGGAAATGTCAGGAGCCGGTCGGCCGTCGCACCGCCACCGAGCCGGGTGTGGTCGCCGGCGAATGCGGTCGCTGTGGCTCACCGTTCAACTTCCGCCCCGCCCTGCAGCGCGGCGAACTCGTCGCCGATCAATACGAGGTGCAGGGATCGCTGGCGCACGGCGGGCTCGGTTGGATTTATCTCGCGGTCGACCGCAATGTCAGCGATCGCTGGGTCGTATTGAAGGGTTTGCAGAACCCGCTGGACTTCGAGGCGCATGTGGTCGCGCTCGCCGAACGGCAATTCCTTTCCGAGGTGGCCCACCCCGGCGTGGTCAAGATTTACAACTTCGTAAAACATCGGTCTGCCCGTGATATTCCGGACGGCTACATCGTCATGGAATACGTTGGCGGACAATCGCTGAAGAAGATGCTCGATCTGCGCGGCGAGGAGCGCATTCCGGTCGTCGAGGCCATCGCCTACATCATGGAAATCCTGCCGGCGCTGGACTATCTGCATTCCTTCGGATTGGCATACAACGATCTGAAACCCGACAACATCATGGTCAGCGAGCACGAGGTCAAACTGATCGATTTGGGTGCGGTCGCCGCGATGGACTCCTACGGCAGCATCTACGGCACACCCGGCTATCAGGCGCCGGAGATCACCGAGACCGGGCCGACCGTGGTTTCGGATATCTACACTGTCGGCCGGACCCTGGCGGCGCTGGCCTTGGATCTGCCGCGGGACCGCGGCGGGAACTTTCTCGGCGGCATACCCGAACCGGATGAGGATCCGCTGCTGGCGCGCTATCCGTGTCTGTACCGCCTGCTGCTGCGCGCTACCGACCCGGAGCCGGAGCGCCGGTTCCCGTCCGCGTATTCGATGTACTGTCAGCTGGCCGGTGCGTTGCGCATGGTCCTCGCGATCGATACCGGCCTGGAACATCCGCAGCCTTCGGTCGAATTGAGCTCCATGCGAGACGATTTCGGCACCGATACTCTCATCGGCCAGACCGACGGCATCGTCGACGGCATGGCCCGCATGCCGGTGCTCGAGGCGCGCGATGTCGTCGCGGCCCTGCCGACGCCGTTGATCGATAGTGAGGACCCCAGTGCCGAACTGCTGTCCTCCCTGCTGCACGGCGAGCCGCGGCACGCGCTGGACGCGCTGCGCCGGGCGCACGAACGCATCCGAGCCGGCACGATCGTCGCTCCGGAATCTTTCGATCTGGAGGGCCCGTTGACCGCGGTCCGCGCCTATCTGGACCTCGGGGAGACCGTTCCGGCCTGTCAACTGCTGGCCGATCTGCGCGCCGACTACAGCGCGGACTGGCGCATCGAGTGGTATGTCGGCGTCGCCGCGCTGCTCGACGGCCATTACGACCGGGCCTGGCAGCATTTCGAGACCGTGCATTCGATGCTGCCCGGCGAGATCGGCCCGGAACTGGCCCTGGCCGCCACCGCGGAACTGGTGCTGCAACATCTGGACGACCCGGCCGAATCGGATCGCTGGCACCGGGCCGCGGCCGAGCACTATCGTGCGGTCTGGCGGACCAATCACGGCGTGGTGAGCGCGGCCTTCGGCCTGGCCCGCCGGCTCGCCGCCGACGGCGAATTGCTCGAGGCCGTCACGGTGCTCGACCAAGTTCCCGCCGCCTCCAGGCATCACGGCGTGGCGCATACGACGGGCTGTCTATTGCTGGTCTCGCGGCCGATCGCCGATATCACCGAGGAAGATATCTGTACGGCGGCGGCTCGGTTGGAGGCGCTGCCCGACGATGCGCGAACGCTGCAATTGCAGGTCATCGTGGTCGGTGCGGCCTTGGAGTGGCTGCGGGTCGGCGGGCGGCCGCGGAATCCGAACCGGACGATCCTCGGCTTCTCGGTCACCTCGGCGGGACTGCGGCAGGGACTGGAAACCAGCCTGCGTGCCCTGGCGAGGACGGCGCCGGATCGCTGGCACCGCTATCGGCTGGTCGATCTGGCGAATTCTATTCGGCCACGCACCCGCTGGTAGATCGGGCGGTTCAGCGCAGCTGCTGCACCACGAAGGCGACGATGGTTCCGGTGCCCGCCAGCAGCCACAGCCAGTTGCCGGTGGCGACCGCGAGCACAACCGCGACGATCGAGATCACCGCGGCGATCGTCCGCAGTCGCTGCAGCGCATTACCGCCGGTGGGCGTGGGCGGTGCGGCCGGTGTAGTGCCGGGCAGGTCGGCGAATAATTCCGCCAATTGTCCTTTGGTGGTTGCCGCCGCGGCAACGGCGCTGCGTTCGTCGAACTCGGTGAGGCTCAATCGCCCGGTGCCGAGATGGTGCGACAGTTGTTCCAGCGCCCGTTCCCGTTCCGTCACGGTAATTCGAGAAGCCTGCGCCTCGGTCATATCCGAAGGATAAGCCCCGCCGCCTCCGTATCGTTGGATCGAATTGCCAAGGGCGGGAATAGTTAGGGGCGTCATTGGGGGTTGACAGCGCCTCGCTGACCATAGGTGCCCGACATCACTGACGTATGCTTACCTGTGGGTAATGTTTCTGTGTGGTTTCCTAGACATATGGCAGGGGACGTGGAGTACACGATCGATGAGCTGGCGCGCCAGGCTGGTACGACCGTGCGCAGCCTGCGGGTTTACGCCGAGCGCGGCATCCTGCCCCCACCACAGGTGAAGGGACGCACCGGTTTTTACGGACCCGATCACCTCAATCGGGTACAGACGATCAGCCGTTTGCTGGACCGGGGGATCAAGCTCAACGGGATCAGGGAACTGCTGGAGGCGTGGGATCGCGGTGACGATCTCGGCGACATCCTCGGTGTCGCGGAGCCCGGTGCGACGCAGTCCACCGCGCCGCCGACCGGCGACACGATCGCGGCGACCGAACTCGAGCAGCGCTATCGCGACGTGCCGCACGGTCTGGCCCGCGTGGTCTCGGCCGGTCTGTACGAACCGGTCGACGCCGCGACCTACCGTATTGCCGATCCGCAGCTGATCCGCATCTTCGATCAGTTGGAGGGCGCGGGCATCCCGGCCGATGCGCTGCTCGGCGAATTGGAGCGGCTGCGCGCGGACTGCGACCGGATAGCCCGCCGCTTCATCGATCTGTTCCATCGGTCGGCGTGGGAGCCATATCAGCACTCCGAGCGCACACCTGCAGACAAGGCGGTACTCGCCGACCGGGTGGCCGAGGCGCGGATCCGTCCGGGGCAGGCGACCGCCGAGCTCGTGAACCGCTTTGTCGCAAAGTATCTCGAAGAGGACAGCGATCTCACCGAGGCGCTGCCCGAGGCCTGACGCGTCGAGGCGTGCATTTTCTTACCTGGCTTGCGGCCGATTTTCGCTGGTGCATGTCCCTGGCCAGGCCATTCCTACTTCATCGTTCCCACGTGTGGTGATACTTAGCCTAACGTGCCGTTAAATAGCGTTACATTAGACAGCGGGAACAGCACCTCCCGTCGGCCCGTATCGACGTCGGCCGGCGGGCGAGACAATGATGAAGGAGACGTCGATGATCAACGTCAGCGAACTGCGCGGCGCACCCAGACCTACGGAATGTCCCGACCAGGCACGTAATGCCAAGGGACGCAACAAGATCCGAGCACTGTCATTGCTCGCGGCGATCGCGGCGGGAGTCGGCGGATTCGGCATCGGCACCGAGACACCGGCGGCCAACGCCGATATCGGCGTGCGCTGCCTGTGGGCCGGTGAAGCTGTGCCGCAGGGCGTGGCCATCTCCGCGGGCGGCTGGACATACCGGTGCCAGTCCGATTTCTTCGGCTTCGCGCGCTGGTCCCGTGAGGGCTACGCCCGCGGCCGCAGCTCCGTGTACAACCCCGGTACCAACGGCAACCCCGCCGGCAAGTTCAGCCCGGGTGCGCAGCAGCCGGGCACCGACTACATGGACTACTGTGTCGGCAGTCAGCTGATCGAGGGTCGCGAAGACATCTACGAGGCCGTTGCAGACGGCCGCGGCGGGCTGTATTGGCGTGCGGCCGGGCCGATTTCGGACTGGACCTTCGATATGAGTGCGAACCGGCCGGGCCCGTCGTGGCGCTCGTCGAGCCTGTGCGTCGACGGTAACCTGACCTGATTCGTCGACCGCGAAAATTCCTACCGCCGATGCCCTTTCGGATGGCAGTGCAATTAGTGCCTGCCGCCGGAAGGGCATCGAGCTGTGTCAAGGAGTCGATTGGCTACTCGCGGGGTGCAATTGACTTTCCTGGTGCAGTTCGTGCTCGCGCGTCAGGCGGTGGAATGCCGAGCTGATCCATCGGGTGCGGCGCCTATGCGAATGCGACCGCCGCTCCTTCCGGAGCGGCGGTCGCATTCGTAATATGAAGAGCCGCAAGGGGAATGGGTCAGCGGCTGTTGCCCTCACCGGGCACCCAAACCCAGCGTCCGCCATCGGCGGGGTTGTCGTAGGAGCCCCGGTTCGAATTGTTGCCGGAGGCGGCGTGATCCTGATCGGCGACGCGGCGGCTGCCGGAGTTGCTGTTGCTGTATCCACCACCCCGGGCACCGCCGCCATTGCTGTTGCTGTGGTTACCGGGCGCCGCGATGGTCGACTGAATCGCCATCGCGGCCGGTGTGATCACCAGTGCACCGGCGACCGCGCCGGCTATGACGACCTTCTTCGACTTGAGGTTCATGGTTACCGATATCTCCTTCGTCCCGCCGAGCCCGGACTTGGTCGGTAGTGGGTGTGCCGGGGATGCAGGTTGTCTGGTATCTATTGTGCCGCTATTCAGCGGCACAATCAATAGTGACACGTTAGGAAATTCGCATCTTTCCGGATTTGAGGGCTCAGGCGGGGCCTCGGCGCACACTGATTCGAATGCCTGTGCGGCAAGTGGAATCGGCCACGCACGGAGAGTAGTGGTCGCCCGACCCCGCTCCTTCTCAGGAGCGGGGACAACCCGCTTCAGGCGGGCAGGTGGACGACGCGCTGTTCCCACTCGCCGTCGAGGACATCGGCCTGCCAGCGCTTGTTCCAGCCGAACGGCATGAGATGCACGCGCGCACCGCGGGCCTGGAGGGATTCGGCGAGATTCGCCAGCACGAGCAAAGCCGTTGGGACATCGGATCGTTCACCGGGTGTTGCGAGATGGGAGAACCCGTTGATGACGATATGCGACGCATCGGTCTTGGACGCGATGCGTCGTACGATCTTCGCGGCCGCCTTCGACGAGGTCGAATCGCCGCGCTCCACGCCGACCATGAGCAGTAGGCAGTCGGAGAAGGTGTTGGGCACGCCGACCACCGCCGATTCCAAATCGACGGCGGCCGGACTTGCCGTGGTAACGGTGTATTCGAATGTGCGGCAACGACTACTGAAGATCTTCATGCTCGGTGTTCAGCGTCGCCGCTCAGGGGTGACGCAGACCTTCCTGACCCGCGTGGCAAGCGCCGAATGCGCCAGGAACTGTGAGCGCGGTCCGTGCCTGCGCAGCACCGGCTCGCACTGGCGGTTGTCATCGGCGGTCATATGGACCACATGCTGTGTGCCGATCCCGTCGAGCGGTTCGACGCGGCAATTCTTGTACCAGCCGAACGGCATCAGATGCACCTGCTCACCGCGTTCCTCGAGCCGCTCGGTGACCTCGGTCAGCACGTCGAGGGCCTCGGCGAGTTCGGCGAGCACATCGAATCCCGCTGGGGTGCTGTGTCTTTCGCCGGGGCGGGGCAGACACGCGAAGCCCTCGACGACAATCGGTCCGGCATCGGATTCGGTGAGAATGCGCCGGAGCAATTGCACGACGGTGCCCGCCAGTGCCCGGTCGCCGCGGTCCACCCCGATCGTCACCAGCAGGCAGTCGTGGAAGCGTCTGCGTGTCCCGATGACCGACGGTTCGATATCAATGGCGCACGGGCTCGCCGTCGTCACCGTGTATTCGACGGTGCGGCAACGATTACTGACAATGCGCATCGTCCACCTCCGGTCCGCTCATCCGGTCGCCTCGACGGCTCCGGCGGCATCGAGGTCGACCACGTCCGTCGCCGTGCGCCCGATGATTCCGAGGCAGATCTGCTCGCATCCGATCGGGGTGATTTCTGGATCGGGCTGTCCATGTTCGAAGAAGCCGGGTTCGCCGTGCAGGATGTCGGCCAGGTCGCGGGTGAGCCGCAGTTCGAAGTCCGCGGGCGTCTTCGCGGACAGGTTCTTCGGTAGGTCCGCGACCTGGCCGATCTCGTTGCAGCCAACGGTGAGTTTCCACCGCGTCGGGGTCCCGCTGGTCTTATCCGTGGTATCGAACGCCTCGACCATCGCACCCGGATGGTCGTAGCACAGGACGGCGGTCTGCCACTCGGTAGCCAATTCTCGACCGGTCACCGGCACATCGGCCGCACGCCGGGCCTGTGGACGGTGACCGCTTCCCGCGCGAGATGACCACCGATGCGGGTGATTCCGCACACCACCGCGAGTACGGGGTGCCGGGCCGGTGCCTCGGACTGCAACAGTTCTCCTCTGTTCGGCGGTCGCTCGGATGTGCTGCTACCGGCCGGTTCGCCGGTAGCGAGCCGCCGCAGTCGGACCCTATGGCAGCCGCGCCGCGGGAACATCCGTCATAGCCGGTAGGAATATCCGCATCGGACGGCGAAATATCGCGCTGAGCGGGGAGTGTGCATTCTGCACAACGTCTCGCGAGGGCATAGGATCCCCTGAGTGCAGGGTCCCCTTACCTCCGTATTCGTCGGTCGAGACGCCGAGGTCGAGCGTGTGGTCGCGCTCGGTCTGCGAGCGACTGCGGGAAAGGGGGTGGTGGTGCTGGTCGAGGGGGAGCCCGGTATCGGCAAGACCGCCTTACTCGATGCGGCTGTCGCCCGATATTCGGCCCGCGGTCTGGCCGTGCGCCGGGGAGCCGCGAAGGAGTTGCAGCGGCAGGTGCCGTTCGCGGCGGTGTGCTCCTGGCTGGATAGCGATCGTGGCTCCGATCCGGTACGCGCGCTGCTGCGCAGTGGGGATCGAGCAGGCGATGGTGCGGCGACGCACGAGTTCGCGATCAGCGAGGCGATCCTCGATCTGGTCGATACCTGGTGTGCCGCCGGTCCGGTGGCGTTGATCATCGATGATGTGCATTGGGCGGATCGGCAGAGTTTGGCGGTGCTGCATCGACTCTGTGGTGTTGTGGACGATCTGCCCTTGCTGCTGATGCTCGCGGCGCGGCCGCTGCCGAGGGACACCGGATTCGTCGCGTTGACAGCCGAGCTCGCGCAACGTCGTGCGCCGACGTTTCGGCTCGGCGCGCTGCCCGAGCCGGCGGCGACGGAACTGGTTCGGCATATGGTCGGTGCGACTCCGGGGCCGGGCCTGATGCGGCAGGTGCTGGGCGCGGGTGGAAATCCGCTCTACATCACGGAATTGGTGGCCTCCCTGCTGCGCGACGAGGCGATCACCGTAGTCGCGGATACCGCCGATCCGAACGAATCCGCCGATGATGAACATCCCTCCGCATCGCTGGCGGGGGCGATCACGCAGCGGCTGGAATTCCTGTCACGTTCGGCGCGGCAAGTCCTTCCGATGGCGGCGGCACTGGGGCCGACGGTCTACGTCGCGGAACTGGCTGCGGTGCTGGACAGTCCGATCCTGGAAATCTGGAATGTGGTGACCGAGGCGACGGACGGGGGACTGCTCACCCGTGCCGACTCCGAACTGGTCTTCCGGCACGATTTGATCCGTCAGGTGCTCGCCGATCAGCTGCCCGATTCGCTGCGTGCCGGATTGCTGCGCCGGGCCGGACAGATCCTGCTGGCCACCGACGCGCCCATCGAGCGGATCGCGTACTACCTGCTGGCGGGGGAGAACGAGCTGGATACGCAGACGCTCGACTGGTTGGTCGCGATGGCCGACAAGCTGATCGTGCGCGCGCCCGAGATCGCGGTGCAGCTGTTGCAGCGCGCCGCGGGCACGGCGGACCTCGGCATGCGTCCCGCGCTTCAGCAGCTGCATGCCCAAGCGCTGCTGTGGAACGGTCGTGCGGCCGAGGCCGAAGCTCTGGTGCGCACGGCGCTGCTGAACCGGCCGGAGGACAATACCGAACTGCGGTGGTTGCTGGTGCAGGCATGCCATGCGCGCGGCGATCTACGCGAAGTCGTCGACGTTGCCGAAAAAGCCCTGGCCACAACGAATCTCACGGATGAGGAGGCCGGCCGATTCCATGGGATGAGCGGCTTGAACAACCTCTTCCTCGGTCGAATCGAAGCCGCGGAGTCGGCGGGTGCGAAGGCGTTGGCGATCGGGAATGCCACCGAGAACCCGCTGGTGACCGGATACGGATTGTTGACCGTCGGGGCCGTGCGCTATACCCACGGATACCTCGACGAGGCGCTGGAATTGAGCAGCCGAATCCTGGCCGTCTTCGAAAACGGATTCGGCTCCGATCAGTTCGATCCGTACATCCTCCACGCACACTGCTTGATCGAGCTCGATCGGCCCGCCGACGCGGAAGCGGTGCTGCACAAGGCGATCGGGCACAGTCGCCGGATTCACGGTGTCTATCTCGGTGCGAGTGTGGTCGCCAAGGCGCGTCTGTATGTATTGGACGGACGCTGGGATGACGCGATCGTCGAATGCACTTCGGGTCGATCGGTGACCGACGCCTTCGGCTATACCCCGATTCTGCACAGTCTGTCCGCGCTGATCGGCATCCACCGCGGCAGCTTCCTGCCGGATCCGCAAGCCATCCCCGCACCGGACGATCAACTGGGCAGCAGTGGTAATGGCCAGTTCTATCCGTGGGTCAAGGCGCTGATGCTCGAGGCCCACGGTGATCCGCGCGGCGCACTCGATCTTCTGGTCGACGCACACGAGCGCCTCACGGGCGGTTTGACCTCGCCCACGCTGTACTACATCTTCCCGGATATCGCCCGTCTCGCCGCCGACGTCGGTGACGAGAAGGCGGCGCGTTCGGTGGTGGCCGCATCGGCCGAGTCGGCGCGGCGGCAACCGACGGCGGCCAGGACCGGTACCGCGCTGCTGTGCCGCGGTATCGCCGAGCGCGACCCCGAGGTCCTGCGCATGGCCGCCGCCGACTTCCGGAAGGCGGGGCGACCGTTCTATGAAGCGCAGGCATATGAGAACGCCGCCTTATTGTTCGCCGCGGACGGGCGCGGCTCCGATGCCCGCAGTGCCTTGGATTCGGCGATCGAGCTCTACACCAGCCTCGGCGCTTCATGGGACACCGCCCGCGCGGTTGCGCGCATGCGCCCGTACGGAATTCGCCGCGGTGTTCGCGGCCCCCGCAACCGTCCCAAGTCTGGACGGTCCGCCTTGACCGATACCGAACGCAAGGTAGCGGCCTTGGTGGCCGATGGCTTCTCCAACTCCGACATCGCGGCCCAGATGTTCCTGTCGCGCAGGACAATTCAGTCCCACGTATCCAACATCCTAGCGAAACTCGGCATCGCATCCCGCCGCGACATCGCCGCCGCGCTATCCGGAAAGTAACGCTGACTTCGAAGTCCTTCGCGGCGTGTGGCGGATCGACACTCACGGTGCGGATGTCGACGGGATCGGTTTTACTTTGAGCATGTCATCAATTGCCGCTACCGCTGGGCTACCCCCGAGGTTTTCTGGTCGTCTGCGTAACACCAAGCGCTTCATCGGAGATCCGATTGCGCTTCTGTCCGACGCTATGACGCGGTACGGCAACGTCTTCGAGCTCCAGCTGCTGAACGGGAACATGGTCGGGGTCACCCACCCCCACCACATCAAGTACATCTTGCAGGAGCGCATGGCGAACTTCACTCGCGAGACCCAGTTGTACGACACCATCGAACCGTTCGTGGGGCGTGGACTGGCATCGATCGCCGACCACAGCCGGTGGCGACGCAACCGGCGCCTCGCCCAACCTGCCTTCCACCACAAGAAGATCAGCGCGCTCAGCGAGATCATGGTGGCCGAGATCGACTCCATGTGCGACGAATGGGCCGAACATGCCCGCGCCGGGCGGACAATCGACCTCGGTGCGCAGATGAGCAACCTGACATTGCGGATCGTGGTGCGGTCGCTGTTCGGATTGGATCCCCACGGCCCGGAGGTCACCGGGCTGGCCCGCGAAATGCACAAGATGCTTGCCGAATTGGGGAAATTCGTGCAAATGCCGTTGGTGCCGTTGAAGTTTCCGACTCCGAGCCACCGCCGGTTCTGGCGGTCGATCAACGAGATGGACGGCATCGTCTGCCAGGTGATCGCCGATTTGCGCGGTTCCGACAACAGTGGCCTGCTGTCCATGTTCATGAACGCCACGGATGAGGACACCAACGAAAAACTTACCGACCAGGAGTTGCGCGACGAGGTCGTCACCATGCTCTTCGGCGGTCACGAGACCAGCGCCTCGGCACTGACCTGGGCGATGCTGCTGTTACAGGCGCATCCCCTGGTGCACCAGCGGCTCCGCGCCGACGTCGACAGCGCGTTGCCCGATGGGCGCGCCACCATGGCCGACCTGCCCGCGCTGTCCTACAGCAAGCAGGTGCTGGAGGAGGTTTTGCGGATGCAGCCACCAGCATGGATGGGGCAACGGCGCGCCGTCGAAGACGACGAGATCGGTGGCTACCGCATTGCCGCGGGCACGCCGGTGGTGTACAGCTACTATCACGCGCACCGAAACCCCGAGTGCTGGGAGCAACCCGACATCTTCAACCCGGACCGCTTCGCTCCCACCGCCGTCGCCGCCCGGGACCGGAACGTATACCTGCCCTTCGGCGCGGGCGGCCACCTATGTATCGGCAACGCGTTCGCGATGATGGAGATGCAATTGGCGCTGTCCACCATCGCCCGGCGGTTCGAGGTGACCATCGAGAACCCGGACTTCACCCCGATGTCCGGCCTCACCCTCAACCCCAAGTTCCCGATCATCGCGAAGGTAGCCGAACGGCGATAGCTGGAGGTTGGGCAGTCCGGGTCGGTGCCCGCCATGCCGCCCCCTTCGCTATCAGGTCCGGCTGCACGCCGAGCGTAGTCGGAACGTGGCTCGCCACGCCGTCCGACAGCGCAATTCGACTGCGCTCGACGGGAGGGTGCCAGATCCGAGACTCGGTTACCGCAGAGGCTGATTGGACGAGGTGCTAGATACGTTTGATGGTCGCGAACCATGCTGGTGCGCCGTTGTCGTGGTATCTCGTATCGAGCCGATCCGGTTCGATCGCCACGACCTGCCATCCATTGCCCGGATCGAACGCCCCCGTCAGCTCCTCCCGGCTGACGGGGTGCGGGCCGGCATCAGGCCCATTGTCACTGAAGCACAACACATACAGGGTGCCGCCGTGCTCGGTCGCCGACGCCAGACTCGCCACATATCCCGGCCGTTCGTTCGCGTCGAAGGTGTGGAACAGTCCGCAGTCCAGCACCGTCTCGAACCTGCGCCCCAAACGGTCCAACCGCAACGCGTCGGCCGCGACGAACTCCACATCGATGCCGCGCTCGGCGGCCTTCGCTCGCGCGATCGCCAGCGCCGTCTCCGCCACATCAACGCCGAGCACCGAAAATCCCAGCGTCGCAACGTACAGCGCATTGTCCCCGCTCCCGCACCCCGCATCGAGCACCGCTCCCGCGAACCCGCCCGCAGCTGCCACCCGCACTATTGCCTGCTGTGGCTTGCCCACATCCCAAGGCGCAGGCCCGTCCTGATACGACGCATCCCACGGCAGCCCGGTCATCCGCTCATGACTGGTCGGCCGCCGCGCGCCGCGCGAATCACCTGACACCTCCGCCACCTCCCTACGCCAGATCGCCCACCCCCACATCGTGGCACGCACAACCCCACTGCACGCGACATTCCGCCACAAGACAGCTGGTCAGACGATCACCATGCGTCCGTGGCGGCATTGCCCGGAGCTATCCGCCACCGATACATGGTGATCGCCTGTGCAGTTGCGGTCCGTCGGCTGGATTCGATTTACCGGTCAACCGTTGCCGTGACGGCCATCGACCTGCGCGGCGCTCGGTTCCAGACGAACTCGATCGACGGTGACGAGTTCAAGGGAAGCCGAGCCCGATAGGGCTGGCCTCGCCCGAGGCCGGCTGATCGCCTCGAGCGGTGCGCCTCAGCCCCGGTTTCCGCCGGAGGGCTGTGCGCCGAGGACTACCTCCGACACTCGCAGCCCGATCTTGCCGAGCAGCCGGTTTCGCGTCAGAGGTTCCGGTCGAAGTGGGCGACGGCGCGGTCGATGGCGGGCAGTACGTAGGTGTCGTCGTCGTAGAGATCGATGTGGTTGCTGGTATCCAGCACCAGAAGTTCCTTGGGCTCGGGTGCTCGCGCGTAGGCGGCTTCGGCATCGCCGACCGGGATCGCCTGGTCGCCGCGGCCGTGCACGATCAACAGGGGAGCGGTGAGCAGCGGCAAGTAGGCGTCCACGTCCAGGGTCAGTTCCTGCAGCACCGACAGTGCGGTGCAACGGTTTTCCCAGCCGGGGCGCGCACCACGGTCGGTGCCGTAGTACTCGAATGGTTCGGGTCCGGGATTGCCTGCGGGCATCCCTTCCGGATTGACCGCAGGCCAGTACTCGACTGCACCAGAGTCGTACTGGCGCTGTGTGATCTGCGCGAACTGATCCATCAGCGCGGCGAAATTGTCCGCCCCGAAGCGACTTCGGATCAGCGTCGGATTGTTGTACGCGGCGGCAATCAGCGCGACGGCCTTGATCCTCGGATCGAACGCCGCAAGTTGTGTCGCGTAGATCCCGCCGAGGCACACCCCGCACACGGCGATCTTGTCGGCGTCGACCTCTGGCCGGGCGGCCAGGAAGCTCACCGCGTGCCGCAGATCGGCCACCTTGGCCGTGGCATCCTCGTGTTGGCGCGGCAGTCCTTCGCTATCGCCCCAGTTGCGGTGGTCGAAGGACAATGCGACATAGCCGCGCTGAGCGAACCGTTCCGCGTAGTAGCCTGTAACCTGTTCTCGCACACCGGAAAACGGTCCGGTCAGCACCACCGCGCCACGCTCGGTGCCGGGTTCGGGCAGGTGCAGATCGCCCACCAGACGATGTCCGTCACTAGTGAACTCGATCTTTTCGATCCGCGTCATGGTCTCCCTCTCTTATGGCCGGACAAAGACATTAGACGCGCTCGGCTCGGTCGGTCTTGTACGTTCTTGCGCGGCAGCCGACGTCCAGTTCCGCCGCGCGGTGCCGAGGAAGCTCGACCGGTAGTTCGCCGGTGTGATGCCGTAGGCGGCAGTGAACACGCGCGTCAGGTGCGGCTGATCGTGAAAGCCTGTCGCATAGGCGATTTCGGTGATGTCCGCACCCCGGCGAAGCATCCACCGGACGTAATCCAGGCGTAGACGCACATGCAGCTTGTGCGGCGGCAGACCGAAATGCGCTGTGCAGGCCCGGACGAGCTGATACTTGCTGGTGCCCGTCACGCCGGTGAGCTCGTCGAGCATCACGTTGCGAGAGACATTCTCGCGCAGGTAATCCCGAACGATCTCCGCGATCCGGCCGACTCTTCCCGCCTCAGGAGGCTCTGGGCGGTCCGCGCGCAGCGCCAACGCGGAGACGAATTCGAGCAGGCCGCCCTCTCTGCTCAGCGCGGAACCGGGACCGCCACCGGGCTGATACAGGACGGTGTGCAGAGCCCGAAAATGGTTCGCTAAGTGGCGATCACCGATGACGACATCCTCGAACCGCATCGCCGCCGACGGCGTGACCTCGGCGATCAAGGACGGCGACAGGCACATCATGCGCCAGTTCCCCGAGTCGAGATCATCGGGTGCCCCGGAATGCGTGTCATCCGCGTGCAGCGCGATCAGCTCGCCCGACGCCGCACGATGGACAGTGCCACGCCTGCGGACGATGAACCCGGACCCGGTCACCTGAACCAGCTTGACTTCCTCGTGCACGTTGTTCCGATACGACCGCGCGGGCCCGGCCACCACCATCACATCGGATACGTCATCCGGCACGAACGGCGTGCCCGCGGTTCGCTCTAGTCCCATTCGGCCACCTTGCTGGTTATTTCAGTTCCTCCTGAAATATCTAGCACCGACGCCGTCGAAATCGCCACGGCACTCACGGAATACGATTCGGCAATGCCGCCCACGCCGCCGGCGGGTGCAGCGCATGGCCCGACAGGATCCGCGGATCAGCCGACCACGGCTCGGCTCGGCTATGAAATGCCAGGCCTGCTCACCCGCCTCGCTGGTGGCGGAGTCGCCGCACGCAAAGCTGCCCGCCTCTGGGACTGGACGTCACCTCCGGCATTGAGAAAACGCGTTAGGGTGCGCTTCTGATCGATGGTGTGCAAGGTGCAGGAGCGGGTGGATGCTATACGGCCGGATGGCGGAGCAGCGCAGGATCGATGAGCTGCTCGCCGACGCCGTAGCGGGGCAGCCGGGTGCCCTGGTCGTGCGGGGTGAGGCGGGCATCGGTAAGTCCGCGCTGCTGGAATACACCAAGTCGGCGGATGCTCGACTGCTCCGGGTGACCGGGATCGAGTCCGAAACGGAATTGCCCTATGCCGCACTGCATGTGCTGTTGAGTCCGGTATTGGAAACGGTTACGCAGTTGCCGCGACAGCAATCGGATGCGCTGCTGGCGGCATTGGGATTCGGTTCGGCGACACCGGCGGACCGATTCCTGATCGGCCTGGCCACTCTGAGCCTGCTCACCGAACTTTCGATGGACGGACCGCTGCTCTGTCTGATCGATGACGCGCACTGGCTCGATCAGGAATCGGCCGACGCGCTGCTGTTCGCGGTGCGCCGACTGCACAGCGAGCCGGTGACGCTGATCTTCGCCGCCCGCGGCGGGGAACGCCCTTTCCTCGCACCCGGTGTGCCCGAGCTGAATTTGACGGGGCTGGATCCCGCGGCAGCGGATCAGCTCGTCGATGCCACCCTCGCACCATCCGCGCGCAATCACGTTATCGCCGAGTCCGGTGGCAATCCGCTTGCCCTGATGGAGATTCCACGCACACTGACGCCTGCACAGCGTGCTGGAGACAGCACCCCGATCGCGTATTCACTGGGCGGGTCCGAGCCACCGTCGAGCCGGGTGCTGACCGGGTTCCGCGAACGGATCCGAGCATTACCGGATGCTTCCCGACACTGCCTGCTGGTTGCCGCGTTGGATGACAGCGGACTCATTGAGCCGGTGACCCGCGCGCTGCCGGCGCTCGGCGCGGCACTGACGGATTTCGCGCCCGCCGAACAGGTCGGGCTGGTTCGGGTTACCGCATCGGGAATCGAATTCCGCCACCCACTCATCCGCACCGCTGCACGGCTGGCGTGCGATGTCGCCGAGCGGGTCGCGGCGCATCGCGCGTTGGCCGGTGCCGTGGACGACGATCGCAGGGCGTGGCATCTGGCCGCGGTGACCGCATTGCCGGACGAGGCGGTGGCCGCGCAATTGGAGCAGGCCGCAGTGCGGGCGCGGCGGCGCGGTGGGCAGATCGCGGTGAGTACCGGCTATGCCCGTGCCGCCGAATTATCGCCCGCCCCTGGGGACAAGGCGCGGCGCTGGACAATCGCGGCCACCGCTGCTTATGAGGCCGGGTTGCCACAGCGGGCAACCGAATTGGCTCAGCGGGCAACGGATTTGGCAGAGCGGACGCCCGACCTGGCCGTGGGTGCGCGCAGGTTGACCGCGCGGGCACCCGAGTTGGCACAGCGTGTGCCTGGGGTGGCCGAGGGTGTGCCTGGGGCCGAGGGTGTGCCTGGGGTGGCCGAGCGTGCGGACCCCGGTTCGATCGAGCGCGCAACCGAATCGGAGCAGCGCGGGGGCTTTGAAGCGCCGCCCGTAGAGCCATCGATCGTCGCGGAACTCGCCAGGGTGCGCGCGGGTCTGGCCTTCGAGGCGGGCCATCCGCTCGAGGCCACGCGCCTGCTGCACGACGGTGTGCTCGCACTCGCCGCCGTACAGGATCACCAGGCATGGGCGATGCTGGGCTGGGCCGCCATCTACGCCTGGTCCAGCCGCCCACATCCGGATCAACTGGTATTGGCCCGGCGCACCGAAGAACTCGCAGCCCGGGTGTGCGGGCCGCGGCACGCGATCCACGCACTCGCCCGCGATATCCGCCTGCTGCTGGAGGGCGATCGGCTGGCGGTCAATATCGCCCCGCACGACCTCGGTGATGTCGCAGATCTGCCGATCGACCTCCATGTCGTAGCCGCCTATCTGGGCTTCGCGCGCGGCGATGTGGATGGCATGTACCGGGACGCGACGCGGCTGGTCGACGCCTGCCACAGCGCAGGGCGGATCGGACGGATGCCACAGGCCATGATGATGCTCGCGATCGCCGAACTCGCGACCGGCCGACATCGGGCAGCGCGGGCCACCGCGGCCGAGGGACGGCGGCTCGCCGAGGACATCGGTCAGCACTATTGGAAGTACTACCTGGCCGGGATCGCCGCCTGGTTGGCGGGAGCGGCGGGTGCCGAGCAGGAATGCGCGACCCTCGCGGCGGAAGCGATCGAGGAGGGCGGGATGTGGATGACCGGCTTGGCCTGGGCCACCTACGCCCTGGCCGCACTCGATTCCGGTTACGGCCGGTACGCGCAGGTGCTGGACCGGCTCGACAAGGCGGCAGCAGGTCCGGGCAGGCACGCATTCGTCTGGCGCTACGCCTATCCGGACTATGTCGAGGCCGCCGTCCGCACCGGCGATCCCCAGCGCGCGCAGCAGGCGCTGACCCGTTTCACCAACTGGGCCAAGGCAATCGACCAACCATGGGCGCTCGCAGTCCTGCATCGCTGCCACGCCCTGCTGACCGACGGCGACGCCGCGGATCTCTACGAGCGCGCACTGCGATTGCATGCGCGCGGCGATCAGCCCTTCGAGCAGGCCAGGACCGAGCTGATGTACGGCGAATGGCTGCGCCGCCACAACCGACGTGTCGAGGCACGGACACAGTTGCAGGCGGCGATGGCGACTTTCGATCTGCTCGGTGCTGTCCCGTGGTCCGAGCGTGCGGCGGCGGAATTGCGGGCGACCGGGATATCGATATCGGACCAGAGCCGCGAAGCCGATCCGCTGGCTTCGCTTACCCCACAGGAACTTCAGGTGGTTCGACTGGCCGCGACCGGCGCAACCAACAGGGAGATAGGTACCCAGTTGTTCCTCAGCGCCCGAACCGTCGGCTATCACCTGTACAAGGCTTTCCCCAAGTTGGGTGTGGCCTCGCGTGCCGAACTCGCCAAGTACGCCATGACTTAGCCGTCGGCACGAAGCATGCGGGCTACTACAGTCATTCGACTGACGCGACCGTAGTGTGTCCGTCCGTAGCGTCACCCGCATGAACATTCCCACCCAGACAGCTGTGCTCGTCGTCGGTGCCGGACCGGTCGGCATGGCGCTGACCGCATCCCTCGCGGACAAGGGCGTCCCCGTCGTACTCATCGACAAACAGGCCGCGGGCGAGAACACCTCCCGTGCCGCAGTTGTGCACGCCCGCACGCTCGAGGTGCTCACCGAGTTGGACGTCACCGAGAAAATGATCGCGCGCGGAATCATCGTGCCGCAGGCCACCGTTCGGGAACGCGACCGCGTGCTGCTGCATGTCGGCTTCGACGATCTGCCCACCGACTATCCCTATACGCTGCTGATTCCGCAGGACAGCACCGAGCAGATCCTGTTGGAGCGACTGGAGGCCACCGGCACCCGGGTCACGCGGCCGTGTGAGCTGACGTCGTTGGCCCAGGATCCGGACGGTGTCACCGCGACCACGGCCGCAGGCGAGGCCATCCGGGCGCGCTATGTGGTCGGTGCCGACGGGATGCACAGTCTCGTCCGTGAGCAGGCCGGTATCGCCTTCGAAGGTGACACCTACGCACAGTCCTTCGTCCTCGCCGATGCGGTGCTGGGCGGTGATGTGCCGGATGCGGAGATCCGGCTGTACTTCTCTCCGGAAGGCGTCACGGTCATCGCACCGCTGCCGGGCGGACGGCACCGCATCGTGGCCACCGTGGACGATGCCCCACCGCAGCCCGACCACTTCCACGTGCAACATCTGCTGAGTACCCGTGGCCCGCAACGGAATCCGGCCACCGTCGACAAGATCGTGTGGAGCTCCCGCTTCCGTGTGCACCACCGCTTGGCCGAGCACTACCGCGCCGGGCGGATCTTCCTCGCCGGGGACGCCGCACATGTGCACAGTCCGGCCGGGGGACAGGGCATGAATACCGGCCTGCAGGACGGGCTGAACTTGGCCGCCAAGCTCGCCGCGGTCATCCGCGACGGTGCCGATGACAGTGTCCTGGATGCCTATGAGACCGAACGGCGGCCGGTCGCCGAGAACGTGGTCGCCTTCACCGACAAGATGACTCGCGTCGCGACCGTCGGCAGCGCACCCCTGCGCGGTTTGCGCAATACAGTGCTGCGCGCCCTGGACTGGGTTCCCGCGGTACATCAGAAGATGGCCATGAACCTCTCCGAACTGGGCATAGATCCGCAGCGCGTGGGCTGAGGGTGGCCAAACTTAAGCCGATGTAAATGTGCGATTCGCCGGTTGGCGGGGGTGTGGTGGCTGCGTCAACAATTCCGTTGTCGGAGAAGTGGACCGCAAGGTTTGTACTCGACACCTGATTCTGGCGCTTCAGCATCGATCGGAGTAAGCCCGTGCGGCCTCACGTCGGTATCGATATCCAACTCACCGAGGACGATCTCGCGGCCGCACTGCGCGCCGATGTCCTGCGGGGACTGACCGGGAGCCGGAAGTGGCTGCCGTCCAAATGGTTCTACGACGCGCAGGGCAGCAAGCTGTTCGAAGCGATTACCGAGCTGCCCGAGTATTACCCGACCCGCACCGAGCGGACCCTGCTCCGCCGGTCTGCCGATGCGATCGCGTCGGCGGCGGCCGAGGCGGGGGAGCTGATCGAACTCGGCTCGGGTTCTTCGGAGAAGACACGTCTGTTGTTGACCGCATTGCGCGCGCACGGATCGTTGAAATCCTATCTGCCACAGGATGTTTCGGAATCCGCGTTGCGCGCCGCCGTGACCTGGATCCATGAGGAGTTTCCCGAACTCGCCGTGCACGGCGTGGTCAGCGACTTCACCAGCATGCTGCATACGCTGCCGCGCGATGACCGGCGGCTCATCGCCCTGCTCGGGGGCACACTCGGCAATTTGACACCCGAGGAGCGCGCGGATTTCTACCGGTGCGTTCACGGGGTCACCGAGCCGGGCGAACAGCTGCTGCTCGGAGTCGGACTGGTGGTCGATCCCGCCGTCATGGTTCCCGCATACGACGATGCCGCGGGTGTGACGGCCGAGTTCAACCGGAACATCCTGCACGTGGTCAACCAGCGGCTCGGCGCCGATTTCGAGCCGGACCGGTTCGCGCACATAGCGGTATGGGATTCGGAAAACGAGTGGATCGAGATGCGACTCGAGGCCACGGCCGATATGTCGGTCACGGTCGCCGAGTTGGGTCTCGTCGTCGACTTCACGGCGGGGGAGCAGTTACGCACCGAAATCTCGGCGAAGTTCCGGCTGACCGAGTTTCATCGGGAGCTCGAAGTCTCCGGCTTCCAGGTGCAGCATTCGTGGACCGATTCCGATGATCGGTTCGCGCTGGTTCTCGCCCGCCGAGGATGAGCGATCTCGTTGCACCGAACCGGGCCGCGCCCGCACCACCGCGCCTGCGTTCGGTCACCGGACGCTGGGTTGTCGCGGCGGCGATACTCGGTTCGGCGGTGGTGGTGCTCGACGCGTCGGTCGTCAATATCGCGGTGCCGCGGATCGGTTCGAGTCTCGGCGACGATGTCGCCGATCTGCAGTGGGTTGTCGGTGGTTACACCTTGGCCTTGGCATCGCTGATCCTGGTTGGCGGGGCGCTGGGGGATCGGCTGGGGCGACGCACGGTATTCATCTGGGGCAGTGTCGGTTTCGCGCTGGCATCCCTGTTGTGCAGTGTCGCGTCCTCGATGGAAATGCTCGTTGCGGGGAGGGTGGTGCAAGGGATCGCGGGTGCGCTGATCACGCCGGGCAGCCTGGCATTGATCTCGGCGACGATCGATCGTCGGGACCATGGTGTCGCAATTGGCGTGTGGGCCGGGCTGATCGGCGTTATCGAGGCGGTCGGACCCATTGTCGGTGGCTGGTTGACCGAGCTGGCCGGGTGGCGCTCGGTATTTCTTATCAACGTGCCGTTCGCGGTGGCAGTCGCCGTCGTATCGGTGCGCTACCTTCCGGAATCGCGGGATGCGGATGCGCGGCCGCTCGATCTGCCGGGCGTGGCGACCGCCGTAGCCGGGCTGGGTGCGCTGACCTATGGGTTCATCGGTGGGCGAGGGTGGATATCGCTGCTCGGCGTGGCACTGCTCGGGCTATTCGCGTGGATCCAGATGCGCGGTGATCATCCGCTGCTGCCGCCCGCGCTGTTCACCTCGCGTGTGTTCACCGCGGCCAATCTGGTGACCGCTGCCGTATATGCGGGTCTCGGCGGTGTCTACTTCCTGTTGCCACTGGAATTGCAGGTGGTCGTGGGGTACTCGCCGCTGGAGGCGGGATTGGCGACGGTGCCGATTACCGGGATCATGCTGGTCTCGTCCGCGTCGGCAGGTCGGTGGGCGCAGCGGCACGGCGCACGGATCCCGATGATTCTCGGGCCGGCGCTCGCGGCGTGCGGTGCGGTTCTGCTGACCGGGATCGGCTCGCGCGCAACCTATCTCAGTGGGGTGTTCCCAGGGACCGTCATGCTCGGTGTCGGATTGGCGGTGTTCGTGGCTCCGCTCACGGGTGCGGTGTTCGCCGCGGTTTCCGCGACCGATTCCGGGATCGCCTCCGGGGTGAACAATGCCGTCGCCCGCACGGCACAGTTGCTCGCCGTCGCCGCGCTGCCGGGGCTTGCCGGGATTTCCGGTGCGCGGCTCACCGACGGCACGGAGTTCGGCAGTGGATTCCGCATTGCCCTATTGATCTGCGGTGCACTGCTTCTCGCCGGCGGTGTGATTGCTGCGATGCTGATGCCGCGGGGCGTAAGCACCTATGTGGTGACCAGTGAGGTAGGTCTGCTGACGTGATCGTCGCGATCACTGCTGCGGTGACCAGTGCTGCGTCCAGATAGCTTCCGAGGTATCGAGATCCGTCGAGCGCAGTCATATGGCGGCCGCGGGCGTGTCGTGCCGTGTTTCGACTGCGCTCGGCGAGCGAGCCGGATCTGACAGCGCGGCAACTTATCTGGACGGGGTACTAGTCAGGTGAGCCAGGTGCCGGGATGTTCGGTTTCCACCGGTGCGCTACTCACCGGCGACCCTGAGCCGCGGCGGCCTGACTCCCGTTGTGTTGACCGGCAGGCGAGCCTGATGCCGCTGCGGTCGGAATCGCCGATCCGCGAACCGATCAGGCGGGTCCGGACTCGGGATGGTCGCCACCGCTGCAGTCACCGGTCAGGCGGTGCGACTCGCCAGCGCGCTCATCGCCATCGACTCTTCGACCTCGACCGAATCCGCCACGGCGGCACCCGAATTCCACCGGTAGCCGTAGCTGTGGATGGTCGTGATCAGTCCAGGGCGGTTCAACTTGGTGCGTAGCGCATTGACGTGCACGTACAGCGCATGCGACACCGCGACGAAAGCATCGCCCCAGATGCGGTCGAGTAACTGCTCACGGCTGACCGCCGTACCCGGATGCTCGACCAGCGCCCGTAACACCGCAAATTCGACCCGGGTCAGCGGTACTCGTCGACCGGCGACCTCGACCGTCCCGGCCTCCAGATCCACCCGGACATCGCCCGCGAGGACCATGGTTGTCGGCGTGGGTACGGCGGGCACCGGAAGCCGTCGCGTGATCGCGTACAGCCGAGCCGCCAACTCGGCCACCCGCGTCGGCTTCACCAGATAGTCGTCGGCGCCACTGCGCAAGGCCCGCACCACCGAGCGCTCATCGGTATCCGCGGTGAGCACGACCACCGGCACCGAGCTGACTTCGCGCAGCTTGCGCAGCGCCGTCAGCCCGGACATATCCGGCAGCTCGAGGTCGAGGATGACCGCGTGATAGCGATGATGGCTGACCAGCAGATCCGAGCCCCGACGTTTGCGATCGGCATGGTGCCCACGCACGCGCAACTTGTGCACCAGTGCGTCGCCCGCATCGTCGTTGTCGTCGACCACGATCACCCGCATACTCGATCCCTCTGCGTTCGAATGCTCTGCGCCCGGCCGATTTCGTATGCTTCGGGCAGTCGCATTTCGGACACTAGGCCAGCCGGCGAGCTGGATCATCCGCCATTTCGGGCGGGAATATCCGCATTCGTGGGCGGTGGTATCGCCCGGCGGCACATCGTCGGGCCAGGCTCGGCACAGTTGCGGCCGGTCATCGAGTTCGAGCCAATGGGGTGCCAGGGCCGATACGACGAACGAATGGTACGGATATTTCGGTCCGGTGCGACGGATGTTCCTGGTGGACAGGTGCCATATCATGCCAATTGCCGAGAACTCGGTCGGATACAGCGCGAACAAAGCTCGGTGAAGAGGAATCATCCATTGGCGTCCTCGGCCATACCCTCCCCCCGCTCCAACGATACCTGGGATTGCTGAATGGGAAATATTGCCAAGTCCGTGCGAGTGGTTGCTGCAGCCGACGTCGCGGAGGTCGTGGGACCGCAGGAGCAGCATCTACTGCCTTGCATAACCAGGGATACCTGTGGTGCTGAAGGGATTTCGGCCGCGATGGTGAATATGGCGCCGGGGAAGGTGGCGCGGGCGCATCTGCATGAGCACAGCGAAACCATCGTGTTCTGCGTGACGGGACGGGCGGTGACGCTGATCGGCCCCGAATTGGAGCCCTATGTGCACGGGCCCGGCGAATTCCTGTACATCCCCGAGGGCGTGGTGCATGTGGCGGTGAATCTCAGCGATACCGAGGGTTTGGTGGCGGTGGATGTGCGCACCGATCCGCTGTTCAGCGACGATCTCGTGCTGACGCCGGAATTCGATGCCGCGGCAGTGCAGGTCGCCGCAAGACTGCGGCAGGATTTGGCTCGGGTATGAGCACGGGTGTCGTGCTCGGCCGGGAAACGGCCATGCGCAGCGGGCCCATCGACGACGCGTTCGCGACATTGGCGCGCCGACCGGATGTGATCTCGTTCGCGGTCGGCGCGCCGGATCCGGCGCTGCTGCCGGGTGAGCTGGTGGCATCGCTGGCAACGGCCGCGATCGCGAAGTACGGGAACACCGCATTGCAGTACGGACTCACGCAGGGATTTCCGCCGCTGCTCGAGCAGGCGCGAATACTGTTGTCCGGCAGGGGAATCGGATGTTCGCCGGAGCGGGTTCATATCGCCACGGGCGGATCCGGCGCTCTGCACAACATCTGCATGGCGCTGCTGCATCCCGGCGCGGTAGTGCTGGTGGAGACCCCGACCTACGGTCCGGCCGTGAAGGTGTTCCGCAGCCACGGCGCGTCGGTGATCGAGGTCGCCTCCGATGCGGACGGCATCTTGCTGGAAGCGCTGGATACTGCATTGGCACAACATGATCCGGCGTTCGTCTATCTGCTGCCGACCTTCCAGAACCCGACGGGACGGACCATGTCGGCAGCCCGGCGCGCACAGGTCGCCGAGGTGATCACCCGGCACGAGGCACTCGTCGTGGAAGACGATGTGTACACCGATCTGCGGTACCGCGGTGAGCCATTGCCGACGCTGTGGTCCTTCGCGCCGGATCGCACCGCCTACATCACCTCGCTGTCGAAAACCCTTGCACCGGCATTGCGGATCGGCATCACGGTGCTACCCGACGACCTGCTGGAGCCCGTGCTCGCCCTCAAGCAGGGCATCGATATGCAGACCTCCACTTTCAACCAGGCGATCGCCGCCGAATTCCTCGGCACGTCAGTTGGATCCGCGCATTTGAGTCTGCTCGTGGAATCCTATGCGGCAAAACTGAATACGGTGGTGAACGCCTTGAGCATGTACTTTCCGCCCGGATTCAGCTGGACCGAACCCGATGGCGGAATGTTCGTATGGGTCGAGGGGCCAAGCGATTTCGACACCGACGCATTGGTTGCTCCGGCATTGCACAGGGGCGTGGCATTCCTGCCTGGATCCGCGTTCTTCGCGGGCCCCGATACACCACGCAATGCGCTGCGCCTGAGTTTCGCCACCGTGCCCGAACATCGGATCGAACCCGGCATCGAACTATTGGCCGGACTCTGCGCATGAGTATCGTCGGCGTCTGGGAGGTAGTGGCCGATGGTGCGCCGTTCAACTACCACGTCATGACCTTCCACGCGGACGGCACCATGGCGCAATCGAATCCGGACCACGGCAACCGCACCACCAGCGACAGCAACGGCATGGGCACCTGGAAAGCCGACGGCGCAACGGTATCCGGCGCTTTCCTCGAATTCACCGTCGACCGCACGGATCCCGCCCTGGTGCAGAAGGGAATCGTGCGCTTCGACCTGACTGTGCACGGCGACGAGTTCACCGGCTCGGCAAGCGCAACCTTCTACGACCTATCCGACACCCCCCGCCGCGGCCCGTTCCCCGCAACCCTCACCGGCCGCCGGTTCACCTGTCGTTGATCAAGATCACCATGTGCTGGTGGCAGCAAACAGCGCGGTTTGCCGCCACCAGCACATGGTGATCTTGTAGTGTCTTGGACCCGATGTCCGGCTCGAAGTGTGTGTGGGTCGGCGGTCCAGGGGATGGCGATGGGGAACGGGGCCTCGATGGCGATGCCGTCCGGGTTCTCGTGGGTCCATTCGCTCGCCAGGATGTAGTTGGCTGGGCGCAGCGGGTGGACGCCATCCGGCAGCTGGGCGTGCCCGATGTCGAGACCATGGGCGCGGACTGTTGCGATCGCGCTGGATTCGTGATCCAGATGCACTTCCCAGCACCAGGGAATCCCAGCGCTCGCGTAGCGGCCTTTCTTCGCCTCGATATCGGTCTGTGTGTTGGAAGGAGACATGACCTCGCCGACCAGCACGACGTCGGCACTCCGAAGATCCTGGTAAGGGGACTCCAGGCATCGATGGACGAGGAAGTCGGGTGTTAAGAAATCGGATTTGCCATTGCGCCCGAGGAAGACGTTTGTCTCGGTGGTCACCCGCCAGCAGTGCTCAGGATGCTCCGACATTGTCTTTCGTGCGCAGCGCTCGATCGTGTTCCACAGACGGTTCGGAAAGGTCTGATGTTCCGCGGGGCCGCGGCGTACCCACACCACGCGCCCGTTCCACAGCTCGATCTGGGCGGCGATCTCCGCGGGCAGCCGCTCCAGCTCCTCTCAGGTCATGTACTCGGGGAGGTCCGGGCGTTCGATGCGCGGGCGGGACATGCCGCAATGATAGAGGCCGAGTGGCCGCACTCCGATCCGTATTCGGAGTGCGGCCGCTTTGGGTTTTTTCTCGGTTGTGGGTGGTCAGGCGGGGTGGTTGAAGGCTCCGGATCGGACGCCGGTGGTGAAGGCATCCCATTCGGTCGGGGTGAAGGCTAGGGCTGGGCCGGTTGGGTTCTTGGAGTCGCGGACGCCGACGATGCCGCTGTCGAGGAACGCGACCTCCACGCAGTCTTTGGTCGCGCCGCTGCGGGTGCTCTTGAACCAACGGGCGCCGGACAGGTCAACGTTCACTCTGGTACTCCCTCGCTATTCCGCAGCAGTGCCGCCCTGCTGCCGACCTCATCCAGCGCTGCTTCCTGGATGCTTTGGTACGCCTTCGTATGCCGCTGCACGCTACTCACCTTCTCCGAGTACATATCCCCGGTGTAGTTCTCGGCGTATGCAACCCGTGGGTTCGATCGGCCATGAGCCCGCGGGAACGCGCCGCGGCCCGCGGCTTGCCATTCGAGCCGATCGGAAACGAACTGCCGGTATGGCGCGGCCACGATCTGGCAACGCTGCTGGATGTGCTCGACGCGCTCATCGACGCGGATGCCCACCCGTCGCCGCCCGGGATATCCGGCCATAACCGCCGCCTGTATGGACGGAATCCACCGAACCGAAGTCGACGGCCTGCACGCAACCTGGCAGCTGAACCAGCGTCACGAAATCGGAATCATGTTCGTACACAAAACATCCGAGGCAACCCCGTCGTTCGAACCCGGCGACTATCCTGACCTCGTTCAGGCACGCGAACGTCTCCCGAAACCAGCGAAACTCTGGGACGCCGTCCGCCACGACTTCTGGACCGAAGCCATTCCGGCACATCGCCGTTCGCGCCCAAATGGTAGTCGTCGAGGGGTCAGTTCTGTTCTCGATCGCAGCGCGCAAAATCGCGCGGGCGAGGCGCCGGAGCGAGGTCGGTGAGGCATGGTGTCGGTCGCGACGATCGGAGCGATGATCGCTTCATTGCGCTGCTGCGCGAGGCAGCCTGTCCCGGCTGCGTTCAATCGACTCTTCCGGAATCCGCGGGCTCGCCGTTCGGGGTGTTGCCCATCCGACGCAGCAGCGTCAGCGTCTGTTCGATCGCCTCCTGGGTTTGTGTGTTTGTGAGGAGTCGATCGAGTGTGATCTCGTGCATCTGCTCTGCACGCCGATAGACCGGCAGGTCTTCGTACAGTTCCGCAAGTTCGATGTGTAGCTGGTGTATTGCCTTCGAGGCATCCTGCGGTGCCTGGTGGGAGGGTAGGCGGGAAGCGACTTCGGCCAGCGCTTCATCGGCTTGGCGAATGAGGTCGAGCCCGGCCGTGTACTGGCTGGTATTGACAAGGTAGTACGTTGCGGCTTCGAGAAGGCCCGACAGGTATGGCTCGGCCGCGGTGGCGAAATCTCGCGCCGATCCGGGCTGTGCGCGGGCGAACGCCGCTGCGTGGTGGGGCAGAGACCGCAATGCATGGATCAGCGCGGGGGCAAAGCCATTCCTCGATCGCGTCAGTAAGTAGCTGTCGATAACGTCCGTCCAGTAGCGGATCTCCTTCCACAGCCAATCCGCTGCCATTCGTTCGTGGGCGACAGCGACTGGTCCCCGATGCGTTTCCGCTGGACCGGCATCTCCGGGCAAGTCGGATTCTTCGCCCCAGGGGACAGCCGCCAACGCCCGCTCGGCGAAGTGAGCATTTTGCTCGAGTAGCGCTGGAATTCTGTGCAGTCCAATCACATAGCGGGAATCTGTGGGGTGCGAGGTCGTGGCCCCGACACTGTCCCGCGCCGCGTTCGCACTGGCGGCGATCTCTTGTGCCATCGGCAGTTGATCCACGAGGTATCGCGCTACCTCGAAAAGCGAGGCGTAGTCGGAAACCTCGCCGGGAGCATTCTCGGCGAGCCGATGACTCAATTCGACGACCAGCACGTTCAGCGCACGCGCGGCGCCTGCCAACTCCTCGGTTGTGGACTGTGGCTCGCCACCGTGGAATGCCGCCAGGTCGGCGATGATTCTCGCACGCAGATCAGTCATCAACCGCCGGGCCTCATCATCGGAAAGGCGACGAGCCCAGGATTCGAGTTCCGAGTATGTGGCACCGAGATCGGGTATCCCGATCTCGACCGTCGACGGCGTCGTGGGGACGACTCGGGCTGCCGGCGTGCTGGTCGGCGCTGGAGCCGCGTGCCTTGTGGAGGAAAACGCAGCGCCGGTGGTCTCCGATTCGGCGGTCGCCAGTTGAGCGCGCCCTGCTGTTGTCGCCGGTTGAACAGTCGGGGCGCTCCACTGTGCCGGAGGCGGGTCGTACACGCCGATCGCGCGACCGATCGGCGTGTCGGGCAGGGTTTGCCAGTATCCCCAAGCTGATGTCCGGGCCGCTATGAAAGCCTGCTTCAACTTGGTACTGGCGAAGTGAATCTGTTCTGGCGTGAGGAGGCCGAAGGCCGCCGCGCGCGTCAGTCGGATGACGTCGTGAATGATCCGCTGGATCTGCAGCAGGATGGCGTAGACGATGCCGCCGGAAGGGCCAACACCTTCCAGGTGGTAGAGGCGGGCCCAATCGAAGTCTGTGGGCCCCGGTCTGGCCAGCTCCCAGTCCAAGACGGTTATGCGGCCGTCCGCTACGGTGAGGAAAACTTTTTCGAAATGAGAGAAGAGAATGTTCCCGAAATGCAGGTCCGTATGGAGTAAACGGTTCCGTACCAAATCGAGGTACCACGACATTTTGATGACGGGATCGAACGGATTCCCAGGTACTTCCAAATCGGCGAGTATTGCGCCGAACTCGGGGAGCGCTTCTTCGAGGATTTTCATCTGCTCGTCCACCAGCTGGCGTATGAATTCTCCGGGATCATCCTGAGGCCCTCCGGATTCTACCGGGTTGCCCGATCCAACTGGGATGGGACGCATTTGTCTGTGCAGTTCCTCGATGGCGGCAACCAACTGTTCGACCGGAGCATTCGCCATATCGGCGAACCGCTCGGCATTGTCTACGAATCCTTGGATCTGGACCCCATCGATGCGGCTGCCATCGGGCATTTCGACGCCGTTGAGCACCTTGAACACCCGTGGTACGTACACCCGTGGCCCGCCGCCGACACCATATCGCGCGAGCAGTTCGAGCACCCGCCACTCCTCCGGCTCGACTCGGGTGTCGAGGCCATCGCCCCCGGACTTGGCGAAGCGCACCATGAATTGGCTGACTCGAATGTTGAGATTGTAGTTTCCACTCATCGCCGAGGCGAGTGATGGCAACGCTTTCTCGATAATGGCCAACGCGACGTCGTCAGGCATATCCACGCCTGCTGTCCCACCGAGAAACCGATACTCCTCGATCGGCAGGACGCCTGGCACAGGGTTCGCGCCGTCCTCGGGACCCTCGGGTGAGTCGGTGTCTGCACTGGTGGAAGACTTGTCGGCGGCGAGAAACGTCGCCAACCTGTCGATCGTTTTGGTCGTCAGGTCCCATGGATTCCCGGTGAGGTGCAGGGTGTCCGCTGCCACGACATCAGGAAGTCCTTCCCAGAACTGCAGCAGTAGGTATTCGCGCTCATGGGGCTCGAGCGCGTCGAAACCGCGATCCCACTTCTGCCTGTCCGCTGCCGCCAGTGCTCGGACCAGTGGGTTCGACGCGTCCCTTTTGGGGGACATGAAGTTCCACAGGATCGCCTGCCTGAACCGTGCGTGGCGCACATGGTCAACCGCCAGCTTCCGGGCAAGGGTGAGTAGCGCTGCCGGATCGTGATCGCCCGCCTGCGCGAACGCCTCAGCGGCAATGCTGTGGGCGACCTGGTCGACACCCACCAGGCGTAGCACTTCGCGAAACACCGTGTCCGTGAGCGCCTCTGGGGTCGCGCCGTCAGCAGGCTCTTGCGGCGGGTGCGCTGGCGACTCACGATTGTCGGTCGCCGGGCTGTCGGCATCAGATCCGGCATCGGTGGTGTCGGCTGCCGCGCGGTTCGCGGAACGGGTCAGCGACTCGACTAACCCGATGAGTGCGTTGCGCAGCACGTCGTGCAGCATCGCGTCGCTCAAGCCAAGCGACTGCGCTGTCTGATCCACTGTCTCCCCCTGCACGAACAGTCGTGCAATGCTGATTCGCCCAGACCGACTGCGCTCCTCGAGGGCCTGCGCCATCGCTCGCCTATCCGCTCGCGCCACAACCGTTCGCAGGCGATCGGAATCCGCAAACCCCCCACCGGCCAGCAACGCGGTGCACAGCCGTTCGCCGATACTCGTCTCCGGTTCCCACCCCGCCGCAATGACGGTCTTCATTGCCGCCCAGTCCTCGAGTAGCGGATGTTCCCCTGCTCCGAGGCGCCTTACGACCGTCGTTGCGCCGTGGTCGATCGTCAGAAACCCCTCGTCGCGCAACTGTCTGTATACCCGTGACACGGTCTGCGCCGACGATCCGAGCTCTGCGGCAAACTCTCGAGTCGAGGGGAGCCGCCAACCTACGCGCAGCATGCGCGAGCGGATCGCCTTCCGCAACGCGCGAAACAGATCCGGGCCACTCGGTGCGAGACCTGTCGTTTCGAGCGACCGATCCCCGAGTAGCCGCCGCAGTCCCGCCGACGAGACTTGCCCGCCCGCAACGAAGTCGGGACCGATTGCCACCCAGGTTCTGCGTGGGGTACCCAAACGTCCCTCGATCGCCAAACGCCCCTCGTCCTGCAATAAGCCATAGGCGTACTCAACGTTGACCGACTGCAGCCCGAGGGCTGCGGCGACGTCGGCGGCCGGGGGCAGCAGCCCGCCCACCGGGATCCTGCCGTCGAGGATCGCCGCACGTAAGCCCTCGACGAGGATCGCGATGCGCGGATTAGTTTTTTCCGGCAGTGTGCTCGAAGACCAGTCCGGGAGTATCGCCACTAGATCTGCCACACCGACCACCGTGTGCGCACCGAGATCCAGATCATCGCCAGGCTCGTGATCATCGGACCATCTGCCGGAATCCGCCACCACAATTCCGATGTCGGGGCGGATCAGCACATACCGGTCGTCTCGCAGCAGTCCGTATGCCGTCATCACCGATTCCACGGGCAACCCGAGATCCTCAGCGAGGTTGCGATCCGGCGGCAGCGGCTGCCCGGGACGCAACTTGCCGTCAATGATCCCGTCGCGCAAGGCATCCGCCAGTGCCAAGAAGTCCGGGAGGCCAGCCGCCGTCAATTCGTCGAACGACCAGTCCCCGAGTAGTCGCTGCACGTCCGTCAAGTCGGCTAGGTCGCGCAAGCTCAAGTTCGAATAGCTCTCTGGCGCAACGCTATCCGACCAGCGGTCGGAGTCCGTCACGATTTCTGTGACACCGATGCCTGCGCGCGACAGCAGCTGCGTCGGGCCGGTTCGCGCTCGGCCGACCTCCTGCGGTTCATTACCATTCGCCACGACGGCGCCCGCACCGTGGCGGATCGCTATCAACCCCTCGTCGCGCAATCGTTGATATGCCTTTGCCGCAGTCGATTTCGATACCCCGAGAGCATGTGCGAGGTCCGCGGTCGCGGGCATCTTCCAGTTCACCAGCAGTTCTTCAGAGAGGATCGCCGCACGCAAGCCTTCGACGAGGAGCGCGACATTCCACGTATCAACCGCTGGCTCGGCACTGCGCGACCAAGCCTCGAGCGTCTCTCGTACACGCGCTGAATCGACCACCCCACGCACGGTGAAATCCGAATCACCGCCGGGCTCATGGCTGTCCGTCAGCTCGCCGGTAAACGCCACCACAGTCCCGGATCCGTGGCGGCCGACCAATAGCTGGTCGTTCTTCAATTCCTTATAGACCAGCCCCACCGTCGCCTGTGACAACCCGAAGTGCTCGGCGAATCTCGCCGCCGACGGCAGTTGCTGCCCCGGGGCCAGCCGACCGGACCGAATCGCCGCACTGAGCGCGTCTACCAAGGTCGCAATCGCGGGGAAGCCCGCCTCCAGCTTCGCGCGTAACAATCGATCGTCGAGTACCCACAGTAGTTCTGCATCGACGCGAGACCCCCGGGATTCGCGGGGCGCGGTACCAGCCGGTTCGACGATCTCGCCGAGTTCGGGCTGCTTTTCGGGCTGTCGGCCGGGTGGGACGAATGCGTGTCCCTCAGGGTTGGGGCCGAGGGCGTTGACTACCGGGTTGAGGTGCCCGGGGACGAGCCTTCTGCGGTGTTTCGGGGCGGGGAGGTCGAGTACCGCCAGGTCGGTGCCGCCGTCGAAATGCAACTCTGGTCCGGGGGGCATGCCGAGGCCGGGAGCGCCCGCGGTGCCTCGCGGCCGGTCGGGATTCGTTCCTGGCCCCGGACGGTCCGCGCGCGGCTGGTCCGCCACCGGTCCGGTGGGAACATCGTCAGCAGGTGATTCGATTGTCGCACTCTGGATTTCGCGGTCGAAACGCGCCTGCCATTGGGCATCGGTCTCGCCATTTGGATCGGGATAGTGTGCGCCTTCCGCCAAATCCTCGAGTCGCAGCGACAGGCCTTCCAGATATGCGTCGACCAATTCGACCTGGGTGTTGTTGACCGGCTCTTCGGTTACCTGGGTGTCGTCGACCGGCTCTTCGGCTACTTGGGTGTCGTCGACCGGCTCCTCGGATTGCCAGGTGCCGTCGAGTTCGTCGGCGCTCACCTCGTTCAGCTGCGCGTGCAGGTGCAGTTTGACCAGCCCGTCCAAGGTTTCGACGTAGCCGAGCATCTGGAGGTCGGCATTATCGGTGTACGTCTGTCGCAACTCGGCGACCGCGCTGCGCCATTCGCGTGGCGTCCGTGCGTCGTGCGGATAGGGCAAGCCGAACCGGTCGGCCAGATCGTCGCGAAGCTGTTCGAGAATGCTCAGCACCTCGATGGGTTCACGGGTGGGCGGCACGGCGTCTTCGGCATGGTCGGCTATCCGCTCGAAGATCCTGCTCACACTCGAATACCATTTCCAGCGGCGGAGATCGAGGTACTCGGACTCCGAGGCACGGATTCGTTCGCGGATATCATTCAGTTCCGACCTCGGAATATGATGCTTGATGTATGTGGCCAAGCCCTTCTTTATCGTCCAGAAATGATCGCTGAACCCCTTTGGTCGTGGCCACTCCTCCTGGTATGCGTTGCTGTGATCGATCGGCACTATGAGGAATCCGTGCGCGAGCAGCCAGTTTTCGCCCTCATGTCGATCCCATGGGCGAATCAGCATGTCGCCCAGCCCTTGGCGCATTGCCGCGGGTGTCAGGTAATACTCGCGCCACCCGTCTTTTCCGTGCCAGAACAGCTTGTTCGCGGGAATACCCGGCACGTATTCCACCATCAGCGTGAGGTCGTCGAGGCGCAGCACCTCCGGGGCCTGTGTTCCGACATCCCGGAGCGTCCGCGCGCCCAATTGCTCGGCATCGGCATGGTCCTTCTCCCGGACTCTCTTCAAGACCGCGCGATAACCATTCCGGTAGATGATCAAGTAGACCGATGCCGACGAGGTGTGATGATCCAAGGTCTTAAGACGTATACGCGCCACCTCACCCGAGGCTTCCGCTTCGGCCAATTTCTCGGCGAACGGTCGCTCATCGGCGAGGTTGTTCAGCCACGTCTTGGCGTCACGGTCGGCCTCACGGGTGGCGGCCCGGTCGACGTAGTACTGTATCGCCGGTTCCGGCTCAGTGTGTTCGCCGGACACCGCTTCCACGGTCAGCTGCCCATTCTCGTCGATCAACACCCGCAGGTACTCGATCGGAATCCCTTCCTGCGCGGCCCGTTCCCGTAGTCCGGGGATCACCTCATCCGCCAACTGCTGCTGACCGAGCAGTGGCGACGCGACCACAATGCCCTGACCCGGCACTACCCCGAATCCTTCGATGCGGTGATTGTCGTCATCCAGGATCGGTTCCGCGCCCAGGGCCGCCAGCACATCCCTGGCCGCGAGCACCCCCAACGCGGTGCGCACCTCGTGCACAAAGTTCCGGGCGTTCTTGATATGCGGTTTCAGCAAGTCGAAATGCTCGGCCGCCTTGGGCACCAACTCCTCGTCGCGCAGCACCAGCGTGGCGAATCCGTCGACGACAAGCCGCCGCAATGCCGCGTCGAACCGCCGACGCTGCCTGGCCTGCAGATCCTCGATCACCTGCTCGACGCCCTCGACCTCCGCCCGGTGCGCGTGTTCGGTCTTCATCCCTAGCTCCCGAGCCTTCCGCAACCCTTCCGCGGCCACCGCCGCCGCCTCCTTCTCGGCGGCCTCGAGCGCCCGGCCCAGCGCCGGTGCCAACTCTGGCGTCGCATTGGTGGCTGTTTCGGGTTGGTTCGGGTGTGCGTCGTCATCGGGGGTGGCCGGAGCTGGAGGTTGTGCTGCAGGTTCGGCGGGTCCCCACTCCTGGCCGTTATCGGGGTTGTGGTGGAAAACGACTCCGCCGTCGGGAATCCCGGCGAATCCGGGTCCGCCCATGCGCGGTCGACGCTGTCCGCGTCGGGCAGGCAAATCGAGTGCGTCGTGGATGTCGAACTCGTGGAATGGAACCGTTGGCCCCGGCGGGTTGGCACGGCCCCCACCTCGAGGCGTCGTGGGTGGCCACCGCTTCTCGGCTCCTGCACGGGCTGATGCGCTGTGCTGCGTGGTCCGGGCCACGGGATCGGTGGTATCGGAGTTGCTCGGTTCGAGCGGCGGCTGGTGTGGAGTTTCGAGGCTTTCCTGGTCGGTCGCTGCCTTCTCAGGTGGCGTCGGTGGTTTGGGCTGCCGACCGGGTGGGACGAATGCGTTGCCCTGGAGGTTGGGGTCTGTTCGGCGTTCGTCCGGTGCAGTCACGTCTGGTTGATCGCCGATCGGCAACGGTTGTGCGACCGAGCGATCCGCGTGCGGGATAGTGCGCCGCGCCCCGGCCGCGGAATCCGCCTCGGGCGCGGTAGGCGTGTGCGTTGGCGACGATCCGATCAGATTATCGATGAACGGCACAGCGACGGCGGTGTTCTGCGGGGCGCGCCTCTGGACCATATCCCTGACGTCGTCGATGAACGCCTGCGTCTCGGGGTGTCGTCGGCGGTGCAGGTACCGGCCGAAATCATGCTCTCCGGCCAACAGGTCTCGCACGGTCGATACGAATTGCTGTACTGCTCGATCCTCGCTCGACAATACGTCGGCGGTGCGGTCCGTCTCGCCTGCAAGGGCTTGGCGGAGTAGATCGGGTGCCGAATCGGACGGCGCCGCAAGCATTTCCGCCACGATCGTCGCGAACCACTGACCGATCCGGTCGTCGGCTGATGGTGCGCCGTCGAGTTTCGCCTGTATCTCGCGTGCCTCGCCGAGGAGGTAGGGCTCGACAACCGTGTTCAGGTAGCTCTTGTCGACCGATAGTGACGCGAGATGGTCTTCATAGAGGGTATCGGCGGTATGCCGTGTGCGCAGGTACTCCGGTGATTGGCGCTCGAGCAGCCGGCAGCCCGGAAAGTGCAGTCCGAACACACCGCCCCGCAGGATCTGGTTCCAATGCGCATGCTCGGCGGGCGTCAGCAAGGGCGGCGCCATCCAGTCGTGTTCGGCTGGCAGTAGCGGTCTGGGCGCGACCAACAAGGTGTAGGGATATTGCGGAAGCTCGTCGAGGGACAGGGCGCGGGCAATCCGGGCGATGACATCGGACAATCCGGCCGCATTCTGGGTCTGAAACTTCCAGACCGGGATCAGCACACCGGGCAGCTTCTGCCGATATTGCACGATCAGCAGCGCGCCCGGTTCCGAATTCGGCAGGCCGAGTAGCTTTGCGGCTTCCAACGCGGCCGCAGTGAGCGCGGCAAGTGCGCTCAACCGAGCACTCCGCTCCGCCAGCCACGAAAGCTCCCAGGCGCGCTGTTGCGGGCTATCGATCCAGGCCCTGCCCCGTGGCTCGTCGGCCGCGGGCTTCGGCAGACCGTCGACGTAGTCGAACCCGTACCTGAGCAATTCCGCCCTCAGCTCGCCAGAGTCCGTAGGCGCTGGTTGACTCGGCTGCGCTGTTGCTACTTCTCGGATCGGGCCGGAAATACCCGCCTCGATCGATGCGGCTGTCGGGCCTGCATCGTCAACCGGCAAGGGCGGTGATGCCGCCTCGCCGTGCATGGTGTTGGGGATCCAGTCGCCCGCTTGCTGGGCGTGGGTGGCGAATCCGTACGGGAGGGTGAGTGGTACCTCGGGGCCGAAATGGTAGTAGCCGAGTATCCGTGATCCGGCAATTCCGCCGATTAGTTGGACGGATCGGTCCGGGTCGGCGCGCAGGAATCCGGCTTCGGGGTGCCCGACGTACACGCGTCCGGTTGCGGACCAGCGGCGGGCGTGATCGATGTCGCGATATGTGGTGAGGGGGCCTTCGTCTCTCGGCGTAATGCCGGAGGCGAATATTTCGGTCGGTGGGTAGCCGGGGTCGGGGATGTATACCAGTCCGGGGTCGGTGGTGTATTCGACGGGGAAGTGGTCGTGGTGGCGGGCGAGGAATGCGAGATTTCGCTCGACGTCGACATTCCGGTCGGCCGCCGATGGCCTGGGGTCCGCATGTGCGGGCAACCCGATCCGTTCCCGCGCCGTTTCGGTGGCCTGCGGTACCGGAGTGGTGGGGTGGTGCGCTCGCTCAGGTGGTGATGCGGCAGGTGCTGGATCGGTGGGTTGGTTGACGGTGGACAGTGCCGGAGCACGGTCCCGGTGCGCCCCCGGCGCTTCGAGTTGCTCCGGCGCGACATCGCCGGTCGCGGACTGGTCGGCCCGATGGTGCGCGGTCGTGGCCTCGTTCGGAGTGCTGGAACTTGTTGTGGTCGAGTCAGGCTCTTTCGTACCTTCGTTTGTCGCTGCGTGGTCGGGTTGCTGCCGGTTGCCCCGTGCAGCACCAGCGCCGTCGATATGGACCTGTGCGCGCTCTTGCATCTGCTTCCACCGCAGTTGGCGCTTCTTCTTGCCATCCCATGGGTCGCCGTCGCGTCCGCCCCAGGTGGCGACGGCGTCTCCATCTCCGATGAGGGGGTCCGGTCGGGCATTCCGTATGTGCGAGGTGGCGGGTGGCTTGGTGGGAGTGGACAGAGGCGCGGAAGTATCCGGTTCAGGGTGTGCGGGCCGAGGCTGTGCGGTGGATTCGGCGCCCGCGCGCCCGCTGCCGTCAACTGGAGCGACGTCGGCTGCCTCGGCGGTCGGTGTTGAGGTCGCGGTTCCTGAATCTAGTTGCGGCACAGTGATTCCGGTGAGGATTACGCCGCCCTCGACCAAGAAGTGACCGTCGAATTCGGTCAGTGGCGGACCGTCCAGCGTGGATCGGTCCTCGACCAGCAGTTGTGCGTGGAAGGTCCCCGTATCGAGATCGAATGTGATCAGCGCGTCCTCGAAATCGAGGTAACGATTGGTCAGCGGATACCAGGCCTTGAAGACACTCTCCTTGGCGGAGAACAGCACTCGGTCCCAGTGAATGCCGCGATGCGTGCCGATACGGCCGAGCCAGGCTTGCTCCTCGGGCAGTGCGATGCGATTGCGCAGTACATCGGAGAGCGGCTCGTTGTGTTCGGCGTCGATGCCGATCGAACGATGGTGTCGAGATACCGCGGCGACGTAGTAGCCAGTTCTGTCGGTGAGGGTGAAACCCTGTTTATGGCTGATACTTCCCGCGACGCCTGGCTGCCACAACGGAATACCGCCGGGCGCGTTCGTGCCCGCCCGCAGGACTGGTCCGACCGGCCCGCCCAGGCCGGCCAAAGCACGATGGGCGCAGGTACGTCCATACACGATCTCGCGTTCCCGCACCCCCTCCGGATCCGACTGGATCGCGTCGATCAGCACCTGCTCCTGCGGAAGTAGCGCCGCCGTCGGGTCCTCACCGATGATTTCGGCCGTGACGACAGTGGCCGGCAATCCGAGACCCTCGACGATCGTCCGCCCTACCGGCGCACGCACCTGGCCCGGCTCGAGGTCGTCGGTCCGGTTTGTGTTCGAGTCGAGTGCGTGAAAGGTGATGGTCGTCTCGATCACGTGGTCGAGTGCGGCCGCGCGTCGACGGTCGGCGCGCTGCTCGTCGTTCAGCTTCGACCGTGGCATACCGGCCACCGGTTCCAGCCTTGTCCGCAACTCGTCCAACTCACTCTGCAACTCGGCAACGCGCGGCGAACCCGGTTGCAACTCAGCCGGGTTGATGGACAGCTCCGCGGCCGCCGAGTCGCGGAGTGCGCGCACCTGCGCAAGCTGGCTATCGGCCTGCTCATCCACCACGGGTGCAGCGGTACTGCTTGCCGCCGAATCGGTTTCGGGCGCCTTGGCTTCCGCTGCGCCCGTTGGTTGTTGCGGGCCGATTGTTCGTGGCTCATCGGGCTGGTCGGAGAAGTTTGCGCCGTGGTCGTAGAACTCTTCGACGGTTACCGTCTCGTTCGGGAAATGCGCCAGCAATGCGGCGTCGATCATCCGACGTACGGTGTCGAACTCCGGGTTGGCGATTTCGGGCTCGTGGTAGGCGATGTAGGCGATGGGGTCCTCGTTCGCCCGACGGTAGAGCATGATCTCGCATCGGACCGTGAGGTCGTTGCTCTGGATCTCGAGATTGGGTGGGGGCGGTAGCTTCAGCGCTTTCCGTATCTGCGCGTGTTTGACTCCTTGCGCTTGGACCAATTGCAGGGTCAGAGCTCGGGTATTCGTGTTCGTTTCCGACCCGCTGGTAGTGGTACGACTTTCGGTTCGGGCGGCCGTAACCAAACCCGACGTCACCTCGTAATTCGCATCGCTGACTTGTTGGAGTTCCGGTGGGGTGTCGAGCACGACAACGTTGCCGGAAACATCGGGGGCGGTATCGAAGACCGCATCGCGGGAGAAGACCGGGATGGTCTCGCCTGGATTGCTGACCGCGACAACTTCGACCAGACCGGGATTGACTGGTTGCTGCCGTAAGCGAGCGCCGAGATCGGCCGCGGTGAAGGAATTATTGAACAGATCAACCACAAATCGGCCGGTCTGGCGTTCATGCACCAGCTGCGCCAGATGGTTGACGAACTCCTCGATGTCGTCTGTGTCGTACACGAATCGATGCGCCGGTTCGGCGGCGCTCGTCTGCTCGTGGGGCACTGTGGTGGACGATGTGGGCGCGGCCGGTTCCAGGTTCGGTTGCGACTCGGTTTCGGTAGATCCGTCGCTGTTGGGTGTTGTTGTGGTCGTGGGTGTTTCGGGTTGGTCAGTGCGGGTGTCGTGGGAGTCTGTGTCGAGTTTCAGGGGATCTGCTACCGGCGGTGTGTTTGTCGTCGTGTCGGTTGGGGTGCGGGGTGGTTGTCCGCCGCCGGGGGGCGCTGCGGACGGTTGAGGTTGCGGGCTCGGTGCGCGACCGTCCGCGTGATCGGCCGGATCGCCGGCCGGCCCGCGCGGCGTCTCGGGCACGCCTGAATCCTGTGCGTCCTTGGTTTCGCGCTGTTGCTTGCGTCCGTGGCCGCCGCCATCGATGTTGGGCTCGGCGAGCCCTGCTACCCACTTGTGTTTCGGTCCTGGCTTTCGGCCGCGGTCCCAAGGTTTGCCTCGCTCGTCGAAGGGGTTTGCGAGGTCGGGGACGTTCCCGACCAGGCCTATTGGCGGGGCAGCCTCAGGTCTGTGCTTCTCGGCTGCACCATCGGCTACGGTCCGGCCTGTCCTGCGGGGCGCGTCGTCCGGTGCCGGTGCACGCCCCGCACCGGCGGGAGCAGGTTCGACGGGGCTGTGGCCGGTCGGCATATTGTCTGCCCCGGTGGGAGCCTGTTGTGTCCCAGGATGATCGTCACCGATGATTCGTCTTTGCTTGGCAACCGCGACAATCTGTTCTGGGCCACCATGGACGCCGAGCTTGACCCGTATGCGGTCGAAGCTGTTGTTCACCTTGCTCAGCGCGATATCGGTGGCCTCTGCGATCTGTCGGCGAGATAGGCCTTGCGCGGTCAGCTCGAGTACTTTGATATCGACATTGGACAGGCCATGACCTCTGGGCGTTATCGGTGCAAGCGGCGGGGACGACTCGTTCGAATCGGGGGCCGATGACGTGACTGGTTGAGCTGCCTGCACAGCATTCGTCACCGGACTCGCGGAGGTGACCAGCCATCGGTCTCGACTCGCGACCGTGGTGCCCATCCGGTTGTGGGTGACCAAGTAGCCCTCAGCGCTCAACTGCCGGTAGGCCCTATCGACGGAGCCTCTCGACATTGTCAAATACGTGCAGAGCTCCCGAGCCTTGGGCAGCAACCGGCCTTCCGGCACCTCGCCCGAGCGAATCGCCTGGCGCAACGCGGACGTAACCATGTGCTCATCGGTGCCAGCCGCCTGTACAAGCTCCTTTATCGACGACTCCGCGGTGAAGATCTCCAGTAACTCTTCGGATGTAGTGAGCCAACCGACATCCGAGGGCGGTTCGCTTGGCCATTGGTTGTGGCTCGCTATCGTCGTTCCGACGTCACCACGCATGACCTCCACGTAGCCCTCGTCGGAGAGCTGCCGATACGCGTCACTCACACGGTTTGCCGACGATATGCCCGCATGTTCGGCGAAGTCCATGACCGTGGGCAGCAAGCGGCCTTCGGCCAGCCGACCAGCCCGAATCGTCGCGCGCAACCTCAGAACCAGGGCGGCTTCCGACCCGATCCGCCGGGCATGCTCGGCTAGTCCCGTCCTCGGCGCGGCGGCGTCGAGGACCTCCAGCATCTCTGCCGGGGTCACCGGGAGGATCGGGGCGAGAGCGCGCACGGCGCGGCGTCGAAGTGACTTGGCAGCATCGGTCGTGCGGTTGGTGCTGATCGCGGCCGTCGCGTCGGCAACCGACAGGCCCTGTAGGAAACGGAGCTCGAGGTACTGCTCATAGTCGGGGTTGTCGAGTTGTCGGATAGTACGCCGCAGCCGTTTGAGCTGGCGCTCGTCTCCATCGGCGGCCGCGTCCAGAGCTGCCTTCGCCGCTGCCTTCACCGCCACCAATGCCTCACCCTCCGGCGAGTGTTTCGCCGGGACCTCCGCTATTTCGTCGTGCTCCGCCACCGCCTTCCGCCCAAACCACGGACTGGCAGGCTTGCGGTCCTTCAGTCCGTCGGGTGGAGCCACCGCATCGGGTGGCCGATGCGATTGGTTGCCATCCGCTGTGCCGAGCTGTGCGGGCAGGTTAGTCGGAGTCGATGTGGGCTCGCTCTCAGGAGCTGTCGACTCGTGGTGGGAACTCGGACTTGTCGAATCAGATTCGGTGGTTTCCGCTGAGCCTGTGGGTGCGGTCGGGTGCGTTGCTCTCGGCTTTGTGGAGTTGGCGTCGGGAGACGAGGTGGGGGCTGCTGCCCCATGCTGGGGCTCGCCCCTTCCGGACCAGGGCGTCTTGCGACTGCTCCATGGCGTCGGCAACACCGGTCCCGCTGGGCGTTGGTTTCTGGGCGTCAGGCGGTGGTTAACGGGCCTGTTTTCCAGGATGGTTGCGGGGTGGTCGGAAACCTCGGTGGAATCGTCGGAATCTGTTGCGGTGCGTGCTGATTCGGTTTCAGCGTCCGAGTACTGGCTCAGCAGTTCGTTCGCGTAGTCGCCCGCGCGGTGCTCGGATGTCGGACCGGTCTGTGCCGAATCCGGGTCTTCCGCATCGGTTCTCGCATCGCCCGCCGTCACGGTCGGTGCGGTGTTCGGTGTGTGCGTTTCTTGTCCCGGCGTATCCGGCATCCCATTGATGGAGGCTGCGGGCTGTGTAGCGGGACCGTCCAGCTCCGAGGTCGTGTCGGTCTGCTGTTGCGTCGGCGCTGGTTCGACGGTGCGAGGGGATATTCCGAGTTCCGCCGCGATCGCGGTGTTCGTTCGGCCTTGCTCGACCAGTGTGAGCACCTCGAACTCGCGAGCGGTTGGCGTGCGTGGGTTCGATTGTGTGGGTTGGGCGGCGCTCTTATCGGGCTCGGGCTGGGAACCCCTCGGGGTGATCGGGGAGTCGGCGAATGGGTCGCCGGGCGTTGTCGCGATGTCGGCACGCTCGTCGTCGGTGGCTGGCTGCCCGGGTCCGGAGTGGTCCGGTGGGTTCTGTTGGCTGCCCGGGGGGCCTTCGATCTTGCCGGGGTGTTTGGTGTGTCGGTACCAGGGCAGTGGTTTATTGGCGGGGGTGAGGGTGCCGTTTTCGATGGTGTAGTCCGCGCGGAAGACCTCTGTGACGGTCTGGTATTTGGGTTTCCATTTGTTTTTGCCGCTTTTGTCGCCGTCGTAGTTGCGTACGTGGGGGATGTAGACGTCGGGGTGGGGGTCGTCGGGGTCGGGAATGGGGTCGTCGACGAGGGTGTCGTAGACGAGGACTTGGTTTTTGGCGTTGATTTGGTTCCCGGCGTTGACGAAGGCGATGACGTGTGTTTTCTCGCCGTCGTGGACCACTCGGACGGCGACGTGGATGCCGGTTTGTTCGGCGTTGCGAACGGTTTCGGCGGTGTTGGTGAAGTAGGGGTCGCCGTCGTATTCGGTGATTCGGAGTTGGGTTCCGAGGGAGGCTTCGAGGGGTTTCCAGTTCTTTTTGGAATTCCATTGGCGGTTGGTGGCGTCGGGTTCTGGTGAGCCGTCGTCGATGAGTGCTATTGCCCGGAATACGCGGGCGAGTTGGATTGCGCAGTTCTCGATGATCGTGGGATCGAGCGTGTGGGTGTCCGGCTCCTCGTGCGTGGTCGAGCCATCGCCGGACGGTCCCGGTTCATTTTGCCGATCTTGCCTGCTACGTGTGGTGCGCGCGATTACGACCGAGGCCGCTGCTGAGCCGAGCAATAGCACCGCGTTGGTCAGACCAGTCACAGTACCGCCAGCCCGTTCCAACAGATCTCCGCCGAATCCGCTGCCGAGCATTCCGCCTGTGATACCCACGATTGCCGACGCAGCGTTCGCCTTGCCGAGAGTCTCCGCGGGAACCACTTCAGCCTGATACTCGAGAATCTTCTGATTGCTGAACATCATCAACGAACCGGTGAGAACCGAGGTCGGCCAGATGATCCATGCATCGGATGTGGTCGCGTACTCGGCCATGAGTCCGCCGAACGCCGTCAGCATGAGCGGATGCATCCATTTCACGCTGATGCGATCCATGAACCGCTTTCGGGTCGCCGCGGCTGCGGCGAGTAGGACTCCTGTGCTGCTACTCGACAAGAGCAGTCCGGTCGTGGTTGCCGAATAGCCCGCTGTGTTGATGATTTCCGCCAGTTGCACTCCGCCGGACCAGAGTGCCAAGGTCGACGGGAGCAGCAGCACGCCCGTGTAGCGCAGGTAGGGGTCCCGCCACACGGCGCGGGCGCCATCGAGCAGGCGCTGCGTGGTCGGCTCCGGGGTCACCGGGGGCAGTTTGTTCAGCATCCACCGATTCACCGCATAGGATGCGGCGTCGGCGAAGAATGGCAGGCTTGACGAGAGGTGTTCGAGCGGAGGGAAAATAAACCTGCCAAATGCTCCAGCCGCTTGGCGCTCCAGCAGTGACAGGGTTATCGAGGCGTCTTTCTGTGCCTTGGTCTCGGCTAGCCTTCGGCCGTAGATCATGGTGCTGGTCGCCGCGATGGTATCGATTGCCTGGAGGGCAACGGCCGATCCGATGACGGCCGCCAGCGCGCCTGGCATGCCGGAAACGAGCCACCCGCCGCCCAAACCGGCGACCATGGCTCCGGTTAGAGACAATCTGCCTAGTCTGTCGCGGCTTCCGGGCTTGTCCGCGAACTGTCCGGCCGGACCTTGCGCGAGTAGCGCGGCGAGTTGGGTCGCTGCGGTCGCGTAACCGGTCACATGCGCGGAACCACTCATGTTGTAGATCAGCGGCGGGATGACGCCGGCCAAGCCGAGGCCGCCCATCGCGGAGATTCCGGAGCCGCCGTACAGCAGGGCCAGGTTCTTGTTCTCGGGCCGCGGACTCTTGCTGCGGATCCATTGCAGGAAGCGGGAATTCGGTGGTGTTACGGACCCGTCGGTATCGGGCGTGGGTTTGTTCCGAGGGGCGGATGTTGATTCGTCCCGATTTTCGGGGGTGTTGTTGCTCGGTACTCGTTGGGATTTGTGTTGGCGGTCGGGTTCACCGGGTTGTTGGTTGTCGGGGAGGTTGTGGTAGAAGACGCCGCCGTGTTGGAGGTGGGCGGGGGCTTGTTTCTTTCCTGGTGCGGGTGGGTTGCCTTGGGCGTCGGGGAGTTGTGCCATGGCGGCTTGGTGTTCGGCCAGGATGTCATCGGCGATGTCGAGCAGTCGTTGTGCGGCGGCTTGGGGGTCGGTGGGGAGTTGTTCTTGGTTGGCGCGGGCGTAGACTCTGGCGGCCAGGTTTCGTGCGATGGGTGGGTTGCCGAGTGCGGCCATCAGTCGGTGGTAGACCTGGCTGTTTTCCGCAGGTGCTGCGGGTTGTTCGGAAACCTCTGTGGTATCGCCGGAACCGGTTGTGGTGTGCGCTGTTTCGGCGTCGGTATCCGGGTATTCGCTCAGCAGCTCGTTCGCGTCCTCGACGACGGCGGCGACATCGCGACGCGGCCGCGTCGGTGTCGTCTCGTTCTCGACAACTTCGGCCGCGCGAACCTCGCCCAGAACCTCGGCGATCGTGTCGACAATGTCGACTGGCCCAACCGTGCCTGTTCCAGGCCCACTCGAGCCGGATCCACCGGATCCACCTCCATTGACCCCGCCGGCGCCTCCGCCTGCAGCCAACGGCATTGCGGCCCATGTGACTGTCACCTGACCCAACAGCATCGTCCCGGCTCTGCTCGCACGTCCAGGGCCGACGAGGTTCTGCACTTGCCATTCGTCCGGCCCGTCCGCGACGCTCGCCCGGCCGCGATTGGCCACTGCGACACGGAATTCCAAGCCGTGCGGTGCCATGACGATGGCCCCGGTCAACAAGGTGGCCGTGCCCGCACCCAGCACCAGGTTGTTGACCAGTTCGATGGTCTGGGCCATCGCTTCCTGCCGGGTCGCGGATGCCACGGCCTCGTCGGGGACGTTCTCGAATACGCCCGTGACCACCTGGGCGGCCTGTCCGAGCGCCTCCACCACATCCACACCGGCGGCGAACAGATATTCCGCGTGCGAGTACGTGTCGGTTTCGCCGAAGAACGGGCCGTCCGCACCCGGGTCGTCCCCGGCCGACCAGTGCAGGTCAGCCACCCACGGATTGCCGTAGAAACGCGGGGCCGCAGTGGAATTCGGTTCCGTAACGGTGCGCTGGAACAGCTCGACCAACGAAAGGTAATGGGCAACTCCCGGGTCTTGTTTCGCTTTGAACGCGAGGACCTTGTTGCCCGGTGTACCGGATACGGACACATACAACTGCCACCACCGCGCACGAACCGCGCGGCTGTATTCCGAGACTCGTCGCGACACCACGACCTCGGCGGCGGCGAGCTGCTCCGCATCGCTCCAGCCATGGCGCATCATCTCGCGCTCGGCCATCTGCCAGGCATTGGCGGCGACGGTATCCGCGTCATCATCGTGGAAGACGTCCAGGCTGGTTTCGGTCGGACCCGCTGGCCGAAAAACCGCGCCCCAGCGGCGACCGGTGGTCTCCTCGACGAGATCCAGGGTCAACAAACCGGATGGTGACAGCAGCGCCGTCAATGCCGCGCTGTGGTGGGTCACCCCGCGCGCCAGCGTTTCCACGAGGTTCATGGCCTCGGCGACGTCACGGCCCCCGGCGCGGTCGGAGCTGCTGCGGAGCAGATCGCCAACGGTCCGCCGTGCCCTTCGAACAGATGACCGGTCCGTGGTGATCTCGAGCGTTTCGGAATTCGGATCGGGGTCACCGTCGGTCGGCGCGACCGAATCGCGGGCGAGCAAGCTCACCCTGTCGTCGATCCGCCGGAAATCGAGTACAACGCGTCGAAGTTCGGGCCACAGTACCGCTTGCCACGCCGTGGCGCCGAGCTCCAGCTTCCGCACCAACTCGGGCGGCAATTCGGGGTCGCCACGGTGGGTGACAGTGACCCGCAGCCCTCCTTGCCACTGCTCGACATGCACCTCGGCCTCCGGTTCGGTGGAGCGAGCGAGTGCATCGGCGAGTACCGCACAGACCGTGTCGGTCGCGGCGGTTCGCACCGTATCCGGCCACATGGGCGGCGCCATCTCGGCGATCGCAGCGCCGGTGCGGTTGGCCGCGTCGGGATCTCCTGTCGGCAGCGTCAGGGTCAGCTGCGCCGGCGGAACGTTCGCACGCAGGACGGCGAGGTTTTGTTCGAGGGTGTCTTCTTCCGGCTGGGTGTCGACCGCCGCGGCACTCCACGGCGGATCCTCGGCCTCGGTCGCGGGCAGGTCGAGGTCGTCGGCGGAAAGGCCGAGCGGCACAACGGCAAGGCGCTCACCCGGATTGCGCGCCTGGTTGTCGCGGTCGGCCAGTGCGGCAACAAGATTCGTCGCATCCGGGGTGCCGTTACCGAGTACCGCCCACGCGGTATAGCCGTCTGGGCGGTACTCGACGCCGTATCGGTCGGCATAGTCCGGGACCATGCTCAGCCGCGCGGCGCCCGCGCCGCGCACCCGCACTTCGAGGCCGAGCGCCGCACCATCGTTCGCCGCCAGCCCGGTCAGCACCAGCGCCCCGACTGCCTCCGGGTGGTTCAGAACGCTATCTACCAGTTCGTCGACCAATAGTGTCGCGGTGTCGAGGTGCTCGTCCGACCAAGCGTTCGTCGGAAGAACTTGTATCAGCAGCTCCGCGGTATCCGGTCGCGACCTCTGGCGAAACGCCTGTGTCGATAGCAAGGTCTGACCGTCGAACACACCGAACTCAATGAGCCGATCGCCAGACTCACCGGAAAGCTCGATATGGAACCAACCCGTCAGATGCGGATCGTCCACCGGGCGAGCTTCCAGCAGCATCTGCTCGGCCGTATCGGCCATCAGCCGCCGTTGATTCGGCGGCGAGTCCGCCGTCAACTCGTCGACAACTGCCTGTACCACGGTGACGTCGGTGGTAGGTGCTTGCTCCGGATCGATCGCGATCGCGATCCGCACCACGCGTCCCGTCGCATCCGCGGAACGATCGGCGGCCAGCGTCAACCCGGTCGCACGTCGATCGGGGTCCTGTCCGTACGCGATCGATAGGGTGTCGGCACCGTCCTCGGTCTGGACGGTCTGGAGGACGCACCAACCGCCCGCGCCCGCGGCGAGGGTGAGCTGGTCGAGTGCTCCCCAGATCAGCTCGGCCACCTCATAGTCGAGCCACTCCGACAGAACGGGGGCGACCCGAGTCGCCAGATCCACATCCCCGTCTCCGCGCTCCACATTCAGAGTCCGCTCGATCCGGATATCCCCGGCCATCGGCTGCTCGACCATGGCCACATAGCCGGCCACGCGCCGACCGCGGTTGTCTGCCATCGCGACCCGGAGCTCTTGGCCCCCCGGCCGATCTACGACCTGCACCGAGAGCTGAGCGCTGTTGACCATCGGATCGGTGAAAACGGCGTTGACCACCCGGCCCGCCAGCATCCGCCCTGCCTCGGCTGCCTGGGCCGACCGGTCCACCATCAGCTGGTCGACAAGCTCGTCGACCGACGCCTCGAGTTGCTCCTGTACATCGTCGGCATTGTCACCAGCGCGGTATACGACGACCGCGGTTTCCGGCGATGTCCGAACATCGGATACGCGATGTTCGGGCGCGGGCGCAGCATTATCGTGGCGTGGATTCGACTGTGCGCCTTCGGGATTCGCATGCGCTTCATCGCCGACTCCGGGCGCGTTCGCGAAGGCGAGCCATGGGGCGGCCATGCCGCGCTGTACCGGGATCGGCGCCCCCGCGGCATCCCGCGCGCGTTGTACGGGCAGATCGAGTGCCTCCACCACATCGGGCGGTCGGCTTATCCGGATGGGATCGGGGTGTGCCGCGGTTTCGCGGCGATCTGACGTGGCGCCGCGCTGCGCCGAATCCGGTTTGTTCGCATCGGTTCTCGCGGGGATCGTGCCGGTCGGAGTACCGGGCTGGGGTGCCGGTTGCGAATCGGAATTCCGTGTTGCCGACGGAGCGGAGAACGCGACGCCCGAAGCGGCCAGCCACGGGGCCATGAGATGTGTGTGCAGGATGTCGGATGCGGCCGCGAGTTCTGTCGCGTGTGGTCCCTGTGTCAGATCCGAATCCGAAACCTGGGCTGTGGTTTCGGTGACGTTCAGCGTGAACGTTCCGCTTCCGCCGTCCAAGAGGTTGATTGTCAATGGGATCGATAGCTGGGTCGAAGTCGACTGCACGGTGCCGACGGTCACCCAGAATCCATTGCCGCTGCTGCCGAATACCGTCGAGGCGTCTGCCCCATGTCGATCGAGCAACTCGCGGACAGACGGCACGGGTCCGACACCCATGGGGCGCCACAGCTCGCCTTCCAGGGTGCCGCCCTCGATCTTGATCGACGACGGATCGATCTGGTGCGTGATCAGCCATTTCCGATACTGCGTAGAGAATTTGAGCTGAACACCATGATCCTGCTCACCTCTCAGGAACGTTCCGCTGAAAGCTGGGCTCGACTCCTCCAGCACGCCGTTATTGATCCGCCAGTAGCCGAACATGATCGGCCCATGATCAGGATTCGAATACGTGCTGTAAAGCACCGCGTGCGCGGCGAACAGCTGTTGCATGGTGTCGCGGATCTCGGCGTAGTTGACCGTGCGGATATCCTCCGGGTCGGCGCCGATCAGGAAGTATTCCATTCCGTTGGTGGTGTACTTCTTGCCGTCCTGGCCGTAGAAGAGCCCACCCCTGACGGTCGGCCGTCGTATCGCGCGCCTCGTATCACCTACGATCGCCTGCGGCTGGTATAGCGTCAGGTTATTCGGTGGCCGAACTTCGTATTCGACATGGGGAGGCGGCGTCCAATCCGGCATATCCGTGCTCGCCGGTGGCGGGGTGAGGCCACGGCGTTCGGCCTCGGCTGTGGCCAGTGCGGTGAGATGGTCGTGTACTACCAGCTCGCCCTCGGTCGGCGTCAGGGTGGCGACCTCGGCGGCCACCATCGCTTCCGCCTCGGCTTCCGCCGGATCGAGAGCTCCGTCCTCGCGGCGGATGCCGTACGAGCTGAATTGCTGAGCCATCCATGCCCTGAGCCTGCCGATGTCCTTGGAGCCGTAGGTCGTTTCGAAGTACCTCTCCACCACTGAGTACGCATCCGACCCGTTGCTCGACACCAGCCTGCGCAGCCGATGCGTCAATTCGTGGATGGCAAGGCACAAGTACGCGAGATCGGGGTCATAGCGCAGCCGTCCGGCAGCCTCTTGCTTTATTGCGTCGGCGCGCATTCGCGCCGGTGCGGTAAGCCACAATTCGTTGAATTCGATACCGTCAAGGGACTCATAGGCGTATGAGTCGATGTTCCCGGGAGCGCTCTTGAACTCCCACAATTCGGTGAGCACCAGGAACTCGGTGCGCATGTGCTGTACGGCTTCGGCGACCTGACCGGCGGTATCCAAGGTGATGCCTGGATTATCGAAATCGAGCATGCGGAAACTATGGTTGGCACGCATTTCCGCGATCTTGGCCAGCTTGGCCTGCTGCTCCGCCGGTGTCACCGGACGGTATTCCGCGGCCAGTTCCCGCAGTAGGCCGTAGCGCGCGGCTTTCTTCTCGGCGCTGCTGGTCAACAGGTCGTGCAGGATCTGTTCTCCGGCCGAGGCACTGGTCGGGTCGTGCTCCATAGCCGCGAACGCTCCGCCCAATGCCCGGGTTGCGGCGAATCGCCCGTCGCGATCCTTTCCGTATGTGCGGAATTCGCCTTTCCGCCAAGCGAACATCGCATCCGGAGACCAGCGCGCCGGCCCCTGGTGACTGTGCTTATGATGATCGGCGAGCCTGCTTCCGGCGTAATACGCCGCATCGCCCCCACCTGTGTTGTTCAGTGAGTAGCCGAATACACCCAGGACCAAGCCATAGATCGCCTGATCGACAGGTCCCGCGGCTCGCCCGGCGTGCACCATCCCGGTCCATGTCGGAGCCCAGAAATCCGGGTCGGAGGCGAAGACATCGGACAATGTGATCGACCGCGTGAACGGGTACCTGGTATCGGAACCTTCGACATGGTCGGCCGCGATGAATGGTCGGTCACCCGAGACGGGCCCGATCCCTATCTGGTGTAGTTGGACGTGCGGGTACTTCGTCAACAGCACGTGAATCGCCCGGGCGAACTCACGAACGACTTCCACCGATACGCCGGGCAAGTCGAATCCGAACATGCGGACCGCATGTCTGTGCCACATCTGCGCGGCGACCACCGCGCCGGTCGCGCAGGACGCGAACGGATCCGATACGGAACGATCGATGGCACTCGCCGACACCACGAAATCGCGGACCGCGCGCGCGAAGCGTCGATGCTGTTCGCGTAGTACCTCGGGGTAGCCGGGATCGTCATACGGCAGCCGCTGCTCGAGGGTGGCGGTACGCCAATGTTGTTGGAGCCGCCCGTTGTGGATCCTGCTGCTGAGGTGCTCGACGAATTCGTCACCCGAGATGTCGGTACCCGAACTCAACGCGCCGAGGACGACCGGCAGCGCGACCTCGGCCAAGCGCAGGTACTCCGACAGTACATCGTCCGGCAACGCGTGGAAGTCCGTGGTGGCCAACGGGACTCGATCGTTACCGGCATGGGCGGCCTGCCATGCCCGATCGGTGGTGGTATCGAGGACGGTGTCGTATCCAGCGGATTCACCGGGCTGCTCGGCAGCTCGAACGCTGTACAGCTGAGCTGCCAGCCCGACGACAAGCGAACGCGGAGGGGCCGCGGATACGTCACTGGCCGGCTCGGCGGGATCGATCGCTCGGGCATCGGAATCGCTTGCGGTCGAACCGTCGGCCGGTACATCACCGCGCGAACTCGCCGCTACAGCGGAGTAGGTGACGGCGGCGCGACTGTCGGGGGCAGTGGTCGGTGCCGGCAATGCGCTGTTCTCATGGACCGCCCGCATCAACCGCGCGTATGCCATTTTCTGAGCGTCGGTTGCCAGCTTTCCGCGCAATGTGACCGCCGAGTACACCTCGGCATAGAGTTCGCGCAGGGCGGCCTTCTTGTCCTCGCCGATAAGATTGCCGGGTTTCTGGTCGTTGCCGAAGCCATAGTGGCTGAGCTCTCGCTCGAGCCAATCCGGGAATTCGTCCAGAGAGGTCGGCCGACTCATCTGCACAAACAGTTTTACCAGCTCGGCCATGAGTTCCCGGAATTCGGTATCCGCATCCTGGTCCAGGCCACTGCGGAAATGCTGTCCGTGACCACCCTCATGGGCTATTACAGTGCGAATCGGATGATCGGGGTCCCCGGCGATGTATCCATTTTCTATGTCTTCCGCCACCCATTCGCGCAGCAGCGGTAGGTTGATGGCAAGCCGCTCGGTGAGAAATAGCCCGGTCGCACGCTCCACACCGTCGAACGGTTCGCTGGAGGTAGCGGCCATAGTCGATTCGCGTGCGTCCGCCGCAATACCGATTCTGGGGCGATCCTGACCGGATGGAGCGACAAGTAATTCAGGATTTTCGGTGAGCAGAGTGCGAAATATCTCGAACAACTCGTCGAAAGTTGCATCCTCGACGTCCAGCATGTCGACTCCGACGAATTCTACACCGAAGTCGTTCTCCAGGTCGGCCGCGCGCTGCTGTCTGGACTTGAATGACGGTGACTCTGTATCGACCTCTTTCAGTCCGTAGCCGTGCAACTTTCGAGCGAAGCCGACAAGTAGTTCGCGCATGATGCGCATGCCGTCGGTGAGGTTCGGCTGGCTGTTCTCGAAGTCGAGGAATGACCGCTGCAACGCCGCACGAACATTCAGACCTATCTTTGTTTTGTTCTCGTCCGTGTAGTAGCAAGCGTCCGGGAATTGCTGGTTCAGCCAATCTGTGAATTCCTCATCGCTCACATCTCCGAGATGCTCCGACAAGGCCCGCATCGCGTACGCCTCGGCGCGCCATCTACCGGCATAGAGCACCGCATCCGCAAATACCCGTACCAGGGTGTCCCGCACCTCTTCGGTTGTCGCATTCAGGACGTGGTCGAAATCCAAGGTGATCGAGTGCGTGACCAGACGGCCCCGTTCGAGAACCGGAGTGGCGCGTGCGGCCAATCCCTGGCCGAGTCGGTCGACGAATATTCTTCCAAGCGCTACCCCGGAATGCATAATCAGTAGGTAGTCGAGATCTTCGGTAATCGCCTCCATTTTTTCGAGGCCGATTGCCTGCGGTAAATCAACAATTACGCCATGTCGGCGCTGAAGTTCTCGGAAGAGCTCAGCCGGGAACAGATTTTGGCTGGTATCCCGGTCCGATTGGGCGGGCGCGGGCACTCCAGCAACATTGTCGGGCTGTCCGGTCACGATATTGCTGTAGGTCACTCCGCCGTCGGGTTCGGCTGAGCCGCCACGCCATTTCGCCACCGTAGTGCCACGGGCGGTGGTCACGACGCAGCCTTCGGCGGCCAGTTGTTTGTAGACGGGGGCTACTGTCGCCTGCGACAGACCGAGATGGTCGGCGACTGCTTTGGCTGACGGCAGTCGCGTGCTCGCCGGTATCGAGCCCGACAGGATCGCCTGGCGCAATAGCGTTTTGATAGTCTCGCGCCAACCCATCTGCCGCGCGGTATCGGCCAGCTCCTCGGTCGGAGATTCCGCGGCGAGCATGTCCAGGAACATCTGTGGTCCCATCGGTACGGCGGGGTCCGGTACCGGTTCTCTCGGCCATTGGCTGCGCTCGGCGACCGTGGTGCCGCGCCCGCGACTGGTCACCAGATAGCGTTCGGTATCTAATCCCTGGTACGCCGCTTCCACGGTCGACGACGACAACTCGAGTTCCGTAGCGACTATGTCGGCGGCAGGCAGTCGTGTGCCCTCCGGTATCCGGCCGGACCGAATCGCCTGGCGCAATGCCGTTTTCACGGTGTCGCGCCAGCCGATCCTTTGCGCGATATGCCTCAGCTCCGCTGCCGACGACTCTGCTGGGAATATCTCCAGCAATGACTCAGCCCGGTCCGGCGTGCGCTCTTCGAGGGGCTCGGTGCGCTGCACCGGATGATCTTCGAGCGGGTCAGTGGGCTGCGGCGGCAGACCGCCCCGAGTGTATTCGAACAGAAACAGCGTGGTGGCATCGGCAATCGCAAGCACTTGATCGACGTCAGTTGTGACACCGGCATCGCCAGCGATGAGCAGTGTCTGCTCGGTGATGTCACGAGCCAGCTGCCGCTGCTGGTCCGGATCGAGCTCGACGCCGCGTCCGACTGCCTGCGCCACGACGGCCTGTGCGTGCTCAAATACCTGATCCGCGAGTTGGTCGGGGTCGGGACGGCTGTCGTCGGCCCACGAGGCGCCCGGCTCTGCCGCGGGCGGGTGGTTGGGCTTGGAAAACGTCACGATGACGATGTGGTGCTCCCCGACGGGGCCGATCAAGCGGTTGACGGTCACCTCGGTGAACCCCATGTCACCGGCCATCTTGCCGGTGAAGGTCCGGCGTGCCGCTTCCTCGGGGGAAAGTCCCAGATCCTGTCTGTAGGCGTTGAAGGTGTCGATATTGTCGGTGAAACTGTCGCCCACCGACCACGGCGCACGGATCGCGCGCACGTGGGATCCGATCTCGGCCATCAAGTCTCGGAACATCTGTTGGCCCGAGGGGGTGCCCGGCGCCGCACTGATCTGGAATAGGAGGACACCCTCCTGATCCACCCATCCGTGGATGCCGTCGTTCGCACCGGCGCGGTAAGTGTTCGAGTACGTGACGATTGCGTCATCAGCGCGGTGAGCTAGGTATTCGGCGGGTGTTTCGGACGCGGGAACGGGTTCCCGGGGGAAGTAACGGTCGCTCCATACCTCACGTGCTTGGGCGCGCGCCGATGGTGGCGCTCCTCGCGAGTTCGACACCTCGTTGGGGTACAGCTTCGCCAGGGTCGACCATTCGTTTTCCTGCAACGGTCCGTCGATGGTGCGGGGCGGATCGAAGTCCAGTGCCGTCGCCGCGCGGGTGGGCCGGTCGGGGATACCGTCGGGAAAGTGCTCGGGGAACCGGTCGGAGTCGTGTCGGCCGAGCAGTCTGCCCAAGGCATGTTCTGCCTCGGCCCGATCCGCCGTCTCCACCGGCGAATACACCAGTGCGCGTGTCTGTTCGGTAGCGCTCGACCCGGGTACGAATTCGTGAATCATGCCGTCGTCGTTATCTGGATCGCGCACCTCGACGACTCTGCGGCCGTCGTAGACCAGTGTTCTGGCGCGGTCCACACCATCGATGCGTTCCAGCACTATCGCGGTCTGTCCGGGGACTCCATCCCGCATCAGCTGCTCGGCGATCCGGTCGGCCGAACCGAGGTCGCGCAACTCGGCGCCCGCTGTGTCGAGTGCCGCGTGTGCTTCCTTGGACAGCGCGCCCAGATCCCGTGGCGGTTCGGTTCGACCGCCGTCGTCACCGTTGCCGCTCCCGGAACCATGCACCACCCTGCTGTCCTGCGCTTGTGCCTGCGTCGTCACGTCGCCGGGAACTCCGCCCGGGTGTGCTGCGGTGCCGTCAGGTTCGGGATTTCTTGCGCCCGATTGGTGCCTTCGGCGTCGGGCGGGGTCGTTTGGGCCGTTTGCCGGGGTGCGGCGGTACCGCAGGAATGGGTCGTATTCGGCAGGTCCGTTCCCGCCGGAAAGGTATCGATGCGGCGTTCCCGCGTTGTGTTGCCGGGCACCTGGACCGGCCGGGCGGCGACGTGTGGGGCCGGGCGTGCTCCTGGAGGTCCCATCTCCTGCACGTTCGGGCGGATCGGATGCGGGGTCGACAGTCTCAGGCTGCTCGGTCGGGGGTGAATCGGTCGCCTGTTGTTGTTGTGCTGCCGCGGCAGTGGAACGCAGGTCGGTGGTGCGCAGCTTGATCTTCGCGCGTGCGATGTAGCCGTTCACGGTGTTGGGCGACAGCCCCAGTTCTGCGGCGACCTGTCCGGCTGACATACCCTGCGCGATCAGACCGAGCACTTCGGTCTCGCGCTTGCTCAACTCCGAGGACACCCGAGTCGAGATGTGAGATCGGAAGGCCTGCAAGATTTCCGGGGGCACATCGATGGTGCCCTCAGCCGCCTGCTCGGGTAGATCTTCGGCCAACGCGCGCAGGGTTTCGAGCTGTCCAGGTGAGGGCTGGAAGCTTGCCGGTGGCGCTTCGGCGTTGCCAGATGATCCCCGGTGCCCCGGTGCCGCGCGAACACTGCCCTCGGATCCGACTTTGCCGATCAGTCGGGCGAGCAGCCCGTTCACCTGCGCCGGTGTCATCCCCAGCACAGCACCGAGAGAACTCTCCGAGCCGCCCGCCACCAAGGCGATCACGTACACCTCGCCTTCGGACACCTCGACGTGGTTCGGCGGTGTGTCGACGCTCTCGCCCACGGCATCGGCGGGCAAATTGGTCGGACCAGGCACCGGTTCGACGACCGCTCTCCTGCGCCTCGTGCGTCTGCGAGTGGTCTCGGACTTGTCGGAACGTTCGGTGGTGGAATCGAGGACAGGGGTCGCGTCGGCGGGGATATCGTCCCGTTCGAACCCGCCAGAGCTTCCCGTTCCGGAATCGTCGATTACTTCGACGTGGTGATCGGGGATGATCCGTCCGGTCTCGTCTTCGATGCGGAGTGCCTCGAGCCTGGATTTAACGGTCGGGTGTACGCCGTTCATGAAATGCCACTTGATCTGCGGCGGGCGGCCGTTCACCCAGTACGCGCGATTCAGATATGCGATATGGAGTTGTCTGCTGGCCTGCGCCTCGATGGCCTTTTGCCCGTGGCGCTGCGCATCGATATCGTTGGTCTTCGCCTCGTGCCAAGTTCGGCCCTCGTCGGTAATGACGTCTACCTCGCCGGCCATTTGAACCCCGGTCGGCGCGTGCAGGTGGACGAGTTGTCCCAGCGCGTAAATGTCTTCGAGCTGCTCGGCCAGCCGGATCTCGCCCCCGAGTCCGCGAATTATGGCGGCGGGGCCGTGCAAGATCTGGTCGTTCATCATGGCGTGCGTGATCGGATCCCCGGCCGCGATCCAGTTTGCGATAGCGGTGGATAGTCGCTCGAGCGCGGCGAATTGCGTACCGATCTGTGTCAGCCATTTAGCCGCGCCCTTCGTCGTAAGGTCCGGTCTCCGATCCAGGAGCGTGGCGAGTCGCCCGGCGATTGCATCGAGGTCGGCTCGCATGGCGCCCAAGCGATCGCTGGCGGCCTGTTGCTCTGCCTCGGACAGCGGCTGTTGGCCCCGCCGGTAGATATCGGCGAGTTGTTCCGCGACATCGAGATCGTTCCGCTCGGCACTGGCCAGTACCTTGTCGAACCACTGGCTCGCATTGTTTGCGGCGACACCATTGATCGCCTTTCGTGCCTTCGCGGATTGCATGAAGGCATCGGTTGCCAATTGGGCCAATTGGTTGGCGACTGCATCGGGGAAACCGTCTGCCACGAACCCGGCTTGCTTGCTCAGCAAGGTATCACGGTAAACACTCTCGGTATTTATCGGTATATACTCGCGGTAGTGCAGGAGAACCGCGAGTTTCGCCTGATCGATAATAGCTGGATCGACACCGGAATTTTCGATTCGGGTAATGGTCCGCTGCAAGCCTTTCGGCAACTGATCGGTATCCAGCGAAGCGCCGCTCGCTGTGAAACGTGCCGCTACGTCGAGTGCGGCCGGAGTCGCCATCTGTCCCGGTGACAACCCGTGATTCCGCAGTGCCTGGACGAGTTCGATATGGTTCACCCATTGGGTCGTGCGCAACACAGCATCAGCAGTGATCTGGGCCCGAGCCCGATCGCTGCCCATATATTCTTCCGTCCGATGCCGTGCAATCGCTTCGGCATCGGATGCCGATGCGCCGGTCAACAGGATTTCTGTCAGCGTCGAATCGAAGAACCGCGAGCGGTGGCCATTCGCACTCTGGCGGCGATGTTGCTGGTAGCGGTCGACAACGATCTGCGTGACCTGCGTTGCTGTTTCCGGTGTCACGCCGGTTTCGTCGATGCGAGCCAAGATGTTGCGAATGCCATCCGGCAGGGATTCCGGATCGGCTGTTCGTTCCGATTCAGTTCCGTCGCCGGATTGCGGGGCGTCTCCGACGGCCGGCCCGTCAGCGTTGCTGGTTGTTTCGGCGGGCGTCGCACTTCGGGTCGGAGACGACTTCCTCTTCCTCGTCCTGCGGCTGCGAGCGGCCTCAGGGTTGTCGGAGCGTTCGGCGGCAGTACCGAGGACAGGAGTCTCGTGGACGCTTCCTGTGGCGGAGTCGTCTATCACCTCGACGTGATAATCCGGGAGGATCTGACCGGACTCGTCTTCGATTCGGATGGCCTCCAATCTCGCCTTGACGGCTGGGCGGAGACCATTCATGAAATGCCACTTGATCTGCGGCGGCGCCCCATCTACCCAGTACCCGCGATTCATGTACGCAATGTGGAGCTGCCTGCGAGCCTGTGCCTCGAATTTCGTTGTCGTGGTTGATTGTTGGGAAGCGGTGCTGTTGGTTTTCGCTTCGCGCCAGACCCGATTGCCATCGGTGATGACATCGATTTCCGCATCGATCTGCGGGCCCATCGGCGTCGCGACCTCGACCCGTAGGCATACGGCGTCGATCTGGTCGAACTGCTCGGCCAGTTGAATCTCACCGAGCAACCCTTTAATCGACGTCGCATGTCCTCTCACATTGCTGAGGTCCGTTTGCGACGTGACCGACCGGCCGTTCTGTGTCTTACCCGCGAGAAAGTGAGCGGACATCTCGAACAGTGCCGAGCGATGCGAACTGAAAGCCGTCAGCCAGAAGTGTGCGCCATTGTTCTCGAGGTCCGGATGCCGCTCCAGCAGTGCAGCAAGTCGCGCCTCAGCGGCCGCCAGATTGTGATGCAGGGTGTCCAAATAATCGATGACGGCACGTTGCGCCTCGCTGAGCCCGACGATGGGCTCGGATGGCATACCGTGCACTCCGCGGTACAGCCGGGCAAGCCCGTCGACGAAGTTGAAGTTCGCCCGCCGGACGCGCGCCTGAACCTTCTGCACCCAGACCTTGGTGTTGTGCGCAGCGACGCCACCGGCCGCCCTGGCTGCCTTCGCGGACCGCAGGTAAGCGTCTGCCTCCTTTCTGGCCCGCCGCTCGGCAACCGTGGCCGGAACGCCTTCTCTCAGCAGAGCGGCTGTCCGCGCTGTCATGCGTCGGCGATGCGCATTCACCCGCGCTACTTGCAGATATTCTTCAAAACGCTCGAGTACCAGCTCCTTGGCCTGCTCTGTAGCGACCGGATCCGCACCGGCGCGGTCGATTCGAGCCATGATCGCTTTGAGGGCGTCACGTATCGGCTTGCTGACCGGAGATGGATTGGCCGAATGCGGGCTCGCCGCAGGCAGAGCCGATTCGGTCTCGGCACTGTGACTCGGCGTACCAACACCCGGCACAACGGTGGGCTGATCAGTTGCGGGATCCGCATCCGAACCGGGTGCGGCGGAATCGGCTTCATGGTCCGCGCGTCCGACACCCGGAGTATCGCCTGGCGGCGTGCTGAAGACCATGGGACCTTCGGCTGACTGTCCTCGCTTTGTCCACGGTGACGCGACCACCACAGCGCCGTCGGCGCGGCGTGCGCGGCCCTGAGGGAGGTCGAGGGCGTCGTCCGGGGATGCCGGGTAGCTCCCTGGGGGAGTTCGGTATTCGACCCAGACCGTCTTGCCGTGCAGGGTCACATCGGTGCCGACGGCGCGAGCATTATCCGTCACGATCCGCGCGCCACGCCCGTGCTCGCCGTCGGCGCGGTTCTCCATTTCGTCCGGGTCGGTCCCGCTGGATTCCAGTGCCGCCGCCAATGCGAATCCCGCTAGGTATGCGTCTATGTCGGCAGGGTTGACGGTGGGTGACGGTGCGACCTCGTCAGCGGCTTGGACGTTGCTCTCGGTTCGCCATTTCGGCAGTCCGACCGAGGTGTCGGTGATGTTGATCCGTACGCGGGAATCGTCCGCATCGACGGTGAGCTCCGCACCTCCTTGCTTGGCATACAGTGCCACGTTGCCGAGTAATTCCGACACAGCGCGTACTGCCGCATCGATGGTCGGCTCGGGCAGGCGTGTGTTGTGTGACAGGAACTGGCGGACTTCCCTGCGCGCCCTGGCCCCGCCCCGTTTAACCTGGCCGCGTTCGAAAGTCATTCGCAGTGCGGGTTCCGACGCGGGTGCCGCCGATTCGTCCGGCCCGGCGGTGAACCACCGTGTGCGTGACCCGTTGGTGTTCAACCGGAAGCCCCACCGTCCCGACTGGTCCAACAGCTCGGTGACCTGGCCCGCCTCGGTAGGCACCACCTCCCCGGTGGTCTTGTGCGGCTCATCACGTACCGGCAGGGTCCGGCTCTGGTCGACCACCTCGACCCGCACGCGTCCGGGCCCGTCCGTTCGTACCCGGACCACGACCGGCCCCTGCGCAGTCCGAACCAGGGCGTCGAGCATCGCCTCGGCCGCCGCGATATCGGCTTCGGCAGTAAGCGATTCGCGAATTGTCGCGCGCGCTTGCGCCACGGACGGCGAGTCCGTGCTCGGCGTCGCCTGAGTAACCAACGGGGCGAGTCCGAGAAGGCGCGCGGTGGCATCGACGAGGTCGACTATCTCCTGCGGCGCGTCCGCACGCATTGCCAGTTGGCGCAGTTCGTGTAGCGGGTCGTCGCTGGTCGCGTCGCGCCAGCCGGGGGCCAGTTCCTCCTGCCCGAGAAACGCAGGCAGGTCTGCTTCCAATTGGGTTGTGTCCGTGGCCAACCGGGCGAGTTCTTCCGCGGTGCCCCCATCGCTCATCGCCCGTTGGGCGCGATACTCACGGTCGAGAGCACGTCCCAGCCAGCCGGGAAGTTCACCGACCTGGATCGCGGACCAGTCGTCGAGGAGGCGCAATTCCATTTGCAGCTGGTCGATGACCTGTAGCAGTACCCCGCGCAGTCCCAATATCTCCGGGTCCACCCCAAGCGCTCTCGCGAGATCCGCACGCGCACGCTCGGTTTCGCTCGGGGCCTGCTCGCCGTTAGCCGACTGCCCCGCGGATGTGCCGGACTCCTGCCCCGTCTCAGGGTCTCGATGGAATCCCATGGCCCACAACGGCACATCGCCGGGCGCATGGGATGCGGCATTGCCGCGCCGAGGCTCTGGGGAAAGACCAAGTGCCGCAATGAGATAGGAATCGGAGTACGCCTGCACCGCACCGTGCGGTGGCCCGCCGGTTCTACGCCCACCGCCGCCGCCGGTGATCGCGCCGAGCTCCACGATGGGTATGGTCTCCGTGCGAAGCGCCGCCGCGACCAGTCCCGCTCGATGATGCGTGCCCATCTTTTTGTTGATCTCGAACACATAGGTCTTCACGGTCTGCGCGGTCAGGTCGAGGACTGTCGAGATCTCCTCGTTCGTCTTGCCCGCGACGACCAAGGTGAGCACTTCGCGTTCGCGGTCGGTCAGCTGGGGCACGGCGGTGCCGGGACCCGGGGCGGTGACCGGTTTGGTGCCGGGGAGTAGGCCCGTGCGGATGCCCGTTGCGACCGCTCCTGCGCGGGTGCCCGCGCCGAGCTTGCGCCGGGCGCGAGACGCGTATGTGTCGACGGTCTGCTCGGTCAGCCCGGTGTCGGCCGCTATTTGTGCGCTGGTCTTGCCAAGAGCGATGTGGGTGAGTACTTCGACTTCGCGTGCGTTCAGCTTCGGGATCGCATCCGGTTCGCCGGTGGTCTCCGGTTGCGTGCGGGAAAGGATTCCCGTCCAGAATCCCGCCGCCACCATCCCGGCACGGGTGTCCACCCCGAGCTTGTCGCCGACGTGCTCGACATAGGAATTGATGGTGTCTACCGCGAGGCCGCCGAGCGCTTCCGCTATTTCACCGCTGGTCAGACCGTCCGCGAGCAGCGCCAACACCTCGCGTTCCCGGCTGGTCGGCTCAGCGATGTCCGTGGCGGAATCACGTTTTGTTGCGATGCCGGGATCGGTGCGCGGCAGGATCCCGCGGATGATGGCGACCGCGACCGCCGCCGAGCGGTCTTCGACGCCGAGCGCTTTTTGGATGCGAACCAAGTGTGCCCGCACCGTCGTTTCCTTCGAGCCGAGCGCGGTGCCGATCTCCCTGAGCGACATATCCGCGGCGACGAGTTCGAGTTCCACGTACTCGAGGTCGGTCAGGGTCCGGGTGCCGTCGAATGGGACTGTTCGCAGCGAACGGGCCAGTCTCTTGATCGCACCGTTCTGTAGTGTCGTGATCTCTTGGCTATTGCGCGCCCACTCCGCGGCTTCGATGAGAAGTCCGCGCTCAACGGAATTCAGCCGCTTGATCGCCTCTATCAGATCCTGCCGGGCCATCTGTGCCAGTCTTCGGCTCACTGGATGCAGTTCCGAGACCTTCTCGGATTTCATATATGCGGCGGCTATTCCCTGCCGAATACGCAGGAAGACGGGATCGGCCACAGCGGGGCCGTGCGGGTCGCTGCGACGGTTGTCCGCGCTCGTCGGCTGTGGCGGACCGGAGCGCTCCCGCTGTGGGTCGGTGCTGACGGGCTGATCCGGTTGGGATGTGCCGCGCTTGCGGCGTTTCGGTTCAGCGGCCGGTGGTACGAGAACTGGCGGCGTCTGCGGTTTCAGCGGCTCGGCTGGTTCTGGTGGGGACTTCGGTTTGGGCTTGCGCTTGGGCTTGTCCGCTGAGGCCGAGGCCATGGGGACGGGGCGCGCCGGGACCACTGGTTCCGGCAATGGGCCGGCGAGGGTGGTGGGGGGAACGCCGCCGCTGGTGGGTTGGACGGTGGGGTCGGGGATGTATTGGGTGCTGTCGCGGTGCAGTTGCGGCTCGGCGGTGGGATCGGTTGGGGCGCCGGGGGTTTGGGGGTTGGGTGTGGTGGCGTAGCGGGCTGGTGGGGTGAGTTCGGTCGGGCGGTCGGCGGGCGTGGCAGGAAGGTGTGGTGCGGGGGTGTTGTTGTGGCGGGGCAGGGGTGGTTCGGAGTCGTGGACGCGGGGCTTCTGCCCGTCGCGATCGTCTTCGGCGGGCATTCCGGGCACGGCGGTATCCGGAATCGGGACCTGGGGCCGGTCTGTGCGGGGGATTGCGGGTCGACTTTCCGGCACTGCCGGGGTGCTCGGGTGTGGGACGATCGGGATGGCGTTGGGAGGTGGGCCGTCCGGTGCATCGGGCTGGCCGGGAATCTTGTATGTGGTCCCTGGTGGTTTGGTGTATTCGTCGGGTGCGTTGTCCGGGTATTCGTCTATCTGTGGTTGGGTGGGAATGTAACCGGGCATCGGGGGAGTTACGACGGTCCCGATCCGGTCGGGGAATTCTTCTGGTTCGCTCGGGGGTTCGTTGTTGTCGGTGGGCTGGCCGCCCGACATCGCGGGCGGCGGTGTCGGGGAGCCTGAAGTGGTGTCGGGATTCGACGGTCCATGCCCGCTCGGCGGTATGGCGGCGGCCGCCAGCACTGCCGGTGGGATCGCCTGTGCTGCAATATTGTTCGCATCCACGCCGAGGCCTGGAGCGGCCGCGTGCCGCTGCTCTGGCGATTCGGTTCGTGCGCCTTGCGGTGTGACCGTGGGGCGGGGTGCGTTGGTCTGCGTGGTCGATGGTTCGGCGGTTGGTGTTGCCGCTGCGGCGGGCTCGCCGACAACCGGCCCGTAGTCGAAGAAGTCGAGGTTGACGATGCTCGCTTCGCGAGGGGCGGTTGGTGTCGCGGTGGGCCCGTGCTCGGCTCCGGCCGCTTGTGGGACGAGTGGCTCCACTGGAAATTCCGGCTCGTTGCTGGTGACGCCGAGATCGGTGGTCGTGTCGGTGTGAGTGGTATCAGCCTGTGCGGTGGTGCTGATCGGGAGCACCGATCCGGGTGCGGTGTCGGGTTGGCCCTCGGCGGCGAGGATGGTTCCGGCGAGGTCCGGCTGCTGAGTCTCGGGTCGGCTGCGGTGGAATCGGGCGGTGCCGGGGAGGCCGGTCGATGCCGGGCTTACCGGTGTGGTGATGGGGTCGGTCGGTGCGGGTTCGTAGGTGCCCCGGGTGAGTTGTTCCAGGGCCGCGTCCCAGGCGTTCCAGCCGTTGCCTAGGTCGGGGGCGCTTCCGGGGGAAGTCGTTGGTCGCGTAGAGCCCGAGAGTGATTGGGTGCCGCTGTCGTCGTCGGGCAGGCCGAGGTCGAGGAAGATGGCCCGGCCGATCTCTTCGATCTCGGCGATGGTCTCTTCATGTGGCCGCGGTGCGTGTCCGTCGCGGGTGGCGTGTTGGTTGGCCGATTCGGGTTCGGCTGGGAGCAGGAGTCCCTCGAGCCAACTGTCGTCGAGTTCGGTGGTGGTCGCCGCGAGGGGGCGGACCTGTGTGCTCGTGGTTCGGGTGGGGCGGGTGGCCGTAGCCAGGCCGCCACCCGTCAGCACCACCTCGGCGAGGTTGCGGCCGCGTTGTTCGGTGTGAGTGAGGGACGGCATGCTCATTGCACCGCTGCCGGAGGCACTGGCGAAGGTGATGGCCAGGTCGCGTCCGGTTGTCCGTGCCGACTGTGTGGTGACCTTCGTGCGGGCCGGTGCTGTGGCTGCTCGGGTCGGCTGCGGCTTCGGCTGCGGGGCCGGTACCGGTATCGGCGCAGGCGGTTTCGGCGTCGGCGGTGGTGGTTCGGGTGGTGGCGTGGTTGGTTTGCGTTTGCGCTTCTTGGGCTCGTCCACTGAGGCCGAAGCCATGGGTACGGGGCGTGCCGGGACCACTGGTTGGGGCAGGGGTCCGGCGAGGGTGGTGGCGGGGGTTCCGCCGCGGGTCGGTTGGATGGCGGGGTCGGGGATGTATTGGGTGCTGTCGCGGTTGAGTTGCGGGGTGGCGGTGGGATCGGTTGGGGCGCCGGGGGTTTCGGGGTTGGGCGGGGTGGCGTAATGGGAGGGTGGGTTGAGTTCGGTGGGGCGGTCGGCGGGTGTGGCGGGCAGGTGCGGTGCGGGGGTGTTGTTGTGGCGGGGCAGGGGTGGTTCGGAGTCGTGGACGCGCGGTTTCTGCCCGTCGTCTTCGGCGGGTGCGCCGGGGATCGCGGTGTCGGGGATCGGGACCTGTGGCCGGTCGGTCAGAGGTATGGCCGGGCCGGTGTCCGGCACCGCGGGGGTAGTCGGGTGCGGGACGATCGGGATTGCGTTGGGGGGCGGGCCGTCCGGTGTATCGGGTTGGCCGGGGATTTTGTAAGTCGTGCCCGGTGGTTTGGTGTATTCGTCGGGTGCGTTGTTCGGATATTCGTCTATCTGGGGTTGGGCGGGGACGTAGCTGGGCATCGGGGGTGTGACGACGGTGCCGATGCGGTCGGGGAATTCTTCTGGGTCGCTGGGGGTTTGGTCGTTGTCGGTGGGCTGCCCGCCCGACATCGCGGGCAGGGATGCCGAATGTTCTGCGGTGGTATCGGGATTCGACAGCCCATGCCCGGCCAGTGCCGCCGCGCCCGCCAGCGCTGTGGGTGGGATCGTCTGGGCTGCAAGGTTGTTTGCGGTTGCGCCGGGTGTCGGTGTCACGGTGTGCGGCTGCTGTGGCGAGTTGGCCTGTGCACCTTGCGGGTTGGCTTGGTGCGGTGGATTGACTTGCCCGGCTTGCGGCGTGGGCTGGGGCTGGGGTGCGTTGCCTTGTGCGGCGTGTGGGGTGGCCTGGGGTGTGTTGGCTTGTCCGGCTTGCGGTGTGGGCTGGGGCTGGGGTGCGTTGCCTTGTGCGGCGTGTGCGGTGGCCTGGGGTGTGTTGGCTTGTCCGGCTTGCGGTGTGGCTTGGGGCTGGGGTGTGTTGGCTTGTCCGGCCTGTGGGTTGGCGTGAGGTGTGTTGGCCACCGGTGTGGCAGCGGGTGTTGCCGGTGCGCCGCCGGGGCCGGCCGAACCCACCTGTGCTGTCGGGCTCTTCGCCTCCGTCGATGTGGGCGGCATCGAACCAGGCCCGCTGCCCGGCACTGGTTCGACCGGTGTGGCACTGGCTGTGTGCGGCGTCGCCGAGGGGGAGGTACCGGCCGGTGTGGAGGGCTCGTTGCCGACCGGCTCGTAGTCGAAAAAGTCGAGGTGGTCGATACTCCCTTCCGGATCGGGTGGCAGCTCGCCGGGCCCGTGCCCAGGTGAGTTCGGGCGCGGACCAGAGCCGCCACCTGTCGGCGAATCCCCGTGTGCGACAGGCGGTCCCGCTGTGACTCCCGGCCCGTTGCCACCGCCGTTGCCACCGAAATCCTTGGCGGTGCCGATGTGGGTGTTGTTCTCGACGGGAGTGTCGGCACTCATCGTCATTACCGATCCCGGCGTGGCGTTGGGCTGGCCTTCGGCGGCGAGGATCGTTCCGGCCAGACCCATCTGCGGAGAATCGGGACGGCTGCTGTGGAATTGAGCGGTACCGGGAAGGTTGGTGGACGACGACCCCCCTGGTGCGGCCATGGGATCGGCAGGTGCGGCTCCGAAGCTGCCCTCGGTAAGTTGTTGCAGCGCCATATCCCAGGAACTCCAGCCGTGGCTGGGTTCGGGTGTGCCACCGGGGGATGTCGGCGACGCGGGCGGGGTCTGCGGCGTGCCCGATGGCGGTTGGTTGGTATCCGGCGGGGTGCCGCCCTCATCGAGTTTGCGGAAGGCATCTTCTAATGACCCGCCACTCTCGTCGTCGCGTAGCTTGCCGAGCTCGTCGATGGTCTCCTTGGGCGCCTGCCAGGATGTGTGGCCGTCGTCGGTGTTTTCTCGGACCGGGACGCCGTCGCGCGAGCTGTGGTCGCGGGATCCGCCGATCTCGGGGATGGTCTCCTCGCGTGAGCGAGGTGTCTCGGCGCTGCCGTGTGGTCTGGCCGAGTCGGGCGCTGATCGGACCGGGAGGCCGTCGCGCCAGCTGTTGTCGCGACTGCCTCGGGATCCGCCGATCTCGGGGACGGTCCCCTCAGGGGGCCGGGCGGCGCTCATGGCTCGGGTGACGCGCGCCGCCGCGCCGAGGCCCGCGATGGCGCCACTGCTGGCACCCATCAGGATCATCTGGGCAAGCTTTCGGCCGGTGAGTTCGGTGTCGGTGAGCTTGGATACGACCACCGCGGCGCCGGCCCCGCCCGCGGCTCCACCGGCAGCGCTCGCGAGCACGACGGCCACGACGCGTCCGGTCGTGCGTCCCACCGGTGTCGCGGCGTTGGCCGCCATACGGGTGAGCGCGGGCAGCACTGCGCGGGTAGCCATGGAGCCGACCAGGCCACCGGCACCACCGGCGGTCGCCGCCACCCAGACTTGGCCCCAATCCATGCTGGTACGGCGACCGGGCTTGCCGCGGCCCTGGACGATTTGGACGTACTCGGCACCGGCGACGACGCCGCCCATGGAGACCGCGCCCATGATGGTCGCGCGAATGGCGAGCGCTATGTGGGGGAATCGCTCCATGAAGCCGGCGGCACGTTGGAATAGGAAAGCGAGGGTGTCGCGACGGGCGGCTGTGGCGGCAACATCGGCGGCGATGCGGTCGCTGGCGGCCTTCATCGGTACGGCGGTATCGATGAGCAGGTTGGCGAGGAGGACGGCCCCGATACCGATGACGATGTACTGCTCGAGTTCGATCGAGTTGGCCGAGTCGTAGAGCAGGCCTGCCATGCCGTCGGCGAATTCGATTTGATTGTGCGTGTTGGCGATCTCGGTTTTGAGCTGTTTCTGGATCGCTTCGCCGGCCTCGCCCTGGATCGCCGCGGGCACGTCCTGTGCGAGTCGCTCGAGGTGTCGCAGGGTAACGGTGAGACGTTCGGCCGAGCGTGCCCAGGCGTCGGCCGCGGCGCGGATATCTTTGGGTTTACCGACCGGGAAGTGGCCGATCACCCAGCGCGTCAGCCAGTCCGGGAAGTCGGGTGGGATCGTGACACTCACGAGGGCGCCGACCGCCCTCTCGCGCCCTCCACAAGCAACCGATACAGCACCCGTGCCGGACCGCACGCGTCATCGCCACGCAACTCCACTTCGGCGAATGCGGCAACCAACGCCGCGTGCGGTTGGAACCGACCGTCGACGATACTGTTGCCGCCCAACTGGTCTCGCCACCGCCGGTAGCCGCCGACGATGCGGGCCAGGGTGTCCCCGGCGTCCCATAGACCGTTGATGCGCTGATATTCGGTGATCAGAGACCGTTGCGCCAGCCGCTGGATGGGCTGACCCGCCTGCTCCGTCATGATCCGGCCGAGGTCGCCGACGATCGTCGAATACATCGGTCGCTCCTCGGATCCGGCTACAGAGTTCCCGGATTGTATTGCTGCGTAGACCTTTTCGCTGAACTGGGCGGGGTTCGTGACGAGGGTGCGGTCGAGCAGGATCCACGACCCTGTGCTCGCCGATTCGGTCCCTTCATCGCCTCGATCCCGGGTCACCTGGGAGATCCGGCCTTCGAGTTCGGTGATCTCGATCCCGCCGAGCTCGATGAACGGATATTTGCCGAGAATGTCGTCGATGGCCGCGGCCAGTTGGGCGACCATCTCCTGACCGATACCCGAGGTGTCGAAGCCGACGATCCGCAGTTCGTGTCGATCGGCGAGCTCATGCGCCGCGGCCAGCGCCGCCGCATCGGTCGGCGCCCGGACGAGCTCTGCCGCGGTCGAATCGCGCTTCTTCTTGCGTGGCTTGTCCTCTCGTTTCCGATCGGTGGGCTGCGCTGGGCCGACGCCGGTCGGGGGCGGTGCGAAGACCTGTGCCGGTGGGCGAGCGCCGCTACGGGCCCAGGGGGTGCCCGACGGTATCGCCGGGAGGGCCGTCCCCGGCGTTCTCGACCATGGCGTGCCCGCGGGCTTCTCGGCGACCCCGGTATCGCCGGTCCGGGGTGGCACCGTGGCGGCGGATGGCGTCGCACCGGGGACGACCGGGGCCGAATCGCCCGTGAGCTGCGGTGATGTTGTGGCATTCTCGCCGTCTCCGGTCGAGGTTTGCGCGGCAGGTTCGGGCGTGGAGTCCGGTTCGCTCAGCGGTGTGCTCGAATCCGGGTACACGGGCTGCTGACCGAAAGGTGTTGGCTGGCCGATCGGGTTGTAGCCGGTGGTCTCCGGTTGTGGGTAGGGGCTCGGGGTGGAACTCGGCTGGGTGGAGGAGGTGGGAGATGAAGCGCCGGGGAGTGTCGGCGTCGTGTTTCCGTTGTCGGTGTACGCCCCGGAATCGGTTGCGGGCGAACTGGTTCGGGGTGCGTTGGTGCCGGTCCACGTCGTATCCGGCGCGACGGACACTGGCGGATTCGAGCCGGTGTTGCGGATCTGTTGGCCGCTGTTCTGGTCTTGGTCGTGCAACGCGTCGCCGACCTCGCTGACGCCCTTGCTCAATCCGCGCAGATTCTCGACCAGGTTGTGATACCCCTCGAGCCCCTTCTTCGCCTGTGGCTCATAGGCATCGCCGACCATTCGCCCCGGCTCGTCGTCACCCCATGGCTTGCCCTCACGGGCCAGGGCGTTCTTCAGCTCGGCCAGATCTTGATGCGCGGATTCGGCGACTGCGGCGAGTTCGGTGATGAGCGCATGGAGACGGTCCGGATCGATATGCAACGACTGGCCCACACTCGGTCACCCTTCAACCCTCACCAGCGGAAACCGAGAAGGCTATTTGCCTGGCGAAAAATCTTACTGCGAACCTATCTATGCCCATCGCTGGGAATAGATGGGAGGCTATTCGTCGCGCCGTTCGACTTCGCCGGGCTCGCGCAGGCTCGGTGCGCCGACCACCAGGTCCGGCAGGTCGGGCATGGCGTGGACGGCCGCGGTAACCGGGGCCAGGATCTGTGCGGCCTGCTCCCGCACGCGACGGGCCGCTTCGCGCCCGGCCTCGGTTACCGATCGGCCCAGCTGTTCGGCGGTACTGCTCGCGGCATCTGCGGTGAATCGCACGTCGACCAGGACGCCGGATCTGTCGACGGTCACCTCTACCAGACCATCCGTCGAGCTCGCGGTGCTCCGTGCGGTGTCCAACACTCGCTGGACCTCGTCCCGTTGGGCGCGTTGCTCGGCGAGTGCGTCGAGAATATTTTCGACCTGATTGCGTATCCCGAAGTTGGCCGAGCGCAGTCCTTCTCGTTCCCAACGGTCCATGAGAATCTTCTTTCGGTCCGGATCAGCCGTGGCGTTCGGCGTATCGGCGTTCGAAGTCGGCGATGTAGATCGGCGGATCGATGGACGTCGACGACTGCTCGAATAGACCGTCGTCGCCGAGATAGAAGATCGCCCTATCCGTCGCGACCATCCCGGCGGGTACCGGTACATGCACCATCCAGCCGACGCTGAATCGTTCGGCGACCAACTGCTCGAGCGGATATCCGGTGGTGTCCAGTACGCGCCCGGTGATGTAATCGCGCACCCGGGAGATCGCCTCCGCGGCGTGTATCGGCTCCGGTGCCGGCGGCGCCAACCCGGCCAGCGAGTATTGATAGAGCGCACCGTCGATATCGAACCGGCCGTCTTCGCCGAACACTTCGACCAGTTCCCGGCGTGTGACCCGGCCGACCTCGGCGGCCGCCAGCAGTGCGGGAATTGCTTCCCGCGCACCCGGATTCGGATCGGTAACGAGCAGGTCGGCGACGATACCGAGCACCGTTTCCCTGGTCCACACCCCAGGGACCGCCACAGCGCAATCCTCCGCAGACGGTGACGCCCCGCGATACCAGCGCCCGGCCTCCCACCAGTAGCAGAACGACAGCAGACCCGATGCGGCGCGCGGGTCGAGTACCGGATCGGCCACCCAATCCGGTGCGCCGGCATAGAGATTCGGCATCGGCTCGCCGCCGTTGTAGACCGCGTCCAGGGTGGGGGCATTCCAGACTCCGCCCGAGAGCACGGCCCGCCCGGCCGGGAGTGCGTGCAGCGTCGACCCGTGCAATGCCGCACCCTCGAACACCCCCGTCCACGGCTCCATCCGCGGACCGTGCTCCGACCGGGCTGCGACGAATGCCGCGGCGATCGTCGCCCAGCGCGCCCACATCTGCGGGAACGGGGGAAATTCGTATTCCGCCAGCGTCGCCCACCTGTGGCCGGATCGATCGGCCCGTGCCTGGGCGGCAGCCTGTTGCGGTGTGCGACGTTGGCGGTCGCCGTGGCCGATGTAGGCGCCTAGCCACACCGGCACAGTGGCGCGCGGATACGCCTCGAGGTCGGCGCGGTATGCCTCCGGAGCGAACAGCTGCTCGGGCGGGAACGGCTGCTCGCCGTAGTCGTAATCGATGTCGATCGCACCGGAGTCGGCCAGCACGACCAGCATGCGCCACCACGGTTCGCCGTTGGATCGGGCCGCGAGCGTACGCAGTTCTCGGACCAGAGCGAGGACCGGCTCCGGGGGCGATAGCGGAACCAACTGGTCGCCGACGGAGTACGCGAGCTGCCCGACTTCCCCCGCCACCGTGACCGCGAATACCGCATCCGCTTGCTGCCAGCCCGTCGGTCCGAGCGCTTTCAGCGCATCGGCGAGCCGCTGCTCGGCGGCTGGTTCGCGGGGTTCGTCCGCCAAACAGTCCTCCTCATTCGAGCATGGGGCACCTAGTACCCGGGTGCCCCATTGTCGAGCCTTCCCAGAGCTGGGACGGCGCTCGAATCAGTCGGCCGAAACCTCGCTGCGGTCGCCGCTCCACAGCGTGTGGTACTTGCCCGGCGCATCGATCCGCTCGTAGGTATGGGCGCCGAAGAAGTCGCGCTGGCCCTGGGTGAGGGCGGCGGGCAGGCGTTCGGCGCGCAGGGCGTCGTAGTAGGAGAGTGAGGATGCGAACGCGGGTACCGGGATGCCGAGCAGGGTGGCGGTGGCGACGACGCGGCGCCAGCTGTCGATGGCGGTTTCGATGGCCTCGCGGAAGTACGGTGCGAGGATCAGGCTTGGCAGTTCCGGGTTCTGGTCGTAGGCCTCTTTGATCCGGTTCAGGAACCGAGCCCGGATGATGCAGCCGCCGCGCCAGATGGTGGCCATATCGCCGGGACGCAGGTCCCAGTTGTATTCGGCACTGCCCGCGGCGATCTGATCGAAGCCCTGGGCGTAGGCGACGATCTTCGACGCGTAGAGCGCCTGGCGAATGTCCTCGGTGAATTGTGCGACGTCGGTGGGCTTTTCGCCGAGCTTGCCCGCGGCGAGACCGAGTGCGGCCTTGCGCTGGGCCCGTGAGCCCGACAGCGCCCGCGCGAAGACCGCCTCGGCGATGCCGGTGACCGGGATGCCGAGATCGAGTGCGGACTTCACGGTCCAGCGACCGGTGCCCTTCTGCTCGGCCGCGTCGACGATGACATCCACCAGTGGCTGTCCGGTCTTCGCATCGACCTGGTTGAGCACCTCGGCGGTGATCTCGACGAGGTAGCTCTCGAGTTCGCCGGAGTTCCACTGGGTGAACACATCGGCGATCTGCTTGGCGTCGAAGCCGAGCGCGTCGCGGAACAGGTGGTAGGCCTCGCCGATGAGCTGCATATCGGCGTATTCGATGCCGTTGTGCACCATCTTGACGAAGTGTCCGGAGCCGTCGGGTCCGATATGGGTGCAGCACGGTGTGCCGTCGACCTGCGCTGCGATGGATTCCAGTAGCGGTCCGAGGGATTCGTAGGATTCCTTGGGGCCGCCTGGCATGATCGCGGGGCCGTTGAGCGCACCCTCCTCACCACCGGAGATGCCCGCGCCGACGAAGTTCAACCCGCGTGCCTTCATGGCGGCTTCGCGGCGGATGGTGTCGGTGTAGAGCGCGTTGCCGCCATCGATGATGATGTCGCCGGGCTCCATGGCGTCGGCGAGTTCGGCGATGACGGCGTCGGTAGGGTCGCCCGCCTTGACCATGATCAGCACCCGGCGTGGCTTCTCGAGCGCGGCGACGAATTCCTCGATGGTTTCGGTGCGCACGAAGTTGCCGTCGCCGCCGTGTTCGGCGAGCAGTGCGTCGGTCTTGGCGATGCTGCGGTTGTGCAGTGCCACGGTGTAGCCGTGCTTGGCGAAGTTGCGGGCGATATTGCTACCCATGACCGCCAGGCCGGTAACCCCGATCTGTGCGGATGCTGTTGCGGACGCCATATATCAGCCCTCTCCGTTCGGTGTCGTCACCTTCGGTGGAAGCCTAGTCCTAGTCCCGTTACGTCCTCCGCCGGTGTCCGCACCAGCGCCGCGATATCCCGGACAGCCCGCGACGATTCCCTGGTCTCCAGCCGCTGAGGCTCGTCACCGGATTCCCGTCTCATCGATCGACGCTCGCACCCACTGACGACTCGGTTCGAGGTACCGTCGTTGGGCCTCTGCGAACAGTTGCACGCCGGCGGGGCCCGGCCAGTCGGCGGGCAGCATTTTGTCGGGTAATCCCGGATCGAGGTAGGGGATGATCCGCCATTCGTCGAGCATCAGTGTGAAATGTGCGAAGGCATTTCGGTCGCTGATGTCGTCGAGGTCAAGGATTTTTCGGTGCTTTTCGTAGAAGGTTCGGTGTTTGGCCGCGAGATCGTCGAGGTCCCACCATTGTGCGGCGGCCTCGCGGAGGGTGCCGGGCACGACAAGATCTGTGGCGCGAAATGAGGTCACGTAGTCGTCGAGGTTCAAGGCCGTGACGATGGCGGCTGCTTCGGCTGCGAGGTACGCCGGGTAGATCCACAGACCCGCCGAGACCGCGCCGCAGCCGATCGCGGACAGTCGTCGCCGAAGCTGGTGTCGTGCGGCGCGTTCGGACTCCGGGATGCCGTAGGACAGCAGCCGCCACGGATCGTCCGAGGCCATCTGGCGGAATCCGTAGATTCGTGGGTCGCCGCGTGCGAACATGGCCAGGGCGGCATCGGTCAGCGCGTAACCCGCGCGCCCGCTACGGCTTTCGGCGTGCAGGACACCTCTGCTCTTCAATCGCGTGATCGCGGTTCGGGTGCTCGGTGCCGGAATGCCGAGTAGATCAAGTAGCTCGGTGAAATCGGCTACCGCGATCCATCCGCCGAGGTCGCGGACATACGCGCCGAGCACCGTGCGGGCCAGAGAGGTCACGCTGCCGGGCCGGGCATCGAAGTCGTCGAGCACCGCATCGGGGCGATCCATCAGCGCCCGGTCCAGGTGCGGACGGCGAACAGTTCCGGAAAGTAGGTATGCTCCAGTGCGCGTTGCAGGAATCCGGCGCCGTTGGATCCGCCTGTGCCGCTTCGCCTTCCGATAACGCGCAGCACCGTGCGCAGGTGACGGAACCGCCACAGCTGGAAGTTCTCCTCCAGGTCGACCAGTTCCTCGAATGCCTCGTACACGGACCAATGTTCTTCTGGCGCTTCGTAGATCGACTGCACCAGGGCGAGTAGTTCGGGGTCGAGTGCGTGGGCCTCGGTGACATCCCGTTCCAGCGTGGAGCGCGGCACATCGAGCCCGGTGCGGGCGAGGTGACGCCAGAACGCGTCGTAGAGGGTCGGTTCCCGCAAGAGCGTGGCCAGCTCTTCGTACGCAGTCGGATCGGATTCGAACACCCGAAGTACGGCCGTGTTCTTGTTGCCGAGGATGAACTCGATGGCACGGTACTGGTAGGACTGGAACCCGGACGAGTTCCCCAGGAAATCGCGGAACTGCGCGTATTCGGTGGGCGTCAGCGTCGCCAGCACGGACCACTGCTCGGTCAGCGTCTTCTGGATATGTTTCACCCGCGCAATGCATTTGAGTGCGACACCGATGTCGTTGGCGTCGAAAGCCGCACGCGCGGCTCGCAATTCGTGCAGTACCAGCTTCAGCCATAGCTCGGTGGTCTGGTGCTGAATGATGAACAGCAGCTCATCGTGCTGCTCCGGTCGGCTGACCGGATGCTGCGCGCTCAGCAAGGTGTCGAGGTCCAGGTACTCGCCGTAGCTCATGCGAGAGCTGAAATCGGTGACGATGTCGCGTTCGAGTGCGTCGCGTCGGATGGTCATCAGCGGCCTCGTTCTCCTGTGCCCCCGATTCACCGTATTACATCAACATGACGCTCGCTAGGGTTGTGTCATATGGCGGTCGGGCGTGATCCCGGCATCCGTCGCACCGAGGCTGGCCAGCAGGCGCAGGTTGTCATGGGATTCGGTGCCGGGCTCGGCGGACAGGACGACGAGTTCGGTCCCGGTTTCCTCAGGGAGGGCGAAGTTTTCCTGGTGCAGGTCCAGGCTCCCGACCAGGGGATGGACGAAGGATTTGCGGCCGTGGGTCCGGGAGCGGACGTCGGCCCGGGCCCACAGCTTGCGGAAACGGTCGCTGTGCACGGCGAGTTCGCCGATCAGGGCCGACAGTTTGGGATCGTCCGGATACTTGCCCGCGGCCAGGCGCAGGTGGCCGACGGTATCGCGGGTGCATAGATCCCATTCGGCGTAGAGCGAGCGGCCGTCGTCGTGCAGGAAAATTTGCCGGGCGATATTCAGGCCCTTCATCGGGTTGTGTCCGTACAGCAATTCCGCCAGCCGGTTGCCCGCGACCACGTCGAGGCGGTGATCGAGGATAAAGGCGGGCGCGTCGGGGATCAGACCCAGCACCCGCCGCAACTCGGGCCGGATGCGGACATTCGGTGCCGTTTTCGCCGGACGCTGCGGTCGGCGGGCCAGCCGGTGCAGATGCTCGCGCTCCACCTCGTCGAGGCCGAGCACGCGGGCCAACGCATCGAGGACCTGCGCGGATGGCTGCCGAGCTCGCCCCTGCTCCAAGCGCACGTAGTAGTCGACGCTCACCCCGGACAGATGCGCGACCTCCTCCCGGCGCAATCCGGCCACCCGACGGCGCGAATCGGTGGGGATGCCGACGGTTCCGGGATCCACCCGGGACCGCCGCGTGCGCAGGAAGTCGCTGAGCTCGTCCATCCCTCCAGTATTGCCACGGCTTCGGGGGACAAGGGTGGTCCTGCTGATACCAGGAAGTCCCGTCCGATGGAAGAAGCGTCCCTGAACGACGGCCGCACCGCCTGGCGAAGATCGAAAACATCCGATCCGAAGGAGCAGCAAATGCGGACACTCATCGTCCACGCCCACCCCGAACCACGGTCGCTCAACGGCGCGCTCAAGGACATCGCGGTGACCACCCTGCGCGAGGCCGGGCACGAGGTGCAGGTCAGCGATCTGTACGCGATGCGATGGAAGTCGACGGTCGACGCCGACGATTTCGGCGAGGTGAGCGGCCCACTGCGGGTCCCCGCGGACTCCGGCCACGCGTACGACACCGGCACACTCAGCGCCGATATCGCGGCCGAGCAGGAAAAACTGCTCTGGGCCGATACCGTGATCTTCCAATTCCCGCTGTGGTGGTACTCGATGCCCGCAATCCTCAAGGGCTGGGTCGACCGGGTCTTCACCTACCACTTCGCCTATGGCGTAGGCGAACACAGCGACACCCGCTACGGCGACCGCTACGGAGAGGGCACCCTCGCGGGCAAGCGCGCCATGATCGCGGTGACGATCGGCGGCCGCGAACCGCATTACACCGACCGCGGCATCAACGGCCCCATCGACGATCTCCTCTTTCCGATCCAACACGGCATCTTCTACTACCCCGGCATGGACGTGCTGCCCCCATTCGTGACCTACGGCACGGATCGCCTTTCGCCCGAAGACTTCACCGATACCGCCAAGGCCTGGGAGCAGCGCCTACTGTCGATCGAACAGACCGACCCCATCGCCTTCCGCACCCAGAACGGCGGCGACTACGAAATGCCCGCCTTGCGCCTGCGTGAAGGCCTGGAACCCAAGGGCCGCACGGGGTTCGGACTACACATTCGTGCCTGACGCGAGGGACTGAGCCGGATTACTCCGAGGTGGGCTACCAGGGAGCGCACCGGCCTCATGGGTTCAGAGTTTGCGATCTGCTGCTGGGATCAGGAGGGGGCGGGCGAAGTGGTAGATCTGTTCTGCGGCATCGAATTCCATGGTTACGGCCGCGCCGGGGGAGTCGCCCCATTCCGCTGGAATCGGCGTGCCCGGCCAGGTGTGGCCGCCGCCGAATACTGTCCACGCCGTTACCTGCGTACCGCCGAAGCCGCCGGTCACAGTGTGTCGGCTCGAGTTATCGGTCGTAATCGCGGCTCCGTCATGCCCGCAGCGGTCGAGTGCCCGCCAGTGCCGAGCGGTTTCGACCAATCCCAGTGTGCGGCCGCGAGGTTCACCGTTGGGGCCGCGGTGGCGCGAGTGGCCGCCGGTGATCGGTTGAATCGGATCGGTATCGCCGTTGATGAGCATCGCCGAGACCGCATGGGTGGGGCGGATATCGAGCAATGCAGCAGGGAAGCCACCGGCGACCGCGGCGAATACCGGCACTCGATCGGCGGCTGCCAGTGCGAATCGGTGAGACATGAACGCGCCGTTGGACATACCGACGACGAGTGTCCGATCCAGTGCGGTGCCGAACCGGTCGGCGCACCAATCGATCACTGCGCGCAGAAACGACACATCGTCGACCCCGGCCTCGTCGGCCGTTGTGACACCGCGCCCGTCGGCCCAGCAACCACCGTGACCATCGGGATAAGCGACGGCAATGCCCCATTCGTCGGCATGGGCGGCGAAACTTGTCCAGTCGTACATGATCGGCCGGGTGTACACCCGCGCACTGCCCGAGTGATTGCCGTGCAGCACCAACACCAACGGCGCATTCCGTTCGAGCGGCGGACGCACGGCGAACCGGCGCGCGAGCCCGTCAACGGCCAACTCGCCGGTTATCAGTTCATCGCCCACCAGCACTGGTATACCGCCTCAACCACCACCTCGGCCAGGTGACGAGCTTTTCGAGTTGCGCGAGGGCGATGTCGAGTTCGAGGTACGACCCGGTTTGCCGCACAGTCGCGATTTCGAATAGATCAGATAGGGGAAAGGTGTTGCACTGCTCGGTTTCAAGCATCGACCAGATGTGCGGCGCTGCGCTGTGCCCAGCGCGCGATCGGCCCGGTGCAGAGTCCAGCGGTGAGGAATATGCCGCCGAGCAGAACCCATCCGGCCTGGCCGCTATCAATGCAGACCACGCTGAGCAAGGCGGGAGCAGCGGCGACGAAGACGCCGGTTCCCATGCCGAAGATCCCTTGATAGCGGCCTTGAGCATGGTCCGGCGCCAGCGCGAAACTGAGTTCGAATTCGCCTGCGGCGTGGCCGATTTCGCCCAATGTGTGCACCGCAACCGCGAGTATCAGCACGAATGCGGCAAATACCGGCGAGCCTGTGCCGCTTACACAGAACAGCACGCAGCCCAGCGCCAGCAGGACGGCGGCCTGGCGGGTGATCGTGATTCCGTCGGCGATGGAACCGACGCGGCGGCCTGCGCGTACCTGGAGAAAGACGACCAGCAGGGTGTTCGTCAGCAGCAGCGGCGAGACCAGCCAGGCCGGAGCAGCGGTGTGGGTGACGATCCACAGCGGCAGCGCCACGGTGAGCACCGCATACTGCAGCGACAGCACGCCGTATACGCCGGTCACCGCCAGGAATGGCAGGTCCAACCGGCCAGGACCTACGCTGCGGTCGCGGTCGGTCCGACACAGCGGGGGCTGCCGCGGAATGCGGGCGACTACCAGCGCGGTGAGCAGGAAACTGGCGGCATCGACGAGGATCAGCACCGAATATGCTGTGCGCGTATCGAATCGGATGGCCAGACCCGCACCGGCGGCACCGATCGCCACGCCGATATTGGTGACGGATCGCAGATAGCCACGCAGACGCGCTCGCGCGGCCCCGCCGATCCGTGCGATCAGCGCGCCACGCACGGCCCTGCTGCCTTGCTCGGCAATGCCGACCGCGGCCGCGACGACCACGAACACCACGAAACCGTGGACCAGGAGGAGGCTGCCGGTGGCCAGGGCCTCGGCGATCAGCGTGACCAGGTAGATCTCGCGCGCACCGAAGCGATCGGCGAGGTGGCCGACCACTGGCCCCGCGCCGAGTCCGGTCACGCCGGCGATGGTCAGTCCGATTCCCACGTCGGTGCCGCTCAGCCCCACTGAGCGGGTCGAAAAGAGCACCGCACCGGCGAGATACAGACCGTTGCCGATGGCGGTGATCAGCACCGCGCAGGCCAGTGTCCGGGCGGCGCCGTTCATCGCAGGACCATGGCTTCCCCAGGTCCGGGACACGGCAGATCCGCCCATTGGCCGGGCGGAATATCGGCGAGTGCGCCGATGAGCGCCAAAGCCGTATTGGCGTGGGTGACCACGACCAGCCGACCGGTGGTCCGGGGACGGCCGGCGCAGTGGCCGAGCAGCACGGGAACGGCCCGCCGCGCCACCGCCGCCAGCCCTTCCCTGCCGTCGAATGCGCCGATGTCGCCCGCCATCCAGCGGGCGTAGCCATCCCGGTTGGTACCGGCGACTTGGGCCCGAGTGCGGCCTTCCCATGATCCGAGCGACTCTTCGCGCAGCCCGCTGCTGATCGTGATCCGGTGCGGGTCGAGCCCGGCGGCCAGGGCGATCGCCGCGGCGGTTTGCCGGGCACGCGTCAGGTCACTGCTGAGGATTCGTTCCGGGAGTGGTCGCCGCAGTGCCCGGCCGAGTTCGGCCGCGCGGGTCCGCCCCTCGGCTGACAGGGGGATGTCGGTATGGCCGCTGAATCGCCCTGCTCGTGACCATTCGGTCGGGCCGTGCCGGGCAAGGACGATCTCCCAGTCAGGTGCGGCCACCGGCGCCGCCCGAGACATCGATGGAACTGCCGGTCACATAGCAGCAGATCGGCGAAAGTAGCAGTGCCGCAACGGGAGCCACGTCCTGTGGTGTTCCGAAGCGGCCCAGCAGTATGCCCCGGCGGCTCGCCTCGGCCGCGCACCAGTCCTCGAACGGCTCGGCTGTCCCGGCCGCGAGGTAGCGGGCGTGCTGGCGGTCGGTCGTGATCGCACCGAGGCTGATCGCATTGACGAGAACCCCGGACGGCGCCAGTTCGACTGCGAGCGAGCGGGTCAGGTTGGCCACGGCGGCGCGCGTCGCGCTGACGGCGGCCATGCCCGGATCGGGCGCATGGGCGGTGACACCGTTGACGACCACCACTCGTCCGGCGTCCGACTCGCACAGCGCGGGCAGCGCCGCGGTTACGAGGTTGAGCACCGATCCCACCTTCACTTGGAATTGGTTGTGCCACTCCGGTTCCGGTGTCCTCAGCACACTGCCGGAGATGCCGGCGCCCGCATTGGCCAGCACACCGTCGAGCCGTCCGAATCGTTCGAGAGCCTGTCCGACGGCCTGTTCGAGAGCTGCCGCATCCCGAACATCGGCGGTGTGCGTCAGCAGCCGCGCGGCGTGCTCAGGTGGTAGCGCGGCACGCATCTGCTCCAGCGCCGCGGTATCTCTGGCGCAGGTCGCGACTGCGGCGCCCTCGGCGAGCAGCAGCGCCGCCACCGCTCGTCCGATGCCGCGGCTGCCGCCTGTGACGTAATAGGCGCGTCCGGCCAGTCCGAGATCCATCGCGGTCAGCACCGTCCCTGCACGGGTGCGAGGTGCTCGTCCAGCCACGCGATGACAGAGTCGTACACGCGTCGCACACCGATATGGTCGTCGCTCGCCAGCAGCGCATCGATCACATAATCCGACACCTTCGCGGCCCGCCCGGGTCGATCATCCCGGCGGGAGTGGAAGCGCAGGACGCCGGGTAGATCGCAGCGCACACCAGGGGGGGAGCGATCGTGCAGAGCGCGGCACCACGAGATCCCCATAGCAGCGGCCCGGTTCGGGCATCGTATGTTCGACCGGCACGTCGATGCCGGCCTGCCCGAGACAGGAAGCCTGTTCCAGATCGATACCGAGGGCTTCGCGGGCGATCAGGTTCAGATTGCCGCCGCCGGTGCGGCAAGCGATCTCGCAGAGCATCGGGCCGTGGTGTGGGTGATCGAAGAACTCGCAATGAAAACTCATGGTCTCCGCGGGGACGGGCAGCGCGCGCAGCAGCCGGGTGAGGTAATCACCGGCCGCCACGACGCGTGGATCGTCGGCGTCCAGCAGCAGAATGCCATGCGGTGCCAGCTCGATCAGCGAGTGCAGGCAGGTTCGGGTGTAAGCCCCGATCATGACGGCTCGGACCTGTCCGGCTCGCATCAATCCGTCCACCGAAAGCATCGGTCCCGCAATCCGTTCCTCGACGAGGTAGTCGGTGGGGTCGTCACACGACAGCGCGCGGGCATGCGCCCAGGACTCGATCTCGGTTCGGTTGTGCAGTTCGATGACGCCGACCGAGCCCGACCCGTCGACCGGTTTGACCACGACACCGTCGGGGTGGCTGTCCGCGAAGTCCATCAAGGTCGCAACCGAGTCGACCAGCCGGTGGTCCGGAACACGCAGCCCGGCCCGGCCCGCCAGTGACTTCATGACGGACTTGTTCCGGAACGCGGTGGCCGATGCCGGGCGCTGGCCTGGAATATCGAGATAGGCGCGCAGCTCGGCGGCTCGGACGAGATCACATTCACTCAGCGCGACGATCCGGTCGAAGGGCTGTTCGGCGTGCTCGGCCGCCACCGCTTGATCGACAGCCCGGTTGCGCTTCCAATCCGGGAAGAGGCGCGGTGCGGTCGAGTATTGGTGTGTCCCAGCGAGAAAGGTGCGACTCGCGGACGTGTCCTCGGCGAAAAGGGTTGTCCGGATGCCGAATTCCGACAACCAGCGATCGTAGCGATGCGTTGCAAGCGGCTTCTTCGACAGTACCGCCACCCGGCGCGGACGCTCGCGGATCAATTCAGCCACCGAGCCTCCTCGGTCCACCAGCGCGTCGTCTCCCGGATTCGCTCTCGCACCTGTTCGGCGGTGTCGGCATGCACCGCGACCGCCGCCGCCGAATGTGCGGCGTACTCGGGTCCGTGCGCGAAAGCGCCTGCGGGCATATGCAACTCGACCTCCGTCCCGGCAACCGGACAGGCGCCCGTTGGCGGTTCGAACCGGCCGTGTCCGGGTGGGAAGAGCACCCAGCCACCGGCGTGGCGCGGCGCCGCGGGTTGATGCGTCAGTTCGAGGCCGAGTCCGCACTGCCCGCGCAGATTCTCCCGGGACAGATGTACGCCGAACGCTTCCCGATAGGTGCGGGCGATGAGGGCCCCGCCGGTTCGTGCGGCGACCTCACAGAGCACCGGCCTGCCGTGCGCCGGTATCCACGCCTCCAGGTGGAAACTCGTCGGGAAAGCAGGGGTCGGCAGTGCGCGGTGGACATCGGCGGCAAAGCGTTGCAGCAGACAGGTTCTCGGGTCGTCGGGGGCGAGCAGCACGCTGGACAGCTCGGACTCCGTCTGTGCCGCTTCGGCATTGCCGCTGTTGTACTGGCTCGGCCAGCAGTGCACCACCGCCGCGTCGGCTATGACACCGTCCACATGGAAGAAGTCGCCTTCGATGTATTCCTCGGCGATCCACCGGCCCGAACACTGTGGCGCCGCGGGCAATTCGCCCGATGCGAGGAATGCGGTGACGTCCGATCGGCCGCGCAGGATGCGCACCCCGATGGACGCGGAGCCTCGACGCGGCTTCACGACGACGGGCAGTCCTACCTCCTCGGTGAACTCCATCAGGTCGGTGGGCCGGTCGATCGCCCGCCGCCGCGGGACCTTCACTCCGGCCCGTGCGGCCGTATCCTTCATGATCAGCTTGTCGCGGTAGGCGCGCGCGGATTCCAGTGTCTGCCCTGGCAATCCGAGCCGGTCGCGCAGTCGTGCGCTGCGCAGCACATCGTCTTCACTCGAACTGGCGACGAGACCGACCCGGTGTTCGCGTGCCGCGCATTCTGCCGTCCACTCCGTGGACCACGATTGGTAATCCGATACGGTCCGGCAGTCGCGAAACCGGCCGCGCACGTCCGCGCCGATGTCGGCCAACGCGCCGGGCACGGTGACGAGAACGGTGTCGGTCACGACCTCCGCGAGCCACTCGTGCAGCGGGCGCTCGATGAGCGGTTTGCGCGAGAGGAGCAAGATCCGCTGCGGCACAAATTCATTCGGCATCGACGACGGCGAGCGGCAATAGTGTTGCAGGCTTCCACTCGGGCGCGGGGTTCACCACCCCGGTCGGGGACGACCAGTTGAGCCGCGCCGGGCACGATGCGACACCGTGGGCGTCCATGATCTTCGGATACAACTCACGGCGACGTTGTACGCACGCGAGCAGGCCACCGTCTTCGGGAAACCAGCTGCCCAGGTACTCGTCGGAGAAATTGCACACCAGCGCATGACCGCAGGGCTCGCAGTAGATCTTGGCCACATTGGCGCAGTCCTTGACCGTGAATCCCAGATTCCGTGCGGGCGGATAGCAGGAGACGGTCACCTCGGGACCCCCGGGCTGCTGGATCTCGTCGTAGAGCTCTTCCATGATTCCGGTGAACCGGTCGAATAGTACTGTGGGACTCAGGCTCAGCTCGGTCTGATTGGCCGCCGCGAGTCCGGACGGAATCCACGGCTTGATCTGCACGACGTCGACGCCGATCTCGCGCATGATGCGATAGATCTTCGGTGCCTCGTCGAAGTTGTGCTTGCCGAGCCCGATTCGGATGAACACCCACAGTCCGGCCGCCTTGGCCAGCCGGATATTGCGCAGAATCAGTTCGGCGTCACCGGATTTCGAGCCCTTCATCAGGGCAGCCAGCCGTGCGGCATCGGCGGTGTTGTAGGTGACCTTCACCCCGGACAACTTCATATCGACCAGTCGGGCGATCCGCTTCTCGTCCAGCAACGTGCCGTTGGTCACCAGGCGTGTGGTGATGCCGCGTTCGCCGAGTGGTCGGAAGACCTCCTCGACGAGATCCAGCGCCATCAGCGGCTCACCGCCGGTGCCATAGACCGCCTCGGGCCGTTCCGGCTCGGTAGGCGAGTCGATCCAGTCGAACAGCGACTGCGCGAAGCGCCCGGTGTCCAACGGATTCAACCGTTTCCCGATGTAGTCCTCGTTCACACAGAAGATGCACGACCGATTGCATCCGTCGAGAAATTTGACCTCGACGCCGTCGACCGGCAGATAGCCGGCCAAATCGGTCTGCGGGAAGTTCTCGACCCGGAACTTGTGGTATCTGTCCGAGAGCGCGTCCCGCTCGCTGGCCATCACGAGATCTCCTGTCCTGGAGTTTATTTCGCATCATTGTCCGAGTGCCGCCCGGCTCGGCAAAAGCGTTGGGATGCAAGGAAAGCAGGCCCGCTTCGAGCCAAGAGAGATTGTGCGTCATCGGACTGTCGCGAGCCCTTCCCGGCATTGAGAACGCCGGTCGCGCGGCACGGCAGCAGCTCGTGCGTGCCGTCGAACTGCGGGGAGAGGTCGCGCTTCGACGATGCCCGTGTCCTCGTCGACGTCTATTCGCATCCGATAGCCGGGTTCGAACTCGGTTGGGGCCCGGCCGTCGGTCGCTCAGTTGTACTGTGGGAGGCCGAGATTCAGGCCCCCGTTTCCGGGATCGAGCCGGTGGTGTGGTCGATCGGACTCACCCTCGAGTCTCCTTCGCGCCCATGGGAAGCCGCGGATCGATCGCCATATCCGCCCAGGTGCCGCGCAGCCACGTCTGTGCCGGGTCGTCGCTGATCCGCCAGGCCCGCTCCGGTCCGGGACCGGCCATGATGTTCAGGTAGTACATGTGGTAACCGGGCGCGGCGATGGACGGTCCGTGGTAGCCGTGTGGCACCAGCACCACATCGCCGTCGCGGACCTCCTCGAGCACATCGATCGGCCGCTCGGGGGTCCCGTACACACGGTGGTAGCCGAAGCCGGGCGAATCGTCAGCGCCACGGGCGAATTCGAAGTAGTAGATCTCCTCGAGCGGGGTCTCGGTATCGGAGAGCTCATCGTGTTTGTGCGCCGGGTACGACGACCAGTTGCCGCCGGGAGTGATCACCTCGCAGGCGATGATCGAATCGGCCTCGAAGGCGTCCGCCGTCGCGAAATTGTGCACCTGGCGGCTGCAGTTGCCCGCACCGCGCAACTCGACGGCCACATCGGCGGCAGGCACATAGCGGAACGGCAGCTGCCGCTGGGCGACGGCGCCGCCGAGCGCAAATCGTCCGCCGCCGGTACTGGTTACGGTGTAGGAGCTGTCCCGCCCGATATAGGCGAAATCGGTCGGGCCGTCGAAAACGCATGTGCGCCCGGCCAATTCGTACGACTCGCTGGCACTGGCAACGGTGCACGAACCGGATAGCGGTACCACCACGATCTCATCGGATCGGCTGTGCGTGCGATGCGACTGACCCGGCGCGAGCTCGATGATGTGCAGGCTGGCGTGGTCCCACCCGGCCGCCTCCGGGGTGAGCGCCACCGTGTACGGCGCGCGATAGGTGCGGGCGGCGGGCACGTAATGCTTGCTGTGCATCGCGATCACCGGACCAGTGATACGGCCGTATCGACCGCACCCGCGACATTATCGTCCTGCGGATACAGCAGGGCACGACCCACGATGAGGCCCCGAACACCCGGCAGCGCAAGGGCTTTCGCCCAGCGCTCGTAGGTTTCGTCCGGGCCGGTCTGCGGATCCCCGCCGAGCAGCAGGGTGGGCAGGGTGGTGGCATCCATGACCCGCTCCATCTCCGCTACGACGGGCAGCTTCAACCAGGTATAGGCCGAAGTGGAGCCCAATCCCTGCGCCAGATGCACGCTCTTGATGACCGCATCCGGTGACAGATCGTTGACCACTTTGGTCCCGGGCCCATCGGGCCGATGCGATATGAACGGCTCGAGCATCGCGGCCAAACCGAGCGCGGCGAGCTCATCGATGGCGGCGGCGCTCGCGGTCATCATCGACAGCGTGCCCGGATCGGTGAGATCGAACCGGTTGAGCATCTTCGCGCCGTTGAGTCCGGCCGCGGCGGTCGCCCGCGCGGTATATCCGGTCATCCGGTCGTCGAGTTCGAAATCCGCGCCTGCGATGCCCCCGCGGTTCATCGAGCTGAAGACGACCTTGTCCTCGAGCGCGCCGATCAGCAGGAGATCCTCGATGATGTCCGCGGTGCCGAGCACACCGTCCACGCCAGGCCGGGCCAATGCCGTGACCAGCCGGTCCAGCAGTTCCCTGCGGCTGTTCATGGCGTAGGGGTTGCCGGACGCCGACAGCGCACCGCGGGCCGGGTGGTCGGCGGCGATGATCATCAACCGGCCGTCGCCGCGCACCAGAGCGCGACGGGTCCGCGTGGCGAAAGCCCTGGCGATGGCGCCGGGATCGGCCGCACGCAACTCGGTCAGCTCGGCATAGGATCGCAATCCCACGGGTGCCGGGGTCGGTTCGGACCCGCCCGTCTCCCGGTCACCGCCCCTTATCGAATCGCTGCGCGATGCCACCTTCACTTCCGGGCCTTTCCAATCAATGACAGCGCGACGAGATCGTCGATTTCGGCGCTGGTCGGCATGGCGGTGGAGCATTCGAGCCGGGCGGCCACAATGGCCCCGGCGGCATTGGCGCGACGCAGGACGGTCTCCAGCTCCCATCCGGCCAGCAGACCGTGACACAGGCTCCCGCCGAAGGCATCGCCCGCGCCGAGGCCGTTGAGCACCTCGACGGTGGCCGGTGGCACCACGACGGATTCGCGGCGGGTCTTGCCGAGCACCCCATCCGGCCCCTGTTTGACGATGGCCAGTTCGACACCCAGATCCAACAGTGCGTCGGCGGCCCGCTGCGGATCGGTCTCGTCGACGGCGATGCGGCACTCTTCGCGGTTACCGACTGCCACCGTGACCTGGGTCAGAGCCGCGCGCACCTGTGCGCGGGCCTGTTCCTCATCGGCCCAGAACATCGGCCGGTAGTCCAGATCGAGTACGGTGAGCGGCCGCCGTTCCCGGATCGACCACGCATCGAAATGCGCTGTCCGAGAAGGCTCTTGGCACAAGCCGGTGACAGTCGACCAGTACACGCCCGCACTGCGGATGATGTCGGGATCCACTTGGCCGCCGATGATCTGCAGGTCCGGCGCGCTGGGTTCGCGGTAGAAGTAGAGCGGGAAATCGTCCGGCGGGAAGATCTCGCAGAAGGTCACCGGGGTCGGCAGGCGATCGGTGGTCTGCACGAGGGCATCGGATACGCCGAGCCGGACCAGTTCGCGCCGCACGTATCGACCGAAGGGATCGGCGCCGACGCCGGACCACAGCGCGGTGCGCCGACCGAGCCGCGCCGCCGCGACAGCGACATTGGCGGCACTGCCACCGAGGAACTTGCCGAAGGTGTCGACATCTTCCAGCCCCACTCCGGATTGGAGCGGATAGATGTCGACGCCGACCCGACCGGTCGACACGACCTCGAATTGAGCATTCACAGGCTGACTCCAGGGTTCGGTCCTCGGGGGGACGGGCATAGCCGCGTATCCAGACTGTGCGCCCGTCATACCTGCTTGTCAAGACTTTGTCAGGACATACTTACTTACGGACATATGCAACATGAACTGCTCGGTGTGATTTACAGTGGAAGAAATGGCGCTCACCTGCGCCCGCTCGCCCCGAGGAGCCGACGATGCCCGCGCCACTGGATGTCGCGATCGACCGCTCGAGCCCGGTCCCGCTGTATTTCCAACTGGCACAGGGCATCCAGAACGCGATCCTGGAAGGTCGGCTCGCCCCGGGCGATCGCCTCGAGAACGAGCTCGACCTGGCCAAACGGCTCAATCTGTCGCGGCCGACCACACGGCAGGCAATCCAGGCGCTGGTCGACAAAGGACTGCTGATGCGCAGGCGCGGGGTGGGCACTCAGGTGGTGCAGAACCAGGTGCATCGGCCGGTCGAATTGACCAGTCTGTACGACGATCTGCTCACTGCGGGTCAGGAACCGACCACCGAACTGCTCGACTATCAGCTCGGCGCTCCGGATCCCGATATCGCCAAGGAACTCGGCGTGTCAGAGGACGCCCGCTTCGTGACCTTCCGCAGGCTGCGCCGTGCCGGGAGTGCGCCGCTGGCCGTCATGACCAATTACGTGCCCGCCGAATTCGCCCCCGCGCCCGACCAGCTCGAACTGCACGGATTCTATGAATGCCTGCGGGCCAAGGGAATTCACATCGCGCTCGCGCGCCAGCGGATCGGTGCGCGCGGCGCCACCAGGGCCGAGGCGCAGCTGCTGGACGAGCGCACGAACGCGCCGTTGCTGACCATGCAGCGGGTCGCCTTCGATGATTCCGGGCGTCCGATCGAAATGGGTAGGCATGTCTACCGGGCCTCGCGGCATTTCTTCGATACGACAGTGCTGAGTCGCTGACCTGCCGAAACGGCCGATCTTTCCAGTCTTCTCAGGTATTACGCCCGGCACGGATCCGGGCGAGCACCGCGCGCAGCGGTGTCACGTGAATGCCGTGTTCGGCCAGATGCCTGCGGGTCTTCAAGCGGGTGATCAGCACGCCGGTGATGGCGATCAACCAGATCGGGTATTGGACCAGCCACGCCAGGCGGAACGACGAGAAGCTGTATCCACCGGTGCGATCGAGCACGAGGCCCATGGTCTCGATGACCAGCAGGGTCGCCAGGAAGCCGCCGATATTCACCATGCCCTGTGCGGTGCCGAGCACGGTATTCGGGTTGAACATGCGGGCGTAATCGAATCCGATCATCGAGCCGGGGCCGCCGACCGAGATGACCACGACCAGCAGTACCAGCAGCCAGATCGGGGCAGGTTCGTTGCGCATCAGCACCACCGTCCAGACAGTGGCGTTGGCGCACATGATGGTCAGCACCAGCCACGATCGGCGCAGTGGATAGCGAGCACTGAGGACGCCGAGTATCGGTCCGGCGGCGATCGCCGACCCCACCGAAACCGTCAGCAGCAGGCCCGCACTGGACTGCGACAACCGTTGTGCCGAAACGAGATACGGGACACCCCACATCAATGCAAATGTGGTGATGGAGAACTGGGTGCCCATATGGGTGAAGAAGCCGAGCCGGGTGCCGGGATGGGTCCACACCGCACGGATCTGGGCACCGACCTCGCGCAGCCCAGCGGGCTTATCGGTCGTGGTCTCGCCCGGTGGTTTATCCCGGATCAGCGCCGCGGCCAGGACCGCGAAGAGTGCGCCCAGCGCCGCGGCCGACAGATATGCCAGCGGCCAGCCCGCGGCGCGCAGCACCGCAAGAAACGGCAGTGCCGAGATCACCTGGCCGAACTGCCCGAGTATGCCGGTGAGTTGGGAAATCAGCGGCACCCGCCGCGGTGCGAACCAGTGCGGAACCAGCCGCAGGACCGAAATGAAGGTGAAGGCGTCGCCGGTGCCGACCAGCACCCGGCCCGCAATCGCCAAGGGAAGCGATTCCGTAGCCGCCAGCACGCCCTGGCCGAGCGCCATGATCACGGCACCCGCGACGATCATCGCGCGCGAGCCGACCCGATCGAGCATCAACCCCGCCGGAATCTGCATTCCGGCATACACGATGACCTGCAGCACAACGAATCCGGACAACATCGCGGGACTGGCATGGAACCGCTCGGCGGCAGCCAACCCGGAAACACCGAACGATGTCCGCTGCAACACCGCGATCACGTACGCGGCAACACCGACACCCCAAATCGAATAAGCCCGTGTCGTGTGCACCCTCGCAGCGTAGTTCTCGCTATCCGTCGTCGGGATGTGCGCCGGGCTCGAGTGACAAGGTCATCGGTGAGCGCTACCGCTCCGGGGGTGTATCGCTTTCCCCACTGGGTGCGTTGCTTTCC